>PLNS01000029.1 GCA_003141855.1 Candidatus Bathyarchaeota archaeon | reverse complement strand
ACCGCCAGAAACTCGCTGACGAGCTCAAAGAAATGGGCAACAGCGAAATGTGGCGCGCAGGCGCAACCGTGCGTTCCCTTCGTCCTGGAAAACCGAAGAAGCACGAGTAAGCGCGGCTTTAATGTCTGCCTCTGTTAACGAAGGGTACGCTTTGATTATGCGTTTAAATCATAACCTGCTGACAACAACTCTAGGATTAAGTAGATTGGAATTCTTGTGCCTTTAATTACGGGTTTTCCGCCTAGAATTTTAGGATTCACCTCAATGCGTTCGCTCAATTTTTATCCCCATTCTTTTTATTTTTTCAAGGACAAGAAAGCCCGATTTGGGATTTCCATTTTAATTATCAATGGATGGCTTCGAAGAAATAAACTTTTTTGGCTTAGCTAAAAAGTGAGTGCTGTTTGGCCGCAGTCAAGATTGCCTAGCATTTTGAAGGAAATAAAAAAAAGTAAACGAAGAATCTCCCTTCCAAGTGGCTATACCGCAAGGTATATTTCTGTTAGAGAAGTGTTAACCCCAAACCTACCAGAGGAAAACGGAGCTTACAGTTTTGGCTATAGAAGCAGTAATATTTGATTTAGACGGAACCCTCGCCCACTTCAACTTAGACTATAAAGCTTTACGTTCTGAAGTCAGAGGCTACCTAATGAGCATAGGTGTTCCAGCATCTATTCTTGATGTTAACGAGAGCATCTTTGAAATGCTCAAGAAAGCTGAGATTTTCGTGAAAAACAGTTCCAAATCAGCTAAAGCTTTCGAGGAAGTCCGCACTCAAGCCTTAACGATTGCTGAGAAATACGAGATGGAAGCCGCATCAACCACCAGCCTGCTTACTGGAGCGGTTGAAACACTCAAAGACTTGCAGAAAATGAACGTGAAAATGGGTTTGTGCACCATCAGCAGCGAGAAAGCAGCCAACTATATTCTGCAGCGCTTCAAAATTGACGGTTTCTTCAAAGTGGTTGTTCCACGGGACAAGGTGACGTATGTTAAGCCGCATACTGAACAGTTTGAAGTAGCGCTTAAAACGCTGGGCGTTCGTCCCAAAGCCACGCTGATAGTTGGGGACAGTGTTGTTGATATGCAGAGCGCTAAGGAACTAAAAGCCGTCGCTGTGGGGTTGCCAACGGGCTTGTCCACAACGGAGCAGTTGATGGTCAACGGGGCAAACTACATCATAACATCGCTAACTGACTTGCCAGTTCTAATAAAGAAAATAAAAGAAGATTAAGCGGCTGTAACGACGCCGTCGTCTTTGCAGACGAGTTTTCTTTCTCTAACCAACCGCTTGAGCACTTCAGAGAACACTTCTTTGGCTTCTTCGCCCGAATGGTTTATGCCGAATACTTTGGCGGTTTCAGCAATCAACGAATCGTCGCTTATGCCTAGAGCGTACTGGGCGACTGTTGTCATGGCTGATTCGACTTCTTCAGGCGCGATGTAGTCGGGTTTACGTTTGGATTCTGGAACGCCCTGCATTGGAACGCGGATTGGCGTTTCTTTTAGTCCAGTTGGCCAGAGGAAACTGCCCTTGATGACAACTTTTTGTTCCCTAATCAGGTTGTTGAGTGCTTCTTTTACGGCATGAGAGATTTTTGGCGTCGCCTGCTTTATTCCCCATGCAGCAGCCAACCGTTCAACGGCGTAGTCAAAGTGGACAGGGCCTTCGTTTTGTATCAGTTCGGCGAGGAGTTTGGTTTGGTTTTCTCTGTTTTCTGGGAAGTGGAATTCGTTTTTCTGTTTGGAGTCGTATGTGGTTTTGGCTGTGGCAACTTTGATGTAGGGATTGTAGGTTGCTTTCAGGGGGTAAACTTTGTAGGGTACGCCGATTTTTTCGATGCCCGCGAAAGTGTTTTTTTGCACGTCTGTTTTTGGCGCCGAGTTTTCTTTTATGTCGATGATGGGTTTTTGGGCGTCTTTTTCAAGTTGTGCCTTCTGGGCTTGTTCGAGTACTTCTTTTAGCCGTCGGATTTCGGAGTCGCGTCTTGCAACCCATGCTGGTGACCAGATGCGGTGGATGCGCCAGCCCAGTTGCCGCAGGACCTGTTCGCGGAGTCTGTCGCGGTCTCGTGCGCTGCTGCTTGATTTGTATGTGGCTCCGTCGCATTCTACGCCAAGCAGGAAGCAGCCAGCATTAACTGGGTCAACAACTCCGATGTCGATTCTGTAGCCGCTGCAGCCTACTTCTGGAACAACCTCGTAACCCATCTTCTTGATTTCGGCTGCTACGTCTTCGTCTAAGGCTGAATCAAACGTGCCTTCCTTAGCCTTGTTTGAGAGGGTTTCAGGTCCATGCTCGGCGTAATCAAGATAGGTGCGCAATGTTTGTACTCCTAAGGCTTGTGTGTCTTTGTCAATGTCAGAACCTCGAATAGAAGTTATCAAAACGACTTTTTCTCTTGCGCGTGTGACTGCGACGTTTAAACGCCGTTCGCCGCCTGGCTTGTTTAAGGGGCCAAAGTTCATGGTCATTTGTCCCTGCTGGTCGTAGCCGTAGCCGACGCTGAAGAATATGACGTCTCGCTCGTCTCCCTGCACGTTCTCTAAGTTTTTCACGAAGAAGCCTTCTAAACGGTCTTCTTTGAAGAAGGGTTCGAAGTCTGGTTGTTCTTTGAGTCGGCTGTCTATGGCTTCTTCAACTGCGTTCATTTGTGCAATGCTGAAAGTTACAACGCCAAGGGTTTTCTTTGGGTAGTTTTTGAAGTGCTCAAATACTAAGTCAGCGACTTTTTCGGCTTCTTTGAGGTTGTCTCTTTTGCCTCCGCGGTCGTAGATGCCGTCTGTTACGTGGACTAGTTTTACGCCTAAACTGTCGGTTTGGTTTTTCGCAGCTGGGAACGTGATCATGGTGTCGTCGTAGAAGCGGTGGTTTGAGAACGCTATCAACTCTTCGTGTTTGCTGCGGTAGTGCCACCTCAACGTTTTTACTGGCAACCCGATGCCTAAGCACTCGTCGAGGATGCTGTCGAATACTTCAATGTCGTCGTCGCTCAATTCGTCCCAGTCTGCGTTGTCGATTAGGTTTTTCTGGAAGAACGAGGTGGGCGGCAGCTGCTTGTTATCGCCTGCAACCACTATGGTTTTTCCACGGTAGATTGCGCCTATGGCGTCTTCGGGAACAAGTTGTGATGCCTCGTCGAAGAGGACTAGGTCAAATTTGTTTTCGGGGGGAAGGAACTGGCTGACCGAGATGGGGCTCATCAGCAGGCAAGGCTTGAGTTTTACTAGCAGGTTGGGTATCTTTTGCATTAGGGTGCGAATGGGCATTAGGCGCCTCTTTTTTGCTGCTTCTTTGAGGAGGATGTTGGCTTCGGAGTCGGCTGCTTGTATGAGGATGTCTTGGGGTTTTCTGCTGTTCGCCGATTCAATAACCATACTGGAGGTGAGGCGAATTAGGTCTTGGTCGAGTTTTCTGAAGTCAGCGATTAACTGCTCGTGATTCTCTCTGCGGAACCTGCCCAATTTCTGGTCTTCGTTGTAGAGGTTGTTTATCCATTCCTGGTAAACGCTCTTTCGGAAAACGTCGCCCAAGTCGGCTGCTGAAATATGCTGTTCGGCTAAGCGGTTGAAGAACTGGTCTAAACCTCGCAGCGTAAAGCGGTTTTTGGTGTCTTTAAAGTCAATCCAAACCTGCACATCATCAACGCGGTCTCTGAGCGCTTGGATGCGTTCGCTTATAACTTTGATTTCTAAATCTTTCAGCGGTTGGTTTTGGTACTTCATCTCGGTTTCAAAGCGCTTTTCAAAATCTGCCAAAACCTTCAGTGAAGCCTCGTTTTGTTGAGTTAGTTCCGTGTTTGATGGCGCCGCGGTTGGTCCTTGAGCGGCGATGTCTGCGAAAGCTTGTGGCACTGGAATGTCGACGAATGCCGCTTGAACTTTTTTGGTCCATTCAAGCACAGTTAGGATGTCTTGCCAGTTGGTTTCTAGTTCTTGGAAGCGGCTGCCGAATTTGGCTTGGAGTTGGGTTTTTTCGCCTATGATTTGGGCTTCTTTCTTTCGTATGTCTTCAGCGTTTTTGAGGTCTTCTATGAGTTGTTTGTAGGTTTGGGGTTCTTGCTTGGAGGTTATCAGTGTCTGGTTTGTGAGTGCGCATAGCGGGGTTAGTTGTTTTTCTGTATCGTTTGCCCATTCCTCAAGCAGCAGCAGAGACGTTTGGGTAATGGCTTGGTCTGACTTTGGCATGCTTGGAGGTATGAGCGATTCCACATCTTTGCTTTGTTGTTCCCATTTAACGACTGATTCCTGCAGTTCCAAACCCAAATTCTTAATCATGGGCGATGGGCTCGAAGAATTAGTAATTATCTTGAGCAGAGTCCCAGGGATTTGCGTCGCCCACGACAGCTTTCTAATTTCATCTGTTAGCTCGATGGCTTTTTCTGCACCTTGGAAGTCTGTTCGGGTTTTACGGTAGAAATGCCCGAGCAAGGTGCGGACGGTTTCAGCGGAAGCCTCAATTTTTGCATGCAGCTTTTTGACTTTGCGCGCGTCGATTAGGTCGTTTAATACGTTTTTGGGGACTTTGCCGTCGTTGGTTAGCTTGGCGATTTGTTTTTGGTCGTTGTGGTAGCTGGCGTTGAATATTTTCATGGAGCTCTGGTATGGTCCAGTGTAGTTTGCTATGAGTTCGTCGAGGTCTAATTCGTAGATGCCGTCGCTGTAGGTTTCTTCTAGCCTGCTTTTTATCAAGTTGTGTTCTTGGTAGAGCTGTTTTGCTTTGGACACTGTTTCTTGGACTTGCTCGAAATATTTGGCGTCAAACCATTGAGCTTCTGGCTTGTCATCAGCAAAGCAAAGCAGTGCCATGCGCGACAACTGCTTTAGCTGCGTAACAGTCAAGTCAGCGGCGTCTAATCCGAGGAGCGGGGCGAGCGCTTGAGAGGTTTCACGCCACTTACGGGAAGCTAACTGCGTGCTCCTAATGAAAGCTAAGAGTTTTTCTCGTTTCGCTAATAATTCGCCCTCTTCCATGTTGACTGCTGGAAGCATCTTGCCCAACGCTGAAACTGCCTGCTGCATTTCGACTGACCTGTTAAGGACCAGAGTGAACAGGGATGGATGGTAGCGTTCCATGAGGTTGGCGCGGGTGTTCTTTATCCAAATGCTGGTGTCAAGGTATGTTTGGGCTTCGCTTAGGAGCTTGTCAATGCCCGGGTTAGTTAACCAGTACGCTTCAGGCTTGGGACTCTCAAAGAGGAGCTTGCTGACTTCAAGGAGCCATTGTATGCGCGCAAAGGTTTCAGGCGGAAAAACGCCGAGCCACGCGGAGAAGTCTTCGGTTTCCAGCTGCAACCCGCGTAATGTTTCGTTTATGCTTTCAAGCGTTGTTAAGAGTTCAGAGCGGATTTCAAGGTTGTATTTGTCCGCGCGATAACCCAACCATGGAAAATCTGGTTCCTCTACCACCTGCCAAACCTTGCTTAATTGCGAAACGAGTTCTTCGAGTTCGCGCATTTTCTGCGGAGTCAACGTTCCCAGCTCCGTTAAGCCCACCGAAACAAAGGGAACCCTCTCCAAGCTGGAGATTATGCTTAGAACTTCGTAGACGCTTCTCTGCAGGTACGGACGCTTCTCATGCAACGCAGCAACGTAGCCGTTTAATGCTTCACGGTACTCCGCCATCCTCTCGAACTCGTGAGCGGACGGCAGTTTGCGGGGGATGAGGTTTTCGTCGAGGCTGCGTTTGAGTTCCGCCACGACTTGTTGCTTGTTGGCTTTGCTGCTGTGAAGTTCAAGGCAGAAATGCGCCAAACCAACCTCGCTTAACCGTTTGTAGACAACTTCGAGGGCGGCCATTTTGTCGCTTACGAAGAGCACGCTTTTACCGTTGGCGATGCACTCCGCGATTATGTTTGCGATTGTCTGGCTTTTCCCTGTGCCTGGTGGACCTTTCATGACGAAGCTTTGTCCGCGCAGGGCATATTCGATGGAGACTCGTTGGCTGCTGTCTGCGTCGAGGACTTGGTAGGTTTTTGCTGGCGCCTCAATTTTGTCAACGTCTTTCTCGTCGGGCAAGCCGTTTAAAATGAGGTTTTCTTCTTTGATGCCTGCGATTGCCTTGATTATGGGGTGCTGGATAACTATGGCAGCGTTGGATTCCAAATCCTTGTAAATAACCAACTTCTGGAAAGAAAAAAGCCCCAAGTCAACGGATGGCTCGGTTTTCCAACCCATTTGGGCAACTGCTTGGTTGACTAATTTGAAGTAGTCTGCTAATTTTTGTTCTTCCCACTCTTCAGGCAACGGGGGCAGTTCGATTTTGTAGTCGTTTTTCAGTTTGGCCTGTAAGGCGGGGTTTAGGACGGCTTCATCTTCAACGGGAGGCACCGCGATGTTGTAGGGTTGACGGAAGGTATCTCGTGTTAACTCTAAGGGCACGAGGATTAGGGGTGATTGGACTTTTTCTTTTGTTTCCAAATCCACCCAGTTCAGCGTCCCGAAAGCCGCGTGCAGAATGCGAACACCCCGTTCCATGTAATCGAGAAGCGAACGCTTCTCCAAGTTTTTGAGGTTTCGTTCAAGGTCCATGCGACTTAAGCTGCCGCTGACCAGTTGGTTTGCTGAGGGACGTTTCGGTTCTTCAGTTACAGTGGCTTTAACTTCGGCTTTTGCCGTTTTGGGTGCAGCTTTGGCTTTACCTTTGCCCTTGGCTTTTGGTTTCTCAGGGGTCTCTGGTTTTGCTTCTTCTTGTGGAGCAAAAAATTCTAAGCGATTCTTTTTCAACACGAGTGAATCGAATATTTTTTGTTGGTCAGGTTGGGTTATGGGAAGGTTTCCGCGTTTACCCTTATGGAAATAGAGCAGGTTGTTTTTTCTTGAAAGGTCAATTAACCTTGATTTCCAATCTTCAACACGCTTCATGGGCGAGGAGGGAACAGTTTGAGTCATTAAAGGCACATCCACACGAGATACAATTTAGCACTATTGTATGGAAGGTTCTTTAATACTTACGGTTGTTCCGCAGGAGCTTAGACAATCAGTTAGTTAATTTTTGGAGGCTAAAAGAGTCAGTTGATTCTACATGCTTGTTCTATTGCATCCAAAATTACCTGCTTAACGTTCTCTAAGCCTATTTTTCTTACTTCAAGAACTTTTAGACCCATGCCTGACTTTTCCATCTCTTCTTTGCATTTTTCTGCGTCGCCGCAGGTATCTAAGATCACGGCGCCTTTAATACCGCTGAACATATTAGCAAAAGTCGCATCGTCAACGCCTTCCCTGCGCATTTGTTCCTTAGCATGCTTGAAGAACCCTATCATGCCTGGATCCATAAACATCAGGTTGTGTTCAGGGTCAGCCTCGAAGAATTTGCCTTTGCCGCCCAGTTGGCAGTCGATGCAGTTGACCGCATCAACCTTCACTACGCCGTATTCTTGGGATAGCTTTTTCATTTCGTTATCTTGACCAAGGCACAGGTCGCCGTAAACTAGCACCACTTTGCCTTTGAATCTTTTTAGGGTTTGTTCTAGAACTTTGCGCAGATTGTTCTCTAGCGCCGCATAGTCGATGTGGAAAAATTTGCTCACAAAAACTAACTCGGCATCAAGGCTGCCCTGTTTGACTAACTGTTCAAGTTCCTCTCTCAGAACGCTGCAGGAAACCAGACAAACCTTTGGTTTTTCGTTCACTGTTTATTCAGCTTCTAGTAAAACCTAATTATCCAATTGCCAATAAAGCTTTTCTCCGAGACTCATAAAGATTAAAAAACAGTTTAGCTGATTTAAAATATATAAATTTATATTAAGCAAGCAAGCACTAACTGGGTAGGTGAGGAATACCTGCTAAATGGTTGGAGCATATTTCCCTCTCTTCCTAAAAATTGAGGTTTTATTTTCCAATCGTTGAGCGGGAAAAACTCACCTATTTTTTTTCTTTCAGGCAAAGGTAACCCTGCGCTATTTTCATTTAATTGTTAGGGCTTGAAGCAGTATCGGGGCCATTGCGGCCATTGTTGAAGAGTGTTGCATGCGCCGAAGTCCAACGTTAATTCCATGCCTATCTTTAATTGCTCTTGCGTTATGCCCTGTATCATTCCGGGAATTTTCAAGCCGTTCTCCAGCTCAACGATGCCCACGGCGTAAGGTGTCAGGCTTTGGAACTGCGCAGGCGCGATATTAATGACTGTGTAGGTGAGCAGTTTGCCTTTTCCCGAGATGTTGACCCATTGGAAGTCTTGGGAATAGCAGTTGTCGCATAAGGGTCGGGGTGGCAGATGGATTTTTCCGCATTTTAGGCATTTTCCAGCCATCAACTTCTGCTGACCCAAAAACTTGTAAAACTGCTCAATCGTGAACGGTTCTTGTGTGCTCATTATTGTGCGCTCCTGTAAATGTGAACTACGGATGTAGCGCCTGAACCGCCAACGTTGTGTGTTAAGCCGACTTTTGCGTCTTTTACTTGACGTTTGCCCGCTTGACCTGTCAGTTGCAGATACATTTCATAAGCCTGCGCCGTTCCCGTTGCGCCGACTGGATGGCCTTTGGCTTTTAAGCCGCCACTTGTGTTAACTGGAATCCGTCCGCCGAGCCGTGTTTCGCCGCTTTCGATTAGTTTTCCGCCTTCGCCTAGCTTGCAGAAGCCAAGGTCTTCGTATGCCATGAGTTCAGCGAAGGTGAAGCAATCGTGCACTTCAGCTAAGTCTACTTGTTGCGGGGTGACTTGCGCCATTTCGTAGGCTGTTTTCGCCGCTAACGTTGTAGCGTTTAGCGAGGTGAAACTTTTGCGCTCATACAAGCCGATGGTGTCGCTGGCTTGCCCGCTGCCAACGATGTGCACTGGCTGGTCGGTGTATTTGCTGGCGAGTTCGGGTTTGGTTAGTATTATGCAGCTTGCGCCGTCGGTTATGAGGGAGCAGTCGTAGAGTTTGAGGGGCCAAGCAACGTAACGCGAAGCCATGACGGTTTCGAGGGTGATTTCTTTTTGCATGTGAGCTTTCGGGTTTAGGCTTCCATGGTAGTGGTTTTTGACCGCTGCCAAAGCAATCTGCTGCTCTGTGGTGCCGTAAGCGTGCATGTGCGCAGTCGCCATCAACGCAAACAACCCTGGAAAAGTGATGCCGTGCCACTGCTCAAACGGGTAATCCGACGCCATAGCCAGATACTCGGTAACCTCCGCTGTGGTTCGATGAGTCATCTTCTCCACGCCTCCAACCACAACGACGTCCGCCAACCCAGACAAAACAGCATAAATTCCCGACCGCAACGCCGCGCCCGAAGAAGCACACGCTGCCTCAGTTCGCGTAGCTGGAATACCTGTGAGTCCTGCCCAATCCGCCATGGCGCTACCAGTGTGCCCTTGATGCTCGTAGGCTTCCCCCATGTGCCCGATGAACATGGCTTTGATGTCGCCTTTCGGGTTAAGTTTGGGGCAGCGAGTGAACGCTTCGTACGCGGCTTCGGAGAAGATTTCTCTTGCAAGTAAGCCTTCGCGCTTGCCGAATTTGGACATGCCAGCGCTGATTATGCTGACGAGCGGTTTCCCATTCAAACCCAATGTACCTCTCAATACCTACATTGATGCCAGCCCAGAATAAAAACCACATCATGGCTTTTTTGCATTTGAATGTCGGTCTCCAAGGGGAATTCTGTAACTTGTAATAGTTAACTCACAACCACATTTCTTTAAAAATAATCTTACTCATCAATTAGTAGGAAGTATTAATAGAAAAGAAATTTTCCGGTCTATTTTGGGTGAGGTGATATGAATGTATAAAAGATATGCAGCCGTGGCTATCGTACTAATCTTGTCCCTAGCTGTTCCTATAGCAATTGCAGCTTTAACCCAGCAACAAAACTTCACAATGAACGGTACTGGGCACTATCCTGGCTCTAGTCCAACAGCCACGCCTATTCCAACAGCCACTCAAAGCCCAACCCCAACCTCTAATGTGGCATTTTCCTTATCGTTTCAGAACGGAACCGCAGTACCCTCAACTTTTTCATCAGCCCCAGACTCAATGTTTTATCAAACTGGTAATGGAGCCCCACCAATGGGGTATTCCCCTTTTCTTGAATTAAACATTACCAACACTGGAAACTTACCTATGAATGTGGCAGTAGATTTTCCAAATACTAATTTTCCCTCTGGAATAACCTACAATTTCTGGAGCGACATGCAAGACACTTGGGGATTTAGGAACCCAAACGGTAACGAAAGAGCACTAGGCGCTATCGGTGTAGGTCAATCGGAAGTCGTGAATCTATTTGGTGTAATTGGCAGTAACCATGCTTGGGACGGTTCAACGTTTAGCTATAGTTTAAGTGTGACCGTGACGGCAACTCAAGCGTAACCTTCTCTTTCTTTTTTGGTGTTAACGGATGGTCCCAAAGAGAGGTAGAGTAACCTTTCAAGGAAATTTTGAAGCAACAAACCCGCACCCTAGCAAGTGATAAGCGAATACAAATGTTTCTTCACAGGCGTCGCCGATAGATTGTTTTTTCCAATGAACGCTCAGCACCTGAACATTTCTGGCTCATCAAGATTTGAGGGATAAATATAGGGGGTGTAGTCAAAGAAGAGCACCAGATATTTCGAAGAAGAATTTGCCGACAGCTTCCAAAGCTTTTCCTAAAGAAACGCATCACGTTTTAAGTTGAGTCGCTATTTTCTTTCCGAAATCTACGCATTTAGGCA
>PLNS01000003.1 GCA_003141855.1 Candidatus Bathyarchaeota archaeon | reverse complement strand
GGCTTCTGTTCGGGCGGGGGAGTTTCCTGTTGAGGCTCAGTTTTACTTGGCACTGGCTGCTCAGGTTTTGGCTTTCGTCTCCGCAATAAAAGCACAATCACGAGCAGAACAACGATGACAACGACCGCTGCCATTGCTCCGTAGAGCTGCAAGTCTGGCTGTCCGCTTGACTGTCCTCCACCTTTGGTTGGTGCGGAAGTTACGGTCGGACCGGCGGTTTGACTGTTGCTGCCAATAGCTGCAACAGACAGTGAAGGTGAGGTCCATGAGAAGTCAGTGGATGCCGCACCCTGTGTTCCATCAATTACAATGGTATATGTGTGTACGCCAAGTGTTACGTTGGCTGGAATTGGAATGTTCAGTTGACCAATGCTTTGTGTGCTGCTGCCTGCTATGGTGACAGGAGAGCTGGTTAAGTCGGCGCCCACATAATCGACTGGGTTCATCCAGTCAAAGTGGAAACCTATACGAGTTATCTGAAGAGTATCAGTTGTGTTGCTGGTGAAAAATATAGTTGCAGTGACTGATTGCCCCGGCGTTATTGTTGATGGAAAGAAGGAATTGTGCACGGAGGCTTCATCTTGGTTAAGCGCAGCAACAAATCCCATACATAGAAAAGCGGCAACAATAAGGGTGACGATAAGTGATATTCGAATTGACTTCAACTGAATCTCCTCGTATACTTTTATAATAACCAGCATTTATGGTTATTTAATTTTCTTCCAAAACACACCAGTATTGCCTCCTAAAGCGACGAAAACTGAAAATTTTTGGCAAGAATACGTAGACTATTCTTGTTTTTCGGTTATACTTGGCTTGCTTTGTCTACAAGGTGCGCTGTTCCATCTGGACAATAGACTTTTTCGCCCTCAGACACTTTGCGGTAGCGTTTGATGCATGGCTTCTGTTGTTCGCAGCCGTCACAATCTCGCGAAATCAATTTTGTTTGTTCACCCCTTTCCTTCGCGGATTGGTTGACATGGTCACGAGGGGATTTAAGGCAATTTACGTCTTAGAGCTTGGTGTCTGCGATAGTCTTAAGTTGCGGCAAACCGTTTTGGCTTTGGGAAACAGGTAAAATGGATGCTTACATAGCAAATTTAGCTTTAGATTTAGCAAGTATCATAAATTTCGTCGCTTTACTCTTAATGCTAAGGGCAGTTATTAAAAACAGAAAAGTGCTCCGCGGCTACAGCATTGTTGGTTCGTTTTTAACGTTTGTTTCCATCGTTGGCTTCGAAATAGCCTATTACCTTCTCGGAAACGTGGTTGGTTTTGCGTTGGGGTGGGCAACCGTTGCTTTCTGGTTCATCGCCTTCGTTTACAGCCTCAGGCAGAGATTGAAGGAAACCACAAAACAGAAGGAAAAAGTTGAGCCTTAACTGGCTGGAAACTGGATTGAGAATTTAGCGCCCTTGCCCGCGGTGCTTTCGAAGCTGATGGCGCCACCGTGCGCTTCTATAACCCGCTTGCAGACTGCTAACCCGAAGCCTTGCCCACGCGGCTTAGTAGTGAAGAGGGGAGTGAAAATTTGTTTTTTAATTGCGTCCGGTATCCCAACGCCCGTATCCTTTACGGTAACGGAGACTTGTCCTTCAGGATTAACCTGTCCAGCCAGGGTTAGTTTGCCTCCGTCGGGCATAGCCTGCACTGAATTAGTCACCAAGTTGATTAAAACGCGCTTTAAAAGATTGAGGTCAGCTTTTATCAGTGGGAAATCCTCTCCGATTTGGGTTTGCACTTTAATGTTATTTGGAGTGGCGACCGATGCCAAAACATTGGCTACGAGTTCTTTTAGGCTGAATGGTTTTTTGTCGATTTTAACTGGTTGCACGAACGCTTGCAGGTCAGAAACAATCTTATCCATGTAAACCGCTTGCTCTTCTATCACGTGAATGCTCTCTTGGAGGTTGTTTTTGACTTCACCGTCGGCTAGTGATTTAACTTCGTTTTTCGCCAAGTACAATTCGCCGATTACCGTTTGAAGCGGATTACGAAGGTCATGCCCGACCATACCTGCGGTTTGACCAATAGCCACTAAACGTTCCGAATCTTTCAGTTGCTTTGTTCGGTCCGCGATAATTTTTTCTAGGATGCCTGCATGTTCTTCAAGGTTTTTTTGCAGTTTCTTTTGTTCAGTGATGTCTCGAACGATAGACCATATGCCCACTACTTTTCCTTTTCCATCCGTTAACCGCCAAGTTCTAACAGAGGACGGAAATATCGAGCCATCTTTTCTTTTGTATTCCCTTTCAAAAACGATGGAGCGCCCATTTTGCAGGACTTTTTTAACTATTTTTTCTCTTTGTTCATGCCACTTCTCAGGAAGCAAATCCTTGACAGAGAGGCATCTTAATTCTTTTCTTGTGTAACCGAGCATTTTTGCGTACGCTTGGTTGCAATCAATCATTGCTCCCTGCAGGTCACGTGCCATGATTCCGTCCTGCGATGTCTCATAGAGCCTGCGGTACCTCTTTTCTGAAAAAAGAAGTTGCTGCTCCGATTTCTTTTGTTCCTCAAGCTCTCGTGCAGCTCTCTTTTTTTGCTCGGTTATATCCATAAATATTGAAACAAAAAAGGTTTTCTTTGGGCTGTAAATGTAGATTTGATACCACTTATCCTGGGACTTACAGTAAGTCTCAAAATGCTCAGGCATACCGGTGGTGGCTACCCTGCCACAAACCCCTATCCAATCTAGGAGGTCATCTTTTATTTTAGGATTAAACAATGTTGCTTTTTTTCCGATTCGGTCTCTTTTAAAAGAATGAATGTTATCATATGCCTTGTTGCTTTCAAGGGGAATGAAGTCAATAGGCTTGCCTTTTTGGTCATAGACCATTTTATAAACAGCGACGCCTTGAGGAAGATTGTCAAATAGTGTTTTAAATTGTTGACTGTTTACTCCTAGTTCCTCAAGCAAGTCTTTGCTTACATCCACGAATTTTTTGGTTTTAGAGGGGGTTTGGGAAGAATGAATTAAGGTGGACATCTGCTTGTTTGTCTTTGATTGGGCAACATCGATAAAATTAGCTATCTTTATCCCCCATATGATTATTGAGGGGGTGAGCATAAAAGATTTTCTAATATAATAAATCTTAATACATAAATGGCGGTTAATTACCCGAATAATTGGCAGCCTGAAAAGAAATTACTGCTTTTTTACAGCTTTTTTCGGAGGCTTTCTAAAACCGTCAACTACATGATGCATAGCCAAGCCTGGATGACGCGTAAGCATGCGTGGACCAGAATAGCGCATAACAACCTTGGCTTGCTCTTTCATTGGAGATTGGTAGCAATGGATCAGGCATTTTCCGCAAGTGTTTTTTTTCTCTTGGAAGGGGCATTTATCTAATCGCATTTTGGCATAATCCATGAACTTGCTGCATTCGGGACATAACTCGCCTTTTTGCGTGTCATGGTGGTCTTTGCAGTAGATGTGCACCATTGCGTCGATTGTTTTCTTTTCCCTTGTTATTCTCGGATGCTCACTCAACGGTCCCACTTCACTTAGCGTTTTCATATGAGTTATCGGTAAAATAAGCATTGCCTAAAAAGCCATTAAAACATCAATAACGTAAATGCGAGCAACCTGAGATTATTTCGCTTTAAAGTCTAACCTGATTGAGTAATCGAAAGAGCCATTGTTCGGTCGCATAGAATAACTCAAGCCGGCCCATGAAAACCGCTTCCTCGTTCTCTCCCAACCTCTAAAAAGCGTGGCGCCTCGGTCGTTTTGTAAACTGAAGGAAATTTGCCCCCTCGCGCTCTGCAAAGACGCATGGTCGGCTGTAACTGTTTCCCATGCTCCAATCTTGTTACCGAGAAGGGCTAAACCGTTTGAATCAGCATACTTTTGGAAGATACTTGAGCCCTGCTCGTTTAAAACCAAGACTTCGCAGCATTTGTTTAAAAGTACCCTTGAAAAGTCAGCTTGAATGTTAATGGCAGTTGGTTGGCAGTGATAATTTATTATTACTTTTCCACGAGGTTTAACGGTTATGAATTCCGTTTTTATATTTGCTAAGTCTCGAAGTTCCATAACTTTGTTGAAGAGGGGCGTTAGTTTTTTGTGCTTGAGGTATAAGCTTTGAAAGGTTTTTCTTGCTGGAGAATATAGGGTGTCATCTATGTAGGTGGCTCGCCCAAACTTTTTTAGTGAAACTGTGTCTAACGTGTAAGCCTTCGTTATGGTGCAGTCAGAGCCAGTCTTTTGAATAGACACTTCCGCTGAACTAGAAAAGAACGTTTTATCCTCGTATTTTACGACTGGAACGCCAAAACCAACCCCTTCCTCAATCAACTCCCTACCATCAAGCAAAAGCACAAGGCCTTTTTGGAGTACTCCAGTCTCCAAGCAACTGGGGCGGCAGTCCTTGTAGAGCCTAACGGATAAGCGGTCGGTAAGGTCAATGGTAATGGGTTTTTGAAGGTTAATTGACTGCAACTTTGTGATGGTAGTTTGAGAATTCACGTTTACACCTTTTGGCTTTAGGTCAGGTTTCCTGTTGGCTGAACACAGTTTTAGTGGAAGAAAGAGCGGACCATCGGAAATAGGTTTTTCCAAAAATAAAATCACCTATGGCAAAAAAATTTACCCAAAACTCTGTGAACAAAAAAGCTGCAGTCGTAGCTGGGTTGTATTTGGTGAAGAGCCAAAAAGTTAGCTTGAGGGTTTGAAGAGGATGCAGCGGCATCAAATGCACCAGATATTGGGGAGATTCACCTGTTAGTTTTCTGATTTGGTAGTGACCGAAAATTATTCTTCGACGCTGCTGAAAGTATTCCTGGAAGGTATTAGGCCCACAAATCAAGACCTGCGATTGTGCATCAAATTTTATGAGCCAGCCTTTCTTCTTCGCCATCACCGCGAGGTATGCGTCATCATTCACGGTCTCGGCAGGTATTCTGTCAACGATTCCTTTTCGTATGCAGAAGATTTCGGTTGCGTGTCTGGCAAGTCCCGAGTCATTGAGCTCTGCGAATACATGACCATGAAAACTCCACAAGAGTTGAACAAGTTTTCCTACTAGCGAGGTCGGTGGATTCACTGGCACAGGGTTGCCGCAGACAATTCCGACGTTAGACATCTGTAGCGTCGCGATTAGCCTTGAAAAACTGCCTTTTTTGGGTAGAGTATCTGCTGAAACAAAGAGGATAACGTCCCCTGTTGCGTTGCTTAGGATGTAGTTGATTGCNNCCTGAGCAAACAACTAAAACTTCCGAGTTAACTGGCAACGCCTGCTCGTAGAGAACGTTATTTAGAAGCGTACCTATGTTTTTTCCTTCATTGTATGCACAAATTCCCACGGTCACTTGATTCAACAAAAATAGCACTAATAATTTTATGTTTGAGGCTAATAAAAACTTTTATCTCTTGTCAACTGAATGATTAAGTGAACGGTCAAGCCCCCAAAGCTTGAGGATTGTATTCTTGTTTGCTTCCATTATTCAAAAATAAATATTATTTCGCTTTATTCATCGTTGGACTCTTTTTGGCAGAAGCTTTCCTGTCATTATGGACAGGCGTATTGTTTGATATGACAATATGGTTTCAAACGGGGGTTTGGATGAACCAAGGAACTAACATCTACTTGCCCAATAACCACTTAGGCTATCCACCTTTGTGGGCGTTTTGGTGTCTCATCGCATACCGCGTTTATGGCATATTGGGAAATAATATGGAACTGTGGCGGTTTACCATCAAGCTGCCCCTGATACTTGCGCAGTTTGCACTCGCGTTCGCCATTGGAAAATTCGCCCAAAACCGATTCGACAAGAGAACTGCCCGAAAAATTTTCTTGCTAGCTTTAACGTGGATTTTTTTCATTTACATAGGAGCCATGTGGGGGCAATTGAACATGCTGAGTGCCCTGCTAACTTTCCTTGCGTTCTATGCTGTGACGAGCAAACGAAATACGCTCGGAGCACTTTTGCTCGGGGTAGCAGTTACGCTTAAAATTTATCCCTTAATCGTTTTACCAGCGTTTCTGGCGTATATCTTAAAAAACCAAGACAGAAAGGAAGCAGGAAGATTTACGCTCTACACGTGTGCCTTACCCGTTGTTTTTACACTCATCGTCTTTGCAGCTTACCAATGGGATATTCTGTTTTTCCTGCGAACTATATTCTATTGGACACCCGTATTTGATACGAATCCGCTGCAAATTCAAGGCGGCTGCATGAACTTGTGGAGCTTCATAAGCCTGCTAAACGTAGATATTTCGCGAGTTTGGCTTCTACGATTTATCTGGATTCCTGTTTTAGGCGTAACTTCCCTTTACTGGTTTAGGAAGCCAAGCATGAAGGAGGCAGACTTGAATTTGGCGATAATTAGTTTCTATCTGCTCTTTATGGTCAGCTACGGTTGGGTGACTGAACAAACCTTTCTGGATCCGTTGCCTTTCATTTTTCTCCAAATCCTAGCTTTTAGACCCAAAAAACCATACATGTACGCATTATTGGCGATTCAGGGGCTGGTTTTTGCCTTCTCAACCTTTAACTGGGGACCACTCATCTTTGCGCCATTACTGAAACAGTTTTATCCCCCACTTCTAGAGGCAATTCAGGTCTTTGACCCCAAAAACGCGTTGATTTGGACAACCAGAGGCGTATTAGGTTTAGTGGTCAGTTTATCACTTTGCGCATTTCTAGTGGGGCTAGCTAAGCCTGCAGTCTTTGAAAGGATTTTAAAGAAGATACCTAAAAAACACGTGAAGCAAGAAAAGCTTGCTTTAATTGAATGATAAACCTATTTTTTTCCTCGTAATTGAAGATAATATTTTGACGGCTAAAAAGTACCATAAAACGGTGACGGCGAATCGTGCGATAAATCGAGCTGTTCCAAACTGTACATCAAATGCAGCCATTGCCGACATAATCGGCGGGTAAACAAGGAAGAAAAGCTGAGGAACCGCGTAATTAAAAAACAAGAATACGGATGGGATAATCCATGCGAGATGGAGGTTTTTTGGACTTATTTTTCCTGAGCCGAACAGAATTAGGAGTAGGGGTAAAAGTATGTTGATGTTTGGTTCTGAGAGCCATGAGCGGGTAAGGAAAAAGATAAACAACAAAACAACAGCGCTTTCCACCAGCTTTGGCATGGTTTTTGGCGGATTGCGGTAAATAATGAAGTATCCTAAAATTAATGTAGGTATCCAAATGTACCCTAAGAAATCAAGTCCAGCGGGTATGGCGGCTGCTTTTTGGAAAATTTCAACACTGTTGAAGAGGGTCATTCCGCCAGCCATTTTGAAGTAGGAAGTTAATTGTGTGGGCGACGAAGGCACCATCCAACCGAGCAGGTTGAAAGGCAAAAACCACAACGTAACCACAACCACAGACGAAATTAAGATGTAGAGCAGGTTTTTTCGGCGGTTTTTTGGGGTGGAAAAAAGAAGCGGCAACCCTATCAGCGGCAGGGAAATAGGCTTTAGAACAATGCTCAATGAAAGCAGTATTGAGCTTTTTACTATCATGCCTTTGCTTAATAAATAAAGCGAAGCCACACATAGAAGCGCTATCAGGGTGTCGAATTCTCCCCACGCAGCAGTTGTCAGCAACGTGAAGGGGTTGAATAATAGAAAGAGCCATGCCGCCTGAATCCTTTTTTGGGGCAGTTTTAGCCTTTGCATGATATTTTTGGTTACGTAAGCTAGGCCTATGTTGGAGGCGATGACGGGGATTTTGATGGCGAAGTTGTAGAGGAAAAGGTTCGGTATGATATTGTAGGATAGTCTGTAAATTAAACCCAAAAGCAAAGGCCATAGCGGTGGGTACCCTATTATGGGATTTACCCCGATAAGGGCAGGGTTAGAAAAAACCGTAATCAGGTGCGGTTGGTAGGGATTCAGTCCAGAACTGACTAAGTAACCCGTATCTATGAATGACCGCTCATCGTAATAGTGTCCCAGAAAAACGGCTATAGGTATCTGCACTAAAACGCTTAAGGTAACAGCTATGATTTCTCTGTTAAATTTTAGCCTAAGCAAAATGTTACCTTTCAAAAAAGCAACCATTATTATTAGAAATAAAAAGTTGGTAATAAAGAAAAAGAGATGGCTGCTTTAGTTAATTGTTTTCTTGAAAAGTCTTGTTTTTC
Organism: Candidatus Bathyarchaeota archaeon; assembly: GCA_003141855.1. Classification (GTDB taxonomy): domain Archaea; phylum Thermoproteota; class Bathyarchaeia; order Bathyarchaeales; family Bathycorpusculaceae; genus Bathycorpusculum. Next base: position 56,975 of record PLNS01000003.1, on the reverse strand, counting down.
CAAAGATTGCTATAACTAAGCCTATGCTAAGTAGTACGGGTATGGCTATGATTGGAAATTCGGGAACCCATGAAGCTCCTGTCCAAGCAACAATCTTGCCGCTATCGCCTACAGCCCAAGCTTGAGCAGACGAACTGAAATTGCCGTGAACCACTGAAACGCCTCTCAGGTTGACGCCTGAAGCAACGTTGATTTGTCCATCCCATTCAGTTCCAGTCCAAAAGAGTACGGTTCCTTTGCCGCCTACAGCCCACGCCGAAGAAGCATTATTTACGCTTATCGAGTTTACTGTTGCGTTAATAGAGTCAGTCACGTACCCTGCTGTGCTGTTTACTGGTCCACCGAAGTTAATTTTGTTCCAAACATCCCAGTTTAATCCATTAAACATCAATAGCGTTCCATTGTTAGTGCTGCCACCACCAGCCCAAGCGACTGTAGCATTAAGCACCTGAATTGTGTACAGGTTTGCGTTTGTTGAACTTGTCATGCTAACCCAAGCGTTTCCGTTCCAGTGAATGATTGTTCCGTTGTCACCTACCGCCCAAGCGTCAGTGGAGTTGTGAATCATGCCAACACTTCTAAGGGTGGTTGTAGAGCTGTTGGGCACACCGAACCATGCGACTCCGTTCCAGCCTAAGGTTGTTCCGTTGGCGCCTACCGCCCACCCTATCATGCCAGTGCTGTCGGCTGTAACTGAGTATAAGGTGGCGTTGATTTTGTCTGTTCCGCTGGCGTTTCCGCTGAAGCTAACTTTATTCCAAACGTTCCATGTCCCGTTGTAGTTGAGGATTACTCCGTTGTTTGAGGTTCCACCTACAGCCCAGCCGCTAGAAGAGTTTGTGAAGAATACTGAGTAAAGGTTGGCTGTTGTTGGGCTATTCACGTTTGCCCAGCTATTTCCATTCCACCAAACGATTACTCCGCCGTCACCTACTGCCCAAGCATTCAATGCCGTCAAATCATTATTTGTGCCGGTTATGTTGTTGACTATGAATACGGAGTTCAAGTTTACAGTTGTCGGACTCGTAACGCTGGTAATGCTAGAGGTCTGCGCAAACACACCTGAAAAAGACAAGCACAAACATGCCAAGCATAGAACCAAAGCAAACTTTAATGAAAATTTCATTTGATTTTTTCACCTGCCTAAAAATCACTTTTCAAAAGCCAAGTCGCGCTAATATAACTATGTGACTGTACATATATGACTACGAAACCATGTAGGGCTCTTCTAATTTTGTGTAAAAGGTTATTTTTTGCATTTGTGGGCGTGTAGTTGGGGTGTTTTTGGGTTTTGTTTTAGAAATAGTCTTATGGTTGTGTTATAGATTGTATTTGCGAAGTTTAGATGCCGACTAATTTGCCGCCTGAAGCGATGGATAAGTGGGAGGAGGTTGAAGCTGCCCATACTCCTAAAGAGAAAATGGACGCGATGACTGAGTTCCTAAAGTATGTTCCGCACCATAAGGGCACCATGAAGCTAAGGGGCGAAATGAAGAGGAAGATTTCTCTTATCCGAGATGACTTGGAGAACAAAAAGCGCAAGGGCACAGGCAAAGGCGGCGGCGGACCCAAACTCTTCATAGAAAAAGGAGCCTCGGCGCAGATAGCGTTGATTGGCATGACTAACGTGGGCAAAAGCGCATTAATGAGTGCCACAACCAACTCAAAAGTGCTTGTTACTCCTAGACCTTTTAGTACGCATGAACCTGTGCCGGGCATAATGAATTATTTGGATGTGCAGTTTCAGATTGTGGAAGCGCCCGCTGTCATGGAAGGAGCATTCGAAGGCAAAGCGGGAGGACAAGTCACGCTTGGTTTAGCTCGGAACGCTGATGGCGTGATTTTGATGGTTGATTTGGGCTGTGATCCTGTGGCGCAGTTGGAGTTGGTTTTGGCTGAACTGGAGAAAAGCCGCGTTTTAGTGTATAAGCCCAGCGGGAGAGTCGATATTGACCGTCGGCATGCTGGTACGGCGCTGCGGGTTATTCTTGTAGGCAGGCTCCTTGGGTGCAGCATGCGCGATGTTGAGGAGTTGCTGCGCCAGTATAAGGTCCACGACGCCATCGTGCGCATCAGCGGCGAAGTCTCGCTCGACGACGTGGAAGACGCGGTTTTTGAGAGCACCATCTACAAGCCCGCGGTGATTGTGGCGAACAAGCTGGATTTGAAGGGGGCGCAAGCGAACCTGCGGCAGCTAAAGACGTTTGTGAACGGCAAATTACCCATCGTGGCTATGTCCTGCGAAAACAAAGTTGGGCTCCAAGAAGTGGGAAAAGCGCTCTTTGGATCCTTAGGCATTATTCGAATTTACACCAAAGAACCAGGCATGAGGGTGCACAGCGACCACCCCTTCGCACTCAAAAAAGGCGCCACCGTTAACGAGTTAGCCAAAAACATCCACAAGGAGCTCTTGTCGAATTTCAAGTTTGCTATGGTTTGGGCTAAGCGTTTGCCGTCTAGCCCCAAGAAAGTTGGGTTAAACTTTGTTTTAGATGACGGCGATATTGTGGAGATTCATGCTAGAGTCTACTTAGGGTAAGAAAAATAAATAAAATAAATATAAAATAGAAAGAAATTGTTTGTTTTATCTGCTTGATTGCGCGATGCGTTCGATTTCGTGGCGTTTGGCGATGGCGACGCTTTTTATGTCTTTGTTTGCTGCCAAGACGAGTTCGTCGGCGAGGGTTTCTTGGATGCTGCGGGGGTTGTTGACTGAGGAAGCTCTTGCGCCTTCAGTTATGTGGCGTATGGCAAGGTCGATTCTGCGTTGCGGTGCAACGTCGACGGATAGGTGGTAGACGACTCCTCCGTAGCTGACCCGTGTGGTGTCTTCGCATGGCGAGGCGTTTTCGACTGCTTTAACGAGGACTTCGATGGGGTTTTTGTTCGTGCGCAGGTTGATGATTTCGAATGTTTCTTTAACGATGTTGGTTGCCTTCGCTTTTTTGCCGCTGTTTTTGCCTGAACGCATTAAGCCGTTGATTAAGCGTTCGACGACGTTGACTTTGGCTTTGCGGAAGCGTTGGTGTTCGTGGCGTCCCATGCTGTGGGGTGCAACCATCGGGGTTAAGTTGAGGTAGCGTTGTAATCCGATGTCTACGACTGCGATGTCTTTGAAGGTCCATTTTTGGAAGAGTTTAATTTCTTGGGGTGTTGCTACTGATGCTTGTGCCATAAACTATTACCTTGCTGGTTTTTGTTTTCGTCCGTAAACTAGTTCGTTTAGGCTTACGCCGTTAACCATGACTACCTTCCAGCGTACTCCTGGAATGTCTCCCATGGCGCCGCCTCTTGTTCCGCCGATGCCTTCAACTACGACTTCGTCGTGTTCGTCGACTACGTTGAGGGCGCCGTCACCGGGTAAGAACGCTGTGATGGTTCTTCCGTTTTTGATGAGTTGGGTGCGGACGCATTTGCGGATGGCGCTGTTGGGCTGTTTTGATTCGACGCCTACTTTTTCTAGAACGATACCCCGACTTTGGGGTGCACCCTGCATAGGGTCAACTTTTTCGTCTAATCTGAGCATGCGTCTGTTAAAGTAACGGTCAGACCAACGGAAATTCTTCCGTTTCTTTTTTAATTGCCTAGCGGCGAATTCGCCTCTTGGAGATTTGGAACCCATTCTAAGATATTCCTTCTTTTTGCAACATCATAGTCATAATACAAATATATAAACAAAACGAAACAACAACTCTATAAAACCAGCTTATCCAAGGGCTATATGATAGGCAGAAAAACGCGTAATTTTTTCATATCACATATAGAAACGATAGTGATTTTGGAGTAATCTCCCTTCAGGAAGTTCCGACAAGACTCTTCCGACTTTTTGTGAGAATTCCAATGTAATCGGAAGGAATGTTGAAAAAGCTGTTGTGTTCCAATTTAATTTAGTGAGACCCATGATTTCTTTACATTCCTCTTTCATTTCAGAATCCCCAATGTGTGTGATTAATAGTGGCTTTGGGATTCTATGCCCAGGATAAGTTCGAATTCTTGGAATGTATCCAGATGTGAATAGCAAACATTTGTTATCGCTCATATAGACCAAGGTGCCTCTCAGAACGGGATATTGCCCACTGCGAACAAACCGAAAATCATGAAAAGAACTTATAGTAACAAAATCTTTCGCAAGATTGCCTATAGCTGCGTTAAAACCTTTCTGCTCATCTTCCGAAAACAGTGTCGTTTTGTGGATTGTAACCCTTACAGGCGATCGACCTGCTGCTTCCTTATATGTTGTTAATGCTTCAACCATGAGCTCTCTAGCTTGCTTTTCAGACATATGAGTTTCGTGTGTTCTTTGGTCAGTTACAATATCAGTACCACGTAAGACTATGCCTTGCCCGTTATGTGTAAAGACTTGTGCCATCGACGTTTGGATGTCTAAGTCCGGGTTTCTAAGATTATGGAAAAAAGATATACCAATATAGCAAGTATCTTGGCGTAATTTAGCCAAACGCCACGGTTTACCATTAGCCTTATAGTATAATGCAGTTGCCAAGTTCCAAGCAAATGTAGCAGGTTCTTGTGTAACCTTAACTGCTTTTTGGCCGTAATATAAAAAACCCCGAGCCGAAGATTCTCTTAATATTTGAACTGGTATTCCAAACTTCATTATCTTGCCTTTCAGGGCATTATGAAAATCCAAATCCATATTATCAATATCTTCATGTTTCGACTCATTTTCAATTCCTAGCCCCCAATCATCTAAGAACATTTGTCCCTTGTCTTTTAGCTCAGCACGCAACCTTTCTGCTGCTGTAAACTTTGGTCTTTTTGCTCCTCTCGTTTTATCCGAAATACCACAATATTCCTCAATTTCAAGGGGTAAGGCGCATATAATTACATCAGGTTTGTTATCCTCTAGCCAAATTTTATTCACCTTGTCTCTAAACAGGTTGACTCCAGCGGCTATTCGCCTATTAACGCTGTCTATGATAGATAGGACATCTTTTATTTCGGAGTCTTTAACATCCGCTTCCCAGTTTTCCGAGTGGATAAAGTCACATTTAATTGATGTATCTTTTGTAAACCCAGAGTAGTCTGGATAGAGCCATTTATTTGGTGCCAAACTATTAATTGGAGTCTTCAGTTTTTCAAGAATCAATTTCGTCAATGTCCTGGTTTTTCCACTTCCAATAATTCCTACGCGTACTTGACTTGGTGATGGCTCTTTTTCAGTTGCGTAGTGATAAGGACCATGATATCTAAGCCCTATCCGCGGATCCTTCTCTTCACCTTCATGCCCAAAAATCAAATCAGGTTCTTGAATATAATCAGTTCTAAACAGATGCTCTACTCCTCCTCAATCGTTTCTACATCTGGGACTTCCTGTACTAATTCGGCTGCAGGTCTATCAAATAATATTCCAAAGTTAACTTTTGCGTCTGAAGGATCAGTCGAAACTTCAATTTTTCCCTCAGCCAGGGAAACAACATCGTTCTCTTCAGCAAATCTAGAGATCCAAAAAAGAAAGGAATTAAAATAACTTGAATTATATCTATTATAAATCAAATGGGTAACCAAAGCGCCCTCGCTGACCACATCTTTGCCATTTTCTGTAATTAACAATGAAGGCAAAAGCCTTAAAAATAACTGGCCCTCAATACAGGTAAATTGAGCCCTAATACATACATGCCACCAAATATTTCGCCCAAGTTGTTGTGACCACATTTTTTGCGCAACTCTAACTTTTGAACTCTTCCTATATCTGGGTGTCCATGTCTCAATTCTGCTCTCAGCAGAACAAGGGTAGTAAAATATTGGTTTTTGCTTTCGTTTTGAGAACTTAGTAATCTTTACTTCTTGCTCAAGTTTCAACCTTCTCGCAAGAAATGAAAGCTCTTTATTAAGCAGAAAAATAATTGTTCGTTGTTTATCGCTATCAGATAACCAAGATGATAGTCCTTCCATATGGACTGATAGCGGTTCGACCATATTCCATAATGGACTTGAAGGTGTTGAAATATCGTTGAAAGTAATTAGCTTGTTTTCCCATATTATGTAAACAAGCCCCGATTTATTAACTTCAAAATTATTTTTAACTAAATAATTTCGGTTCCTCAGGGAGGCCGTCCAAATTATTTTGGGAATTTTTATTACTTCAAATAAGTTAGAGTAGACTGTTTCAAGAACCTGGTCAGGTTGACCACTAAGAATGCTTAACCGGTATCCTTCCTTTTCAGCTCTCCGCTGAATCCATAATGCTTCTTCAGCGCTTGCAACGATACTTTGGGTCCCACGGCGAAAAAGTATTGTTCCAGCCTCAAATGCAACGTGCTCTTTTCCTTTTAAATCCGAATAAAGCCCTTTCTTCATGGGTTTTAAAACTGATGTGGATGGTGGAACATAGATTGCCGCAAATTTCTTATTAACACCTTCAATTGTTCTAAAAAATTCTAAATAGTCCAAGGCAATTGGAAAATTGGAATAAGCATTAAATTTTTCCTGTAAAGACGCTTGCTCAATATGAAAATCATCAGGAAGCCCAATGGGCAGAAAGTGTATTTTTTTCGCTTTCTCTTCTTTCTTCTCTTGCTCTTCCTTTGGAAGTTTTGGGCGTTCCTTAAATCCAATAAGAAGAAAACCACCGCCATAGTTGGAGAAAGCAAAAATATCTTTTGCAATTTTCGCAAATGGCGATTCTTTAGAAGTATTTATCGTTTCTTTAAAATCAATAAACGGCTCTTCATTGTCATGTGCTATCAAAAAATCAAGCATTATATCCCCTAGCGGCTTGACGTTTACTTCAGGCAGTGCAGGGTTAATAATCTCCATAAATTAAAATGAAGGATTGCTCTTTTAACATTTGCCTATAATTCCAGATAACTGAAAAAAAGGGGCTTCTGATAAGCTTAGTTTTGAGGTAAATTTTTTAATTGAACAAAAAGGCAAGGCCGACAATTGATTAGTCGCTAAAAATGGTGAATGTATTGTTTGTGATTGTTCAGTCGCACACCTTTAAGGCAGTAACTACTGCAACCGGCAATTCTTGATTGAACCTGTGTTTGTCTCTTTATATAAGGGAAGGGGGGTCACGCAAGAGAGACCTATCTTTTCTCTATGTTGGTTTTTGGGTGCTTATATAAGGGGGGTATAGTCAAGTGAGAGCAGCTAGAGTGCAGGTTAGCCTAGAAAAGGCTAAAAAAGTTGAAAAAAGACCTAAATTCCATTTCCAATAGTTAGCATTTTTCTTTGTGTTTATGGTTGTGCAGTCACACACTTTGCATGATTGGGCTTGGTGTTTTTTGTGATTGCTATTCACTAACAACATATCCATATACAATGGCGTAACCATTAGTTGATCAAGTTCGTTTTTGAAGAGGTGAAATTTTTGGAAGAAATAAAATCCGCCTTGGGCATGCACACTGAAGATAAGGATAGTTTTTTTAATATCTTAAAGCAGGAGCATGCGCAAATAAAACAGAACCTCAAGCGCATTCTTGACGCTAACAACCCAATGACCGACCTGTTTTCACAAACAGTTAACGCCCTAAACGCTCACATGAAGGGAGAAGAAGAATACCTCTATCCTAGGCTTGAAGATAACGCAAGCACACGGCAAATGGCGTTTGTTTCCTATGAGGAACACAACATCTCAAAACAATTACTAAACAACATGGAATTAGCAACTGACAACGATAGATGGATGGCTAAAGTCCGAGTCCTCTACACTGTGTTGAAGCATCACATTGACGTTGAAGAAAGCGAGGTTTTTCCGCGGGCTAAGGATGTTTTGTTTGAGCAAACCGAGCGTGAAATCAGGAAACAATACATTACTCAAAAAACAATCCCAACAGCCCCGACAACCCCCCAATAACCCGCCCGAATAGGCAAAAAGCAAACCCATCCCCCTTTATTACAATTTGATAGTAAGCTAGTGTGTATGTGGCTGTGCAGTCACACATGTTTAAAGCAGTTGCCGTGTGACTTTGTGTTTGGCTTTTTTGGAGGTGAGTTTGGTGGTTGAGGTTGAGATGCGTAAGTCTGTGGCGGAACCCGAGAAGACCNNATGGCGGTTAGTGTGGAGGGTTTTAATTTTTCTGTGGGCAAGGCGGGTGGGGAGTATACTTTGGGTGTGAAGTTGAATTTGGTTTTTAAGCCAAAAGAGCCTTTGTCGATTGCGTCTGAGCCTTTCTGAATTTCCCCTAAGCTTATACCTTAGCGTGCATTATTTAGGTGGCGGGGTTTGGTATGGAAAAGAAATGTTCAGTCTGCAAAAAACCTTACACGACGTTTAATGCTAAATCGAAGTATTGCAGTGATGCTTGCGCTAAGAAAGCTGGCAAGTCAAAGTAGGATTCCTGCCTGTTTTATTCTTCGAGCGCGGCGCAGAGCGTCAGCTACTTTGTAAACTCGCAATTTCATTTCAGGGAAAGTTCAGCTAGACGGGGGCTATTTTGCGAAGCGCAACTCTCTCTATGTCCAAGCAATCATCGCAGAGGTCAGAACTCGGTCTATTACTGCGTTTATAAATAACGACGCGGGGATACTGTTTGCAGCTTTTGCTCCAGTGCCACCTGTCAGGCTCAGGTCCCTTAACATACTCGTCCATCCTAACAGTCCTCAATAGAACTATGAAGCTGCAAATATTTCTGGTTTGTGCACTTTTTATGCGGACACAATTTCTTGTTTTCTTGGTAAATTGCTAGATTTCGTGAGGGTTCAAACAGGCACGCGTGCCATGCCCATTCACTTGCCAACCATACCGCAACCACCAGCATATTTGGAGCCTAATAGTAATACGATGCAGAAACCTATAGGGGGTAGGTCAATAATGGCGATTTTTCAATCCAATGGCATGTTGAAAATTTTGAAAAAGAGAAAATAAGCTTCAACAGGGCTTTTTGGGTGTGTAGACGCAGTAGGGTTCTTCTTCTAAGTGGTTTTTGTGTATGGATAGTGCTCTTGCGCGGCAGCCGCCGCATATTGTTTTGTATTCGCATGCGCCGCATTTGCCCTTCAACAAGTTATGATTGCGCAGTTCAACGAACAAGGGGGACTGTTGATAGATTTGTTTGAAGCTTTGGTGCCGAATGTTACCCGCGGGGACGGGCAGGAAGCCGCAACCGAAAACTTCGCCTATGTGGGAGATGAAGCAGAAGCCATTGCCTGCCATGCATCCTCTGCCGCCAGTATGTCTTCCGCCGTGAGTGGCTGGTTGGATGGGTTCGCTTTGTTGCCGTTGGGCTATGACCCGCATGTATTGTGGCGCGCAGGTCATTTTGATGGGGATAGGTGAAGTACGGCTTGTGTTATAGATGAACTGCAGGGTCTCCTCGTACTGGCTGGGTGAGATTTCCATTTCTACTTTGCCTCGTCCCGTGGGCACCAGCATGAAGACGTCCCATTCTTGGGCGCCGACTTCCGCAGCCAACTGGAGAATGCCCGAAAGGTCACCGAGGTTATGCTGGGTAACGGTTGTATTCACTCGAAACGGCAGGTCTCCTTGACGGGCATAAGACATGTTCTTCATAGCCAACTCGAAAGCGCCGGACACCCCTCGGAAATTGTCATGAATCTCTGGTTTAGAGCCATCTAGGCTAATTGAAATCATCTTTACGCCAGACGCCTTCATTTTTCCTATGACACCGGGCGTGATGTCGCTGCCGCTTGGAGACATAACTACCCTGATACCGCGGCTAGAAGCGTACGAGGCAATTTCGAATATGTCCTTTCTCTGCAGGGGGTCGCCGCCGCTGATGATTAAAACAGGCTTGCATAGGTCTGCAATTTGGTCGACTAAGTTGAGCGCTTCTTGGGTGGTGAGTTGGTTGAGGGCGGGGAGTTTTTGGGCTTGGGCTCGGCAGTGCACGCAAGCAAAATTGCATGCCCGCGTGGATTCCCAAGCTATAACGTTAGGCGCTAAAGCAGGAGTTTGGGGCAGGTTATGCTTAACTGGTGTAGTCATGATTTGTCTTTCCCTAAAAGGGCGCTATTTCCTCAGGTGTTAGGTAGCAGGCGGGGTCAGGTGCCCATATGTCGCTGTAGATGGCTTCGGCTCTGACTCGGAGGTTGCCGTTGCATATGTCGAGGAATCGGCATTGGCTGCATTTTCCTTCGAGATGCTCTTTTCGGTTCCGCAGCGCATGGAGCAGGGGCTCGGAGTTGTCGGTCCAGATTTCGCTGAACCGCCGTTCCCGTATGTTGCCAAGTGAATAATGCTGCCAGAACTGGTCGGGGTGCACGTAACCTGTGGAGTCAACGCATGCAATGCCTGTGCCCGAACTGTTGCCCTTGTTTAACCTTAGGAGCCGCAAAACTTCCTCAGCCTTTTCAGGGTCTTTTTCTTTTAGCTTCAGGTAAAGATAAGCAGCGTCAGCATGGTTATCCACCGTTAAGATTTCGGTGTTTAGCCGTTTCTGGTGAAATTCCTCGGTTTTGGCTAAAATGTAGTCCATGAAATCGCGGGTCTGCTCGTGTGTGAGGTCATCGTTTGCCATGGCGGTTCCCCTCCCCACGTAGGCTAAGTGGTAAAAGCAGGCGCGAGGAATTTTTTCGGCTTCTATAAAGTTAAAAATTTCAGGTAAATCTTTGATGTTGTGTTTGGTGACAGTGAAGCGTAAGCCAGGCTTAACGTCAGCTTTTAGGCAGTTTCGAATTCCTGCAACTGCCGCGTCGAAAGCGTTTTCTTTGCCTCGGAATTTATTGTTGGTTTCGCCTATGCCGTCTAAGCTGACTCCAACGTAGGAGAAACCGGCGGTTTTTAGTTGTTTTGCTGTGTTTTCGGTGATGAGTGTGCCGTTTGTGGATAGTACGGATCGTATGCCTTTGTCGCTTGCAAGGCGGGCAACTTCAAAGAGGTCGTTTCTGAGTAGGGGTTCGCCGCCGGAAAACAAGAGCACGGGAACACCGAACTCCGCAAGGTCAACTACGAAAGCTTCTGCTTCGGTTGTTGTTAACTCGTTTGGGTAGAGTTTGTTTTCGGATTTGGAGTAGCAGTGTATACAGTGGAGGTTGCATCGTCGGGTAGTGTTCCAGACGACAACTGGCTTCTGATGCACGGCGCCTCCGTACCGCAGGTGGTCCATGGATCCGGGGGTGCCACACCAAAGTTTAGAAATGTTAATCAAATTTCTCTTGTCCCCCGAAGATTTTCAGATGGCACAGAGGCTTCTGCGGGAAGCAGAACGGTTGAGGTGGAGCGAGCGTATGCCTTTTTGAGGTCTCTTGTGCTGTATAGTATCAGGTAATCGTTGACGGCGGTTGCCTCTGAAAGGCTGTTGACTAGCTGTTCAATGGCTTCACGCTTTCGTGCGTGCATAACCGTATAAAGGTTATATTCCCATTTTCCAGCTATGGTTTTGCGTTCATAGCAGTGTGTGACTTCTTGATATTTGGATAAACAGGAGCCGACGTCTTGAACGCGGTTTTCAGGCACCTTCCAAGCGACGAGGGCATTTGCTGAAAAACCAAGGTCGTTTGGTTTAATTGAAGCGCCAAACCGTCTAATTACGCCACTATCCCGCAGTTTGACTAGCCGAGCGATAACTTCTTGAGGCGTAATACCTAATTGGGCGGCGATTTCGTTGAAAGGCTCAGCTGTTAAAAGAAGCCCTTTATTTGTTTCAAAGAGGATTTTATAGTCAACTTCATCCATCTACAGTCACCTTACGTTAGTTGGAAACGTACGTTAATTTTGAAACGCTGTTTTGTGGGAAGGTTGAGGACGTCGCTGGGGTTGATTCCTGTTTTTTGCCTTATTTCCTCGAGTATATTGGTTAATCCTTTGTTGCTTGATGCGGTTATGGTGAACCATACGTTGTATTCGTGTTCGCGTTCGTAGTTGTGTGAGACGCTGCCATACTCGTTGATTGTGCAAGCTACGTCGTCAACTTTGTTTTTTGGCACTTTCATCGCAACCAAAGTTGCAGCGGTTAACCCGACTCTTGAGGAGTCAATGATGGGTCCTATTTTTCGGGTGATACCCAGTTCATTGAGGCGTTTTAATCGTTTTATTACGTCGTCTTCTGTGATGTTGAGTTTGTCGCCTATTTCTTTCCAGGGGCGTTCAACCATTGGGAAATCGTCTTGGAGTATTTGCACTATTTTTCGGTCAATTTCATCAAGGCGTTTAGCGTCTTCACTCACCAATTTCAACCATCCTAAGTCAAAGTTTACTTGCAGGCATGATACCCATTGGCAGGATATCTTGTTTGATGTTACTGTTTAGGATAAATCCACGTATTAATGTTGCGGAAAAACTTAATCTACATGCAGAGGCATTGCTGATTCCGCAACATTTCGATCCGAGCCCTAAGCTAAACAAACATAACATCAAAACTTAATGGCAGGGTCAAACTTCAAAAACCTCGTCGTCACCGACACCCGCGCATCCTTCACGCCAAGAATCATTTTGGTCTTTTTAACAAGGTCATTTAAGTGAGCCATGTCGCGAGCAAGAATCACGGAAACTACATCATATTCGCCAGTACTTTGAAACAGGTACAAAGTCTCATCAAAAGACACCAGTTGCTTGCATGCCTCTTCCAAATAGGCAGGGTCAATTTTGAGCAAAATTGCGCCACTTACGCCAAAACCAACCTTAGCCGGATCAAGCAAAGCAGCAAACCGGGTTATAACGCCGTTGTCCATAAGCCGCTTAACCCTAAACCGAACAGTAGCTTCGGCAACGTCTAATTTGCGGCTAAGCTCAGCAAAAGAAGCCCTTGCGTCAAGCTGCAGCAATTCCAATATACGTTTATCCAGGTCATCTATTTCAATCTGTGTCATTTTAGGGTCCTTTCGGTAGTCTATCAGATTAACTCCCATATGAAACTTTTCCAGACATTTTCATGCCTTGAAGAAAACTTGAAAAACACCCCAGAGACATATGCAGATTAACCCGAATGACTTTGCCCTAATAGGTCAAATTTTTGTTGTGTCCCCGCGCGACGGTCCGTCTTGGCCACAATCCAATCCTTCCGAGGTTTTGCTATGACAACTAAGAGCACCCCAATCAACCATCTTTTCATACTCTTAATTAAATCGGGAAAACATTATCATTTCAGGTGTTTAATGATGACGGAGAAAAAAGGTAAAGCTCAGGGTAGTCGTGATGCGTGTGTTAGGGCTGTTGCCGACGAGTTGAAACGGGATAACTGGACGGTCAAAGCGGATTTAGAAGGTTATGAGAAGCCATCCGCGATAGGTAAAGGTTACCTCCCTGATGTTCAAGCAGAGAAGAAGGGTTGTTTAACTCGTATTTGCGAAGTGGCAACCCCTGAAATGTTTGAAGGCAACATGCAAAGGTACGTTGAATTCAAAAATTACTGCAACGAATATGACTTCCACATGTACGTGGTAGATAAAGATGGCAAGCGCAGGCAGATTGATCCACAAACTTTTGGAAAAAAATAGCGCTTAACCTTTGAGCCTTGGATAAATCAATGATTAAGTATTGGGCTTCATCTGTTGAGCACGAGTGCGCTTGATTTCAGCAATTCCTAAAACAACCAGCACTGAGATGGACCCAGCAGCAATGAAGGCTGAAACCATATTGGATGTTGGGAATTCGGGGATTACCCAAACGTTAGAGGAGGTTATTTTCATCATCTGGGTACTGTTTGTCTGGAAAGTGCCGCTTGTCTGAATAGTTTCTTGACGCCACTGAACCATCATGCCTGTGGCTTGGTCAAAATAGAAATCTGAATTCACCAACATGCCGTTCGCAGTTGTGCTTGTTACTAAATGGTTGGTTAACCTTGACCCTCCAATGTAAGGCATCGAAAATGTATCGTTTATAGTTGGGCTCACGACCGAAGAGGGAAACATCCGTTCCATCATACCCATGTTACGCGCCATGAAATAGAAATTTCTCGCATCACTAGGACCACCATAACCTGAAATCGAAGCCATACCAGTCCCCACATTCATGCTGCACACCCCAAGACTACTTGAACCATTCAACCCCTGTAGCATCGTCTCAAAATTCACCGAATCACCAGAAACCCCAGTTACGTTAATCATGAAATAATCAGTCTGATTTATCGAGGAAAAAGAAGCGGGAGGAACGGCATTGGGGTCGTTTGAATTAAAATAGCCTGTATAGCCATATCGGAAGACATCGCCGTTGGCTACTCCAACTGTGGGCATCATTTCGCCAAAAGCCATGCTGAAAGACCCAGTGAATATAACACATAAAATGATGACTCCGAAAAACAAGATTTTTTGCATAGAAGAATACCAATTAAAGATAGTTTGATTAAACTCTTAAACCTTAATCGATCTCGGGCTTATTTTGAGCTTAGTGAAAATTATTATGAGGGTTTAGGGGTTTTGCTTTTTTTTGCATCGAAGATTTGTGTTAATTTTTGTGTAAACTTTGTTTTGGTGGGAAATTTGCCTATTTATATCTCGTGAAAAAAGTCTTAAGTCGAAAGGCTTAATTATTGTAAGGGTTCAATTTTTTATGAAAGGGACGAACAATTTGGGGCTGTCTAGAATGGAGATATACCTCGCCGTAATCAAAGTCTTAGACCATGGGGACTCAATAACGCAACACCAAATAATGCGCAAGGCAGGCCTCAGCTTGGTCCCTTCAAACGAATTCTTCAATTTTCTAGTCAGGTTAGACATAATCAGGGAAAAAATTATCGGTACTAAAGTTGTGTATTCTATCACGGATAAGGGACAAAGGGTATGTGCATATTTTGGTTTAGACGACGATAATTCAATATTTCATGGAACGGGAATATTCCGAATTGACTAAAGTCCCGCTTAAGCGCGCGTTATGAAACAAGATTAGTTTCGATTTTCCCATCTTTAATATGGAACTGGCAGGAATTTACCATCTTCTTTAATGGGAATCGGGTTGTTTAGTTCTCTAAAGAATTTGATGACGTTTGTCCCGCGGTCGGTGTTTGCGTAAACTACACTGCTTTTTCCAACTACTCTCTCTTCAATTAGTCCTTGTTTGATTAGAAAGTCCAAGGATCCTTTTAGAACGTTACAGTTGACGTCTGCTTGGACCACCATATGGTTTAGCTGCAGAGGCCCTCTTTGGGCTAACACTTTCAGAATGTCAGTGTACATTTCTAGTTTGGAACGCCTCATACTTAACCCGTCTTAACACGTAGACTGAATTCGGTATTAATGATTTGTGCGTAGTAACAAAACATGCTCATTTGAACCAATTTTAGCCTGCGCGCCCTCTAATTCCATCTTGTTTTTTTCAGGGTTTAAAATTATAAAGCTCATTTCGACCCTGCCCTGTTCTTATTTTTCTCGATTCACTTGCGCTCTTCCTTCTCCGATTCTTTTTTGGATTTTTCTTCTGTTTCAAATTCATCCTTTGTCGCTTGCTCTATTATCTCTCCAGCTTTCTCCAAAGGCTGAACTATTCTTTCAATAGACGCAGGCAAATGTTGTTTTGCATGTGCCCCAGCAGTTGTGGCGTAAACTTTAGAGACTTCCGCTCCGAAAAGCACGATTTGGTTTAAAACAAAAATCCACAGCAAAATAATCAACAAAGCACCTGCAGCTCCAAAGACGGTGGTAACAGTGAAGGTTTGAATGTATGTTCCAAAAATATAATTCGCCACTGTGAATGCAATGCCCGTTACTATTGATGCTAAAGCTACATCTCTCCAGTGAACTCTCGCTTCTGGAATCATTTTGTAGATTATGGCTAAAAGCAATGTTGCAACGCTGAACGATAACACTACTTGAGCTATGGTAATGGCAATTACGGTTAGAGTTCCATTTATCGAAAACAACGTTATCAAGCTAAACAAACTGCTTGATATTGCCGTCCAAGCGATAACGATTAACCCCAGAGCTGACACAAGAGCAAACGGACCAATTTTCTGCCTAATCCTCTTCCATAATGGTCGCCCTTTCGGTAAACTAACTTCCCAAATGCAATCCATCGTATCGCGTAAAACTGAAAAAGCGCCAATTGCACCGCCCATTGAAAAGCCCACAACAACGATTGCGGTCCAAACTGAAGTGAATGGTGAACCTGCGTTTGAAAGCAGTTGTCTAAATAACTCTGCTACTGACGGTCCTACGACTGCAGATATCTGTTGTACTAGTATTTCGATTGCTTGGGTTTGACCGAAAAACTGAGCAAAAACGGCTATCACAATAAGCAGCAGAGTTGGTAAGGGCAGGATTATGAAAAAAGTAAGAGCGGCAGCTCGCAGGGTGGCATTGTCGTCCAGCCAATCCCGGAAAGAAGTTTTGAAAATCCCATAAAGTTCCTTTCGATTCATCACTTGGAACCTAGTTTTGTTTAGAAGTAGGATGCTTGCGGTTCAAGTTCTCTGCCTTTAAGTTAGGTATATGGTTTTGTGGGAGTAAACAGGCAATCACAAGTATGTTTAATGGTGGGCTGGGAGCGATAATTTTTTAAGCTGAGCGGTAAGAGTTGTAATTAGAGGTTTTTGTTTGAGTAAAGAAGATGAAATGTTAGTAGAGTTAAGGAAAATTAGGGAAGCCGTTGAGAAAGCACCGCCACCGCAACCGCCAAAGGGTTTATGGAAAGAATTTATTGATTTTCTCTCGAAGTATAGGGTTATGGGGCTTGCCGTTGCGTTCATTATCGGCTTGTATTTAGGTGGACTAGTGCAGGCACTGGTGAAGGATCTGTTGTTGCCGTTGATTGGTCTTGCTGTTCCTGGATTGGCTGATTTATCTACGTATATTGTCAGTTTGGGTTCGCAAAAGTTCAGTGTTGGCGATTTCCTGGTTGCGTTGATAACATTTGTGATTGTTGCTTTAGTTGCGTTCTTGATTGTTAAAGTTGCAAAAAGATGGCATATTGATTAGAACAAGGCAGGTTTGCATTTAAGGTCGGCTGAGTCAAACGGTAGCAGGGTTGCTAACGACTGGCTAGTTCTAACTGTTTTTTTCTCATTTTTGTTTGCGTAGTCTTTTAAGCCTAGTATGATTAGGTGTTCGATGAATGTGCTTCGTTTTTCTCTTCCGCGTATGTTTTCTAGTTCTCTGAAGAGTTTTTGGTCCATGGTTATGCTTATGTTGTGCTTCATCCTGTAAACCCCTTATACCCCGTATACTTGTTATACAGAAAAGCTTTATTAGCTTTCCTACTCAAAATATACATCGATAAACCCATGAAAACCCTCCGCATATCCAACGACGCCCACCAAAAACTAACCGCCATGCTGGGCGAAATAACCGCCCAAACCATGAAAATGCAAACCTACACCGACGCCGTAGAAAACCTCCTCTCCACAAGCATATCACTCCCGCCCGAACTCCTAAACGAAACCCAAAACTTCATCGAAACAAACCGCCAACTAGGCTACACCAGCCGCGAAGAATTCATCCGCGACGCCATCCGAACACAACTACGCCTCATAAAAGAACAATACACCTGCGTAGAAGTCCCCAAAGAAGAATACGAGAAAATGCAGCAAGCCCTCAACGATTTGGACACGGAATTTTTAAGTGTTGATGACTTCATTAACAAGCAGATACGCAACCTCTTGCAGAAGCATCAGGAATGGCTTAAAGAGAAAGAGGACTACGAGCGCAAAGCCTCACAATAAAGCATGGAAATTCTCCTTGCCGCTTAGCTGTGATTTTTTCTATAGCCCCCCTTATTTAAAGCAGGTTAAGGCTATATGGAAAAGGTCTAGTGCTCTCAGTGACCTCCCCCTCCCTTATTAATAGATTCAACTTGTGGGTAGAACCAAAAGTTCACTTGCCTAATTGACTCAATTAGTGAAAAAGGGCTATTTCGGGGTCGCGAACGGTTTATATCAAACAAACCTCAAGCTAGTATTAGTTATTAAATGGAGAATGTTGCAAATGAGCGCTGAACCTTTTCATGTAACCGACTCAAACTTTGAAGAAACCCTCAAGAAAAACAAGTTGGTTTTTGTTGATTTCTGGGCTAACTGGTGCGGTCCATGCAGAGCCTTAGCTCCAACAATCGTGGAACTATCCAAAGAATACAGCGGCAAAGTCTTAATCGGCAAACTTGACGTTGACGAGAACCCAGCAACCGCTGAAAAATTCCAAGTCTTCAGCATACCAACAATGATAGTTTTCAAAAACGGCCAAGAAGCAGAAAGGCTCGTGGGTTTATGCCCAAAGAACAAAATAGCTGACACACTGCAGAAACATTCAATGCAGCTTTAGGCGCCACTTTTCATTTTTTCATACATTTTCTCAAAAGTCCAGCGGATGCTTGACTTAAGCTCCTTCAAACGTTCGTCATCGGCGTTTTTGATGATTATTTCTCGTATTAAGTCGCCTTCCCGGACGATGTTGTAGGAGAACATTTTATCGGCTGCTAACTGCCCTAACCTGACAAGCTCTTTGTCTTTTTCCTGCATTTTAGCAAAGACCTTCTCAACCAGAAAATTGCTAAAGGGCGGCGTGTTTACGCTGAAATTCTTGCTTTCGTCAGGCAACACGTGGATGGATTGTTTATCAAAGTGCATGAGTGCTAAGGGTTCATCGGTCATGGTTTTTAGGGGTATGACGCTTTCGGGTTCCGTATGTTGCTGAGATGGGGAAGCCTTTGGCGGTTCGGGTTCGTGTTTTGGCAAAACCACTTCTTTAGGGATAGGCGCTGGAGCGGAGGGTACTTCTTTGATGTCTCCGCGCTTGAAGCCTTTCTCGAGCAAAATCTGGTTGACTGTGTCGAGGGTTGCTTGGACCTCTTTGGTTTCAGCGGTTAATCTGTCAAATTGCTCTTCAAGCCGTTTTTTNNACTTGGTGCTTATCAGTTTTAGCTTTTTGGAGTCTCGCCGATTTTCTTTAGTTGCCCACGGTACATTTCCACGATTTCCTTGGAAGTGGTCGCATCTTCAGGGCTCTTGTCGGTGCGGTATTTGCCTGTGAAGCGTGGAAAACGAATCGCTAAGCCGCTGCCTTTGCGGATGGAGTTCATTGCGGACATGTGAATGGGGCTCAACGTGACTTCTGCACCTAAAATCTCCAAAACCACCGCTGGCTCAAACCATACATCTGCCTCCAACATCGATTGGACGCGGCTGTTTTTGCGTGGAATCAAATGTTTCTGGAGCATTTCATGAAGCGTTGCCAAATCCTTGTCGGTGAAGCCTGTGCCACATTTGGTTACGGTTTCAAAGGTGTCCGCTTCATCGTTGTAGGTGGCTAAGAGCAAAGCGCCATAGGTTCCCACTCGTTTGCCTCTGCCGTGGAAAGCGCCAACCACAACCAAGTCCACAGTGTCAGTCATTTCGCTTCGGTAGTCGCGTTTGTATTTTATCCAAAGCCAACCGCGACTGCCCGCTTGGTAAACGGAGTCTTTAGCGACGGATTTGCACATTAACCCTTCGCAGCCTTCAGCTATGGCTTCCTCAAAGAAATCCTCCAGCTCCTTGAGGTTGCTGACCAGTTTTTGTGTGGCAGGTTTCATGCGGTCGCTTTCCTTGATTATCTTTTCAAGGGTTTTGCGCCTCTTTGGGAAGGGTTCCAAGGTCAGGTCTTTGCCATCGACGTAGAGCGCGTCGAAAGCGAAGAGCGAAATCGGATACTCCTTGATGGCGGCTTCAACACCATACTTGCGCCTGCGATGCATCAGCTCCTGAAACGGACGCATATCCCCAGTTTCTAAATCCATCGCGACGCATTCAGCTTCTAAAATTGCTTCTTTTGCAGTAATTTTTTCCTTGATTAAATCCACGGCATCTGGGTACTGGTCAGAAATATTCTCCAAACGCCTAGAAAACAAAACGACCTTGCCGTCTTTTTTGTGTGCTTGAATTCTTTCGCCATCGTACTTGTATTCAGCTACGCATTTGCCGCTGAACTTCTCCAAAATTTCCTCTGGAACCCCAAGCCGCTCGGCCAGCATGGGTCTTATGGGTTCAAAAACCATAACCTGGAACTTTTTTATGCCTTCTAAACCTTTCTCGGCAACTATGCTTGCTACCCTGCCTAAGTCAGAGGATATGTTGTATGCGCGTTCGATGAGTTCGCGGGCTTCTTTTCCGCCACCATAAGCTATCGCCAACGCGTCAAGCACCGACATGTCCGCAATTCCCAAGCGAAGGTTGCCTGTTACGGTGCGGATTATCCATTTGGCTTCTTTCGGCGATGCGTCAGTCAAGAGCCCGCAGAGGAGCGCCATTTTCGTGTCCACAGCACCGCTGCCTGAGGTTTTTGCTAGTTTGTCAAGCGTCTCGTAAACCCGCTCAGCGGTGAGCTTTTTTGTGAAGAACGTTGACTGTTTGCGTTCCGCTAACTGTTTCTCGGAGGTTTCTCCGATGTCCCCGCTCTTCTGCAGCTCAGTTTGGATTACGCTTTCACTTTGCCCAGACGCGCGTGATAGGGCTTTTATGGCGAGTTTTTCTGCCACGCCCATCTCTACGCCCATGAAGTCGGGGTACAGTTTGCCCTGGGTCAAATAAACAACCCTGGAAATGACGTCTTTGGGGGTTTTCTTTAGCAATTCAACTAGCAAATCGGTCATTTCAAGGCGTTTTGTGGTTGCTTCGATTTTCTCGTAGGAGTCGGCGATTACAGCATAATCCATGATTTTTCGCTCAAAAGAAATACTGCTTGGCTGAACTTTTAAACTTAGCACATAATCTAGGACAGAAGATTATATTAACTAAAGAAAACTCTATTTCAAACTATGAATACCTGCGTAGTTTACTTTTCAAGAACAGGAAACACCAAACGCTTAGCCCAAGCAATAGCCGACACAGCAAAAGCACCCATCCACGACATAACATCAACCCAGCCATCGAAAACTTACCTCCTAATCCTTGGCACACCCGTTGAAGGTTTCAGACCTGCAAAAGAAACCTTAGCATTTGTAGGAGCCATGCCTAAAGTGGAGAGCAAAAAAGCAATCCTATTCTGCACCCATCGTCTCTGGAAAGGCAGTACTTTTAAGATTTTGGAGAAGGAGTTAGCTGCCAAAGGCTATGAAACCGTATTGAGCGTTTCTAAGAAGGGCATGAAGCCAGACAAAGAAGCTGATTTCTCAGACGTTCTTGGCGAAGTCAAGAAGGCTTTGGAAAAACAGTAACTTGCAAAAGAAGCTGGTAAACAAAAACATAAAATAAAAAAGAAAACGGGAAAAAATTGTTTTCCTAAAATTAACAGTTTATTACTTGTTTTTTAGAAGCCGTCTACTAAATGGGCTGTTCCGTCTGGGCAGTAGACTTTCTCGCCTTTCTCAGCGATACCGAATCGTTTACTGCACGGTCTCATTTGGGAGCATCCGTCGCAATCGCGTGATAACATTTCTTTTCCTCCTTTTGTTATTATGATTTTTTCAGTAGCGAGCAAAGCGCATGTTTGCTGAACTGGCGTCCTACCGATTCGCACATGTGCTTTCTGCCATTGAAGTTCATACATAGATGCAAACGGCTCTTTTAAACTTTATCATGCCTAAAAAACCAGCATTCAGCCACGCAACGCCTGCCTCGGCTAAAGCCGGCTAGAATCAGAAGGTTTCTTTGTGCATTATCTCATTGATTGGTCTTCTGGGTCGGGCGTCTGGCGACTCGTTTGGGTACCCCACTGGAATCAATGCTACGGGGCGCATGTTTTCGGGAGCTTTAATGATTTTTCTTATCTCATCTTCTTTGAAAGCGCCAATCCAACAGGTGCCTAAGCCCAATGAGCAGGCGGTTAACATGATGTTCTGGATGGCGGCAGCCGTGTCCTGAAGGCAGTAGAGTGTTCTGCCACGGTCACCATAGTTTTCCGCGGCACGCTTCTCGTCAGCACACACAACAATGACAACCGATGCTTCTTGAATGTCTTTTTGCCCAAAAGCTCCCTGAGAAATATCCATCTTGGTTTTTTGTGTGCAGGCAACCACGAATTCCCATGGCTGAACATTTCCAGCAGACGGCGCCTGCCTTGCCGCTTCAAGCAGTTTCTCAATTATGCCTGGTGGTAGGTCTTGTTTTTTGTATGTTCTTATGCTTCTTCTCTTCGCAACGGCATCTAAAAGATCCATTTTCCTTAACTCCACCGTAAACATTTGGGCAGATAATAAAAACAGTTTCTCTAACAAAAAACGGTTTTGCAGCGTAACAGTCTTATGTTCTGTTGTTGAATTACTGTTTTGGATGATGAGCACTAGAGTCTGAGCTTAAGCAGTGAGAAGGACTCGACGGGCGAACTGACAAGTGATAGCGGAAAACTTAATCAATAGAGTAGCTATGAAAAGTAAGCTAAATCATCAATTAATTGGCGCAACGAGAATCGAGGTGAACAAGAAAAATGGTTGAAATGAAAGTCGACGCTTCAGAACTTAAAGGCGACGAAAGCAAACTAATCGAGAAACTAGCAGATTTCCTCAAGGAGAAAACAGGCGGAGACGTAACCACAGAAGGAAAAACTGTAACGGTTAAAGGCGAAGGTGAAGCGCTCGCAAAGAAATATGTGCGCATAATCGTTAAAAAGTTCCTGCACAAGCATGAGCTTTCTGAAACTTTCAAGGTTATCGGTGACGAAGACGCATTAAAGGTTAAAGAAAGAAAACTTGAGGAAGAAGATTAAACTCTTTTTGTCAATTTAATTTTATTTTTATTTTTATTTGTAGAGCGTTAGCGTGCTGTCCTAATCTCTGAACAGCCTGTTCCAGAGCTTAGCATTAAATCAAAACAACCCTAACTGTACACATGAAACGGGGGTTGTGAGGAAAAAAATTGAGCCGCAAAAATTTAGCCATCGGGACAGCTGTAATCTTGGTTTCTTTCATAACCGTGATGGGGTTCTTGACTACTTCTCACGCAGCATTGCAAGCCATCAACCCCATAGCAGCCCTCACAGCCGTAACCGTAGCTATAGTAGGCATCGCTTGGTTCAAAAAAACAAGCAATTAGTCAGGACTTGTGGTTAAGCCTGAAGGGCAGTTAAAAAAGAAACAGCGGCATAGCAATTCTTTTTTGTTCATGGCTTAACCGAAATTCTAGGCTTTAGGCTTTTGTTAAATGCTTTTCAGTCAAGGTTTCTTGACTAAGTGCCTAAAAGTTAGTCAAACTTTCTGGACTAAACCGGCTGGTTTATTTTTATGGTTTTTGACATGCTGTTTGTTTTCACAAAAGCAAACCCAGCCTATTTGGAGCCTAATAAAAATAGCATGCAGAAACCTATAGGGGGTAGGTCGCTATTGGCTGATTTCAGCACTCATTAGCTTGAGAGAAGTAGTTTAACGGTGAAAAACTTAAATGGTTATTGGCATAAAGAAATAAAAGGAACACTCCAAGTGAACAACATGAGTAGCAGCCGCTCCGACGACAACGAATTCGTCACAATCCACAATCTTACAAAAAGCTTCGGCACTTTCCATGCCTTAAACGATGTATCCTTCGGGATAAAAGAAGGAGAAATCTTCGGTTACATAGGCCCCAACGGCGCAGGAAAAACAACCACCATGAAAATCCTCGTCGGCTTAATCACTGATTTCCAAGGCGAAGTGTCCATAGGCGGCTACCAAGTTCCCAAAAGAAAAGACGAAATCCATAAACTGTTGGGTTATCTTCCCCAGAACGTTGCGTTCCAAGAGTGGCGCACCGTGAACCAAGCGCTTAAAACTTTTGGGAAGCTTTCAGGTCTAAGCGACTCGAAGGTCGAAGAGCGCATCCCTGAGATTCTGGGTTTGCTCGGTTTAGCCGATGCTCGGCAAAAGAAGATTTCTCATTTGTCTGGCGGTATGGTGCAGAAAGTTGGGTTGGCGCAGGCGCTTCTTCATGAGCCCAAGCTTCTGGTTTTGGATGAGCCGCTGGGCGGGTTGGACCCGCTGAGCCGCAACCAGTTTAAGGAAATCGTTTTAAAACTTGGACAAAGAGGCACCACTGTCCTGTTTTCCTCGCATATCCTTAGCGACGTTCAGGATGTCGCTGACCGAATCGGCATTATTAGCCGCGGAAGAATCAAGCAGATCGGCACATTAAACGAGTTGAAATCCCGTTTATTATCTCAAAAGACTGTTCAAGTCCTGCTTTCGTATGCCAGCGACAAATGGCAGGAATTTGGCGCAATCAAGAACGTGAAGAGCGTGGAGCAGCCTTCGCCTGGCAGAGTCTTGGTACATCTTGAAACACAAGCGGACGAAGACCAAGTCGTCAACGACATCGTTCAAAGCATAGTCAAGCTGGACGTTCGCATACGAGGCATCACTTTGCTACAGCCTTCGCTGGATGAAATTTACCTCAACTACGTTTCGGAGGCAGAGAACTGATGAAAACGGGGCTTCTTTTTGTGGATGAACTGAGAGGATTCTACAAGTCTAAAGTCATGATTTTCCTGTGGATAGGCTTACCCATAATTGCGTTGCTGTTTCGCTTCATTTCAGTAAGCAGTTCAGGGCAGAACATTCCCTTCGCCCTTATTTCTGCACTAGTAGTTTCCAGTATTGGCGGCACTTTGGCTTCAGTTATGCTTGCAGTCTTCATTATCAACGAAAAAAACAGGCACGTCTACGACCTCTTCTTGATTCGACCGCTAAAGCGAAGAGATATCATACTGGCAAAATTCTTCTCCGTGTACACCTGCGTCGCCATAGCGAGCTTTATAGCAGTCTTGGCAGGAATGATAACGGATTATGTCACCGTGGGCGCTTTGTCATCTGCGGTTTTGAGCAACGCTGGGCAGTCTTTGGTAACGAGCTTGTCGATGATTGCAGTTGCATGCGCCGCGGGAGTGCTTATCGGAGTCGCTTCACCCACTGTCCTTGTCGGAGCCATACTAGTCATTTATGGCGGAAACCAGATTTCAGTTATTCCGCTGTTGCCAACTTTACTGGGCATACAAGAGGCAACAGTATTCACGATTGGCTTGGCAGTGGCTGTGGCCGTAGGATTGCTTTCTGCAGCGGTAGCTTTGTTTGAAAGAAAACAGTTCTAAGAACAAGACAAAGTAAGCTGTCCCGCGCCATAGCAACTATTCAGCAAACTTGTCAAGAAACAGGTTAAATCATTGGAAAGGAGAGGAAGATAGTGGGCTTTTGGGTTTATTTTCGTTTTAACATGTTCTCTAAGATTGGCTTGAGTTTTGCGTTTTCTGCTTGAATTTTCTCTTTGCCGAGCTCTTTCATTTGGGCGTCTATTTCTTTGATTACTTCAGCGTAATGTATGCCTTCTGCGGCTGAAACGTATTCTACTCGGAACCGCTCCGGGCTCATGCCGAGTTTTATAAGCATGCCTTTGAGCGCGTCGGTTCGGGCTTTCATCTTGTAGTTTCCGTTGATGTAGTGGCAGTCGTATGGCAAGTGGCACGCGCCAACTAAAACCATGCCTGCGCCAAGCCTTAATGCTTCCAAGACGAATTCTCTGGCGACTCTGCCGCTGCACATGACACGAATTGCCCTTACGCTGGCTGGGTAGTCGCAGCGGCTAATGCCTGCAAGATCTGCGCCTGCATAACTGCACCAGTTGCAAAGGATAGCAAGAATTTTTTCTTCCGGTTTATCCTCAAGTGCAGCACGGATTTGAGCCATAATTTGCGCGTCAGTGAAGTGCATCTGGGTGATGGCGTGTTGTGGGCATTCTGCAACGCATGTTCCGCAACCGTGGCAGCTGGCAGTAATTATTTGTGCTGGTTTGTTGGGTTCAATTCTGATGGCACCGTATGGGCATTTGTCTTGGCAGACGCCACATTTGGCGGTTTTGTTTCTGCATTTGGTTTCGTCAACGATTGAGATGATGGGTTCAATCTTCCACTTTGGCTTGCTGATAACGGTGGCTGCTCTTGATGCTGCGCCGCTGCCTTGGGAAACGCTGAATGGGATGTCTTTTAAGCCTGCGCATGCGCCAGCATAGAATACGCCGTCGGTTGGTGCATCCATAGGTTTGAGTTTGGGGTGCGCTTCCATGAAGAAACCGTCTGAACCCCGGGACAAGTTAAGTATGCGGGCGATGTCGGCTGAACCTTTTTTAGGTATGGCTGCGGTCGCGAGCACAACCATGTCTGCTTCAACCTCGATGGGTTGACCAAGCATTGAATCCTCCGAGTGAACCATCAAATTGTGGGTCTTAGGGTCTTCGTCGATGCGGCTCACACGTCCACGAATAAAGTTTACCCCTCGCTCCCTAGCACGGTCATAGAATTCCTCATAACCTTTACCTGGGCTGCGTATGTCCATGTAGAAAACGTAGACTTCTACGTCTTCCTTGTACTTCTCCTTAAGCTGAACTACATGCTTTAGCGTGTACATGCAGCAGAAGTTGCTGCAGTAGGGGTACTTGCTTTTGTCTCGGCTGCCGACGCATTGGATGAAAGCGATTCGGTGCGGTTTTTGGCCGTCTGATTGACGGATGACTTTTCCGCCTGTGGGGCCAGCAGCTAAGATGAGTCTTTCAAACTCCATGCTTGTGATGACGTTGGGATATTTCCCGTAGCCAAGCAGCGGCATATCGTATGGTAAGTAAACGTCAAAGCCTGTGGAAACAATGATTGCGCCAACATCAAAGTCTACTTCTTCGGGTTTCTGGTTGAAATCGATGGCTTGGCGTTCACCGCAAGCCTCGGTGCATTTGAAGCATTCAATGCAGTAATCCTTGTTGATAGAGTAAATAAGTGGCACTGTCTGGTCAAAAGGCACTGAAATTGCTTTGCGTGTGCCAAGGTTCATGTCCCACTCGTTTGGGTACTCGATTGGGCAAGCCTCTTTGCATTCTCCGCAACCCGTGCATTTTTCTGGGATGACGTAGCGGGGGTTTTTGCGGATTTTCACTTTGAAGTTGCCGATGTAACCGTCAACTTTAACCAATTCTGAGTTAGCGAAGATTGTGATGTTTGGGTGACGTGCGCAGTCCACCATTTTTGGTCCTTCAATGCAGATGCTGCAGTCTAGGGTTGGGAAGGTTTTGTCCAGCGCCGCCATGTGTCCGCCGATGCTCTGGGTGTTTTCGAGCATGTAGACTTTGTAGCCCATTTCGGCTAGGTCTAAGGCTGCGCTCATGCCTGCGATTCCGCCGCCGATGATGAGCGCCTTGTTGGTGACTGGAACTTCTATGGTTTGGAGCGGCTGCATTAAACGTACTTTTGCAACTGCCATCCGTACGCTGTCTTTGGCGCGTTCTGTTGCTGCCACTGGGTCGTTTTGGTGGCACCAGGAAGCGAATTCGCGGATGTTTGCCATTTCATAGAGGAAGGGGTTTAAGCCTGCTTCGGAGACGGTGCGGCGGAAGGTGGGTTCGTGCATTCTGGGTGAGCATGCTGCGATGACTACGCGGTTTAGTTTTTGTTCTCGTATGGCTTTGCGGATTTCTTCCTGTCCTGGGTCTGCGCACGTGTAGCGGTTTTCTTTGACAAAAACTACGTCTGGAATGGTTCTAGCGTATTCAGCTACCGCTTTAACGTCTACGGTGCCTGCGATGTTTAAGCCGCAGTGGCAGACGAAAACGCCGACTCGTAACTGTTCAGGTTTGCAAACGCATGGTTCAGGTTGTTTAGGTGATGTTTGTGGATTACTCATTTGAGTTCCTCCGATTTGAGCGCCTCAGAGAGAAATCGTTTCTCAACGACTTTGCGTCTGTTCTCGGCAGCTTGGGCTTTTAATTCCTTAGCTGCGTCAGCTGAACTGGTTATTCGCTCCAAGGCTTTATTCCATGTGCCCGAATGGATAGGTGCGTGGAGAACTTTTGTTCGTTTAACAACTAAGGCTTCGTCTACTGGGCAAACATTTTTGCATGCGCCACAGTAGGTGCAGAATAACTCGTTAACATGAACCTTCTTGTCTTCACCAAGCACGAGCGCTCCTTTTATCGGGCAAACGTCTAAGCAATCTGTGCAGCCTTCAGGACATTTTTCCTGATTAATGCCTATTTTTCCCTCGAAGGCTTTTTTGACTTTGATAGCGCCTGGAGTGCATTTGTATTCACATACCTTACAGGTTGGGCAGTAATCTTTTTGGATGTCAAGGTTGATTTGGACACGTTTTTTCTCGATTGGAGAGAGAGCTTGAAGGTTTTGGACTGGTTTACCGTCAAAGCCAACCTTTGAGATTTTTATGAGTGAGAGTGGACATGCACTTTCGCATTCGACGCATTCTTTTTCGCATTTTCGGGTATCTACAGCTATGTCTCGAACCAGTTGGGGATAGCTGTCTTTTGCCAAGATGGATAGGTCGTGTTCACCGTTTAGGGTTACCTTAACTGCGCCATAGGGACAGGTGACGTCGCAGATTCCGCAAAAGTTGCATTTTGCCAAGTCAACGTCCACTTTGGCTTTCTTTGCCTTTGCCCCTTGAATCCTGGGCTGCTTCTGGGTTTTTATGGCTTCTTTAGGACACGCCAGCGTGCATACTTGGCAGCCGACACAGCGGTTCTTGTCAAGGGTTAACTTGTAATTCTTAATTTGTAAAATCCATTCTAAAGTTAAAGCGTCTGCCGCATCTTTTTTCACAGTTTTTAACGGCATTTATTCATTCACCAAGAGGTTTTCATACGCGCGGGACAAATTAGTCCAACGCCTGCTAGACTAGTTAGAATATTTGAATAATGTGCTTTTGATATAAATATTGCTTGAAAAAACTCTACTTCCCACGGGAAAAACAACAAAACCAAACCAAACTGCAACAGCAAACTAGCGCTCGGAAAAGACTATACCCCCCTTATTTATAGGCCCGAAAGAAAGCCTCTGCCTCTCAAAGAGGCCCCCTCCCCCAGTATATACTACCGATTGTCCTCCAGCTTTAACCCAGGTTTGGAACAAGAGTAAAAGATTAGAGGGACTTTGAGAAGGTTATCTTGATATGTTATGGTTGTTGATGTTGTTTGTGGAATGCAAATAGACGAGAAAACAGCCAAGCACAACTCAGTCTACAAGGGGAAAACGTACTATTTTTGCGGACCAATGTGCAAGCTCGAATTCGTATGAAAAACCCGAAAAGTACCTTCCTTCCAACACTTAAAATTAGACAAATAACCAAAAAACACTTTATTGTAGCTATTTTTGCACAGTCACAAGCCCTTAAATACTCACCTTTTTTATTTACCTTGAGTTGGTTTTATGTCAGCCAATATTTCTCTCAGATTAGCTATGCGAAAATTGTGGTCAGATCACGTTTTCTGGACCAGAGAATACGTTATAGCTGCCTAGCTGCCATTACTGGCGCACCTAACGGAGACGAAGCGACTGCCAGATTACTTAGAAACCAAGAAGACATAGGAAACGCCATAATACCCTTTTATGGACAACCAGTCGGCGCCAAGCTAACTGAACTGCTAAAACAACACATCATGGGAGCAGTCGACCTAGTTGCGGCGGCAAAAGCAGGAGACCAAAAAAAATTCGCCGAAGCGGACAAAAAATGGACTCAAAACGCTGATGAAATCGCGGCTTTCTTGAGCGGAGCTAACCCTAACTGGCCTAAAAAAGACGTAACAGACCTACTATACCTGCACCTGAAACTCACTAAAGAAGAAGCAACCGCCATATTAACGAAGAAATGGAACGAAGCGGTAAAGAAATTCGATGAGATCTATACAGAAATCTTTGTTCTAGCCGACGCCTTAACTGAAGGTATCATCAAACAATTCCCCAACAAATTCTAAAACTCAGGCGAGACCGCAACTTGTCGTCCCTTTTTTCTATTACTTATCCATTCGAAATAGGACAAAAAGCACCCAGCTTTGAAAACCTTCAAGGTACCGATGGAAAACAATATTCGCTCTCCACCTTCGATGGCAAAAGAATTGTAGTTTTAATCTTTATGGCTAATCGTTGCCCAACAGCCAGAGTCTACACAGACCGATTAAAAGCCATCCAGACAGATTATGGCGAAAAAGGCGTCCAACTTGTGGGCATAAACTCTGATAACCAATACTTCTTCTCGAACGAAACGATTGCGAAAATGGTTGAGGTTTCAGACGAGCGAGAACTAAACTTTCCCTACCTTAAAGATACCGACCAAAGCGTTGCAAAAAAGTATGGTGCATTGGTTACTCTTCACGCGTTTGTCCTCGATAAAGACCGCAAATTACGATACAGGGGAAGAATAGATGATTCACGCGACCCATCGAAAGTTACAACCAATGATTTGCGTAATGCCTTGGATGATTTGTTGCTAAATAGGGAAGTTCGAGTTCCTGAAACTAGACCCTTCGCATGCTCTATTGAGTACTTTTAGAATAAGAAAGCCAAAGTTAACCAGCCTTAGGAATTAACGGATAAATAGTGAAATTATGGATAATTCCAGTTTTGTTATCCGTAGCAATCGCTTTTATAATGACGCTGTTAGGCGGCGCGTTTGGCGTAAAATATCGACGTAACATCATAATTCTCATGGCTTTTACGGCAGGAGTACTCATCGCGCTTTCATTGTTTGAATTGATTCCAGAAATTTTTTCGCTCGCTCAAAAAACTCAGGCGTCCATCAATAGCGCTTTATTTACGATTGCTTCAGGATTCATTTTTTTGTACGCTGTTAACCAGTACCTATTCAAGCCACAAAAAACAAATGGAAAAGATAAGAAAACATTGCGTTCATCCTCTGGTCTGCTAGCCACGTCAGAATTTTGCACCCACGCCTTGCTAGAAGGACTAACTATTGGTTTAAGTTTTCAATTTAATTTTGGTTTAGGCATCATTGCAGCGGTTGCGGTTGTCTCGCATGATTTTTGTGATGGCTTAGTAACAATTACGCTTATGCTTAGTTCTGGCAATTCCGTGAAGGCTTCTTTGGGCTTGTTAGTGATAGACGCTGCCGCTCCAATCGCGGGGGCTGTTGCCACGCTTTTCTTTGTTATGCCAGATAATTACTTGGTTTTCTTTTTTTCGTTCTTAACAGGCGGCTTTATCTACTTGGGAACGATGCATCTTTTACACAAATCGTTCCAAGATAATCCTAAATGGATTACCATTGTTACGTTTGTTTCTGGAATTTTGCTTATTTTTGTTTTAGCGAGAGTTGTTAACGGATTCCAGTAAGATTTAGCCATTTTTTAATGAAGAATGGAATCTTTTTTTGTAAATGGAAGTTAGCGTTTTTAGGACTGCGATGCTGAAGAGCACAAGGTAAAACAGATGCGCTAAGGCCAATGGTGGCTCTGAGAGGAGTAGCGAGTTACTAAACGGGTAACCGATTGTGCTCGGCAGCAAAACTGTGGCGATGGGAATAATTAGCACCAAGCTTGTTTTGTTGCTTGTGAAGAAGACTTTCCAATCGCCACTTTTGTATAGGACAAGTGTTGCTATTACAAACAAGGTCAGTTCAAGAGCTATGTTTACTGGACTAAAGATGCCGATGTAGTAGGACCCTAACTCGTGAAGCCCATACTCGTTTGTTGAAAGGGGCCAAAACAGCTGCAGTTTTCCACCTATGAAGAAGTCACCTATCAACGGATGGGAAATTAACGCTAAGAAGTAGGGAATTGCCTTTTTACGGTAGATAATGAAGATTGGGATGAAAGCTAATGTTGCAACCACGATTGAATGCGTTGGACCCCTATGTATCTCGGATCCAGTCAAAAAATCATAGATTATATCTATGTCTGGCAGAATGGAGAGAACCAGCAGTATGGGTATGTTTAGTTTAACGCGAAGCGATTTCGATGAGCCCTTCCCTAAAAGGTACGCGATTGCCATGTGTCCAACAGCAAACAAAGCGGTTTTCCTCCTTTAGACTCAGAAAGTTCTGTTTGCTTGGCTATTAAGCATATAGGTTATGGTCAAGTTTAGGTGGACGTTAGCCACAACCGATGGGTTGGCAGAATAACTAACGAACACGCTTCATGCTAAAAGGCTAATTTTTAGCCAGTAATCTCATATACAGAAATTGTCAATACAATAATTGTATGTCCGAAATTGTAACCGTTCGTGTTAAGAAATCCTTGAAGGAAAAAACGCGAAAATACAAAATAAACGTCAGCAAAATCGTGAGACAAGCACTCGAAGACGAAGTAAAGAAGCAGGAAGAGGCAGAATTATTCCGCGCTGTTAGCGAGTTGAAGGTTTTATTACAAAAAATTCCAGATGAAGAAATCGTCAAGGATATAAGGGAATCAAGAGACCAAAGATGAAGCAAAATCTAATAGACGCAAGATAATTGATTGACCTACTTAACGAGATAGCCTTCTATTTAGAAATCCCTTAAATAATCTTAGGGATAACCAGCAACGCGCATGACAACTGTAACTAAAAAGCCTAAACCGCACCCCATAGCACACATCCGCAGCAAACGCTTATCAAGCACAATTCGGGCAGCATACCCAGGCGACGAATACAGCAGTTCAGAGGTAATAAGCAGGATGATTGCCGTAACCGCCAGCCATAAACTGATATCCGAGATTGATAAGGGAAAAATCATGTTCTCACCCGACGAATTCAAACACGGCGTAAACGCCACAATTACCAGGCGACAAGGTCTGCTCTTTAATGACAACCGTTTTACCTGAAGCCTTGGCAAGCGCCGATGCAACAGCACTCACCACAGGGCAACCCAACACGCTGACGCTTTTTAACGTATTTTCAGGTCTATAGAAACTTTCATACAAAATCCCCGATGCCTTAAAACTAGCACCGTTCGGCATTAAAGTCATTTCAGCGGTTTTAGCTAAGTTAAAAATTTCGGTCAAACATTTGGGCAAAAATTCTGAAAGTTCTTGAAGGTTAACTTTGCTGAGGTCCATTTGTAACTGCTTTTCGATTTGAGCCATAATTCCCGAGCCAGGCGAAGTGACGAAGATGCCTTGGGTTTTCGCTGACAAAAACTTTCCAGCGGCCAGTTCATCAATAGATGGCTTTCCATCGAAGCTTTCAGAAATGTAAACGACTGGTTCTTTTAGGTTTTTAAGGTAATCTGGAAGGATGACGTCTTTTGGGTAAGCAGGAATATAGTATCCTTGAGCATTGAATTTTAAATCGTTAATCATTCGTTCAATTGTAGAATAGCCTGATTTTGCGGTGCCGTCCAACAGGCTGCTTTCAACATACTTTCCTGTCCTTGTGAGGGCAAAGATGGCTCCCCAAAAAGTTAACCCTAACCCTATGAAAGCAACAATCTGCAAATCAAAGAGCACTGCCAAAACAAGCAAGAGGGCTCCGACGGCTAAAAATACGCCTGCAATACTTGTGGAAGAATTACTTTCTTTACGGATAGCCCCTGACAGCAAACTTCACCTTGAACGCTCAACTAAAAACAAGCTATTTAACTTTTAGAACAGTAAAGCAAATGGTGTCTTTAAGGCTTCCGAACACCGTTAATTAGAATTTGGCAAATCTTTCTTTTTAAAATTGCCCCGACACAGTTTACGCATAAACATCAAAGGCACATTCAAAACTTTTGAGACAACGCCCAAGCTTGAAAACATCGCTCTAAAATTATCAATATCCATCTGATTGACTGCGCCTACAAGCGGAGCAGCGACCAAGTAAACCAGCAGAAACACAACAAATCCAGCTGCAAGCGTTATCAAATACGCTAAACTCAAAACGCTAATGAACAGGTAAGTCACCACTGAAGCAATTGCTGACGCAGCAAAAATCTTAGCGGAAACACGGAAATCAGCTTTAACCCTGTACTTCTTCCAAATCCAAACAAGACCCCAAACCATGCCGGGCGTGCTTGCAACCAGAGACCCAATAATACCGCCGATTACAGCAAAGGATGGACCTCCCAATGAAGCGAAATATCCGACAAGAATGTAAGCAAGGGGCAAACCGACAGCTAAAGACAGAACGCTCTGTTTCATTACTTGATTTGTTTTTCCGATACCAGTCTGGAAAGTGCCCAAGCTAATGTTACCTATCAAAACAAACAAGTTAACTACCGATGTGAGCACCAAAAATAAGGGTGCAAAAGGAAACTTGGGCGCAGCATTAACAACAAACAGAGATTGCATTATTCCCTGTGCAGGAAACAAGGTGTTAACAAGCGGAGTTGCAAGAGTAATCAAAATCATAGTTGCTGGCACAAGAAGCACAGCCGTATACTTGACGGAAGAAGCAAAAACTGTCTTTACCAACCCCGGCTCCTTTTCAGGATTCAACTTAGAGAAAACCGGAAACAACGCAGTTGCAATCGGTAAAGAAACAAACGTTAAAAGAACCGAGAAATAAGCGCCTGCATAATAATTACCCATCATCCAAGGTCCAGCGTAAGCCGCCATCATAAAAGTAAAAAATAGCGGTAATACACCGATTACAATACCAGATCCCGTAAGCGGCAACCCATACTTCAGCATCGGCTTTAAAGTCCGCTTCACATCGCATTTGCCAACTTTGCACTTATGAAGTGACCTAAACAACGCGAAATAAACGATGAGAATACTAACAACTGCACCTGCAAGGATGGAAACCGTAGCTGCATAAACCGCACCCAACACGCCGAAGCCAAGAACAATCAAAAGCGGACCAAAAGCAGTCTTAACGACAGCTTGAAGAATCTGAGTGAGACTGTTGAACTTCATCCGCTCGAAACCTACAAAAATACTACCTGCTGCAGAAAGAATGGCACCTGCAAAGACTGACAGCGACGTGATGGAAATGTAAACTGAAAGGCTCCCAACATCTTGGGGGCTGAGAAACAAAGCTATAGGCCAGGCAACGGCAAAACAAACCAAAGACAGAACAGCACCGCTTATAACCTCAAAAACCACGCCCGAAACAATCACGTCGTGAATTTCTGATTGTTTACCAGCAGCCCTTAAACTGGCTATCTGCTGGGTTAGTGCAGAGTTTACGCCCCAGTCCCTAAAGAAGTTGATGATGGATGCTGGAATCAGGGCCATGCCGTAGAGGCCGACGCCTTCAGGGGATAAAAGTGCAGCTAACACAAGGGTGCCAATAGCCATTATTACGGTGGAGCCGGCTACACCGATTAACAGGTGAAAGCTTCCAGTAGCTGAAGACTTTCCCATCTCTAAAGCTTTATCCATTAAACAATCAGTACCGTTGTTTCAATTTATAGAGAAATCCTGTTTTTATAAGCTTTGGAAATTGCCTCTAAATCTCTAAGGCCGTCCAGACCAGTAGAAGATGGAGCCTCATCCTTAAGCAAGCAATCAATAAAATGCTGCAGCTCATCAAAATGCGGCTGATTAAACGAGGAAATACCCTTCGTTAACATTTGGTAAGCAGCAGACATGGTACTTGGCGGCATATGCTCAGCTGAAACATTCCTGACACTTCCCAAAAGGTCAATCCTTAAGATATATTCTTGGGAATACCAGCCGACGTTGATAGCGGCAAGTGTGCCCGATTCAAACCTTGCTAGACACATTGCTGAATCCTCAAAATCCATACGGTAACGATAACCAAATTGACCCTTAATGTCAACGACTTCCCCCAGCAAAAACCTGAGAAGGTTAATTATGTGACAACCCAAATCAACAAGGACGCCGCCGCCTGTTAATTGCGTGTTGAACCACCAGTCTGGAACTGGCATAGGCGAGTGCCCATCTGCACGATGGAAGAAGGGTCCTGAGCAAATGTAGGTTGCATGAGCATTCTCCACGTCGCCGATTAAGCCGTTTTCCATGTCTTGTTTAACTTTGATGAAGTTTTTGTTAAACCGCAACGGGTAACCAATCATCAGCTTAACCGAGTTGCGTTGGGCAGCCGAAATAACTTCTTTAGCTTCCTCAACTGTAACTGCGATAGGTTTCTCTAGAAAAATGTCTTTTTTAGCTTCAGCTGCTTGGCTTGCGCATTTTAAGTGAAGATGGGTTGGCAGCGAGATTAAGACAGCGTCAACCTGAGGGTCTTTGAGCATGTCAGCGTAATTAGTGTAAGTGGTCTTCACGCCAAAAGCCTTAGCTCTCTCCAATGCTGGTTTTGCAGTGTCCGCAACAGCTACAACTTCAGCGTTGGCAAGCTTCAAACCGTGCTTTAGATGCAGCTGCCCAATGGCGCCTAAACCAACAATTCCCAACTTAACATTCTTCAAACGAATAACTCTCCTGTTTACTCCAATCCAAGCCTCTTACCCATACCCACACGAACCACAAGCTTACGAAGCCGCCCCTTAAACTTCATCTTAAACGTCGGCTTAGGATACAGTGCCCTAAAATAATCAAGCGACTCACCCTTTGGTACATAGGCTCTTTTTCCGACGCCTTCTTTCTCAGCTACCGCGAAATAAGGAATTTTAGAGGGGTTTAACCAAGCGATTTTTGCCGCTGCAACATCGATGGCGACGGGGTCTTGGCTTGCCATTACCAACCCAAGTTTGCGTGGCGCAATTCCTGAGGCTATGTTGTTGTCTATTAGGCAGAGGTCAAACTTCATTGCTTTGTTTAGGGCGACAATTACGTTGCCAAGGTCTGAGTGGTACTTGAATTTTTTGGGGTAAGGGTTGCAACCGTAAATGTTCTTTAAAGCACATGTTAACTTTACGGGGTCAACGGTGTACTTTATTTTTGAAATGTTAATCCGTAAGTCAGCGTCGCTGATTGTTTTAGGTACCTGAAAATTGTAGGTGTTCCCGTTGCATGGAACATCAACGCTGTCACTTGCATCTTCCGAAAGGTTTACTAATCGAACGTTTTTTTCCCGGGCAAGTTTTTCAAAGCCCAGCATCCTAAAAACGTATTTGCAGCGCATCGCAGAAGCGTCAGATTCAACGATGGCTATGTCCACGTCTGCGGATGTTTGCTGGCGAATTAAATCAATCAGTTCCGCCACAAATCGGGGCTCAGTGGTTTGCCCTGTAGAGCAGTCCCAATAATAACACAAGTTCGGTTTGATTATAACTTTTTTAACGTTTTTATCAAACGCGTAATCAATTAAATCTAGCGATTGAGTAATCGCTTGCTTCATTGGTGACTGAACACCATTTGGGATTTTAACAAAACTTACAAGACTCATAATCTGTTTTTCCCCGCGAAAAGAACTCAAGTTTATACGGTATCACTAAAAAGCGGTTAGCTTTAGCTAAAACCAAACTAAAATCAACTATTAAAGCGTTTAATAAAAATGTAGATTAACTGCTTTTAATTCAAAAATTGAATTTACCTTAAAATAAAACATAAAAAGAGAACTACCAAGCCATCCCTTAGCTTCAGTAAAAGCCAAAATAAGGTACAGAATTGTTTCTCTGCTAAAGGGATCGATAGAAATGGCTTTCAAGTAAAACTGTTTGGCAAGGTCTGTTCTGCCAAGGTCAGCGTAGGTGCTACCTATCTTCATGTACAATATACCTTTCAGATTACGGGAAATTTCACTGCCGTATCTTTGTAAGAAATAACTGTTTAGAAGAACACGATCCTTCAACCAGCCAGTCCTATCCTTTGAGATGCTGTTTCCGCCGTGGATGCGATATTTTGCTAAGGGTTCAGGGACAAAAAGGAATTCGTGCTTACGTGCAAGGTCAGCGATAAATCGGTAATCGTTTAAGTACCGTAGGCTTGTGTCAAACAAGGCGTTACCGATAAAGTCTTTTTTGATTAGTAGGCTTTGACCGAAAATGTAGTTGTCCCATAGGATTTCTTTGAATAGATTTCCAGATTTCTTTTTGTTTGCGGCTGAATGCATTTTGGTAAAGCTGGTTCCAGTTGGAACACTTTTGGAATCGATTATTTCGCCTTCAGACCACAGAATTTTATCTTCATGATTCTTACTTAAGGCAAGTTGCCGCTCAAGCTTATAGGGAAACCAAACATCATCTGAACCAATAAAAGAAACAAATTTACCCCTGACTTTCGCCAATCCTTCGTTTAAAGTGGTGGCGATGCCCATGTTTTTTTCATGAAAAAAGGCTCTTACTCGCTCATCCTTGGCTTGATACTTCTCAATTATCCTTCTTGAGTTATCAGTTGAATAGTCATCAACTATTATTAGTTCAAGGTCGGGGAAGGTTTGGTTTAGTACGCTCTCGATGGCTTCGCCAATGTAATTCTGGTGGTTATAGGAACCCATAAGAACGCTAACCAAAACCATTTCAGTCACCAAAAATCTTTTTAAAATATTGTGAAGTTTTACTTAAAAGGCTGGAAAAACGGTGGTGGAACGTTATTTTTTTCAATCCTGTAGTTGCTTTGAACGTTTTTGGCGATGCGATAATCTGCGTGAAATGCATTGAGTTATTCAAGTGAGTATTCTCCGCTGGCTAATCTTTTTCGTAAGATAGGAAAGAAGGGAGTAGTAGAGTTTTGCGCTTAATTCGTTGATTGACCTGTTTTTAGCGGTTAAAGCAAGAGCAATGTATAGAGCACTGCTTAGATGAAGATGGTCTATGGAGAAAGCTTTCATGTAATAATACCGAGCAGCCGTTTGGTTATCGAGGTTTGAGTATGCATGACCGATCTTATGGTATATGTCGGCCCTTGTTGAATTTGAAATTGAGCTTGAATATTGCTGCAAAAAGTGCTTTCTGATGGCTATTCGCTCTCTCATCCAGCCCTTATTATCCCTACGGGTAACGTTAGTACCATGCATCCGGTACTTCGCCAAAGGCTCGTTCATAAAAACAAATTCATGATTCTTCGCGAGTTCAACTATGAATCGGTGGTCACTTACATATTTAAACGCCTCATCGCGTTTTAACCCATTAAGAAACTTGGTCTCGAAGATTAGGCTCTGGAACAGCACAAACTGCTCACGTAACAATTCTTCAAATAAATCCCCACTCTTCCTAAGTGAATACAGAAGTTGAGTTACAGTTCTGCCAGTCGGATAGCCCTTTGAATTCACTATTGTGCCTTCCGACCATACAAGTTTGCCTTCATTTTTGCTCAGTACCGTTAGTTGCTTCTCAAGCTTGTGTTCGTCCCATAAATCGTCAGAATCGATGAGGCAAACGAATTTGCCGTTCACTTGTTTTAAGCAATCATTTATTGTTCTAGCTATACCTAAGTTTACTTTATGGAAAAATTTTCTAATTCGCGGATCTTTTGCGCAGTAGGCTTCAATTATAGCTTTGGAATTGTCCCTTGAAGCGTCATCGACAATTATGAGTTCAAGGTCTTTGCATGTTTGGTTGAGTACACTTTCGATGGCTTCTCCGATATATTTCTCATGATTGTACGAGCCCATTATGACGCTGACTAAAACCATTTTCATGCACCATGGCTTAAAGGATTATTTGGTATATGTCATACATGACGGCGCTTGCCCCGAAATTTTCTTTGCGCTTAATTAAACCCAAATTCAGCACTTGCCCAGACTTTTCAGTTGAAATCCCGAAATCAAAATATTTTTTCTCCCTATAGTACTCGTTGATTAGGTAGTCTTCGATTATGTCTTGAGCACCGATGTTCCAGCCTTCCTTTGAGTTAGCAGCGTATTGCATGTGAGCAACGTTCTTGCTTTCATACATGATAACGCCAGCGACCATAACATCGTCCTTGTATGAAGCAAACAATTTAATGTTGTTTGGAAACCTTCCAGCTAAAAGTTTTATTTCCTCAACCGTATGCACCGGTTTAACTCCATGTCTCTCACTCAAAGTTTCCTGCTCTATTCTCATAAACGACTCAAAATCAAAGCTTTCTTTAACGACAATGTCGTTTCTCTTTGCTTTTCTGATGTTGTCTTTTCTGTTATCGTCGAATTTTCTTATTCCGGGCAGATAGATGCATGAAGATACGTTTCTCGCCATTAACTGGGCGTTAAAAGTGAAGAGTGCGTATAGGTCTTCGTCTGCTGGAGCTAAATGGTAAATGTACGGTATGGTCTTGTACACTATCTCTTTTATCCCGAGGTCTTTGCAGTGCTTAATAAGTGAATGGAAAATTTTTAGCATAACAGGGGTCTTAATGCTGACTTCTGAAACTACGCCGCCAAACGTTAAGCCTGCATGACTATACAATACCCCGTTATCGATGTTGGCAGGTAAAACGGCTATCAATTGCCCATTACATGAAAACAGAAGTGAATGGTCGGTAAAACGGTCAGAATGGTACTCCATGTAATCACGGGAAAATAAGAAAAGCCCATTTTTTGATTTTGAAACAAAACCATTCCACAGATCCTTAAGGCTAGAATTATAATTTTCAATAGTCACCGAACCTTCTTGGTTGCAGTTTTTCTCAAAAAGTTGGCCCGACATCGTTAATTACCCTAAAAATTGATTTAATGCTATTTGGCTGTTCTCCTTAAAAGCAATTGGGAGCAATTCTTTAGCTGATTTATTGTGCGGTTAATTTGACCGTGCGATTTTAAATAAAGGTAATTTGTGAATCTTGCGGGAAGGTAAGCAGCTTTGAGAGGAAATGGGTCATAAAAAGTCGGAGTTGTCAAATCTTGTTCAGCTTTGAGGTAGCCTTGGTTTAAGGCTGTTTGGTAGATTGAGGTGTGAGGATAAATGCGAATGCTGTTGAATCCGATAAAACCTATTTGTTTGCGGTTTTTAGCCAATATCCAAGGCAAGAGTTTGTGACAGCTCGAAACGCTCTTTAAATTTTCGCCAGGGACATTTCTCAAAAAGTTATAGTTAACTTTAGCTTCTTTAATTTCACTGATTAATTCACAGGTGTGTTTTATGTCTTGAATGGTTATGTCTTTTTGGAGGGCATCAAGAGCATTCTGGGAAGAGCCATCGGGAGAAAACTCGAAGCAAATACAGCCTGCATCTTGGGCTTCTAATAGAAATTGCTTGTTGACGTAATTTTCTTTAAACCAAGCACTCCATTTTACAGACAGCTTTCTCTTCTTTATTTCAAGGCAAATTTCTCGGGCATGATCAAAGGGATAATTGAATATAGTGTCAGCGAAGAAAATGCTTTCGATCCCATGGAAGTTCACTAAATTTTCTATTTCATCCACTACTTTCTTTGGAGAACGCAACCGACTACTTCTGCCTTGAAGGTAGGGGTATGTGCAGTAAGCGCACCTGAAAGCGCAGCCCCGTTTAGTTTGAACGCCCATGGAGTGCGGTATTTTTTTGTACCACTCCAAATTTAACCCTTCAAGCTCTCTTGGAGGAGCATCTAACGCACCAAAATCAACCGGGCAACCTTTTCCCGTGAAATTTACTTTCCCATCTTTCCGATAATAGAGTCCGAGAACTTTTTGTGGAGTATCCAGATTTTGCAAAAGAGCGGGAAACGAATATTCTGCTTCCAGAAACAATCCATAATCGATCTCAGGAAACCGCTCCATTATTTGCTCTGGAAAAATCGAAAAACCCGTTCCGCCAACAATTATTTTGGCATTCGACCGATTCTTATGAACAAGCGTTACCAAATCCTCAAACGCGCCAAGGTAGGAATGAACATCAGAGGATATTGCCGAGTCAATGTTTCTCAAGGATAAGCCGATAATGTCGGGTTTGGTTTTAGCTATGGTTTTCTCTACTTTTTCAAAAGGATTTGCCTCTGCGTTAGGGTCTATGACGGTTAGTTCAACATCTTTCAACGCGCCTCCTAGATAGGCTAAACCTAAGGGAAAAGCCGAAAGGACTCCGCCCTTTCTNNAGTTCGTAAAAATCGTAATTGATGGCGCTTGCTCCAAATCCTTCTTTGCGAGTCAGCAAGCCTTCGTTTAATTCTTTGCCCAGCTTTATGGTGGAGATTCCAAAATCAAAGTACCGTTTGTCCTTGTAGTATTCGTTAATCAGGTAATCTTCGATTATGTCCTGGGCGCCAATGGTTCTGCCGAGGGGGGAGTTAGCTGCATATTGGCCGTGGGCAACGTTTTCGCTTTCATAAATAACTATACCTGACATCATTACGTCTTGCTTTCTTGAAACAAACAATTTTATGTTTTCAGGAAACCTGCCCATGAGAGGCGCTAACTCGTCAACCGTATGAACGGGTCGAACCCCATGTTTCTCCATCAAGATGAATTCAGCCAAAGCCATGAACGATTTCAAATCGTAACTTCTCTCAACGACCAGACCGTTTTTCTTGGCTTTTCGCAAGCTTTCTTTTCTTCGGGAATCAAAGGGTCCTTTTTCAAGCAGAAATATTGAGGAGGACAAATTACGCGCAATCAATCGGGCATTGTTTCTAAACAAAGCGTACAGGTCTTCATCTGCTGGAACTGAATGGTAAATGTGAGGAACTGCCTTGTAGATGACTTGCGTTATGCCTTCTTTCTTGCAGTGCTCAAGCAGTTTATCGAAAATTCCCAACATCAAGGACTGTGTCATATCATAACTTGAGATTATTCCGCCAAACGTTAAGCCCGCGTGACTGTGCAATGCGTGGTTGTCCAAATTTGCAGGAAGCAAACCGACTAAAGTGCCGTCTTTAAAGAACAGCAGGGAGCGGTCTTGAAACCTGTCTGAGTGGTATTCCATGTAATCCCTGTAGAACAGGAAAATACCGTTCTTAGCTTTTGAAACAAAATTGTCCCATAAAGCCTTGTTTTCAGGCTTATAAGTTGAAACGCTCAATGCTTCATAGTCATTTATGCCCGGAGTTAAAGAGCCAAGTTGAGTCATATCGTTTCTTCCCCTGAAATAAATAATTGTGTACTTTTGTTTGGTAGCGGCTTGGCGGGGTTGCCAACGTAAACTTTTCCTTCAGATGTATCTTTAACAACTACTGCCCCTGCTCCAACAACGCAATTTGCGGCGATTTTCAAGCCACCAACCGTGCAACTATTGACACCCAAAAAACAGTTCTCGCCGATGTCGCAAAAACCCGAGATGGCAACGTGGGAAGCTACAAAACAGTTCTCCCGAATTACAGAGCGATGCCCAACTAAGCTTCCGCTCCAGACAGTAACGTTATTGCCTATTTTGGCGCCTCGTTGAATGGTAACGTTCTCGAAGATGAAGCAGTTTTCGCCGATTTTCGTGTTTTTGCCGATAAAAGCGTTGGGGCTTACGTATGAACAAAGAGCGTAGCCTTTCTTTTTGGCTATATCGTAAAGTTTGCGCCTAAGCCTGTTTAGTTGGGTGTATGAGATTGCAACGAACGCTTTATGGCTGTTTGGGTTGTATGATTTTTCTATTTCTTCCAATGGAACAACGGGCAAACCCAAAAGCGTTTGATTTCGCCTAAAGTTCCTCTCTGCACTGAACGCTACCACTTCATAGTTTGAGTCGCTAGTAAAGTAGTCATAAGCAATCTCGGCTGTTTCGCCATCACCTATAATTACGAGTTTTTCTTTATCGCCACCCATTCTCAACCATCTTCTTAAAATCATCGTATTCCCTGATGTAATCTGACTCGTCGTAAAATTCGGAAACAAGCGCAAGAGCCACTGAGTTAGAAGAAAAGTTCTCTAGTTCGCGCCAAACCTTAGACGGAATGTAAAGTCCGTAGTGTGGCCTATTGAGAAAAACTTTACGCTTATGATATCCGTCATCCAAAATAACATCAAAACTACCACTTAAAGCTATAACAAGCTGCTGCAACTGTTTGTGTGCGTGTCCACCACGGGTTGCTCCACTGGGAACATCATACAAATAATAAACTCTTTTTATGTCGAAAGGTACCTGCCTATTCTCTTCGATGAAAGAAAGGTTTCCTCTAAAATCAGTTACTTTTGGAAAGTTAATAATTTTGCACTGATCCAGATTGTCGCATTTTTCTAATAGCAAAAAATTTCCCTTCATCAATTTTTTTTATTTGTCCGCTGAATTGCTGTAGAATCATTTTTGCTCCGTCAAAGAAGCAACAGACCCGCCTTCTTTATGTGGAACATTTGGAGTCTTTTATTGTTGGGCTTTCAGGGCTATCACTTTCTCAGGGTGATTCCGAATATGTTGCTTGAGAGTACACTTTCCTGGATGCCCCAAGTCCCTTGTAAGGGCTCGTTGGCTACGTATTTGCGGATTATAACCCAATCCATCACTGTAACGGAATATAGGCTTGAGCCGCCGTTGTCAGCTGAAAACATTGCGCCCATCTTTATAGTTGGGATGTTAGTGTTTAGGCTTCCCTGTAAGACGTCATTGGAGTTTAAGAGAACATTTGTAGATCCGTTGCGTTGGATTTCATAAGTGTAAAAGGTCCCTACAGCGGGTGCATTGTTGGATAAGTCAAGTCTTGAGGTGTTAGAGTAGCCTCTTGCTCTAAAAGACCAAGCATAGTAGCCAGCTTCTTGGCTTGCTGTGATGTAGTTTGGAAATTCATCTATTCTTCCACCAGTGTTGTCTGAGTCGTTGAAGATTGTTGCAAAACCATGATGAGTGTAACGGAATTCGCCTTGCTCAATAACAAGCGAACTAAATCTCACCGAATAATTCGTATCAACAAGTGTTTTTCCCAGGATATATATCCAGCCGCGGTCGCCTGGAACCGATTCCAGTGTACATTCTCCCCCGTTTACGGTAACTTTACCTTGTCCAAAGGTCCGCCATTTAGTAGTGTTAAGAGTGCTGCCTGAAAAGTCATCGGCAAACGGGAAGGTTTTCTGCATGTTACTTGCACTGGATATTGTCGTGTTACCGTAGTAAATGTAGATGGTTTGGTTTGAGTCAAGATTACCGTTTACTTTAACCCAGAAAACAGCATAGTCCACATCCGTTTTGGTTTCAAGCCAATAGTTAAGAAGTGTTAAACCATCGGCAGCAATAAATCGTACATCATCAAAGTTTTTCTGGCACTTTGACGAGAGATAAACATCTGAACCTGAATCAGTGCCTTTTTGGTAATGGGTTGTAATTTTTATTTGGTAGTCTGTTCCTGCGCCGGGTGATCCTTGGATTTCATGGCTTTTTCGATAATCCCAACCTGATAGCCAATTTTTATTTTCTTCACTTACTGATGGCGCTGGAAGATTGAAAACGATAAAGAAGCATATTGAGGTAATGATTACTG
This sequence comes from Candidatus Bathyarchaeota archaeon, assembly GCA_003141855.1. GTDB lineage: Archaea > Thermoproteota > Bathyarchaeia > Bathyarchaeales > Bathycorpusculaceae > Bathycorpusculum. The sequence goes on along the minus strand of PLNS01000003.1, from coordinate 12,411 downwards.
CCAACAGAATGGCTAAGAATTTCTTTCTATACTTCATTAATTCTCACCAAAAATCGACTAATTAAAAAGATGTTTTTCCTCCAGAAAACTGCAAGCGCTTGAGCTACAAAAGAGCAAGCACTCACAAGTGATGCTATACGTTTCAAAGTATATTTACCTTCTTTTTTTGTTTTGAAGTTCTAAAGCAGAGTTAGGACTAAAAAAGGGGAACGAAGATTTAAAAATTTAAATTTTCAAAAGAATGATTTTCTTTATGAAGATACGTTCAAAGTGGCTGACCAACTGTAGTCTCCAGCTGTTGGGTTGCTGGGTACGGTTAGCACCAAGCTCCTTGTTACTGTACCGTAGGCTGATATTGCGCTAGTGTCCGAGAGGGTTAGTATCCAACCGCTCGGTAGATTGGTTGTTGCTATGCTTGGTGTAACTGGGGCGTTTACGTTATTATAAATTATGATTGATCGCGTATTTTGCCCGGTCGTGACAGCGACCCAGTCAAATGTTAATGATTGCCCGTTAGTGTAATTTTGAGCGTTGACTGACACTGTTACTGTGCCTGTCGGCGCCACATTAGCGGTCATGGTTGTAAAATTTAGCGTATAAATCGTAGCTGCGGAAATTAGCATAATAGCTGAAAGAGCTAAAACAGTTAATAGAATTAATAGACTTTTCTTTCTCAATTTTTTTCACCTCCTTTCATAAAAATTTTTATGTTATTTGTGTGCTACCTTGAAACCGGTAACCGTCAGATCAAAGCTTTTGCAGTGTACAAAAAACCTGTTTTTTTGGTTTGAAAAGAAAACCAATGGGCAACACCGTTGAAGCTTCAACGGTTCCCAAGCTTAAAGGAAGCCAAGTTGCCCCATTTAAACTTAGTTGTGACTGATCAGGGGAAGGCGGAGAAGCGTTTGAATCATTTCTTGCTGACGAATAATTGCTTTCGTTGTAAAATGTTTCATTGATCCAACTGTTTTGTGTAGGTTCTGCTAAGCTTTGTTCTGGTTGAATTGGTTCAGCAATGGTTGCATTCATAGTCATGTACAAAGTTAAGTAAATGGTTCCGCCAGGATTGGGAGTTGGCGTAGGAGTAGGTGTTGGAGTCGGCGTAGGCGTAGGGGTTGGGTTAGTGTAGTTGTAAGTTATTGTTACATCATACAGTACAGGGGTTATGATAGCGTTATTGGTTGTAAGCGTAGCTTCATACTGTATCCACCTGTCGGGTAGACTAGTTATTGTTGAGCCGCTTGCTGTATAATTGCTTGACCAAAACGCTGAAGCTAAGCCTAATTGGGTTGCAGCGGTTCTTGCCCTAAAAGTCACGTTTGTTCCAGCTGGAGTGGAAGCGTTCCAAGAGATTATGTTCCAATCAGCAGAATCAAGAGTTGAATCGAAGGCTGATGAAAGCAAAGTTCCAGGGGTAGAATAAGTTAAGGTTGAAACTTTGAGCCAATCAAAAGAGGCAACGCTGTTTCCCCAAGATTCTAAGGCTACTGTACCGCTGGCATAGCTACTATCGACTACGTTAAACACTAAACTGCCGTCGTAGAAGCATTTTATCGTGTTTCCGCTCATTTCCATCCGTACAATATGCCAGTTATTATCGGTAACCACCGAGGCTTGACCCAACAGTTCAGCATCTTGCCAAGAAGAAAACTTAAATAACTTAACCTGGTTTGGCCCGTCCAAACTTGGGCAAAACAGCAAAGAGTAGCTTGAACCTGTACTGGGGTCAAAACGAGCACTAAGTTCTCCAGTGTAGTCGCCGCTGACATATCGTACTTTGGTTTCAACTGCAAAGTCGCTCCAAGAAGAATCCGAAACGTATGTGTAGATTGGCTGTTGTGGTACTCCGACCATGTTGTAGTATCCGTTGCTTACTGTCCAACTGCCAGAGAGAACCGTCCAATGACTACTAGTCCAAGATGCATCGCTGAAATCATCCGAAAAAAGCGTTGTCTGACCAAGAGAGACTTGCCCAGGAACACTTTCAGCGTCAAGTCCCGTTAAAGTTCCAGCTTCGAAGTCGCTTTGACTTGTCTGCACCCATTTCAGTGAGTAGAGCACTGTTACTTTCGCAGATGTACCTGCTTGCACTTTAAGCCCGCTGTCAGTGTACCTATAATTAGCCGTGGGCACGCCATTTAAGAAAACCTGCAGGTTGCCGATTTGACTCTTAGCTACTGGCAGAACTATATCTAAAGCTGTATTGGACGAGGTTGAACCTGTCAGCGTCAACGTTAAATTGTCAACACCATTTGTCTTGGTGTACTGTTGGGTCCACTGGACTTGTTGGCGTTGAATAGCCCAATCGCGAAGTTGCAGTGGTGTAGTGTTCCACATGTATGGTTTTGCTAGAACATCTTGTAGGTATTGGTTGGGTAAACCTGAATCTGAAGACGAGTGGCCGTAAGGACTGACTAAAGCGCCCATGTTGTAGTAGAAATCAACTAATGCTTGCAAATCATTAGGAGCTATATTACTCAATTCGTCCATACTTTGACATACCGATCCATTACTTGCAATCCACCGCGAGAAAGGAACCTCAAAAAGATTGTAGGATTTGGTTTTATCGCTGATTGAAAAAGCAAAATTTGGATAAGGAGCAGAAGTAAATTCTCCTGAAGTCAGAATCCCTAAACTATCGGTTAATTGAAGGCTCTCTTCCCAAGATGCCATTCCACTTGGGCTAACCCAAATCTGCGGTCTTTGTCCAAGCCAGCTCTGCAAATCGTCAAACGACATCCGTATTGATGCATTAGCGTAGTTTAAGCCATCAGCCATTCCTGAAGGGTAATTTTTCATGGCATCGTCGGGTCCCCAATGGTAATACAGGTAGTCGCCATAATGTAAAGTTGGATTCCAAGGAGTACTGTTGAGCCCTCCGTTATGGGAGCCTATTTGAGCACCTAAACTTTGAGCTTGCTGCAGGAGACTGATCAATGAAGCACTATTACCTGCATCCCGAACGTCGCCTGTCACAACGTAATATTGAGCGGTTACGCCTAAATTCTTCTCAACTGTGGCTGAAGAAACAATCCAAGGAACACTTTGATAGGATATGTCCATGTCATGCCGAACTATGAATGCGGAATTGTACTGGTATGGCCAAGGGCTTAACTTTGCTAACGGAACATGTTGATTTTCAAATGCCCATTCGATTGCTTGTCTGAAAAACATGTATTCGTAAGCGGTAGCACAGTACACACTGTAGCTTGCTAGTGGTGCAAGTTCTGAGTGATAGATGAACATGCCGTTTGAATACTGCTTTATGGCAAGCATGACAGTATCATCAATCGTCATCAACACCTGAGCTGGACCACTGACGGTAGTTTCGGCTACCCATGAATAATGAACCTCATTTTGAGGAGTTTCAAGAATAGGAACCGAGGTATCGTTTAGCAGTAAACCAAAGTTGATAGGCACATCTTTTGGGACATGATTTACAAGTCGATTATCAGCTATTCGAACAGCGTTCTTGACCTGCGCCCAATCGTTTGGGGGAGAATTTGTGGAACTTAATCCCATCTCAGAAGACAAGGCAAAATCAGTCCGCGGTGAACCATCTTGGTATTTTGTCCAGGAAGAAGAGCCTACATAGGCAAAGCCTCCTGCGCTAACATAACTACTTATCTGGGATGCCTCAGAATCAGAAATACATTCGCTTGCCAAACTGAAAAGTATAGGATACTTTGGCACTCCTGAAACCATGAGACCGCCTGATTCAATAGTCGCATCGGAGATTTCAACGAAAGGCGTCCCATCGGATTTCAAAGATGCCTCAAGCATTCCATAAATAGCAAAGTACTTCCAAGAAGGGTTCGTCCAATGCGCTTCAGTGTTTTCAGAAACATGAATTGCCACTACTGGCGAAGTCTGTGATGAATCTGCACCTATGGCAGACTTAAAGAGCATAGTGCTTGATAAGAAGACAACCAAAAGAAAAAAAGACAGCAATAAACGAGTGTTTTTATTCATAAAAATCTACTCAAAGGCAAGTGCTTCTCTTACCAAAAAAGCAAGCACTTGTCTAACAGTAGGTTCTATAAATCTGGTATATTTAGATTTCTGTTCTAGAACAATCGTGCTTATGTTTCAGCTTGAAATGAACATCGGGCTTTATTTTTTTTTCTGCAATATCTTGGTTTTCACATAAATAATTAATATTGAGCTTGACGGCGCGGATTTTTAAATACTAATCAGTTCTATTCGCGCATTAACGCGTTTTCATATTTACCAACCGTCAAGTCAAAATAGTCAGCACCCAACTTGGAAGGCATAAGGCAAAAATGAACAGGAAGCTTAACTCTAACAAATTTTCCTCTCAACCTTTCAGGAGAAACTCTTGTTCTGCTCCAGTGATAGAGCTTGTTTTGCCATATGTAACGGAAATTCTTAAAGCTCCATGTTAAAGCACTTATGTTACCTAAAACAGCCGCCACATTCTTGTTCTTCAGGCAGAACACGGAGTTAGTGGATATAAAAAAAGCGTTCACCAGTAAAGCCTTCGATAAATCAGTTAGTTTGGGATAAATATCAAACAGCAAAACGATGTTTGATTTTAAGAGGTGATACGTCGTGAACTTAATGTTCCAAACGTTTGTAGCTCCACCTACATGGCGAATTTTCGAGTCGGAAACGGTGACCACTCTTTTTTGTGCAAGCCAAGTCTTTAGAGAAAGCAAGGTGTCATCGTAGAAAAAGGGCATTTTAGGGTCGAAGAGACCCATTTCTTCAGCTACTTCACGTTTTATCATCATGGAGGCTCCGCAAACGAAGGAAACTTCGAAAACTGGTGGAAATTTAAGGTTGCTTGGTTTATCTCTGCATAGCTGGTATTTGCGTACGAGGTAATCGCTGAAAAGCCAACCTGCTGTTTGAATTTTGTCGCCGTCAATGTTTAAAATCATGCTTTGCGCCAAACCAATGGTTGGGTCATTTTGCATGGCGCTAACCAAGGTGGCAAGCCAATCAGGGTCAACAATTGTGTCGTTGTTTAAGAATACAATGTATTCGCCTTTGGAATAGGCAAAACCAATGTTGTTGCCTCCGCTGAAACCCACGTTTGTCTGGTTCTTTACTATCTTGAGCCGAGGGTCAGCACCGAAAACTTTCTGAGCCATTTTCAAACTTTCATCTTTTGACGCATTATCAACTAATATTACTTCAAAATTGGGGTATTTGGTTTCTAAAACTGAATTAAGGCAATCTTCTAAGCAGCTTTGTCCATTATAATTTAGGATAACGATAGAAACAAGAGGATTATGCTCGTCGGGCATAGAAAACATTCCAGAATAACCTTCGAATGATTTTTACGTTATTTTTTTGAGCGAAACTTCATTAAATCAGTAAGAGGCGAATAAGAAGCACCCAGCATCTTGCAGAGGACCCATTTGGCGCCTATGATGTTTCCTAAAAATATTCCCTCAGCCATACGCAAATGATACTTAGAGTTCGACCGAAGATACTTTAGGCTGTGCACAACACGCAATATGTCAGATTCCAATTTGCTAATCGTTGAAAGCTGCGGTTCATCATGGTACAAACGGTAAAAAAGCAGTTCAGCTTCAACCGCCCACAACAGGTCTGTGCGCGGATTTAGGAAGTCGCGGCTGGACGTTCTTCCATGAACAATATGATACACTTTCACGTTAGGGCTATAAATCATCGTATACCCTCGCTTCCACAATTGCCAACCCAAGACCATTTCCCAAGCGCAACCAAGAATCCACTCGCTTGGCAAATCAATACTTCTCAAAACGTCGCCCAAAACTGCCATTGAGGGTCCCCGAAGCAAAGCTTTTGTGGCGCCTCGTTTTCTCCAGTAAGCGTTGTTGCCTCGTTCGTAAACTATACCTGAGTTAGCAATGCAATTCTTGTATTCTTCAAGCCCTTTTAAGGGGCGGCCGAACAGGGCAAACTCGTAATGGGACAGAACACTGGGAGTTTCGCTTTCTGCAATGATTTGCATCTGGCCGTTTTTTAGCAGGACAGGGAATGAGTCGCCAGTGACCCCAGCGAAATTTTGGGTTTTGAAGATTTTTACTGTTTCTTCAAGCCAGTTATCAGCTGGAAGAGCATCATCATCAAGTAAAGCCACTATGTCCCCTGTGGAGTGTTTGACGCCTAAAAAATAGGCATCGACTATGTAGCCTTGAGTCTGGATTACCGTGTTAATTTTGAGAATGGTTGATGCTTGCTTTAGAAGTTCTTCGGTGCCGTCTCCTGAGGGTTTAACCACGACGACTAGGTCAAAGTTTTGGTATGTTTGGCGTTTTAGCGCTGAAAGCAGGTGGGGAAGTATGTCGGCTCTTTTGTATGTGGGGATAACCACGGTTACCCTGTAATTTTGCTGTGCGGGATTGTTTTTTTGGGATTCCATGGGGGTCATCTTAATTTTTTGTTTTTAAAAAGTTGTCTTCGCCGTTGAGCCACTTAACTAAATCAAGGTATTTCTCGTATTTGCGGTTGTGCGTCGAATCATAAACGTGCGTTGCATTAGCGTAATCCTTAACGAAAACCGTTGATTTGCAGTGACCATAGGGTTTTGATGAGAAGAAAATTTTGTGCTTATAGGGCAATTTTTCGTATCTTTCAAGCAGTTCTTCTTTGAATTCTACACCGTCTGAGAAAACTATGAACAGATTGTTAAAGTTGAGTCGCTTGATTCTTCGATTCCATTTTTCCAAAGCTTCTTCTTCGGTATAGTAATGCATGAAGTGCACTTCTACGTCTTCGCCTAAGACCCCGATTGGATAATTACGGTTCATCCTTTCGCAGAATCTATGTGCCATAAGATGATTAGTTTCTTTTTTGAACTTTAAGGGCTGCTTGAGGTACCAGTCGAGGTTTCCAAGGAAACGTATGTATTCTTCAGGGAAAATATAGGTCCAAATCGTCGGAGTAGTGTACGCTAAACCGAACTTATGGTACATTCCGCCAACAAAGCAGTTATTCCCTATAATCGAGAAGTCCTTGTTTTTTAGCTTTGAACGCTGGAAACTTGAGAAGAACCTGTCGATGAAGTTCCATTTTAGGGTGGATTCAAGGGTGTCGATGTTTATTTGTTTTAAAAAACCTGTGATATTCACGTTAGATTATTCAAGACCGAACATTGGAATAAGGGTTTCGGAAAATTAAGAAAATGAGTTTTATGGCTTTGGATTATAGTAGATTTCGCTGCCGCCGTTTGAGTAGACCACATCCGTTTGGTTAAGCACTCGGGGTAGTGTACCGTTTGAGGTTAATTTTTCGTACTCTACGCTTATGTAACTGAGATAAGCAAATTCGCCAGGACGCAGGATGGTGTTGTTATCGAGCCCTGTAACGTACCCTCGATATACTACACCGTAAGCCGTTAACGCTGTGAAAAGTCCATTGTCTGCCGCAATATTGTATTGATAAGGAACATTGCTTGAAACCCACTGTGCACCATACACGCTGTATGTATCGATGAAACCGTAGTAGCCGTATAATTGTACGGGGTTCATTCTGTATTCGCTAAGTGGGATAGACCAGCTTTCGGTTTTAGCGACCTCGTAAACAAAGTTTGTTTGAAACAGAAAATACGGAACCAGCACGGCAACGACGAGTAAGGTTACGATTATCTTTTTCTCATTCTTAAATAGGAACTTAAAGAGGAGCTGAGAAAACGCCCACATCCCAATTATGCAGAACGGGGCTAATATCATCAGCAGTATGTGATAGAACCGCGTCATGGATAATGTGTTGGCTAATCCTGGAACAACCGTTAAAGATATCAGAATAGCCACTGCGATTACGCTGAAAACTGTGAAGTCTCTTTCGAAGCGGAAGGGATTCTTCTTTCTAATTAAAGCTATTACGCCCAGAACGATGAATATTTCAGTTAAATAAGCGAACGCTCGGCTGACAGTGTTTAAAAATGAAGGAGACTGCACTAAACCCAGCCCAGTTAAGACTGTTTGTCCTCTGGACGCTGGGTTGAGAAAATCCCCTAGCTGACTAGTAACAGAGCGTGTGAACGTCATGAAACTGTCAAAGACCACGGAACCTGAAGTATAAATGTACCAAGAGAACATTGCTACAAAGAAGAATATTATCATGCTAAGTTGCAAGTTGAAGCTTGGCTTTTTCAGGTAAAAGACAGATACAGCCCATGCGGCGAAGATGAGAAAGAGGAAAATTTCTGCTAGGGCATAGTGGGAAAATATTAAGCCGAAACTCAAGACAGCGAAGGCTAAGAATTTGCCTTCTTTCTTTACTTTCTTATTTAACAGCACCAGCAGTAATAAGACGAAGAATAATTCACCAATCATCTGGCGGTTTAACGCTATCATTTCCGTGAAAAAAGTTGATTGGGCAACGAATACGAATGCAGCTAGGAAGCCGAGTTTTTTGCCAATGTAAGGCTGCCACAGCAGGTATAACGCGACTGGAACTAAAGCAAAAATGAGGGGATAAACCAACTTGAACACTAAGGAGGAGTCCATGCCCAGCATGTTTGAGTAAACGGTTGGAAGGACCGTAACGCTAAGCATAGCGTTGAATCTACCTAACCCTTCATCGGTGGGGAACGCGAATACAGGATTCCAATGACCATTTAGTTGAACATTTTGAAAAACATAATATTCAGCTGGGGAATCGCCGCCGTATGGGACTATGTAGTTGGATATTAGTGAAACGTGGAGTAATAGTGCTAAAGCAATCATGAAGATGGCGAACGGGTAGAACTTTGATGATCTCTCACGGAAAGCGCTGAGGGTGAATAAGGCAACGATGGATAGAATCATGATTATTAAAATTAAACTGTTGCCTGTAGTATTAACAAAGTATACGCCGATTATGCTTAGAACAGGAATTAAAGCTAAAAGCAAGAGAGATGGACTGAAAATACCGTTTTGAATACTGAAGGTTTTCTTTATTTTTCCCTGCCTTAGGTGGACAACTGCAGCGCCGACAATTATTAACGTATTAATGAAAAGTGAAAGAGGCAAAGTTGAAAGCGGAAAACTAAGCCCAGCTACATACCCAAACTGGTTGATAATTAGCCCCGACAGCATCAAAAAAGCAACGCTAAAACCAACCGCGAAAACAATAATTTCAAGCGTTCCAAGATCATCTAGTTTTAAAAGTTTAATGAAGATTAAACCTGGAACAACAGTCAAGTACACAATGCCTACAACTTGTCTGACGAGCGGAAAGTTGAGAAAAAGCGAAACGTACATTACAACTTGTAGAACTATCACCATGGCTAGGAAATGCCCAGAAAGATACTTTTGAATTGGATTCGCCATTGTTATTTTCGCCAAAAACTATTTTTCTAAAATTGACTGGTAGATTTGGGACATTTTAGGTGCAACTGCTCGGATGTCATAGTTCTTTACTGTTTCAGCGCCGTTTACCGCAAGTTTCCGCCGCAATTCTTTATCTGCTATCAGTCGTTTAAGGGCAGAAGCCAAGTCATCCACGTTTCCCGGCTCAACGAGCAAGCCGTCAGTTTCATGAGTGATTGTTTCTTTGAGTATTCCAAATTTGGGGGCAACTACTGCAAGTCCAGCCGACCAAGCTTCCAAGGAGGCAATGTACCCAAAATTTGTGGCGACAAAAACGTCGCTGTTCCACAGGAATTTTCTTACGTCTGTTTGTTTGCCAGCCAAAGAAACGGAGCCTTCAAGGTTTAACTCTTTAATTAAATCCTTGAGGTATCCGAAGAGTGTGCCGTATCCGACGATGATTAGTTTAGCGTTGGGTAGTTGATCGTTAACTTGCTTGAAGGCTTTTATTACTAATTCGGGAGTTTGAACTGGTTCGAGTCTTCCAACGTAGATTACGGTTATGTCGTGTGGTGGAACTGTGTCTGGGTTTTTGAAGTGGGGTGGGTCAACAAAATTCGTGACGAGATAACTCTTTTTTTCCAGCCCGAGTTTATGTAAGGTGCTTAAAACTTCTTTTGAGTAAGTAGTGATTGCGGCGACATCATTTTTTAGAATGTTTTTTACTGCTGGAGATTCCAGTGGCATTCCCCCATGTAAAGGGTCGCCTACAAAGCCGCCGTGCAAAGTGACAACTAACGGCTTATGGAAGTGCCTGCTTAAGTAAATGCCAAGGTTGATGTATTCTAAATCGCTCCAAATTCCGTGAATGTGAAAAACGTCGGCTGACTGTGCAACTTTCCATTTTGCCGCTTCATGGTATAGACTCGCAAACTTCATTTTTTCAACAAGCTTTGGCGTGTAACCTAAAACATACATGCAGACGCCATTAAGTAGGTCAACGGGGTTGGGTCCAAGCCTGCAAACTTTTAGGAAATCGGCGTCTTCGTATTTCTTGATATTCTTTGTTACTAAAAGGAGCTTGGTGCGACCAGTTACTAAAGAAAACTCTATGCCTTTCTTTTTAGATAAGTAATTAGACAGCCAGAGAATATAGCGTTCTAAGCCGCCTATTTCTATAGGCCAGAATCTTTCCCAAACATGACAAACGCGCAAAATAAAAAAACTCCATCTTAATCGTACGATTTAGAGAAAAGTTCCATGAACCTCAAAGAAAAGTTAGCGATTGAAAAGCGGTCAGCGATTTGTTTCATTTCATCCGCTTCCTGAGTTGACCAGTTACCGATTTCACGACTTATTTTATTGGCGGCTTCCTGCAAGTTTTCATAGCGGTACTGCGGAGGAACAAATTCTGTCATGCCGCCGGAATTGTGAACTATGGGAACGCAGCCTAAAGCCATAGCTTCAACGATTGAAATCCCGAAATGCTCTCCGACCATTGTGTGCAAATAGATTTTTGCTCTCTTCAACAGGTCAATTTTCGTCTCTGCGGAAGCGTTTGGGTAAAATTTCACGCGGTCTGTTAAGCCGAGTTTTTTAACCAGAGTTTGCAGGTTGCTTAAGGTTGCTTTGCTGCATAAGCGGCCGATAATTGCGAATTGTATGTTCTTGCCGGTTTGCGCAGCAATCTGCGGGATTCGCTCTAAGAGTTTGTTTGGTTCTAAACGTGAAGTGGTAACTACCAAGTTCTCTTGAGAGCTTTTAACGGTGTCTTTGCCTATTGCGGAGATGCTTGACGAAAAAGGAGGATAGAGCACTTCGACGGCTTTGCCTGAATACTTTTGTATTTCTCCAGCGGTGTAGTAGCTGTTTGCCAAAACCAATTTTTTGTTGTAGTCGATTAGGTTTTTTTCTAAAATCACGTGGGGCAGGGTGCCAGCTTGCGTGATGCGGGGGCTGCCAAGGTAGGGGAATTTTTTGCTATAGGAATACTGGTTTAGGTATGGGAAGTGGATGTAACTGACTTGTGTCCAAGGAAACACGCAATTCGAAAAGGCATCAACGAACATGTCACATTTTGCTTTTGCAATGTATGAGTGGATTATGGTTTGGTAGAAGTTCGCCAGCCCTCTTGAACTGAAGCGGGTTGGTTGAACGATGGTTTCAATTGAGTGGTGAAGGGTTTCTCCGAAATAGTTTTTGATTGCTTTGGGATCAACAGTGTTGTTTGTAAAGAGGATTACTTTGTGGTTGTTTTGGGCTAAGGTGTTGGCGAGGGCTATGGCCACGAATTCTCCTCCGCCGTAAACGTTTAGTGTAGGGCAGAAAACGCCGATTTTCTTTGTCATAACTTATTCGCCTGTGCGTTGCTTATGGTGGGCTTGATTTCATCACGTAAAAACCATAGTTAAGCCTGATTGTCCTTCGCAAACCTTGTCAACTGTGCTTTGCAAAGCCTATGTTGAAGTTGGCAATTAACGTTAATGGACTTTTCAAAAAACTATAAAATTGATCGAAACTAAGTAGGTTTCAAAATTCAGGAAGAGAGAGAAAAAATGAATATACACAACATAAGAAATACACTGCACTCCATAAACATCAGAAAACTCGCAAAACCTACAGCGATATGCCTCACCGCAGTCTTCATTCTCAGCATGATATCAGTGCTTTCGACAACACCGGTTCAAGCTGCAACAACAACACCCGCTCTCCACACATCAGGCGCTTCTATAGTTGACGCCAACGGAAATGTTGTCTATCTCCGCGGCATGGGAATCGCGGGGATGGCGCCAGACCTGATCCTTTGGGGCTCAGGCGGAGGAGACAACTGGGGAGACCAATGGAACTACAACCCCGCAGCCGTAATGGACCAAACTTTCTCGGCGCTGCAATCTCAATGGAACGTCAACATGATTCGAGTCTTCGTTTACCCAAGCTGGTACTACCGAGACGCAATAGCCCCGTCCCAAGAAGACCCCAACTATGCTTCATCAACAACCCCGATTAGCACCAGAGCATACCTGCAAACCCTGTGCCAAGAAGCAGGCAAATACGGAATCTACGTAGACATAGTACCCTACATGCTGACGCCGTCCTCGAGCTCCTTCGGATTAGACCCCTACGCCACCACCAATTTTGGATGGCAAGGACTACCAATGACGAC
>PLNS01000020.1 GCA_003141855.1 Candidatus Bathyarchaeota archaeon | reverse complement strand
ACCGCCAGAAACTCGCTGACGAACTCAAAGAAATGGGCAACAGCGAAATGTGGCGCGCAGGCGCAACCGTACGGTCACTTAGACCCGGCAAACAAAAACAATAAAATTCTCGAAAAGGGCGATAGCGCCCTTTTTGCTCTATTTCTAGAGGGAAACTAAGAATAAACGGTGAGTATATTTGGATTAAACCTTTTTTTGGTTGGTTAGTATTTTAATCTTCATGTAATAACGATGATGAAAAAGGAAGACTTTCCAAGGTCTTCGTTATGTTTTTTGCTCCAATTTAGAAGCTACTTATTCAATTTTGTGTGTTAATGTATGCATAACAGGTGCAGCCAGGTGCAGAGCCATACCCCACAGTATTCACAAACGTTGGAGACTTAATCTGCCACCCTGCACTTTTAAATTTGTCACGTAACTGCAGCCCATGTACTTCCACGACTGCTGGAATTTTTATGTCAGCACTCAATAGTACCTCTTCGTAGCCTTCTATGTCCATTTTTAGGAAACCCACTTTTCTTTCCAGGTCTTGTAGGTCAAAGTGCTTATGTATCGGCGTAATTCTTGCGCAATTGCGGGCGTTTAATTTTAGGTTTTGAAATGCATAGTCGCAGCATTCTATACAATAGACATGAGAAGCGCCATGCCGCAAAAAGAATAATGCGCTTTCTCCTTCTCCTGCGCCGACGTCAAGTACCACTTTTCCCTTCAAGTCGACGGGCAGATAATACTTGAACCAATCGTTAGTTTCAGATTGTATGGTGTCTTTTCTGTACTTCGAGAAAATCCATCCTTTGGTGTATTCTCGGTAGTAGTTTTCGGCGACATGGTTTATTACTATGCTTTTTATGGTTCCTGAGAACGGTAAATGCATTGGGGGTCTTTGCATGGTTCATTCATTCACAAGTAAGTACAATTCTTGAAAACCATATAATTAAGTTATGAACGCTAAATTCATATTAATAATTTGTATCGCATTTTAAAAGCAAACTGCGAGATAGATAGAGAAGATTGATTACCATTTGGAGTGGACTTTAGGCTAGCCTATTTTTCTTCCAAAAAATCGTGGGTTTCTAAAAAACCAAGCTATCCTGTTCGATTACCTCGTAATAGTTGCATTGACCCGCCATAAGAGGTATTCCATTTTAGCCAAAAAATTACGAAGAGGTTTATTGCCGCACCTGCATTATTTCTGGCGGGTAATTAAGATCAAACGCTTCCTCTTTTTGTACAATTGACACCACAGCGTCGATTGTATGGTTTTTCTCGTCCACCTGTGCATGAGTCACTTTTAAGCCGATGGCTGTGCAGAATGTCCTAAATTCTTCGAGTGAATAGAAAAAGTTGCAGCGAGTTGGATGATTATAGTATTTCTCGAACGGTAAGGAAACGAAGATTTTTGCGTCTTCGGTAAGCAATCGTCTTAGATGATTTACGATTTCTATGGCAATTTCGAGGGGTAAATGTTCTAAGATATCGGTCATCAAGCAGGAATCAAATTTGAAGGCAGGATCGAAGTCCTTTATGTCAGTTGCAGTGAAGTGCAGCCGCTTCTGTACTGCTTGTGTTTGGTGGCTTCTAAAGTAATTCGCGATGTCAATGGCTGTTGTACTCAAATCTATGCCATGGATGTCTAGCCCATTTTTCGCTAAAATGAAGTCTATGTGTCCGCTGCCGCAGCCGAAGTCAAGTACTTTCCCGGTTAACGCCTTTGAATTCAAGATTGTTGGGATATGGAAATGATTTTCCCAAAAATGCGGATAAAGAGCGACACGGTAGGTTTCCCAGCGATTAATCCATATTGCGTTGTAATCGTTTTCTTTGGTGCAGTTATCTAAGATAATTCTTCTTAGTGCTTTTTCATGACTAAGCTTTTCGAAGAAAAATGCAGCATTATCTTTTAGACCTGTTGCGTAAGAAGTTATCATTTAATTGCTAAGGTGCATCATATCGCTATAGCTTGATGTGTGTCTTTTTCAAGAATTACAAATAACCAAACAATAAATTTTTTGAGCAGGAAGCCTAAATGAGAATCGATTGGATCAAGCCCCTTTTTTAGCAAGCTAATCTTTTATACTTGAAAGCAACGCCTGCTAAGACAATGCGAGGCTCAGTTTGGACTACATTGGCGTAGCTGCATTGGCAGTCTTTGTTACGACGCTGTTTTTGATGATTAAGCGTCCATTCGGCTTGCGGTTGGGCTACGCAGCAGGAATCGGTGCCGTGGCTTCGCTGCTTCTGGGCACGGTGAGTTTGGGGCAGGCGGCACAGTCTTTTTTGAACATTTGGGATGCAACTTTAGCGTTCCTGGGCATCATAGCGTTATCCGTAACGTTAGATGCCATGGGCTTTTTCAAGTGGGCTGCATTGCGGGTGGTAAAGTTTGCTGGCGGAAGTGGACTGCGGCTTTACTTCTACATTGCCTTGCTGACCGCGGCTGTGAGCATCCTTTTTGCCAACGACAGCGCAGTTCTGATTCTCACCCCAATCGTGCTGGAGATTGTAACTTGCTTGGGCATAGACAAAAAGGGCAAGCTTGCCTACCTTTTCACTGCAGGATTAATCGCGGACACCGCTGCCATGCCGTTGATTACAAGCAACCCCATCAACATCCTGAGCGCGGATTTCTTCAAGTACAGCTTCATCGACCACCTGATTTTTATGGGTCCAGTAGCAGTCGCAACCCTCCTGAGCAGTTTATTGTTGATTTACCTGTTTTTCCGAAAGCGGATTCCCAGAACCTATGACGTAAAAGCAGCGGATTCATTAACCAGAGGAAAACCCGCGATTTCACCCAGTTTGCTGAAAATAAGCTTGGTTACGCTTGTGGCGATTGATGTTGGTTACGTGTTGACTTCTTTGAGCAGGGTTCCAGTTTCACTGGTGATTTGCAGCGGCGCAGTGTTTCTGGTGGCGGTTTACTGGTTTGCGTTGAAGCGGAATGGTTCGGTGAACGGCGAGAAGAAAGGGCTCTTTGGGTTAGCAAGGGACATCAATTGGGACATCGTGCTGTTTATGCTCAGCATTTTCATAGTTGTTCAAGGGTTGGAAGCGGCTGGGGTAACGAACCTGCTGGCTTCTGCCCTTGTGACAACGAGCAAGCTTCCGTCGGTGCTGGGGGTTTTTGCGCCCAGTATGGTTGTGACGGTTGGGGCAAGTTTCATGAATAATTGGCCCATGACAATTCTGGGTTTGCTTAGTATACATCAAGCAGCCGTAACTGGGCCAGCCTTGACCAACTTGGTTTTCAGCAACATCATCGGCAACAATCTGGGTCCTCACTTTTTCCCGCTGGGGTCGCTGGCTATTTTGATGTGGCTGGAAATCATGCGGCGCAAAGGCGTCAGCATCAGCCTAAAAGAATACCTTAAAGTTGGCGCTACCTTGTCGGTTGCGCAGGTTGCTATCGCTTCGGCAGTCTTATGGGCAGAACTGAATCTGTTGGGATTCAAGCTCTTTTAAGTCTCTAATCAAACATTTATTTTCTTTAAGATTTCCCGGTAAGCCGCCAAAGCGGTTTTTTCGTCTGTCACGCCTTTTATGAGCATGCGTCCACCGTTAAAGAGGCTGACCTCGCAGCTTTTGTAATCAAACATCAAGGCTAACCGTGATTTCAACCGCACTTTGAACTGCTTGCTGACCTGTGGGTAAACTTCGTCAAGGTTGAGTTTTAATGTTTTTTCTGGGTTGATGTTGGCGGTGTCTTTGCCGCATAGCCAAACCAATCGTTCGCTGCCTGCAATCGATGCTACGTCGCCGTGGCACACGGGGCAGCGGGTGTTTTTTGAGATGTCTATGGTCGTGAAGTCCATGTCGCTGAAGTCGCAAACCATCAACTTATTCTTCAACGTGGAGCCCACGCCAGCTAGGAGTTTTACGGTTTCCATGGCTTGTAGGCCGCCGACTATTCCTGTGGTTGCGCCCAGTACGCCGCGGGTGCTGCAGGAAAGCAAATCTGAGTCGGACAGGTTCGGCATCAAACATTCCAAGCAGCCAGTTTCAGGCGGGGCAAAAACTGATAGGTTGCCTTCGATGCCGATGGCTGCTCCGAAAACGTAGGGAATGTTCAGTTTTACGCAGGCGCGATTAACAAGGTAGCGGGTAACCATGTTATCTAACCCGTCAACCACACAGTCCACGCCCTCCAAGAGGCGCACAACGTTGCTTGCGTTCACGTTTTCAGGAATCGCTTCAACGGTTACGAGTGGGTTTTGTTTTTCCAGCCGTTTTGCGGCAACTTCAGTTTTTGGATAGTGCAGGTCGTCGGTGTTGTATAGGATTTGCCTGTGCAGGTTGTGGGTTTCTATGGTGTCTTGGTCAATCAAGCGAATGTAGCCCACGCCAGCCAGCGCAAGGTACAATGAGGAAACGGTGCCAAGTCCACCTGCGCCCACAATAGCAACTTTGGATTTAGCGAGCTTTCGCTGACCTTTTTCGCCCAGTTCTTTTAGTATGGTCTGGCGACTGTAGAATTCTTTACCGAACGCCTGTTTCTCTGCCGCATCCACCTTTAGTCATTCTCCAAATTGTGTGTTGTTAGCTAGTGTTATATTTGCCTTTATTGCGGAACTGCCTTTCATATATTTCCCTAACCCGCTCGATAGTGTCGGCTTGCTCGGGTGTTTTGTCGTCTCTTATGCGTGTGATTCTGGCGAAGCGCAGTGCCATTTGGCTTTGGTACTTGGGGCTTTGTTGGATTTCGTTGTAGGCTACTTCAACAACGATTTTCGGGATAACATTGACGCGGTGACCTTCATGGTTGACGGCGGATTCCGTTAGCCTCTTGGTTAACTCGATGATTTCTGCGTCAGTTAAGCCCTTAAACGTCTTTCCAATATTCAAAAACTCGCCTGTCGCGGGGTCTCTTGCGGCAAGGTAATAGTCTGAGAGCCAGCCCTTTCGCCTACCGTAACCGTACTCGGCGGCTGTGATGACGAGGTCTAAGGGTTCAAGGATTGTTTTGATTTTTAGCCAGCGTTTGCCCCTGCGTCCAGGCGCGTATGGGCTGTCGGGTTTTTTCGCCATCAAGCCTTCGTGTCCAGCGGCGATGGCTTCTTTGAGGAAACCTTCGGCTTGTTTGGGCTGGTCGGTGACTATTTGGTTTGGTTAAGGGGATTTCTCCAGCGATTTGGCTTAGGATTTGCCTGCGCTGGATGTATGGCTGGGCGATTAGGCTTTCGCCGTTTAAGTAGAGAATATCGAAGAGGTAGAGGGTTAAAGGAATTTTCTCTGCCATGCCGCTGATGCCGTGGACTCGTCTGAAACGGCGCATTAGATGCTGAAACGCAATGGGGTAACCAGCGCTGTCCAGCGAGATTACTTCGCCTTCCACAATGATGGATTGCGCGAGGATGTTTTGTTCTACGATTTTGACTATTTCGGGCAGGCTCTCGGTGACATCGGTCAATCGTCGACTGAAAATTTCGATTCTGCCGTTTTGCTTGTGAATTTGCACTCTGGCACCGTCGTACTTGTACTCCAAAGCGCTCTTGCCTCCGTGTTCCGCCAATGCTTCGTTGACTGACTGTGCTGTTTGCGCCAGCATAAGTTTTACAGGCCTAAAAACGCTAAAGCCTGCTTTCTCCAAGCCTTCTAAGCCTTGAGTTTTGATTGTGGCTGCTACTTCGCCAATATCGCCTAAGACCATGCTGGCGTGCTGCACCCTTTGAAGCGGAACATCGAAGGCTTGTGCAACCGCCTGTTCCATCAAGCCCTCGTGGAGCCCCGTTCGCATTTCGCCCGTGAAGATTTTGACTAGATACTTGGCTTCGACTGGGGTAGCTTGGCTCATAAGCGCGGTTATTAGGCGTTCTTTTTTGGTTCTTGCGCCTGAACCCTGCGCTTGCGCGATGGCTTCCATGGTTGTTCGGACTTCGGTTATGGTTAAGGATTTTTGGGTTAGTTGGGTTTGTTTTTTTGGTTTGGTTTGTTCGAGGACGGTTTTTGTGGCTGAGCCGATGTCGCCCGTGCTTGCCATGGCTTCTCGGAAAAGGTCCCAATCAAATACGCTTATGCGCTCGAAGATTCGGGTCAGGGTTGACCAGCTAACGTCAAGGGTTTTTTGGCTGTACTTTGGGAAGGCTCGGCCAACCATCATGTTGGTGGCAGACTCAATCTCTTCGGCGCCGAGGGTTTTTAGGTAGTTTGCGGTTTGGTCTATGATTTTGAGCCGTTTTTTTGTGGCTTCGACTTTTTCGAGAAGTTCAGAGAGCGATTTGAAGGTTGCAGGCATGGTTTGTTCCAAAAAAGTTTCTATTTAGAATTAGCGTGTTGGCTGCTTATTAATTGATTATTGCTTGCCCCGAGCATATTTGGAGCCTAATAGAGGTTCATTGCAGAAACGATAGAGGGGGAGGTCGAGACCCCTAAGAGGGGTAGGTCTGTATTGGTTGAAAACCATCCGATTAGCATGTTAAAATTCTGTTGTTATTTTTATGGGTGTAAACAAACCCAAAAAGGGTTGTGGGGCTTAAAAGCCATTTTTGTCGTTTAAGATTTTAGGAAAACACGGAGAACGATGATTCGCCTTCGGGCTCGTTGTGTTTATCGTTGAGTTCCTTAATTTTCTTGTTAAGTTCCTCAACTTCTTTGGTGTTGCCCAAAGCTTTTTGGCTGTCGCGTGCTTGCTCAAGTCCACTAACGCCGTATCGGTCAAATCCCTTGCTCAAGGCAATATCAGCGGATTTTGTGAAGAGCTCCGCAGCTTTCTGGAATTCTTTGAGGGCGAAGCTGCATTCACCTGCTTTATAGTTCATTTCGGCTGAGCCGAAGTAGTTTTGTCCTTTGTAGTAGAGTTCGGCTACTTTGACAAAGAGGTCTTTTGCCTCGGTGTATTTGCCGTTTTCCATTAACGCGTTACCGTCTTTGTGCATTTTAATCGGGTCTTCTCTAACGGTGCTCATTTTATGCAACTCTTGTGGTGTTTGTATTATTCAGCGAAGAAGTCACATTTAGAATTTTCCCCTTGCGTGCTGTGTTGAATAACTTAAA
>PLNS01000027.1 GCA_003141855.1 Candidatus Bathyarchaeota archaeon | reverse complement strand
AGGCGTGCGACATTCTGTTCAGCTTCACCCAGCCATTTTGACATTATCGAAGCCGCGTCAATTGAGACGAAAGTAGCGTCTATTTCCGTAGCGACGGCTGCTGCCAGCAATGTTTTCCCGCAACCCGGCGGCCCGAAGAGCAATATTCCCCGTGGCCAGCCTAATGGAAACAGGTCGGGTCTCTGAACAGGATAGATTATTGCCTCCTTCACCGCCTTCTTTGCGGGGTCCAGTCCAACGACGTCCGCCCATTTCACGTTGAGCTTCTCTGTGACTATCAGTTCTTCGTAACTGGACTTGCCGCCTTCACTCTTTTTGGTTTCACCCTCACGCCCGCCGTTTCTAACTTCTGCGTGAGGTTGTTCGCGCGGCACACCTACGGCGCCTTGAATCGCCTTTATGCGTTCTTGGTAGGCGATCGCTTTTTGCACGTAGACTTTGTTCAAGTCGTATTCAGGATAGAGTTGAACAAGTTGAAGTAGGCTTCCTATGGATTTCTGGTACATGGTTATTGCCATGCCTCTTGAGCCTTGCTTGTCCAAGCGCACTGCTTCCGACGCGTAGTTGGTTGCATTCTTCTCAAGCTCTTGGGAAGCACTCATAACCTCTATTCTCCAGTTTGCAATTCAACTTTTATTTTATCTTTCGACCCTAAACTTTCAAGGCACCCACGCGTGCAGATTAAATAATTGCTTTAATGGGAGAGCCTGGTTCCCTCTTATGGGTGGTATAGAATGAAGAGATCAGTTTCTCCCATGCTTCTATTCGAGAACTTGGATTTAACCCCTACGAAATAGTGAGCGAGGGATTAAGTTTGAAGCCCATGAAGCCTAAAGATATAACTAAGTCTTTTGCCCGAGTTTCTCTTCGGGCTGCTTTTTAGATATAAAGATTATTTGGTTTGCAGAACGTCTGGTGTAATTATTTTTTCGTTAGCGCGCCTTCTTTCTTTTTCTTTATTGACTCTTCGATTTTCTGTATGGTTTCATTAAGGCATTTTTCACGATATTCTTCACAAGTCATTCATTTATTCACCTCACTTTCTCTTTTTCACTCCATAAACAGTCCAGCAGTAGCTTTAGTAATCCCTGTTTCGTTTCCAGACGTTAAAGGAGCATTGACCCCAACAGTAACTACTGCCTTTATAGATGCAGTCTCTACACTCGGGCAAGTCAAATTCACGAGACAATTTCTATTCCCAACATACATAGCTCATCCAGTGCTATAAGTTCGACGGTATAAACCGAGAAGTGAAATGGTAAACCGCAGCAGTTTGGGAGCAGGATTTATATCGTCTAAATAGCTAAAAACTGCTCAAAATGAGCGTATTTCTGGAGTT
Organism: Candidatus Bathyarchaeota archaeon; assembly: GCA_003141855.1. Lineage (GTDB taxonomy): Archaea > Thermoproteota > Bathyarchaeia > Bathyarchaeales > Bathycorpusculaceae > Bathycorpusculum. Next base: position 218,783 of record PLNS01000027.1, on the reverse strand, counting down.
TTAGATGGTCGGGAGAGCAGGATTTGAACCTGCGACGGCTCGGTATCTGTGGCCTGTGCAGGCTAGAATGAAGCCCACCATGGGTAGACCTCTACAGCTTCTCCACCAGCTAAACAAGTTAGCCAGCTCGAGAGCTCTGCCAGGCTGAGCTACCTCCCGACAAAGACGATAAAGACAAAAGAAAAGAATTTATGTGTTTTGGCATTTTTCGGTTCCTTATGCCATACTAAACATTTTAATCTTTTAGCTATAGTGATTCTTACTGCAAGAGGCGCAGTTAAATGGCAAAGACTATCGGCATTGTTACTTCTGGAGGAGACGCACCAGGCATGAACGCTGCAATCCGGGCAGTGACGCGTGTTGGTCACTCGATGGGTTTTCAAGTGATTGGGTTTGAACGCGGCTGGGATGGACTATTAACTAACACTTTCAAAAAGTTGATACCACGCAGCGTCGGTGGCATAATCCAGCTGGGCGGCACCATGCTCCATACGTTAAGGTGCCCCGCGTTTGAGCAAGCTGGCGGAGTTGAAACAGGCGCTGAAACTCTGCGATTAAACAATGTTGATGCTTTAGTAGTTATTGGCGGGGATGGTTCGTTCCGCGGAGCATTGGAATTGGGCAAGAAAACTGATGCTTTGATGGTTGGGATTCCAGCCACCATCGACAATGACGTTTACGGCTCGGATGAAACAATCGGTTTTGACACTGCAGTTAACACAGCGGTGGGCATAATCGATAAAATCAGGGATACGGCGATTTCCCATGAACGAATTTTTATTGTCGAGGTTATGGGTCGCAAAAGAGGCTTCTTAGCGCTAGAGGTAGGAATGTGTGTGGGCGCGGAAGTGATTTTGGTTCCTGAAAACCCGCTAGAGTTAGCTGAGATAGTAAACATCATGGATGATAACTCCAAAAAAGGCAAAAGAGCAGGAATAATAGTCGCCGCCGAAGGTTTCGGTGACTCAAGCAAATTAGCCCAGGAAATGCAGCGGCAAACAGAATCCGAAGTCAGACTATCCATCCTTGGCTATGCCCAACGCGGAGGATCACCAACAGCACGCAGCAGATTATTGGCTAGTTTGTTTGCTGAGAGAGCAGTTGAATTAGTCTGCGAGGGAAAAGGCAGCATGGCTGTTGGTTTACAGAAGGGCGCAATTACCAGTATTGAGCTGGAAAAGGCAGCTAAAAACAAGAAGCCGTTGGATTTGCGTTTGTTGAAAGTGGCGGAAATGCTTTCGATTTAAGCGCAATTTTATTTTTTAATTTAGTAATTTTTTGTTACAGTAGCGATTCATAGATTTTGAGGGTTTGCTCAGCCACTTTTTGCCAAGTGAAATATTCCAGCACTCTTCGCCTGCCGTTTTCGCCCCAGTTCTTCGCTTTCTCGGGATTGCGCAATGTTTCTTTGATACCCCATGCTATGTCTGCTGGGTCTTCACCGTTAATGTGCACGCCGTTCTGGTCTGGACCGCCATTCACGACTTGCTCCTTGAAACCGACTACGCCGTGGGCGCCCACTACGACGGGCTTCTCCATAGCCATCGCCTCCAAGCTGACGATTCCGAACGGTTCATAGATTGAGGGAAAAACGCATACGTCAGCGGCTGCATAATGGAGGATTCTTTCTTTTTCCGAAACGAAGTCGAAGACGTAAGCGATGTTATCTTTGATGTTTAGTCTTTCGGCTGTTTCCACGATGTCAGCTTGTTCTTCGCCTTTGCCTAAGATGACCAGTTTAGTGTTCGGGTATTCCTTGAGAATAAGAGGCATTGCCTGCAGAAGGTTGCGTACGCCTTTCACCCATGTAAGTCTTCCCACGAAGAGCAGCATGTTCCAATCGTCTGGAATGCCGTATTTCTTTCTGATTGCAGCGACTTCTTGTTTTTGAACATTAACTGGATCATAGCGATCAGGGTCCACACCGTTCCAGACCACGCTGATTTTGGAGGGTTGCCAGCCGTGTTTTATGAGGTCTTCCTGCATGGCGTAGCTTACGGTTATTATTTTGTCTGAGTTTTGAGCCATAGCATTTTCAAGGTGTGACACGACCTCCGAGCCTTGTCCACCGCTTCTTCCCCACTCCGTACTATGCGTGTGAAAGACAACTGGGATTTTGGTTTCGTTCTTGATTACTAAGCCCGCGATGCTGCTTAACCAATCGTGCACGCAGACTACATCAAAATTGTAATTTTCTTTTTGTATTAAGCCGTTGATGAATTTGGTTGCGCTCAAAATGTTGTAGATGAAGATGTCGTTGAAGAGTTTGATGTTGGTGCCCCATTTTTTGAGGTCATCAACCACAAAGAATGGCCAGATGTTGCTTGCGTCAGCTATTTGTGGCCTGTGAACTTCGACGCCTTGCATTATTTCTCTTGTTTTTAACCCGTTGTTGTTTAGTGTGAAGACTGAAACGTCATGTCCGATGTCTACGAATTGGTGGGTGATGTATTCGGCGTATGTTCCTAAGCCGCCGACGATTTGAGGTGGGTATTCCCAAACGAAAAAGCCTATTCTCAAAAAAGTCACCTGAAACTTGCTATATCTATCGCTTACAAGTTATTTATACCTTAAAGAGCGCCACTATTGATTTTAGATAAGTAAATCGTTAAAAATGTTTTAATTCTGAGAGCAGGATTGAGTATTATTGGTGTCAAGTTTGAAGTCAGCCTTGATAGTTTACCATTCAAGCACAGGGAACACGCAAAAAGTCGCTTATGCCATCAAAGACGGCTTAGAAGCAGGCGGTTTGCAGGTTGATTTGAAGAAGCCCCAAGAAGCCGTTGAGGTTGATTTTTATGGTTATGATTTGGTTTGTGTGGGTTCGCCCTCGATTGAGTGGCAACCTGCTAAACCAATGGTTGATTTGCTGAAGGCTAAACTGAACTTGTACCGTAGTCAAGGAAAGATTAAGCCATGCGCCCCAAAACTTGCGGGCAAAAACGCGTTGGTTTTCTGTACCTATTCTGGTACGCACACAGGTATTGATGAGGCAACGCCCGCGGGCAAAACCATGAGGCAGTACTTTGAGCATTTCGGCTTCAACATACTTGGCGAATGGTATGTTCCAAGCGAATTTCATGGCCGAGAAGACATGAGCACTCAGGGCAGGCTCGGCGACATTAAAGGCAAGCCGACGGCGGATGAGTTGGGGAAAATTAAAAAGGATGCCCAGCAAATAGCTAAGAGTTTGTAATTAGAAAGTGATTGGTATGACTAAGACTGTTGATTTGCCCTTGCGTGTTCATGAGGATTTAGTTAAGGTTTCTGAGGAATTGTCGTTGATGGCGAAAAAGCCGGTTTCGCCGTCGATGGCTGTTGATTTGCTTATGGAAATTTATCGGGCGCACCTGAACAACCCATGCGCCTTGGATGCTTTCAGCCAGCAACTTGCAAGCTTAAACATCATGTCGCCAGGAGAATTCGACGAATACTGGGACGAACCCACAAAAATGCAAGGGACAAAGCGCAAGGCAAAAACCAAAAAACAGTAACCACATTCGGTTTTTCATCTACCTATACTTTTTAACATGTTAATGGCTTCAAAAAACGCCATTACGGACCTACCCCTCTTAGGGACTTCAAGAAGGCTTTTGGCTTGAAAGAACGCCATTAGTGACCTACCCCCTATAGGTTTCAGCATACTATTTCTATTAGGCGCCAAATATGCCCAAACAATCCAGAGCCAAAGCCACCGAAAGCTCTAAATGCCCTCATCACCGTGTTTTTCCAGAAATGGGCCGGTAGATCAGCTCGGTATGATCGCCGCGTTCGCAACGCGGAAGCCGCGGGTTCAAATCCCGCCCGGTCCACTTTCCAAATTTACTAACCTATCGAAGCCGAAAATCCAAATTCTGATTGCGTATCGTTACACTCAAGGTTCCACTTGGTCTTCTAGAAAGAGCACGTTGATGTCAAACGGTTTTCTTTGCATTTCAATTGTTAAATCTTGTTCTTTTCTGGCAAAAAGAGCGGTGCCACTGATTTCCTGAGCTAACGCTATAGTAAAGCAATCAGGTAAAGAAACGGCTCTGCAACACTTAAGCTTTGCAGCTTCATTCATCAGTTTCATTGTGTCTTCAACTTTAAAGTAACCCGATGCCAGAAGCTTGTTTACTCTTTTACTTGATTCTGACCATCCAAGTTTTCTGCAGAGGATATACCTCAGTTCCGTCAGGGCAAGTTCAGTGGTCCAAGCTTCGACTAAATCATTTTCTAAAGCTTGCTTGAGTTTCTGTCCTAGCGCTTCACAATATACTAGCTCAATCAGGGCGCTGGCGTCTACCGCTAATTTTCCTTTCAAGTCTTGTCTCGTCAACTTTCCGTTCCCTTTCCAATTCTTCGATTGCTTCCTTCGCTCCAATCATGGGGCTACAAGCCTCCTCAAGTAGCTGAGGATTCTTCTCCCGTTGATCCACCAGAAAACTTAAAGCCTCGTTAAGGTCGACTCGGCGCCCCAACTTTAACTGAAGCTCAGAGGCTACCCTTAGCAACTTCTCTTTGACATCTTCAGAAACTGATATTGTGGTCATAAGCTTCATAGGATCTATAACGGTCATAACATATATAGGTTCTCAAAAACTGGTGTTTTTAACCTTGCAACATAAGATCATTGAGCGTTCTGCGCCTGAAGGAAAGCTTAAGAAAGATGGACATTCTGGCCACTGTTGCGTTCTGTTATTAGTGCTTGGTTGACTATTGTTTCTTCGTTGATGGCTTTTTCCATTAGGCTTCTTACTGCTTGGTTCATGTTGCCGTTAAAATAAGGCTTAACGATTTTTAGGGCGAATTCTTTAAGCATTTCAGCTGAGAAGTTGTGGAATGTCAGGGACACAAGCAGGTCTTCTTCGGTTGCCATTTCGGTTTGAGTCATGTTTGTTCACGGAGCCACCGGTATTGTAGATAATGCTTAAAAGGCGGGTGTCGCCACGACATTGCCGAGCGGGGGAGAGGTCAGTGAAAGTGCTTGTTTGTTAAAGTTCAAGAGCTTTTGTAGTTGCGTTTGGTAGTCACAAAACAATATTTGTAGTTCTTTGATTATTTGGCATGGGCTGTTTTGAATGATTTGACTGATGGGATACATGCTCTGATGAAAACTGAATATTTCTTGGGTTGCTCAGGTTTTTACTATAACCATTGGAGAAGGCTTTTTTACCCTGAAAAGCTAGCGAAAACCGAATGGCTACCATATTACGCCGACCACTTTAACACGCTGGAAGTTAACAACACGTTCTACCGTTTTCCAAACGAAAAAATGCTCCAAGGCTGGTACCAGAAAACCCCCGTAGATTTCAAGTTTACGCTTAAAGCTAACAGGGCTATAACGCATACCCGAAAATTCAACAATACGGAACAGTTAACAGCCAATTTTTACAAGTTAGCCCACCTTTTAGGCGAAAAGCTCAGTTGCGTGCTTTTTCAACTGCCGCCTTTTATCCACAAAAACATGGAGTTGCTCGAAAAAATTGCTGGTCAGGTTGACTTGAAGGTTACTAATGTTGTTGAGTTTAGGCATGGGAGCTGGTGGGACAGCGAAGTATACGATTTCATGAAAAAGAAGGGGTTGGTTTTCTGCACGGTTTCGGCTTCTGAGCTTCCTGAAACGCTTGTACAGACTGGGTCGACAATTTACGTGCGATTTCATGGCAAAGACGGCTGGTACCACCATTTTTACCCTGAAAAAGCGCTGGAGGAATGGGCTGATAAAATAAAGCAGCAGAATACACAAAGAGTGTTTTGCTATTTTAACAATGATGTTAATGCTAATGCGGTAAAAAACTGTTTGACCCTCAAAAAACTATTGGAAAAAGAAGCCTAAACCTTAGAACTCGCGTGTGAAAAAAAACTATAGCCCCTTGTTTAAAGGCTAAAAACCCATGGGCCAGCTCGGCGGCTTGTTTAGTTCTTGCTTTTTCTGGTGTATTGCTGCAACAGTGGCGTTAACGTTTCGCTCCTCGACGACGAGGATGATCTGTGAGGTGTGGGGTGCAAAGATGCCGCGTTTAATGTTGATGCCTGAGATGGCGCTGATTGCTAAAGATGCCACTCCCGGTGAATCCTTCATGCGGTCGCCGATGAGCGTGACTACGCCTAAACCGTAATCTATCCTCATGTTCTCGTCGAAACCCTTGAGTTTTTCCTCGTTCTTCTTTAAAAAGTCTGAGTCCAAAAAGAGGAAGTCTCGGATGCGCTCGCCAGTTTCCATAGTTTCAGCGCCCAAATCCATGAAGTCGTTTCTCCGTTCCCATATGCGTAGGGAATCTTCCAGCGAGCGGCTTTTTTCATCATTCATCGACAAGATTGCGCAGCCAGACTTGCCTGTTAAGCATTTCACTACTTCGCCGCCGCTTGTTTCAGCCTCAATTACCGAGTACATCTTGGGCTCATCAATGGGCACCACCATCAACGCCTGACCAAAACGCCTTGCCATAGCGATTGCTGGGCTCTGCACGATTTTCATGCCCATCATGGAGGCTTTATGAGCCTCATTGTAAGTTAGCGCTTTTACGTGTTCAGTTTTCTGTCCCCGCACAACCTTGGGGTCAGCACTTTGCACTGGCACATCCTTGTAGAGGAGCGTTTTAGTTGAGTAAACATCCTTTAGAAGGCAAGAAGTGAAAACAGCCGTTAAGTCTGAACCGCCTCGTCCCAAGATGGTTTCAAGGCCGTCGGCTGTGACGCCTAAGAAACCTGCTAAAGAAACAACTTTCCCATCTTCGAGGGGTTCGATCAACGCATGCAGCTTCTTTTTGCTTGACTCGTAATTCGGCAGGGCATCCTCAAAGCTGTCGTCGGTGACGATGGGCCAGTCTTCCATGGAGAGGCAACAGGAGTCTAAGCCGTTGCTCTTCAAAATGTAATCCATCAACATGGACATGGCGAGTTCGCCGCCTAAAGTGAGGGTTCGGGCTTTGATGTTGCCGCTGAAACGCTTGTTAACAGCGTCAAGGGTGGTTTGGGTTAACGCTTTGTAATTAGCCAACTCGTCACGGGCTTGTTTTAGATATTTGCCCTTAATGTAGAGTTTTGCTAAATGTTCGTAAACTTCAAAAACAGGCTCCAAAGGCAACTGGCACGCCTGCGCGTAAGATTCCCCTGTCCTAATGAGCGCGTCAGTGCAGCCCATGGGCGCAGAAAACACGGCAACGGGTCCACAGCCATCGTTACCTTTGATTTCTTTTATTTGCTTTACTATTTTTGGGATCCCTTTGCCTTCCACGTCAAGGAGGCTCCCGCCGAATTTTGCTACTGAAACAGTCTTGAAAGCGCATTCCACCTATACGAATTAGCAACATAAAGCAAGGTTTAATAAAATTTTCTAGTTTCCACATAGGCGAATTAGCGCTTTTAAACGCTTTGCAGGTCAGAATCTTCCAGCGATTCGCTTGCTTGCTGCCTTTTCTTAATCACAATTGTTGTTGCTACTGTGACTGCGATGATTGCGACTGCTGCGGTTCCTGCAGGGTACATTTCGCTTTGAGAGATTGTGTTGGGGTTGAAGGTAGCTGTTGGTTTAGGTGTTTCTGTGGCTACTGGTGTAGGTGTTGGCGGCGGGGTTGGTTTGGCTGTGGGAATGGTTGTTGGGGCGTTGGTTGGTTTTGGTGTAGGGTTGGCTTGTTGAGGTGTGGGGGTCGGGTTTGGTGTTGGTTGAGGGGTTGGTTCTGCTGTCGGCTGTGAAGTTGGGTCTGGCGTAGGAGCTGGTGAAGGTGTCGGAGTTGGGGTTGCGGTTGGTGTCGGGGTCGGTGTGGGGGTAGCGGTCGGATTAGGTGTAGGTGTTGGCGTTGGTGATGGGGTTGGAGTAGCGGTCGGTTTGGGTGTCGGCGAGGGTGAAGTGGTCGGTGCTGGAGAAGGTGACGGTGTAGGAGTTGGAGTGGCTGATGGTTTTGGAGTGGTCGTTGGAGTTGGAGTTGGTGATGGTGTGGGCGTGGGAGTTGGCGTTGGTGTGGTGGTTGGCTTTGGAGTGGGGCTTGGAGTTGGTGTTTGGGTGGGAGTAGCTGTTGGAGTAGGTGACGACGTGGGGCTAGGGGTTGGCGTTGGGGTCGGAGAAGCCGTCGGTGTTGGCGATGGCGTTGCACTCGGGGTCGGGGTTGCCGTAGGAATAGGGGTTGGACTGGGCGTTGGTGTCGAAGTAGGTGCTGGGGTAGGTGAAGTCCCATTATCAGCCATTAGCTCATAGCGAATCCCACTCTGCATAGAGTTCGCTGTAGCGCCATATCCATTAGAGTGGTATGGATTATTGGTTAGAAACAAAAGGAGGAGTACTAAAGACACGGCTATGGCTATTGTGGAACATGAAGCCTTGACAATAAGGGTTTTCTTAACCATTTTTTCCATTCTCTAACTTAAAAAAGGTATCGCTGTGCAAGGGCTAGGGAAAGTGAATGCAGGGGAATGCAGGCTTGTGCTTTGGTTTTGTCTACCATTTGATGAAATAAATAGAGTTGTGGATTCACCGTGAACCAACATACCTTTTCATAATGCGAAGCCTAAAAAAGAAAAAGGAAATAAACGCCGAGACGCTTCCAACTATAGAGAAGGTTTTATTGAGTTATGTACGACGGATACATATTTTTTTGTACCAAAACATCCCGGCAACAATGTTTAAGCAATAAGCGTTATACTTGTGCGGATGAAAAAACAAAGCCCGCGGAGGAAATTAAAGCGGGTTCAGTAATTTTTCTCTATAACGTTGACGATAAAAGTTTGCTTGGCCCTTTTACAGCCTTAATGGAAGGCGACGAATTGGATGCGGGCGCATGGGCCATGGATGTCGATACCCACATACCCTCCGAAGACATCAAGGTAACCTGGGAAGACCTGCATATAATCCAAAATGCGCCCGAAGCACTCCCGTTCCTAAAAGACCCGAAAACCTGCAAGTTGACATCTATTGAAACACAGAATGCTTTAGACCTCTTAAAAAAGGGAGAACTCTACCTTTACGCAAAAAACAAGTAGAAAAAGCTAGTGCGTAGAGAATTTTTTTGCTTCTAACTCCACGATTTTGTGGCAGTTAAGGCATCGTGTTAGGTTAAATTCGAAGCCGTTGAGTATGTCAAAGCGTCTTTGCGCGTATAATTCCTGTTTTTGATGATTACAGTCAGGCTGGCTTGTGTTAAACAGAACGTCCTCTTCCATTCTCCTTCTCCTCACTTAACAGTTAAAAGAGGGTTGCTTAAAAAAAGTTTGCGAAAAAAGCGGTTCTCAGCCTGCACCAACGCTTAAAAGCAGAAAAAATTTGGGTAAAACGAGGGTTTACTCTGCCGTTTTTACTTCGACTTCAACTTTAACAGGGATTGATTCCTTGTAAACAAACAGCACCGGGCAGCCTGCTTCAGTTCTTCTCCAAGCCGCTTCCACCAACGCTTTTCTTGCCTTCGACGAAATGTTAACTTTCATAGTAACTCCCGTTAGGGTAGGCGAGTTAGGTGATTTTTCTGCTTCCACGGCAATCTCAATGTTGCCTGGTTCAATCTTGCTGTTCTTGCATACATCCGCGTAGATTATGACTCCGCAGCCCGCCAACGCCATCAAAGCGAGTTCGAGCGGGGTTGGTCCACTGTTGGTTCCGCCTGAAGCTACAGGTAAATCACAGATGACGCTGTGTCCACGGGTGTTGTCGGTTACTAAACGGGTGTTTTCAAGGAGTTTTGCGTTTGCCTTAACTTTTGCCATTAAAATCACTACTGAGAAATAGTTAATTTAGTGGATTTAAGATTTCTGTTCCACAACCTCACCCATAAAATTTAACCTTCGAATGTGAAGCGTTAAATACCAAAAAAACCGTTTCTGATTAATACACGAAGCCATTTGGAGAAATTAAGGCTTGAAAAACAAAGGTCCACTATTCATCGTTCCCTGGCGATGTACCTTCGCCTGCGACAGCACCTGTGTCCACTGCACTTCAGCAGGAAAACAGGCAGTTCCAGGCGAGGTTGACACTGCAGCCGCCATGAAAATCGTTGACCAAGTATGTGATTTTGGCGCAAGCTTTTTCGGAATCACCGGCGGACAACCGTTTCTGCGAAAAGACCTCTTCGAAGTGCTCGATTACGCCACTAAGCTCGGTTTGAACACGAGCATCATAACTGACGGGCGCCTCCTCGACGATAAAGCCTTTGAAAACATAGTCAAGAACCAAACTAAAATTTCCATAAGCATCGACGGCGCACAAAAAACAAACGATGCCATCCGAGGCAAAGGCGCTTACGTCGCTGCCGTTTCAGCGATAGAGAGGTTTTCTGGGGAGAAATTGTTGAATTGCCTGGTTTACACCTTCGCTAATGCGGGCGAAGCCACAAACGTGAATGAGGCAGATATGGTTCATGTGCTTGATTTAGCCAAAAAGTACGATGCCCGCTGGGTGGTCTTCCACGGCTTCATCCCCTACAGCAACGATAAAACCAGCCTCAAAGCAGACCCCACACCTCAACAGTACGAGTGGGTATGCAACAAACTCTACGATTTAACCGCACGGTACAATGGCAAACCCGCAATCAACGTTTACATTCCCTTTTACGCCCGAGTGGCAAAACAGCGCGGCATGCCCCACTTCGACAACTGGTTCAACAATTTCTTCTTGGGCAGGTGCTTCTTCGGCAAGTTCCTTAGCATCGCGGAAAACGGCGACGCCATCCCCTGCAGCTACAACGACGCCTACCGAGTTGGAAACATCAAAAATAAACCTATAAAGCAGATTTGGGATGACATGCAGAACTCGGAGTTTTTCAATAAAGTCAAAGACAAAGGCAACATCAAGGGCAAATGTGGCGTCTGCGAATACAAGGAACTCTGTGGCGGATGCAAGTCTGCGGCGCTGTTCTATACAGGTGACATTTTGGGTTCTGACCCCCGATGCGGCTACATTCCAGCTGCTCTTAGAAAAAAGTAATCTCCCAGTAGTCCTCAGGTCTGGTCGTTTGCTTGAAAGGTTAATCGCATTTGAGAGATTGGCGGATAATGGCTTCTTTAGCCAGTATATTTAGTTTAGTGGACGGTTCTGTTTAAGGATGGCTGCTACGGTTGCAGCGGTTCTGCGCCTACGTCTAATGACCACTGCGGTAGCTACAAGAGCAATTAGTATGGCTATGACAACGACAATGGTTATCCAAGGTGTCGTGGCTGGACTTAGCACCTGCATGAGGGGTATCTGCAGGGTGAAGGCGTGTTGGCTCTGAGTGTACACGCAGGAGATAACCCATACGTCGTCTTGGGATTCGCTTGTAAACGTAACTGGTTTTCCGTCTATGTTCACTTTTACCGTTTGGATGTCGGTTACGAGAGTTTTCGGAATGCAAACATGGGCATACCCGGTTGTGCTTGAGGTTCCATTTGTGTTAAAACTGAGTGTTTGAGTTGCAAAGGTATAGTTAAAGCCGGATATGGTTGAGTTTGACTCTACGGAGAAAACGTTACCTGCTGAATCGGGCGTAAGCGATAGGTTTACGGTAGCGTTCATCCAATGTAGTGTCGAGTTTCCTTCCCATTGAGCAGTGAGCAAGTAGTTGCCCGTTGCATTGGGAATCCATAGTGCTCCAAAGTCCCCTTCAGATCGGGTTTGTACCAACGAGGTTTTCCCATCTGTTTCCAGAGTCAGCACTGTAGGAGAGATATATGGATGCACCGGGGATGGCGGTTTTGTTGTAAGTCAAGGTACCAGTTACTTCAACTTGGAGGCTGCTTGCGGCGGCGGTACTTTTGCAGTTTATTTCCATTATGGGTTTAGCTGTAGGTTCTGGTTTAGGCGTTGGGATTGGAGTAACGGTTGGTTCAGGAGTAGGGGCAGGGGTAGGTGTTGGCGTTGAAAATGGAAAAGGAAAACCGCTGGCCTGTGGAGTATATGCAGGTTTCCCATTTTGGGTCAAAGTAATCGTGGAGGTAGCTACTAGAGAGGTACAGCTTGAGATTACGAGGACTATGGCAAGTAAACCTAACAGTTTATTATTTGTCATGGAAACACCCAACCGCTTGTTTTCTTCTGATACCCAAGCGCTGATATTAAGAGGTGTGAATTTAAGGGTTTTTGAATTTGAGCGCGAATTAAAACCCCATTTGTTTTTGTTGCGCTTTTTTGAGTTATAGACAGGTTTGCGACTTTTTGCTTGTGGAGGGTGCTCAAAAGTTTGGTGGCAGCAAATTGTGGCAGCCTTCACAATCAGAGGGAACTATGGGGCCGATGCCGTTCAGTAGCGCTGTTCTATACAGGCGACATTTTAGGTTCAGACCCACGATGCGGATACATTCCTAAAGTGCTAAGGGAAAAATAAGCCAAAATCCATTTTTTTAAATACAAAAATTTATGGTTAGCGAGAGTGGCGTGCACCCAAAAAAATTCGGAAGAGAGAGGGGGGTAAAGGGAATCTTGTCTGGATGCACGTCACATGGTTATGAACTTCTCATGTGCTGTCGGAAGAGTAGCCCGATGGTTTTTCTGGAGCGGTTGTAGTTTTGCTGTGCTTTGGCTTTTGGGAAAGATAGTTTTTGTGAGCCTCTGCTGGTTATGAAGACTGATCCGCCGTTTTTTAGGTGTTCTTTGACTTGGAAAAAGTCTACTTGTTTTGCTTCTTGAACCTCAACATCTTCGCTGGCGTCGTTGTCAAGGAGGAGTACCTGAAAAACCGATGGTCTAGTTCTTTTCTTTAGCTGTGTTGTCACGAATGTTTCTTCCTTCAGGTTTGAGAGTAACTGTATATCTCTTCAAAAAATGTTTAAAGCTATGTGACTGTCAACGCGCTACCACAAGGTATTATTACTGCAAAATAATTTTGAGAATTTGAGGGTCTTTTAGGGTTTTAACGATTAAATCAGGCTTTTCCAGCTCAAGCTCTTGCTTGGAATAAACGCCTGTTGTGACTGCGATGCAGCCCATGTTTGCGGCTTTGGCGGCTTTGACGCCGAAAAGTGAATCCTCCAAAACAACGCTTCTTGCGGGGCTGTTCTTTAGTTCGGAAGCGGTTTTCAAGAAGATTTCAGGGTCGGGCTTTGAATGGGAAATTGACTCAGCCGTTAAAACCACTTGGAAGTATTTTTCTAAATCGTTCGTTTTAAGCATGTGCAGGATGACGGAGCGGTTGTTCATCGATGCCAAGCCCACCTTCACCTTGCCATGAAGTTCTTCAAGGAGTTCTCTGGCGCCCTCAAACAGTTCTACTTGAGGGGTTAACTCGATTTCAAGCTCGCTTTTCCGCTCAACTAAACGCTCAATCAAACCTTCGTCAAACTGCACCTTTGCCGACCGCAAGATTTCACGGAAAGTTTCTGTGGCGCCAATCCCGATTCGGCGTTCGATGTATTCGCTGGGGACTTGGCAGTTGATTTCTCCGAGGGCTTTTTGGAATGAAATAACGATTACTTGACGGGTGTCGGCTAATGTGCCGTCCCAGTCGAAGATTACTGCTTCAAACATGGCTGGTCTTTAGGTTAGGTTTAGTTTTTCTCGTATGGCTTGGCTTTTCTTTGTGGCTTCTTCGATGGCGCGTATCATGGCGGGTCGGATTTGGCTTTGTTCGATTTGGTAGATGGCTTCGATGGTTGTTCCGCCTGGGGTGGTGGTCATGTCTTTGATTTTAGCTGGGTCTTCATGCAGGTCGATGACTAGTTTGCCCGTGCCCATGACGGTTTGCGCCGCGGCGGATAAAGCGATGTTGCGTGGCAACCCAACTTTTAATCCCGCATAGGTCAACGCTTCAATGATGATTGACATGTAGCCTGGTCCGCTACCGCTGACAGCAGTGATTGCATCCATGTATTTCTCGTCCATCTCGTCGCAGATGCCCATCATGTTCAAGAGCGTTTTTACTTTTTCTTTATCCTCAGCTGTCACGTTATCTTCGCAGCAGTAAGCAGTGTAAGAAGCTTGCACCAAAGCGCCTAAATTAGGCATAATCCGCACAATCCGCGCTTCAGCTGCATTCTTCCTCAGAAACTTTAAAGGCACAGTAGCAGCCGCGGAAATGAGGAGCTTGCCTTTGATTTCTTTGCTGATTTCTCTGAGGACTTTTTCCACATCGCCTGGTTTAACGATTAGGAAAACTATGTCGGCGTCAGAGGCGGCTTTGCGGTTGTCAGAGGAAACTTTCACGCCAAGCTTCTCTAGGTCTTTGAGTTTTTCAGGAGCTATATCAACCGCTGTTATCTTGCCCCCGTAGTTGCCTTTGAGGAGGCTTTTGATTATGGCGCTTCCCATCATGCCCGCGCCTATAACTGTGATTTTGTCATTCATGACTTTTCACTACTTTACTGTTAAGAACATTGGTTTTGCTCTTTAAACTTTTGTTGCCGAAAAGCCGTTGCTATTTTGTTGCCACAATTTCTCTGAGCAATTTATGCATAATTAGCGCTGGGGCGTTTGTTTTGATGCCTCTGGTGTTAAAGTGGGTTGGTAATAAAAAAAATGATAAATAAATGATTCAATAATACTTAGCTGAGAAGGAATCGCATGGATAAAGAAACGAAAAGAATCAGTGTGAGTATTCTTCGGGTCACTGGAATCATACTATTAGTATTTTCAATTTATGTTTATTTTGTTGACCCTTCTGCATGGCGTTTGGCATTGGCTTATAATGTGTCTTCTTTGGTTATCGGAGTAATTTTAATTGCTCTCGCGATATTAATTTGGAAAAGATATTGAAAGCACATATTTGATGCAATATCCAGTTATTTGTTACCATTAGTTGTCAAGCCTTTTTCTTCTAATGCTGTGGTGCTACTATATCCCTGAGAAGTTTATGCATCATTAATGCAGGTGCATCGGTTTTTATGCCTCGCGTGTTAAAGTGTGTTTGCACCGCTTGGAAGCCGCTGTTATGGAGTGCTGTTAGGAATGCTTGGACGCTGGGCGCGGGCAGCTTGAGTTTTCCACTTAACTTATCAATCACGTAGTATGTGGCTGGTGCTGTGGCTTCGTTTTTGGTTAGGGTGAGGAGTTTTGTGATTTTGGCGCTGTTTTTGAAGGCGGTGTTCTGGTTTTCCTTCATGACGTGTTCAATGAAGGATGGGTCAGAGATACCGCCTATCCACAAGGGACCTGCATGCTCCATTTTTGAGTCGCACTCGGGACACTGGTCACTTTTACCAAAAATTTGGTGTGCGGTTTCTCGGTGCAGGCAGTTGAAGCAGTGCAGGATGTAGCCTGTGTTTTTGAGGCTTTCATCGCCTTTTTTTGCGCCATACTCGATTTGGGCGTAGACTCGGATGTAGTGGTCGCTGCTGTGGCTGAAGAGGATTCGGATTCCGATGTCGTGTTTTGCCGCTAACGATGCCATGCAGCCTGCCAAAAGCCGCACTGCCAACTCGTGACAATACTCCGTCCGCAAAGGTTTGCCGCCGTATTTTCGCACGCAAGCTTTCGCGTGAACCCCGCACAACGGTGCCAAATCCGTGGCAGTAGTAGCCAGTAGCCCATTGTTTCTTAGTGCTCTAAACGCTGAATCCAAATAGGGAACGGGGGTGCCGAATGGGTCGATGTCTATTATGTCGAATCGTTTTTTCGGTGAGGCATTGTTGCTTAGAACGCAGTTGGCGTCCTTATGCTTAAGCGTGATTTTATCTTCAAGCTTGTTTAGTTCAACGTTGTGCTTTGCCAATTCGTAAGCTGCGGTGTTGATGTCGCTGAGCAGCACCTTCGTTACGCCATCGACTTCAACTGCGAAACGGATTCCCCTGATGCCTTGGCTGGTAAAAGGTTCGCAGATGCTGATTTCATGGTTAACCATGTGCTGGAAAGCTTTGAATGCTAAAACCGTTAAGTCTCGGTTGAATTCCATGACGGGATTGTAGAAGACTGGAGCTTTAGACGGGGCATAATCGGATGGCACAACACCGTACGCTTCGAGCTTGGGCACTAAGACTTGGACTTTGCCTTCCTTGATTATTTCGCTCGGAAAACCTGCCACGTAACCTTCTTTATCTGCCATTCGGTCTGCTCCAGAGGTGTTGGTATCAAAAAGAATTTTATCTGCATATTAGACTTATGGTATAGTTGGTGTAAAAGACGTTGATGACGAGGGTTTTGCTTTTGACTGGTGCTCCGGGGGTTGGAAAGACCACCGTGCTTACTAAGACAGTGGACGCCCTAAAAGCGAAGGGTGTTAGTGTGGGTGGCATGATTAGCCGTGAAGTGCGGGAAGGCAATGTGCGTGTGGGCTTTGAAATCTTGGACTTAACCAGCGGCAAACATGGGTGGTTGGCTCACGTAAACGGGCAGGGGGGTCCACAGGTGGGCAAGTACCATGTCAACCTTGACGACCTCGACAACATTGGCACCGCAGCCATCACGCAAGCCCTCGAAAAATGCAGCGCCATCGCCATCGACGAGATTGGCCCCATGGAGCTGTTTTCGCAGAAGTTCAAGCAAGCCGTAGGGCAAGTGTTGGAGAGCAAAAAGTTGGTGTTGGTGGTTGTGCATGGAAAAGCCAAAGACCCGCTAGTAACTCAGGTAAAGCGAAGAGTTGACGCGGAAATTTTTAATGTGACTTTTTCTAATAGAGAAAACCTGCCTGAGCAATTAACCATAAAGGCTCTGGATACGATTTAACCTACTCGTCCTCTCTTCCCTAATTTTACGCGACACATTTGGAGCCAATAGAGTTGCGTTTCAGAAACCTATGGGGAAGAAGTCGCTCAGAGAGGCAGATGCCTTTTAGTTGGCTAAATCCACTCGGTTCTGATTTCTTTTACAGCTTTAAAATGTGGATCATCCGAAATGCACGTAGCTTTAAGAGCTAATGCTGTTGCCGCTATTATGCTGTCAGCCATCGACATATCATATTTTAATCTTAATTCGGCGGAGGTTTTTGCGAGGTTACCATCAACATCCACTACTTTGTAATCTTGCTCTAATATCGCAGTTCTGAGTTTTGCGGTTTCTCGGCCTTCTTTTTTAAGCGTCAGTTGGTATATTTCATGTAGGACAATTGTGGAAAGGAATCGTTCTTTTGTTCCCCGATTCTTTTCCTTTAATTTTTTTACCTCATTTGGGTCGGGCGAATAGTAGCCTGCCATGAAAAACCTTGTGTCAAAAACAGCTTTACTCATCTTCAGCCCTGAGTTCATCAAGTAGCTTTTTCATTTCTTCTACAGTTGCATATTTAGCGCCTGAGCCAAACAAATCCATTGTTGTTAACTTGGGCTTGAGGAGTATCCCGTCATTTGTATCTATAACTTGAAGCTTTGTTCCTTCTTCAATTTTGTATTTGCGGCGAAGCTTGGCTGGAATTGTTGTTTGCCCTTTTCTCGTAACTACTACTTGATTTTCCAACTTTAACCCCGTAGTATTATCATGTAGGTAGTACTTATAAAAATTACTACGCTATTTCAGGCAAAGGTTAAACTGCAAATGTTAAGAGAACACAAGTTATCCCAAACAAGCGCAGATAACTTGCTTTTCCCCTAAAACAAACGCGCAAAGCTCCAAAATTTTAGCCTATTCAAACGTTGAGCCTTTAAATAAGGGGGCTATAGAAAAAAAAGAGCACCAGAGTCCCATGCGTTCTAGCGCTAATGTCCAGGTTTATACTTTTATATAGTCTTTATGCGTATTTTGCGTTACGGTAATGAATTTGACTGCCCAAACCGAAGCCGACCAAAACCTAAGCTTACCGACAAATTATTCGCCGCTTGAACTCGAAAGGGAAATGCGCGAATTCTGGACAAAAAACGATATCCGCAACAAGCTGGAGCTCGTGGAAAAGAACGCTAAAGGCTTTTTAGGTTACGTGGAAGGTCCGCCGACGCTAAACGGCATCCCGCACATCGGCCACGCACGCGGACGCATCATGAAGGACATTCGTTACCGATGGAAAACCATGGAAGGCTACTACATGCCGTTTTGGGCTGGATGGGACTGCCAAGGTTTGCCCGTGGAGTTGGAAGTTGAAAAGCTCCTGGGCGTGAGGAACAAGCGGGAATCCATAGAAAAATTCGGCATGGAACGCTTCATTGAAGAATGCAAAAAAGCCATCATGCGCTACCACCAAATGTGGCTTGAAGCCGACGGTCGACTGGGCATTTTTATTAACCAAGATAAAGCTTATTGGACTTACAAAGACAGCTACATCGAACGGGAATGGTTCTACCTTAAACGCGCATGGGAACAAAACCTCCTAGAAGAAGGACACTACGTTGTCGCTTACTGCCCAGGATGCCAAACCAGCCTTAGCAGCGCCGAAGTCGGCTACGAAGGCAGCTACAAAGAAGTCGAAGACCCATCCTTATACTTCAAATTCAAGGTGGCAGGCAAAGAAAACGAGTTCTTTTTGGTTTGGACCACCATGCCCTTCACCATCATAACTGACACTATGCTTGCGGTTCAGCCAAAAGCCGAATACGTCAAAGTAAAATTCGGCGAAGAAACCTGGATAATGGTCCGGCAACGCGTTGAACCAGTTATGGCGGAACTTGAAATCACCAATTACCAAATTACCGAGTCCATGACGGGTAAAAGTTTGGAAGGAACAGGCTACGAATACCCGCTCAAAGACATAATTCCCAAACAGGCGGAACTTGAAACTAAACATCCGCTTGTGCACAAGGTCATCGGCGAAGACTTCGTCGACGTCAACACCGCCACTGGTGTGGTGCATCTTTCGCCTGGCAACGGCGAAGACGATTTTTGGGCTGCACAACGCAGAGGAGTTCCCATTTTCGTTCCATACGATGACGAAGTCAAATTCACAAACGACGCTGGCCTTTTCACGGGCGTGTTTGCTCGTGACGCAGACATGTTGGTGGTTGAGGAACTACGCAACCGCAACGCCTTCGTGAAAGTTAAAAAAATCAGACACGAGTACCCAACCTGCTGGCGCTCACACCACAAACTGGTTTGGCTTGCAAGAAAAGAGTACTTTTTGCGAACCGACAAGATAAACAGCAAAGTGCTCGAAGCAGCAGAAAAAATCGAGTATTTCTTTGAAGAACCCAAAAACCGCTTTCTCGGTTTCCTAAAAGAGGGCAAGCCATGGTGCATCAGTCGCGAACGCATCTGGGGCACACCCCTGCCAATATGGAAATGCGAAAAATGCGGCAACAAACGCTTAATCGTAAGCAAAAAAGAACTAGTCGAAAACGCTCAAGAACCTATCCCGGAAAACTTTGAGCTGCACAAGCCATGGGTTGACCGAATCACATTGAAATGCGAAAAATGCAGCGGAACCATGCGGCGAGAAGACTTCGTTTTAGACACATGGCACAACAGCGGCGCTTCACCCTACGCACGCTTCACTGATGAAGAGTTCGAGAAGTTTGTTCCCACTGCGTTCTTGACGGAAGGAATCGACCAAACGCGGGGTTGGGCAAACTCGCTTCTCTTAGAGTACGTTATCTTAACTGGAAAATCCGTTGCTCCCTACAAGGCATTTCTTTTTCAAGGGTTAACGCAGGATTCAAAAGGCAGAAAAATGAGTAAAAGCCTCGGAAACGTCGTCGAAACCAACAAGCTCCTCGAAAAGAACAGCGCGGACTTGTGCCGCTTCTACATGATGCGCAAATGCTCACCCGTCGACTTCATGAGTTTCGACTTGCAGGAACTAACCCGCAGACCCTACCAAGTCCTCTCAACACTCTACCACCTGAGCAGATTCTTCTTGCAAAACGCCACGTTTGACGAGTTTAACCCTCAAAAGTACACTTTAGAATGGGCGTTTAAGGCAGGTAAGCTTCAGGCGGCTGACCTGTGGCTTTTATCAAAGTTGCAGGAGAAAATTGAGGAATACACAAAGAAACTTGAAGGGTGCGAATTCAACACTGCAGTTGCGGTTTTGGATGATTTCGTTATTGAAACGCTTAGCAGGCTTTATGTGCCCATGATTCGCAAGGAGCTTTGGACGGATGAGCCTGAATCCTTTGAGCGTCGCCAAACCATCTACGCCCTGCTGCATCACACTTTAAAGACGGTGACGTTGCTCTTCAATCCAATCACGCCATACCTAAGCGAAGCGCTCTACCAGAAGGTCTACAGGCAACTAGAATCGGACCTGCCTGAATCGGTCAATTTTGCATCGTGGCCTGTTCCAAACGAGAAAATCCGCAACCAAGCATTGGAAGAAGAATTTGATATTCTGCTGAAAGTTGTTTCAATATCGCATGCGGCTCGCCAACAGGGAAAACTAAAGCGCCGCTGGCCCTTGAGCAAAACAATCGTAGTGGCGCCAGAAAAAACCCTGCAAGCCCTAAAGAGTCTTCAGGCATTGTTTTTGGAATTAACGAACGTTAAAGCTGCTGAGTACGCAGCGTCGGTTCCTGAGTACGTTGGGGGCGAAAACTGGGTTTCCAGCCAAGAAGACGACATAACCGTGTTCCTGAGCGGGCAACGCGACGATAAATTGCTGGGCGAAGGCATAATGCGCGATTTGGCTCGTCGTGTGCAAGCGTTGCGCAAAGAGATGGGGTTTGTGCCGACAGAAACGTTGGAGTCTGTTCACATTGCCGAGTTGGACGCGGAAAGCATGGGGCTTTTGGAGCCGTATTTAGCGGAGATGGCTGGGTTAGTAAGGGCGCGAAAAGTCTACTTGCACCTCAACTGCAGTGAAATTGAAGCAGAATGGCACGAGTCAGAACTGGACGGCAAAAAAATACACATAAACATCCACTAGGCGAAAAACATGACGCAAGAAACAAACAACAACCGACACTACAAATGCCCACACTGCGCCTGCATATTTTTAACCCAAGCTGACCTGCAAAAACACACAAGCGTTTTCGGCGAAACCAAAGAACAACACGAATACACATACAAAAAAACGCATGGCAGACTAGAACACGGATACGGCGAAGAATAGGCCCTTATTTTCTACATGCTAATGGCTTAAAAAATCGCCATTACGGACCTACCCCTCTTAGGGAATCGGCACTGGTGACCTACCCCCTATAGGTTTCTGCAACGAACCACTATTAGGATCCAAATATGTTCGTATCCATGTCCAACTTATACAGGTAATAAATAACCAAAAACACTTAAAACGCCCGGTATATAATTTAAACCTCAAACCAAAAAAAAATGATGATATTATGACTAAATCTTTGTATTCGACAGGTTTTTATTTTTGTTTCTTTCCCTTAAGTATTTTCTGCGAACTATAACAGTTAGAAAAACAAAGCTTAAACCGAGAATTATTCCTATTAAACTTTTTAAGGAAAACGGTCCGTATGGCCAAGGGCTTCTCAAGAAAATTACACCAAAAAATAAAAGCCAAATTGCTCCATTTGCGAGAATAATTGCTACAGTCATTAAAATGAATTCCCTTTTTCTTGACCTCGCTAAAGTAGGAATATCGCTAACTCCAACTGCAGGTTGGCCGTCTATTTTCATATTTTTTTCAGGGAACTTTTCAAGCAACTGAACAGCAAGCTGACCCCGTTCAGTTAACCTGTATCTTCCATCTGCCATTTTCTCTATTAAGCCGCCAAGCACTTTCAGGTGATAGTTGAATCTACCCGTGTTGGTAACTTTCGATAGCTTCATCAGTTCCACGTAAGTTAATGGTTCATCGTTGAGATATCGCAGGATGTCTCTTCTAGTCGAGTCTTTAAGGATTTTGTGGATAAAGGAGTAATCGATTCCCATGCTAATCATTTTAAAGGTATGAAAGTATCATTAATTTAAGGATATTTGACTAAGAATATTATCAAAAATTTATCATGCTAGCTTTTTAGGCTATTTGCAAAGGTGCAACTTATATCTAAAACCAAGCTAACAATAAGCCAGAAGTGACTGGTATGGATAGGTTTCGGTTAGCCGTCTTCAACACCCAGCCGCCCCACTTGTACTTTGGGGGCGTAGAGCGGCGCATAATCGAAACGACCAAGCGGCTGCAAAACCAAGCGGACATTATCGTCTACAGCGGTACCAAAGCAGGCTTCAAAGAACCCGCTGCCATCAATGGCGTAAGTTTTGTTCCGTGTTATTCAACAGACAAAATCTTTCCCTTAGACAACTGGTTTTTCAACAGAAGCTTATCCAAAAAAGCCAGCGACCTCAACGCTGACGTTTACGAAGCCCATGCGGTAAGCGGCTATGGATTCCCTAAAACGCTTAAGAAACTGGGCATCAACAAGCCCTTCATACAAACCATTCACGGCGTCCTTGCAGACGAGTACGAGCAAGCAAAGAAAAACGGGTATCAATCGTTTAGAAGCAGGATTGCAAACCAGTTCATGCGTCAGCTTGCCAGATTGGAAGAGGAAACTGCACAGAAGGCAACATTAATTGTTACTATAAGCAATTATTCCCTTGAAAAAATCCAAAAGTTTTATGGCGTTGACGAGAGTAAGGTTCGGATTGTTCCAAACGGCGTTGATGTCGAAAAATTCAAGCCAATAGAGAACGCTGAAGCCTTAAAGCAGCAGTTTGGGTTGGGCAATGAGCCTTGCGTGCTTTTTGTAGGCAGTTTGATACCTCGGAAGGGGTTGCCTTTTCTGGTGGAAGCAGCAAAAAAAATAGTCAAAGAACAAGCGGGCACCAAGTTTTTGATTGTCGGTGATGGACCGCTTAGAAAACAGTTAGACGATTCCCTTGAGACCGCTAACCTTTCAGGCAACTTCAAGTTTCTTGGCAACCTCAAAGAGGACGCTCTTTCAGCCGTATACAATTGCGCTGACGTGTTTGTTTTGCCATCCCTCCAAGAAGGACAAGGAATCGTGCTGCTCGAAGCTCAAGCGTCAGGTAAGCCGGTTGTTGCTTTTGACGTGGGCGGAGTCAACGAAGCCGTCCGCAACGGAGAAACGGGCTTGCTGGTTGAGCGGGGAAGCAGCGATGAGTTGGCGGATGCGTTGCTCCGGCTTCTTTCTGACAAGCCTTTGAGAGAAAAAATGGGTGCCAATGGTCGCGGGTTTGTTACTGAAAACTTCACGTGGGACATTTGCGCTCAAAAGATGCTCAAGGTTTATCGTGAAGCGTTAGCGGATTAAGACGTTGACTGACTTCGCCAATCGCCTAAAATCGCCCTCGCCCATCCACTCAGTCCTCAAATAAAGACAGATTCTATCCTCGCTTAAACCCAGCCGTCTTGCCTCTTGAACCGCATAACGGTAAGCTTCAATCTCCGTGGGTCTATCAACGTAATCGTACCGTGGGTCGAAGAGTTCTCTGCCATCCAAAAACTGCTTTACATGACACAACTCATGAATTAAATCCAAGTAAATGTCGGTCTTGTTGCCCGTGTTCAGGTAGCCTTTGCTTATCACAAGGTGTCCGTCGGAGCCGTCCACGTACATGTAGCCGAAAATCCAGCTGAGTTCCACTTTGAGGTGACTTAGAACTTCACCGGTTTTTTCGCCAAAAATACCTTTCACCGCGTCAACTTTTTCGAAATCCTTGAAGTACTCTGTGAAAATTACCTTCTGGTTTCCAATCCCGAGTACGTTAAAAGGAAGTTTTCTAAACAAGCGCAAGATTCTAAACACAGCGTACTCTATTGCCGTCAAATCGCAAGACTGCTCCTACTTGAAAGCTGAAAGGTACTCAAGCCTCATTCCTCGATGCGCCAGATCCGGAAGGTCTTCTACGCTGCCTATGCTGGCGTCAATGTTTCGGTGGATTGGGTGGCTCCATATGCCTTCGGGTGCAAGGTTAAACTGCAAGGGAACATCCACTTTGATATTGTACTTTTCGCTTAAATTCTTAATTAATCTTCCTTCCCGGCAGGCTATGCGGCCGGAACGATAACTCTGTAGCAGTTGTGGAGCTGCAAATGCGCCGACGCCATGCCAAACCGTCGCGTCTTCGGGGGAACCAATGGAGTATAGGAAAAACTGGGGGGAAGAAGGCGTTTCGGCAAAACTGTAATCAGCAAGTTTTTCGCCGGATACTGTGAAGCTGTCATCACAAACTGCAACAGCTATGTCTTCGGGGTCCATGGCGTTGGGATAAAGTTGGGTGGTTTTGTATTTTACAGTTGCATCAAGTAATTTGCCGTCTTCAAAGTGCAATTTGCCTCGGGCTGCACGTTTGGAGCCAAAGCCTTTCTTGGAATGCGGCACTGTCAAAAGGGTTGTGCGGTTTTTCATACTGCGGCCCATGCATGTGTATGCCTCCTCGATAGACGCGTAATCTTGGTTGCTTTCTCGGATTATATAATGCAACAAGCCGTCTTTAGTCTCTGTCTTCAAGGTTGAAAGCGGCATACGCAACGTGTAAAGCGAGAGGTCCATTCCGAAGAACACCGACAAATCTTTTAGCTGGCTGTATTTGATGGAATCTACCAGGTCAAGGTATGAACCGTTGCTATCCCTGAGGCTTTCCGTTATGAGCGTGGCTTCTTTTTGGGATATTAAGCTACCGTCGTACTTTTTGAGGTATGCTTTATCGATTTTGAGCTGGTCGGTTTTGACATTGGCTGCTGGGAACGCGCTTTGTCCACTATCCACGATTGATTGTTTAAGCGGATTCATGGAGTAGCGGTCTGGCTCCACATCATCCGTGTTTAGGAGGAAGGGCACGATGTAGCCTTGCGTGGGTTTCTTTAGCAACTCTGCAAGCGCAACTATGTCGCCATCATCTGGCTGATGCAAACCATGCTTGAAGAAGTAGTTGGCGCAGGTTTCAAGCAGCCGAGTGCCTATAATGCCTTGAACTTCCTCAACCGTCAACTGCGGATTAGTATATTCAACAGAACCGCGCAGATAGAACCGTTCATCGGAGAATGGAACAGAAACTTTTTTGCCGTTAACATAACGGAACAACGTAACCTTACGGTTGCTATTCTGTCCCTTCGAAGCAGCGGCGCCTTCAACTAAAACCTTAACTGTTGAAAAAGAAGTCTTCAAAAAATCCTCAAGCAAAAGTCTACAGTAATCTTCCATAAATTATCCTCTCTCTAAAGATTCAGCCAAGTATATACAATTTTTTGCCACGCTTGGTCCTAAATACATTCTCACAACTGAAAAATCTTCCTTAAAGCCTACAGCAGAAAGCATGTCTGCGAGAGCAATCTCTGTTTTTGGTAGCGCCACGTAAACTTTCAAGCCAGTTAATTTTGCAAGAACCACTTTAAGCAGCGTAACAGCATCGTCAACGTTGCCCCCTTGGCATATTAAGGGTCCAACCCAAGCCATTGTCTCGTAAACTGTAGCTGCCACATACCCAACAACCTCGTTACCCTTAGATGCGTAATAGCTTAAGTTGCCTTCTTCGAGAATGATGGATTCGAGCAGTTTTTTTCTGTCTCCACCAAAACATTCTCTATCGAATTTGGTTACTGCGTAGATGTTGTGCTTTCCAATTGGGGGTAACGTTTCCTTGTTTGATACATTGAGGGTTTGGGCATTTAAAACAGTGAAATCGTCATCTGCCTTGAAACCTTGGTTACTATAGAATTTAATCAATTTTGGATAAGCATATAACCCAATCGTTTCCACGCCTTTGCCACGTAAATAGTCAACTGCATGCTTCACAAGCAAGCTTCCAGCACCCATATTGCGGTACTCTTCTTTAACGATAAGGTTCCCAAACCAGCCTACTTTGCCATAACTGATGCTTGTAGCAATACCAACCCTTTTTGAATCGTCAAGAAGAACAAAGCAGCCGTCTGGCTCAAGCTGAGTCATAAATTCGAAATCTTGTGTTGACATGTTCCAGTTCATGGTGTTGGCTAGTTCGGTTGCAAAAGAGAAGTCTTTAGGGCTCATCTGCTTTACTTGGAACATAGGTGATAAATTGTAGATTGGTCTAAGCAATTAAGTTTGTTTACTCTTGAGGATAATTTGATTAATTTTTATAACAAAAGTGGTACAACAAAACCTTTATTTTCCAAGTTAACTCAAATAAAGGATGATTATTTTTTCGTTGGCATAATTACTGTTTTGAAGTTTTAATGATGGGTGACAAATTATTGTTGCAAGAATAAGAAAAATTAGAAGACGCGCTATTTTCCTGTTAGTGATCTGGATAGTGTTACTATTGGCAATGTTATCCTTCTTGTCTGCTCTTGTAGCCATATTTAATAGCAATCCTGAGAGCCGAACCATTGTAAGCCTAAGTTGGGCTGGATACATTATTTCCCAAAGTTTTAACCCGCCGCTCGGAGTCACCGCTATTGAGGCTTCATGGACGGTACCGCAAGTTAATGCTTCAGCGGGTGACGGTTACTCTTCTGCGTGGATTGGAATCGGCGGCCAAACCGATAAAACCTTGATACAGGTTGGAACAGAACACGATTCACAAGGTGGACAAGAAACCTACCACGCTTGGTATGAAATGCTACCTAGCTTTTCGGTAACAATAAACGAGGTAACAATCGCTCCAGGAGACACGATTGTTGCATCCCTAACTTTAATCAATTCTGACACAAATAATTGGAACATACAATTAAGCGACACCACAAGCGGGCAAGCCTTCAACAAAAATGTTGTTTACAATTCCACGCTCTCTTCAGGCGAATGGATCGTAGAAAGACCAACCATAAATAAACAAATTAGCACTCTATGTGATTTTGGAAACGTTCCCTTTAGTAACTGCCAGATAAACGTGAACAATGTTATGGGGTCAATTAGCAATTTTACGTATTCTAAAGTACGGATGACAAATCAGCAGAATGCACCGTTAGCTTCTGTTTCAACGCTTAGTGCAGACGGTTCAAGCTTCACTGTTAATTATGTAGCGGGAAGTTGAAAAAAATAGGCTATTGACCAGCGGAAATAGCCGCTGAAAGAGCCTCAGCACTCTTCTGAATTTCCTTTGTTACACTTGAAAGCAACCTTATACGGTTCTCTAATTTGCTTTTTTGCATGCTTGTTAAGCTTTTGAATTTTGGCACTATATCTCCGATAACTGCGGTCATGAGGTCGCGGTTCTTTTCTTCACTTAAGTCTTTAAGTTCTAAGTGGCCATCCTCAAACTGTAGTACCAAGTGTCCTGTTGGATCAATATGCGCCTGAACTGCATCTCCAACTTCAGCTGGAAGTGCTAATGGATTTACCGCTATTGAGGGAGCTAGGGGATGCATGAGCTTAAAGAGGGAGGAAAAGAATTGAGCTATCAATATTTTTTCTTCTGAACTGAGTTCGCTTATTTGGCCGATGTCGTCTGCTGTGCTTCTAAAGGATTCAACAAGTTCTTCGATTGTCGTCTGCTTTTTACTCTCGATGTGCTTTGGTTCTTGGGAAGTGAAGAGTTCTACTGGCTCTTCTTTAATTACTGCTTCTTGAGTCAATGTTGATCAAATGGTGAATAGCGTTTTCTAGGCAGAAAAGCGCTTGTATGTCTCAAGAGTTATGTACAGAAACGCCAAAATTTCAGTGAATGGAAGTGCATTGCATTCGCTGACACTTTTGGCATCATTAAACAATTTAAACAAAAAATGCGCTTTTAAGGTCAGCAAAAGGTAAAAAAATAACTGATGAAAATAGGGAGAATTAGCTGGTTGTGCCGTTGGCACATGTGTTTGCGAACATGTTGGCGCCACCTGCGATTTTGGCTGAAAGGCGAGTTTCCGCTCTATTAATTTCCCGTATTGCTTTTGCAAGGGCTGGAACGGCTGTGTCGGCGAACTTTGATGGAAGAGGTTCTTGCGGTCCATTGGCGGAGAGTGGAAGCATAATGTGAGCTAACCCCCCACATCTATGTATGGAATCATACAAGCAAATTGCTACGCATGATCCAACACTTGTCTATAGCTCAACAGGTTTGCTTTCCACTTTCATTCCTGCCATGTCCACTCGAACCTCTTCCACCTGCGGATCTGTGTTAGCGTCTATTGTTACGCATGGCTCTAACTGTTGGTAGGCAAGTGTCCATTTCGGCATGTTGAAATATGCTTTTTTGAATTCATCGTCTACATTGTGCTCATTTACGGTTTGCTTCTTACTGTCTTAAGATTTAAGATAACAACATAAAAGGGTTATGTAGATGTATTATGTAGTGATATGCAATATTCTGGAGTATTAAAAACACTAAATAATGAGAATAAAAATGGAATAATTCTAAGAGCTTCAAGACAGTTTTAATGGGTTTGATTTGTTTTTTTGTGGCTTGCTGGCGAAGGCATCTTTATTGTGTATATGGAGTAGCAATCAATAATACTTAATTATCTAATTACCACACTTAATCGCCTTAGAGGAGGCGCCAATTTGAGTTTCAGTCACCAAGGACTAAAAGAAAAAGAGCAAGCAAGCAGAATACAAGAGGTATCCTCGCTAAAACAAGACAAATTCAAGGTAACTGTATCCCTCGATAAAGAGCGCCTCATGTCCAAATCACCCTTATACGAAAAATACAACATCCAAAAATACGATCTTCACCCAAACTTTAATTTCGCTCACTTAGACGAATTGATTCCAAAGAACACGCCCGAGTACATTGACCATGGCCTAAACTATGTAGAACGCATCGTACGAGCATTATTCTATTTCAAACAGTGCAGCCTAATCGGGCCTTCAGGAACAGGAAAAACCCACATCGTTTACCTCGTTGCAGAACTTACTGGACTGCCAATTTGGGAGATTAACTGCGGTTTATCAACATCCTCATTTGACCTCATCGGGCGATTCATCGGCCTGGGCAAAGAAAACTGGGTGGATGGATTGCTAACGCAGTGGCTTAGAAAAGGCGGAATCATGTACCTTGACGAAGCCAACATGATGAAGCAGGACGTTGCCACTAGATTAAACCCAGTTTTGGATACTCGAGGCCACCTAGTGCTAAACGAAAAAGACAGCGAAGTAATCGAACGTCATAAGTACGGTTACCTGATTATCAGCATGAACCCTGCAACAGCTGAATTTTCTGGTACAAAACCGTTAAACGCTGCCATGAGACGACGCATGGCCGTCTGGATAAACTTCGACTTCTTAAGCGTCGGAGAAACCATCTCCCAACAGGAAGTGAAGATGCTGCGAGAAAGAACCAAGCTTGACCAAGATACAGCTTATAAAATCATTCAGGCTGGCGCCGAGTTAAGAAGACAATACAAGGCTGGTGACTTGCCTTATGGGCCATCTTTAGGTGACTTAATTAATTGGGGGACTTTGGTGTCTGATGGAAATACTGCTTTGGTAGCAGCTGAGGAAACGATAATTGGGTTAACCAGCGATAACGTTGAAGTCCAAGCTGATGTGAGGAGAATCATTGAAGCATTCTTCAACAAAACGCAGTAATTTGGAGTTATTGTATCTTGGGGTTTCTTGATTACGCTTGGATAGTCTCCCTACAAAAAGACAACACTAAAGTAAAAATACTCCAAGATGAAGCCTTAGCCCAGCCAACTCTGGAATTGGATAATTTTGGGTTCACCATAAAACTTCCAACTGCTCGTTTCTTGGAAGACGGGCAAATTTCTTTTTTAGGGCATAAGTTTGCTTCAAACGCTTCAGGCAAATCCAAAGTAGGGCGATTATTTAGGGCGTCAGTTTTACACTTAACAACGCATACCACGGCTCCATTTTCCAAAGAAAAAATCGCTCCCCACAAGTCAGACTCAATAACTAAAGCGTATGCCAAATCTTTAATCAACGACACTTACGTCAACGCTTACCTTCAAGCACGATACCCTGAAAAACTAGTAGACATTGCCTATGCTAACGCGTTTGCTTACCAAAAAATAAAATCTTCCGAGAGAATCTTTACATCATCAACAAAACTGATGGCGGCTTTACTAACAAAACTCAACGTAGGCATAATCAAAAATTCCCCAGGTAATGAACAAGAGCAAATAGTTAACCAATTATTCAAAGACTTAATGACTCTCAAAGAAACATTCTTGGCTTCGATAGCCGATCAAAAAATCAAATTTTTTGACGAATTGTTTGATGAAAAAGTTAAAACTATAATGTATTTGCTTGAGCCGTTTGGTCCATTTTTGGAGGCGCCATCTCTGCGGCATACTGAAAGTATAGGGAGCTGTAGCATTTACTCAGAAGCTGAAACTTCTGCAAGTGACGACTTTGATGTTTTATTTAGGCAATCTCTGGAATCCTTAGGTGGAACGGTTCCTTCAGTAGATAACATGGAGGAATGTTGGAGACCTGGACAAGAAGCAGAAGCCTTGCAAGCGTTCAACTCTGACCAATACCAAAAACTGCGGGAAGAAAAAATACTTGCCAGAATTAATTCCTATATGTCTTCAACTCAGTTTAGGTCGGTGTCTTTTCCAACAGAAGATTACACCCAGTATCTTAGAGCAAGAAGTTTGGTGCAGGGAACAAGCCGAAGACTTCTTGATATCCTACGTTCAGCGTTTAATTATCTTGATGAGGACGCAAGGCAGGAAATGGGGCAGCTTGATTTAACCGCAGTAATCCAATCATTGGCAAGTAACAAGCCTGCAATAGACGTGTTTACCCTTGATGAGTATCTTAAGCCAAGTTTCGCTTGGTCAATAGTTTTTGATGTAAGCAGTAGTATGCAGGTGAAAGGTGAGTATGGTCGAGCGTTGGCGATAGCTGTGGCTGAGGCAGCAAAAGAGTTAATGACTGATCCCACTTCTTGGACGTTCTTTGCTTTTAGCGATAGATTCTACATACTAAAGGACAGCAATGAATCTTATTCGAAACGGGTTAGAGCAAGGATTGGCGGCTTGAAATTTGAGGGGCTCACTTACATTCCAGACGCGATAACGGTGGCAGGTAAAATGCTGGCTAAAAGATTCGAGGAACAGCGCTGCCTAATTGTTATTTCTGATGGTTGGCCATATGGCTACCCCAATATGCCGATAGCGTTGAAGAAGTGTGTTAATAATTTGATGAGGAAAAGCGTTTTAGTCATCGGGATTGGGGTGGAAACGGATAGGATGAGTAATTTCTTCAAGTTTCATGCTTCAGTTTATAGGCAGAAAGATTTGATTAAGAGATTCGGTGGCGTTTTCGCGGATGCCTCTGCAAAAGCTCTAGAGACATAATGACAATCTCAGTTTTTCGACAGTAGCCTAGTGCTCTTGTGACCTACCCCCTCCCTTATTTAAAGCACCAACCGCGTTCAACATGCTAATGCCTGCTGGAAAAGGCCAATACCGACCTACCCCTCTTAGGGTTTCAAACATGCTTTTGGTTCGAAGAATCGCGATTAGTGATCCTACCCCCTATAGGTTTCTGCATGCTATTTCTATTAGGACCCAAATATGCTCGTTACTCGTTATTTTTCCAGCATACATCAGATGGAGCTTTTTAAGAAAAACGGTTTAAAAGGGGCTCTTGCTCTATGGTTTAATGGCGATTGCTTGTGAAAGTTACTTTTTGGCTTCTAGACATTAACCCTAAAATCGATAAAGACAAGGGCACGGTTGAGTTGTGGCTTTGGGGCATCGATGCAGCTGGCAATCGGGTCCTCGTTATTGACCGCAACTTTACTGCTTACTTCTATGCCGTGGTGGCTGAAGGGTTTGATGCGTCGAAGACTGCAGAGGCAATCATGAACGCTTACGCCTCGTCAATTGTGAAGGTGGAAGTTACCCAGAGACGCTTCTTCGGCAAACCCGTGCAAGCAATAAAAGTCTACTGCAAGGTGGCAACCGAAACAGGGAAGCTTGCAAAGCAACTTCGAAGCGTCGAAGGAGTAAAAGACTGCCTCGAAGACGACATTCGCGCCTCCATGCGCTACCTAATCGACAATAATGTGGTTCCCTGCGGGTGGCATGAGGTAGAAGCAACCGAAGAAGAGAACACTGAAGGCGTAAGAGTATCCAAGGTTTATGCTGCAAAAGCGCAGCCCAAACAGCTGGACAATGTGGTTGTGCCGTCGTTGAGGGTTCTGGGTTTCTCAATGATTTGCTACAGCCGCGAGGGCTCACCCAAACCAGACCGCAACCCGGTGCTAATCATTTCAACTGCGGCCAGCAACGGCGAAGAGAAACAGTTCATAGCAAACGACGACAAAGACGACAAACCCGTCATCGAAGGATTCATCAATTACATTTGCCAGTTTGACCCCGACATCATCGCAAGCTACGGCGCCAACACGGTAGATTGGACTTACCTCAAGGGCAGGAGCCACAAGTTAAAATTGAAACTGGACTTTGACAGAGCTCGCTTGGAACCCCACACCAGCGTTTACGGGCACGTTTCAACCACAGGCACCGTGAACATTGACTTGGCAGATTTCATGGATGTGTTCCCCGAGGTTAAAGTGAAAACGCTTTGGAATTTTGCGGACCATTTAGGCGTAATGAAAGACAAGCAGAGCATCGTTGAGGATGTTGAGTTTGCGGATTACTGGGATGACAAGCAAAAACGCAGCGATTTAAAGCGTTTCGGGTTGGATAGCGCCTGCAAAGTACAGGGCACCGCAGTGTTGCTTTTGGATTTTGCCATGCAACTTGCCAGCCTAACAAGCCTACCCCTGGACCACGTGATGACGGCGGCTGTGGGCTTCCGCGTTGAATGGTTCCTTATCAAGCAAGCCCAGAAAATCGGTGAACTCATCCCTAAACGAATCGAGCAACCTTACAGGCCTTACGCTGGCGGGCTTGTGCTTTCTCCCAAGCCTGGCTTGCATGAGAACATTGCCGTTTTAGACTTCAAGTCCATGTACCCCAACATCATGATAACCTACAACCTCTCACCAGACACCTACATCGCACCCGACGAGCCAGAACCAGCAAGCGGCGTCTACGAAGCACCCGAAGTAAAACACAAATTCCGCAAAACCCCACCAGGATTCTACAAAGAAGCACTCACATACCTAATCAACGTAAGAAACACCATACGCCAAAAAATGAAAACCCTCAACCCCAAAACCGTCGAATACCACGTTCTGGATGCACGCCAAAAAGCAGTCAAAATCATAACAAACGCTGCTTACGGCTATGCTGGCTGGGTGGGCGCAAGATGGTATATTAAACCCGTCGCTGAAGCAGCTTCAGCTTGGGGTAGGCACATAATTTTGACGTCTACGCAGATGGCTGAGCGGGCTGGAATAGTGGTGGTTTACGGGGACACTGACAGCCTGTTCATAAATTACGATGAAACCAAGGTTCCGAAGTTGGAAGAAGAAATCAAGCACGAACTAAAGTTAGACGTGGAAGTCGGCGAAGTTTACAAGCGCATTTTCTTCACGGAAGCCAAAAAACGCTATGCGGGCTTACGGCAGGACGGCAGCCTCGACATCGTGGGCTTGGAAGTTATCCGCGGTGACTGGGCAGAAGTTGCCAAAAAAGTGCAAGAGCACGTTCTCGAAATAATCCTCAACGAGCAGTCTCCTAAGAAAGCAATCGAGTACGTGCGTTCCGTTATTGCTGACTTAAAACATAGAAAAGTTCCTTTGCATGACCTCATTATTTGGAAAACCCTCACAAAAGCTCCTGAGGATTACGCCATCAGAGCACCGCATGTGGAGGCGGCAAAAATGCTCAAGGAAAAAGGCTGGCGTTTAACTGGCGGCGACAAAGTAGGCTACATAATCCTTGAAGGAAAAGGGCGCTTGTACAACCGAGTGAAACCTTACGTTTTCGTAAAATACGATGAAGTAGACGTCGATTACTACGTAACCAATCAGGTGCTGCCTGCAGCAACGAGAATCCTTGTGTTTTTCGACGTAACCGAGGCTGAACTGCTAAAAGAGACAAAAGAAACAGAAGAAATTAGAAGCCTAATGGATTATGTTTAGGCTGGAGGAATAGCGTTTTGGAACGTTATCAATTCAACGTTCAACGCAGGCTTAACCGCTTCAGAGATGCGTGAGGCAACGATTCGTTTTATGCTCTTGTCGGCTGAGATGTCAACGATTCTCTGGGTGATGATGCCGTCGAAAACCACTGTGTCAACGCCAGTTACCTGCGAGAGTTTCTCTGCAAGCTGGCTTACTGGTAACCGCTCGATTAATTCGAGTTTGTCGTTGAGTAGGACTGCTTCGAGTGTACCAACCAACGCTTTTGCCGCTTGACTTATGGTGTCTGGGACTTCAACTTTGACTCGTTCAGGCACCTTTTTAGGAGCCGGGGTTGGCTTGCTTACGCCTGCAGCTTCAGCTATTGGTAACTTGTTTTCTATGGCTTCGGCGACTTCTTTGCAGTTGCATTCCTCGATTTCTTTGCCTCTTGGAGCACGACCAACAAACTTTACGTTTGTTACCTGCAAAAGCTCTTTTAAGATTAAGTCGCCGCCTCGGTCGCCATCAAGCAATGCAGTGGCTGATTTTTCTTTTGTAATCTTCTTTATCGAGTCAGGAACTTTTGCGCCTTCGAGGGCGACAGTGTTAAAGATACCGCAACGCATCAAATTAATGATGTCGGCGCGACCTTCAACAACGATGATTTCTTTAGCGCTTTCCAGTCCTGGTCCAGCTGGCAAGTCTTCAGGTCCGTACTTTTCTACTTTGCCCACTTTCATGGTGTCAGAGATTTCTTTGTAAACTTCATCTACGCTGGGCATGGATTCGATGTTCCATCTGTGGAGGATTTCTTTGGCTCGGTCGATGATTATTTTTCGTCGTGCTTCGCGGATGTCCTCGATTTTGTCTAGGCTAACTTTAGCTGAGCAGGGTCCAACGCGGTTTATGCTCTCGACGCTTGCTGCGATGAGGGCTGTAGAAACGCGGTCTAAGCTGGTTGGGATGGTTATGGAACCTGTGGTTCGGTCGTTTTTGGAGTGTAAGTCGATTTCGATTCTGCCGATGCGCCCTGTTTTTTGGAGTTCTCGTAGGTCAAGTTCGGGGCCGAAAAGTCCTTCTGTTTGACCGAAAACTGCGCCGATAACGTCGGGTTTTTCAACTACACCTTCAATTTCAAATCTAGCGTGTACAACGTACTTTATCGTAAATGTTTGGGATGTTCCCGTAAGTATGCACTTCCTATTGTAAGTTATATTTTATTTGATTATGTTAATCGCACTATGCGAGTTTTTCTCGCAATGATGAGATTTTAATTTATCACTAATTTAGAATTTAGTTGCACGCTTTCTAATAATACTTGTGGTTCTCAGCTTAAGGAGTTTAATCATTACTTTTTCAAGATGGCAAAGGACTCTCCATTTCTCTTCCCTAAAATTAATTCTCAGGTTCGTTGTTGTAACGTTGTGTAGTCACATATTCATTTAAACCTAAACAATTACTCTTAGTTTAACCCCTCAAAAGATTGCCTACTAAAAGATTGGCGGGTCAATGCTAAAAAGAAGCGCGAACACCCTTCCAAATGGAAGATCTCATTTTCCACTCGCGCTTTGCTGAAGCTGACTGATCCGTCAATCCTCATTTTAGGCGCTTTACCAAAACTGTTTTGTTAAATCGGCAAAGTCAAGGTGCGGGTTTGGGTAAATGTTTCCGTATCAACGTAAAATTATTCCAGTTAAGCTCCAAAGAACAAAACTTTTGTGGTTTACTGATTCTGCTATTTTCTGATTTCAACAGAAGCGGTTGGCATTAAAGAAATAAATGATGATTAATACTTTGCTTTAGTTCGCCGAAAAGTAGAGTTTGACGGAGCAGCCGTCGTTAACCTGATGCGGAACTAAAAAATTGGGGAAGAGAGAGGAGAGAGATCCAACCGCATTTTGGTTAACTGCTGGTCCGCCAAACGATGTTGCGCGGGTTTCATACGCATACCAAATAAACCCAAAGTAAAAATAAAAGAATATGTGACTGCACAGTGAAGCCAACATTGCAAGGCTGAGCACTAAATAAAATGCCCCCTGAAAGCGCTTGGAACCCTTCAACTTAAATAATATTACAAACAAAGAAGAAGGCGGTACTCATGAGCTTACGCTTAAACCCAGAATACAACAAACTCCTGCCAAAAATGTCCGAAGAAGAATTCGCTGAACTCAAAACCTCAATCCAAACCGAGGGACAACACTACCCAATAATCGTAAACGAGGACTTGGAGGTTTTAGATGGGCACCACCGCTTCCGCGCCTGCATCGAGCTCGATATTGAACCAGATTTTGAAGTGCGAAAATTCGACGACAAACTGCTGGAAAAAAAATTCGTCATAGAAGCAAACCTAAGACGCCGCCACCTAAACAACTTCCAGCTGGTAGAATTAGCGGTACCACTGCTTGAGATTGAGAAAGCACTTGCGAAGAAGCGGCAATCGAAAGGCGGCAAAAACGGGCGAGACATGCAGTTAGGGTTAGCGTCAGACGACGTTGAGCCAGAGCCTAGGGCGAAAGCAACCGATGCAGTGGCTAAAAAAGCAGGTGTTTCAACACGAACCTTCGAGCGAGGCAAGAAAATAATGGAAAAAGCAAGCGAAGACGATAAGCAGAAGCTGCGGGACGGAAAAACCAGCATCTCCAAAGTTTACCAAGAAATCGTATCCAGCGAAAATCCGCAACCACAAAAAGAAGCCAACGACCTCCTTGCACAGCAAGAGTCCCCACGCGAGGTACAGAATAAAGCCGAACTGCTTGCGCTTTTGGAGCGAATGCTAAAACAAGAAGTGTTCTGTCCCTCATGCGGCAGCTCGATGTTTGAATGCAGCAAATGCCACAAGACATTGAAGAAGCTATTGCAGTCTAAAGACTCTCAGGAAAATCCTGTTTAACAGAATCAAGCAGCGGAAATTTCCATTGTCAAGTATTTAGTATCGCTTTCCTTAAATCCTCACCAATGTTGAAGCGCTTAGCACCCAATAAATCAAGTAAAAGCATGGAACCACCAACAAACCTTTTATAACCCATAAATCTTTTAGCTCCGAAAATATCTGTCTGGTCCTAATTTATGGTTCAATACAAATGGGTCGCGCTCTCCAACACAACCATTGGCATGCTCATGGCTTCAATCGACATGACCATAGTGTTAATTGCCATGCCCTCGATTTTTAGAGGCATAAACATTGACCCATTCACATCCTTCCAGTACCTGCTCTGGATCATGTTCGGTTACAGCATCGTAACCGCAACCCTACTAGTAACTTTTGGCAGATTATCCGACATTTACGGCAGAGTAAAACTCTACAACCTTGGCTTTGCCATATTCACAGTCGGCTCAATCCTGCTATTCTTAACCCCAAACACAGGCGACGCTGGAGCCATAGAGCTAATAGCCTTCAGAATAGTTCAAGGAGTCGGCGCCGCCTTCCTCTTCTCCAACAGCGGAGCAATCATAACCGACGCCTTCCCAGAAAACGAACGCGGAAAAGCATTAGGCATCAACCAATTAGCTTTCCTCGCAGGCTCACTAATCGGCTTAGTTTTAGGCGGAGTTTTAGCAGTTTACGATTGGCGGCTGGTCTTTTTGGTCAGCGTTCCCGTCGGAATCATAGGAACCGCATGGTCATATTGGAAACTTAAAGAGCAACACGTTGCAAAACGCAAACAGAAGATGGATTATTGGGGAAACATAAGCTTCGG
The DNA here is from genome assembly GCA_003141855.1 of Candidatus Bathyarchaeota archaeon. Taxonomy (GTDB): domain Archaea; phylum Thermoproteota; class Bathyarchaeia; order Bathyarchaeales; family Bathycorpusculaceae; genus Bathycorpusculum. The sequence continues at coordinate 181,577 of PLNS01000027.1, read as the reverse complement.
CGCAGGCTTAACGCTGATTCTGATAGGCATCACTTATGGGTTAACGCCTTATGGAACATCTCCAATGGGCTGGGGCAACCCGTGGGTAGTAGCATCACTTCTTTCAGGAGCCGCCTTGCTCTTTGCGTTTCCATTCATCGAAAAACGCGTGAAAGACCCATTGTTCAACCTTGACCTCTTCAAAAACAGAACGTTCGCCACAGCAAACATCGCCACCTTCCTAAGTTCAATCTCAAGAGGCGGAGTAATGGTCATGCTCGTGGTACTTTTACAAGGCATATGGCTTCCCCTTCACGGTTACAGCTACGACTCAACACCGTTCTGGGCTGGCATTTTCATGCTTCCAATGTCAATAGGCATAGCACTTACTGGCCCATTGAGCGGTTGGTTATCTGACAAACATGGCGCAAGAGTACTGGCGACCGCTGGCATGGTAATCACAGGCATAGCGTTTCTAGTTTTCACTTTGTTGCCTGTGAACTTTGAATACTTGCCCTTTGCGTTAATACTCCTATTTCTGGGCATTGGTAACGGCATTTTCATGTCACCCAACATGGCGTCAGTTATGAATTCTTGCCCAGCCGAACACAGAGGTGCAGCTTCAGGGATGCGCTCAACCTTGCAGAATTGCGGGCAAACCATAAGTCAAGCCATCTTCTTCGCCATAATCATCATTTCACTAAACACTACTTTGCCAGGTGCACTTACAACGGCAGTAGCTAGCACAGGTGCTCCACCGCAGATTGCATCAGCATTTAGTCATACGCCTGCTTCAGGGGCGCTCTTCGGTGCTTTCCTAGGATACAATCCCATAGGAACAATGTTGCATGGTATGGGTCCAATAGCTGCAGGGTTGCCTCAGAGCACCTTAAGCATTCTGGAAAGCCAAACCTTCTTCCCCAACGCCATAGCCGCGCCCTTCATGTCAGCGTTGACAACAGCCTTCATAATTGCCGCAATCTTGTGCTTCTTAGCAGCCGCGTTTTCAGGGTTAAGGGGCAAAAAAACCACTTGCGCCGAGAATGGACGCTTAGAAACCAAAACAGCAATTGAGCCCACTCTGGAAGCATAGACAGGCAATCTGCGTTTTCTTTGATTTTTATATTTTTTTCTTTAAAGTTTTAAAAATAGCATCAAAAAAGTTTGAAGTTTTCCTCTAAACCATTCTGCATAAAAGACTCGCAAGTAGGTTATTTGCGTCTTCTTACTAATGCAACGACTAAAACGAGTGCTACCAACACAATCAAAATCATGATTATTTCTGGGGTTTCAAGCATGACTGAGGGGTCGGTGTGTGGTAGGTTGCGGGGGTCAGGTGAAGAGGTTGGCGTAGATGTTGGGGTTGGTGAGGGCGAAGCAGTCGGAGTAGGTGATGGGGTTTGGGAAGGAGTTGGACTTGGCGTTGGAGTGGGTGTCGCGGTTGGCGAAGGTTGAGGCGTTTCAAGAGTGACTATGCAACTGTATGGTGATGTTAAACCTGCATTATCCCTGAATTGGACACTTACAGTTTTTTGGCCGTCGCCGCCTTGTAGAGTCCAAGTTTTCGATGATGCATAAGGCTCCCAGTCCGACCAGACGGTGTTATCGTTTGAGAAACGCATTTGCGCGATTCCTGAGGTGCCATCGGTCGCAGATAAAGCCAGAGTAATTGTAGTTGTGCTTGTGGTTGCGCTTGTTATTATCGAACCGACTGGTGCGGTTTTATCTAATTTAATTTCAGTTAAAGTAACGTGCGGAAGGTCATTGAGGCCTGTTCCATAAACGTCCCATGTACTCCAGTACTCGAGCGTATTGCTGCTGCCTTCCGTTGTTATAGTGGGTTGCCCGTTAGCGGTAACGTTGTAAACTGGTGCACCGTTTAGTCTGTAGAAGGTTTCGTTCACAGCATAATCAGGTGTCAGGTTTATTGTAAAGTCTGACGTATGCCATCTATCCGCGTAATCATTAGCTACCGTCGGCAAACGAGTCAAGTTAAAACTGAAATCAGACATACTATCCCTAATTACAAGTGTGTGCTGCCCCGCGGTTGTGGTTGGCGCCTGTATGGTTGCATTGAAGAACCCCGTCTCATCCGTCGAAATCGTACCTAAATCAGTTGTACCATCCCAGAGCAAAGATACGTTGCCCGGGCTAAACCATTCCCCGAAAACAGGCACGAAATCACCATTTTGAACAAAAACGCTCGTCGCCAAATCCGTGTTGTTACCGTACAATCCTTGGGCGGTTAAGTTGCCTACTTGGGTTAAGCCTCGTCGCCATTCCGTGTATGGAACCGTTGTGTTATATGAGTGTCCGTTGCTGTTGTCTTGGGCGCGGAAAACAATGTTGTCCGAAAATGGTTGATTGTCACCTGCTGGGTTGCTTTGCAACAGGTCTAAAGCATTAAAAGTGTAATTGAAATTTCCAGTTGTGGTTGCTAAGTTGTTAATTATCGGAATCCACGAGGAATTTAATGGGTTCAAGTATGAAATGTTTGCCGAATTGCCCAAGAAGCCAATGCCACTGAGTGCAATCAAGCCTCCGGGTGGACCTGAATTTGGCGTAACCGTTAGTGAACCAAAATTAAACGTTAATGGGCTGCCTAACCCTGTAACTAAATCGTAACCTTCGGTTGCATTGTAGTCTCCGTTTGAGCCCGATGTGATGTCACGGAAGTAGGAAGAGTATGCTAATTTTGCCTTCTGGTAAAGATTAGAGTTTGTGGCTGATAATCCGAGAGCGTGAATTGCTGCCCATTGAGGTGCCCCCGCGCTTGTGCCGCCCATTATTAACCATTGAGAATTGCAGTAGACTTTGACTCCTGTGGAAGGATTACCGTTGTAAGAAACATCAGGGACGGCACGTTTAGTCTCGTTGATTCCATAACTTGTTTGATAGGAAGGAATAGCTTCATATTTGCTTATTCCACCTCCGCTTCCGTTCCAACCAGTCTCAGAAATTACTGTCCCGTCTGAGGTTAGGTTTAATGTTGTTCCTCCAACTGCTATGGCGTTTGCTGAACTGGCAGGCCAGATTACTCCTGAGCCGTTGTCTCCTGAAGATGCAAAGAAAACTGCTCCATAACTACTGGTAAGCCTAGAATCGTAGTTGCTTGGATTAGATGGTTCATTACCGCCCCAGCTCATAGAAATAGCTACAACGTCGGAGCGATTTCTCGCATAATCAACCGCTGAAAGAAGATTGGTTCGAGAGTTGGTGACTGCTTCAACTAGCAGTATTTTTGCATTGGGGGCGATGACATGGGCCCACTCAACATCTAAGCAAGTTTCCTCCACCCAATCGCTGTTTGTTCCTGTGTTTGGGTCCATTTTTACGACTTCAAAATTTTTGCTTGTTGGAAGCGGAAGATTGAATTGGAGGGAAAAGTAGCCTAAATCGTTCCATATACTTGGGGTGTCATAAGCGTCTATTATTGCGATGGTGGTTCCGGCGCCTCCTGATGTGGGTAGACCATATGCAGTTCTTATTTGGCTTGGAGTATAACCTGAAAAAGACGCTAAAGGATTAACAAGATGAGAAATATGCATGGGCTGGGCTATCCAATCATCTTCTGGCTGAGCATTTGAGATAGTTCCGAACGGAGCAAGGTAAGCGATAATTAACAATGAACATACCATGAATACCATAATTTTTGATGGGTGTATTCGGTTCACCTTAAACATGTTCCTTTTTTGTTCACGGAACGTTCCAGTAATTGGTAACTTGTTTATGTCAGTGTTGCTTTCTTTTATGTTTTATGACATACTGATAAACGATAAAACGCTTACCCACAATAAGAACAGCATTTTTCTATTTCTGCAAGCGCAAATAATATAGACCTACACGCAGCAACAATACAGCAGTGAAAACTCATGCAAAGGTCTTACTCGCGTCTACTTGGAGTAGTTGGGAAACCAAACACGGGAAAATCCACTTTCTTTAGCGCTGCCACCCTGGTTGCGGCTGAAATAGCCAACTACCCCTTCACAACCATCAAGCCGAACCGAGGCGTCGGCTACGTCCGAAGCCCATGCGTCCACGACGAATTCAAAGTCAAAGACAACCCGAGAAACTCGCTCTGCCTCGACGGCACAAGGCTTGTTCCAGTAGAATTAATCGATATCGCAGGCATCGTGCCTGGAGCTTGGGAAGGACGCGGCTTAGGCAACCAGTTCCTAGACGAAATACGACGGGCAGACGCCCTCATCCACGTAGTTGACGCTTCAGGCGGAACCGACTGCGAAGGAAAAACCTGCAAACCCGGCGAACACGACCCCTTAGAAGACGTAAAGTTTCTAGAACGCGAAATAACCATGTGGATGGTAACCATACTCAAGAAAGACTGGTCTAAAATCTCAAGGACCGCAGAAGCAGACAAAAAAGGCATTGCCTCCCACCTTGAAGAGCGTTTAACAGGTTTAGGCATAAAACGCCAGTATGTCGGTGAGGCGATAAGAGCTGCTAACTTAAACGTAGACAAACCCGTTACATGGACTGACGAAGACTTCTACCGGTTCGTAGACACGTTAAGGCGCATATCCAAACCCATGCTGATTGTTGCCAACAAAATTGATTTGCCAACCGCCAAAGCAAACGTTGAGCGAATGAAAAAACTCGATTACACCGTGATTCCATGTTCAGCAGAAGCAGAATTGGGGCTAAGACGCGCGGCGGAGAAGCAGTTGATTGATTATAAACCGGGCGACGGCAACTTCAAGATAACTCAGCCCGAGAAACTATCGGCTGGTCAAATCAAGGGGCTTGAGGCGATAAAAGAAAAAATCTTGTCAACGAATGGTTCAACAGGTGTTCAAGAAGCCCTAAACACCGCCTACTTTAAACTCTTAGACATGATAACCGTTTACCCAGTCGAAGACTTAGAGCACCTGTCCGACCACAACGGGCGCGTCCTGCCAGACACGTACCTCGTACCTAAAGGCACAACCGCCCACCAATTCGCCTACATAATCCACACTGAACTCGGTGAAAACTTCATCTACGCCATAGACGCCCGAGACAAAAGAAGAATCGGCGAAGACGCCATCCTAAAAGACCGCGACGTCATCTCAATTGTTAGCGCTAAAAAACGCGCTTAACTTTTTTATTTTTTTATGCTCCAAAGCGGCGTTTGCGGTGCTGGAACACTCTGATCGCTCTTAAAAGGTCGATAAAGCGGAAGTCGGGCCAGTAAACATCCAAGAAAAGAAGTTCGCTGTAGGCAGCTTGCCAAAGCAGGAACCCGCTTAGGCGTTCTTCGCCTGATGTACGTATAATCATGTCGGGGTCCTGTTTTGTCATGTGGGACGTGTAGAGGTACTTTTCAAATGTACCCTCCGATATGTCGTCGATTTTTAGTTCGTTATCTTTTACTTTCTTAGCGATGATTTTGGCTGCATCCACGATCTCTGCTCTGCCACCGTATGCGAAAGCAAAGTTCCAGAAGTAACAATCATAGTTTTCTGTTGCCGCTTCAAGCTCCTTAATTGTGTTTCGTAGACTTTCAGGCAACAAATTAGTTCTGCCAATAACCTTAACATGCACTTTGTCCCTATGTACACGCTCGTCTTTTATTAGTTTACGGAACCTCTCCTCTGCAATCTTCATGATCTGCGCAACCTCATCGGATTGTCTGGAAAAATTCTCCGTGGAGAACGTGTAGAGGGTTACATTTTTCACGCCAATCATGTGGCTCCAGTCTAGAAGTTGCTCAACTGTGTCGGCGCCGCCTCCATGCCCCCACTTGTCCCTTGTTAGTAGTGGGTGTGTTTCATTCTCGTTTGCCCATCGCCTGTTTCCGTCAAGAATTATGGCTATGTGTTCGGGTTTTATGCCGTTTTTAACTTGGAGCCATAGCCATTTCTCGTAAATTTTGTAGGCGCCGATGAAGGAAAGAATTCTCTTAAGCACTAATGGAACCTCTCATGTCTAAGGATTTTGCACGTGCATTTTTACCGTGCACTATAGCTAAAGCCTTGGTAGGTCAATTAAAGCTTCCTCTAAATCAAAAAGAAAATATCAGAAAATTTTTTTTTAGAGTTCTTCTGGTTTTTCTTCATTGTTTTTCTTAAAGAAACTCTTCGCTGACCTGTTAATAATGTAAATCAGCAGAACAGAGGCAACGCCGATTAGAATGCCGACTATTATTGTAAATAAGAAAATTGAGAAAATTGAGTCATTTAACCCGACCACCGCGGATGTATCTTTATAATAATGAATTATTACGTTCGCTGTTCCAACCAAAACCCAACGTGACCAAGCCACTGAAACGATTAAAGCAACGTTTCGCAGTAACCTTGAATCCCTCTCAAAATATAATCGTACACTTCGCCCCAACAAAACGATACTTATGCCTGCCACTAAAAGATCAATAATTCCTGTAATGAAGTAATACGCTACCCTTGGAGTTATGTTAAGCCAGCCAGCTAAATCGGCGGCAGGTGCAACGTTGATGTTAACGTTTGCTATGCCAAGATAAACGCTCACGGCAATGCATAGTATTCCGGCGATAACCGTGTAGTTGGAAATTTGCATTGGAAGCGACGGCGGCGAATAGTCTCTTGCCCACTTGTAGAAGTCTTTGGTTGCCCTGTCAACGCCGAAGCCTTTGAGAAGCAAGAACCCGCCGACGACAATAACAATTGCAATGCCGTAATAATAGAGGGCGCCTGGATAGATTTTTAAGTTATCTATCGCCCAAAGAATACCGAAAATGAACACCAAAATGCCCGGTAAACCTAACGCCATACGAGCATACCTTGGATTATCCACCATTAACCGAATGTACTTTGTGAAAACCGCAGCGGTCTCTTCGATGGATTCACTGTGCTTAATAACTATACGTCGCACGGATGAAACTGGCACTCTCGATTCGACAAGCGGCAAAATCGCTTCGTCAGAGTAACCATCCGAAACCAGTATGACTTCGTTTGCGTTGAAAGAATCAAGCAAATTGTTTAGTTCATTGACTAGCTTTCGGTCTGCGCTAACCCCGCCCAACTCAGAACCCGAAATCGTGGCTACCTCAAAAACTTCTTCGGGTTGTTTTTCATCTTGTAATCGGTCGTAGAGTCGGACGGCTTCAAACATGGCGTTGGCGTCTGGTTCTTCAGGGTCTTTGAGGGCTAAGGAAACTGCGCCGTCGATGTTGGCGGTTCTTCCCAGAAGCGGTGTCTTTATGCCTGCTTTAACTTCCAGATCTCCATCTCTATCTACACATAAAATTAGGATACGCTTTTGCGTTTGCTGTTGCGTTTCCCGTTTAGCCATCGCGAATCTCTATCTCTTTAATATTGTCACTTAACTTTAATCTTGCGTTTCCGAATCATCTTCTTCATCGTCGCCAAGCATCATTTGGAACTCATCCCAGTTAACTTTCTCGCCACGTTGCAGTTTTTCTTTAGCTTCAGAGCCAATTTTTTCTTTAATCTCTTTCTCTTTAACTGCTCTTTGCGCTTGTACCTCTTTCCATTTAGCTTGCTCTTCTTGTCTTTTAGCGTCTTCTTCCTTTCTCTTGGCTAGGTCATATTCTCTAATTGTGACCCTCAGGCCCCTATTTTGATCGATCAATTGCTTAATTTGCTCATACCAAAGAGTGTTTTGCTCCTTGGCTTTAACAAACGCTTGATGGAGGCTATCTGCTTCAGCCCTGTCTCTTTTCACAGTATTTACTTTTTCCATCATTGTGGCGTGTAATTCTTGGCTCTTCTTGGCTAAATCAGTTAATTCTTTATGGTACACGCCAGCTTGGGCATCAATCGCCTTGCATTGGGTAAGTAACTCGTTGATTTTTTGGTGTTTTTTATCTATTTTTTTGTAACTCTTAAGCTGAATTTCAAGCTCTTTCACATCGCCTACGAGCCTTTTCTCCTCCTGCAAGTCAAGTGAAGTCGTTGAAATTTTCCATTCAATCGCGTCAAGCTCCTCTTGCAATTCACGCTGACTCACTCGTGGCACATTCTTTTTGAGTTCAGCGATTTTTTCATCTATAGCATTTACTTCTTCCATGATTGGTGTTGCTTTGACTCTGACGAGGTCTCTTTGCTCCTTGAGCAACTTTACCTTCTCATTCAAGGCGTCCCTTTCAGTTTTTATCTGGTTGACTTCTTCACGGGACTTTCTTGCCTGCCCGTGCAACTGGTTTCTTTTCTCAACGTACTTTTTGATTTGAGCGTTTGCTTCACCAATTTGCTTCTTTATTTTGTCTATTTGTAGGTTGATGTTTCCTTCTTGGCTTGTTTTTTGATTCTCTGTCACGCGTTAGCCTCTGTGTTAAGTCGAGAGTTGATACTTAGCTTTGCTTTCGGAATTTATATTGATTTACTTTACAAAGGCACAGCAATGCCATCACAATGTTGTTTTCACACGTTATAATTTTAAATATGTGCTGGCACCATGATTGGGTGAGATGGAAACATGACCTTCAACTATGACGAACTGCTAAAGCGAGCCTGCGCTCAAATGCCTCAAGTGTCCGAAAAACGGGAACGCTTAGAACTACCAAGATTATATATCAATACTGTTGGTATGCGCACAATTATTTCTAACTTCAAAGAAGTCGCCGACGCTTTAGACCGTGACCCCCAGCACGTCATAAAGTTCTTAACCCGAGAAATGGCCACGGCAGCAACATTCCATGATTCAAGAGCCATATTCCAAGGGAAATTTCGAGGGGACAGTTTTGAACGTCTGCTACAAAGGTACTTAGAAGGTTATGTTATTTGCCCAGTATGTAAACGCCCAGACACCCGTATCGTGAAAGAAAAGCGCTTATCTTTTCTGGTATGCAACGCTTGCGGAGCAAAATCATCCATTAAACAGTTATGAGAGAACTAACTTGGAAGTTTACCTCAACATCAAAAAGATGGGGCAAAACGTGCTCTTAGCAGTATGCGACTGCGATTTGCTTGGGCGAACGCTTCGGGAAGGCAAAATTGTCTTTCATGTAAAAGAAGAGTTCTATAACGGACGAAAAGCAACTGTTGATGAGGCTGTTGGCTTGATTAATAATTCAACTATTGTGAACCTTGTGGGCAAGAACTGTGTTGGAAAAGCCATCGCCAAAGGATACGTTCATCCCGACGCAGTGATAAAAATAGAAGGCATACCGCACGCCCAGATAATGAAGTTTTGACCATTCTTTAGGACAAATAGTAAAAATTCCGTTATCGTCGCTTTCTGAACAGTTTAACATAACCCATTTCGCAGACGTATTCGAATCCGGCTTCTATTAGCCCTGCAATGTACTGACTCATAAACTCATTTTGTCCTTTCGAACTCAAATAATTAGCGCTCTTCTGCTGAGCAAAAAACAGAATGATTGTGAGAGCCATCGCCACATTAGTCAAAAATACCTCACCTCGACCGCGCATGTATTACTTTTCGGAATAAGGGATAGAGTTCTGATCCGACGCGTTGTTTGCCCTAAAACTCAAAACCGCATGGAAAAAACCAGCTCTTATGCTATTATCCCTATATACTCCACAGCAGTAGAATACTTGTCGGAAATTTTTCAAGAAGAAGTATCTTATCCTATCCTTCGTTTAACTTTACTTTTTCAAGACAGTCTGGCAAAAAATTTGGAAGAGAAAACTTTGAACCATAAAGAACCAATAATAATCGAGCATCTTGCTTTTCTTTCGGTGAAGTACAACGTTTACCTTTCGGAACTCTATCGAGCTTTAGTTTCGGCAAGAGTGATTGGGAAATCCGTCTGTGAGGACCTAACGGTCGAGTACCGCGGCGTCATAAATGACCAAGCTGTCTTTCTAATCACAAAAGCTAACATTGTGGTAGTGCAGTTTCGAGTTGCCGAAGAATTTCTCCTTAGAAAGAACATAAGTTTTGAGAGCTGGTTAGATACTGACAAAATACACAAACAAGTAGCTAAAAAAAACCTCGCACGTGATTTAACGTTAATCCAAAACTTGCGACACGGCATGAAAAAGGTTAACCTGCGGGCAGAAGTTTTAGAGACCCAAAAACCCCAACTAATACACACGCAGTTTGGAAACAGCGTTATGCTGACCAACGCCTGGATAACTGATGAAACTGGAAAAGTCAAGCTTTGCCTCTGGGGTGAACAGGCAAACTCCCCCGTCGTAGGTGACATAGTGCAAATCAAGCATGCGTCAGTACGAACTTTCAAGGGAGAAAGACAACTAAGCTTGGGAAAATTCGGAACACTCAGCATACTGCAAAGTAACGCCGATAGAGTAGAACAACAACATACAATAAACTCCCAAAACACAGTTTATGCCTAAGCTATCCATCTCGAAATTAAATCACTTTCTTGGAAAGCTTAAAACACCAAAGTTTGATTCAGCAAATTAGCTGCTCAAGAGACACCGCAAAACAAGACAACATTTGTATTATAGTCCTTCAAAGTTAAAAGAATTTTGTTAGCGAAGGAGTATAATTCGCATGCATAATTTAACTTGAAGCCAGTTTAGACCTTGGGTTTTTTTTAGCTTAGAGACAAAGAATCTTGAACAGTTTTGTCACTGAAACTGCTGCGCAACCTGCTTGCTCCAGCAATCTCGGTTTTAGTTAGTCTTAAGCCGAGATCAGAAAGCGTGCTTATAAGGAAGGTTGCACAGTAAAGAGCAGTAGCGCTTTAATGAAATGGTGATGTAAAATGTCGGAAAAATCAGGAATTGTCTTTGTTGGAAATAAAATGCCCATGGACTATGTTCTAGCGATTATCACAGGCTTATCGGCGAGCAACGCTAAAGAAATAACTTTGAAGGCCAGAGGACAAGCAATAACTACAGCCGTTGACGCAGCTGAAATAACGAGAAACCGCTTCCTAAAAGACCTAAAAGTAAGCAAAATCGCAATAGGAACAGAAGAGATGCCCGCAAGAGAAGGCGAAAATAGGTCTAGAATGGTTTCAACAATTGAAATAGTGCTTACAAAAGAGTAGGAAAACCCTGCAGAACAAAGTATCAACCGGTAAGATCCTTCTTTCTTTCTTTCAACAAAACACGAAATATATCCCCGCCAAACTTTTTCTCTGCATTAATCTTTGAGGGACAAAACAAAGATCCACATGTGACAACCTTTCAATCGAATACATTTACATGTGTAATCCTCTCCAATTCACGCTCAGCTTCACTACTTATTAACCAAAGCCGAAGGAATAGGCATCTCTAAACGCGCGCGAAAAATCGTCATTCCGCGCCAGAATTTGAGGGAACAATTTCAAAGAAAAGGGAAGTTTGTGCGGGAGACATCGCCAGATAGGGTATGTTCCGCCGAACATTAGTTCAAACTATTTTGTCATTCAGTAACTAACTAAAAATAAAAAAGGGATTGTTGCGCGGGTGACAGATGTATCCAGTTTTTTGTTATTCGCTCAGATAGTTAAGCTCTAATTTTTTAGTTCGGTTCAACGATTAAGGCTTTGGGTAGCGCCAAGATATCTGCGGTTTCACTGGTGTTTAGGATGCCTCCTTTCAGAATTATCTCCTTAGCCTTGGGACCCGTGTTGAAAAGTAAGTCTATGATTGACATGTTCGGTTGGAAATCATCAAACCTTTGCCTGTAGGTTGGATGGTTGTAGTTGTGCCATTGAATGTTAATTTTTGCTTCAATAAACATGTCTTCGTTGACGTACGCTCTTCCGCCTGAGCCAGAAAGGTACGTGTCAGCTCCCATATGCTTGCACATGGAGACGAGTTTTTCGTTTTTTTCTTTTCCAAGGTAAGAAAACTCTGAGGAACGCACCATGTTAACTTTAATATCCAAAATTTTGGCGATTACTTTTATCAAATGCAGGTTTAACCCGATTAATAGTTCATGTTCAAAATCTATCGCTTCCCTAATTATGGGAAAAATTTCTTTGAAGTAAGGCGTCTTTTCGTAGTTTTGGCTAATTATATTTAGATGCTTGCTTTTCCATTGATCCCCCGAAATTTTCACGCTTTTGATTGTTTGTGGGTGACCGTGCATTATGGGTACTGTCAGCCATTCCCATCTTTGGCTGGTTCTAATTCTGTTTCTGTTGTGGAATCCGCCGTGTTGGAATTGGGCATCATCGTAGATAACAAAAGTGTCACATCTCGCAAGCTTGTCGAAGAAGCCCAGCCACGGAATGTATTCCGGCTGGTGAACGAAAACTATCATTTAATATTCCTCAGGGAAGAGGCTCTAGTTTGTTTTAAGCCAAAGTCCTACTGCCCAGTAGGCTTGAAACTACGCTGTCTTCCTGCAAACTGGTTAAGCCAACAAAGCTGTTAGTGCGACTTTTTGGTTGCTTTTGATGCTGATTCTTGAGAGGTATAGTAAACGATTGTCTCCAAAACAAAACAGCCTCTACCATTAATGGATAAAAAAAACCTTATATAAGGACTAGTTGGACCCCACATGTAACTACAAACCTATTCTGCAAAACTGTTTACTGCTTCGCGAGAAGTTTGCGGGATGACAGATTCTGAGAGTAAATCGATTTAGTTGATAAGAAGGGTATTATCAATAAATTTAATTAACAATGGCTCTACATGGTACTTTAAAACTGCAGAGCCCTTCAAAATGAAAGATGCCCTAAAAAAAATAAGTTCTAAACGCCTCATAGTTATTGTTCTGGTAGCGTTGCTTGTTTTATCAGCTTTCAACACGTACCTTATTTTTGAAGGAACCCGTACCTCTTTGAGCACCAGCGCAGTGAATTATGATTATGTGCTCTCTCAAGACGGCAACAATTACAAGTTAAAGAACATGTTGACTGGTTATGTTGCGGCTGAGCCTGAGAGCGCGTCTTCAGCCATTAATTCGGCGTTAACTGCGGGCAAATCCGTTTACATCAACCCAGGCACCTATGCTTTAACAGATGACATTGTCATTTCTAACAAGGTGAACGCTAAAATCGTCAGCGACGGCGCAACCATAATCGGCAACGGCAAAAAAATAATCATATACGGCGACGACCACACAACCTCGCGCTATGCGCTCATTTCAGGCTTAACATTAATTAACGCTACCATTAGGGTTGAGAACTCGTTTGGAACAACCATTTCCAACATCATATTCGAGAACACGTCCACAGGCATCGAGTTTGCTAACACGAAAACTTGGAGTGAATATAACAGGGTTGAGGACTGCCAGTTCATCAATGCCACCGAAGGCATAGCTTTCCGAACCCCCGTCGGCAACGGCACAGGCTCGTATGCCAGCTCAATAATTGAACGGTGCTCCTTTAACCTGAGGGATTTCTCTGTCGGCATCAAAGTTGAGCCGTTTGCGGAGTTTTCGGACAGCCAGATACAGGATGTTAGGTTCTGGATTGGCGAAAACGGCAGAGCCAACCAAACTGGACTATTAGTCGATGGTTCAATGTACCAAACCCTGCTGTTTGGCGTTGTGTTCGAATCCTTCACGACTGAACCCGTATACTTGTTTGGTATTGATCTTGGAGTAACCTGTGATCCTGCTCCAGTTTTTGATAGCGGCGTCAGCTTTTTGGGGAATTGGACTGCGAGGGTTCATAATCCATTTGGCATTTGGCTTTCTGGGGTGGGCAGCGTCTTTGACCGAGAAAACGTCAATGTTCCAGTAGGTTCAAACAACCAGTATGGGTTGAATAAGAGCATCGAGGTTCGTCCGTTCAAAATCTTCAATTTCAAACCAAAAATTGAAGTTGACGGCAGCTTCAGCAACAACGAGACAGTCACGGTTAGAATCCGCTTGGAAATGGTGGACAACGTAATCTCAAACAGCATAGTCAGAACCTTCACCAGCAGCGGCTCAGTATGGTTAACTGACGATGAAATGATGCAGCTGTATCCCTCGCAGAGCATAATTTGGTCTGTTTTAGTTGACGCTAAATCAAGCTCAGCCTCCACAGACGCAACAGTAAAAGTTAGCGGTTACGGCACAACAGGGTAATAATCCGCCTTCAAATAAGGGGAGGGGGAGGTCACTTAAGAGAGACTATCTCTTTTCAATGACAATCTTAATGTTCGTTTAGCAGATTTTTTCGGCTGAATATTTTCTCCAGTTCCTCTGGCTTAAGCAACCCTTTGTCGAGGGCGATTTCTTTTACTGTGCGGTTTTCGGCTTGGGCTTGCTTGGCGATTTTGGAGGCTTCTAGATAGCCGATTTTGGGAGCAAGCAATGTTGCTAATGAGGGGTTTTTTTCCAGGTATTGTTCGCAGCGTTTCTCGTCAACAGTTATGCCTTTGACGCATTTCTCCGTGAAAACTGGAATGTAATTGCTGAGGATTTGGATGGAGAAGAGCATATTGTACATTACTGCTGGGGTCATGACGTTGAGTTCCAATTGTCCTGCCTGCACAGCCATAGATGTCGCCAAATCGTTTCCGACTACTTGGAACGCTACCATGTCGAGGCATTCAGCCATAACAGGGTTCACTTTTCCCGGCATAATCGATGAGCCGGGCTGCACGGGCGGAAGCGTAATCTCATTGAGCCCAGTCGTTGGACCCGAAGCCAGCAACCGCAGGTCGTTGGCTATTCTGATAAGTTCCAATGCCAACTCTTTAAGCCCGCTTGAAACTGACTGCGATGCTCTGTGGCTTTGGAGAGCCTCAAAATTGTTCTTTGCTGGCTTGAGTGGGAAACCAGTCAGTTTTGCCAATTCAGTAATGGCTTTTCGCTTGTAATCTGGATGTGTGTTGGCGCCTGTTCCCGTGGCAGTGCCGCCTAAAGCAACCGAGTAGAGGTTCTCCTGTCTTCTGCGCAGTTCAGCACATGCGCTAGCAACCGCCGAGCCATAAGCGCTAAATTCCTGCCCAACCGTAACAGGCACAGCATCCTGAAGGTGAGTCCTGCCAGACTTCAAAACATGCGCGTTCTTCTTACCCAACTCCTCAAAAGCTCCTGCAAGCTCATCGAGCGCCAAAAGCAAAGGCTGCAGCGCCATGAGAACCGAAACGTGGAGCGCCGTGGGGAAAGTGTCGTTGGTGGATTGGCCCATGTTTACGTGGTCGTTGGGGTTTAGGGTTTTGTAGTCGCCTTTCTGTTTGCCGAGGATTTCCAGTGCCCTGTTTGCTAAGACCTCGTTAACGTTCATGTTAAAGGATGTGCCTGCGCCCGCTTGGAATACGTCAACGACGAATTGGTCGAGCAGTTTGCCCGCGAGGACTTCGTCGCATGCTTCGATGATGGCTTTGGCGGTTTTGGGGTCAAGCCAGCCTACCTGACTGTTGGCTGCTGCGGCGGCTTTTTTTATGAGAACATAAGCCTTGATGAATTGGACTGGCGCTTTGATTCCGCTGACTGGAAAATTCTCGGTCGCCCTCAACGTTTGAATACCGTAATAGGCGTTTTTGGGGATTGCTCTCTCGCCTAATGGGTCGATTTCTTTTCTGGTTTCCATCCGACTTGTCTCCTGTTATTCCACTTTGGGTTGTTGTTCTTTGATTATTTTCTTTTTAGTCCTAAGTATTGCCTCGGTGACTTTAATGTTCTTTGGACAAACGACCGTGCACATGTAGTAGCTTTTGCAAGCCCAAACGCCGTGTGGCTTCTGCATCACCTGCAAGCGCTCCTGTGCATCAGCGGTTCTGGAATCGAAGATGTAGCGTTGCTCTCTTAAGATGGCGGCTGGACCGATGAATTCTTGGTCCTGTTCAACCATGACTGGGCAAGCGCCGTAGCAGCAACCGCACAGGATGCATTTTAAGGCGTCGTCGAATCGGCTGCGTTCTTCGATGCTTTGGAGTCTTTCCTTTTCCGGTTCAACGTTTGCTGGGCTTGAGGGTGTTTTGGGGTTTACCGATTTGACTCTCTCAAAAAACGGCGTTAAATCAACGATCAAATCCTTGAGAACGTCGAAATATTTTAGCGGTTCAATTAGAATCTCTTTGGTGTAGTCGTAGTCTTCGACGAGTTTTTGGCAAGCCAAAGCGGATTGGCTGTTGATTGTTAAGCCGTCGGAGCCGCAGATTCCATGGGCACACGACATGCGGAAAGAAAGCGTGCTGTCTTGTTGCCAGCGAATTTTGTTTAGGCAGTCAAGTATTCGCTCGTTAGGTTCCGCTTCTACCTTGAAGGTATCATAGTGCGGTTCAATGTCGGCTTCAGGGTTGAAGCGGTAAACTTTCAAGGTGACCTTCATGTTAATAACTCCGTTTTTCTGGCGTAAACCTGCCAGTTGCGAGGGGCTTATAGCTTTCTTTAAGGCCAGTTGGCGTCTCATTAACAAACGTGTGCCTGAGCCATTCTTCGTCGTTTCTTTCTGGGTAGTCGCTGCGGAAGTGGGCTCCGCGACTTTCCCTGCGCCCAAGCGCTGAATAAACAATAACCTCTGCGACCCTGAGCATGTTGTTTAGCTCTAGGGCTTCCTGCAACTCATAATTAAAAATCCTCGACTTGTTGGTTAAACCGACGTTTAAAAGTCGCTTTTTAAGCTGGCGAATCTGAGCTAAGGAGTGTTCAAGGGTTTGTCCGTTTCTGAAAACGCTGCATTCCTCAGTCATCAAACACTGCAGTGTTTCCCGTAAGACTGCAACGCGTTCGGTGCCTCTGGATTCGAGTAAACTGTTGATTTTATCCACAACTATGTTTTCGGCTTGCACTGGAAGCGGGTGAATGATTCTTGCTTTAATCTCCTTTAGAATGCTCAAGCCAGCCCTTTGCCCGAAGACGACTAAGTCAATCAGCGAGTTGCAGCCTAAACGGTTTGCTCCATGAACGCTCACGCATGCGCATTCTCCAGCAGCGTATAAACCTGGTAAGATTGTGCCTGCCTTATCCGCTAAGACGTGCCCTTCAACGTCGGTTGGTATTCCGCCCATCATGTAGTGGCATGTTGGCGCAACAGGAATCTGCGTTTCGCTGGGGTCAATTCCCAAATAAGTTTTAACGAATGAGGTTATCTCGGGCAGTTTCTGGTTTAGTTGTTCCTTGCCAATGTCGCGCAGGTCAAGGTGAACGTAGTCTTTGCCGTCTACGCCCTTGCCCTCGCTTATCTCTTTGAGAATCGCCCGTGACACGATGTCTCTGGGCGCCAAGTCCTTCAAAGTCGGCGCATAGCGCTCCATGAAGCGTTCGCCTAAACCGTTCCGCAAAACGCCGCCTTCTGCTCTTGCGGCTTCGCTTATTAGGATTCCAAGCCCGTAAATGCCTGTGGGGTGGAACTGCACAAACTCCATGTCCTCCAAGGATAAGAGTGCATCCAGCGCCAGAGCCAAACCGTCTCCTGTTGACGCATAGCCGTTGGAGGTGGTTTTGTAGATTTTGCCGCATCCGCCTGTAGCTAAAACGACTGCTCGGGCATGGAAAACGCGCGGTGTTCCCGTGGCGATGTCGTATCCTGCGACGCCGCAGCAGTTGTTTAATGCGAACAGCAGGTGCTGGATGAATACTTCGTTGTGCATTGTTACGCCTTTCTGAAGGCATTGGTCGTAGAGCGTGTCCATGATTGCGCGTCCTGTGCGGTCGGAGGCGTAGCATGCGCGTTTGATGGGGGCTTCGCCGAAGTTTTTGGTGTGTCCTCCGAATCGGCGTTGCTCAATCTTGCCCTCCGCGTTTCGGCTAAAGGGCACACCCAAGTGCTCGAGCGTGTAGATGGCGTTTGGGGCTTCTTTAGCTAAAATTTCCACTGCGTTTTGGTCGGCGAGGTAGTCGCTGCCTTTAACGGTGTCGTACATGTGCCATTCCCAATGGTCTTCTTCCTCGTTTCCAAGGCTTGCCGCAATACCGCCTTGAGCAGCAACCGAATGCGAACGCGTAACATGCACCTTGCTGATGACAGCGACCTTGGCGTTTTCAGCGGCTGTCAAGGCAGTGTATAACCCTGCGATTCCGCCTCCGATAACCACAACGTCATACTCGTGAATCATGGTGTTGCCTTCAAAAATGAAATGGGTTTAGATTTCGAATTTTTCTATTATTTTGGTTTCTTTTTCGCCTGTAATTTCCGCGATAACGTGGAAGAATTGTTGAAGCCCTGAATTAACGATTCTTGGCTTTAGAAGCTCGTCAATTTGGAAAACGCCTGCCGAATTGGACATTTTGATTTTTATGTTGATGGGTTTTTCGCCGTTTTCTGCTAATTCTATGTCTACTTTTTCTATGGATAAGGCTGAAACGGCGTGGATGTCTACTTTTCCCGCTTGGAAGGGTATTCGTGCTCTTCCCGCTTCCATGTCTAAGGCGTCTGCGATGCCCACTATGCCTGCTTCTTTGGTTAAGATTTTGTTTGTCGGTTCGTTGTTGGGCGGTTCTTCGTGGGTTACGATGGCGTGGAGAACTTCTGAGGTGATTATTGCTTTTTCTTCCTCGCTGTAGGTTGGGGTTAGGAATTTGTCGAAGAATTCCATGGCTAAAAATGCGCTGTATTTTTCATGGTTGTTTCGTTGAACAATCATGCCTAAATCGTGGAAGATGGAGCCTAAAACCACGACGACTTCGGCGTCGTCGTTTTTCATGCCGTAATTTTCTACTATGCTTGGGGTGATGAGTTTTTTTTCGACCAAAATCCGCAGCAATTTGAGGGAGAGGTTGGCTACGATTTTAACGTGGGTTGGTCCATGGTCGGTGTAGCCCATGCGTTCGATAGCCATGACGTTGGCGCATCTCCAGTAGGTTTTGAGTTTTTTGTCGTCTTTTACTTTTTCCATGACTGCCTTGAGTTTAGGGTTGTTTCGGTAGGGTATGTTAAAGACGTAAGACACTTAGTGATGCTCCGTTATTGACTAATATTTAGGGTAAAGATTTAAACTTACATCAAGCGCAAACATTGACTAAGCAGACTCTTGTGTACTCTAGCGCTCGAAGCAGACTATACCCCCCTTATTTATAGCCTCAACGTTTGAAGGGTGTGGTATGTGAGGTATTGTTTGTTTTTGTTCGAAAAGATGTTATTTATCATCATTTGTTGACTTGGTTTTTTGTGTAGAAATTGTTTTTTGACCTGTTGAAGCTGTATTGGTCGATGAACACGCTTTTAAGTAAGCTGCACATATTTTTTTCAAGTCGAAATGAGGTTTAGTGTTTGGGAAAGAAAAAAGTGTTAAGCGAAGGCGCAATCGGCGAGTTAGTTTATCCTGGACAAGGCGAAGTCTTAGGCGTAGTAATCAAACTGCTTGGTTTCGACCGCATATTAGTCAAATGCCAAGACGGCGCGGAACGTTTATGCCGAATCAGAGGCAAAATGAAGCGGCGCGTTTGGATCCGTGAAGGCGACATAGTTATCGTTGCACCCTGGGAGTTCCAAACCAAAGAACGCGGCGACGTGGTTTGGCGTTATACGCATTCGCAGGCGGATACGCTTAGGCGCAAGGGCATTTTAACCCTTTAATTTCCAATTTTGAACAATTATTCTTTTGCAATTTCTCGTTGATGTTCTTAACATACTTTTGAAGCTGAAAAACGGCAATGGCGGCCTACCCCCCTTAAGCATTTTGCATTTAAGCTAAAGGCAACATTCCAAAGGGCTATTTCTGCTCGACTGGTTTTAATACCCCGAAAGCCGTTAACATGCTTGAACACTATGTCTGGAAAAGCTCAAGAACGCATCGCCCACACCGAAAGAAGAGTGGAACGCCGAGACAAAATGCTAAATCACGACAAGTCCAAGGAACGCGCCACCGTCGAAGAAGTCTTCGACCAGGCAACGCGCATGGTTGTCTTTGACTTACTTAACAGCGGCATTCTGTATGAGCTCAATGGCGTTGTAAGTTCAGGGAAGGAAGCACGGGTTTACTGGGGCACAACCAAGGACGGCACAGACTTAGCGGTTAAAATTTACTTAACCTCTTCAGCCGAATTCAAGAAAGGCATGCACAAATACATCGAAGGCGACCCGCGCTTCAAAGACGTCAAACATGACACACGCTCATTGATTGCTGTTTGGGCACAAAAGGAGTTTCGCAATTTAAGGGAAGCTTACGCGGCAAAGGTACGTGTGCCAAAACCTATTGCAGTCAAAAGCAATGTTGTGGTTATGGAGTTTATTGGGAAGGATGGTGTTAGTGCGCCGTCTTTGAAGGAGCAGCCGCCAGCTAACCCCGAGCGAGTCTACAAAATAATCGTTACTTACCTCAAGCGCCTCTATAAAAAAGCCAAAATTGTCCACGGCGACTTAAGCGAATACAACATTATGATGTGGAAGGGCAGGCCCGTGGTTTTTGATGTGTCTCAGTCTGTTTCGATCCAGCATCCTTTGGCTGACTTTATGCTTAGGCGGGATTTGGCTAACGTGAATAGGTTCTTTAGTCGGCTAGACGTTACCGTTATTCCAGAAGAAGAATTATACAAGATGGTTGTTGGTAAATAATGGTTGGTCCAGATACTTTTGTTAGAATTCCCAAAGAACGCGTCGGCATACTAATCGGTCCAGAAGGCAAAGTAAAACGGGAAATAGAAACAAAGCTAAACATAAAGCTGGACATCGACAAAGAAGGCAGCGTCACCATAACGCTTCCAGAAAACGTACCCGACCCATCAGTATTTCTAAGAGCCAAAGATGTTGTAACAGCCATCGGCAGAGGCTTCACGCCCGAAACGGCTTTTCGCTTAATCCGAAACGAAGACGACATCTTTGACATGATAGATTTGCGCTTGATTTTTGGGCGCTCCGAATCTGACATAAAACGCGTAAAGGGCAGAATCATTGGCGCAGACGGCAAAACCCGAAAGCTAATTGAAGAGTTAACTGAAGCCGACGTAGTAGTTTACGGTCACACAATTGGGATTATCGGCAGTTTTGAAGAGTCAGATGCAGCACGCAACGCGGTACAAATGATTGTTGAAGGCTGCCAGCATCACACAGTGTACAATTACTTGCAGAAGAAACGGACAGAGCTAAAGAAGCAGAAGCTAGAGTTGTGGGAGAAGCCGCCAGAAGAAAAATAATTTTCTTTTTTGGGTGGGCTCTTAGGCATGCACTTGAAACTCAAATGCATGATACGCACTCAAGTACAAATGAATATTTTTATACAAAAGCTTAAGGAAGCAAATAAGCTAACCAACAGTCGCTTGTTCGCAGGTTTATTGTTTTTCTAGCAAGGCATTAGCCATTTATACAAGTGCCCCTCTTCTTTTTCTATCAAGGATGGTTTTTTATGGTAACCCAAGTAAAAGTTGGAGACAAGGCACCCGATTTTACCCTGCCCGATGAGGACATGAAACCCAGAAGCCTGAAGGAGTTTTTAGGAAAAAAAGNNCTAACCGTCCCTTTCTCAAGTAAACGTTTTGCCGAAAAAAACAGGCTGCCCTTTCCCGTTCTGAGCGATAACAAGCATGAAGTCTTTGAAAAATACGGGTTGCAATTCTCACCTTGCGACGAGTACAAGTGTTGCTGGGGAAGCGCCTGTTACCCGATTGTTAAACGCTCAATCTTCCTCCTCGACGAAAAAGGTGTTGTGCGTTACGTTTGGGTATCCGACAAAACAGCTACTGAACCAAGTTATGAGGAAATGCAAAAAGTCATAGAACAAATCGCTTAAAAAAAAGAGTTCTTTCACGCTCTCTAATTTCTGGTGAAGTTATAATTCAGAGCCTTTAGGTGGGCTCTTCGGCAAGTAACTCTAACTATTCAAGTTCTTCACTTGAAACAAGAAATACGGGGTACTCTTGTGAACCAGTTGCTTTGTTTGTGTGGCCTTCCCTACATCTCATTCCGTATCTTGTTTTAGTTTCATTTTCCCAAACCTTTTCAGTTGATCCACCACATATTGGGCACTTAAAATCTTTCATATATTTTCACCAAAACCGAAAAAGTCAAAAGTAAATAAGTCGTCGCTGTGTTTTTCCAAGTTCTTCCGCTCTGTATGCGTATTGTTGGCTTGTTTCTTTAAGCCTTCCTATCGGTTTTTCCCTCTTCTTTGTGAGACTTAGAATGTTTTTGAAGTGAAAAGCAAAGACAGAAATTCAGCTTTGCATGTATTGTAGATGGTAGTTTTGTGAGTAAACGTAGATTTTTTGATTCTCCAAATTGTGGGGGCTGCATCTATAAGGGAGGCAGTTACTGTTGGGGGCAATGTTCGCTTAACATCTGGAAAAAAGACAGAGAGTATTAGTGCTCTTTGGAGTGTGTGGGGTCTTAAAGTATTTTTAATAAACTATTTAAGCGAATTATGAAGAATTTTATCAGTTCTAAATGCGTTCTTTTGTGTAGCAAGCTTGACAAACATCATTAGGATTTAATGGTTGACAAATACCATTAAGATTTATTCTAAGTAGGTGGGCTCTTCAGGTTGGTTATCAAACTTCAAATTTCGCACTTGAAAATTATCATAAACCAAGCTTCACACTCAAGATCCTCATCATCCTCTACGTCTTCGGGGCCAGAGTCGTCATCGCCCACCCAAAACAAGACACAGCCCAGTCAATCATTAAAACTTTAGGTTAAAGTTTAACGCTTATTTCTACGCCGTCACCGCCAACCTGCACATAATGGCTCTCGTATTTTCCCGAGTTCCGAACATAATCCAGATAGTCGCGCATTTGGTCGGCGAAGACTCCAGCGTTATCCGCAAAAACAACCGCGTCCTTCCGCAGCTTGCCCTCAGCTAACTTGAGGTATTGGAAGTACTCGCTTTTCTCAGCATCGACGAATGCAAAATCAAACTGCCCCTTCAAAGTGGGAATCACCTCTAAGGCGTCGCCCGTGATAATCTTGATTTTAGGCGGTATGTTTGCTCTGACGATGTTTTTTCCAGCCAACTCCGCCTCGTCGCGATGCATCTCGATGGTTACTATCTCGGCTTTCTCGTCCAGCTCCTTGCCCATGAGAATCGCTGAGTAACCAATCAGTGTGCCTACCTCCAAAACATGCCGCGGCTTAGCCTTCCGAACTTCCTCCGCCAGAATCCTGCCCTTATAGGGTCCAATGATGGGAAGAAAATTCTTTTCCGAAGCCTTCTCAATCAGCCGTAAAACTTCGTCGGCGCTGCTTACTGCTGTTTGGGTTGTCATAGGGGCACCTTGATTTTGTCGATAAAATGCTGCTGCAACTTCGCGATTTTTGGGGCAATGACCGCTTGGCAGTAGGGCGCTTTGGGATGCTTCTTGTAGTAGTCCTTGTGGTAGGTTTCAGCGTTATAGAACACCTTAAGCGGCTCTACCGCTGTAACGATTGGTTTGTTCCATATTTCTTCCTTGTTGAGTTCATCAATCAGCTTTTCTGCTGTGGCTTTTTGTTCTGGGTTGTGGTAGAAGATGGCTGAGCGGTACTGCGTTCCGATGTCTGCTCCTTGGCGGTTAAGCGATGTGGGGTCGTGCATGGTGAAGAAAATCTCCAAAATCTCTCTGTAACTGATGACTTTGGGGTCAAAGTATATCTGAGCTGCCTCCGCATGCCCAGTTGTGCCCGTCAAAACCTCCTCGTATGTCGGGTTAGCCACGTTGCCGCCCGTGTAGCCAGGCTCGATTCGCTCAACGCCCTTCATGATGCTAAAGGCTGCTTCGGTGCACCAGAAACAGCCGCCCGCAAGCGTTGCCACCTCCAAATTTTTGCTTTCGCTGGGTTGTCGGCTCATAAAAAACATCCTTTACATTTTATTGCTGGGCAGCTTTGAGAACTTAATTGTTTGTGGCTGTCATAGCACAGCAACTAAGCTGGGCATAAACAATTTTACTTCCCAAACCTTAAGCTTTAGTAAGGGATTCTCTTGCGTGAAATTAACATGGAAAAACCTAACGCCGTCCTAAGCAAGATTAAGGTTACGCCGTTGGCAGCGGAAAGCTTCGGAGTCCGCTCCATGTGTACCCTCGTGGAAACCCCAGATGTGGCGGTGCTTTTGGATGCGGGAATATCGCTGGCTCCCTACCGCTTCAGCCTGCCGCCGCACCCCGTCGAGTTCCAAACCATTAGCAAACTCCGCAAAACCATAGCCGAAGCCGCCGACAAAGCCCAGGTAGTAACGATTAGCCACTACCATTTCGACCATCACACGCCATCCTTCGAGGATTGGGTGGTAAACTGGACCGAAGACGGAGAAACCGCACGCCAAATCTACCAAAACAAAACCGTCCTCGCCAAGAACCCGAAGGAAAAAATCAACGCCAGCCAAAGACAACGCGCATGGATGTTCCAGAAAACAGGCGGCAAACACGCCAAAACCCTCGAGTCAGCGGACGGCAAAACATACACCTACGGAAAGACCTCCTTGCGGTTTTCTGAGGCGGTCGCTCATGGCTCCGAGGATTCGATGTTGGGTTGGGTGATAATGGCGGTTGTGGAGCATGATGAAGAGCGGTTTATGTTTGCTCCTGACATTCAAGGACCAATGTCTGCGCATACGCTGGAGTTGATTTTGGATGCGAAGCCTACTGTGATTATGCTGGGTGGTCCGCCGCTTTATCTTGGAGGCTTCCGCGTTGAAATGGCGCAGCTAGAGCAGGGGCTTCGGAATTTGGAGCGGATTGTTGAGGCGGTTCCCATAGTGATTCTGGAGCATCATGCGCTAAGAGATGAATCTTGGAAGCCGAAGATGGAAAAGGTCTTCCAAAAAGCCTCCCAATCAAATCACAGCGTTGTGACGGCTGCTGAGTACGCAGGAAAAGAAAACCTGTTCCTGGAATCGAAGCGAAAACAGCTCTACCGCGACCAACCGCCCTCTGACGAGTTTAAGGTGTGGATGAAAACGTTGAATGGCAAAAAAATTGCTAAGCCACCAATCTAATTTTTCAATTCGGCGGAAAGCAAAATAAACAAGCAAACAAAAACTAATCTTTAATGTTTGAATTAAGCTTCGCCGCCTTTGTTGCATCGCTGGTCTTTGTTGTTTTGGCAGAGATGGGTGACAAAACGCAGCTTTTAGCCATGTCTTTCGCCACATGCTATAACCCATACAAGGTACTCTTGGCTGTTTTCATCGCAACCATTGCTAACCACGCATTAGCGGTGGTTGCTGGGCAATTCTTAACCACCATCGTACCCATAGACATAATCTCGCTTGCTGCATCGCTTTCCTTCATCGGCTTTGGCTTATGGACCATCAGAGGCGACAAGCTTAAGGACGAAGCCAAGAAGGTTTCCCGCTACGGCGCAGTCGCAACCGTTGCCATCGCGTTCTTCATTGCGGAATTCGGCGACAAAACCCAACTTGCAACCATAAGCCTTGCAGCCGAATACCAAAATCCAGTAAGCGTGCTGCTGGGAACCACCCTTGGCATGCTGGTTGCTGACGGCGTCGGCATAGTGGTCGGCGTTGTTTTGTGTAAGCGGATTCCGCAGCGAAAGATTAAGTGGTTTTCAGCCCTAATCTTTGTCCTGTTCGGGTTAGTGGGCGTGTTTGAGGTTTTGTCGGTTAAGGTAGGTTTAGGTTATACAGCGTTAGTTTTGGCGGTTCTCGCCGCTCTTTCTGGTTATGCGATGTATGCTATTTCTAAGAGGCAAAAACCAGTCGAAGATCCCGAGGTATGCAAAAAGAACCCTTAACTTTCACTTCATTTTTCGTATCTGCGAAGAGTCTGACTGTTAATCGCCACCAGAACTGTGCTAAGAGACATAAAAATCGCCCCAACCGCGGGGTCAACTACAATTCCCCAGCCAGTGAAGATGCCAGCCGCCAGAGGGATTGCAAAAACGTTGTAGCCCGCTGCCCACCAAAGGTTCTGAATCATCTTCGAATACGTTCGCTTTGAAAAATCAATCAGTTTTGGCACATCTTCGGGGTCGTTTTTTACAAGAATTACATCTGCACTTTCAATGGCGACGTCCGTTCCCGCTCCAATAGCAATGCCCAAATCAGCCGTAGCCAACGCTGGTGCATCGTTGATGCCGTCTCCAACCATCGCCACCCTGTAACCCTGCTCTTTTAGCGTCTTGATTTTTTCTTCTTTCTGGTCGGGTAAAACTTGAGCAAAATAATCATCAATCCCGAGCTCCTCTGCAACGCTTTTGGCAACTTCCTCTGCATCACCAGTTAACATGTAAACCCTGATGCCTTTTGCCTTCAACGATTGAATTGCCATGCGGGATTCCTCTCGGACCTTATCTGATAGAGCGAAAACTCCCGCTATCTCTCCATTGATGACTGTGAAGATAACGGTTTTGCCTGTTTTTTGGAGCTCCAAAACCTTGGTGTCGGTTATTTGTAGATTTAATTCTTTTAGAAGACTTGGTCCTCCCACATAGACTTCTTTATCGTTGACTTTAGCCTTAGCACCCTTCCCGGGGATAGCTTGAAAGTCTATGCTTTTAGCAGTGCTGATGTTTTTTGTCGATGCGTACTCGACGATGGCTTTGGCTATGATGTGTTCGGAGTTTTGTTCTACAGCCGCCGTTAACCTTAGAAGTTCCTCCTCCGAGATGAGAGAAATAATGTCACTCACGCCAAATTGACCATGCGTAAGCGTGCCAGTCTTATCGAAAACGACCGCGTTTATGTCCTTGGCGTCTTCAAAGGCTTTCCTATCCCTGATTAGAATTCCGCTCTTAGCAGTTATCGAAGTGGCTAATGCAACTACGAGCGGTATCGCTAAGCCCAGGGCATGGGGACAAGCTATCACAAGCACCGTGACTGTTCTGGTGAGGGCGAACTGGACGTTTCCAAGCAGCGCCCACACAGCAAAGGTTACTGCTCCAACGACCACTGCAACATAGAAGAGAAGTGCTGCTGCCCTGTTGGCGAGGTCTTGGGTTCTGGATTTGGTTTCTTGAGCTTGCCTAACAAGCTTAACCACTTGAGACAGGTAAGTTTCTTCCCCCGTCCTTTCAATTCTAACCGTCAACACGCCGTCGGCGTTTACCGCTCCACCAATCACCCTGTCCTTTGGTTTCTTATGAGCCGGCTTAGATTCACCCGTCAAAAGCGCCTCGTTAACAAACGATTCCCCTTCCACCACAACGCCGTCCGATGGAACCTTCTCGCCGGGACGAACCAAAACTAAACTGCCGACCTCCAATTCTGAAACAGGCACATCCATGATGTTTCCATCCATTACAACATGAGCCACTGCAGGCATTATTTTTACCAACTCTTCCAGTGCCCTGGAAGCGCCCAGAACGCTTCTTGCTTCAAGCCAGTGCCCCAGAAGCATCACATCGATTAAAGTGGCAAGTTCCCAGAAAAAATCGTTCCCAACGGGAAAAAACACTGTTGCCGCTGAGAAGAAAAAAGCAACCGATATTGCAGTGCCTATAAGCGTCATCATTCCCGGCTGAAACGCTCTAAGCTCTTGTGTTAGTCCTTTAAGGAAAGGCCATCCGCCGTAAGCGTAGATGATTGTGGCTAAAACTAAGAGAACATATGTCTGATATGGCAGCGTTAGAGTGTAATGAAGCCATGTCTGAATGGCTTGTGAGAAAAGCAAAACTGGAATGGTTAAGGTAAGGCAAACAAAAAATTTCGTTTTGAGCGATTCCATATGCATGTTGTGAACTGGCGCTTCATGCTTCATTCCCTGCATGTCCATGTCTTTATGCATGTTGTGGTTTTCATGTTTCAAACGTCTTACCTCCCATAGAAATGAGGCAAATTATATCAAAAACAATTGGATTTCACTCGGTAATTACAGCATACCTAAAATGTGTATGAGTGCCCCGTTGACGATAGAAATCACCCAAACGATAAAGATTGGTGTCATCCATTTTTTCCATCTGCCACAAGCCATCCGTGCGGGACCATGAATTAACCATGAGGCAACCAGTATGATTCCCAAAACTTCGGCTGCTGTTCCCAAAACTGCATGAGACCAAACCGTAACTGAATCAAAGAGTGAAAGCCCACCTAATTCACCCAATCCGCTTGTAAAAGTTGGAATCATAACAAGGAAAATCAGGATAGTGTGCAAAACAAGAGCAAGCACTGTCGAGTAGCCATGCATCATAAAATTTTTTCTGTTGCTTTGACCCCTGAAAAACGGAAGCCCTAACACCAACAAAAACAAGATAACAATCTGAAGCGCTAAACTGACATTGCCAGCTGGGTCAAGTGCAACAAATATAATGTTAAACAACAGGTGATGCCTCAAATGTCAAGTTAAACGCTTTCATAAAGTAACAATTATCATAGTAAGTATAGTTAACTTCATAAATCTTTTTGATATGACTAAGTATCAAATGTACTTCATTCCGTTAAAAAGGCAAAAACGCATGGAAATTAAAAAAAGCGAAATTACCTAGGTGTATTCTCTATGCGTAAAACCGCATCTTAAGCATCTTAAGAACTGCGTTGAAGACTCATCCGAGCCTCGAGTTTGCACTTGCCAAACATTGGCTGTGTTGTTTCCGCATTTTGGGCATTCAGTTCGTATGGTCGGTAACGTGCTGAGTTCCTGTTCTTCTTTTCCTATGACGGCAACAAACTGTTTAGGGCTGTGCTCTATAACCTTGCCATTAAATTTACTGCTGACATCTAATCTATGTGTTTTTTGTCCACATTTAGTACAGGCCAGCATTACCATTGCTTGTTTTCCAGAATTCACTTTTATTGGTTTAAGTAGCGAACCGCATTCTACACAAAATTCCATACAATTATCATCTTCCTTTAAAATTTTATTTTGGTGAATCATCGGTTAACTTGGCGCAAACTCGAAAGTTTTTGGAAGAGAGAGGGAACTTGCTTTGTTGCTTGCGTTCATTAACCGTTGATTCGCCATGCGCTTGGATTTTGCTAAATCCTGCGCGCATTATTACCCAATAGTGGCACTTGGATAATAAAAAATAATGTGATTGTAGTTGTACTACAACAAGTTTAGCAATAGTTTTACGCTAACAGTCCCCTTAACAAGATATTTGGTCAATTTCTTTAACGTCTACACAATCAACAATTGACGGTTTGCTCTAGAAAGATGCATATTTGGAGCCTATTAGAGGCTCATTGCAGAAACCTATAGGGGGTAGGTCAGTAATCGCGTTTTAAACAACCAAATGTCGGTTAAACAGGCGACGCTCTCAGTCAAGAAAAATGGACTCGTTTGCTCTTTATACAAGGAAGAACGGGGTCAGGGAGAACACTACCGTTTTTCAAAAGTGTTTTGTTTTTTCTTGGATGTTTTTCTAGGCTTAAACATAACCGCGGCCTTCTTGAGGTCCAACGGAGTGCCAACGTAAAAGAAAGTCTTCAAATCAGGATCTAACTGCTCCATCACCATCGTAGAAACATAACGTACTCCACACAATCTCTCCACCATCGCTTGCACGTCAAGTTCATTTTCCGCTAACGCCTCTTTAGCAGCCTGCAACGCTTGTTTTGTATGGTAAACAGCGTGTAAGGGCTCAATCTCTTGGTTTGTCCATCGTGGAACAGCGGCTGCCTTACCGATGCAACAGTCAAAGAGCAAAGACAAAACTTCTTGGGAAACAAACGGGCTATCAAAAGGCAGAAGCGCTGAGTACTCGCCGTTAGCCGCTTCAAATCCCGTCATGGCTCCAACCAAAGGTCCTTTAGATTCACAAACATCAACCACAAACTTGACTTTAGGAGAAACCAGCTTTGCATACACGTCTGCACGGTCTTGGGAGCTCGTTACCACGATAACTTCCTCCACAAGCCCCTTCACGGCGTCAACTACATAGTTCAACAATGGTTTGCCGTTCAATTCTAAAATGCCCTTATCGCCGCTGAACCTGGTTGAGGAACCGCCTGCCAGAATAATCGCTGACCTATCCAAACAATGCATCTCCAATCAGGAAATTCTAGCATGTGCCGTATTGTTTAAGCTTTTTCATAAAAGAAAATGAAAGAGGGTTGGCTAGTTTACTTCGTCGGTCTCTATTTTTCTAGCCATCTCAGCCAATATCTTGGTGAACGGATGGTCCGGTTTATCCTGAACAAAAATCAAGTTTCCTTCTGCTCTGAGGATTTCGCAGAAGCATGGCACCATACCGAGCATTGGCACTTGGTAGTCGGCTTTGATTTTGTTTTGCATTTCAGTTTTCTTAGCGGTTGCTGAGGCATCGAGCACTTTGTTTAGCACCAACCCAGTTTTCTTTTCGAATAGGTTGTAGAGTTCTTGGAGCATGCGTTTTGTTCCGTCTACGTCTGATCGGTCGCCTGTTGTTGCTACAACCACGAAGTCAGCAGCTACAATAGCGTTAATGGACGAGTACTGTAATCCTGGGCTTGTGTCAAAGAATAAGTAGTCAAATTTCTGGTCTTTAATCATCGTTTCCCTGAGTGCAAGAAGTCGGCCTAAAGCGCGCATTTCCCACTTTCGGTCTTTTGATGACATGTCCCGAATTGCTTCTGTAGCTGGGTTTGCTAAGCAAGCGTAAAACTTGCCGTTTCCGGGTATCTTGCTGCTTAAATCCAGAAGGGTCTTGTTGATTTCGCAGGTGCTGTTCAGGTAATCGTTGAGCCAGTAATCTGCGTTTGGAGTTTTAAGGAGGGCAAATAAGCTTGGGGCTCGAAAGTCAAGGTCAAAGACGCAAACTTTCTTTCCATTCTTGGCGAATGTGGCGGCTAAATTGACTGAGAGCAGGGTTTTTCCTGTTCCGCCCTTGTATGAGTGTACAGCGATTATTTTGCTCATAATCTCAACTCTGCGTTTCCCTATCTATGAAAAAGTAGGCTTTCCTGCCTTTCCGCTCCTTCTTTAAGTAACCCATAATGACCAGCTGATTAAGATATGCGCTTTCCACTGCTCTGGCACGTTTTGTTTGCTCTGAGATTTCTTCAGCCGTTGCTCTTCCACACCTGCAAATCGCCATGGCTGTCTTGCGCAAGTGGTCAGGCATGGATAGAAGAGTCATAACATCCAATGACGCATCCGGTAATGATAGGGAAGCTTTTTGGTTGTTGCCATTAGTGTTGCTGTTCTTTTGGATTTCAATCATGATTTCCATTTTGTCGTTAAGCTTCTCGAGGCTTTCTTCTATCTTTTCTAGAATGTTTAAGGGTTTTTTATTTGATAGTTCGTTTCTAATCACAAGTTATCCCCGAGTTGTTTTTCATGTGTACAGTTTGATAGTTTAAGCCTATGCTATTTATTAAGTCTTGCGACACTAACATATTTATTTGAAATAAGTAAACGATAACAAAACAACCGCTTATTGAGTTTCTAAAAAATATAAATTGGTTGATTGTGGTTTAATTTGGGGTTTTGAGGGGGTTTAAAATTTAGGGTTTAGTAGGGAATCGGTGTCTGGGTTCTTGCTTCCTCTACTATAGGTAAGACTTGTTTTAGTTCTCTGAAGTATTTCAGAACCGTGATGCCGCGTTGCGTGACAGCGAAAACTACGCGTGCTTTCCCCACGATGCGTTCTTCAACTAAGCCTTGCTTTATGAGGAATTCTAGGTACTCTTTGAGGACGCTGCAGTTAACGTTCGCTTTGTACATGACGTGTGTTAACTTTAATGGTCCTCGATGGGCAAGCACTGTAATGATGTCTACATACATTTCAAGTTTTGATCGACGCACTTTTGTACTCCTCTTTTTTTATTAAATGCTCCGTTTAGTTATAAATCATTTATGTATTGGTAATCAGTGTTTTTGTCCATCTCAGCTGTCAATTAGCAGTTTTTCTGGCAGCGTTGTTTAACACATTTAACCTATTTTCGAATGCCGTAACCATGTCATCTAGCAGTATTTCACGCAATTCGGTAGACAAACCGTTGATTTTCTCATCAAATACATTCGCTAACTTGGCTTCTAATTCTTTCCTATCTTTATCCGCAATTTGCTTCAACACATTTTCCTCCCAATTTCTAATGACACACCAGAAGGCTGAAGGTATTTAACTAACTTATGAAAGCAACCTATGAATCAGAAATTAATACCTAAAAACAAAACTTCGCCATTGAACACTCAATATTTAGCCTACTTCTCTGACGACCTACCCGCCTCCTTTTTGCGTAAAAGGGGAATTGGCTGGTTCTAAGTTTTGTTGGCTTTCAGTTTTGGGGTTGATGATAACTAAAAACCTTGGTGATAGTTAAAAATTTGTATGTGTCATGCTTTTACAACAAATTTTATTTAAATTCTAAGACGGCATTCATAATAGTATTTTTTGCCTTCTTGCTCAATTGTCTATCAAAAGGCGCCATAGTTAATCCCAAAGAGTCTGGTCACCAATTTTTCCGAGTTTTCACACATTAACCATGCTATGATTGTTACGTTTGGTCGTTTAGGCAATAGCGTGATTATCCAAAAAAAGGTTGTAGATTATTATTTGATACAGCAATCGGTATCATGTTGCATTTAATTCGCGTCTAAAAGTTGTTGTTTGTTTACAATCACAAATAAATTTAAGGAGCATCTGATAAATATGTGGTTGGAAAAGGGGCATTATAAGACTGCCTAATTTTTTCTAGAAGGCATTTTTTCGTTAAATTCTTTCAAGGAGAAGTCTTGGAGCGTTTTGCTTATCAAAGGATACGTGTCAAACGACCAGGTCCGAGCGGAACGCTGCGAAACCTGCAAATCAACAACTGAAGTCTTAACAACCAACTACAACAACCCCAACCTACTATTATACGGCTGTAAGAACAATAAATGCAAACACAGGCTTCTACGCCTAGATTTAGAAGCCTAAGGAAAGTCAGCTGCTGCGAAAGGCGCCCTCTAAAATTTCTTCCTAAATTTCTCTTTAGCTAAACTTTCCTTAAGCTTACCGTAGATGGGTCTGCCACCGATAAGTAAAGCACCAAGCAAACAGCCCAAGCCTATTGTGCGGTAAATTATGATTGATAAGAGCACTCCATAAACTAGCGGTATTTGGAGGACATAAGAAAGGAACAAGCCGAAGGCTGGATGGATAAATATTTCGTCTGCTGTAGGCAGCAGAATATACAACGAAGAAGCCAGCATTAATGCGGGAAAAGCAACTTTTCTGAAACGCATTTCGCTTTCAATACCTAATGGGGTGCATCATTAATAAAATTTGCTTCAAGACTGGGCAGGTTTGGTGCAGTAGATCAAGATTTTTTCTAGAGAAAATGGATTGGGGGCTATGTAGATTTGCTGAAGTTTGTTTTTTCTCTCTTTATGTGAGTGTGGCGGTTTTAATCCTGCCACATGTCTGCTTATGGGGCAAGCTGCATTTTGCTGTTGCATTGCTTTTTAGCGTCTGTTTTAGTGTGGGATATGCATTTTTCTCCACAAGCAATACATGGCGCCATGTTGGAGGCGACTGGATGTGTATGTGAATGCATGTTCCGTTTTGTTTTTTCTCCACAAGAAATAATGAGCAGCGCAATGCAAACGTGCACTAGCATAGCCCTAAGGTAGCGTTTAGCCATCTATCACTTCCAAACCAACACCAACCGAACCTCCAAGCAATTTGGCGCATAAAACCAGAAAAAATCGTCATGTGGTGTATGTGGTTGGTTTGGTGCGGTCGCCGAGATTTGAACCCGGGTCGTCAGCGTGGCAGGCTGATGTCCTAGACCAAACTAGACTACGACCGCGCACCATGCGTTTTTATTGGACTACGGCCTTTGGCGATATTCTCGCCTTGCGTCGAGTCGACTTTGTGATAGACTCAGCTGGTATTTATCTGCTTTTTGGTTAAGTCAATCATGCCCTACTGTTGCCGCTAAACTGACTTCTTCATGTAGAGTTATCGATGATTTCCCTTTCTCTTACCAGTTGCCAACCATCGTTTACTGCTTTGAGTTCCTTTTCGCCAGTAAAAGCCATTTGCTAATGAATTTCGGTGAACCGCCAAAATAGATCTTAGAGAGCTGAACATATTCCCAGAGGGCTTACAATGCTTGAAAAAGGTTTGAATTGGAATAAACTGGAATAATTACAGTGCGGTAACCGGGATTTGAACCCGGGTCCTAGACTTGGCAAGCCTATGTACTGACCAAGCTGTACTATTACCGCATGTAGCAGCTTAACGCAACAATTCTAAATACTTCCTAATAAACTATGGTTTTCGTCTTGGAGTTATTCAATCCTTGGTGTCGTGTCGCCGCCGTTTCAGACTCTGGGGCTATTTATATTCCATTTAATCCGCAAGAGAGTAATTCTACTCCGAAAGCATCAATGTCATCCTTTAGCTCAAAGGTTTTAAATATATCACCCTTTTCCCTGAGCTGTAAAGAAAAAAGTTGCCTTTCAGTCCATGGATAAACTGCGAACGTGTGTGATTTTTCTAGAGTTTTACATGCTTCTCTGAATTCCTCAGGTTGAATTTCAGTTGCATAGAACATTTGAGAAATGGTTGTAATGTTAGATAATAAAGCGCTGTCAGCTTCCAAGCAATGTCTTCCTCGCCCATTGTTTACTATACTGTGTTTTTATAATTATCTACTTATTGGGCAAATATTCAGGTTTTTGTTCGGTATAAAAAAGGAGAAATTGCTGCGAAGAAACTTTTTCTACGAGAGGGAGGTATCGCCAAAAACCTGCTAGACCAAACTAGACTACGACCGCACATACATGCTTCAGGTCGGTCTATGACCTTGCAGTGATGCAAAATGCCTATATTCTTATTTAAGTTTTCTGAATACGCTAACGCCTTCTCTACAGAAGCCGACTGTTTTACCTCATGTTTAGAGACAAATTTAGCTTCCTTGCTGTTGCTGCAAGGTGACAGTCACAAACTGTTATGTTTTCAAATGAAAAACTAGTAATGGAAAGCTTATGTCAGACATAATTTCTGTAAAGAATCTTGTTGAAGTTTATTCTGATGGCACAAAGGCTGTTGATGACATCACCTTCAATGTCAAGGAAGGCGAGTTTTTCGGTTTTTTGGGTCCCAACGGCGCGGGAAAAAGCACCACCATCAAAATCTTAACTACTTTGCTTAGAAAAACCTCTGGCACGGTTACTGTGGCTGGACACGACATCAGTAGCGGTGCCCCTGCCATCCGCAAAATAATCGGAGTTCAAAGCCAAGAAACAACCGTTGACGGCGACTTAACAGGCAGAGAAAACATTACCCTGCAAGGTCACTTCCAACAAATAGAAGGGTCTAAGATAAAAAAACGGGTTAATGAACTGTTACAACTTGTCGGTCTTGAATCGGCAGCGGATAAGCGCGCAAGGAACTTTTCTAGCGGAATGAAAAAACGATTGGATTTAGCCACGGCGCTTATTCATGAACCAAAAATACTTTTTTTAGATGAACCAACCACTGGGTTAGATCCTCAATCGCGCGTAGCAATTTGGTCTTACCTTGAAAAATTAAACAAGGAAGAGGGGACCACTATTTTCTTAACCACCCAGTACCTAGAAGAAGCAGATAAGCTATGCAAGCGTTTAGCAATTATTGATTTCGGCAAAATAGTGGCTAGTGGGTCACCCGACGAGCTTAAACGAGAAATCGGTGCTGACTCCATTAAAATTGGACTCGAAAACTGCGAACGCGACCGCGAAAATGCCAAAAGCATTATAAAAACCATGACTGGCGTTAAAGAAATAATAAATTCTGAAGAATGCATCAACGTCTATGCCCAAAACGCCTCATCGTTAATTGCCGATATCGTTCGCGCCTTGGACAGCTTAGACATTCGGCTTACCTCAGTCACTTTCTCTCAGCCGTCCCTCGACGACGTATTCACGAAGCACACTGGGCGAAAAATACGCGCTGAACAACTCGTTAAGGCTCCAAGCGCTATGTTTGGTCGAAGGAGATAAACGTAAATGACTTTGCTTTCTGATACAGGTTATATATTCGTGAGATACCTGAAAAAACTGATACGAAACCCAATCCTACTGTTTTTCTCACTTTTCCAACCAATTATCTTCCTTGTTCTATTCACCCAATTGTTATCAAAGTTCAGTAGTTTAATTGTCTTACCTGGAGGAAGTTATCTCGAGTTCGCAACAGCAGGCATCCTTTTGCAAAACGCGTTTGGCAGTGCTCTTCAGTCGGGAAACTCGATAGTGGCCGATATTGACTCTGGTTATCTGCAGAAAATGCTTGTGACACCCGTTAAACGGCCTGCTATTTTATTGGGCCGATTAACAAGTGACGCTTTCAGGGTGGTAGTCCAATCAGCTATAATATTGGGTTTAGCGTATGCTTTGGGCGCCTTTGTAACTACTGGTGTCGTTGGGATTCTGCTTATATTCTTCACGATCGCGTTCTTTGGGCTTGCATGGTCAGGCATTTCTTTGGCTTTGGGTATGAGAACAAGAAGCTCTGAAACGGTCTTCGCTATAGGTGGATTCCTTACATTTCCGCTCCTGTTCCTTAGTACGGCTTTGTTTCCGATTAGTTTCATGCCATCATGGGTGCAAGATATTTCGATGTTTAATCCGATAAGCTATGCCGTCAACGCTATAAGAGTACTTATGACTACAGGTTACGACTGGGGCACAATACTTCCCGCGTGGGGTGTAATAGGTTTGGTAGCGGTCATCACATTGGGCGCAACTTTGTATCAGTTTAGAAAAGTAGTCAGCTAAAAAGCTGATTCTACTTGACAGGGTAAATGTGTGCGTCGACGTCAGCTGGCTTGGATAAACGCTTAATTTTTACCTCAATCAAATCGGGCGTCGTGGGATCGAGTCCTTTTAGAGTTTTAGAGAAACCCATCATTATGTTGCCGATGGTTTCCTGAACAAAATTGTTTAAGGGAAGTTTATTTCCGTCTACGTACATTTCTGTTTCAAAACTCTTTTTCATTATTCTGTGGCTTTCTTCCAAAAAATTCACCACTAAACCTTTGTTTACAGGTTGATAAAAGAATATTGTTTATTTTCAAAATCATTTCAGAGTATTGAGTTCTCAATAGTTTATGGTTATTTATGTTGACTATGTACTTTGACGCGGAAATATGGAGAAAAATGCCTGTTTGATGTAACAGCTAATATACTTGAACGAATTATTTTCCACTTTAAAGCAAAACGTACTCTCAATGAAAAGGAGCGGCGCCGTGCTTAGCAAACTCTGGAACACACTAAATACCTTATCTTCTAAAAAACCCTTAAAGTACACCCTCTATCTTTCAGCAATCATCATCTTCTTTGCAATAATCCTCGTACCGCCAATAATCGGTATCCTTCTAAAAGTTGGCACAGTACAAAACGTCCTCGACCAGCCAGCATTGATGAATACCGCGCTTGTCGCAATCCAAAACTCGTTCATAATCGCCTTAATCGTTGCCGCCTTAGACCTCCTCGCAGGAGTACCTTTGGCGTGGTTGATTACACGCGGCAAATCAAGGTGGCTAAGCGTCCTTGACACCTTTGCAGATATTCCCTTTGTCGTGCCGACCGCGGCTTTGGGTTATTCTATTCTGTTGTTTTGGAGTTCAAGCGGTGGAATATCCTCGCTTTTTGGTTATTCTTTGGTTTCGCCCGGTTGGCTTTTGGTCATGCTTTTGCATTTCACGTTTTCGTTCCCAGTCGTGGTTCGAGTCATAGTTGGCGCATTGTTGGATTACAAGATGGAGTATGAACGTGCAGCACGAACCCTCGGAGCTCCACCATTAACAGCTGCAAGAACCGTAACCTTCCCCATCATAAAACCCTCACTAATAGCCGCGTTTTCTCTTGCCTTTGCTCGTTCGCTCTCGGAGACGGGTGCAACCTTCATCGTTGCGGGAGCTTTCATAAATGGTCCTGTCTTTATTCAGGGCTTGAAAAATCAGCTTGCAAGCGGTTTACCTGCACCTATAACTCAAGCCACGTATGAAGGAGGAACAGTTTTTGCCAGCATAATACTGATAGTTGTTTCGCTCGTCATATTCGGCTTGATTCGGGTTTTAGGACAAAAATTAACTTTGCCTTTTGGCAAAGGCTTGCCGCTCGTTGAGAAGAAGCTCAGTTACAAGAAAACGGCGTGGTCACGTAACAGCGTAGCCTTGGTGGTTTTCATAGTTATAGTGCTGGTTCCTTCGCTTTTTGTTGCGTTGCCAGCATTTCAAGCAATCGCAACAGGAAACACTCTTGTGCAGGCTTTCACTGGTCAGAGTATTTGGGCTAGCTTTTGGCAAAGTCTACTGCTGTCTTACGGTTTAGGCGCCATAGTCACGGTGCTAGGTATCCTCGCCGGTATACCGATGGCGATTCTGATTGCCCGTAAAACATTCGGCAAATTACCCTCCGCAATCCTTGACACACTAATCAACATTCCATTAATCGTGCCATCCATCGCATTAGGCATATCCTTAAAGTTTTTCTGGCAAGGCGTCCCCGGCATACCTGAATTCCTCCTGCTGGTTTTTGCGCATTTGTCGATTACTTACCCGTACTTTGTCAGGTCCATGTCGGCGGCGATGGAGCGAATAAACGTTGACATGGAAGAAGCAGCCAGAACCTTAGGCGCCCGACCCTTCACCGTCTTCAAAACAATCGTGCTGCCTATCACGAAATACTCGATTCTTTCTGGCGCAATAATCGTTTTTACCCGAAGCGTGAGCGAAACGGGTGCAACGTTAGCTGTAACTTCAAAGCTTGTGACTGCGCCTGTGCTGCTTGTTAACTGGGTGAACTCCGTAAGAGGAATCATAGCGCCAATCGCTGGAGTCAACGCGTTAACCGTGGGTTTAGCCTGCGGCTTCTTGATACTGTTTAGCTTCATCATCTTGTTAGTTTTGAGGCTTTTGACTAGAAAAGGAAAGGTTTAGAATGGCAAATGATAAAAACACCAAAAACGCTTCACAAGGAGAGAGCTAAATCATGCCCGATGTCCGAGTCGTAAACGTCACAAAAAAATACGGTAAACTTTACGCACTAGACGACGTTAGCTTAACTGTACATGACCAAGAATACTTCTCTTTGTTGGGGCCAAGTGGCTGCGGCAAAACCACCTTGCTAAGACTGATTGCTGGGCTCATCGAACCGGATAGCGGAGAAATCTACATCGGCGACCGACGCGTCGACAAAGTGCCGCCTGAAGACCGAGACATCGGTTTTGTTTTCCAAACCTTCGCGTTGTTTCCGCACATGACTGCTTGGAGCAACGTTCTCTATGGTCCCAAAGTCAAAAACTACGATGCGAAACAGGCGGAAACGATTGGACACGAAGTGCTTGAGCTTGTTAAGCTCAACGAACGCTTGAACGCTTATCCCAGCGAGTTAAGCGGCGGCATGATGCAGAGAATAGCCGTTGCCCGAGCATTAGCAGCAGGCGCCAAAACCCTGCTTTTGGACGAACCATTAGGACAACTTGACGCTAAAGTACGCAACGAGATTAGGTACGAAATTCGCCGAATGGCAAAAGACCTCAAACTGACAGCAATCCACGTTACCCACGACCAAGCTGAAGCCATGTCCATTTCAGACAGGATTGCAGTTATGAAGAAAGGCAAGATTGTGCAGGTTGGAACTTCACAGGAACTCTATATGCATCCTGACAGCTTGTTTGTAGCCCACTTTATTGGTGAATCCAACTTTTTAGAAGGCTACATAACTAAAGCAAACGGCCAGTCGGAAATTGAGTTGCGACAGGGCTTAAAGATTAAAGCCATAAACCAGTCGAATGTAAAGCCGGGCGAAAGAGTGGTTTTAGCTATAAGGCCTGAAACCTGCGAAATGAAAAGGGGGCATGTTGTGGCTGAGAACAGTTTGTTTGGGAAAGTTGAAAAAACCACTTTCGAGGGTATAGTTGTTCGTTATGAAATTAGGCTTGAAAACGGTGACCGCTTCGTTATCAACAGGCCGTCGCTGACGGAGGAGTGGGTTAAGATCGGCGAAGACGTCACGATTACTTATCCGCTGGACAAAGCTCATCTGTTCCCGTATCCAGAAGCTGGTTTGGCTGAGGAAATTAAAGTTTAAGACTTTTCTTTTCAACTTTTTTCTTTTTCAGGTTATCTTTAAAAAACGTCAAGCAACCGTTAATTACCTTTATTAAGGTAATCTGCCTTAATTTGTGAATTAATCTGAGGCTGCCTTGATTTCATGGCTGAAAACCAAGTTGAAAGCAACAAAGCAGTCAGTTCTTTAACGGTTATAGTAGTTTTTATCGTTGTTCTAGTAGCCGTTATCGGCGCCGTTTTAACGTTAATCAATCCGAAGTTTGTTTTTACGCTATTACCTGGCGGTACAACATACACGCTTGGTGGTTCAATTTATGAAGTAGTTTATGTTATCCTAACCCTGGCAACTGACGTTTTGTACCTTTTCGGTGGCGGTGTGATTGCTTTTGGAGCTTCTTTGATAATGATTAGATTTCTGCAGCGGAAACTTAAAGATCCTTACCAGCCATCTTTATCCACGCGTTATTTGGCTGGATATTTAACGTTGGGTTTAGAGATTTTTATTGGTGCAGAGATCATAAGGACTGTAGTTGTCGGAGCTTCTGAGATTGAACTGCTCATTCTTGTTATCGCCAGCAGGGGACTTTTCAGCTTGATTCTTTATTTGGAACGAAGATGGCATGGGACGGCAGAAACAGAATAACTTTTCTTTCTGGCTTGTCCTGTAAGTTTGGAAAAGCATGAAATTTTGCATATTTTTGTTCTTAAAATTTAAATGCAAGTGTGTTTCTTTTATGTGAACTAGCTCGGGGTAGTATGGGAGAAAAAAGAGCGAGTGCAGAGAGTATACTAGGAGGTTTCGCTGGAGAAGAAGCCTGCTGCGTGGGAGACGATCATCTGTCAATTACGCAAAATACTGCCTACTTGCACAGTTTTTACGCAGATAAACTTAAATACGTTCACAGTAAGCCTTTTGGATATAACAAATGCAAATTTAGCTCTACCATCGAGGCGGCTTTAATGATTAAGAGCATGAACGGAGAGACAAAGTATGATTGTTGAGGGCATTGTTGAAGGCCTCATAGCTTTCATATTAATCTTCATTTCAACAATGGTGATCTATACTTTAGGCAAACGATCAGCGCCTAAAACCACCATAAGCGAGAACGCGCAAGCAGCATACGCTTGCGGAGAAAAAGTATCCTTCCAAGGGTTAAAAATCAACGTATCGTTATACAAGTACCTAATTTACTTCATAATCTTTGACTCATCTGTTTTAGTTCTTGCTTTTGCTTCTTTCACCTTAGCAGGCTCAAACCCGCTTCTCTTAATCCTCTACCTCGGCATAATTCTTGTCGCAGGCTTGGTTATTGTCGAAGGAGGAAAAGATTAATGACTGACATAAAAACGTGGGCGCGAGTAAAGTCGCCTTGGGTCTTGCACTTTAACTCTGGCGCCTGCAACGGCTGCGACATAGAAATAGTTGCCCTGCTGACGCCAAAATATGACGTTGAACGCTTCGGCGTAAAACTCGAACCCTCACCCAGACACGCCGACGTCTTATTAGTAACTGGCTGCGTCACACAGCAATGTGCAGAACGACTAAAAAGCATCTATGACCAGATGCCGCAGCCCAAATTCGTCGTAGCCATCGGCGCATGCGCATGCAGCGGCGGAGTTTTTGAAGGAAACTACAACGTGGTCGGCGGCGTAGACAAAGTAATCCCAGTTACCGCTTACATACCTGGATGTCCACCGCGTCCAGAAGCAATGCTTGACGGAGTCGTTAAGCTTCTAAATGCGTTAAATCCGCCTAAAGCTAAGAAACAGCCTAAACCAGCAAAAGAGCCTGAGGTTGCCAAACCAGAAGTCGTAGTAGCCCATGCGGCTCAACCAGTAGTTGAGGAGGTAAAACCAATTGCCAAACAGTAACATAGACATGATTAGCTTAATCAAATCCAAATTTGGCGATAAAGTCCAAATTCAACTAGGCAAACTTGGCGCAGCCACCATAACCGTCAACAACGGCTTACACCGCGATGTTTTACAATCAATGATTGAAGCGGATGAGAAGACTGGCATAACAGCCATAACAGGTTTAGACCTTGGCGCAAACATAGGCGTCTACTACCACGTACACACATCCAACGTTTTTGTAACAATAAAAGCTGAAGTACCTAAAGAAAACCCGAAAATCCAAACAATAGTCGACCTTCATCCAGGCGCCGCCTTCCATGAACTGGAAGTAGCCGACCTTTTAGGCGTAGTCTTCGAGGGACACCCAACCCTAGGACACTTTGTCCTGTCAGAAAATTGGCCTCAAGGCGTTTACCCATTAAGAAAAGATGTTAAGGCAAGCGAAGTAAAACTAGTCCCAACACCACCATCTGAAGAAATTAAGCTTCCAGAGAATGAAAGGCTAGTAAAAATTATCATCGGTCCCCAGCATCCAGCGTTGTTGGAGCCTGAAAAATTCGCTGTTACAGTTGACGGAGAAATAGTAACTAAAGTTGAACCCCGAATAGGCTACGTTCACCGGGGTATCGAGAAAGCAACTGAATCACGCACTTACCTGCAAGACGTTTACTTGGTTGAACGAATCTGCGGGATTTGCAATAGTATCCATGCTTGTGGCTTTGTTGAAGCTGTCGAAAAAATATTGAAAACTGAGGTTCCTCCAAGAGCCAAATACCTCCGCGTAGTAGCTTTAGAACTCAACAGGCTACACAGCCACCTTTTGACTTTGGGTCATGCAGGATTAGAAATCGGTTATGAAACCCTGTTTCAGTATTTCTGGAGAGACCGCGAACCAATTATGGATTTAATCGAGTTAACCAGCGGTAACCGCGTTTACTCGTCACTCATGACTATCGGCGGCGTAAGACGAGACATAAAAGAAACTGATGTCCCCAAAATCAAAGCTACCCTCAAAGACCTCCGCGGAAAACTGCCCTTCTATAGACAAATTTACGAAAATGAACCTACACTAAGGCTACGCATGAAAAACGTAGGCGTACTCAAAAGAGAAGATGCACTCAAGCTTTCAGTGGTTGGTCCAGTGGCTCGAGGTTCAGGCGTCGACATAGACGTACGCAAGGATGAACCTTATGAAGCCTATGGCGAGATTCCCTTCAAAGAAATAGTTTACACTACAGGCGATACATGGGCAAGAATGAATGTTCGCATGGATGAAGTTGAAGAAAGCATCAACATCATCGAGTATGCAGTCGACCACCTGCCATCTGGACCCTTCCGAATTGACACACCCAGGTCTGTACCTGCAGGCGAAGCAGTAAACCGCGTTGAAGCCCCAAGAGGCGAACTCTTCTACTACGTTAAAAGCAACGGAACAGACATGCCTGACCGCGTTAAAGTCCGCACCCCAACATTCGCTAACATTCCATCATTCCTCAAAACAGCAATAGGTGAGAGCATAGCTGATGTTCCAGCCAACTTTGTTAGCTTAGACCCATGCTTCTCATGCACGGACCGGTGACCCAGAAATG
The DNA here is from genome assembly GCA_003141855.1 of Candidatus Bathyarchaeota archaeon. Taxonomy (GTDB): domain Archaea; phylum Thermoproteota; class Bathyarchaeia; order Bathyarchaeales; family Bathycorpusculaceae; genus Bathycorpusculum. The sequence continues at coordinate 138,637 of PLNS01000027.1, read as the reverse complement.
ATCGACTTTACCCTAATCTTCCGTATACTCGTCTTCCCAGGCTTCACCTTCATACTGCTCTTAACGTTATTCTGCGATTGGATGGAGCGAAAAATCGAAGCACGCCTACAAAACCGCGTCGGTCCAATGGTTGCAGGTCCAGGAGGTATTCTTCAGCCCTTAGCAGACTTCATAAAACTATTAACAAAAGAAGATATTACGCCAAGAGAAGCTAAAAAAACCGTTTTCAAGTTTGCGCCTCTGGTTGCTTTTACAATCATGGTTTTTGCTTTCTGTTTCATACCCGTTGACGGCGCAAGCGTTCTTTCCGTCAATGGTTTTAGCGGCGACTTGATCGTTATTTTGGCGTTTGCAACAATCGCCAACTTTTTGTTGTTCCTTGCTGGTTGGGCATCATGCAATCCATACGGCACCATTGGCTCAGCAAGAGTGTTAACCCAGTTTTTGGGCTATGATATACCGCTCTTCCTAATCGCGTTAACGCCTGCTTTCATTGCTGGAAGCTTAAGTATTGCCACGATAGCTTCAAGCCAGGTCATTCCATTCATACTTTTAGCGCCATGGGCTTTTGTCCTATTCATCATAACTATGCAGGCAGAACTCGAAAAAGACCCCTTCGACGTTCCTCACGCAGAAAGTGAACTCGTCGGCGGATTAGAAACCGAATACACAGGCGCAAAACTAGCCTTCCTACACTTAACACGCGATGTGCAAGTGGTCTTCGGTTCAGCTTTAGTGGTTGAACTGTTCCTCGGCGGACCATACGGACCAGTGTTCTTCGGGGCATCATGGTTCTGGTATACCTTGTGGTTTGTCCTCAAACTGCTAGTAGTCGTAACTATAACCGAGTACATCACATGCGTGTTTGCCCGCTTCCGCATCGACCAAGTCTTATCAGGCAACTGGAGAATCCTTTTGCCCGCTGCATTACTATCCTTGATGCTCACCGTTGCATTGGTAACATGGGTTTACCCATTGGTGGTCTAACAATGACGAAAAAATCACGCATATCTCCAATATTCAAACGGGCAGCATCCCACATATTCACTAAGCCAGCCACAACAAAGTATCCTTTCGTGAAACCTAAGCTTCCCGACGATGCCCGAGGTAAGACAGTTTACGAGATTAAATCCTGCAACATCATCGACATCGGAACAGGCAAGAATGGGCTAACTTTAGATGTACAATCAATCGTTGGCTCCAACTGTAGAGTATGCGTCCGAGATTGCCCAGCCAAAGCAATTGAAATCGTTGAGATTGAAGGAGGCAGGAAACGCCCCCAAATCAACCTAAACAAATGCATTTTCTGCCACCAATGCGTTGAAAGTTGCCCCCGAGAGGCAATAAAAAGCTCCGACTTCTACGAGTTAGCCACAACTGACAAATTCGCATTAATCATGAAGCCAAACCCAAACGCTACGGAGGCTAAATCACAGTGATCTTTGAAATTCTCGCAGTAGGCCTAATAATCTCCGCCGTATTGGCGCTCTTCCTCGACGAAGTCATCTATTCCGTTGCGGCATTGGCAGGAACTTTCTTTTTCACTGCATTAATTTACGTGTTAAACGGCGCAATCTTTGCAGCTATCTTCCAGTTTGCCGTCGGTGTGGGCACATTAGCCATCCTTTTCTTATCAGGCGAAATGTTGGGCGATAAACCAACCAAGAAAACCTCCCCTAAACGTACTGGCGCTTTAATTGGCGCTGGAGCAGTTTTGTCGTTACCAGCGATTTTTCTATCTGTTTCAGGTGCCACAGGGGCAGCTGCTTCCAACATTTCTTTCGGCGACGCATTGTGGAACGTGCGGGGCTTGGATGTTATTTTGCAGGCTCTGGTTATTTTGACGGTGGCGTTAGGAATCGCTATTGTCTTATATGAGAAGAAGAAGGGTGGGAAATAATGGACTTTGTCATATTATCCTTAGTGATGCTGGCAGTCGGAATTTACGGCTTGCTCACCAACCGTCAACTCCTGAAAGTCTTCATTTCAGTAGAGTTAATCGCTACTGCAGCCACGTTAAATTTTGTTATACTTGCTTCTGCCGCAGGTGTAGGTTTAGGAGAAGCATTCCTGATCTTAGCGTTCTCAACAGATACCGCCATTAGCGGAGTAATTTTGGCGTTGCTTGTTATTGTAGCCAAGAAGTACGGAACAAGCGACATCAGCAAAATAGTGCAGCTGATTCAAGATAAAGATGAAAGTGAGGTTGAAGCATAATGATTCTTGAAGATGTCTCGTCATGGCTTGTCTGGATCCTTCCGCTTATAGCCAGCTTATTTGTTCCATTAATCGCAAAATACAGCGCTAAAGCCAGAAACTACTTCGCAGTGGCAATCTCAGTAATAACTGCCGGCTTGGCGCTTTCACTGGTGCCCGGCGTTTTCTTCGGTTCTGGTGAAGCCACAAGCACTTCGGTTGCTTGGATCACAGGCATTAGCGCTGGAGTGTTCATTGACCCGCTCAGTGTTTTATTCACTACGCTGGTTGCCTTCTTTGGGTTAATCATTGCCATCTACTCGCTAGGCTACATGAAAGGCGAAGAAGGTTTAACACGATACTATTTCCTACTGCTCCTCTTCATCGGTTCAATGATAGGCCTAGTAATCTCAGATAACTTGATCCAGATGTTCATTTTCTGGGAAATGGTAGGCTTATGCTCGTATGCACTAATCTCGTTCTGGTACAAGCGGCCAGAATCTGTCCGGGCAGGCACTAAAGTTTTCATCATGACCCGCATCGGCGACATCGCCTTGCTTGCAGCCATAGGCATCCTCTTTACTATGTTCGGAACCTTCAGTTTCCATGGAATAATAAATGGCATCCAGACCGCGGCCACAGCAGGAACTTTGGATACTGGCCTTCTGGTTATTGCTGCGTTCTTGGTTTTAGGCGGCGCAATTGCAAAGTCCGCGCAGCTTCCATTGTTCACTTGGCTCTATAGCGCCATGGAAGCACCAACCTCAGTCAGCGCCCTCTTACACGCTGCAACAATGGTCAAAGCAGGTATCTACTTGCTTGCAAGGTTCATACTCATATTCTCAGTTGCACCCGTGCTAATTGCTGCACTGCAACCTCTCTGGTTCCCAGTAGTCACCTGGATAGGAGTGTTAACCGCCATAATTGGCGCAACATTAGCCCTAACAACAACCGACATCAAAGGAGTCCTCGCATACTCAACCATTAGCCAAATCGGCTTCATGATGGCTGGTTTAGGCACAGCTGTTGAAGGAGCTGCATCCATCGGCTGGTTCGCCAGTTTATTCCACATGATAAGCCACGCTTTCTTCGAAGGTCTCGGATTCCTCCTCGCAGGAGGCATTATACACGCCATTGGCACCCGTGACATGCGTTTGATGGGCGGTCTTAAGAAAACCATGCCGATTTCATTCATTTTAATGGCTATAATGATAATTACCACAAGTGGCTTGCCGCCTTTTGCAGCGTTCTTCAGCAAAGGCTTAATCATCACCAGCGTAACCGACGCAGGAAACCTCATACAAATCATTCTGCTCTACGCCACAACCGCCATAACCTTCGCGTACAGTGTCCGCATGTTCAGTTTGGTGTTCATGGGAAAAGAGTCTGAACACTTAAAAAAACAGCATGTTCATGAAGCACCAAAAGTCATGCTCATCCCAGCCATGATTCTTGCAGGCTTATGTATCGTTTGGGGACTCGCTGAGCCATTAGTCGCAAGTTTCATGCACGTATCTTTAGAAACTTCTCTACTTGGAGCCTTCACAAACTTAGAAACACCCATCTTCCTATCCCTGCTAATACCCACCGGACTGATTGCATACTACTCATACTACAAGAACTACCAAGGTGTCCGAAACATCGCAGCAGGTAAAAACCCACTTACAACTATTCTCAGCCACGGCTACTTCTTTGACGATGTTTACGGAGGTATAGCAAGGGGCATTTCAAACGTTTCCGATGGTGTTAGACGTTTTGAGGGTATGATTAGTCTCTTTCCACAAAAGTTTGCTTCAACAATTATTCATCTTGCAAACGAAGTTCATGTTTACCTTGATGTTTATGCGGACAAATCACTGGATAAACTAATAAATGTCTTAGCCAATAAGACGCTGACCGGAGTCTCGAAAATGAAGAAAGCGCCTTCGACATCCCTCAGGAATTATATCGCCGCAGCAGTGCTCGGCTTCATACTAATCGCAATCCTTATAATATTAACGATAGGAGTGTAAAAAAAATGTCCTTTACCTTACTAGCAGTATTCGCTCTCCCGGCTATCAGCATACCCTTTGTTTACTTAACAGGGAAAAAATCAAATAAAGCCGCAGCCATTTTTGTTGCTTTAATAGCATTGGTTATTTTGGCGTTGCTTTTAACAACTGTTCCGGCGATTCTTAATAATCCAGGCCACCGGTATGTGGAATCCCACGCTTGGATTCAGATTTTGAATGCCGACTTTTCGCTTTTTGCGGATGGCATGAGCGTTTCAATAGCAATTATAAGTGTCATTTTAATTTTCGCTGCTGCTCTCTTCTCTATAAACTACATGGAAGGCAAGAAAAACGTTGCAGTTTACTATGCCCTTTTAACGATGCTATCCATCGGTCTTGTGGGCGTATTCATAACATCCAACCTGATACTATTTTACTTCTGCTGGGAGTTAATGCTAGTTCCCGCCTACTTCATCGTGGGCAACTGGGGCTATCGTGATTCATACAAGGCAGCATTCAAATTCTTCATATTCACACATGCAGGCGCCGTCTTCGTGCTCTTAGGCATAGGCGCAATCTACTGGCTAACAGGCTTCACTGACATGTTCCAAGCTCAAACCGCCCTACTGACGACTGCCTTCCCCGACGTTGTCAAGTGGGTCCTAATCGCCCTGACCGCTGGATTCGCCGTTAAAATGGCAATTGTGCCCGTGCACATGTGGCTGCCAGATGCCCACTCTGAAGCTCCAGCAACGATGTCTGCGTTACTTAGCGGAGTCATTATCAGCGCAGGAGCTTACGCAATTCTGCGTTTATCACTGGGTGTTGTTTTTCCAGCAGTCAACTTAGCCGACCCAGCTTTCGCATTAAACTTCCTGCATGCATTGGCAATCTTTGGCATAATTTCTGCGTTCTTCGGCTCCCTAATTGCGCTGGTGGAAACAGACATAAAACGGCTTATCGCCTACTCCAGCATCGCCCACATGGGTTATATCATGTTTGGTATCTCACTGTTTCCCTCTAACGCGGTTGCTGGAACTGCAGTCTTAGTTGTTTCAACTACGGCTATAGCTGGAACAATTCTTCATATCCTCAGCCACGCTGTAAGTAAAGGTCTTTTCTTCCTTTCCGCCGGAGCAGTCATGCATCAAACGGAAACACGAGACATCCGCGAAATGGGCGGATTAGCAGGCAAAATGCCGTTTACAGCAGTTTCAGCAACTATAGCCGCTTTAAGCATCGCTGGAGCGCCTCCGTTTGCGTGCTTCATAAGCGAGGTTCTGATATTCATTGGCGCTTTCCAAGTAATGGCTACTGACAGCTTCTACATACTCCCTACAGTTTTAATGCTCGTTGCAACAGTGCTCTCACTTGCTTACTCGCTAAGATTCACTTCACGCGTTTTTCTCGGTTCCAATAAAAACTGGGGAGAGAAAAAAATCGTTGAAGTACCCAAATACATGAAAATCGCCCTCGCAATTGTGGTAGTCATGGTCATCATAATAGGGATCTATCCGACTCCTTTCCTAAATCTAATACAAACGGTGCAATTTGGCTAAAAAACTTAAGGCGATCTCTGAATGGTTGAAATCCTAGATATCTCATTACCAATAATAAGCTTAATTATTTCTGCTTTACTGACAATTCCCGTATTCAAAATTGTTAGGAAAAGTAGTCATAAAACCGCCTTGACCCTCGGCTGGTTTATAGTCGTCTTCATAATTGCAGGCGCAACCGTAGCCAACCTAGCATTAACTTATTACAGCATAGCCAACCCGGGACTTCTGAACTTAACCTTAAACGGTGGCGCATCCTCGATAATTTCAAGTTCCTTCCTTGTAGACGCCATATCAATTTACATGGCAATAATCATCGTCGCAATCAGCGCAGTAGTCGTGATTTATACGGTTTTCTTCGTTAACTCAAACGAGCGACCCTCAGACAGATATTTCGCCATAATGCTGATGCTCACGGCGGCCTTGCTGGGCGCTGTTCTTTCAGGCGACCTCTTAACATTTTTTATCTTCTGGGAAGCAGCAACAGCCGCGGCAGCCTTCCTGATGATGTACCGCAAAAACGCGTTCAGCCTCAACGCCACCCTAAAGTACTTAGTAATGGTAATCATCGCTTCTGCATTCGTGCTTTTCGGGCTCTCAATCGTTTACGGCATAACTGGAACCCTAAACTTCATAGCCCTGCGAGATGCCTTAACTACGATAGCTGTATCTGACAAGAGTCTCCTCATACTCGCTTTCGTTTTCATAGCTGCTGGCTACGCGATTGAAGCCGCAATCGTTCCCTTTCACTTCTGGCTACCTGACGCATACACGGCAGCCCCAGCGCCATCATCAGCTTTCCTCTCAGCTCTTGTTGACCAAGGCAGCTACTATATTCTCATAAGAATATTGTTGTATATTGTAATTCCAAAAGGTCCAAATGCAACGTTAGATTGGACTTTCATGTTAGCCATCCTGGCAGCCTTAACCATGATAGCTGGTAACATATTCGCCCTAATCCAAAACGACGTAAAACGCTTAATAGCGTACATCTGCGTCGCAGACGTCGGCTACAACCTAATAGCAATAACAAGTTATACCTCACTCGGTCTAATCGGCAACCTCTACTTCTTCTTAATCGGCGGTATCACTACAGCGCTCGCGTTCATGGTAGTCGGTATAATAAACAAACATGGATTCAAAACCTTAGAAGACTTCTCAGGTATTGGCAAGAAACTGCCGCTTGCAAGTTTAGCACTTGTAATTGCTGGATTATCATTTATTGGGGTTCCACCTTTAGGAGGATTCATGGCTAAATACCTAGTTTTCACATCCGCACTTCAAGCAAACCTGAGTTGGCTGGCAGTCATAGGCGTCTTGACAAGCGTCCTTCAAGCCGCCTACTTGTTTAGACTGATACACTACATGTACGCAAGGAAAAGCAAAGATGCAACGGTGATAAAAGAATCCAAACGCATACTCATCCCCATCTTCATCTTGGCCGCAGCATTACTGGTCTTGGGGCTGTTCCCGCAGTTAGTCTTAAACCTGCTTGAACCCGCCACACGTCAACTTCAACTAATCACGCCACTGCCCTAAAAACAGGGTATAGTCACTCATCGAGCAAAGAATGGGCTCTTATTTGCCCAACTTATTTTTCCACTATATTTGGAGCCTATTAGTGGTTCAATGCAGAAACTATAGAGGGGTGGCTATTATTTCACTAAGGGGGTAGGTCTGTATTGGCGGTTTTTCAAGCCATTAGCATGTAAAAAAATAGGATTAACCCTTCATCGTCCCATAAAACCAACCGACAAATCTTTTCTTTCTTCTTCTTTGTTTTCGTTTGCAACATAATCGTTATTAACTATTCGTAGGTTACCGCATAAGGATGAGCGCTGATGAAACAAGAGCATAAAATCCGAATTCTCTATGCGATAGCAGGGGTTATGATGCTTATTGCAGCTTCCATCGCTGTATTGTGGGGGTTGATCTTTCAGACATATAATGCTGGCCCATATACCCCGCCATCTCCGTTTCGATACCTAGGATACTTGTATCTATTGGCGTCTGCTGTCGCCATAGTTAGCGGAATACTGCTTTTAATTAAGAAACGTTTGTGGGTTTCCATTGTGGGTGTAGTCTCCGTATTAACCTGTGGCGTTCTGTCTGGTCCAATTCTCGCTTATCTTGCCTTTGTCGCTTTCACGGGCGGCGGCGACTGGCAGGTTACTGGGTATTACATTGGTTCACCGATAATCGCCCTTTCAGCTGGTTCATTGGTCTTAATTACTGTAGGCTATCGAAAAGCAACTAAATTAAACGCTAAAATACCGTAGAAACACCCTTTAAGTAAAGGGAGAACGTGAACTTGGGAGGTCGCACTTTTTATTTTCGGATTTGCCCATCGCCCAAAACAACATATTTCGTCGTGGTTAAATGCTGGACGCTCATGGGTCCACGTGCATGAAGCTTCTGGGTGCTTATGCCGATTTCAGCGCCTAACCCAAACTGGTTGCCGTCGGTGAACCGTGTTGAAGCGTTCCAGTAGACCGCGGCGGAATCGATTTCACGTATGAACTGCATGGCTTTGGTGAAGTCTTCGGTGAGGATGCTGTCGCTGTGGTGGGTGCCGTACTTGTTGATGTGGGCGATGGCTTCGTCTAAGCTTTTGACGACTTTGACGCCTATGATGAGGTCTAGGTATTCGGTGTACCAGTCCTGCTCGGTCGCCACTTTTACGTCGGGAACGATTTTGCGGGTTTCTTCGTCACCGCGGACTTCCACGCCCTGCTTTTTTAGCTCGGCAATCACCACTGGCAAGTACTGTTTTGCGATTTTGCTGTGAACCAACAATTTCTCAGCGGCGTTGCAGGTTCCTGGTCTTTGGCATTTGGCGTTTATCACTATGGGCGTTGCTTTTTCTAAGTCTGCGTCTTCTTCCACGTAAACATGGCAGTTGCCCGTTCCAGTCTCGATGACGGGAATACGGGATTTCTCCACGACGGTTTTGATTAGGTCTGCGCCTCCACGAGGAATGAGCACGTCAATGTACTCGCGCATGCCCATCAACTCTTCCGCAACGCTGCGCTCAGGCGAATTTACCACTTGAACCGCGTCAACAGGCACATTCGTCCCAGCCAACGCATCCCGCAAGACTTCGCCGATGGCAACGTTAGAGTTTAATGCGTCGGAGCCTCCGCGAAGGATAACGGCGTTGCCCGATTTTATGCAGATTCCAGCAGAATCCGAAGTAACGTTAGGACGCGACTCATAAATTACGCCAACAACGCCTAATGGCACGCGAACTTGGCTGATTATCAAGCCGTTTGGGCGTGTCCAACTGCTGAGGATAGTGCCAATCGGGTCGGCGAGCGCTGAGACTTCCCTGAGTTCTTTAGCCATGGTTTGAATCTTCGTCTGATCCAAAGCTAAACGGTCAAGCAACGCCGATTTGAGTCCTTTAGCTTTGGCGGCTTCCGCGTCCGCTTTGTTTGCGGCCAAAATCTTTTCAACGTTAGCTTCCAATGCGTTTGCCATCCTGCAGAGAGCCGTGTTTTTTGCGTCTGCTGAGAGCTTTGCCATTTCAACCGAGGCCGCTTTGGCTTTTAGGCATATTTCCTTAATCATTTTTCTTCCTCAATCAGGTGTATGTTCCGGTGTTCGATAACTTCTTTTGGTTTATCGGACCCGAGTTTCTTCTGTACCTCTGTTACCTGTAAGCCTTTAATTAGGTTTAACTGACTGCTGTTAAAGTTGGGGTTACCTCTTGCAAACTCAACATGATTATCGTCTTCAAGGCTGACTACATCGCCCACGTCAAAGATGCCGACAACCTTGGTTACTCCAACAGGCAGCAGGCTTGACCCGTCCAAAATCGCCTTCTTTGCGCCTTCGTTAACGTGAATGGTGCCTTTTACTGCAGCGCCGTAAGCTATCCAACGTTTCACGGCTGGCATGCGACTTTGAGGTTTAAAATAAGTGCCCACGTCTTTTCCAGCAAGAATGTCGCGTATCACGTTTTCTCTTCGGCTGTTTGCTATAACTAAAGGAATACCGCAGGAGGTGGCGATTTCAGCTGCTTTTATTTTGCTTTGGATGCCGCCTCTGCCAAGCTTGCTTTTGCCATTCAGTGAACCCTTTAGTTCAGCAGTGATTGCGTCAACCGTTTTTATCAGTTCCGCCCCTGGTTGTGATGGGTCAGCCGTGTACAAGCCCTCAACATCAGAGAGAATAATCACTAAATCAGCGCAGACTGCTCCTGCAACAAGAACAGCGAGAATGTCGTTATCGCTGAAATTTACTTTGTAGCCCTCAGTGCGCATGAGTTCGTCCACGGATGTGACATCGTTCTCGTTAATTATTGGGACTACACCGATTTTCAAGAGTAACCCTAACACTTCACAGGTATGCACATAGGATGGCCTGTTGGATAGGTCTTCTGCAGTTAGAAGTATCTGGGCAACTTTTAAATCAAATTTCTTGAAGAGTTCCCGATACTTTGCCATAAGAACGCTCTGTCCCGTTGCTGCGGCTGCTTGCTGAAAAGCCACATCTTTCGGCTTTGGCGGGATTCCCAGCTCAGCGATGCCAGCTGCAACCGCTCCTGACGTTACGAGCACTACTTTGTCGCCTTGCTTCATAGCGACAGCTATCTGATGAGCGAGTTTACCCATTTCTTCAGTATCCAAGTTTCCTTCGTTGTTGGTTATGGCGCTGGTTCCAACTTTCAACACGACCAGTTTTGCGACCATCATACATCCCTGAGCCAAGTTTGCAAACGATATATTTTGTTGTAGATGCATATAATCGTGGTTCCTTAAAAAAGCACTCATAGAGAACGCGTCGAGGATTTTGTGTAAAATTGCCTTCATAAGAAAAGAGATGTTTAAAAAAAACTCGTTTAGGGGTTTAGTTTCCCCTTCGGAAAACTCACCCCATTGTCGAAAAAGTGGGGAACTATTTTGATGGAGCGTCTTCAGCGACTTTTTGTGCTTCCTCTTGTGTTTCTCGTTTGCTGTACATTATGGCGAATCCAACTATCGTTATCAAGATTGCGGAGAGAATAACTGCAAGGACCGGTAGTTTGAATTCCGTGTTAGGTATTTGATAGAGCCAAACTTCTCTGACTGCCAAGATTGCGCCTGAGAACAACAGTGAAATCAGGTTAATCACTTTAATCATTGGGTTGAGTGCTGGTCCAGCTGTGTCTTTGAGGGGGTCGCCTACGGTGTCGCCTATTACTGAGGCTTTGTGGTTTTCTGAGCCTTTACCTCCGTAGTAGCCGTCTTCTATTTTCTTCTTCGCGTTATCCCAAGCTCCACCAGAGTTAGCCATAAACACAGCTAAGAGTTGACCTGTCACTATTACGCCTGCTAAGAATCCTCCCCATGCTGCGGCGCCAAGCAAGATTCCAACGATTAACGGCGAAAGTATAGCGATGATGGCGATGCTGGCGAGTTCGCGTTGAGCTGCCGAAGTGCAGATTTTAACTACTGCGGCGTAGTCGGGAAGTTTCAGTCCTTCCATTATGCCGGGGATTCGGAATTGTTTTCGCACTTCCTCTATTATTTTACCTGCGGCTCTGCTGACTGCCCTGATTGATATGAAGCTGAACAGGAATGGTAGTGATCCACCGATTAACAAGCCCACGAAGACCATTGGGTCTGCGGCTATGTCAAGATTTACGTGTACGGTTGCGGTGAAGGCTGCAAAAAGTGATACGGCTGCCAGTACAGCTGAAGCGATAGCCATTGCTTTAGTGACTGATTTGGTTGTGTTGCCGGAAGCGTCTAGGTCAGCTAGTATTTGGCGGGGCTTTTCTTCTAGTCCAGCCATCTCTCCTATGCCGTTTGCGTTGTCTACTATGGGTCCAAACGTATCCATAGCTACTGTGTTGCCTGTTTGCGAAAGCATACCGATGCCTGCGAGCGCTACGCCGTAGAATGCGAATGTTATTCCTGCTCCTGCCCAAATTATGAGGGAGACCACAATAGTGAGGGCTATGAGAAGAGCTGTCCAGACTGTGCTTTCAAAGCCCAGTGAAAGACCTTGCAGTATAACGGTTGCGGGTCCAGTTTTGCTTGATGCAGCTACGGCATTGACTGGAGTCTTGTTTGGGTTAGTGAAGTGGTTTGCAAGCTTGTTGAAACTTATTGCTAGAACTAAACCCATAGCGGTAGCGAAGAAAACTCTGATGTCGTTAACGTAGAATACCGCTAAAGCTAGAAAGCCAGCTGCTGAGATGACGCTTGAAAGGTCGTATGAAAGATCCATGGCTTTGAAAGCGTCGCCTTTCGTAAGCTTTTCTGGCCAAAGAGAAACCGCGTATGTCCCAATGATGGTGCTGATAACACCGAATCCTCTGGCTAAAAGTGGAAATATAATCCATTTGAATCCGAATGGTGTTAGCGCTAAACCGAGAAGTAACGCCGAAACCATCGTCACTTCGTAAGATTCGAAAATATCTGCTGCCATGCCTGCGCAGTCGCCTACGTTGTCTCCCACGAGGTCTGCAACTACTGCGGCGTTTCGAGGGTCGTCTTCTGGAATGCCTTTTTCAACTTTTCCTACAAGATCTGCGCCGATGTCCGCGGCTTTTGTGTAGATTCCGCCGCCTACTCGCATGAATAATGCTAGCAAGGTACCGCCGAAACCGAACCCTAACAAAACTTCTGGGGCATCTCGCGTGAAGATGAGAAAGATTAAGGTTCCGCCGAGAAGGCCTAACCCATCGCAGAGCATTCCCGTGATTGTTCCTGTGCGGTAAGCTATTCTGAGAGCATCACCGAAACTTCTTCTTGAAGCCTCGGCAACTCGAATGTTTCCTTGAACTGCCATGTTCATTCCAAAAAAGCCTACCATTGCTGAGAAAAAGGCTCCCATCAAAAATGCTCCGACTCGCCCGATTGTTATTAGAATCGGACTAGTATCAAGGGCGACTGGCGGAGCTATTGCCGAAGTTACATAGAGGAAAATGCCTAGGATACCGATAAAAATCACTACGGACTTGAGCTGGGTTTTCAAGTAGGCGTTCGCGCCGGATTTGATGCCGCTCCAAACGGTTTTTAATTTTTCGGAACCGGTGTCCTCTTTCAATATTTGTTTTCTAAGGAAAAGTGCATAAAATAACGCGCCTATGGCTATTCCAACTACGCCATACAGCGCCATTTGCTCAAAACTTGAAGGTACAACAGACATTTTTAATCCTCTTTTCGTTTAGTCAAATATGCTGAATATTCTTTTGTGTTCGGCATATCAGGTAACCTGTATGCTTTTTTAACGAAGATATTTGGACTAAAATTTAAGCCTTTGGGAGTAAAAAAGCTGAAGCGAAACAATTTTTACGGGTTTTTTTAGATTAACAAAAGATTTGTAAAGTAAACGAAAAATGACTATTAAGCAGTAAGTTGCCTTCTGGTCTCCCAATTACTTCACTGTTTTTTTCAGTTTTTCCCGATTTGTCTGCCAAATATCTGCAGAGATACATTCTTGCCCATTTTTGGGAAATTCTCGCGTCTTGGCGGAGTATTTGGGCTTCGCGGAGGAACTTGCAGTTTTTTAAGTTTGAGGAAAGGACCTGAGTTTTGTCTTTAAGTAAACCTTAGGACTGATGATTTCCGTAGTATATTTCTACTCCTTCGCATACAGCTAACTGCAGAGTTGTCTTGACTGTGAAGGTTATAGAGAAGAACATTTGCCAAGGTTTCGTTAAGGTGGTTCCAGATTCGCCAGACGACCTTTGGCACCTATACAACGTCATCTACAACGGTGATGAGGTTTACGCTTACAGTTCAAGAGCCATAAAAAGCGACACTGAAGGGGCGCGTCCTAAAAGCGGTGAGCGTTTTTCAGCTTTCATGGGCGTGAAAGTAATTTCGGTTGGTTGGGACAAGTTTCTGGGGAAACTTCGCGTTCACGGTTTGATTTGTCATGCGCCAGACATTGTTCCCACGGGAGCTCACCACACGCTCAGCATAGCGTTGAATCAGCCCGTAACCATCGTTAAAAAAGAGTGGCCAAAACACATTCTCGACCGTCTTACGAGGGCAAGCGAAACCGAAAAACCCATGCTCATACTCTCCATAGACGACGAAGGCTTCGCCATCGCCGAAACCAAACAGTACGGCGTAGAAATCAAAGTCGAAGAACGCATGCACCTGCCAGGAAAACACGAAGCCGACAAACGCGTGGAAGCCACAAAAGCATACTTCAAACGCGCACTAACCAGCCTAAACCAACTATGGGCACACAACCACAGCCTAATAGTGATTGTCGGGGCAGGTTTTGTTAAGGGCGATTTTGCCAGTTATCTTTCAGAAGAAGCCAAAGAAATGAGCAAGTCGGTTGTGGATGTGAAAAGCGTCAACAACGGCGGCACAGCAGGCATTTACGAGGCTTTGCGTTCGGGCGTCCTGTTGAAAGCTTCCCATCAACTGCGCATTGTGGACGAGACGGAGACGATGGAGGAAGTTATGAAGCGCTTAGGCAAGGGTGAAGGAACAGTCACGTACGGCTTGGATGCAGTGGAGAACGCGGTCAAAATGGGCGCCGTGGAAAAACTAATCGTAGCCGACACAACGCTCAGGGACGCGGAAGAGGAGCAACGGCTTAAACTGGAGGAACTCATGCATGAAACCGAAAAACGCAACGCAGGCATAGCCGTAATCAGCACCGAACACGAAGCAGGAGCAAAACTCATAGCACTGGGCGGAATCGCGGCGTTGCTAAGGTTCCCAATATACAGGGACACCACAACTCAGTGAAACCCATTAGCACATTACAAATCAAGCCCTAAACCCTCCTACACCCTTTCAATTCGGCTAAGAAATGCCTACATGTTTATCGTTTAATGGTATGTTAAGCGTTTGTGGGGAGAGCAAGAGGTTTTTCTGAAATTGCTAAGAGGGGAGGTTGGTATTGGCGGTTTTTGCAGCCATTAACATGTTGAAATTGGCGCTTTATATAAGGGAGGGGGAGGTCACACAGAGAGGTAGAGGTTTCTCCAAGCAACCAGCGCAACCGCAAACGATGAGAAAACACAAGAAACCCACCACAAATACTTAAAGCCAACCGCTACCCAAAAACACACGCAAACCAGCCCAACATTTCAAACCCTGCAAACGTTGACCCTATTTATAGGGGGGTATAGTCTGTTTTGAGCACTAGAGTACAAACGATAGAGTTCATAAACCAGCCAAACCAGCGCTCAAGAGCCCTTTATAAAGAGATGCTGTTATATACCCCTATTCCATTTAAATACTCAACCGTGAGTTGACATGAGTAAAAGAAAACCAATCATTAAGATCCAAAACATCGTAGCCTCAGTCTCACTTAACCAGAAAATCGACTTACAAAAAATTGTAGAAAAATTTCCTCAAACAGAATACAATCCCAGCGTCTTCCCAGGGCTAGTTTTTCGAATAAAAAAACCAAAAACAGCCACACTCATTTTCGGAACCGGCAAAATGGTCTGTACAGGCGCTAAATCTGAAAAAGAATCACGAAGCGCAGTAGACAAAGTCGTCAAAGAACTTCGAAGCGAAGGCATCCAGATAACAGAAAAACCAATCGTGATAATCCAAAACATCGTGGCTTCAGCAGAATTAGGCGGCGAAATCGACTTAGAAAGCTTAGTCTACAAACTCAGCAAGGTCATGTACGAACCGGAACAGTTCCCCGGTGCAGTCTACCGTATGGATGAACCTAAAGTAGTGTTCCTAATCTTCTCAGCTGGAAAACTCGTCTGCGTAGGCGCCAAAAAAGAAGAACAAGTCTACGAAGCAGTCGACAAAATCCAATTGCTGCTCGAAGAAAAAGAACTCATCTACTACCCCGCTCCCCCATAAACCTACTTTTTCATTCTTCGCCGAACCGCAGGATTCAAGTCAGCGAGTTTTTTTAGGGCTAACTCAAAAGTTTCATCCTGCATCAGTTCTTTTTTAACAAAAACCCCTGTTCTGCCAACCGCATCACGCTTCAACAGAGCATGAACCCTATCCAAAACGGTCTCGGCGGCGACTCCGAGAATTTTAGCGGTAAACTCTTCCCTGCCAACAACGTTGCTTTCCACATGTCCTTTCTCAGTGGGTTCAATGAGCATAAGCCGCTTATCCACGCCTGCAACCCGAACATCCGCTTTAAGCTGGTTTAGGTTTACTTCGCCGCCGAACCTGTAAAATTCCCTCTCAACTCGGCGCATCTCCATAAGCGGAAACGAAACCGTTGTTTTCTCGTCGATTTCAATGTGTGCTTTCATCGCATAGGATGGCGTGGCTTGAACAATTAACCGCGAGTTGACAGGTATTTTGGCTTTTTCAAGGGCGGTTTCCACCAAGAAACTGTTCTGTACTTCAGGAATGAACACATCCACGTCGCTGCCCAATTTTACGTCTCCTCTGGCTATACTGCCGTGCGTGAGCGACTGCAGATGAAACATTTCCAGCGCCTCCATGACCCCAACCGCTTTAGCTCGGAGCTCTTTTAGCATTGCCCAGCGTGCACTAGAATAAGTTACCTCTTTGAAGTCTCCGTGTTTGGTCGGTTTAACAGCCATCTTAAAGCGCCAATTCCTACATTTAGTACTGCATTGTTTATTTAGTTTAATCCACCAATCAAAGGTTATCAAAGGTTAAGCCCTAATGAATGCCGCTGTCTGCAGTGCCTGCAAAACCAAAGAAGCCTTCTTCTACAGGCAATATTCAGGCGAGCGACTGTGCAAAAAATGCTTCACCCAATCCATCGAAGCCAAAGTACGCGCAACCATCACACGCTACCACATGCTCAACTTCGACGACCATTTAGCCGTGGCGGTTTCAGGCGGCAAAGACAGCCTCAGCCTGCTGCACATATTGGCGAAGCTCAAGCGGTCCAGGCCAAAAACCAACCTTACCGCAGTAACGGTTGATGAGGGCATCAAGGGTTACCGTGATGAAGCCCTAGACATTGCAGCAACAAACTGCAAGCAACTCGATATCCCACACTATATCGTCTCGTTTAAGGAACTTTACGGTTTCACGCTCGATGAAATGATTTTTAGAGCGCGGGAAAAAGGGCAAACCGAGCTAACTGCATGCGCTTACTGCGGCGTTCTGCGGCGGAAAGCCATCAACGCTGGTGCACGGCAGGTTAAAGCCGACAAAATCGCCACAGCCCACACCCTCGACGACGAAGTGCAGACGGTTCTGATGAACATTTTCCACGGCGACATCGCAAGGTTAGCAAAAGAAAAACCAGTAACCACCGAAGTCCACCCCTTGTTTGTGCAGAAGATTAAGCCTTTCTGCGAAATCCCCGAAAAAGAAAGCGCCCTCTACGCTTACGTCAAAAAAATCACTTTTCAAGACACCCCTTGCCCATACGCTTCTGAAGCTTTGCGCAATGATATCCGAGGAATGCTTAACCGCATGGAAGAAAAACACGCGGGCACAAAATTCACCGTTTTCAAAGCCCTCGAACGCCTGCGGCCTGCACTTGAAGAAACGGCTAAGAAAGAAGATTTTAAAGTGTGCGTTGAATGCGGGGAACCATCGGCGTTGGTTTTGTGTAAGGCATGCGAGTTGCTTGGGCATGTTCGCTAAGTTTTTTTGTGGTTGAGTTTTTGTTCGCTTTTTAGTTTGCGCAGCATCTCTGAAGCTTCAAGGGCTGTGTCGGCGGCGGCTACTTTTTGGGCGAGCAGGAGGTTTACGTGTGTGCCGCAGTAAGGGCAAATCTTTGTCTTCTGCCTAACGGCGGTCAGCATTAAGCCGCCGCATTGCGTGCATTTTACGATTAATGTTGCGCCCATATTGGGTTGCTTCCGAAAGCCTTTTCATCATACAGGTTCATTAATAGTTTGGTAGAGAGAGCGAGCGTTATGAACGTTGATGAAGAACAGTTTAAGTCCAGGTCCCAATTGACGGATTTGGCAGTTCAATACTTCAAGAAGGAAGGTTACAAGGTTAACAGCGCAAACGTCAAGCTTGAAGGCCACAGCGGCGTTTCGAGGCATTTTGACTTGATTGTGCAGAAGGGGCGCCTTGAGCAGGGTGTTTGGGTGCGCGATTGGAACCGAACCATCGGCGTAAACGTCATCATCAACCTAGACACGTCCTCGGAAGATGTTGATTTAGCAAGCCCCATCATGATTGGGGAAAAATTCAGCGACCACGCAAAGTCGTATTCAAATCGGCGCAAGATTACGCTGCTGACAAAGCAGAAAATCGGCAGCTTAAGGTAGCTTAGGTTTTTAGGAACTGGTCGGTTAAGCCTTCACGCTCAAGCATGCCCAGCCAATCCACAAAGCCGCTGCAGCAACTCTTGCCCCTGTCCAAAACCTCTATGATTTCGGTTACGTTTTCTTCAACTGTTTTTCCTGTCACGTCTAACTCGCAAACCTTGCCCGCCTGCGTTTGCATTGCTTCGATGAGGCAGCTGTCGAGGATTTCCGCGGACAAGTTTTCATAGAGTTTGGCGTCGCTAAAGCCGCTTTTTTGCATGAATTGTTTGAGTTCTTTGGGGTTTCGGCGCAAAACAAAGACCTTTTTGACGAGTTCTGTTGGGGTGACTGCGGCGGCGTAGTGCCCGTCCACAATGATGTTGTCGTTCTCTGAGGTTTCTATGGTTTCTGATAGTTTTCGGCGCATTTTTTCTTCGTCGATGATGGTGGTTTGGCGTTCCTTGTCTTCGCCTAATGTCAGGTTGTAGGTTTTGGCGTAGTCGGTCAGGTTGATGTAGTCTGCGTTGAGTTTGGCGGCGAGTTGTTTTGCCGTGGTGGTTTTTCCCGTGCATGGTGTCCCAGTGATGAGGATGACGCGTTTCATGAGGCTAATTGGGTGGGCGGTGGTAGTTATCGGTTTTGGCTTTTGTTTTTCTGTTCCCCAAAAATTTAACATGTGTTTGGGCTCTGAAAACGCCAATAGGACCTACCCCCCTTTAGGGATTTGTAGATTTAACATGCTTTTGGCTGATAGAGATGCCATTAGTGACCTACCCCCTATAGGTTACTGCAACGCATTTCTAATAGGCTCCAAATATGCTGGTAAGCCACTACCCCTCTATCGTTTCTGCAATGAACCTCTAATAGGATCCAAATATGTTCGTGTTGGTTTTTGGTGGGGTATGAGTATGTTTATTGGTTGCCAATGCGCAGTTGTTGTGGGCTGGCGAGTTGGTGTGTGGCTTTCGGATCCAAAATTTTGGGTCTGAGGAAACTCCGCCCACATGTAGAATTGCAGTTCCGCAGGGGACAGGGCGAGAGCCTTGGCAACGGAGCAGAAACGAAACGTCCACCCAGACAGGCAATGACACATTTGTGATGTCGAGTGCGCTGGGCTGGAAGCGGTGAAACGGCCGTCCTGCAAGTGGAAAGGGCAAACAGTCGCCGATGAAGTATCTACCGGAAGGCGCGGGTAGCCCGATTAGCCGAATGCCACAGACAACAGAAGGCGGGTTATAGCCAATACACCAGCCCACAAAACTCCTTAACTGATGGTGTAAACAACAAAAGATTCGCTGTAAACAACATAAGCTCAGAAGCCATGGAATATCGGCAAGACGAATTAGCCACCAAGGAGAAGCCACAAGAGAAATTTACCTCAGAAGATGAAATCCCCACCGTCTCTAAGGAATGCGTGAATAGGCGCTATCACACCTTTTGACCCCTAAATCCCCTTTTCCTTATCTTAAGGAACACAGGGGACTACAAAAGAACCTACAAAGAATTGAGTTACAGTATATTTTGAGAATGCCATTTTTTAAGGGATATCAGTCCAAGAAGGGGTGATTGTATAATTCCCTATCCAATCAGAAGTGGCTATTATCTCGTTTACATTTCCTATCTGCCATTTTTCCAAATTTCCGAAAGGCAAGGTCATGTTCAAAGCTAAAGCTCCATTTTTGTAATAGGCAATTATGTCTAGAATTGCATTGTATGCAGTTCTATTTCCGACATTAATGACGATTCCTTGTACAGTAAAGTGAGGATGGGGATAAGTTCCGTTTCTTGGTTCAGTTGAAATTCCCAGTGCAGTTATAACAAGAGCTTTCTGTTGATTATCCCATTGATTCTGGAGCTCATTTATTTGCGAATTCTTCTGTTCCAATTCGCTTCTTAGACTATTTTCCGCTACTGTAATAAAAGCTGTATAAACTACTAGAAGAAGGATAAAAGAGGCAATTATTGCTTTTGTTATTTTGTTCATTTTCTCACCCAGAGCTTTCTCTTAATGCTTCCTCGCAAGAAATACTGTGTTCACTACCTTAATACTCTCCCAGAGGAACAGTCTGTTCCGCATAAAGAACAGGAGGGGGCAATATTAGATTCAACCTTTAGGTTGGCAGATTTACATTTTTGAAATCAGGCCGCTCGTTGTCATCCACAATAACGACCTCTTAAAACCTTATAACTAGGTATCAACAATAAGAAAACAGGGATACAAAATGAGTGAAGATAGTAAGAAATTACTAAGCCCTAAGGCGGGTTACAACCAACACACCACGCCCACAGCGAAACCCACCATCTATTTGGGTTTTCTAAAAAGCATGATGTTTTCGGGAGAAATACAAACAAAGCTGAAGCCATTTTCAATTAATTCCTGAAATTCTTCTGTCGTTTTAGCGATTGCCGAGTAATATTTGTCTCCAAGATATGACAGCATAAATTCAGTAAAATTTCGGCATACGGTTGTGTAAGCGTACGTGAGTGTTGATAAAGTATTTATTTAACGTGAAACAGATTGATATTTAGGTGTTTTAAGTGATAAGTTTTGAAAATCTTGTTGGATTGAAAGTATTAACTTCAGAAGCTTTTTCTCTTGGCGTAGTGAAAGGAGCACTAGTTGACACTGAAAAATGGAGCATAACATACTTGCACATAAAAATAAACGATGAAGCTGCAACAAGACTTGGATTCAAGAAGAGATTCAGAAGCTCTACTGTATGCGTGCCCGTCAACATGGTTAGGGCTATTGGAGATTACGTTACAATAAGCAGATCCTTAGATCAATTAAGCGAATCGCAAGAGATTACCGAGTGCAAAGAGTAAGCAACCAAGTGTTTTTCTCTATGTTTAGGTGAGCAGATTTAAAGGGGTTGCCATGTAGGTGTGGAAGCTTAATTAGACCTTTCGACTACTATTTATCTTGAGGGATTTTTTTGGTGACACCTCAAGAGGAAATAAAAAGGAAGTTGACGGGCGTCGTTGATATTGCTTATGAGCAATACAAGCGTGATTTGCCGCGTTATCGAATGGCGAAGGAATTAATGAGCCATGATGTTGTTACCATAACTCCGGAGGCTTCGCTTGATGACGCTGCTCGAATAATGGGTGAGAAGCATATCGGAAGCCTAATTGTAGTGAAGTACCACACGCCTGTGGGGATAGTTACTGAGCGGGATTTGCTAAGCAAGGTCTTAGCGCTTGGATTGTTTCTAAGAGATGAAAAAGTCGAGGATGTGATGTCGTATCCACTAGCTGGTGTTTCTCTTACAGCTATGATAAAAGAAGTTGCCAAGCTAATGATTAGTATGAAAAGTAGACTTGCGGTGTTTGATGCTGGAACGCTTGTGGGTATCATAACTGCTTCGGACCTAATCAAGAGTTTACCTGATGTTCCTGAAACTGAGGTTAAAGTTGATGAATTCATGACGAAAGAGGTTGTTAATGCCGATGAAGAAACATCCGTTATCAGCATAGCTAAAATCATGGGAAGGCAGCGCATCGGCAGTGTTATAATTACCCGCAAAGGAGAACCGTTTGGGATTTTCACTGAACGAGACCTGCTCACGACTTTCTTAGCCAAAGGCAAGGCGTTGTTTACGGAGGTAGGACCGGAATGTTCACAGCCTCTAATCGTTATTCCTGCCGGCACAAGCGTTCATAGAGCTGCTGCTACAATGGCATTAAAACACATTAGACGATTGCCTGTCGTCAGAGACGAAAAGTTGGCAGGCATTATTACAGCACGCGACCTCGTCGAGGCTTATGCAAAATAGTCTCTCCCCTCTTTTTTTTAGTGCGTGTGGATTAAACTTTCATCCCACAAACTATATACCTTTTCAAAGTTTAGGATGTTAAAAAATAGTTAGTAGCTTGCAAGAAGCGAGCATCCTTACCTCTAAAAGCTTATAACTAGACAGCAACAATAAAGACACAGGGATTAAAATGAGCGAAGAAATTAGTATTAAGAAATTACTAAGCCCAAAGGCGGGTTACAACCAACACCACGCCCAAATTTAAACTATCTTTATGTTTACGTCATCTATGCTACCGAATTTTTGGTCACGCGTCAACAAAAGTTCGTCGTTGGCGAGTGAAATTCCAGCTATAAGCAAATCATTCTCGTTAATCATCCTTCCAGCTTTGCTCAACTTCTCAAAAAGCAAAGCCGCCTTTCTGGCAGAGGCTCTGTCGAAAGGACAAACTGTTATAGCCGACAAAAACTTTTCCGCGACCTGCCTTTTTAGTTCGGTCTTATGCTTGAGTAATTCATACTCTGTTATGGTTGTTGTTTTAATTTCGTCTTTGGCAACGAGTTCTTTAATTAAGGAAACAATCTTTTCGTCGCCTGCTAAGAAATCTATTATAACACTTGTGTCTAGGAACGTCATGGGCTCACTTTAGTGGTCTTCCGTAGTTAGCTTCTCTTTCAACGGCTATTTTTGACTTTAAATGCTCAAGCTTGTCTTTTTCGTCTTTGAGGGCTCCTGCAAAGCTCATGATATCTTTTTTCTCGTCCATCGGGCACAGGTTTTCTTTTATAACTTGGGAGAAACTCTTTTTGCCCTTCCTTTCTAGCAGAAGTTCATAGACTTCGTTTGAGACTGAAATCTGCCTTGACATCCTAAGCCTTCCTACATACATAATGTATATACATCATTTATTTAAATTGTGTTGGTGGAAAGGGCAAACAGTCGCCGATGAAGTATCTACCGGAAGGCGCGGGTAGCCCGATTAGCCGAATGCCACAGACAACAGAAGGCGGGTTACAACCAACACACCAGCCCAATTTTATTGCCTTCCTGAAGGTGCTTCAATTTTTCGTCAACGGATAAGCTTTAGAGCAAGCTCCACATTACACAAGCCTGCAAAGGAATTTGCAAAGTAATAGAACAGGAAGTGAAAAATAGACATGTCATATGGTACCAAAGAGATGCATAAGGCAACCTGCGGAGACTGCGGAAAAGAATGTGATGTTCCTTTCAAGCCAGACGGTAGCAGGCCAGTTTACTGCCGAGAATGCTACGCAAAACGAAGACCACCACGAAGATATTAAGCTCGTAAGCTAACATCTTTACTCGTTTTAACAATATCCTTTTTCTTTTTAATTTGCCGCAAACGATTGCACACAAGAGCTGAAGAAAATTGCATAACGTACCAAATTTCGCCAATTTTGGTGAATTACAACCAACACCCACGTCCATTATCCCGATAAAGTTTATTGTCGCAGCCCAAACCGACCGCTTAGAGGGATGAATATCAGCCCCGCTGTTTGAGAATCGCCAAAGGTCCACTTTTTTCATTCACCCCACATACACCATTTACAATAACACCTTGGCAGTTCAACGCTGAAAAATACGCCGGAAATATTTTTGTTGCAATTTATATAATTTTAAGCCCATGCAGGACATGAAATAGTATTACAGCGTAGAATACCATGACTAAACTGGCATGAATAAATTTGTTGGTGTTAATGTTGATTAATTTTTTATAAAGTCTTCTCTGAGACCTGAACCGTTGAGTAAACCCTAATATTATCTGTACATCCATTGCGATGAACATGGCTATACCCGTACCCAATTCTGGAAAGTTAGATGCAGGTCTTGCAACCTGAGTAGCGAAATGAATAGTTATCAGTGTAAAGAATATGAGATTACCAAAGATATGAAATCTGGTAATTTTTGTCCAAGAGGGAAAAAAAGAGCGTTTAAGTAAAGTAAACAAGGGTGTCGCTATTGCGATACCTATAGTTCCTATTATTGAGAGCCAATGTGAAAAACGAAGAGGGCCAATAAAGAAATTTACGCGAATTATACGCTGATATGTTAGCAATAAAAAAACAACTGCGATAATTACGATTGATACTGCAATTAAAAAATCGATATGATGACTAATTTTCACTAATATCCCAAAAAAACTATTATTTTACTGATATTTAAGCTGGTGCTGGGTTGTTGGTGACAATTTTAATTTTCTATTTATAAAGTAGAGCCATTGATTGGTGGCCACATAAAGAAAATGGCTGAAATGTCTTCTATGCCAAAGTAAGAACATCGTAGTCCCTCATGTTGGCTATGCTTCTATGCTTGTCTTTTTGTTGATGGCAGTTCCAGTCACTGCCTCGGGAATTTTTTCCCTGAGCCTGTTCTCTGCGGCTACTTCTGCTTCCTCTAGGATTTGTAATGCGTCTGCGCTTGCCATTATTGTATTCACTGGCATGTCTGTGCCTTGGTTAGTTGTAGTCACTATGTCTGAAAGCAGGCTTCCGATGTTTCCAAGTTCTTGGCCTGCTTCTGGAAGAATACTGCACATCTCTGAACGAATGTTGTTTAGCATACTTTTTGCAGGGCTCAGTACTGCTACTAGGTCGCCCATTTCTGAAACTGTACTTAGCCGCATGGAAACGCTTTGCAGGGCAAGGGAGGCGTGTGTTAGCATTTTCTCGACTTTGCGTATCTCACCGAGTTCTGTGGCGAGAATGTTTGCTCGAGGCGTATCTCTTTCTGTCATGGCTTTCACAACGCGCTGAAAGATGTCCGCATCACGAGTCTCAAAGCGTTTCACCGCGTTATCCAACGTTCTGGTCTGAACGTCTAAGCGTTGAGTAACCAAGCTGATTTGTTCTTTCAAGTTTTCCTGCGGCTTGGCGATGTTTTTAATCTTCGATACGACAGAGGGCTCTTTTTCTTTCTCCGTCCACCTATCCATAAAACGGTTAACCAAATTAGCTATCTCCTAAGTCTTCTACGCTGTCTCACTTTAGAGCGAGCAATAAAAGAATGTTTGAACTGATAAGTTAAAACTCGACTCCGAAAGTTGCTCGTTTTTAATTTTCTCTATAAAACAGTGCAATGGCTGAGAGGTTCGGCTCCATGACTATTTTAGGAAAGCAAGGGAACCCGATGAGAATTTGTATTTAAGCTATATAAACTCCGCAGCGCCAACGACACAAAAAGCCCACTTCTGCTTAATCGACTACAATTGTAGGTTAGCCATTTCTACTCCTCTGCGCAGTAACCTTGACCGCGTTTCAGAATAAACCCTCTTATCCGTTAATGGAAGATTGAGGTCTTTGGCGGTTAGCGCTAAAATTTTTTGCACAAGTGTTTGGGCGGCTTTACCGATATCTTCAACAGGCACAGGCAATGTTTCTTTTTCACAGGTGCCTATGCAGCAGGCTGAAAATGGAAAGTTTAATTCCAGCTCTATCCTGTTTTTCTCATAATCGTAGTCCGTTATAGTGAATGGCTCGAGCCTGCAAACTGCTGGGCGCACCTCGTAAATTGCACAATTGTTGTTCTTTGTAAGAAAAAAGCAACTGTCGTCCTTTTTTCTGCGGATCCAACGAATTCCTGTTTCATCGGGGCTGTCTAAAAAATCCTTAAAGCCTTTTGCTTCTATTTGTTTTTGTTCTGCTTTATTTACGTCGGGTGGCTGCATGCGGCAGCAAACTCCGCAGTTTTTGCATCGAAAGCCCACAGAATCAGGGAAGGCAACGTTTTCAAAGTCCAAGGTGAATGTGGATGGGGATGAATGGTTTATTTAGGTTGTGCTTTCCGCAATGCTCATTGACTACACCAGTTCTTTACATGGGCATTCAGACCATACTTACTGGTAAACCAGCAAGTGCAAGAGGGACAAAGGAAAAAGCTTTCAACGGGAACCTCGCTTTTTTTGAAACTTGGGTGATTTTCTGATTTTTTTATAGTTCGACCGTTCTTGTGGCGTGGGTTCAGCATATGGTCCTTTTAGGCTTTTTTGCGTAGAAAACCTATTAAATATTATGAAGTGCTAAACAGTATTGTAGATTTGTTCGACAAACAGACAGCAACAAGCCACCCTATTCATTGCCCTGCTGTTCGGATGAACCTTTAAACATATTTTAGAGACCTTTGATAAATGAGGTTAAGCGTGACAGATATGGCTCCGAAACCTGATGTTAATCCTGAAAAAATTCGCCGAAGAAAAAGAACAATCGGCATAATCGCAATAACATTGCTGTTGTTGTTCACTGTTTTGGCTATTTTACAAGTTATTTCGTTCATTGTTTGGGTTTTGGCGGATTTGGTTGTAGCGGGGATAGCTAACTTGTTGCTGAGAAGGGTTGGAAGAGTAAACCTCTAACCTTTACTGGCGCAGCTGCAAGTGTGAATAATAAAAAGTTGTCGGGTTACAAGAAGCAGCAACCAGCTCCCACCATTTACCCTTGCTGTTTTGGCTTTTGGTGTGACTGCAGCCGTGATATAGCATATTGTTATAAATTTCTTCCCACAAACTCAGTGCAGGCGGATTGGAATATGACTGGCGTTCTTTGTTTTGTCACCCAATTCTACTCAGGAAATCGAGTGCCACTGCTTTGACCAAAAAGCCTGCGACATACACATAGATGAGGGCGGCAACTTGGTTTGCAGACACGGAAGCAACGAAGGCATACTTGGCGGCACAGCCACGGTCACCTGTCCTTTGGAGATAGCTAGTGAAAGAAAGAAGTGGGCAGAATTTCTAAAACAGGAAATAAACGAAACATAGTTGCTCAACCAAAAACATCGCTTAGCCGCAAGGGCACTAAAAGATAGCTGATGCAATATTTTGTTTTTATTTTTTTATTCTCATTTAGCCCTATCAAGCCACGACTAAAATTTTGGGAATCTTGGTAAAGATGAGCACTGAAAAAGCGTCTTTCTGTTAGTAAAGTGAGGCTACGATTGCAGTTACTGTCCCTTGGATGTGCGGAACTTTTTCTTGTATTTGAGAAATAAGCTGTTTCAGGTCTTCCTTGTCGTTTGCTCTCACCGCAGCTATTACGTCGTAGGGTCCTAAAACCGTGTCAGCTGATAAAACCTTTGGGATCTCTTGCAGTTTTTCTTGAACCTGCTCAAGGTTTCTGGGCTGAGTATTTAGGAATAGGAAGGCGTATGGTTCTTCAGTGAATGCTTTTCCTTCTGAGATGACTATTAGCGTTTGCGTCCTCTCAATCAGTGATTCTTGAGGCGTTATATTTCTAATCGGATTAAACCATTTATTAATGAATTCGTCGAGACCATTTAAGTCGCGGAGCTGGACCAGGATGTCAACGGGGCCAAAAAGCAGGAAGACTTCTTTCTTGGAAAGATTCAGTTTTATCAGTTCGTCTAGGACCCTGTTGAAAGCACCTACTTTACAGGATAAGCCCATGTATGCTTTCATAATTATCCCAAGAATCATTAGCGCTTCCTATCTGATAAATATAGCGAATTTCCAAAATTTCAACCTTCCTGCAGTGGCGACTGATGGGCGGTTTTTAATTCAACTGAATTAAACGCCTTCCAATTTCACTTTTGATATTTAGGACGCTTGGATTCTCACCCAAAACTGGGGGGCGTCAACCATTATGACTTGAACTTCAACGACATTTCGCGGATTTTTATATTGCGCAACGATAGAGAAAGAAAAAATGGATATTTGGTGAGTAAACTTAGAAGCGAAGGTATTGGGAAAAAATATGGTTCTCAAGTTTTAACTTGAGCCTTTAGCTTGGGTTGTGGTTATCATAACGTGAACGCTGAAAGGTGTTGCACCATACGCAGGTGTATTTGAAACGATGGCTATTGTTAAGGATGGATGCACTGTCTGCCCCGGCTGCAACGTGATATTTGGACCTGAATCACCAGACATGCCCCAGGGCCCTGATCGTTGTTTGAGGTATAGCTATTTGGTAACTAACCAATTTTAAATCAACATTCACGGGGACATTGCCTGTGTTTGTTAAGGTTACGATTGCATGTGCACTTGATTGGTACCCTCGACTATAATTAATGTTAATTACGCCGACGCTATTGCCCCAGTTGATATTTGTAAGTTCCATAGACGAATTAGCAGTAATGGAAAGTTGAACGTTAGATCTCTGCGTCGCAAACGATGTCAAGCCTATTGTACGCTGACTCCAATTATACGGTGCAGTCACTCCGTTTGACGCAATATCTCTCTGATAAGTTAACGCTCCAAGCACCATGGGGACAGAAATAACCAAAATTACGACTACACTTAAAATCGAAAAAATCTTTCTCACACATTCACCTCCAAACTTACCTATTTTATATTACAGCATGCGGGTTCCTTCAACCGAAAGCAAATCCATTGTAAACTGCATTCCATTGACGTTTTCTTGTTAGTTCAAAAGCTTGCTCCTTATACAAGTTAAAGCTCCCACCCAGACACAGTAAACATTCTATGCCTGCTGAAAAATAAAAAACAATGTGACTGTGTTAGAGTAACAACACGGTGTTATAGAACAATAACATCTTCAGTTACACTACAGATTACCCTCAACATAAAACCAAAAAAAACCATTCAAACCCCCACAATTTGCCATTCAAATTTTACATTACAAAGACGAAAAATGCGAAAAATTTTACCTATAGCCACATAAAACTAACAGATGGTTACAGTTACAGTTGATATTTTGGGCGTTTAGATTCTCTTATCCAAAACTGAGGATCATCAACTTGTATAACCTGAACCTCACAAACATTTCGGGGATTGGTAATTGCTGCACGGAACTTCGGGAACAACGCTGGGTCAGCAAGAAACGCCATTCTGGAAGTTTCCAATTCTTCTGCGACGCGTTCGCACTTTTTGTTTGCGTAGCCGTGGAACTTTACGCTTTTGCCTTCAACGATTGCTCGATCGAAAGCTTCTTTGTTGCACTGGATCAGTTTGGCGCCGTCTCGAATGAACCAGAATGGAGCAGTCTTGGACATGATGATCGGTTAGCTATACCGTTGGGTGATTGTAATTAACGTTGTCCATTAAAAATGGGTTTTAGCGCCTCAGAACCTAAATATGTTTTTCAAGTCATCCGGGGAGAAACAGAATTAACTGTAACTCCATTACTTTCGTGCAATTGTCATCATAGGCGCCATGCGATTTCAAGTTAACCTACTAAGTTTATGCTTAAAAAAGGAACGTCTGTGCCTCAGAATTCGTATAACTGACATCATCTCTGGGAACCGAATCCCTCTCAGACTGACGTGTTAATCATCATCGGCATTCTCTAATAGGTAATGTTAAATAAAAATAATCCATTCATTTCGCCAACCGGAAACTTCCAAAACACATGATTAAGCTCCGAAAAGCCCTCCAATCCGTTTTTGGTAGTTTTGGGTAAAGCTTCTGGCCTTAGTCTTTTACTTGATTCTAACGCTCGTTTCGCTTTATCCCTTATCTCTCTTGAAACATGGGCAATCAGTTCATCGGCAACGCCGCCAAAGCAAGCTGCTATGTATCTAAATCAAAAACGTTGAAATATCAAGCTCTTGATTAACAAGCGTAGTTGCATACTATAAGTTTTTGGGCAAAAATTTGGCAATTTAAACAGATGTTGGCGTCAATAGACTACTGCAAAATCTTATTACACGTTCTCGTATTCATTTAGACGTGCGTGGCTATTTGTAAGAAGGATTTTAACCATGAAGAACAATTCGCATCTACATGCATCTTCACGGGCGATTTCAAAGATGCTAGCAGCCATCGCACTCATCATAATAGTCGTCATCGTTTCCAGTGGCGCCTATGTTTTAGTCGTAACCATTTCTTCCCAGCAAAATCTTACATCCACACCAACTCCTACTCCAACACTCGCACCAACTAACCCGACACCAAAATCCACCATAACGCCGACGCCTCGCCCCATAGTTACTCCAACACCCAAATCCGCTGTAACACCCGCACCAGCTCAATCTTCCCCAACTCCCGTACAGCCCGCTATTACGCCAACGCCAAGCCCTCCGCCGTCAACCGTAACGCCAACTCCTACACCAACCGCAACATCAACACCTACTCCCACTCCAACCCCCAAGTACTCCCTCTCAGAAGCCGTAGCGGCAGGATACGTTGAAGCAAACATCACAGGGTACAGCGGTCTTGGAGCAATATTTGGAACATCGTCAGGCGACAGCATCATAGTTAACATAAAACGATTAGTAAGCTACACCATAGAAATTGATCCGATACCAACCGGAACATTATTGGTGACTTCGGGAAACGCCCAAAACATGGCAGTTCTAAAATTACGAGGTCTAGAGGCTGGACTGGGATATTATACACGGGATAGAATACTATTGGATACACCAACCGCAACGCAATGGCTATTTAGCGGTTACTGCGTGAATTTCCACAAGAGCAACCCAACATCAACCACCATTTTCACTGAGAGCGGCTCGGCTGACGCAAACGTCATAAAAATCTTCAACATTCTCAACCAACTTCCCTCCAACGTCACCACCAACGGCGCGATACAAACCGCTGTTTCNNATACTGGAAAAAGCAGGCATAGACATCTCGAATGCACAACTATTCGTTTAAGAAAACAAAAAATGCTGTCCGTTTACATGCCCAATTTTCACCTGTACCCCTAAAATTTAGCGATGCACCTTTCGCTAAACTCTCAGCGCATTATTGCTATCAAGTCTTTCGTCTGACCAAGTTAGGGTAACACTAGATTACTGGTTTAGGTTCCAGTGCAAGTCGCCACATGACAACGGCAAACTATGAACATTGATTTAACCACTCAAGACTTAGAAAAAATAAAAACTATAAGGGGGAAAGTAAAAGCACGTTTTAGACTTGGCTTAACTAGTCTGTGTTTTGCTCTTCTTTTCTTTTTTTGTTTTTCTTTTCTCGTCGCGTTCTTTCTTAGTTAACGGTTTCTCTTTTTTCGGCATTCGGGTTTTACTCCGAGAGTACCATTATAGCGATTACTGCTTTAATAACTTTCCAAAATTAAGTGTATTCCCTGAACGTGTGTCCGCATTTTGTGCAACGCATAAACTGCGTGGACGCTTCATCGCCGCCTCTAGTCTGCACCTGCCAAACAAAGACCAAGTTGTTATCGCATTTGTCGCACTTCATTTTTATGGTCTGCATTGTTTTGATTTTCTGGTCTTCTTCAGTGATAACAGTCATGAAAGGTTTAGGCGCGGTGCTAGGCTGGATGACTTTGCCTGTCCTGGCTTCGGTTTTTTTATCTTCCGGTTCCTTTGTGTATCCGCATTTCTGGCAAGCCAATATGAACGAGGCGCCAGCGCCTGTTTTTTTGGGTTCAAGGCGGCAGCCGCAGTTTGGACAAAACTCCATGAATCAAAATTCCCTCTCTTTATCTTTCCATAAGATAGGCAATTAGGATATAAGGATTATTTTTCTTAATAAGAAAATTCTGTGAAAGATAATAAGCTTAAATTAAAATACGCTGTCAAAGGTTAACTGCAAGAGGCGGCAAAATGGAAGAACAAAGCGCTGTAAAAAGCGAGTGGCAAACAATCGAGCATGCATTAGCATATTTGGCAAGAGCAGACAAACTGCCGCATCGAACTGAGGGCGAAAAAGTGCTGTTAGACCAAATTCCGCAAAACGCCAAGCGTGTTCTGGATTTAGGAACTGGCGACGGCAGGTTGCTTGCACTTGTAAAATTGAATAATCCGTCGGTTGAAGGGGTGGCTTTGGATTTTTCTGAACCTATGATTGAGCAAGCCAAAAAACGCTTCGCAAAAGACAAGCACGTTACCATATTTAGGCATGATTTTAGCCTTCCTCTTCCAGCAGAGCAACTGGGCTGTTTTGACGCTGTAGTCTCCAGCTTAGCTATTCACCATTTAACGCACCCAAGAAAAAAACAACTCTACACGGAAATATTCAACCTGTTAAACCCCAGAGGCGTATTCTGCAACCTCGAGCACGTCTCTTCAGCGACAGAGAACCTTCATCTGAAATTTTTAGCAGCCACAGGCTTAACTCCTGAAACGGAGGACCCTTCAAACAAGCTCTTGGATGTCGAAACACAACTGCAATGGCTGAGGCAGATGGGGTTTGTGGATGTGGATTGTTACTGGAAATGGCTTGAGGTTGCGCTTTTGGCTGGCTTTAAACCCTAAATTTTTAGGGCTTAGTTGTGTGACAGAAAGATATTAATAACAACCGCTCTAGAAGAAATGTTAGGAGTTTTAAAAAACATGACAACCGATACTGGGCAAATAGACTGGGGTCACTGGCTTATACGTTTAGTCGCATTTATCATTGACAGCATAATTGTCTCGATCGTTGCAGGGATAATCCTCGTTATTACTGCTTTTGCTGTGGTATTTGGCGGATTTGGCTACTATCTGGTGTTCTGGCTTATCGCCGGTATAATTTACGTACTCTACTTTACCCTGTTCGACGTTTATATGGGCGCAACAATAGGCAAACGATTGCTTGGATTACAAGTGCAAATGGTCAACGGCGGCAAAGTACCCTTCGATAAAGCACTCATTCGCAACCTCAGCAAGTTCTTTGGGCTAGTCATCATAGACTGGCTGATAGGCATTCTCACCCCTGGAGACAAACGCCAAAAATTCTCAGACCGCTACGCAGGAACCATTGTTGTTCAAACAAAACAACCATTCACAACAGCACCTCCTCCACCACCGCCTCCACCAACCTAAAAAATTCTCTTTTCCCTTTTTCTTTTTTGTTTAAAGGTCAAAGTTTTAGTAAAAATTTCCTAAAAGTAATTAAGAAAAGTCAATAATTTTCAAGTAACTTCTTGGATCAAGCTGGCTTGAATTCTTCTATCCAAGTTTTAAATTCCCCTTCACTCAATCCCGTTCCGAGTTTTCCGTCAAGCCGCTTGCAAACCTTGTCGTCTTCAAAGAAAATAATTGTTGGCACAGCGGGTATATCGTAATCATCCCATAAGGGATTATTGTAGTCGTCTAAGAGCACATGGACAACGCTTTTAAAGCCCAAGCTGGCTGCCTTTTTGTCGAAGTTTGGGACAAATCTCACGCAGTAGGGGCACCATGAAGCGTAGAACAAAGTGAGAACGGTCTTGTTTTTCTTGAGTTCTGAATCGAGGTCTTGCTTGGTGTATACTTTAATCATGGTTCTCATGTTAGAAACGGTTTTGGGGTTTGATAAACATGCCGTTTAACGCTTAATTTTTTTTTTTACACATTGAGGAATAAGCGACACCTAAAATAACCTTAGCCACAGATGAATAGAGGACACAAAATGAAGCCGAAAAGCTACAAACGCGGTTACCCCGTCGCAGTCCTAGTTGGAATCGAACAGGACCATGCTGCGCTATGGCAGATTTTTAGCCAAGTCGCCAAACACCAACAAATCATACCCTTAAACGGAGACAGAAAAGACTCCAAAGCGCTCTACAGCTTCCACGAATCAATCATTAACGCATTAAGACCCGTGCTAAAAGAGGGCGTAAGAAGCATAATAGCAGCCTCGCCGCCCCGAACCAGTTATGCACAAGACTTCCTCAGCCACATCAAAGCCCATCACGCCTGGCTTTTGCAAGGCACAAACAAAGCAAGCTTCTCGCAGATAACGGGTTCCGCAAGCGCACCCTCACAAGTGGCGGCCTTAACAAAAACAGCCGCTTTCAAACAGTTAATACAGGAAAACGCTACTGAGGAAACAGAAAACCTACTGGAAATCCTTGAGAAACGCCTCAACAAAACCGACAATCTGGTGCTTTTTTCGCTGCAAGAAGCAGAAAACCTCATCCTAAACCCACAAGCCCCTGGGAAACCCCAGCCCGAATACCTTTTGCTAACAGATGATTATCTTGCTGGCAGTCGCCAGAAGAACCGCGTGAACCGTTTGATGCAGATTGCCGCGAGAAACGGGGTTAAAACAAGAGTGATAAATGCTGAGTCGAACGCTGGCAAACGCCTGACGCAACTGGGCGGTATTGTGTGCTTGGCAAAAATCGATTAAATTTGCCTAAAGGAAGCCTTCGTGCTTTAACGCATCGATTGAGATTTTGCCTGTGTGCAGGGCAGTAGCCACCAAAGCGCCCGATACCCCAAGGGTTCTCAATTCAACCAAGTCATTAATGTCTCGGACTCCGCCGCCAACATAGACGTTGATTCCAACTTCCGCGATGACCTTCTTGAGGAAATCTACGTTTACGCCTACACTGCTGCCAACCCGCTCTAAATCCAACACAATAACCTGCGAAACACCCATAATCTTGAACTGCCGCAGAAGACAAATAGGGTCACTGCAGCCGTCAAACCCTAATTTAACAAGAACTTTATCGCCCTTCAAATCCAAACTAACAACAACACGCTCGCTACCAAAAAGCCTAACCGCTTCACCCACGAAACTTTTCTTCTGCAGGGTCTCTGTTCCAATGATGAGTTTTGAAACTCCACTATCTAGCAGTTTCTGGGCTCTTTCAATACCCGTCACTCCTGCATCAACCATTAGTTTGAGGCCTGTTTCGTCGGCGATGTTCTTTAGAGTTTGAAAATTCGTGGAACAATCAATAATTGCGTCCAAATCAGCCACGTACAAGTCGCTGAAACCGAGGTTTCTGAACGCTCTGGCAACTTCTAACGGCTCAACTAATTTGCACAGGATGCTTTGGAGCGACTGGTACTCTTTCCTTTTGCCCCTAACCGCATGCACCACTATTCCGTTTAAAACGTCAATTACTGGTATAACCTTCAAGACGCAGGCACCCTTCTGAAATGACCCGTAACCTATAGAAAAACCTAACCATCCCAACAGAAAAACTTTAAAGGCACCAACAAGCCGCATCAATATGATACCACTTGAAGCTGCTCATAAGTCCCATGAATGAAAAAGAAGCCTCCCAAGCCATCGCTGGAGGCGCCGACATAATAGACGTGAAAAACCCCAAAGAAGGCGCACTTGGCGCGAACTATCCATGGGTCATCAAGCGAATAAAAGAAATAACGCCAAAGAACATTGAGGTTAGCTGCACGCTCGGTGAAGTTGGGAACCTTCCCGGCTCAATTTCGCTTGCTGCACTTGGCGCAGCATCATTAGGTGTCGATTACATCAAAGTGGGGCTATACGGAATCAAAACGCCGCAGGAAGCCATCTTTTTACTGCAAAACGCCAGCAGAGCCGCCAAAGAATGCAACCCAAAAATCAAAGTCGCCGTCGCTGGCTACGCTGACGCAGAAAGAATCGGCGCAATCAACCCATTGCTCATTCCTGAAATAGCGCATAAGTCCCAAGTGGATGTTGCTATGATTGATACATCGGTTAAAGACGGCAAAAACCTCTTTGACTATCTCACCGTTGAGCAGCTTAAAGGATTCGTTAATTCGGCGCATGGTTTTGGCTTGGAAGCTGCGTTGGCTGGTTCACTAAGAAAACAGGATTTACCCATAGTTTACGGGTTAGGCGCTGATATTGCAGGTTTAAGAGGCGCTGCCTGCACACACAGCAACAGAGACACAGGGCAAATCACCAGAAAACTAGTAAGCGAACTGGTTGAGGTTGTTAGGCAGGCGGAAACGCAAGCATGCGTGAAGAGGGCTTAGCTTTGCAGCCTAAAGGGTTAAGCAGAAAGGCTGTTTTGGCAGAACTCAAAAAAATTCGTGACCAAGACCAAGACTATGATGAAGGCAGAATCTTGTGTTCAATGTGCACCAAACCCCATCCATTGGCAGAAAAGGCTTATCAAATGTTTTTTGAGTCAAATCTGGGTGATCAGGGACTTTTCCCTGGAAGCGCACAACTTGAAAGGGAAGTCATAGACCAACTTGCAACGCTTCTCCATGGCGAAAAAGCTGTTGGCTTTATTGTGTCGGGCGGAACAGAAGCAAACCTTATGGCGTTGTTAGCGGCAAGAAACATGGCAAAAGTCAACCAGCCCGAAGTGGTTTTGCCCCAATCAGCACATTTCTCGTTCACAAAAATCTGCAATCTGTTGAACCTAAAACCCGTTTACGCAGGTTTAGATAGCTCTTTTAGGGTTGACGCTTCAGAAGTTGAAAAATGCATCAGCAAGAACACAGTTGCCATTGTTGGTACGGCTGGAACAGCTGAGTTAGGCGTAATTGACCCCATCGAAAAGCTCTCTGAGGTCGCGTTGCGGCATAATGTTTTCTTGCATGTTGATGCAGCATTCGGCGGCTTAGTAATTCCTTTCTTAGCCAACGCCAAACCCAACTTTGACTTTAATTTAAAAGGCGTAAAATCCATCACCGTTGACCCCCACAAGATGGGTATGGTTGCAATTCCTGCAGGCGGAATCCTCTTCAAAGACGACAAAATGCTGGATTGCATCAAAACTGAAACGCCTTACTTAACCGATAAGGTACAGTATACATTTGTTGGGACAAGAACGGGCGCTTCTGCGGCTTCGGCATGGGCAGTCTTCAAAGCGTTGGGCATGGAAGGCTTCCAGAAAGTCGTTGGCAGCTGCATGAAAACAACAAAACTGCTTGCTGACGGCATCGAAAAGGCAGGTTTTAAGCTTGTCGTGGAGCCAACTTTGAATATAGTTGCCTTCCGCAGCGAGAATACCCGGGGTTTGGCTGAGAAATTGCGGGAGCGTGGCTGGTTTGTCTCGTACGTTCCACGGTATGATTGCATAAGAATCGTTGTTATGCCACACGTAAAGAGGAAACATGCGGTTGCTTTTCTGGAAGATTTAAGGGAAATCGAAAAGCTTTAAGGCTACTTGACGTACCACATCGACGCTTGAAGGGCAAAGTTTGAAGGTCATAGTTTACGAGCACGTTTCAGGCGGCGGATACGCAGGGCAACCTATTCCACAGGGCGTTTTGTGCGAAGGTTTCGGGATGCTGCGCAGTGTTGTCGCGGATTTAAAAGCGGCAGGACACGAAGTTACCGTTTTAATTGATGCGAGGCTATCAAAACTAAACCCGCCCATAGACGCCGACTGCACGGTGCCTATCTTTTACGCCAAGGAACCCGAAAAATTCCTAAACAACATCGCAAAAATCAACGACGCCATCTACGTTATTGCCCCCGAAACAGACCAAACCCTACAATCACTCGTAGAACTTGTTGAAAAAACGGGGAAAACTTCGCTTAACTGCGAATCCGCAGCAATCGGAAAGGTTGCTGATAAAGCGGTTCTTTATGAAAAATTGCAGAAAAACGGTTTTCCGACCCCGAAAACATTACTGCTTGACCTTACTTACAGTTTAGCGCAAGTTAAGCAAGCCATCAAACGCGAACTAAATTACCCCGTAGTCTTCAAACCTGTGGATGGCGTTGGCTGCGGCGGATTAAGCATAGTTAACAGAGATGCCCAAGTGGAGAAAGTTGTTGCTAAGATGAAGGCTGAGTCTTCAAGCAAACGTTTTATTGCCCAAGAATTCATCAACGGCGAATCGGCAAGCGTCAGTCTACTTTCAACAGGAAAAAAAGCCGTGGCAATCAGTTTAAACAAGCAAAACGTAACCCTCGCCGAGCCCGATAAAGCTTCAAGTTATGACGGTGGCACAGTTCCCTTTGACCACCCGCAAAAGCAACAAGCGCTTAGTATGGCTGAGAAGGTGGTTGGGTCATTTTCGGGGTTGCGGGGATATGTTGGGGTTGATTTGGTTTTAGCGCAGGATAAGCCTTATGTGGTTGATGTTAATGCGCGGTTGACAACCTCCTATGTTGGTTTACGTAAAGTTGCCCGTTTCAACGTTGCTGAGGAGTTAGTGAACGCTGTTTTAAAAGGCAAAATTCCGACTGAACCAGAAAATCGCGGTGTTTCTTGTTTTTCAAAAATAGAGACAGACAAGCCCGCTATTGGTGTTTTCCAAAAAGCAACTAAATTGGGCGCTGTCATTTCGCCGCCTTTCCCCTTAAACGGTAACGCCAAGTCCATTGCCCTTGTCATCGGTGA
Organism: Candidatus Bathyarchaeota archaeon; assembly: GCA_003141855.1. Lineage (GTDB taxonomy): Archaea > Thermoproteota > Bathyarchaeia > Bathyarchaeales > Bathycorpusculaceae > Bathycorpusculum. Next base: position 101,098 of record PLNS01000027.1, on the reverse strand, counting down.
GGCAGATACCTTGGATGATGCGAGGCTGCATTTAGAAGAAGCTAAAAAGCGCCTGTGCAACATTATCACTTGAGGAAAACAGTTTGGTTGATGTGTTAGGCTACGATGTTGGAGGCGCCAACACCAAAGCCGCATTCGTCAGCGCCAAAAACGGCAAACTGCTTAATGCCGAAGTGGCAGTTGAGTACTTTCCAGTTTGGAAACAACCCGAAAAACTCGCAAGCATTCTCTTAACGCTTAAACAGCGGCTGGATGCGAGGAAGCTTGATGGTGTTGGCTTAACCATGACCGCTGAACTGTCGGATGCTTACCAAACCAAAAGAGAAGGCGTTAACCAAATTTTAGGCTGTGTCAAGCAAGCTTTTCCTGATTTGCCAGTTTACGTTTTGAATACGGAAGCGGAATTAGAGTCATTGGACGTTGCTAATCAAGAACCACTCGGAGTTGCTGCGGCGAATTGGGCAGCTACAGGCTGGTTAGTTGCCCAGCACCTAAAAAACTGCGTCGTGGTTGATGTGGGAAGCACAAGCACTAGCATAATTCCCATAGTAAACGGTCAAGTTGTAGCCCGCGGCAAGACCGATTTGGACAAACTCATTTGCGGCGAACTAGTTTACACTGGAAGCCTAAGAACAAACGTTGCTGCAATCGTGCAATCAATTCCCATTAGAAACGGCGTTGCAGGCGTCGCCTCCGAACTTTTCGCTTTATCAGGCGATATACACATAATTTTAGGCAACATAACTGGGAAGGATTACACCAGTGAGACAGCCGATGGGCGAGGAAAAACCGTGGCTGAAGCGTTGGCAAGGCTTGCCCGAGTGGTCTGCGCCGACACCGAAATGTTAACACGACAAGAAATCATAAACATGGCACAGTACATTTACGTCAAGCAAATCCGACAGGTTGCGGAAGGCTTAACCAAAGTCTACTCTTACGCGAAATCGCTGGGTTCAGGCAAGGTTCCAGTGGTGGTTACGGGGCTTGGAAAAAATTTTATCGCACGGAAGGCTACTGAACTGGTTAGCGTTGATGCAATAGTCGATTTGGGAACATTGTTGCCTGAAAAAGCCGTTTTGGCTACCCCTGCCTTCGGTGTTGCCTTGATGACTGCAAACAAACTTGAAGGAGAAACCCCCAAATGAACAATACAGTAGTGAAAGTGGGCGGCAGCTTAGCATTGTACCCTGAAAAACTGAAAGCTCTATGCACTAAGCTAAACGAAATATCCAAAGAACACAGGTTGGTTGTGGTGCCGGGCGGCGGCGAATTTGCTGATGCCGTTCGATGTTTGGATGAGCGGTTTTCTTTATCTTGCGGTGCATCGCATCGGATGGCGATTTTAGGTATGGACCAATACGGCTTGTTACTCTCAGATTTGATAACTGATTCTGTTGCCGTAAGTAAGCTTGAAGAGACAAAATACTTTTTGGATTTAGGTAAGTTACCGGTTTTCTTGCCGTCCAATCTGCTGCTTAAGGAGGACCCGCTGGAAAACTCTTGGAACGTAACTTCAGACTCCATTGCAGTTTATCTTGCCGATCGGTTGGAAGTGAGCAAGGTTCTGTTGGTTAAGGATGTAGACGGCGTTTACCCAAACGACCCCAAAAAGCACCCGGATGCCAAATTGATTAAAAATTTATCCGCCAGTCAACTTTTAGCAATGAATAAACGAACAAGCGTTGACAAAGCCTTGCCTAAGCTGCTTTTGAAAACGTCAATTGACTGTTTTGTCGTTAACGGGTTGTTTCCAGAGCGCGTTGAAGCATTGTTAGAGGGTCGAGATGCAGTTTGCACACTAATCAGGGGTTAGTTTAAAATTTTATGTTCATTTAGCCATCATAGGGTGAATCTTGGACTCGTGAAACATCGCCTTACGCTTGCTCTTTAGGCCCACCATTTTTTGTAGCTCAATCCACTTATCCAAGAAAACCAAGCCCTTATGAGTAATTGCAAGTTTCTTCTGTCCACTGCCTGCTTCACTTTGTATTAGCCACTGTCGCAAAATAAGGTGCATGATGCAGCTTTGAAGGACCGTATATGAAATGTTGGTTTGGCGCCTGATGGAAGTTTGAGTTTGCGGGCGCCTACATGAACTAAGAATATCCGCAATAATCTGTATGCGGTCGCGATTCCTGTTAAAAGACACTCCTATCTCCAAGGGATTGGCAACTAGTCAAGCAATTAAACGTTTGTTGTAGCAACCCTACAGTCACAGAACTTTTTTAGAATGAAAAGAAAAAATAGAAAAAGGGAAATGGAAGTTTTCTAGTTTAGATCTTTTTCTTATCTACGACTTCTCGGAAAGTCTTACCGCAGCAATCATAGAGAGCTATGGTAAGTTGTGTCCGTTTGCCTTTCTTGTCTGGTTTTCCAGCCATCTTCCATGTTTTCTTTGCGGTCTTTACTTCTTTTCCACATGTGGGGCATTTTGCCATGGTTATTCCTCTGATGTGAACGTATCATATGTATGAGTTTAAAACACTTTCTATCGCTTGCCTGTTAAATGGCTAAATGGGACTTTTTTAATGGAAAACCATGGTGAAAATACCATTTTTTATTGAAATAAATAAGCCTTAAGGAGCTAATTGCGGTGCGCCAACATGAAGAATTATTAGCATAGAGTAACCTGAGCTATGTTGAGGATGCATGTCGATAGTTGGTTTAGATTTGGCAGGGGTTGAAAATAGACCCACAGGTTTCTGCAAACTCACAGATATGAAAGTGGAAACTTGCTTGGTTTACACAGACAAGGAAATCCTGGACAAAACCGTGAGCAGCAACCCCAAAATAGTTGCCGTCGATATACCCTTATGCTTGCCGCCGGGAAGAAAATCAATCGAAGAAAGAACAAACATCCACCTGCGAGAAAGCGACAGCGAACTCCTCAAAATGGGCATAAAACTTTTCCCCATCACGCTGGGGCCAATGAGAAAACTAACCGAACGAGGCATACGCTTGAAAAACTTCCTTGAAGCCCAAAAGTTAACTGTAATTGAGGCGTATCCTGGCGGCGCCCAAGATGTTCTAGGAATCCCCAGAAAACAGCAAGGGCTCGAGAAATTGCTGGCGGGCTTGAAAAAACTGGGCATAAAAGGGCTCAGCAGCCAAATGAGTGACCATGAACTTGACGCTGTAACATGTGCTTATGTGGGGAAGCTGTTTTTGGAAGGAAAAGCTGTAACTTACGGAGCTGCTGACCAGGGTATAGTCATGCCGAAAGGTAAAAAAATTGCAGGCATAAGCTGAGTTTTACCTCCTAGCCTACGGTTTTGATTTACTTTACCCATTTGATGATGTCTGGTTTTTTCCTTTTCCCAGCGCCTTGTTTTGCTTTCGGATGACCGATGATAAAGGGCACCATCATCTCGTTATTCTCGGGGACGCCGATCTTTCGCAGAACCTCTGGTTTACTGTTTAGTAAAATGACAAATCCCATGTAGCAGGTTCCAAGCCCAAGTTCATAGGCTTTCAAGAACATGTTCTGAGCGGCAAGGACGCTGTCAAGTAGATTAATATTAGCCCACTGCGAGTCTTTTTCAACGCATACAAGAACCAGCGTAGGTGCATTGTAGCAGATTATGTCGGCGTCTGTGGCGAACTGTTTGGCTAATGGCGGCATCATTCGCCTAACCAAAACCTTAGTTTCATCCGAAACAAGCTTGATTAACTTCTTGTCTTCGATAACAACGAACTTCCAAGGCTCCCGTGCCATTCCTGTTGGCGCCCAAGTTCCAGCTTCCAAAACTGTTTCCATTTGATCTTTCGAAACTGGCTCATCAGTGTAAGCTCTAACGCTTCTTCTACCTTTAATGCAAACATCAAGTTCCATAATCAAAACCTTGTTCGTTATAAAACGGCAAATTGGGTAATAAAGCTTGATTTCTGCAGAGTGGTGTTTCTTGTTAGTTGTTGTTGTGGCGGAGTTTGCTATACACAACAACTTCCAGCAGACGGCGCTGACCATTGCTTTTTTGTATCTGAGTCGGGTTTGGATTGTATGTTGGTTGTGCAGGCTACCACAAGCAGAATTGACGGAACGAATAAGTTCGGGCGTCTAACATACAACTGAAAAATCCTGAAGGGTTAAAACCATCGGCTTTCTTTGGGGTTTATCGTAAAAAGGGCTTTCTCCGTAAGTGGTAGATTCCGTAAAACGCTTGCCGACTTGATTACGCAACTGCACAATTCAAACAAGCCCACAGCACAAACAACCCTTTTCGGCGATATTATCTCTGAAGAAAAATACACTCTGCTTGGATTTGCCATGGAAAAGACCTACAAATAAATGAAAACACATGGTTCAATTCATAGATAGGCTTGTTCTGGTGCAATCGACAGAGTCCTTGCCTGCGGGGAGGTGCCCTTTAGGGCGGGGGGCATCCGCTAGGCGAGGTGTCAACTGCTTGTAAAAACCCATAAGGTGCTTTGAGTTTGTTAGCTCTAGTACGATTTCAAGTTCTTTAGAAAGAGAAAAAGTAAACCTGTCGCAGGTTTATTCCAAGTGAATATGGTGGTGCCGAGGGCAGGGTTTGAACATGCGACGACTCGGTCTTCAGCCGAGCGCTCTCCCAGGCTGAGCTACCTCGGCACATTTCCTGGGATACCACATCAAACATGAAGCGAGGTGTTTTAAAGTTTTCTGAAGCTTTCTTACTTCAGTTAGATGCCCAGTAAAGCAAAGTGGTTCATTAAAATATAGCCCACCAATGCACTTCCTAAGAAACATGCAAAAATCAAGAAACCATCGTGCTTGTGCTCTTCAAAGTGGTCATTCTCACGCATTTGGATTCACCTTAACCTATTGTTTATGTGTTTGATAAGGAAAGGTTTTATGAAGGAAAACTATGTATTCACAATCCAAAACAGCGGGCCGTTAGTCTAGCTGGCTAGGACGTCGCCCTCACGCGGCGAAGATCACCGGTTCAAATCCGGTACGGCCCACCAAATTGTTTAATGCTTATAACCTTGAAAGAGAAGTATATTTTAGGTATTTTTATGCATCGAAAAGCTGTGTTTTTTCTTGCGGGCGTTTTTCTGGTTGTGGCTTTAGTTGTGCCTCCCGTCGTTTTATTACTACAAGCCGACAATGACTTGGACAATTACATTATTGCCCAGAACCCAACTGGGCATCAAACAAACGGCAACGTTACAACACTTACACCTGAAGAATTACAGGAGAATCACAACACGATCTTTATCGTTGTGGCAGCAATCGAAGTTATATTCGTAGCCTTATTCGTGGTAACACTGTATTATGGCATAAACCACCCACACCCAGAACATTAACCAGAAAGCCAATAGCCAATTCTAATCTCAACAGGCATATGTACGGTGAGCTCCGGTATCACCACGTCGACTAATCGAAAATTCACTTTTTTGCAAATTCAAGCTATAAATAAGGGAGGGGAGGTCAACGAAGAGACCCTTTGGTTGCTGTTGTGCCTGTACAGTCACAAATTTATAAAAGCATTTAACTCACAGATGCTTCTAGCGTACTTAACCTGTATTTGGGAGGTGCAATTTATGCCTGAAACATCAATCAATATCACAGAGAAGTTACAAAAGATTGGACAAACCGCTCAAGACTACAAGGATGCAATCGTTAGCCAATTCAAGGATATGGAAGTTGAAGTTAAGGATTGGAACTTCTCTGTTGGAAAAATGGAAAAAGAATATACCGTTGAAGTTAACCTTAAGCTTGGCATTCGCTCAAAAAAGGCTTAAGCAAGCGACAGGTCTAACCTGAACCCCTTTTCTTTCAATTTATTCCTGATTTTTTAGGTTGTTTGGTTCCAATAGTAAATTTTCGAGTAGTTTCCCTGCAGAGGGAACGCTGGGTCGTCGTAAATTATATCCAAGCGCAAACCATATATGTTGAGAAGCGTCTGGGTATTATTCCAAATTAAGGGTGATTTATCATCTGGACCCCAAAAACCCCAAATCTTATCGTCCACGCTTCGCATGCCCCAACCGTAATCCTTAGGCAAAACCAAAGCTACTTGCGCTTGGACGGAGTTTGGGCTTGATTTTGTCACAACTTGATTCCAGAATTTCTCAAGCGCTTGGAAATGCTCATCCGTCATAACGCCATAGGGATTATCGGTGGAGTTGTAGGGGTAGTCGAAGATTGTAATGTATTTTGCTCCAGCGTTGAAGGACGTAACCATTTGATTGTAAATGTTTTCGCCTGTATCGAGGTAGGGTGCCTGCGTGTACTTCCAGGTTACGATTGCTCCCCAATCTTTGTTCTGCATAGTTGCGGCGCCACGTATAAGTGATATTCGCTGGTTAACGCTTTCGTTCCAGCCGAATTGTGCAAAAAGGTTATCGTATCCGCCGAGGTAATCAAACCAGTATAGAGCATAATCTGACGTGAAGGTTGTTATGTTGTATTTTTTTAAGTCAACGTGTCCCCTGTTGGTTTCTAAAAGTTGGTTGAACCATTTGGCTTCTTCACTGTAATTTTCAGGTTGAGTTCCAGTTATGTTTGGCATTACCAGACTGTAGCGATTATTGGCTGTAGGTGCACGAAAGAAAATCGACGAGTTGCTTCTAGAAAAATATGCAGTCCAATTCCAATCTAAAGGTATTCCCCCAACTTCATCATCATAGTATGCACCAAGAAATTTTTCGCCGTATTTTTCTCTGGATGCATTGAAGAATTGAATTCGCCAATCCCAATTATTCCGTGTCCAAGTGCCCAAGTTTACAATAATGTTTAGTCCTGAGTTTACGGCGTAATCACAGATTTCCTCCACTGCGGACTGGTTTGTGCTTATGGGGTTTATGCCAGAGTCCAAGACAAAGAGGTTGGTATAACTTTTTGTCCTGTCGATGAGAAGTTTGGCTTGTGCGGTGGTGTTGCCTCCGAAAGCCACGCCAACGTAAACGGGGTCTTTATTGCTGTCACTGCTTTGCGTTTGTGAAACGAGCAGGGACACGGTTGCAAAAAGCAGGATTATTATTAGGATAAGCGAGATGATGTGTACTTGTTTCATCCGCTAATGTTCTCCGTTAGGTTTAAGCACCCTTATGCGCAACCTTCTGTACCCATATGAATGGGTGTTGATTGAATATAAAAGTTGCAATAAGATGCCATTTCCTCATAGGAATCTTGGACTGCACCAAAACAGATAAAAACTCGGCTTTGCATCCATCACAACGAACTAACACAAGAGGATAAACACATGCCATCTGAAATTACCGATGTTGAAAAATTCGTGGCCATGAGCGCCAAAGCAAAACAATGCCACGTTAAAAGGCTCAAGGACACCGTAAAATTGAAGCTTCGCACACCCAGCCAACTCTACACATTAAAGATTGAGCCCCTGAAAGCAGACGAAATCATAAAGAAGCTGCAGTGCGCAATCAAAGAAGAAGAAAAATAATTAACCATTTTTCTTAACTGCTCTTTTTGACTATACCCCCCCTTATTTAAAGGCTAATCCCCAACCCCTCAGCAGCGAAACCGACTATTCGGATGTTTTCTTGAACATTTAAGCGCCCAAATGCTATCCAACGAGCCGCCTAAACGCTCCTCATGACCATGTTTATGTTTATACTAAAAAGGAAATATTGCAAGTCATAGATGAAGCGGGCTTTAAAGTTCATCGATTCGGCTACTCGCCAGGCTTAGTATCGAGGCATTTTAACATAGCGCTTACCAAAGAATAAGAGAAGCAGCCAAGAGTATGCGCGTAGCAGGCACACGCTTGATTGTTATATGCCCTTGTTTCCGAACTTGTTATAGTGTGCGAAATCGGCTATATCTCGGCGTACTCTGAGGTACTTGGTTGATCCTGTGGGATACCCTAAGCGACAAGCATATGCAATCCTTAGCTCTTCAGGGATACTGAGAACCTGTTTCACCTGTTTTTCAACAGGCGGAGCCGCGAAAGCACTAAGAACCTGTAAACTAATTCCCAAAGACTGAGCCATAAGCCACATGTTCTCCATAACACACCCAAGACTCATGAACCCCAAAACATCACCTGCAGAAGCAGGCGCCCTCTTCCGCGGATCATAAACCACAATCAGAAGGCAAGGGCTGCCCCGAATAGATTGAGTCAAAGGCATAGGTGCACTTTCACGGGCAACTTCCGCCATTTTCGATGGATCCACCCACGACGGAGGAAACATGGCACCCAAAATTCCAGTCTTCTTTTCAAGCAATTCCTCTTTTGAGAACGAAAGTTGCTCATAGTTTTCCCTGAGAAATTCTTCTGAAATCCGAGATTTTACTTTCCCGATTATCTCTAAAACCTCAGCGTCATCAACTACCACTATAGCAAAGTTTTGCATGTTATGAGCTGTAGGTGACCATCGGCCAGCGTCCAAAATTTGCTGTAAATCTTCTCTTGTTATTTTTCGATTTGGATCAAAAGGAACTCTTGTTGACTGTCTTTCTTGGATTATTCTGTGAACATCATTCATTTTGAACCCTCTCCAATTTTTAAAACTGCCCTAAAATGAACTTTTGCCGTCATCATGCGCTCAAAAGCGATGGCAGCTTGCTCAAGAGGAAAAACCTCTACCATCGGAACAACATGTGTGAGAACGCTAAAGTTTAGTGTGTCAGCGGTATTTCCTCCCACCCAACCACTAACTGATCGGACAGCACGCATTAGTTGTAATGGCGAAATCTGCATTGGCTCATTAACGAAGGTAACGATGATTAGTTGACCATTGCGGGCAAGCCCTTCGACTAGCTCTCCGATGGCTTTGCTGTTTGGAGCGGTACAGAAAATGGCTCGTGCACCGCCAAGCTTCATCAGTTCCTGGCTTGCGTTAGAGGTTTCTGCGTCTATGTAAAAGTTGGCACCAAGCTTGCGAGCTAGTTGCTCTTTTTCTTTGCCGCGGGAAATAACGGCGGTCTTCATGCCGAGCCTTACGGCGAACTGCAAAGCCAAGTGACCTAATCCGCCAAAACCTTGAATTGCGATTAAATCTCCGCCTTTTGCGGCGCTACTTTTCAATGCTCCTAACGTAGTTGCGCCTGCACATAGAAGCGGTGCTGCTTCAACAGAGGTAAGCTCGTCTGGAATAGCTGTTAAGACGTCCATGCGGGCAACCATGTACTCGGCATAGCCGCCGTCCGTTGAAATGCCCGTTGCTAAGGGACTCTCACATGCCCAGTACTCGCCTTTTAGGCATGACCTGCACCGAAGACAGTGCCCTCCACGCCAACCAACCCCGACCCTTTGCCCAACCTTCCAATAATGCGATTCGGAACCCAACTTGGCAATTGTACCTACCACCTCGTGACCAGGCGTTCGTGGATACTGTAAACCTGGAAAATACCCCTGCTTGACGATGGCGTCGCCGTGACAGACTCCGCAGGCTTCAACCTTAAGGAGAACTTCATGATCTTTTGGTTGAGGGATTTCTTTTTGCACCAGAACAAAGTCGGCGCCAGGAGCATTAACTTGAATTGCCTTCATCAGGGTCATAAAATTCACCATTCTGCCTAACTGTCCTTTATTATATAAACGTGCGTATCAAGTTGCGTAGAGGTTTTGCGCAGGATTGTATGAGTGAATGCGTTGCTTTTGGTTTGTATACGAAAGCATCACCCAAACATCCAAAACACCTTTTCAAACTACTCAAAATCCGGCTAAATTACCGAAACTTTACGAACCTTATATATACGTGCCGAGCCTAAAACCAAAAAAGATTGAAAAACGGAACCACCCTGATGAAAGCTTCAGAATTAAAAATAATCAATTTACAAACAACCCGCAACAAAGAAAAAATTAGCGGCGACGACTAAATAAAACGTTGGTATTCCCCTTCAGTCATTTGGCGGAGAATAAAACCTTAAAACAAACAGATGTTAGCCTAAAATGTATTCTTGAAGCCTTGTTTTTAGCGGTTTTAGGGGTTCTTAAGCGACTGCACAGGCTATTGAGGTTCTGTCTCCAGCGAGGTAATCGTCTGTTTGATTAGTCAAACCCTATTTGAGTTCTTAAAAACCGTCTACAATTTGGCCCTCCCGCGAGTGTTTTGGAGTTTCTCAGCGAAATTTGTTTGGCAAGCTCAGTTGAACCGCGTTTGGTTGAGCGAAAAACTATCGAACGGTCATTTTTTACATTAAAAAGTTAAAAAAGATCTTGCTTCTTTGGCGAAAGTGAGTGGAATCAGTGTAATTGACCATTGCGCTATTTGTTTTTTGGGGCTACGAGTTGCGAAGGACAGCCTGTTTTCATTTTGCGTAAAATTAAGGGGAAAGGTTATTTCAGCAGGCAAAGCATAGATTTTCAAACAATAGAAAAGAGGGTGACTGCAAATGAGTTTGAGTATGGCCGGGTTGTCTGAGGGATTTGCAAAAGTGTGTTCGGGGGATGCTTTTGTATACGGTTTTCCAAGAACCCCAAGTTATGCCTCAAACGCTGATGCAGTTTATCTGTTTCTTGCTTCATTTATGTTAACTTTTCTGAGGGTTTGCTATGAGTGTTGAGCGGAATCTGGTAATTTCGCTCTTAAAATTGACTAAAGAAGGGTCTGTTTTAATTGAAAGTGTCAATAAAGATGCAAGGATACCCTCAGTTGTTGCGTTGGAGTTGCTTGGAAAACTGCAAAACGAAAACCTCGTTTATCTAAAACCCGACACCGTTGAAGTGGACAGCACCAGCAGGCTTAAACTAGCCGTTAAAGCAGCATCGTTGGGCGCAGATGTTGAGCACATTAGCGATTTGCTTTGTTGGCAAGAGTTTGAAGAAATCGCCGCCTTAGCCCTGAAAAACAACGGGTACATTGTGCAAAACAACGTCAGATTCAAACATGCAGGGCACAGATGGGAAATCGACGTGGTCGGTTGCAAAAAACCATCAGTCATCTGCATTGATTGTAAACATTGGCAGCGAGCAATCACATCGTCGGCTTTGAAGCGAATCGTTGATTTGCAGGCACAAAGAACCCTGGCCTTAGCGGATTCACTTCCCAACATTGCCCTAAAACTCGAATGCGCTAAATGGGATAGGGCTAAATTTGTTCCGGCTGTGCTGTCTCTTATTCCCAGCGCATTCAAATTCTACGATAAAGTTCCTGTGGTGCCCGTTCTTCAGCTTCAAGACTTCATATGCCAACTGCCAGCTTACACGGAATCGCTCAAGTTTTTCCCCAAAACATTCAACGGTTTACGTCATGATTTTCAGGATTGAGGTTTTAGCAAGCCTAAACGCTGGGTAAAGGCTGAAGAGAAACATTCCGATTAAAGCGCCAATAAGCCAAGCGGTTATCTCCAGTACGGTGACGCTTGTTACTAGCGGATTTGTCATTAAAATCAGCAAAGTTGTGATGACGCCAAGGGAAATTCCTGTGGCAAAACTGGAAATAAGCACGAGTGCACTTTGAATCGCTGAAATGGCGACGATTATTCTTGGTTTTGCTCCAACTGCTCGCAATATTGCGAATTCTTGGTGCTGCTCATCCACGGCAAGCATCATATAACCTACAAGGCACAGGGCAGCAGAGGCTAAAGTGAAGAGCGGCAGAAGCATTATTGTTTGCCAGGTTGAAGCAAGAAATGCAGTGTTTTGTTTGACAACGCCGCTAAGATCAAAGGCATCTAAATCTGGATTCGCCGCTTGAATCATGCTTTTTACCTCGCTGATAGCCGAGTTGCGGTCGGTTGAATTGTTCAGTTTAACTAATAGCATGTTAGGACTAAAAATGCCAGTAACATTCTCTAGTTTATCGATGGGCACATATGTTACTAAGCCATTATTGACAGGATCAACGCAAACACCAACAATGCGGAAGCTTGTATTTTGAAAACTTATGCTTTCAAGTAACGGATCAGCCAGCACCACGTATTTGCTTGGATGCGGCGAATACATGGTTTGGGAAATTGAATCGCCGATAACTGCCTCCAAATCGCCGTTTCCGCTTAAAAATTGGCCTTTAATTGACCATTTACTTGCAAGTTTTTGCGGATCAACGCCAATCACTATTGATTCGCCTTCTCGGCTGTCACCGACAGGAAACGTTGCCGACGTGTAAGGGTCAACGGTGAAGTTGGCAACTTCCTTAACATGCTCTTTTACAACCAAACGTGAATCAACCAAACTCACACTGGACGAAGCATTTAACTGCTCAATAACCGCATTAGGAATGGCAAGATTTGGGTCTGAATAGTTAAAATCACCCGTTTCCTTGGCTCCTGAAAACTTTGCCAAGAGCAGTTTATACTGGTTACCCATGCTTGTGTGGGCTATGGCGATTGTGTCGCTGTCAACGGTTTTTTGAACCCATGAAGTAGTAGTACCGCTGGCGATGACGCCTCCAGCAACCGAAACCGTGAGCAAAAGGAAGACTATAGAGAGTAGGATAATAATACGGATGGTTGCTGATTGCCGACGAAAAAGGCTTCTTGAAGCAATCCGCCAAGTTAAACCCGAACGCGACAGAGCCTTATGTTTAGTTCCAATCGTTAAGCCGTAATAGTTCACGGGTGAGAGCGCCTTTATCGGCGACATTCTTGACGCTTTAAGGATGGGCTGCAACCCAAAAAATACTGCGAGAACAAAAAATGCAACAAAAACTAAGGGTGCAAACCAGAAATTAGGCAACTGATAACCCGAAAAAACCACATTAGAAACAACATAATCCGCCACAAAGCCGAAAACGATACCTAAAACGCAGCCGACAAAGGTTACCGTTAGCAGTTCGGTCATGAAGTATCCTGCGACAAGGCTGTTTGGGCACCCGGCTGCTTTTATCAAGCCGAAATCTCTGGTTCTCTGCGCCATCATCAAAAAAACAATGAAAGACGTCAGAACTGCTCCGACAACAAAAATCAATATGCCGATGAAAAGGAGGAATTGGCTGAAGATTGCGCTTAAACCCAGCGTTAATGTTCCCGTTGCTGAAGCTATACCCAAGCCTAAACGATTGCTAAAGAGCAAAAGAAACAAAGTGGAAGCAACGCTCAACGTTAAAGTTGCAATGGTTAGGCTTGTTTGCAGCTTCCTCCGCAGCAAATCGTTGATTGGAAAACCAGCACTACTCATTATTACCGACCAATCTGCCGTCTTCTAAGCAAAAAACCATGTCCGCTAACTCTCGAATTTGCAAGTCATGGGTTGAAACAATAACTGTTTTGCCCTCAGACTTCAAAAATTGCAGCACTTGAACGATTTTTTGAGCGTTTTTTACATCCAAATTGCCCGTGGGTTCATCAGCAAGAATCAATTCTGGATCATTAGCCAATGCTCTGGCGAAAGCTACGCGTTGTTGTTCCCCGCCGCTTAGTTGTGAAGGAAAATGGTTTGCCCGATGCTCTAAACCCACAGTTTTTAGCAATTCCTCGACTCGTTTCTCTGTTTCTTTCTCTGGTTTTTGGGTCCACTCCATGGGGAAAGCGACGTTTTCAGCCACCGTTAAAGTAGAAACCAAATTGTAAGCCTGAAAAACAAAACCTACATGGTTGCAGCGGAAATCCGAAAGAAAATCCTCATCCTGCATCGTCAAATCTTGCCCAGCGACCACGATTTTACCTTTAGTTGGCCGGTCAATTCCACCTATAAGGTTTAGCAAGGTGGTTTTGCCTGAGCCTGAAGGACCACATAATACAACGAATTTTGCCTTTGGGATCTGCAGGTTTATGTCCTTTAAGACTGCAAGTTTGCTGTTGCCAACTTCGTATGTTTTTTCTAAGGTTTGCGTGGAGACCATTATGTCGTCTTTTTTAGGCATGAGGCTCTAACCTTCACTTGTCATTTAGGCATCAGGTTGCCTTTAAGGTAATAATAACTTTGAGGTACATCTGTTTACGCGCTACTGCTGATAGCTTGTGTCTATGTTTAGGTTGCCTCGGTCCCGTTTTAAGATCCTAACTTTGTCTGGAAGCTTATTTTTTTCCCAGTCTGCCCAGCTGATTTCTTTGAAAAGCCAGCGTTTGCCCAGATGCGCGGCGACGACTGCGTGTTTGTTTTCGTTGCCTGAGGGAATGAACTGGTCTAGGAAACGGAAGAGTTTGTCTATTTGTACTCTTGGGAAGTAGGCGTAGTAGCTGGCGTTTTTTACTTCAAACGCGTAGACGTGCTTGCCTTTTCTCGCCATTACGTCTGGCAGGGGGTTGAGGCTTGGGTTGCTTACTGGGACGCGGACGGCGTGGTAGCCTTTTTTCAGCAGGAGTTTGACTAGTACAGTTTCGCTGTAGAAGCCTCTTTTGCGCCAACGCCTTAGTTTGATTCGGTCAATTTCGGTGCTCAACTGTTTCCCTTCTCTAACGCTGGTATCTATCGGGCTCTTGAGATAAAAATTGTTCCTTAAGGCACTAAAAAAAAAGTGTGTTTGGGGGATGCTCTTGTATACAGCGAGTTGAGGCAGGTGTGGCTGGAGGGTGCTGGTGACGGTAAAAACTGACAACAATACCGACACAACCATACTCACTGGTTACGTATTCACCAACATCTACAACCAAAAAATATCCGCTGTTTAGACTACACTAAGCACTTGAAAAGTTACTGCTGACCCGAAAGAGACTGAAAACGGCGTTCTCTAAGAGACAAAAAAAACTTGCCGACAACCTTCGTGCACATCAAAAAACCCATCTTTGAAAAGAAACTGGTTTACAGCAACAGCACTTTCGAACGGTAAAAGGCAAATTCTTTTTCGGCAAGGGCAATCGCAAAACAGCATACACAAGCCAAACAGGAAACCCCACCCAAAAAATTTCCACTGCCCCAAAACCGCAGCACCAACAAAAAACAAAACCACCAAAACCCCTTCACGTTACTAGCGAAATTTTTTGCTTCAAAAATTTTTGCGCTAAATTGCCAAAGTTTACTCTTTACCCAAAAAACTGCTCCAAACGCTCGAAGGTGAGCCGAAAAAACAGGCTTTGGCTTCGCATGGAGATTTTCGGAGGTACTTATATGAGGCTCTGGTAATGTCCATGCCAGTTGATTGAGCTAAAAGCGATAATGGCATAATTGAGGCTTTTTAGGCGTTTTAACCATAAATTGGGCTCTTAGATTATGGTTTCCATAGAAAAAAATCACGGCTTTTTGTATTTAGCGCCTTTCGGAGCGAAACAAGTGCTTTACTGCAAACTTACGGCAAAACAAGCCCAATTACTGGTTGTTTCGAGAAAAAAGGCTTAACGGTTACCCGTCAGTTTTCGGTTTAAAAAGTTGTTGCTAATTTGAGCCCCAGTTAAAAAATTCTTAATTGCCTTCAACCGATTTTACTTTAGAACAGGGTCCTTCTCTCTCGCACTGTTGAAAGTGCGCCCTAAGTTAAGCTGAACAGAAATTGTTTTTGGAGGCAACCGTTTTTGCTACTAGCAAGTGGTCACTGGCAGTACCGCAGGTTCCAGAATTTTTTACTTTGGCTGGTGGTATACTTAGAGGTCAGATTGGAGTGAGCTGAGCGCTTTAGCAATTCTATTGTTACCTAAAACTGCGGGAAACAATTTTAGCCTAAACTTCTCTCTCTGAGCCGACACTTTTCTTCTAAGAAAAACTTGGGTTTGTTTTGACTTTGAACTTTAGTAGCCAGTTGAAGTAGCTCGGAGATTTTTTTTTTAAAAAAAATAATCCGACTGCGCTGAGAGAAGGGTAGTTTCGGTTATCTTTGGCGCTGCTTTGAGTGTTTGTCTGGGCATCACGGATGAGCCAGAGCTGTTTAAAGGGTTAGTAAACGCTTGCGTTCTAAGCCCGTTTGGGTGAGACTGCAATATTGCTTGTGCTAAGCCTGGCTAAACCGCCCGATATTTTGGGGCGTGCTTGATTAAAAAACAACTTCCAGTGTGCTTAGTGAATAGTGTATTATACGTAAAAATAGTCATCACTAGAGGCACACAGCAAAGAAGAAGCCAACAAAATCAGCGGTCTCTTGTGAAGGAAGCGTCAACAAAAATTACTCGCCATTGCCCCAACAGGCAGGCATAATCTACCCAGAATTCTCAGCCACCAAGTCTTGAATTATTCAATAATAGACCCAGAAAAACACTAAACGCTAACTGGTCATTCCCTGATTGGAGTAAGCTTCCACTCGGCTGTGTACCGTGCGGTGGTGCTCATCATGCGCTTCTAAGGTGTCAAAAAGCATTCCGCAGTCTCGGCAGCGATACTTGCCGTCTGCTGTAACCTCTGCAGCATCCTCATAATTCAGCAGGGCGTTTTCTTGGTCTTCGTCGATTACTTCAGCGCAGCATTCTCTGGCTTCTGATTCATAGTTAGGTTTCATGACAACTTTCACCTCCGTCCAGAGTAACCTCATTTCAAGTCTATGCTTTTGAAAATTTTAAGCATGTGTGAGTGGCTAAAGACTGCAACAAAAAAGCTAATTCCCTTGATCTTAGCATTAGACACGGACAGGTTGTATACAAAAGCATCCCCCAAACACACTTTACATTAATCCTCGAAAACTTTTTCAGCAAAGCAAACTGATACAACCATGGGATACCTGCAATGCCAAACTTCAAAGTCATAAACAAAACTTACAAGTTCGCCACCCGAGGAGAAATAGACTTCATAGACTTATCCGATAAAGTCCAAGAAGAAGTCTCCAGCTCCGGAATCAAAAACGGAATAGTCCACGTTTTCGCTCCACACGCAACAGGCATACTGGTCTTAACAGAAAACGATTACGCCCTGCTCAACGACATCAAGGTTTTTTTGGATAAACTGGCGCCAAAACAGGGGATATACGAGCACCCGTCTAATGCACATTCACATTTGCGGTCCATGCTTCTTCCGCCAGACAAGACTCTGCCGATAATTGATGGACGGGTTGAGTTTGGGACTTGGCAGTCGCTGCTTTTTGTAGAAACCGATGTTTATCCGAGAGAAAGGACGGTAATTATTCAGGTCATGGGCGAGCAATAAAATTTAAATTCTACAATTAATCGAAGTTTTTTGTTTTGCGTCGCTGCTTTTCCTGCAAAGTTTCCATTTTTCGCTTTTCGTATCGAAGAAAACGTTCCTCAACAAGCAATTTTAGCAATTTATGTATAATTTCACAAATGATTGCTTGCATTTTTATCTATTTATTGTAAAAAGTTACCATTCGAAAAAATTTCGCGGGCCAAGAAAACTCAACAAATTAATCAGGGGGAAGCGAACTCAAGGCTACCCACCCCTAGAAGACAACAGTCACTCGGAAAGCACAGAAGATTATCAAAAGTCGAAATCCAACCCTCAAGCAACAAAAATGTAGCTTGGAAAAGCTGCTTTCAAGCGCTATTTATGCAGTTCAAGGCTTTGGCGAGAGCAAATAAGCCATGTTGCTACCTTTTAAGTCATAAAAAATAACTTTGCACTAGACAAATGCGCTCCGATTGAAAAGCTCTTAGAAAAACAAGGTTTGCGGCGAGCCTTCAGTTTTTTCTGAGACCTTAAACTGCATGATTATATAAGGTTCGCTGCACTTCGAAAAAACTTAGCCTTTTCGCTCTGTTCGAATCCGCTTAGCTGAGCCTTTGGGACGCATGCGGGCTTTTTTCTTAACTTCAGCCCTCTGCGAAGGCTTCTCTTCCAACGCGTCAGGCTGCGTTTCTTCTATAGGCAGTGCATCAACAGCATCGAGAAAATCCTCCACAGTTGCCTGTTGGGCACCATTTTTAAGCATTGTTTCAATGGCCCTATCCACGTCGCCCGGCTCCACGTTAATCCCTAACGTTGCATCCATGAGCACGACTGTTTCAAAGCCAAGTTTACGAGCATCCACAACAGTATTCACAACGCAGTAATCGGTCGCTAAACCGCCAATAAAAAGCCGTTTAACACCAAGCGTCCGCAACTCGTGAGCGAGGCTTGTACCATCAAAAGCCGAATAAGCTTCCCGTTCAGGGTTAGTAGCTTTGGAAATGACGACTGTGTGTTTGGGCAGTTTAAGGTCAGGGCTAAACTTTGCACCGCTTGTTTCCTGAATGCAGTGAGGCGGCCATGGACCACCCTGCGCTTTAAAAGACACATGATTGGATGGATGCCAATCCCTAGAAGCTAAAACATGCCCTTTAGAATCCTCAAAACGCCGTATGTAATCGTTGAGGACGGGAATGATTCCGTCGCCACCGTCAACTGGCAAGGCGCCGCCTGGCAAAAAATCTTTTTGTATGTCAGTTATCAAAAGGGCATCTGAGTCTTTAACAACATAGTTTTTAACCAAACAAATCACCATTTTAAAATCATTAGGTTTACTTAAGAAATTATGCTAAAACCTAAATTAAGTAAGAGTAAAGGTATAGGATAAACTTTTTTGCCGCATACTTAGGCTCCATGGAAAAGTAATTAAGCCTTTACAAGAATATGTTGACGGTGAAAAAAAGCATGGCGATTTTAGCCTATGTTCTATTCAAGGTTGCTTCCGGAACCGAGAGGGATGTTGCCCAAAAACTCATAGAGTTCGCCGAGGTCGTGCAGGCGGATATTGTTTTCGGCGAGTACGATGTGATAGCAAGGTTGACGGTTGAGGATTTGGATAAGCTAGAAGAGTTCGTTTCACAAAGTATACGTACCGTTCCGAACGTGCTTGTTACTTCAACGATGATTATTTCCAGAGAGTACAAGGGAAAAAGTTTCCGGCCTAAAAACAAGTAACCCTTTTTTTGATAAATTCTAAGTTTTAAAGTTAAAAATTTCAGGCAAGAACTATTTTTAGCGGGCAACCCTGCAATCCTTCGNNGTTCGAATGTTTTTCGTACAAACAAAAAGCCCAAAAACACCAAACTTTAACTGTGCAGGCTAAAGAGATGGGTCGAGGAGGCAAAACAAGACGCAGCCAACAAATAAAATTGCGAGAAAAACAGCTGCAAGCAAGCTTTAACGAGAAGTTTTGTATTAAAAATCTACTTCCCGACCTCTTTTACGCTTCCACACTCACCCAAAGGCGTCATCAATAGCCATTTTCGCAGAAAGATTCACATGTAGCAGGCAAGACGGGGTATTTTTTCTTGGGAGATAACTGTTCGGGGAACTTTTAGCCAAAATTTTAAGCGGTTCAGCCGTTAATTTATTTTGTTTAGGCTTGTTTCTTTGCGGGGTTTGTATGTATATATAAGGTTCGTTTAGTTTCGATGTTTTTGGCGTTTTTCGGAGAGGACCAAGAAGTGAATTGTTGACGGTTTCTGTGTTTGGGGGATGCTTTTGTATACGGCTCAAGGATATGCTTATCTTTAAACCAGACACAATAATAATTAGGCGTCAACATGCAAGCAAAAAACAAAACCCCATCCATTACAAGCCGCGAAATGCGCACCCTAGAAATCAACGCTGAATACTTCGGCATTAGCCTGCTTCAACTAATGGAGAACGCTGGACGCAGCATCGCTCAAGAAACCATCACGCGCTTCCAAAAGAACAAGAAAGCAGCGGTTTTCTGCGGTTTAGGCGGAAACGGCGGCGACGGCTTTGTTGTAGCCAGGCATCTTTTAGCCGCAGGTTTTGAGGTTACAGTGGTTTTAGTTGGCAGGGGTCGCGATATTAATCATGAAGCAGCATTAAGCAATTGGGGTATTCTTCAGTCGCTTCAGGGTAAGGTAATCTTGATTGAGGTTACAGACAGTTCACTTATACCTAACGTGAATGCTGGTATAGTTATTGATGCCTTGCTGGGAACCGGAACTAAAGGAAAACTAAAACCGCCAATTTCCCAAGTAGTCGAATACATTAACTCGTTAAACGGCTTCAAGATTGCGGTTGACGTGCCCACAGGCATCGATTCCGACACGGGCGAAGTGTTAGGCACCGCCGTAAAAGCCGACCTCACCATAACATTTCATAAAGCAAAGTTGGGCTTGGAAAAAGCCAAGAAATATGTTGGCGAACTCGTCGTAGCCGACATCGGTTTACCTTCGGAAATGGAGCGGTTTGCGGGTCCAGGCGATGTTTATCTTGCCACTAAACCGCGCAGCCCAACATCTCACAAGGGCGACTTCGGACGACTGCTAGTTATCGGTGGCAGCGAGGTTTACTCGGGTGCGCCAACGCTGGTTTCGTTGGCTGCCCAGCGGACAGGCGTGGACATTGTGTATCTTGCGGCTCCAGCAAAGACCGCTTACGCGATATCGTCTATGTCTCCTGACTTGATAACCATAAAGTTAGACGGTGACAACCTAAAGCCAAGTAACATGGAGACAATCAAGCCTTACTTGTGCATGGTTGACGCAGTTGCCATGGGTCCAGGCTTGGGTTTGAACCCAGAAACCGCCAAATTCGTCAAGGCTTGCGTTGAAGAGGTTGAAAAGGTAAAGAAACCCCTCCTTTTGGACGCTGACGGATTAAAAGCCTTCGCCAAATTCAAACGACCCCTAAAAGTGCCTCTTGTTTTGACCACCCATGCTGGCGAATATGAGATACTTGCGGGTGAACCGTTGCCTGAACCCCAAGAAGAACGCGTCTTGGCAATACAGAAAACTGCCAAAAAACTAAATGCCATCGTTTTAGTAAAGGGCAAAGTTGACATCATATGTGATGCTGAAAGGGCAAAATTGAATTTTACGGGTAATCCAGGCATGACTGTTGGTGGAACGGGTGATGTTCTCAGCGGGATTGTTGGCGGTTTGATGGCGCAGAAGGTTGATGCCTTTGAGGCTGCTGTAGCGGGGGCATTTGTGAATGGCGCCGCAGGTGATTTCGTTGCAAACGAGATTGGTTTTCACATTGTTGCAACAGACCTACTTGAGTGGATTCCAAGAGTTTTAGAGAACCCGAGAAGTCATTTGAAGGTGCGTAACCCAAGTGGAAACTGACTCTGAAGATCAAAAGCCAATTTTGCCAGTAAGGATTACCATTTATCACGCCGCTCAAGATGACCCTAAAAAAAACACTGCGTTGAGGCTGAAACGCCGAGGACTTGCCAGAATAGTTACAAGTGCAAGGTTTTTGCCAAAGAGAGCCATCGTGCTGAACCCTTTTGGCGAAATTGCGTTTTCTCCAGCGGATAAGGAAAGGCTTGAACAGTTTGGGTTGGCAGCACTAGATTGCAGTTGGGAGCATGCCCAGAAAGTTATGGGGAAACACGTTAAGGGAACCAGCAGATGTTTACCCATTTTGATTGCCGGTAACCCGGTTAATTTTGGCAAGCTTACCAAGCTAACAACTGCCGAAGCCATCGCGGCGGCTTTGTACATTGCTGGTTTCAAGAAGGAGGCTGAGGATGTTTTGTTGATTTTCCCGTGGGGGCACACATTTTTCGAGTTAAACCAAATGTTACTTGACAATTACGTGACGGCTAAGGATAGCGCTGACATTGTAGAAATGCAAACTCGGCTATTAAAACCCCAAAAACGCGAGCCAAGCAAGAATGTGTTTGAGTAATGCTCTTGTATATTTGACTTTCAAGGCATATTTGGGTCCTAATATCCAATCATTGCAGTACACCTATAGAGGGGTAGAGCCGGACATATTTGGAGCCTATTAGAGGTTCTATGTTGAAACGATAGAGGGTAGGTTGGTACGAACCTATTTGGAGCCTAATAGAAACTCCATGCAAAAACCTATAGGGGGTAGGTCGGTATTGGCGATTTTAGGTTCAAACGATCTGAGAAAGAGTGAAGGCTTATAGCTGACCATGCAAAAATGGATTGAAGGCGTTAATGAGGGGGGGATTGAAGCTTGGAGTTTATAACCGATTTCTATTTGTTCTTAGCTTCAGTGTTGCTCATTTCGCTGTCAGGTGTTCTGATGCCTGGCCCCTTATTCGCAATCACAATAAAGAAGGCTACAAAAAGCAAAACGGCAGGCGCTTTAATAGCGGTTGGGCATGGGATTGTCGAGTTTCCATTGATGTTTCTGATTTTCTTTGTGCTAAGCCAATTTGACATTCCCAGTTTTGTGCAGACTGCAGTGGGTTTGGTTGGGGGTTTGCTAATGATTTTTATGGGCTTGAAAGCTTTCCGGAACAGGCACAAACAAGAAGAGGCAACCGTTAATCTGAAAAAGGATTCAGTGCTTGCAGGAGTATGGACGACAGCTGCAAACGCAGGTTTCATCCTATGGTGGTTAACCATCGGGACCACCCTTATTTTGAACGCTAAACTTTTTGGGCTGTTAGGGTTTTCAGTCTTTGCAGGGGTTCATTGGTTAGCTGATTTCTCCTGGTACACTGTGGTGGCTTTGCTGATTTTTAAGTCCCAGCGGTTCTGGACTGAGCGCACGCGGATGGGAATTACGTTTTTTTGCGTGGCTGTGTTCATTGGTTTCGGAGCGTACTTTATGGGCTCGGCGTTGTGGTCGCTGTTGGCATAGTTATATAGGCTTTTGAGGTAAGTGGTATCCATGGAATTTCAAGTTGGAAACGCTAAGCTCGAACTAATTAAAGGCGACATAACAGACGTTGAAGCTGACGCCATAGTGAACGCGGCTAACTCGACGCTTCTGGGAGGCGGCGGAGTGGACGGAGCCATTCACCGAAAGGGTGGGCCAAAAATCCTTGAAGAATGCAAACTCATACGTGCAACTGAGTGGCCTGATGGATTGCCCACGGGAAAAGCAGTCATTACTTCAGGCGGCAACCTGAAAGCCAAACATGTTATTCACACCGTTGGTCCAGTTTGGCTCGGAGGCTTTCATGTTGAAGCTGAACTTTTAAAGCAGGCATATAGGAACACGTTAAAACTTGCCGTTGCTAAAGGGCTTAAGACCATTGCGTTTCCATCAATTAGCACTGGAGCTTACGGTTACCCCATTGAAGAAGCTAGTCGCATAGCTTTGGCTACAGTTAAGGCGTTTTTAGAAAAAGAAGATAGGCTTGAAAGGGTCATTTTTGTGTTGTTTTCGGAGCGGGATTTTGAGGTTTACTTGAAAGCTGCTAAAACATAATCGTCTTTGTAGCTACCGCTGGTTTTTAGTACATTTAAGGGGAGGGGAGGTCGCTGTGGGCACTAGCGTTTTCCAAACTAAATGGTTGATTGAGGCTTATGCTTACGGTAGGACTGAGACTTCCTCAGCTTCCATGATTGAAGCTACAGGAATGTCTAGTTGTTCTTGTATAACATGCAATACGGCGTCCTCGCTTGGTCCTTCAATGAGGAATGCTACTCGATTTTCTGCTCCGCAACAATAGCAAGTTTTCGCTTCGATGTCTTTGATTTTTCCTTTGGCAAGCATTTTGGCTGCTCCTTCTGCGCAGGCTCTTGGGTCTTTGCCTGAACACAGAATGGCCGAATTAACTAAATAGCTTGGCAAAAAATTCACTTCCAATAATAGTTAACGAGAGGGATTTTATAAAGTATTATGGATACCTTTATCAAAAAGTCAAGAGTTTAAACAGATTATTTGTTGTCGGTTAACTGCAGTCACATATTCATATACGCGCGGAAGGCGCGTTCATGGTTAAGGGTGGTATGTTTGACTCAACCAATGTTCACTTGCCCGTTCTGCGATGCGCCAGCTTGGAGAACCCGCTACATGCTTTGGAAACACATTCATGAATGTTTAAGGAAAAAGCAGCAATATAACCCAACCGCCGGCATCAACCCAGAAGAATCAGCTGTTGTCAACATCGCAAGTCAGTAATTTATCTAAGGTAAACTTTTTGTTTATTTGATAGCGTCTATCTTGCTTTGGGGTATGCTTCTTTTTTGTATATATCGGTTTTGGTAATATATCAAATTAAAAAACAACTGATATATTAACAGTCAAGATACAACTGTAGCTAAGCAGAACACAACAACAAGCAGGAAATAAAAATGAGCCGACAACTAACCAACCTAACAATACCTTTCGACCTAATGGGCGAGAAAGAACCCTTTAAAATCAATTTTGAAACAGCAGTAACAGAAGCAATCGACGAAGTCTTCACAACTCTCGGAGAAAACGTTAAGCAAGCCATTTACAGTTACCTAGAAAATAAGCACGGCATAAAAAAAGAACAAATTCCCAGCATGATTGAAGGCTTCACGGATGCGATTGAATCGATTTTCGGCGATGCAGCTAAACTTGTTGAGTTAAAAATCATGGAAAAACTTCAAAGCAAAGTAAAAGGTTTTGCTTATAAATCGAAAAGAAAAGAAGTATTTTTTGCTGAGTACTTGGCAGCGTTGCAAAGGCATCTAGATTGGCAATGTATGTTGCCGAATGTTTAGATTACCGTTAGAGTCAACGTTGATTTGATGTTGCTCAGGTTTCTTATTCTTGTATGAATAATCTCTCGAAGGTGGTCAAAAGATTCGCCGCTAACCTTGGCGATAAGGTCATAGGCGCCGTGAGCAAGATAAACTTCTTTTACCTCATCAATCTTCCTTAAGTCTTCAAGTGCCAAGTGACTAGCATCGGATTC
The DNA here is from genome assembly GCA_003141855.1 of Candidatus Bathyarchaeota archaeon. Classification (GTDB taxonomy): domain Archaea; phylum Thermoproteota; class Bathyarchaeia; order Bathyarchaeales; family Bathycorpusculaceae; genus Bathycorpusculum. Next base: position 76,867 of record PLNS01000027.1, on the reverse strand, counting down.
TGCCGTGATAAAAACAAAAGCGCTCCTCTTGGGCTTGTCAAAAGTTTCTTCTTTAGAATATTTACTGCTAATTTCTGTGCCCATATCTACAAAAACATTCTCCAAAAAATCCACCTCAAAAATTTACTTAAACTAACTATCCCAGAATCACTATTAAACCTGCGTTGCTGTCACGCTACAACAACAAACCGATATAAAATCGGGTTCAAATGTTTAACTTGCAGCTGGAAGAAGCTGGGGCTTGGCGAAACCCGCTTTTATCCACAGGAAGCATGACGAGAGCAAAGTCCCATTCGCAAATTATTTTTTCGCCATCTGGGAGGAAGTGGAGGAATGGAGCTTGACTTGTGCTTTCTTATGCCAAGCCCGAACCTTACATAGCTTAATGCCTGTTATCCGTTTGTGGTTTTCAACTGGATTAGCGAGTAGATTTCGTGTTTGTTGCCAATTGCTTTTCGTCCACCCAAATAACCCAACTCGATAAGGAAGCCTAAGCCAACAACTTTGCCGCCTAATTTTTCAACCAATTCAATGTTGGCTTTCACGGTTCCGCCCGTGGCTAATAAGTCATCGATTAACAGAACGTTCTGTCCTTTCTCTATGGCGTCCTGGTGGATTTCGATGGTGTCGCATTCGTACTCTTTTTTGTAGGTTAAGTCCACGCATTTGTATGGTAATTTGCCTTTTTTGCGGACGGGAACAAAGCCCACGCCCAATTCGTAAGCTAATGGAGCGCCGATGATGAAGCCTCTTGCCTCGTTTGAAACGATGACGTCGATTGGTTTGCCCCTGTAATGGTCGGCTAACTGTTTGATGCATTCGTGAAAGCACTGTTTATCTTTTAAGAGGGGAGTTATGTCCCAGAAGACTACGCCTTTGAACTCGGGGATTCTTCGGATTTTACTTTTAAGGTCTACGGTTTTATCGGTTTTGTTCATCTTGCTTTTTTCTCCTTGGTTAAACGAATGCCCCTTTTAATGCTTGGTTGCATACGCAACTGCATTCGGCGGGCATTTTGGCGACGGTTTCAGCGATTATACGCTTAACATTCTCAACGTTATTCTTCATGGTTGCCAAGATATCGTCCACGCAGACCACGTGGTCCTTCCAAACGTCATAGTCGGTAACGGTTGATATGGATGCATAGCAGATTTCGGCTTCCCTTGCCAGTACGCATTCCGGAACCAGCGTCATGCCGACCACGTCGGCGCCCCATTGGCGGTACATTTTGGATTCAGCTTTGCTGGAGAAGCGCGGTCCTTCAATGCAAACGTATGTGCCGGTTTCATGCATTTTAACGCCCATGTTTTTGGCGACTGAGATTATGGTTTTTCTGATTTCGGGGCACATGGGTTCAGCGACGGATATGTGGCAAACCTTGCCCTCGGTGTAGAAGGATTGTTCGCGTCGTGTTGTGCGGTCGATGAATTGGTCCACGAAGACGATTTCTCCGGGATGATACTCTTCGCGCAATGAGCCGACGGTTGAAGGCGCCAGAATACGTTTGACACCGAGCTTTTTTAGCGCGAAAATGTTGGCTCGAACGTTGATGTCTGTGGGGCGTATGGTGTGTTTTTTGCCGTGTCTGGGCAGGAACGCGACGCATTTGCCGCCCAATTCGCCGACGGTTATGGCGTCAGAAGGCTTTCCATAAGGCGTTTCCACCACTACTTCCTTGACGTTTTTGAGTAGTTTAGGGTCGTAGAGACCTGTTCCGCCGATTACTCCAAATTCAGCTTGCATGACAGTTAACTTCAAGCGTTCACCTTATAAAAATAGCGACTAAAAAACAAGCATCAGGCTTCTAAACATGTGTTTGACTTTGAAAACTGCCAAACTGACCTACCCCCTATAGGTTTCTGCATGCTATTTCTATTAGGCTCCAAATATGCTGGTTAAGCTGTTCCTATGGTTACTGGGACTGTTTGGGTTTGCCCGTTTCGTATTACTGTGAAATTGACGGTTTGGCCTGGAAGCGTGTGTTGTTCGAGGTAGGATAGGAGGTCGTCGGTGTTGGTTATTCTTGCTCCGTTGATGGCTGTTATGATGTCGCCGCCGATTATTACTCTTGAGCCAAGGATTGTTGTTTGGGTGTTGCCTGCTTTGAGGCTGTTTTGCGCTGAAACGCTTTCAACGAGCCATCCGTAGGTGACGCTGGTTCCCATGGCTTGGGCGATTTGGTAATTCATGTCTGTTCCCACTGCGTTTATGGATGGATGCTGAGTGTATGAGCCCGAAGTAACCAACGAGCCTAGTTCACGCATTATCGTGTCCGACGGAATCGCAAAACCTAAACCCTGAGAGTTGCTAATACCAGCGGTTGTTATGCCGACGACTTCGCCAGCGTAAGTAAGCAGTGGACCGCCTGAATTTCCAGGGTTAATTGCAGTGCTCGTTTGAATAATATCGGGAATAGTTTGACCATTTTGGCTTGAACTTGAAGCTTCAGTGATTGTTCGCCCCGTCGCGCTGATTACGCCCGTAGTTAACGTTCCTGACAAGCCATAGGGAGAACCTACCGCAACAACGGGTTCACCGACCTGCAAAGAATCCGAACTATCAAGAACTAACGGTGTTAGACCGCTGGGCATTGGTGTTATGGTGAGAACTGCGAGGTCAGCTTGAGGGTCTGAACCCAACACTTTCGCTGGGTAAGCGTCGCCGTTTGCGAAGGTTACTGTTTCGTTGATTGCATTTTCTATGACATGGTTGTTGGTGACTATGATTAATTGATTGTCTACTTGGGTTATGAAGCCTGAACCCTGCTGTAGACTGTAGCCTGCAAGTTTTCCGAAGAAGCTGTATTGGGGTACAAGGTCTTGGATTACAACCACTGAAGACTTAACCTGCTGGTAGAGGTTGGAGAGCGAAACGTTATCCCCAAGCAAGAATACCACATTAGGATACGCCGTGGAGTTGCCATTTGAGGAATAACCAAGTTGTCCTTGCAGATTTGTGAGTTTCGCGTTGAAATCCGAATAAGTGATTGCGTAACCGATTAACCCGCCTGCAACTAATCCAACAAGTAGAAGAACAACTATCATCACTGCTGAAAAACGCCTAGTCTTTTGCGGGGCAGGCGGAATTGAAGGAAAAGGTAAAGGCTCCATAAAAAACCCACTTTAAGTTGAGAAGAGTTCATCACTTGAAAAGATAGGCTTCTTGCAGGCGGGACAGGTTTCGTCATTCATTTGAATAGTGCTTCCGCAATTTGGGCATTTATTGTTCTTTTTCGCTAAATGCAGACCTTCCTTTTCTTTGACTATTTTTCCATCTTTGAGCAGGAGCATTCGTTCGGTGTGGTTTGCAGCTTGGCTATCATGCGTGACCATGATTATGGTTGTGCCCTGCGTTAGGTTTAGGTTTGCGAGCAGCTTGATGATTTCTTGCTTGTTTTGGCTGTCAAGGTTTCCTGTAGGCTCGTCAGCAAGGATAATCGCGGGGTTGTTTGCTAAAGCCCTTGCGATGGCGACGCGTTGCTGTTCGCCTGCGCTTAGGCGTTGAGGCCTGTGGTTTTCTCTGCCTGAAAGCCCAACCATCGCTAACAGTTCGCTTGCCCGTTTCTTACGTTCAGTTTTTGATTTGATTTTGCCTTCCATGGGTAACTCGACGTTTTCACGAGCGTTCAGGTATGGTAACAGGTTAAAAGTTTGGAACACGAAACCCATCTTATCGCGCCGTATCTTGTAGAGCTGACTCTCAGGCATGCTACCTACATCAATACCATCCAAAAGCACTTGACCGCTGGTTGCCTTGTCAATGCAGCCGATGACGTTGAGCAGGGTGGTTTTGCCTGAGCCTGAGGGACCCATGATTGCCACAAACTCGCCAGCGTTTACCTGTAGATTTAGGTTGGATAAGGCATTGATGTCTCGTTTGCCAAGCGTGAAAGATTTGCACAGATTTTCTATTTGCAGTACAGGTTTACTCATACTTCATCGCCTCTGCTGGTCTAATTTTTGCTGCTCTCCATGCGGGGTACAAGCTGCCTAAGGCGCCAAGTGCGACTGAAGCGCCGAACGCTATCAAGACAAGCTCCAGATTCACGGATGCTGCGGCAGTTGGCATGACGTTTCTTGTGAAGCCTGCGGCCGCGGTGTTTCCGAACAGGTTTATACTCGGAAGCAGAAGAGACGAGAGCGCAGGTGCAGCTACGATGCCTATTGCAATGCCAACTACACCAGCGATTACGCTTAGCAGGATGCCTTCAAGCATGAATTGCCCCATTACCGTCGAGTTGCTGAATCCAATCGCTTTAAGCGTGCCAATCTCCTTAGTTCGCTCCCTAACCGTGTAGAGCATTACAAATAATACTATCAGGCTTGTTGCAGCGACTACAACGATGATTTCTTCAAATGCGGTTGTTTGTGTTTGTCCGATAGAAGCTTGCGCGCTATCCAATGCAGTGTTATATGTTGATTGTAAGGTTTGAAGTTGGGTTAAGCGTTCTTGACCTGTAGTGACGGTAAGCTCAGAGTGTAGAGAGCTTATGGAGCGAGCGACCTGAGTTACGACATCGCTGTTTTGTGCGAACACTCGAAAACTTGTGATGTAGCCAGTGTTGTTTGTTACGGATTGAGCATCAGATAGGTTCATGTATAGTGTTAACTGGTCTGAAACTGACGATGTGCCATGTATGCCTATTACCGTGAAGTCTTGGTCGAGAATTTGAATCGTGTCACCGACGTCTGCGTTGAAGTACGCCGAGTTATTTTCACTTAGCAGAACTACTCCGCTATCGCCAGCCTGTAGGTTTCGTCCAGCAGTTATGTTTGTTGTCAGTATTGGGTAGTTATCGATAAGATCGGAGGTTAACGGAATTCCTTCAATTGTGTACGAGGTTATTTGACGGGTAAATGTTCGTCCAAACATGGACATAGTTTCGTTGTTGCCTTCTGAAGCTTGCAGTATAGGCTCAACAGCTACAACTCCCGAGATGCTACTGTTAATGTCATTGTAAAGGGTCTGGTTCATGGGGCTTGCTTGTCCCCCTCCAAACGCGCCGCCACCAAATTGACCACGCGTACCGCCTCCGCCAAATTGGCTAGGATCAAAAGTCCGCCCGGTGCCGCTTCCCTGACCAGACTGACCTAATTGACTACGATCAAAGTTGGTTGAATTGGGCGCTTGAAAACCAAAACCTGAAAAACTAGACGCTAAACTACAATCAATCTGGGTTAATGTCTGATTAATCGATTGCCCAGTTTGGGTTATAGTGTTGCTTAGGTTCGAAGCTAAGTCCGTTGCAGTCTGCTGGTTAGCTAAAACGCCAGCAGGAATTGAAATCATAATGGCCATCGAAAAGCCTAACGCAATAATTACTAGTAATGCTCGAATTTTTCTTCTTGAAATATTCCTTATCGCTCTATTGATTATTCCCACATATAGCACCTTTCATTTATGAACATAACAGACAAACAAGAAGAGACTTGAAGGGGATTTTTTTGGGCAGTTATTGGGCTTATGGCCTTTTCCATTTTTTCAAATCTCTCCTTGATTGCCGATGCTGCTTAACTCCAAAGCGTTATTAAACGATTTTTCAAAATCTCACCCAAATCTAACCCTAATTGCCCAGCGGTTACATGCTAAAACATAAAAAAGAGAAAAGTTTCCTGAAGAATACTCGTCACTTATAAAAAATAAAAATAGTGTGTATTTAGATGGGCTTCACTGATTTTATTTTGCTTGGTTTTTTTTTGACTTGGCTTTTAAAAAGTTGGCGTGGCATTTTTCACCGTGTTGGCGTTGTCGTTGGAGTTTGGCTGTTTTTCTGCGTTGAAGGTTAGTTTTGTAGGTGTTGATTGTTGCAACTGGTGCTGGGGGCGAGTTGCAACAACAACAACAGCAACAACTTCTTTTCTCCGTTGTTGATTTAAGCTGGTTTTTTCAAAAGGAGCATTTTGCGAGGTTTTTTTGAAAAGCCATCGGAAAGAATCAGTTGCAACCGCCAACAATAGAGCCCGCCAGAAAACATCAAAAGCCCCAGAAAAAACACTGTAAATTCCTCCAAGAAACCCCGCGCACATAGGTTTCAGCATCAAACAACCGCTAAAAAACAGCTAAACACACACTAAAAATACTTAAAAAAAAAGGAAACTGAAAAAAAAGAAAAGTTAGTTTGGTATTTACTTGTTGATTTCTGTCACGGTGAAAGTCACGATCTTTGTAACCTTTGCTTGGTCTAGGTCAACTACCACGAATGCTCTGCCATTCGTCCCTTGCAAGGTTAAGTCTGCGGTGGAAGCCTTTGTTACCACATTGCCGTTCCCGTCAACTACTGTGCTGATTACTGGGTGGATTGAAGTTATGTTGTAGCCTTGGTTGAGGAGGTTTTGTACGTCACTGTCATTTTTCGCGATGTTAGTTACGTTCGCTGTAAAGTCACTGCTGACTTGAATTGCTTCAGGGCCAAATCCTCCGAAGCCTCGGTCAGGTCCTCTGTGACCCATGCCGAATCTAGGTTCCATTACAAACGCCATTTGTCCATTGTTAAAGCCGTTGTCGCTTGCATTTACAGCTGAAGGTGTCGTTTCTGAGTCGGTTGCAACTGAGGCAGTTGGGTCAGCTTTAGCTATTGATTGGGTAGCAAAAATTAATGAACCTGCAACTACTGCGACGACTATGACTGAAAGTAAAGCTAAGGCTTTAGTTTTTGTGTTCATATCTTGATATTTCACCTCCATTGTTCAAGAAACGGTGAGCAGTAAATTATTAAGGGATTTTTCAAGATTCCACCCAAATTGGCACCTAATTTTGACCCAAACTGCATTATCCAAGCGTTTGAAAGCACACATTTATTACTTCAGTCAGATTAAATCTGACGAAAAGAACACAAGGCACGGAGACCTAAAAAATGTCTGCAAATGCGCGTTCGCTAAAATACCTGCTAGGATGGCTAATTGCAGGTACCAGAGGCGGACCGACCCGTGCAAAAATAATTTTGGCGTTAAAGGAAACTCCGCAGAACGCTAATCAACTGGCGACTTTGCTAAAGATGGATTATAAAACGATGCGGCATCACCTTGAGGTCTTAGAGAAGAACAGAATGGTCACTTCTATCGGAGACCGGTATGGCGCAACATATTTTCTGTCGCAAACCCTGGAGGACAATTACGCCTTGTTTGAGGAGATTGTGAAGAAAATCGGGAAAAGGTAGAAAAAGGAGAACATGCAAGAGGGAGAAACAATGAATAGAAAACAAACAATCTTGGTATTGCTTACGGTTTTGTTAGTTTTAACTGCGTCGGTAGCGGTTATAATAGCGACCTATCAGACTAGTCAGCTGAGAAGTCCCAACTTTCCGTTTACACCTAGGCATTACATGCCTAACCCTGCCGATATTGAGTTATACTACATTGCTCGAACCGTGTTTTCCACTGTTAACATCGTTCTTACCATCATTTTAATTGTCAACTATGTGAGCATTTACCTCAAAACGAAATCGGAATTCACAATTGGGCTGTCGCTTTTCGCCTTGTTCTTCCTAATAAAAGACATAACATGGAGCCCGTTCGTAATCGGATTCGCAGGGTTCGGCATATTCGGGTTAGGTCCCTTCGCATTCCTTCCCGACCTCTTTGAAATGGCAGCATTGCTGATACTGTTTTACCTGAGCGTAAAATACTAAACTCAAGGCAACCCCGCTTAGCCATGCTGCTTTTCTTTTTTCGGTAACTGGTTGGGTTGAATCTGGAAAAAATCTTTTATACATAGTATGCCTATTGCGTAGAGAAAAGCAGATGAGAGCATATGAGCCAAGAAAATAACGTCCAAAAGAAAAGCAACCCAAAAATCGTAGTCATTGCACTAGCAGTAATATGCGTAATACTTGCCGCTAGCTTAGTCGGCGTAATCGCGATTTACCAACCAAATGGTTCACAAGCGCAATTAGCTGAGAAAGACAGTACGATTAGCTCGTTGCAAGCGCAGATTGCATCTCTGGAAGACAGGCTTGCTAACACTGCTAATGCATCAACGTATGTAACGCAAATTGCCTACTTAAATCAACAATTATTAGCCTTGAACGATACATTAACAACCACAAACGCGGATATGTTATCTTTAGAAAAAATTCTGCAGTTACAGACTTCAGGAACCTTGTACGACGCTAACTTTGTCCAAGATGCTAACACTACCACAACTGTTTGGAACAACCAATTAGATTACGCGGGGTACATTGTTGTTCAAGCAACTGCCTCAGCAAACACAACCTACGCTGAAGTCATCTACAGCTATGGAGAAACCAACTTTGACTATAACCAAACGTTAGGAACATCAGGAACCGCCTTATTTCCAGTCTTGCCAGGCACAGTGGTAGTTAAAATCGGTAACACGAACCAGACTGCCACTAACAGTATAACTGCAACTGCAACATACATCTACTAAAATTCTTCTTTTTTTATTAACATCTAATAAGCTACAAATCCCACTGTAAGATAGGAGACTGATTCTTCTTTGCAAACGACTTCTGGAATAGAAAAAAAACCAAACAGACTGATTAAAGAAAAAAGTCCCTATCTTCTTCAGCATGCTTACAACCCAGTTGATTGGTATCCATGGAGCAATGAAGCTTTCGAGAGGGCTAAAGCAGAGGATAAACCAATTTTTGTTTCCATAGGTTACTCAACGTGCCACTGGTGCCACGTCATGGAGAAAGAATGCTTCGACGACGCCGAAGTCGCCCAGTTAATGAACCGAACCTTCATCTGCATTAAGGTAGACCGAGAAGAACGCCCCGACCTTGACGCAGCATACATGGCTGTTTGCCAATCAATGGGACGAAACTGCGGCTGGCCCCTAAACGTCATAATGTCTCCTGACAAAAACCCTTTTTTCGTCACCAGCTACATCCCAAAGGACAACCGTTATGGCTCAGTTGGGATGATCAGCCTTGTGCCTCAGATTGGAGAAATCTGGAAAACGCGCAGAGCCGAACTTGAAACAATGGGCAAAGAACTCAAGCAGCAAGCAGGATACCAACCGCAAACAGAAACAGAAAACCAGCTCGATAAAAGCACGCTTGATAACGCTTATGAGCAAATGTTTTTGCGTTTTGACCAAGAAAACGGCGGGTTCGGAGGAGCGCCAAAGTTCCCTTCCCCGCACAACCTCCTATTTCTTTTAAGGTACTGGAACAGAACAAAAGAGAAAAACGCTTGGACAATGGTTGAAAAAACCCTGCGGACAATGAGGCTAGGAGGAATCTTTGACCAGATAGGTTTTGGATTTCACCGTTATTCCACGGATGCGCAATGGCTGGTTCCCCATTTCGAAAAAATGCTCTACGACCAAGCCCTACTGGCGTTAGCTTACCTTGAAGCCTACCAAGCGTCGGGCGCAGCAAAATTCAAGTTAACCGCTAAAGAAACCTTAGATTACGTTTTAAGAGATTTAGCACACTCGGAAGGCGGGTTTTACTCTGCAGAAGACGCCGACAGCGAAGGGGAAGAGGGCAAGTTTTACCTTTGGACACAAAAAGAAATCAAGCATGCTTTACTCCCGCAGGATGCAGATTTGGCAATTAAACTCTTTGAAGTCAAGTCTGAAGGCAACTATTACGAGGCGCCAAGGGGCAGAAACGGCAAAAACATACTTCACTTCGCGGTGCAACTGGAACAGTTAGCATCCGAATCCAACTTAACGATTGATGAACTCATAGGTAGGCTTGGAAAAATCAGAAACACCCTTTTTGAAATTCGAAAGAAAAGGATTCATCCGGCAAAAGACGATAAGATTCTTGCGGATTGGAACGGCTTAATGATTGCTGCTCTAGCTCGTGCAAGCCAGGTTTTGGGTGAACAGAGGTATCTGCAAGCGGCGATTAAAGCGGCAGATTTTATCCTCCAAGAAATGAAAGGCACTGATGGCATACTTTACCATCGCTTTGCTAAAGGTGAAAAAGCTGTTTGGGGGTTTTTAGATGACTACGCTTACCTAGTGTTCGGTCTCATTGAACTCTACGAGGCAGGTTTTGACGAAAAATACCTGCAAATATCCGTAACCTTAACCAAGACTATGATTGCACAGTTTTGGGATGAGAAAAGCGGCGGCTTTTTCTTCACCGACAAGAGTGCCGATGAGGCGGTGCCGGGATTAAAGCAAACCTATGATGGAGCGGTGCCTTCGGGAAACTCGGTTGCACTGGTTAATTTGCTGCGGTTGGCGCGTTTAAGCGGAGAATCATCCTTTGAGGATTATGCTGGAAAACTGCTCAAGGCGTTCTCTGAAGAAGTTAAAAGCCAGCCGCTTGGCCACACGTTTATGCTTGTTGGATTAGAGTTCGCTCTTGGACCAACGTTTAATGTTGTTTTAGTCGGCGACCCAGCCGATAAGGACACGCTTGCCATGCATGCGGCTATAAGAAAAAATTACTTGCCAAACTTGACCCTGACAATATGGACGCCTGAAAAAGCCAAGTCACCTGTCCCCGGCGTTGTTTATGAGAAAATCGAAGGCAAAACCACCGCTTACGTTTGCCGTGACCAAACATGCATGCCACCGACAAATAGAATTGAAAAAATGCTTGAGTTACTTAAAACCTAACTCCTCTTTGGCAGTAATCGTTGAGACCACGAAAATAAAACCGAGCGAGCAATTCAAAATACAATTAAGCGCCGGGAATGGGATTCGAACCCATGCGGACCAGAAGGTCCACGGGCTCTCAAGGCCCGCGCGTTAACCACTCTGCCATCCCGGCTCTTTTTAACTGTAATGCGACTGGTTGTTTATTTCTGTTTTCTAGTGCTTTTGCAGTAAAGGTAATTAACTTGTAAATGTACTGGGCGTTCCATGGCAAACCTTGTAACTGTGTCTATGAGCTTTGAACTTTTGGATTCAATCTTTGAAGGCGCAAGACAACTCTACCCCAAAGAAACCATCCTCATGCTGCGAGGCAAAAAAAGCAAAGACACCATACGCATAACAGACCTCATAATTCCACCCCTAGCAACCTATGGATACGGGTTTGCTAGTTACCCATTTCATCTGTTGCCTATGGATTTCTCTCTCGTAGGCACCGTCCATTCGCATCCGTCGGGAAATAAAACGTTTTCAGACGTGGATATTAACCATTTCTTTGGCAGAATAATGATGATAGTAGGCTACCCATATGCGAGCCAACAGGATGTAGTAGCGTATAATTGTCAGGGAGAAAAATTGTCCCTTCAAATTACTGAGGAGTAAGCGTTCATGTGGCTGCAGCTTTGTAGGCTCCGATGAAATCCAGGGCAAACTTGTCAGCGTTTTTCTCGGTGCCCTTATGCATTCTATCCACGGATTTGCTGCGCAGGTGATGGTAGAATTCATGGATGACAACGAAGGGGTTGACCAATACGTCGCTGTTTAACACTGAGATGGTCTGGTTCTTGGAGGTGTAGCAGCCGTACGCTTTAATTTTGTGTCCTTTGGGTAAGCCCACTTTTAAGTCAGGAACATTGACCTGGTATTTCTTCGCTAATAGTTCAAGGGCGTCTTCTGGTTTACCGTTGAGAATAAGCCAAACCACCAAGGGTTTGAAGTTTTCCTGCGCCATTAAATCAACAGTAGCTGCGAACTAGTTTTTATAGCAATCTATCTCAAGCTTTGGGCTCAGCTATTAAGTGGGGCTGTATGTCACGCAAGCTTATTTGCCGGTTATGCAGAACCCAAGTATAACCATAAGCTTTCAGGATACCTTCTATTTTTTGGAGCTCTTCAGCGAAGGTTTTTGCTGCTTTACCTGTTCCTCTATGAACTTCAATAATTAACCGCGGTCTCTGTTTTTCAATTGTCGCTTTAGCGCCTTGTAATATTGGGGTTTCATAGCCTTCAGTGTCGATTTTAATTATACCAATATTGGCGATGCCTAAACTATCCAAAGAGCGTACAGGTATATCGATTGTTCCGCCTTTATGGAGACCCTTAATTTCTGCATCCATGGTACCGCTTAAAGAGAAAGCAGCTAAACCCAATCGTCCAATGCTGTCTTTATCGCCTAAAGCATAAGGGTAAGCGTGGACATTTGGGTATGCTTGCGTTTTTCTTTTTAATACAACGTACGATTTGGGGCTTGGTTCAAAAGAATATACCGGCCCCCCCTTCTTTGCAACAAACAAAGTCCATAATCCAGTGGCTGCTCCAACATCAACAAGGCACTTACCCTGTTCGGGTATCATATAATCAACTAGAAAAGTTTCATCTCCAAAATCGTCGTCACCGTTTGCCTCATCGGTTTTAGTAAAATGCTCATACACTGCCACTGGTAACGGAAACCTTCGACGGTAAATTATGTTCAAAAAAATTACTACAGTACCGCGTGCACTTCTGTGCCAAACAATATCTTCTATCTGTATCCTTATTTTATCAAAGGCTTTGGCAGCGAACGCAGTCATATTCAATACCTCGGCTCCATATGCTTGAGTTTATATAAAAATCCTTTGCCATCAAGAAAGAATTTTTTAAGACTTTAGAGCCTCATGATTTCAGCGAAAAGCGTTCGTAAACAGGTTATTACTCACCATAAGTTCCCCTTCTAATTTTCTCCGCTAACAAGTGAATGAACTCAATCGGCCAAACATCATCACAGACATCATCAGTTAATATGTTGCGTTGATGGTACATGGGTATCAAGTCGTTTTTCAGCAGAAGGATTAGGAGGAATTTGTGCCCGTAAGTCCGTTTGAAGAGAGCATATTTGCGGGCTTGCTTTTTGGTCATTTCAAAATGCGGTTCAAGGACTATTTTTCTTCCCTGAACAGTTTTCTCCAAAATAAAATCCGGAGTGTAAACTTCGTTTGGCAGGGGGAAACTGATTGTTTCGTAACCGAATGGAATGTGCATCCTCAAAAGGGTGAGGGCGGTTTTTTTCTCCCATCCGCTTTTATAGCGACTCATCTTTTGGTAATACGCCTGTGACTGCCCAGTGATTTTTTGCATGCGGTCAAGGAAGTCGAGCGCAGTTTTGAGTGTGTAGCGGTTTAGGGTTTTTTGCTTGAGCCATCTGCCTAAGAGGAAAAATGGGTAGTCAACCTTCGCGGGGTCTTGCGGGAAGAGCCGTTTTGCAAAATCAGTTAATTTTTGTCTAGCTTCCGCAGCTGTTGGCTCGTCTCTCCATAACGATGGTGAAGCGGAATTTATTATTCCTAAACTGGCTGCGACGTTAGCGTTCTCTTTTGTTAAGGGCACGTAGAGGTCTTCTGGCAGGAGGTGGTCGTAGATTTGCAGGTCAGGCTGGGGACGCACCATCCACCGCATGTAAATACAAGCGCGATCCTTATGCGGTCCACTGAACGCAGTGACGTTTTGTGCCATATCCTCGATGAAGTCTTTGGGCTTAGTGAATTTTTGAGCGTATTTTAGCAGGTTTTTTTCTGCTTTAAGTTTGACGAACAGGTTGATTTGGGCTAAAATTTCTGAGGCGGCTTTCTTGTTTGGGCCTAAATCGTGGTAGAAGTCAGCTTTCACTATTTCTTCTTCGAAGAGGTGTGCTTTTTTGATTTCGAATAGGTTGTTGCCGAAAGCTTCATGCAGGTACACCATGAGCATTCGGGCGTTTTCTGGGTACCCTACCACTGTATCGTCAAGTATTGAGGCTGCGAGCAGTAGATAGTGGGCTACGGTTTTTCTTTCTTCGTATTTTTCCGAGTAGGGGTTAACCAGCAGGCGCGGGCTCATGCGTCGGTCCCATTGGACGTCAACGACGTTAGAATTCTTGTTTATGAATTCAACTAGTAACGAGAGCACTTCGTCCGTTGCAGCCATAGCCTCTTACCCAGATTCACATATTATGCGTGAGATGGCTTAAAACTTGCTGTCATAGTAAGCAAGCATTTGGGAAATGGTTTAATACAAGCTGGAAAATCAAGTATTGCATCGCCTCACAAGACGAAGCGACTATATAGGAAAACAGCGTAAACAGATGCAAAAAATGTGGGCCGGTCGTCTAGCCTGGTTAGGACATCTGCTTGACGTGCAGAAGGTCGCCGGTCCGAATCCGGTCCGGCCCACCACAAAGTGCTTTTGTTTTGCTCGATGTAGTTTGTTTTTTGGTGGTTTGGGTAAATTGTTTTGTAGTCACCTGTGCAGAAAATTTAAATTTGTGTAGTCACCAATTTATACTGTGCATCTTGAGGTTCGGGAAAAATCAGGTTCAAAAAAGTATTACCTAGCGCATTCCTTCAGGGAAGGCGGTAGAGTCAGGAAAGTTAGGGTATTCCTTGGCACAGATTTGTCCTCTGCAGAACTTGAGTCAAAAAGGAAAACCGCTGAAACTGAGCTTAAGCGGAGAATTGCGAAGACAAAGGAGATACATGACCCCTTCGTCACCGCGCTTTCACCTTTTGAGTTGAATGAACTTGCGACTCTTGAGGCCCGTGGGGAACTGCGCGTGCGCCATCTTTCTGAATTTGACTGGAACAGGTTCAAGGAAGCCTTCACCTATGATACGAATGCCATCGAAGGCTCTTTTGTGGAAGCCAAAGAAGTCAAAGACATACTTCAAAACAAGGGCTGGCCAGAAGATAAAACCAAAGAGGACATTGCCGAAACTTACGGTGTTGCCGAAGCAGTTGACTACATACGCAGAACCGACGAGCATGTTTCTCTAAAACTCGTAAAAAAGCTCCATAGGATAGTTTTTAAAAATTCAAAGCACTTTGCTGGAAAATTCAGGGCAAAAGGCGTAGAAGTAGTAGTTGCAGATGCCTATGGAAATGTTGTGCATCGAGGAGCACCCTCTCAACAAGTAAGCCCACTGCTCAAAGAAATGACGCAATGGTACTACCAAAACAAGAACAAATATCCACCGTTAGTTTTAGCTGGCGTAATCCACAATCAGTTTGAAATTATCCATCCATTCCAAGATGGAAACGGCAGAGTAGGAAGACTAATCTTAAACAACATATTGCTAAAACATAACCTGCCACCGTTAAATATTGAACTAAAAAACCGAACACAATACTACGCCGCACTACAAGCATACGAAAAAGACCACAATATACGCCCAACATTAGAACTCATGCTAAAAGAATACCGTGCACTCAAAAAAATGCTCAAATAAGGTGACTACAAATTACGCAAATGTAGTCACCTCGTGAGGTTTATATTACAATACCTTAGACTTTGGTTAGGTTTTTCTGGACTCTATTATTCCTCTGCATTTGTCGGCGTATTGGCAGTATTCTAGGCAGGCGGCTGCTTTGTCGGGGCGTTTCCATTCGGCTCTGCATTCGGGGCAGGTTGTTTTGTCTTCGTCGCTCCAAATTTCCAGGTCGCCGCCGCAAACGTGGCATTTAATGTAGGCTGGTTTAGGCTGGAGGAGGTCGCGCAGTCCAGGGCAGGTTTGAGGGTTCTTTTCCACGGGTTTGTCTTTAGAGCTCAACGATTTCACCCCCAATTTTTACCTCGTACTCTTTAACTGGAATTTGCTTGCCTGAGGCTTCAAGCGCCTTGTTTACTGCCCATTTTAAGCCAGTGCAACAGGGCACTTCCATGTGGACGACGGTTATGCTGGCAATGTTGTTTTGTTTGAGGATTTCTGTTAGTTTTTGGGCGTATGCTCTGGCGTCGTCGAATTTGGGGCAGCCTATGATGACTCGTTTCCCAGGCATCAGGGTGTCGTGGAAGTTTTTGAGGGCAACAGGGGCGCAGTCAGCGGCAAGTAGCAGGTCGGCGTTTTCGAAGAACGGCGCTTTTATTGGGACAAGGTTTAGTTTTATGGGCCACTGGAGCTTTTGCGGTGCCGCATTGGCTGGGATGTTCATTTCTGAAGCGGGACTTGTCTTATTTTTAAGATGCTCATGCACTTCCGCTTCGTTGAAGGCTTCGGCTTCGCGTTCGGTTATGGTTATTGCTCCTTGAGGGCACTGCCCCAAACAGGCACCTAAGCCGTCGCAGTAGGTTTCTTTGATTATTTTTGCCTTGCCGTTTACTATTAGGAGGGCGCCTTCTGCGCATTTGGGGATGCAGTTGCCGCATCCGTTGCAGAGGTTTTCGTTTATGTTTACGATTTTTCTTTTTATCATGTTAGTTTTCTCCTTTTAGGCATTTTCCGCCTGTGGGGCAGAATTTTTGGGCGTGGTTTTGGATGGCTTCAAAGATTGGGCTTAGGGTTTCTTGGTTGACGGTGTAGATGTGTTTTTTGCCTTGTTTTTGGATGGTGATGAGGTTGCATTGGAGTAGGGGTTTGAGGTTGTGCGAGATCATGCTTTGTTCTTGTCCGAGTGCGGTTGCGAGTTCGTTTACGCTCATGGGTTTGTCCATTAGTTGTTCGAGTGCGGCGAGGCGGGTGGGGTTTGCTAGGTTGGTGAAGAAGCGGTGGCAGATTTTTGTTAGCCCTTTTTTCATTTTGTTCCATCTTTCCTTTAATCGCATGAATAATAATTCATATGAATATTTATTCATATAAAGTTGATGGTCAAAAACACGGATTCACCCAAAACCGCACGAAAAAAAACGCTCTACGCGCTTTAGAGATTATATCTTTCCAAATCAGTTTGGGAACCACACTGCGGAGTAACAAAATAAAAGAGTCCCCCACACTTAGTACAACGGCACTCCTGGTTCTTGCTTCTCTCAACCGCAGATGAACCGCATTTTGGACAACGTATTTCAACGCTGGGCGTTTTTTCTTCTCCCCATCTTAGCGTAAACTGTTTTATTTATTAAATATTACTGCAAGCCATGGGGTTTGGGGGCAAGGTTTTTGAGTGCCGTTGTTTTCTATTGCTTGCTAAGGTTGAAGATTTTGTCTAGGAAAGCAAAGAAAGCTGAAGGGTTAGAACAGCATAAGAAAATAATGCGAGAAAAAGACCAGAAGCGAAAAGATAGAAAACAGGTCTCACTTCCAGCCAAACACGCGAGCAAAGGCAAAAAATAGCGCTCTGCCTTAACTTACTTGTTTGCTTCTCCAATCCACTTTTTACGTATTATCTATCTTTGTCTGTTTGAGTTTTATTTATCAAGGCGCTTGTTTTGGGGTCTGTCAATATTTTATTCTTCATCTTCCCTATCAGACTGGGACGGCGACATCATTCCCCGCAGATAGAACAACATCCCAGTCAGATAAATATTGTCAACGTAATGCTATGGATGAAACGGAACGCCTATGAAGAATCAACCATCAAGAAAACTGCTAAGACACTTAAAAAGAAACTGCAACACAGCCGACCCCGAAGCAGGAGAAAATGAAAAAATTGGAGAACACTTCATAGAACTTTGGAAGGAAGACGCTAAACAAAGAAAAAACCTTTTAGATACTTGGGGAACTACTGGAAAACTCATATCACCTTTTAAAGACATCATAGAGGAACTAACAAAAACGGTAAAACGTATCAAAAAACCATATGATGAGTTAGAACGGCAAATAGCTAACAGCAAAACGAATACTCCAGTAGAAGAATAATCAGGCAAATTATGGAAAAGCATCTCCAACAAACTACTTATCCTTCTTTGGAAAAGAAGCAAAGAATTACTCTATGTCAGCATAAGAGTAAAGAAAGCCGTTCTTTGGCACCCCAAGACCCAAAAAACCATATAAATAAAAATAGACATACTTTTAGGCACTAAGGCGACAAGCAATGAATCTAAAGCAGATTAACGACCGATGGAAAAGAAAAAAGACAAAAAAAGTAGAAAGAAGCACAAAAAGAGAATTTGTCGGAGCTAAAGGCAAAGGCATGCCCACTTTTCAACGTATTTTTTTAAGTTTGTTAGGAGCTAAAAACCGCTCTGACTTAAGGCTTGAACAACATAAACACCGAAAACAAGTTAAAATAAAAAAAACATTAGGTCTGCTTGTGATAACTGTAGTTACATTTACTTCTGTAGTATTGTTGCTTAGATTTATCTTACATTTCTAATCGAAAATTAGAGATTCAAGCAAAAACACCTCAGGTAGCGAATACACTTCCCTAAAGGCCACCCTCCTCGACCCAAGGACTCTGTCTTGCATCCCCAAAGAAAATAGTAGGTTTTGAGATTACTAAACTAATCGCATCGCTTATATCCCCAAAAAGGGTGAATATATTTGAGGATTTTTTTGGCAGAAAACGAACGCAAGAACACTAATCAGGAGTTTATAAACCAAAAAAACATAGAGCAAAGCTACCTCAATATTGCTGGAAATATACTTCTAGCATTAGACAAGCATTTCAAAATAGCCTTTCTAAACAAAAAAGGTTATGAAATTTTAGGATACAAAGAAGGAGAATTAAAAGAGAAGAACTGGGAAGCTCTCTTGCTGACTGAAGAGAGGAAGGAAATCCGCAAGTTCTTCGATGATTGGGTACAAGGAAAATCCCTAATGCCCATTCATCATGAAAATTATGTCGTCACCAAAAGCGGCGAAAGGCGAATAATAAGCTGGTACAATGTCGAGCTAAAAGATGAAAAAGGGCAACTTATTGGAACGTTGAGTTCTGGTGAAGATATTACTGAGCGCAAGAAATCTGAAGAAATGTTGTCAAAGCAAGCAAAAAAGACAAGTGATATTCTGGAAAGCATTGGTGATGGGTTTTTTGCTTTGGATAGCGATTTGAATTTTACCTATGTGAACAAACGAATAGCGACAATTTATGGTTTTGAACCCAAAAATCTAATCGGGCGGAACCTTTGGGAGTTCTTTCCAAATGATAGAGGGTCAATTTTTGAAGAGATTTATAGAGAAGTATTACGAACAAAAATTCCCAAACGTTTTGATTATAAAAGTCGCATCGTGAAAGGTTGGTTTGAATATAATGTTTTTCCCACGGCTGACGGTATTTTAATTTTCGTTCGAGATATTACAGACCGCAAGGAACTGCAAGAAAAACTTGAAGTGTACGCTAACGATTTGGAGAAGATAGTAGAAGAACGCACTAAAAAGTTGAAGGATTCCGAGCGTTTAGCGGCTATTGGCGCTACTGCGGGGATGGTTGGGCACGACATTCGCAATCCGTTACAGGGCATGATTAGCGATGTTTATTTGCTTAGGGAGGCGGTAGTTTCTATGTCTGATGGCAAATCAAAGCAGGATGCCATCGAAAGCTTAGATAGCATTGAGAATAACATTGGCTATATTAACAAGATAGTTGCTGATTTGCAGGATTATTACAAGCTACTCAAGCCTGAACACATTAACGTCAACTTGTATGAATTGACTATTAACGTCCTCAAGCCTATGAGTATTCCAGATAACATACAGTGCTCATTTGAAATTGACCCTTCAATAAGACTGAGGAGCGACCCGACCCTAATTTCACGTATACTAACTAATCTTATAACAAACGCAATTCAGGCTATGCTAAATGGAGGAAAACTATTGATTGGAGCTTATAGAGTTGGAGGTAATGCAGAGGTCGAAGTTACGGATACTGGAGTTGGCATTCCTGAGCATATAAAGGACAAACTTTTTACTCCGATGTTTACCACAAAAGCAAAGGGACAAGGCTTAGGTTTAGCTGTTGTAAAACGTTTAGTTGAGGCATTAAATGGAACCGTTGGTTTTGAAAGTGAAGAAGGGAAAGGAGCTAAATTCATTATTCAACTGCCTCTAGATTAAACATCTAAAAGCTTATAACTAGACAGTGGCAATAAGAAATTAGGGATAAAAGATGAGTGAAGAAACAAGTAGTAAAAAATTACTAAGCCCTAAGGCTGGGATTCGTTCCTCCCACAAATAAAGCATTCTTGACAAGTGCGAGTTTACCCAAATATGGTGAATATTAGTTGCCCTAGAAAATGGCTGATTACTATTACGGGGAGGGCAACACCGAGATGGATGAGAATCTCTCTTATTGTGCTGGTTTTGCGTTGAACACCGATGAGGTAGCTTAGGAAAACCAGTATTCCCAGCCCTATCACCATGCAGGACGTGGCAGCCCATTCTAGGGGCAAGAACGCAAACAACGCAACAAAGGTGAAGGTAATGCCGAATCGGGTTAAAAAGTTGCTAATTGTGAACATTCGGGTGTTTTCTTTTTTTGTAGCTGTTGTCTCTCGGTAAATGTGTATTCCAAGAGAATCAGCTATGTTGTCTGCAACAGCTATCACAAGCAAAGAGCCTATTATGCTGGCTTGGGGGTTGCCAGATGACAGAAGCCCGAAAATTATTCCCAGGCTAGTAACGGTTGATGATGTGGCGCCAAAACTAAATTTGCTTGGGTCTTTGGGTAATCTCATAAAACGTGCTTCCCACGATAATTATTAACTGTTTCTGAAATTTATTCAGTTGTGTTTTAAAAAAAGAAAAAAATAGATAGGAACTTGTTTGGTTTTTAGACGGTTGTTGGTGGTGGAGGCGATGTTACGGTTGCAATGGGCTGCTCATGAGGCTTCATCGTAAAAAATGCAATTGCCAGTAACAGTGCGGCTATCCAAATCAGTAATAATCCAAATATCGGGATTATAGCGCCTACTAGTAGCAGTATTCCAGCGGTTCCGAATAAGCCCACGTTTGTTTTGTTTGAGACTTGTTTTAGCGAGCGCCAAATGAAGAAGGCTGCGATTATAGCCACAACCCAGACGATGACCAAAACCACTAGTAGCCCTCCGATAAGTGGAAAGATAGCGGACGGGTCAATGTTGGTTGTGTTAGGAGTCATACCTTGAAGTGTCGCCCAGTCACCATTCCAGCCAGGATAAATTTGCGTTACCAAATCTTTTAAGTTTGAAAGGACAACAGCGAGTGCAAGTATTCCTGTAATAACGCTGCCCACTACGGCAACGGCTATGCCGTAGATGGCATTGCTGAAGATGCCTCTTTCTCGGTAAATATTAGCGATGTCATGTAAAGCAACTAGTATTAGTATTGCGCCGATAATTTCGATTATGCCGAAGTAATTGATGTATGGGAAAATGCCGATGAACATCAGTACTGCGCCTATGCCGCCTAAAGTTTTGCTTGATTCTAAAGTCATTCTTTTTTCCTCTAAGTTTCTGTCACAGTACTTAGGATAAAAGCTTTTTCATGCTTATACATCGGTAACAATAACAGGTACGTTAGTGATACATCAAAACTCAAAAGCATTGCAGGCTTGATGAACATTGGAGTGATTAACTGGTTTTTCTATGTGCTTTCTAGTTGTCCCTGCAGAATGCTGTAGTATGTTTGCAAATAGATTTTACCGTTCTCCGTTATCGTGTACACTTTTCTTGCCCGACCGTCTTTTTGTTGTTTTTTGCTTTCAACGAAGCCTTTCTGTTCAAGACCGCTTAGCGTGGAGTAGAGTGCTCCGTGTCTAAGTTTTATGTTAAAATCTGCTTCCACTTGTTTTTTGATTTTGTATCCCCATGTTGGTTGGGTTTGGATGATTCTTAGGAGTTGGATGTCTAGTAGGTTTCTGATTATGTGTTGTACAATTTGTTTTTTGTAGGTTTCGGACATTGTTTTTCCTTGTTTAGTGTTGTTGTGTATGGGGTTGATGTTTGGATTTATTTAGGTTATGTTAATTTTTTTGGTTGTTGTATGGCGCGGTTATGTTTTGGTATGCTTTGGTTATGTATGAGGGTTTATATCGGCGTGTAGTAATACTAAGCACTCAAGATAATATATGTCCGAATAAGGACATATTGTATACACGTATAACAGAAAAACTGTTCAACAAAAATACACAAACGGAGGAAAAAAAATGTTTAAAGCAAGCTTACAAAAAGAGGTTTCAACAAAACTAATGAAAGGCCTGCTGGACCTAATAGTCCTGCAATTCCTAAGCACCGAACCCATGCATGGATACCAAGTGATAACAAAAATCCGCAAAAACTTCGGCGTATACTTCGGACCAAGCACCATATACCCGCTGCTGGGCACGCTAGAGAAGAAAGGCTATGTAGACAGCCACTGGAACATGAATTTTGAACGACCCAGAAAAGTCTACAGCCTCACAAGCGACGGACAGAGCATGCTAAACTTCACTGAGGACTCGCTGAGTTTAATCTGCAGAAAAATAACAACCACAAACACGGAGATATCGCAACCAACCGTAGGCATGATAACCACCAAAAGCAGAAGCCATTTGGCGTTAGAAATACCTTAAAACTGGCAAGTTTTTTAGCGCTTGCCAGCAATTTTTAGCTATAGCTTTTTGATCAATAAAATTAATCAGGTTTTCTTGACAGTTTACTTAACCTGTTTTAAATACATCTACGCGTAGTTTCTATATTGAAGCGCTTAGGTGACCAGTTGAAGCAAATAAACAACGGCGAAACCTTCGAGTTGACCAGTCAAACTCTTGAGTTCTGCAGGCACATCGCTGGGTCATCAAAAATCGCCGCCATCGTCCTCGTAGACAATTATTCAATGAAAACTTCAAACGAGCGCACAATCCATGAAGTAATGCTGGTTATCCATAATTTCCAGCCTAGACTAATGAGTTATCTTAAAACTGTTAATAACAAAACGATTTTTGTTTTTGCGGTTGACCAGTGGATTTTTGAGCGTGACATTGACAGAGGTTTTCTTGGTGAGGCTATCGCATGCAAACTTATTTTTCCTCACTTAGCACTTTACGGCAATGATTACTTGCATGAGAAAGAAGTCGCCCTAAAGAAACGGTTGATTCTAGAGTTGCTTGAGAATTTGGTGGTGAATTTTCCTGAGCTTTCGCACCGCATTCAGATTAAGCCACAGTACTTCATGTATGAGGTGTTTTCCAATCGCATCCGAGTTTTCCCCCTAATAGCCTACGACCTCACAAACCTGACGAGTTACCTTCAACAAAACGAAGAGCAAGCGCTCAGCAGTTACAACGAAGCCCTAAAACAGCTTGAGGCAGAAGAAAAAATAAGCAGCTCAAACGGTTACGTAACAATCTCAAAAAAATTCAATACTCAATGCCAAAACCCAAGACTCAAAATAATAAACCTGTCAAAGAATATGCCTCGAACACTTTTCACATCCATCTTCGGCGTTCTTCCCCAACTGATGAACATTGTTTCACAAAACACCGAAGTCTTTCTAAGAACCCAAAAGATCAATTGGATAAGGCAGCCTGACGCAACCTGCAGGTTGATGGACCCTCAGAAATACGTTTTCTTCCCAACCTCAGAAGGGCTGGTTTCTCTGTCCGATAAGATTGATGTCAAAGGTTTTGCTCAAAGGATGCTTCTCAAGGGACAGAACGACAACATAGAAGTTGAACCCGTCGGCGGCATGCTAAACGACGTTTACTTAATCAACGCCCATGGCAACGGAGGCGAAACCAAAGTTTTAGCTAAGCGGTTTAAGGATTGGTCGGGTTTCAAATGGTTCCCGTTAACGTTGTGGTCTTTCGGAGCGAGGTCGTTTGCCGTTTCAGGTCAAGCACGTCTGGCAAAGGAGTGTGCGATTAGCGAGTTTTTGCGTAATGAAGGGTTTAATGTTCCTAAGATTTTGCATGTTAGCAATGCTGAACGCATAGTGTTCATGGAATACATCGAGGGAGAAAACTTGAGTGAAGCCATTAAAAGATTCGCGACGTCAACAGACCCAGCAACCCTCGAAGATGTTCTAGGAAAGGTAGGCAGGGTTGGCGAGATTCTTGCGCAGGTTCACTCACACAATGTCTCCTTAGGCGATACAAAGCCTGATAACGTGCTCATTAAGCAGGATGGCACCATTTTCCTGATTGATTTTGAGCAAGCCACCCAAGACGGCGACAAAGCCTGGGACATAGCCGTGTTCCTCTACTATTGCGGGCACTATCTGCAACCCTTCTATAGCAATGGTAAGGCTGAATCGATTGCCAAAGCCTACATAGACGGGTACTTGAAAAGCGGCGGAAACGCGTATAACGTGAGGAAAGCTGGAGCGCCCAAGTACACAAGGGTTTTCAGCATCTTCACGCCGCCACCTACGATGCGCGCTATTTCTGATGTTTGCAAAAAAACCGAAAGTATAGAGGGAGAAGCCCATGGTTAAGAATCAGACGACGTTAACTTTCTATGGTGGAGTCAACGAGATAGGCGGAAACAAAATCCTCCTCCAAGACCGCGACACCAAGGTTTTCTTTGACTTCGGCATGTCTTTTACCGCTAAAAAACAGTTTTATTCGCCGCCCTTTCTTTCGCCAAAAAACGAGAGAAGCCTGCAAGAACTCGGCATGCTGCCCCAAATAAACGGCGTTTACAAGTTTGACCAAACACCCGCTGAAATAGATGCAATGTTCCTTTCCCACGGACATTTGGACCACTCGGCTTATTTGTCTTTTATTAAACGTGAAATTCCCGTGTACTGCGGCGAAACAACACAAACGATTTTGCAAACACTAAGCGAAATTCGGCGTGCAGACTTGGAGTTCAACGTCGCAGACATCAACTTTAACGCTTTCCGTACAGGACAAAAAATCAAAATCGACAACTTGGAAATTGAGCCGTTCCATGTCGACCACTCTGTCCCAGGTGCTTACGGGTTTTTGATTCACACCTCAAACGGTACAGTTGTTTACACGGGCGACTTTCGAGACCACGGCGCCAAGCCAGAGATGACGCACGAGTTCGTGGAAAAAGCCAAGGAAGCCGAGCCTGTGGCAATTGTGACTGAAGCCACCAACATGACTGGCGCAACTGTTTCCAACGAAGTCGAGGTTGAAGCGAAACTTGACAAGATTGCATCACAAGTTGACGGCATCATGCTGGCTGAGTTTGGTTACTCAGATATTGACCGCTTCAACACGTTCTATAAAATCGCCAAGAAGAACAATCGGTGCTTAGCTGTTTCACTAAAACAAGCCTATCTTCTGGATGCACTTCGCAGTGACAAGCACTTGCAGGTTCCATCGCTTGATGACGAGGGTATATTGATTTTTCGAAAGTCGAAGAAGCGCTACGACAAATGGGAAAACAAGCTGATTGAACGCTTTGATGGGGATGGAAAAATTTTCGACGTGTTCGAGGTTTCGAAGCAGCAGTGCAAGGTGGTTTTGGCGGTGTCTTTCTATGATTTTGAGGAGCTAATCTCGATTCAGCCTGCGGCGGGCAGTTGCTATGTTTTGTCGGCGTCGGAGCCGTTCAACGAGGAGATGGAGATTGATTATGAACGCTTGGTTAATTGGCTGAGCCACTACGGTTTGCCCCAATACCACGTTCACGTGTCTGGGCACATGATGCCACTACAGCTGAAAGCAGCACTCAGAAAAATCAATGCCAAACAGATTTTCCCCGTTCACACGGAGAATGCGGAGTTGTTTAAGAAGTTCATGGGCAATGCGGGCAGTCAAGTGACGCTTGTAGAAAAAAGCCAACCATATCCAACTGTAGCAGTCGAGTAAAAGTTATTTACTTAAAACCAAACTAGTAGTTGTGGATTTTTATGAGTCAATTTTACTACAAGGGATTGTACAAAGTCAAGGTTGTAACGGAAAGTGAAGGTTACTGGATTGTGGAAGCGCTAGAAGACTTTAAAGATTGCATTGAAGGCGAAAAAGTACCCGTTAAAGCTGGCGAAAGACGAATTGTGCCGCCAAACGATGTGATTAAGAAAGATACTTTGCCACCTATGGTGCCTGAACACGCGTATGAGTTACAGTTAGAAAAGAAAGTAAAGCGAATGGTTGAAAAGTACGAGAAAGAGAAAGGCAAAGAGTAAGTGCCCAGAGCTTCCCACTTGCTCTTCTTTGAGTTGGCATCTGCTAACGCGTTTCTTGATTGTTTGTTGTTGCCACATGTCAGCCACATACGTTTAAAGTTTCCACCCAACAAGGTTCTTTTAGGTGAAAATTTGGTTTTAGGACAAAAAATATTTGAAGGAAAAGGCAAAAGCGGCGCTGGATTCATCAAATCAGTCAGCATGGAAGGCGTAAAACAGGTCTACTCATGGACTGCTCAGGTGAAAGGCTTTGGACAGGCGAATGGTGTAGAATGCTTCTTAGCGGTAACCGCCAAAGGCATGACTCCGCCAAAGGGGCTGGGCACTGCAAAGGACATAGGCGTCTTTAATACGCCGACTGGAGAAATGGGCACTCTAAAGGGCTATGACATTGCTAAGATGGTGGAAGGAAAAACCATGAGCGTTGGCTTGTGGAGTTTCATGACGATGGCGGAGAAACTTAGCTGGCTCAACGATGTGATAGCAGTCGTAACCTTTGAGGCTTTGGACCCGATGTGGCAGGAATTTAATATTACAATCTACGAATGGAAATAACAAAATACAGCGCCCGAAGATAACACTCACCTATCTTTTTTCCTTTTACTGCATAACTTGAGCTAACGAGTTCGGGCTTTATTGATTCTTATATTTTGCGTCTATCCGTCCTTATCAGCATAAACCTCAGCACCCTGGCGTAAATTCGGCTTGAAAATTTAATTCAAACACTACAGGCTAAAAAGCTGAAATAACGGACATATTTGGAGCCTAATAGAAACTCATTGCAGAAACCTATAGGGGGTAGGTCGCTATTGACGAGTTATCAAGCCAAAAACAAGTTTCTTAAAAATCCCTAAGAGGGATAGGTCAGTATTGGCGATTTTTATAGCCATTATTATGTTGAAAAACTGTGAAAATATAAAAGGGCTGTAAAGATAAAAGTGCTTAAACAAGAAAAAAAGTGTTGGTTGTTAGTAGTTTTCTACCCAGACTTCAAAGTACGCTTTGGGATGATTGCATGTTGGGCACATGTCAGGCGCCATGGATCCTTCGATGACTAAGCCGCAGTTCCTGCATTTCCACTTGACAGGCTGATCTTTCTTGAACACTTTACCCTGCTGCAGACTTTCAAGCAACTTGTTGTATCTGCGTTCATGGTAGACTTCTACTTTTGCAACCATACGAAAAGTTCGTGCAACCTCTGGGAAACCTTCCTTCTCAGCGACATCACCAAAGTTGGGATAGAGGGTTCCCCACTCAAACTTCTCGCCTTCCGCTGCCGCTTTAAGGTGATCGGCGGTTGAAGCAATTACTCCTGCTGGGTAAGACGCTTTGATTTCAACCATTCCNNCCTGCAAACGCGGCTAAAAGATTCTTTTCTGTTTGACTTCCAACAAAATCCATAAGGTTCGACTCCTACCTCTGAAGTATTTGTAACCGAAAATAAAAGTGTTCCCTGTCAACCAGCTTTAGCCATATCAATCCTTTTATCTCTCAGCAACGCTTATTGTTTTCTGCCGAATGATGAGAAGGCATTAGCTTGACATTAATTTGGATGAAAGTTCAGAGTTACTCAGACGGCACCTGTTTCTGCTCTTCTTCCTTAAACATTAACATGCGAGCGATAGTAATTCTTAAAAGGGCTATGGACTAATCATTTAGTTTATTCGTGAGGAAGAGAAAGGTTTGGCAACAGTCTTGGGCAAAAAAATCGTTCTAACCGCATCAGCTACAGAAATGAGCGATTTTTACAATAACCCCTTCATCGCATTCGTGGGAGGCTTTGGCAAAGGTCCTATCCCACTATCATATGTTAGAAAAGCACTCTATCCGCCAACTGGACGCAAACCCGACGGGCAAGCAAAGTTTGCACCATACGGACTGCGAAAAGTGGAAGCCATGCTTCTACAAAACGGCTTCACACAAAACGACATCGCAGTTGCCCACCCTGACGACCTGCAAAACTTCATCGGTCCAGAAACCAAAGTTATAGGCATATCCTCGATGGACCCAACAGGCATGGGATACGTCAGCAAAACCTATTCGTCAATTGTCGGCGGCGGCGAACCCATGAACGCCATAGAATTCAAAAAACTCATCATGCACCCCAGCATCAAAAAATACAAGCCGAAAATCATAGTCGGCGGGTTTGGCTCATGGCAACTTGAACGCAAACACGTATCCGACAGCTACGGCGTGGATTGCGTTCTTTTAGGTGGAAAGCCTGAACCAATCGTTGAAATCTTCAAGAAAGCAGTCAACGGCGAAGCAATCCCACGCATCGCAAAAGCTGACGAATCCTTAAGCACTTGGAACTACAACGTTCAAATGCCACTAACAAAACATGCAGCAATTCATGGCGCGGTAGAAATCTCTAAAGGTTGCGGCAGAAACTGCCATTTCTGCACCCCCACCATGCAAAACAAAGTTGACGTGCCACTGGAAAAAATCATGCAGGAAGTCGCCCTAACAACCGCTGAAGGCAGCGACCACGTAACCCTAATCACAGAAGACCTCTTCCTCTACGGCACAACCGACAAAAAATTCGTCCCAAACAAAGAAGCCGTCGTGAAACTCGTGAAGAGCGTGGCTGATTATCCAGGCGTTAAGAGTATTCAGGCTTCGCACATGTCGTTGGCTCCTGTTTATCATAACCCGCAGATGATTAAAGAACTCGCTGAAATATTGATTGAGAAAAGCTGGTACTCGTTTGGCAAAAAAGCGATAATCACCTCTGAAACAGGCATAGAAACAGGTAGCCCAAGACTTATGAAGAAGTACATGAGAGGCAAAATGTTGCCGTTTAAGCCTGAACAATGGCAAGAAGTCGTCACCAACGCTTTCGGCATCCTCAACGATAACGATTGGTACCCGCTTGCAACCCTAATTATTGGGTTGCCCGATGAAAAAGAAGAAGACATGCTCCAAACACTGGAGTTAATGGATAAACTAAAAGATTACAACGCATTCTACGTGCCCTTGTTTTTTGTGCCGCTTGAAAACTGCGTGTTAATGAATAAGAAAGGTGCCGAAATGGATTCACTCTCGAAAGCACGTTGGGACTTCTTCGTTAAATGCTGGGAATACAACATTAAAATTTGGAAACCCACTTTCCTTGAAAACCGCCTCACCAACCCCTTGATCTACAAAACCTTTGACCAAGTAATCATTCCATACTTTGGGAAAATTGCAGGCTTCTACTACGGCTTAACACGGGGCGAAAAGGGCGAACAGTTAAAACAGGCTTTCTGGACGCTTAGCATGCCGCAGCCAACGGTTAAAAAGAGTAAAAACAAAGTTTAGGCAGTTTCTTCTGCCGTTTTTTCAACGTTTTCTTCTTGCTCTATTGGTGCTTCCTGCGCTACTGCTTCTTCTTGAGGTGGAGCCTGTGGGGTTTCTTGGACCGGCGGTTTTAGGATTTTGCGTGCATGCGTAATATAGCCTGTGTGCCCTGTCATGAGGGTTTGGGGTCTGGTTTTTCCGCGTTCCACCTGCATGGCCCGCATCATGCACTCGATTGTTTCGATGAATACGAAGTTGTTTTCGCGTAGTGCTTCGGTGGTTTTTACGACTTGGTCGATGGTTGGGCTAAACGAAACGATTATGCCAGAAGGCTTCAGCGCTTGGTATGCGTGTGGGACGACAAGCCATGGAGTTGCTAAATCCAAAATTACTGCGTCTACGTCGCGCTCTTCGTAGCCTAATGTGACGTCGCCACTTTTCATTTCGACGTAGTCGATAAGTTTTGAGCGTTGCAGGTTTTTGGCGGCGTTTTTTTGGAATTCGCTGCGTAACTCGTAAGTGTAAACTTTACCTGCCGGACCAACATAATGCGCCAACGCGGTGGTTAATGCGCCTGTTCCCGTGCCTGATTCGATGACGCGGCTTCCAGGTCCGATGCCGCTGAACATGACGATTAACGCGGCGTCTTTGGGGTAGGTGATTTGTGTGTTGCGGCTAGACTTCATGATGTAGTCGGTTAAGGCAGGTTTTAGGGTGGTGAAGTAGATGCCGAGGCTGCTTTTGATTGGTTCACCATATTCCTTGCCTATTAACTCATCCAGCTTAAGGTAGCCCTTGTGCGTGTGGAAAGTTTGTCCTGCCTGCATCTTTATCATGTAGGTTCTGCGTGCGTCCAAGTAAATTAGGACGTAGTCGCCCTCACATATTTTTTGGTTAGCCAACTGTTGTGCCTCTTTTGGAAGTGAAACGGGGTTGTTCCATTTAAGCTTTGAACTCTATCGGCTCGGAAAAGTCTATACCCCCNNCCCCCTTATTTAAAGAAGAACCGCTCGTTCTCGCTATGGAAGACGAGGCAAGATGGACAATCAGCAGCAACCTCACCTAGCGAACATTTGTCCTAAATTTCCTAGATTATATATACGTGGATGGCTTATTGTTGATAAACCCGAATCTGTTAACATCCGTTGAAGGCAGTGATAAAATGAAAATAAAAACCCAGTTTTTGATTTGCATCGTCGTTTTCAGTTTAATACTGCTTATTATTGCCGCGTCTGTTTTAACCACAGAACAGCAAGTGGCTCAACTTAGTGCCCAAGAAGCAATCTCCAGCAGCATCGAACAAGGAGCAAGTAACTTAAACAGCATATCTATCGATTACTTCCTCTACCAAAATGAAACATCGCTTGTTCAATGGAAAGCCAACTTTACTTCCCTCTCAAGTGATTTGTTAAATCTGAAACCCAGCAACGTGCAACAACAACTGCTTGCAAACAACGTTAGCCAAGACCTACAAAATCTTAATACTCAATTTGATGACGTAGTTTCATACTTGCAAGGTGCTTCTCGAAATGCAAGTGTCAGAATTGACCGCGTATTTCAGCTTAAGTGGAGCAATATGGCAAATCAGAGTTCGGCACTTACCTCTGATGCCTACCAACTATCGCAATCATTAGATGCGCAAGCCCACCAAGTTAATGATACAAACATCTTGCTTATTGTTTCGCTTGTAGCCACATTCGGCGCTTTCTTAGCATCAATTTACCTTATAGTTTTTCGCAGAACATTAAAATCGGTAGCAGACCTCCAAAATGGAATTAACACAATAGGCTCGGGAAACCTCGAATACGTTATAGAAACTAAGAGGCAGGACGAGATTACTGACCTGTCGCGCTCATTCAACAAAATGACGGCAAACTTGAAAGAAGTCACCGCTTCCAAAACTGATCTGGAACAAGCGCAAGCTTCTCTGCGGGAGAGTGAGCAGCGCTGGTCAACTACTTTAGCAAGCATCGGAGACGCCGTCATTGCCACTGATTTGTCGGGCAAAATTACATTCATGAACGGCGTGGCTGAAGAGCTGACAGGTTGGGCAATGAGTGAGGCATCGCTGAAACACGTGAAGGAAATTTTCAATATCGTTAACGAGCAGACCCGCTTTGAGGTTGAAGACCCAGTTAGCAAAGTATTGGAAAACGGGTTAATTGTAGGTTTGGCTAATCACACAGTCTTGATTAGAAAAGACGGAACTGAAATTGCCATCGATGACAGTGGTGCACCAATAGTAGATATAGACAGCAAGATTTCAGGTGTAGTGCTGATCTTCCGAGACATCACAGAACGCAAAAAAGCTGAAGAGACCCTAAGAGAGGGTGAGCAACGTTTGAAGTTCCATGCAGAGAACATTCCTCTTGCGGTGGTTGAGTGGGACCGCGATTTTGTGGTTACCCGTTGGGCTGGTGACGCTGAGAAAATGTTTGGATGGACCTCCTCGGAGACTGTTGGCAAACCAATAATGGATCTTCGCATGATTTACGAGCCAGATATCCCGATAGTAGAAAAAACCATGGGTAGGCTGACCAGTGGCGAGACTAAGGTTGTTTCATCAAATCGCAACATTACCAAAGATGGAAGAGTGATTTATTGCACATGGTATAATTCAGTTTTGCTTGATGAAAAGGGGAAAATGGTTTCAGTTTTTTCATTTGTTGAAGATTACACATCAAGGATAACAGCGGAAAAGGCGCTTGAGGAAACTAACAGGAACTTGGAGAAGCTTGTGGAAGAGCGGACTAAACAGTTGAGGGATTCAGAAAGGCTCGCTGCTATTGGTGCAACTGCAGGTATGGTTGGACACGATATTCGAAATCCATTACAGGCTATAACTGGCGATGTTTACTTGGCTAAAACAGAATTAGCCGCGGTTCCAGAGAGCGAAGAGAAAAAGAACACCCTAGAAAGTCTGCAAGAAATTGAAAAGAACATCGACTACATCAACAAAATCGTCGCTGACCTGCAAGACTTCGCCAGACCCCTTAAACCACACATGGAAGAAGCCGACCTAAAACTCATAATCAGCGAGTTATTAGCAAAGAACGACTTGCCCGAAAACGTTAAAGTAAGCGTTAAAGTTGACTCTGGAGCAAGAAAAGTTGTCGTTGACTCCGCTTACATAAACCGCATCATGTACAATCTGGTTACTAATGCAGTTCAAGCCATGCCCAAAGGCGGAAAACTAGTCATACGCGCCTACAAAGACAAGAAAACAAGTGATGCCGTCATA
Source organism: Candidatus Bathyarchaeota archaeon (assembly GCA_003141855.1). Classification (GTDB taxonomy): domain Archaea; phylum Thermoproteota; class Bathyarchaeia; order Bathyarchaeales; family Bathycorpusculaceae; genus Bathycorpusculum. The sequence continues at coordinate 44,834 of PLNS01000027.1, read as the reverse complement.
ACCGTGGAGGACACAGGCGTGGGCATACCCGAAAATGCGAAAAACAAACTATTTACCCCTATGTTCACCACAAAATCGAAGGGACAAGGATTCGGCTTAGCAGTAATTAAGCGCATGACTGAAGCATTAAGTGGCAATGTGACTTTTGAGAGTCAAGAGGGCAATGGAACAAAATTCACGGTTCGATTGCCACAAAACATCCAAAAGAAACCAGACTTTTAAGGGCGCAAACTCAGCAGCAACCCTTTGAAAGCCTAATTTTTTATTTTATCATTAAGCAACTTTCAGTCAACAACCCACAAACTCTAAACTATGTATTTGCCCGTTTTCTCAAAATCTTTAACAATCTCCATCACGCGCTTAGGAGCATTATACGGTCCCAGCGGAATATCCTTAAGCAAAACCCAAGGCGACTTACGTGCAACCACCGTCGCGATGTGCTGTTCTCCAAAGCATTTCTTAGCTACCTCAACAACCAAACGCCTAACCTCCACCTCCGAATATTCACCGAGCGCATGCAAATACTCATGCAACAAAAGATTATACACCAAAGCATTAACGGTTGGCTTATCGCTAACGGCTGCCTCAACAATCTCCACCAGCGACCGGTTCAACACGATGTTGTTGGTTCCAACAGGGTAGTAGGCACCTAACTGCAGGGGCAAATCATCCAAAAACAACATCATGCTATCCCTGCGCTTGCCCAAAGCACATTCAGCGGTTTCCTTCACGATTTTCCAGACTTCAGCGTAGTTTTTAGCACCGTCCAAACTGGCGATAAACCGCTCAGTAATTTTAGAGTTGCTAGTCAAAAAGCAAACCGCCTACAAGAAGGATGAATTTACAACAAGCCTTTAAGTGTTGCACCGCCAAATCATAGCAACAGATTGGGTTCTTGATTGGCAATTAGGCTCACAGTTTTTAACATGCTAATGGCACAAAAACCCCAGATGACTATTGGATACGAACTTTGTTAGTCTTTAAACTTGTCAAGAACCATGTCTTAAAAAAACGGCTTAACACCATCACAAAAGTTTGGCGCAGGGAAGAGACATGTGTGTAACTCTCGCTCCATAATCCTTGGCGGGCATGTTTGTATTGGTTGAAAAAACGCAGGTTGGAATTTTTAGTTAGTGTATTGGAGGGTGGTTATGTATGTTGGCGTCCAATAGCCATCCGTATCGAGGAGAAAGGAGAAGGCTTCGAAAACGGAAATTGTTTTGTTTGGCATAGTGGTTTAGCCTTCAACCTTAACCATTCCCTCCAATCACTAACAAGACTCAAAATATTGCAAAATTCTTATAAGACTTATGAAACCAAAATAAGAAGTAGAAATATAGATTTAGCCTACAGCTAAAACGCCTTCCAAAATGCTCCGTTCCGGAACATCAAGCTGCTTAGACAACCACGCCTTGAGTATGGAAGAAAACTTCGGAAGCGCACCGCTATAGGTAATAATCTGGTTACCCTTGAGCGCATCAGCCTGGAAAACCTTTTCTTCCTCCTTATAGCTAAACGACAACGTTTGAGCCTTCACAGCTAAAGTTTGAAAATCTTCCCACTGCCTGCAACGCAAAACCACAGACGGACCACTCTGCAGAACATCGGCAGTCGCAGACGCCACTACACTTGGCTGTTCCTTAGCAACCGCCCCTGCCAATGCTTCTTTGGGCGCGCTGGATAAGATACCAATCAAGTTTGTAACTTCTTTTTGAAGAGTGTCTATTTTTCCTTCTACTTTTTCGACTTTGCCGCTTAATTCGCCGGTGTCACCTATTTGCTCGGTGACCGTTGCCAACTCATTAATGAGCCTGTCTAAGTCTTTCTCATGTTCTTTGAGGACGTTCACAATGAAGTCTAACGCCTCGAGAGCATCATCTTTTGATTGCGGATTCTTTGCCAATTTCTCTATCCCCACTGACACTTAAGTTACTTTGACGATAAATAAAGCTAGCGAATTTTCAAGTAGTATCGTAATGACGGCACATGTATATTGATTATCAATACTCAATATTGAGTGCTGCCACGTGTCATACTCTTAAAGTTTCGCGAAAACTACCGTATCCTCAGCGCTAAATACAATAAGCAAAAAAAAGCAGGCCACTTTAGTATCCAAGAATTGTTTTTCGCAGCCGCCGAACAGTGTTCTTTTTCTTTTGTGGGGGCTCGAAGGTGTTCTTTGTGTCTTCACTCTTCGGCGGAGCAACTTCTGCTTGTGCTGGCTCTTGTTGTTGAACTGAAGGTTGCTCAGTTTGCTCAGTTGAAGGTTGCACGGCTTCCTGTTGCTCAATCACAGGTGGTTCAGTTGAAGGTGGTATCATAAGCTCTTGGGGTTTAGCGGTTTGCAAAGGTTCTAGCGGTTTCGACGGTAACACAGACTCTGTTTGTTCAATCGTAGTTGGCTCGATTGGCGATTGCATGGCTTGCTGTTGCTCGACGACGGGTTCTAAGGTTTGAGGCTGCGCAGGCGCTCGTGGTTCAGAAGGCGGTACGGGTTCTTGAGGTGTAGGAGGAGGCAGCGATTCTGGTTGTGCAATCGCTTGTTCGGTTGGAGGCTGCGCGGTCGAAAGTTGTTCAATGGGACGTTCGATGTTTTTTAGTTGTTCTTTGAAGATTTCTCTGCTATCCTCAATGACGCTTTCCACGTCAACATCAGAGCCCATTTTATCAAAGCTGTCCATAAGGTCCTCGAAGTTAACTTTAAAGTTAGTTTCTTTAGCCAAGTTTTGCAAGGCAGTTTCGAGCACTAGGCTTTCTTTCTTGTTGTCTTTTTCGCCGACGATTTTACCCAGCAAAAGATCATTGAGCGTATAATAAGCTAAAATCGCAGCCTTAGCATCCCTAAAGTTCGGATGCGCCTCCTGCAGGTCTTCTTCAAGCTTTAATTCATCAAAGTATCCATAAATCGACTTTAAAACATTGAAAGTTTCTTGTGAAACCTTTTTGGGAACCTGATTCTTTATGGCGTCGGTAACCTTTGAAAAGTCCAAGTTCAACGGCGCAATCGTTTGCCCAGCGAAGTTTAAGTTTTCTCCTAAATCGTTAGCACAAGTTTCCAAACTCGCCCAGTTAACTATCTTAACCTGCAAACCCATCAGCATATCGAATGATAAGTCAACAACACCCACTGAACCATTAATTACTTCGGCAAGATCGCTTCTTCTCAGCGAGGCTTTTGTGTTGCTTTCCAAAGTTTTCTGTTGCTCATCAAGCAAACCCTGAATTTGATCACGCAACTTACTGAACGACTCACCCTTCTTCTTGATAACAAACGAGTCAGTAACACCCTTCCACGTTACCGTTAACTCATTGCCCAAACTCTCAACGCCTGTTATCTCGTTGACGGGTATTTCCCTAATGGCGACCCACCGTTTTTTAAACAAACCCTTCTCAAAATAGAACTTCAGTACCTCTTGGATAACTTCGTATTTTCCAATGATGATTGCTTTGGGTTTGGGCTTGGGTTTTTCCAGTTTTGTTTGGACGTTTTGGTCGTCGGCGCCTGTTTTTTTCCGTCTTCCAATCAGCAGGGGCATGGCGATTGTAGTTATGGCTGGAGTGACTTGGCAGGGATTGTTGTTTTGGTTGTTTGGCGGGCGGGCTGTGTTTTTCATATTGGGTTCTCTATCTCTTATCGGATTTTTGATTAATAAATTGATTCATTATCCAACTAAAAACCTTGGAGCTCCTCGAAAACAACGGTCTATTTGGCGTTCCAACTGCACCGAATAGCTTTAGATTCGCACACTAAAATGTGCTGACTGCGCCAATTTTTTTCTTTATGTGGATGTGGCGGTTTTATGGCTGCCACAGATTCGTTTGCGGATTGGGTTGCTTTTTGGGTTTAGGCTGTTTCTCTTTTGCTGTTTGGTTGTGGGATAACTGATTTTTTCCACACAGGATACATGGATGCATGTTGGGTTTGGCAGGTTGTGGTTGTGGGTGCATGTTGGATAAGCCTAAAATTGGCATCAAGAGGCAGAACCGACGCAGTTCTATAGGAACAGGTTGAATAGTGCTATAACACCTTTTGACCCCTAAATCCCCTTTCCCTATTTTAAGGAACATAGGGGATTTTAAACTATTGTGGAAAAAATTAGATTTTGTTTAAAAACCATCTGAAAAGAGGATATATCTGTGTTCCAAGGGGTTCATTTAAACGTTCATCTGTATCTTTTTTGGGGGTTACTGTCAAGTTGGCGGCGTCCTAACAGCAAATTCAGAGAAAAGGGCACATCAACTATTTATTATGATTAGTTATTTTTTGGGTGTCTCTTCATTTGAAATGGGTAAAAATGTCTCAATTCTTTTGTTGGCGCTTTGATTTTTCTTTTGGACCTCTTTGAGTCTATATTTAAAGTCTGTTTTGTGTGTTAAGCTATTTGTTTTAGATTTTTTCGATGTCATTTCTTTTCCACCTCTAAAAATTTTTTGATTCGAAGAATTTGATTTCTTATCGGGCATGGAAACATTGTTTCCATTAATCCCTCATCTGAGGCAGCAGTGTATAAGCAGTTTTCGGTTTCGCATATTTCGCAAGGGAGTGGCATCGCTCCCGACTCCCTCTTTTTGCTCCAAGTCTCTTTCGCAAAAATTCACCCACCGTCTCTAAGGAATGCGTGTAGTGTGCTATCACACCTTTTGACCCCTAAAACCCCTTCTCCTATCTTAGGGAACACAGGGAACTCAGAAACATAGATTTCTGCTGTCACTTTTCTAAATAATGCCTCTTGACCAAAGAGTAGCAATAATTGTAATTATAGATATGACTAAGGCAATAATTCCCTTGTAGCTTTTCACCATGTTTTCTATTCTTTTGGGTAACCCTTCGATTTTGCCAAATTTTTGGGTTTCTTGGATAAACTGACCGATGAACAAGTATGCCAAAGGGTCATCGTTATAATATAAGCTTGTTCCAAATGCAAGAAGCAATTCTGGGATCTTCTCTTCTGAAAAAGTAAACATACGCGCCATTTGACGTCTGCCTTTAGATAATAAGTTAATTTCTTTTGAATAAGCTCGTCCTTTACTTCTCTTCAGTCCTAGAATTGATGTTATAAATCCATCAATTTCCATTTTTGCTTCTTTTCTTTTACCTTCAAAAAGATAATTTGCCGTTAGAATACAACTCGCAAAAACTACCTCTCTATAATTAAGTTTTAAAAGTCGATTTATCGCTAATTCAATGAGGTCAAATAGGAACGTAACGGTGATTTGAATTATGATAAGAAAGACTGAAAGGACAATTATTACAGCGAATTCAACTGAGATTTGAGGTGTGTTTTCTATGAAATAACTACTCGCAATAAGTGCCAAATAAGGTAATAACGAAGCGAAAACCGCGAAAATTAATGAGGCAGTAAACAAAGAAACTTTTGCCTTGTATTTGACGGATTTGGCTCTTTCCAAGGTCTGAGCTATATTCTCTCTATTTATTTCCCTTGGGTAATCACTTTTGCTCAATACCAATCGGAGACGTATTATGCAAGGGTTCTATTCTTTAGCTTTTTGATATTTTTAGATTAAAGCTACGCAAATATTTCGTAAGCATGAAAACCTCCTAAAGGGCACCCTCCTCGCACCTAAGGACTCTGTTTTTGCACTGCAAACCCATCACCTTGTAAAAGAAAAGTGTATCGCAGAGCTAACCAGCATCTAAGCTCTATGCAAAAACTAAAAAACAGATTACACAATATATTGAGAACCAATGTCAGAACCTCAAAACAAGACTATCGAACTCTTTGTCAATCAGTTAATAGACGATGTAAATCAACTGTTTTTAACAACAATTGAAAAAACTAAGGCATCTGATGACCGAGCAAAGATTCAACACGTTCCTTGGTATGAAAGACACAGACTACATGTCCTACTTGACGCTGCAATAGAAACCAAAGAACGCTGTAATAGGAACATTGTTGTAGCTCCTTGGTTTCTAACCGAGCTTAAATCAACAATTGAGGTTTCTAAGAGATGGCAAAATAAACCAATTTGGAAAGAAATTGAACCCGCCTTCGTAAATTCTACTAATTTCACTCATACAATTGCAAAACTGTATATTGCTGAATATTTAAGCAGCAAAGGGCATGCTGTTGATATCATTCCAAAGGGCACTGATGCTTCGCCAGACCTTAAAGTACAGGCAATAGGTGGAACTCAAGAATGGATTAACATCGAATGCTACCAACCGTATACTCTGAATGGTTGAAATAAGGTAACAACAAATGATTTAGAAAATGTCGTCAAAAAATCTATGAAAAAAGCAAAGAGACAACTCGGATTCAAAACGCCTGGTATTTTAGCAATATGTGGCTTCTACCAAAATTCAGGATCAATCACTGAATTGAAAAAAATAGTAAAAAGTCGGTTGCAAGATACAGAACGCCCAAATCTATGTGGTTTATTGATAGCAATGTTTCTAGTGAACTATAAGAAAATTCAAGAAATGACTTCTTTCACACCGTTTATAAACCTTAATTTCATTCCAAATCCAAGTTATTTTGGCATCGTAGATATTGAAGGTGATGAATCTGAAGCTGATTCTAACGATATTGGAAAAAGAGAACCGCTGCAAAGTATCGCCAAACCAGCGGAAAATACACGAGTTTTGCTTTATAGTGAAAATATAATCCCCATGATTGAAGGTAACGGTAATGTTAGTTTTGTTTGTCCCTCCTGTGGATTTGTTATTGCCAAGAATGTTTGGAAATTGTCTTTGCTAAATTTGGTGACGAAGTGCCCATCTTGTCAGACATATAGTGTATTCGTAGGTGAAGAGGAAAACGTAGAAATCAATGTAAAAACAATTGCTTTCAAGAAAGGAGTTTATCCTCTAAAAAGTAAATTGCGAATAAAAAGGAACATTTGTTTAATAGGCTTGTGAGCTATCAGACTTAACCTCTAAAAGTTTACAACTAGACCTCAACATTACAATTAATAACAAATTATTGATTAAAGTGAAAGTATGAATGGAACACAAAACAGTAAGAAATTACTTTGCCTTAAGGCTGGGACGGCGACATCATCCCACACAATAAAAAGTATAAGGGTTTTTCTGCATTATTTGAGCATTTTTGGGGTCGTTTAAATGATGCTTACTTGGGATTCCAGATGCATTTTATCGCTTTTGAGCCGCAAGCTAAGACACATGGAGTTTGGCTTTGTTCAGGTTTGCAGGTTCCGCAAGTGTAACGGATTTTCTTGCGGTGCTCCTCACTTACCGCTGCCACTGTTTTATCCTCTAAATCGATAAATTCGGTGATTAATTCAAGTGCTCTTTGGGGGCACGCCTCGACGCATTTGCCGCAGCCGTTGCACTTGTCTGAGTCGATTACTATGTAGTATTCGCCTGAACCGTCGCAGTAGCCATAATAAGTAATAATTCTCTATCACCTATGCCTTTTGCGCTTTGTCATAGAGTGCCTTGGCAAATAATGCAGCGCCAAATGCGCCAGCAACCATCGGGTCTAAGCTGTTTGCTTCACGCCAATTTGGGCTTGGAAGCGTCTTAACGCCCAATATAGTTTCAATTCTGGTGACAATTCCTTTGTTTTTGGATTGTCCTCCAGTGATGACCAGTTCCCGTTCTAAGCCGACGCGGTTGATTAGGTTAGCCATGCGGACAGCCATCGCGCGGGTGTACGCAGCCAAAACCTTCTCCCTGGACCATCCCTTCCGCAAAAGCCCCATCGCTTCGGTTTTTGCGAAGGCAACGCATGTGCAACTTACTGGCTCTGGCTCCTTTTCTACCTTTAAGGAGATGTCGCCGATTTCTTCGATGGGAATCTGCAGCAAATCCGCGAATACTTCCATGCCTCTGCCTGTTCCAGCTGCGCATTTATCATTCATCAAAAACGAGACTACTCTGCCCGTTTCGTCGATGCGGATTGCTTTGATGTCTTGTCCGCCGACGTCAAGTACGGTGCGGACGCTGGGTCCCCAAATGTAGTTGGCGCCTTTCGCGTGGCAGGCGATTTCCGTTATGGCTTTGTTTGCCATGGGCACGTTTACTCGACCGTAACCTGTGCCAACGATGTATTTGAGGTCGCCCACTTTTAGTCCTGTGCCCTCCAGCGCATAATCGAGGGCTTTTATGGCGCTTTCAGGACTGTTCGAGCCGGTCCGGGTTATTCCCCATGAATATGCTTCGCCGTTAATCATTATGGCTGCTTTGGAGCCCACTGAGCCGACATCAACGCCCGCGGTGATTATGTCCTTGTTAGTCCATTTTTTGTTGGGCATTACGCGGTGGTATTCTTGCCAGCGCCAGTATTCGAGGCCTTTTACGGTGCTTGGTTCCTTCATTTTTGTGTCTCCTTGGCACGGGTTGCTGCTGTTAGCGCTGCACCCAACGCTCCTGCATAATCAGGGTAATCAGGTACCATAACGTTTACACCTAACTTGCGATTCAACGATGCAACAAAACCTTCATCTTTAGCTACACCGCCAACAAGCACCACGTCAGGGTTTACTCCTAACCTGTGAATCATGGATGAAATTCGGTCAGCCATCGCGTCAAAAACAGCTCTTGCAATCTCAGGTTTAGGCTCCTGACGGTGAATAAGTGAAACGACGTCGGATTCGCCGAATATTACGCAGGAAGCGTTTATGGGGCTCGCCCGCTCCGCCTTAAGTGCGAGTGGACCCATATCCTCCAACTTAACCTCTAATGCCCTTGCCATGGCTTCAATGAATACTCCTGCACCAGCCGCGCAACGTTCGTTGACGACAAAGTCAACCATGATGCCTTTCTCGTCGCATTTTACGGCTCTTGCTTCTTCCGCGCCAACATCGATGATTGTTCTGGCTTTTGGAAAGAGGAAGACGCCTGCTTTTGCATCCGCGCCCATCATACTCACCGTGCTGTTAGCGTAGGGCGCAATATCCATGGCTGAACCAGTCGCAACAAAATACGCCACATCAGACAGCTTCAGGTTTGCTTTTTTTAGTGCTTCGTTTACTGCTTGTTCGGCGGCTTTGGCGGGGTCAAACCCTGAGAGGGCTTGCCCTCGTGAGGCAATTTCACCGTCTTTTAGCACAACGACTTTTACTCTTTGAGTGCCAAGGTCCATTCCGACAGTATTCATTTATTCACCTTAGATATCGACTCTTGCAGTTAACATTTCAAGGAAGGCTTCAACGCGAGTTTTCATTTGTCCAACGTCTTCCCGTGTATATTCGGTATCAAGGTAATAAACTGGGATATTTATTTTGTCGAGTGCTTTCTTGACTCGGGTGTATTCCATAGCGTAGAGCATGCAGCCGCGAACCACATAGTAAATGACGCCTTGAACATTCCAATCCTTAACCTTGTTGAGCAACCAGTTTATTCTGTCTTCGTTGCCGTCTTTGCTGGTGAAGCAGGGACATGTCGAAGCCATCAAGTACCGCTCGCCAATAGCGTTTAACATGTCATCCATCGACCATTCATCAACACCGACTGGGTCGTTGAGAATCCTCTCGCCTGAACATAGCTCATCTGCAACAATGATGCCTTGAGGATTAGCTTCCTCAACTAGCGTGGGCAATTTCCAGTTGTCGGGCCAAAACATCGGTGTGCCGGTAATCATTACTCTTGGAGTGTCAGGGGAGCAAACCCAGTCTTTTCGCTGCGCCCTCTTTTCAAGTTCGTCACATAAGGCCTCGGTTTTCTCTGTCCACCGCTGTTTATCATCCCACAGGAACGTTTGATTAACAAGCATGGCGTCTCTGCCCATGATTACGGGTGAGCCCTTGCGCAGTTCTTGCAAGCGGCGGAACGCTTTTGTTGCTCTGTGGCTCATTTCGATGGCTTCTTTTAGGTTTTTGCGGGTTATCTTGTTGCCTGTGAATTGTTCAATCTGCGTTTTCATCTGTTTTATTTCATCGTTCCAGAAGCGGAGCGAGTGTGCGGAGTCTTTTATTCTAGGCACGTTCATTCCCCAGATTGTTTTGTAATCGCTTAAAATTTCGCCGAGTTTAGTCATGCCGTCGCAGGTTAAAACACTAATCAATGCGTCGCTTTGTTCGAGGAAGGGTGAGAGCTCAATCATTTTTGCGCCGATGGTTGAGCGGATAACTGGGCAAACCTCAACGGGCACAACCCTGTCACCCAGCTTAGACGTATCATACCAGCCTGAATTCACTCTGACAGGAATGGCATCGGCAGCTAAAATCAGCTCTGTGGGCGCAAACAGGCACATGTAACCGATAACTTTCTTGCCTTTCTCTTTCTCTGCCTGAATCTCCTCTTGGCGTTTACCGAACAGGTTTGAGATTTCGTCAAAGTACTTCATGGCTTGTGGCCTTTTCGGGTCAGCTTTCTTCATGCGTTCAATGTTTTCAGCCATTACTTTTTGGGAAGCTGCTTTCATAGTGCTTTTGAGTTCGTCGATTTCTCTTCTGGATATTTCAGGCATGTACCTTTTTCCAACGGTTTCGTTTGTCATTTCTCTCTTCCTCATTCACTCTTTGTTTGTTCCAACCAGTTTCTTGACTTAAACAATGTCTTATTACCCAACTTAACTTTTAACGTGTCCTCGTATGGGCACATTTCCACGCATCGCGCGCATAGCATGCATTGGGAGGTTTTTATTTTTCCTCCCTTCTGTTCATACACATCGTTAACTTGCACTGGGCAAACCCTCTTGCAGACCCCGCATTTAGTGCATTTCTCTTCGTCTTTGTCGATATGAAGCATGGGAGCCCACTTAAAACCCTTAAACCGGTTCACAACTCCCACGGATGCTCCTGTGGGGCAGAAACGACACCAAACTCGACGAATAAAAAATCCACCTAGCAAAGTCACGCCGACAAAGGCTACGGCAAGGATTGAACCAACGTTTGCTCCCACATAAGTAGTGATTTCTTGAGCGTAAGGATAACTTAAGTTAACTGAGCCTACTACAAGTTGGCCTGTCCATGGCACGATGAAGGGTATCATGGGGTCAAGCACAATGCTGTAGGGTCGATAGTATCCTGCTAACAGCTGAGCCATCAGGGGAGAAACCATAATCTGCTGGGGATCCAAAGCATACAGTAAGATTGGCAGCAGCAAAAAGAATAGCAGGATTGCGTATCTGGATTTGTGGAGAGCTAAGTTCAACTTGTCAGGCAGGACTCGATGGCGTATTTTGAGGGCTTTGCGAGCTAAAATTTCTAAGTCCATGATTAAGCCCAACGGACAAAGCCAACCGCAGAAGAATCTGCCCAAAAAAATGGTCAAGCCAAAAATAAAGATTAACTCAAATAGCATTGGGATGATGCTTGAGTAAGAGAAGACATAAAATATCGCGGCAAAAGCCACTGCCTGAACGACCAAACGCACTAAAGTTACGCGGGTTGCTAAATTCTTCTTCCAAATCAAAATAGCGACTATCCCTGCTACCCCAAGCCCCCCAAGCGCAATTAGCCTCAATAGGTCTCCAATTATATTCCAATCCATTTTTTTCAGCCATTTAAGGTAATTGAATTATCGAACTAACTATTGTAACTATTCCAAGCACTATCAGTATTGCGCCGCCAGCTATCGAAATCCACTTGCGAAACAGGGGCGCCTTGTTAAGTAGCCAACCTGTAACTCCGCCCAGCACCAGTATCGGCGATATGGTGGTTCCTATACCGAAAAGGACCGCCAGCGTCATACTTCCAACTGGGTTAGAGAACGGCAACGCGTAAACTACAAGAAGCGTTATCAAAGGCGGACAAATGATTAATCCTCTAGTTAAGCCAAGTGAAAAAGCGCCAAAATCAATCCCGAACCTGCTTATTTTGCCTGTTGCACCCATGTTGGCGTCTTGGATGTTGCATTCATGTGGTTTTCGTGCTTTCAGAAGAATGCTTGCTCCAATTGCTACTGTTACTATGCCAAAGACCAGTGACGCGTAAACTTGAAAGGGCGAAATAGCTTCAGGAGCAACTAATGTGATTAGTCCGCTGAATAAGCCGATTAACGCGCCGATTAATGCGTAGGCTAAGATTCTTCCTGAATTAAAAATCAACGTTACCTTGACGCCTTTGCTGAAGCCAGCGCCGATGCCTGCGATGTAACCTGTTATGTATGGGAGGCATGATGCGGTGCAAACCACTAATCCGTAGAATACTCCGATGGCAAACGCACCGAGGTATGGATTGGAGATTTCAGGTAACGATATGCATGAGCCCCCCTTCGAATTTTTTTATAGAGCAATAAATGAGAAGTATGGAATTTAAAGTTTACAGGTATTTTCCCATGGGCGATGTGTTTATTTTTCTAGCAGTTTAAGGGAAAAAGAGGGTTGTTATGGGGCAGTTATGACTCTTGTGTTGTATTGTTGTATATAGGCTAAGTGCGCTGCATCGTAGGGGTAGCTTTCTCCGCTTGGATAGGGGAATCCACTCATAGCCATAAACGGCATCGGGTCCACGGTGAAGTTGAATCCGTATCCCCACGCTCCCGGCGGGTCTTTAAACCAGCATGCAACGACGAAGAAGTAGTCGCGTTCCATTCCCTGCGCTGGCGCGGTGAGGTTGGCAGTTGAGAATTGCATGTTAACTTGGTCGCCTTGTCTTCCAATTACGTACATGTCGTCGGCGTTTTGCAGTAGCGGTGTTACGTCGCCATATCTTGTGAAGGCTCCTGAAGAGTTAGATTGGGTACCCCAGAATTGGCTGAGAACTGCTGAAGAGGGGCTTATTGTTTGAACTGTTATGTTCTGTTGTGGAGTTGTGTCTATTCCAATGTAATCGTAGGTTACGTTCCAGAAGTTGGTGAGTCTAATCTGGTAATCACTCACGCCTGCTGGGAACAACCCTGTTAAGTCAACAGCGAAAGTTCTAGCGTTGTAATCTGAGGGTATAGGTATTTGTTTATCCTGTGAAACACGCACCCAATTGCCGTTTGCATCCTTAACTTCCATGTAGGAGTTAGGAGTAATTGGAGTGCCGTCTTGCACAAGTCCCTGCACTGCGGCAGCTTTAAAACTGTTTATCCAAGCGTAATAAGTGTCAGCTGGCCCCCAATCAACCATGCCAGTCATTACAAGCTTTATTTGTTGTGCACCAGACAAATTGCCCAAATCCAAAGTTAGCTGGTTCATCGTTATATTATCCCATGAGGAACCAGCATTTCCGTTAACACCTGGAGTATATACGCCATCTTTGTATAGGATTTGGGGCAAGACATTTTCGCCTTTTTCGTTTGTGGCGCTGACTGGTGATAGCAAGGTGCCGCTGCTTGTTGTGTAAATTTGCCCTGTTGAACCCTTGTTAAGGTAGTTGGTCATAGATGTGTACGCGTCGGTTCCAACTGGGTGGTCAACTACAAGCATGTATGCTGAGTCTAAGTAGTAGAGTTCGTCCCATTGCTGGGCAAGAGTCATGTCGAAGTTGCCGTTGTTGGTTGCCACCAGATTCTTGTCTAACTTTACGTAGTCCCAGGGGTTTCCGCCGCCAAATACGATTGTACCGTCAGAGTTGATGTGGCTGATGTATCCTAGCCAGCCCGGGTTTGAAACGTCAGTAACATAGGAGTATCCAGTGCCGTTCCATAAGTACAGTGAGGGGCAGGATGCATAGCCGCTGATTAACGTATAAGTTACAACTAGTATTAGGCGGCTGTTTAACGTGAAAGTTCTATCCGGACTTCTCACGCCGTCACTCCAATACGAAAATTCTAACACTCCTGTTCCAACGCTGAACGGATTAGGCATGGAAACGCTGTATTCCCCTACAGGTAGTAATGCTTGGTAAACGGTCTGTTGGCCTACTCCATTTAATGTGAACGTTAAAGCTTTGGAGCCGCCGCCTGAGCGGTTAATGATAAGCGTGTGGAAACCTGTCTTGACGACTATAAATGAACCCTTAATCGTGTTTAGTTTAGCTGTATGTTTTCCTTCTGCTGTGTTTGACGCGTTAACTGTGAATTGTACGGTTTGGCTTGCTCCAGCGTCCAAAGCGATAACTTGAGTGCCTACAATTACATCATCAATCATTGTTTTTACAGTTAACTTATCAGGTTGATCTGATGGGTTCACTGCATTGGCAGAAAAGGTGACATTTTCATAAGCCCAAATTTCATAGGGATCACTTAGAAAGTTTGATAATACGATTTTACTAGATTCTGGCAGTGCAGGTTTAATGTTGAATGCTCCCGTCAAATCGCTGATTTTAACGCTATAGTTTCCTTCAACCATTTCAATGTCGGTAAACTCGATAATTTCCGTTGAATTACCAGAGAGCGTTACATTCATCGTGTCTTTAATTGCATTATTAACTTCAAAGTTTACTGTTTGGTTGCCTTCTAAATCGCCAATGTTCGTCAAGTTAACAGAAACTTGAACCGATTCGCCGACATAAGCTTCAAGCGGATTAATAGTTAGGTCAGTTAGGGTGAATGTGGCTGGTTTAGCGCCATTTGCAATGAGGCCTTCTTCTTGGAAGTAAAAGTAGACTCCTGCAGCTGCACCAACAATCATTAAGTCAATTATTAGAATTGCTTTAAGTTTAACTACCGCTGAACGAGATAGCATTCTTTCCCGCACCTTCAAATTTTAACTAATCTAATAAACAATGTTAAGCATTAAAAGTTTATGCGAAAATAATTTTCTAAAGAAAAACTTAATCAGAGCAGTTTTGCCAGAATACTTTGCTTGTGGTTCTGAAAAGCGGTAATTAGCTGTGTTTGCAAAGAATCAGGCGTTTACTTGTTGTTGTATAGGTACAATCACATAGTTAAATATAACAATATTTGGTTAAAGAAAACAAGCAAGCATACTATATTTTGGAGAAATAGTAAATGATTAAATCAACAAAAATTTTTGCTTTGACTTTGCTAACATCACTAATAGTGCTCGCAGCGTTTGCAAGTGTAGTAAGCGTGAACGCACAAAGCCAAGCTACAGTCATCGTTACACCTTCACTCGGCGGAACAACTGACCCCTCCGGAACAACCACATATAATGACGGCACCTCAGTAACATTCACAGCAACCCCAGACGCAACCGCCGTATTCGCAAACTGGATAATTTCCACCAGTGCAGGATCCAGCATCGTTACCCAAAACCCTGTTACACTTCCAGTTGTTGGAGGAACAACTTACAACGTACAAGCAATCTTCTCACCATTACTACCGCCTCCAGGAGTTACAAGTCTACCATCTAACATGACCACTGCAGCTATTGTCGTTGTATTAGCTTCCGCAGGAGGAACAACGACTCCCACAGCAGGCACTTATGCTTTAGCCGATGCCACAGCACTTAACCTGACAGCAACCCCGAAGAGCGGCTGGACATTCTCACACTGGGTCATCTACGGACCAAACCTAAGCCACGGTGGATACCCATTCACAGCAACTCCAACAGATAACCCATACAACGTCAACCACGGATACGGAAACATGTTCAGTTATCAGCCAGTATTTACTCCAACAGGCGTCACTGAATCAACACCAACCGGAGGAGCGACAGCTACACCTACAGGAACAATCGGCGGACTCACAACTGACTCAGCGATTATCATTGGATTAGTCGTAGTAATCATCGTAATACTGATTGCTTTCGGCGTATTTGCATCTAGGCGAAAGAAATAATTTCTCCTCTTTTCTTTTTTTGTTTTTTGATTTTAGTAAATGATAGTTTCTTCGGTAATTACCTCAAGATTATTATGCTTTTAATTTTTTGTGACGTTATTGCTCTCTTGTGACCTACCCCCTCCCTTACAAATTAGAGTTAAGCAATAGCGGCTGTTTCTTTTTTTCAAATTGCTTTTAGCTTCTCAAAACGCCAATATCGACTTACCCTTCTTAGGATTCACTGTGCACTGTTTCAATTAGGGGCATTCTGGTTCTATGTGAACAGTAACCACAACGTTCGCAAACCGTTCCTTAGTTTCCTTCTCAACCAGCGACGCTATCCTGTGAGCTTCCTTTATCTGTACCTGCTTAGTAAAGCAGCAATCAATGTTAATGTAACGTTTGCCCCCTGCAGCATAAGTTAACACTCGCTTAATTCGCAGGTTACCCGCAATGCTTTTGGCAACATCGTTTACGACCTTCCTCAGTTGAACCTCGTTAACTTCCGCAGCTGGAATGGCAACACCAGCGGGTTCAACATGGACGGTGACGTTTTCAAGCGACTTAATCTCAGCCTGCATCCTGCCCTCAATGGTTTCAGCAATTTTATGTGCCTCTTCCACTGAAAGTTCAGGGTTAACATAAGCATGCAAAGTAATGTACAGTTTGCCGCCAACGTAAATGGTTGAGATTTCATGCACCTCCTTCACGCCATCAACAGTCGCCAGCTTTTCCACTAACTGGTCCATTTTCCTTTCCTTGTCGGAGGGTTCAATATGGATGGTAGCGTCCACGTTGCCAAAACCATCTTTTAAGCAAACTTCAATCTTTGAAGCTAAAGAATGTGCTTCTTCCAAACTCATCAGGCTTGGAACTTGAACTGAAGCGTCAACAAAAACCTTGGAGCTTACCTTGCGGACTTTAAGGTTCTCAGTTTTAACCACTCCTACGCATGAAAGAATAATATTTCTTGTTTTTTCAACAAGCTCCTTTGAAGCGGTGTCGCTTAGTTCCATCACGCTGAACTTCACAAGCTTAAAGCTCAAGTAGCTAAGCATGGCTCCAAGGAAGATGGAGGCAAAGGCGTCTCCATTAGTAAATCCCAAGGTGGCTAAGCCGAAGCCTAAAAGGGCGATAACGGTTGAGCTTAAATCTGAAATAGCATCGTAAAGACCAGCCTTCATGGATGGGCTTTCTATGTGCTGGAATTTCCTGAAAACAGTAACTCTTAATGAAGCAATGAAGAGAGCGTAGCCTATGGCGATGAAACCTGCATACTCTACGCCTTGAACAATTTGAGTGTTCGATATAAGGCGTATAGCGGCTTCATAGAAAATTAGGATTGCCACAGCAATTAAGACTATGCCGCCGATTAATCCGCCGATAGTCTCAAACTTTTCATGTCCATAAGTATGTTCTTCGTCGGCAGGTTTGATTGAAGCGCGAACAGCAAAAAACAACATGACACTTGAAACGGCATCCAAAAGTGCATGTAAGCCGTCACTCATTATCGCTAAACTGTTAACCAGATAACCTACCGTAACCTCAATTATTACGACGCTAAAGATTGCAATAGCTGAAATCTTGAGTGCCTTAAGCTTGGTTTTTCCTTCGAGGATGCCCTGCATTTTATTAATCTAAATATGCTCATTGTAAGGGCGATTTAAGAATTGCGGGCAGAAAAAAACTAACTGACTTTTCAATAAAACGTTTTTGCATAAGTCTTAATTTAAATAATGCCGATGATTTTTTATTTGCAATGCGGTTGTCAGCGCTTTTCCGCGGAGACTCAGCTGTCTTAAGAGGCAACTTTCTACTCATAACCCTAAGCTGGATAATACTTTTCACTGCACAACCCATCCCTGATACGTATGCAAGCCTTTTTTATCTTCACTTAGGCGCTGACGCATTTCTACTATCAATCATCGGCTTTGCAGGCTCCATCGCAGTTGCACTTGTCCAGTTTCCCGGCGGCTACTTGGCAGATAAGCATGGTAGAAGATGGCTCATAGTCTCCATGACTTTCGGATTGGCTATCGGAAGTTTATTCTTCATTTTTGCTCCTTCCTGGCAATTCATACTGATAGGACTGTTAGTGCAAAATGTCTGTTCTATTTACGGTCCAGCCTTGATGGCTATGGTCATTGACTCGTTGCCCCCTGAAAACCGAGGGGCAGGGTTTAGTTTGCAGTCTGTAATTACCACTCTTGTTTTGTTGCCTGCTCCCCTTATCGCTCAATACTTGGTTGTTACTTTTAATTTCGATTTCGGTATGCGCATAGCGTACACAATTGTGGCTATAGCTTACTTTGCAACTGCCACGTTGAGGCTAAAACTCAAAGAAACGCTGCCGCCAAAAGAGGCAAAAGAAAGACACAGTTTCAACAGTATGCTCCGTTACTATCCCAAATCAGTAAAAGAAGGCATCTATGTTTGGCGGAAAGTTCCCAAATCAGCCTTTAACCTTTTCTTAGCTATCATAGTCATAAACGGCTTAGTGGTTAGTTGCCAAACATACTTTGTTGTTTATGCTACTTCAGTTCTTAAAATTACCCTACAACAATGGGCAATCGTTACAACTTTCAGATACCTAAGCATAGCCATACCAGGCATACTTGCGGGTTTAAGCATGGATGTCATAGGCAGAAAACGCTTCCTAATCCTAGGCTACCTACTGTATGTTCCAGGCATGATTCTCTTTGTAAACGCCGACTTCAACATGCTTTTGCTGGCATTCTTCTTCTTTGGACTGGGCAACCTGTTGCAACTCAACAGTTACCAGGTTTTGATGGGTGATTTGATTCCCAGAGGCTTAAGAGGAACGGCTACTGGCTGCTTACAGTTTTTCATGTTCCTAATGCAAGCCATCCTACAGATCATAGTAGGTTTGCTTTACGCTTTTGTTTCCCCTCAACTTCCGTTTCTCCTGTTAGCGGCAGCCGCGATACCTCTCTCCATTTTTGTTTTCTGGAAGGTTTACGAGCCGAGCATTAAAGAAGCATAATGAGCAGCAATTGTTAATATTCAATGTCTATGAAGATTATTCAAGCAAGTAGCTCCAAAAAAGAAAGGGCGACACAAGTAAACGATGAAACAGTAATGCCCAACGCTACTGTTGATGCGCGGTTCCAAGCTTTTTTGAAATTTTCTTTGTAAACATCAATTATGTTCTGGTCGTTTGTCCAAAGCATACATGGGTAACCTGTTTCAGTTTTTTGTTGGGTGGCTATCCATATTTCTTTGTTATCGATGATTTGATAGTTTTTGCATGTGGTTTTATTAATCGATTTGGCTGTGAATTGACCTGTGATTGGGGCTATCTTTTCAACAGTTTGTTTAACCGTGTCTTCATCATCGTTGGTAACTATGATTAGTCGTGTTTTGGCTTTATTGTCTGCGATTGTTTGAAAGAAATCGCGAAAATAATTCATAGACGGCGATTTGATATGTTCTATATTGATGACTAACAGACATTCCTTTTTTAATTTTTTAAAACTGTTGTGTCCTCTGTTTTTTATTGTTTCATCGGTAGTTAGAAGAGTAAATCGTGTTTCTTCTTTTGTTCGTGGTTGTTCCTGTAATGAGTTTACCACGTCTTTGAGGTTATTCTCTAGGTGAGAAATTTTTTCATTGGCTTTTTTTCTTTCTTTCGAAATTAAAGTGTCTAATGCCTTATCTATTGGAATTGCTTCAATCATGAACGGTCTGTCGATTGTTTTTGTAATTAGTCCCATTTTTTCAAGTTTAGGCAGTAGCTTGTAAATATCTTGTCGATGCAACTGTGTGCCCTTGGAGATTCTTCCTACACGAGTTTTTCCAGATTGCACGATACTTAAATATACTTTAGCTTGGTTGACCGTGAACCCAAAGCTTTCTAATTTCACAACTAAGTCCTCTTGCATAAGCCCCCAACCTATTCTTTCCTGAATGCCTGCCCACAAGCTCTTTATTTGAGACTGAACTCTTGATAAAAGTTTCGCTATTCCCTCGGTACTTTTCGTCAGCGCCCACTTGCCACTCAGTTTTATAAGTTATAACATAGCACAATCAAGGACATTGGGCAAAAACAAATCTTTCAAAAGTTTTGTTTCTGTTCAATTAAAATTAAAGGAAAGAAAAAAGAAAATGCAAAAACTAAAAAATAAAACTATGGCAATATTTTTCGCTATACTGATGATAACATCAACGGCTGGCGCATTAGCTATGTTTCCTACTGCAACTGCGCACAACACTACAACGGATAAAAGTACATGGACTTTTCCAAGCTACTCTTACGTCGTTCCTGCACCCGACCCTATCGGTGTCGGCCAAACTGGCGCTATCGTAATGTGGGTTGATTACCCACTGCCCGGTGCGTTAGTTACCAACGATGTCAGACGCCATAATTACACATTAACCATTACCAAACCTGATGGAACAATTGAATCCCAGCATTGGGATCGCATGACGGCAGACTTTGATACGACTGGTATACAATACTGGCAATATACTCCTGACCAAGTTGGAACATACGTTCTCAAATTTGACTATGGTGGACAAGTCTATACATGGCCTGGAACATACAACGGCGACATCTATTCACCTTCAACAAGAACAGTAAACTGGACCGTGCAACAAGACCAATTACCTCAACCAGTAACATCCTATCCGCTTCCAACTGAGTACTGGACGCATCCAATAGAGGGACAGAACACTGACTGGTGGTTAATCTCGTCAAACTGGCTAGGTTCTCCACAAATTGTCAACAGGTTCCAGCCCTACGGCGCGGCGCCTAACAGTGCCCACGTTATGTGGTCTAAAGCAATTCAGGAAGGCGGAGTTGTCGGCGGAATGCTAGGTCCATCATCAGATGAACCAGTCAAAACATATTATATGGGTGGCTCATACAACGTAAGATACAGCAATGCACTCATTATGAACGGCAAAATCTACTATGAACTGCCATACGGCAATTCTGGCAGCGGCGGCGGATACGTATGCAATGACTTGCGAACAGGAGAAGAAATATGGCGCGTTAATACAAGTGCAACAGGTGTAAATCTGGTACCATCCTTCGGCTGGCTTGAATCCTTCGACGACGGCAATCAACACGGAGCACTGCCAAACGGCGCATTAATTGCAAGCGTCGGAGGCGGAGGCATGTATGGCGGAGGAGGATCAACTTATTGGAGAGCATATGACCCAGACACAGGAAGACTCACAGAAATGAACATCACTGACGTACCTTCTGGCACATCGGTTGCAGGTCCAAAAGGCTCAATACTGCGTTTATGTCTTGTCAACTATGGTACCGCGGCAGCTCCAAACTGGTATCTGCAAGAGTGGAACTCGACTAAACTAATTTCATCACCTGGTGGAATAGGCCAATCTGGCTGGTACACAGGTGGCGGCTCATTTGGCGGTGGATCATCAACGATAAACGCAAGCTTAGCATCACGTTATGACTTCAACAAATCAATAACCCTAATGAATGGGGCCTCATGGACGATCAACAGCTATTCGGCCTATAACGGTTACTTGCTTCTGACTCAGGGCGCTTTCGGAGGTAGAGCAGATACTTACTACGTCGGAAACTGGTATGGCGCAAACATAACATGCATCAGTACAAAGCCAGACACGATGGGACAAGTTCTTTGGGCTAAATTCTTCCCAGCGCCATCAGGCAACGTCACGCGAGATCTTGTTGCGTTGGACCAAGACAATGGAGTATTAATCTTTGAAGACCGCGAACTACTAACCCACACTGCCTACAGCCTAACCGATGGAAGCCTTAAATGGACAACACCACCAGTGGACCAATATGACTACTTTAGATCAACAACCCGCTGCGCTTACGGCAACTTCTACTTCTGCGGCTACGGCGGAATACTCTACTGCTATGACGATGCAACTGGCAAATTAGAGTGGACCTACGGCAACGGCGGAGAAGGCAATAGCACTTCAAGTGGACTCGTAACAGCATGGGGTCACTACCCGATCTTCCCGACAGCCATCGCAGACGGCAAAGTATTCTTAGCCACAACAGAGCACTCTCCAGACTCACCATACTATAAAGGCGCACTAGTACGAGCAGTCAACGCAACAACCGGAGCAGAAGTCTGGACTAGTGAAGGTTGGGGCACAGGTATGGATGCCAACTACGATATAGCTGCAGACGGCTACTATGCATTCTTCAACGGCTACGACAGCAAAGTTTACGTCATCGGCAAAGGTCCAAGTGAAACCTCACTAAACATACAAAACAATGTCCTATCACTAGGCAACAGCGTTTTGATTGAGGGTTCAGTAGTGGACATCGCTGCCGGCACAAAGCAAGACGAGCAAATCGCAAGATTCCCCAACGGAGTTCCAGCAATGGCTGATGCAAACCAAAGAGAATGGATGCAATACGTGTACTTCCAAAAACCACGCCCAACAAATGCTACTGGTGTCGATGTTACATTGAAGGTGATTGATCCAAACGGCAACACCTACGACATCGGAACAGCTACAAGCGATGCATATGGACACTACAGCCTAATGTACAAGCCTGAAGTACCAGGAACATTCACAGTCATAGCTAGTTTCGCTGGCACAGAATCCTACTACCAATCATACTCTGAGGCAGCCTTCGGCGTAGCAGATGCAGCACCAACACCAACTCCAACTGCAATTCCTCTGCAATCAGTCGCTGACCTATACTTTGTTCCTGCTGTCGCTGGCATTATTGTTGCAATCGCCATAGTTGGAGCCGTACTAGCACTCTTGATGCTAAGAAAAAAGCCAATAGCTATTGCTTAGAAGAGCGACCACAACAAAAAATCAACTTTCCCTTTTTTGTTTTTTTAATTTATTTTTAAAGATAAGTGATAGCTTGATTGCTTGCCTTAGGAGCCAGGAAAACCTTGGCGGCTTGGTCTCCAAATCTTTAGTCGAATCGATTTTTAGGTGTTTATTTGTAAGTTTTAGTTTTTTCGTTTCAAATGGTGAAATAGTTTGTTGCCGGTGGGCACTTCCCAAAACCTTATAAAGAAAATCATGTAATTCAGGGGGGTTATGGGCAAGGGCATCTTTACGCAAAGAGTTGTTCTTGCCCATTAAAATTTAAAGGAAAAGAAAAAAAATGAAAAAACTAAAAAGTAAAACTATGGCTATTATGATTGCAGCAATTTTAACAATTTCAATGGCAGCTTCAATTACGTTAATACCAAATGCTAACGCACATACACCTGCATGGACTATTATCTCCTACGCTTACCTCACTGTTTCACCTAGTCCTATAGGTGTCGGTCAAACAGTGGGCATTTGCATGTGGGTTGATGCACCTGTGACAGGAGCAGATTTAGGTAACACCATTAGACGCCACGATTACAAATTGACAATCACGGACCCTGACGGAAAAATCGAAACACAAACTTGGTCTCTCATCAGTGACCCAACAGGCGTACAATACTATCGATATACTCCTGGCCAAGTCGGCACCTACACTTTTACATTCAACTATCCGGGACAAACCTACACTTGGAATCAAGCAAATACTCCTGGACTTGTATCAGCAACCGCTCTGTATGAAAATGACACCTTCACACCAGCCAGTGCAACAAAAACTTTAATTGTACAACAAGACCAGATTGCAGCGCCAATCGACAGCTATCCACTTCCAACTGAGTACTGGACATACCCAATAGAGGGACAAAACACATACTGGTACACGATTGCATCAAACTGGCTTGGTTCACCATACATTCCTGGAGCTAATGCAGCTTGGACTATTCCAGGCGCCTTCCAGCCTTATGGTTCAGGACCAAACAGTGCACATGTGATGTGGACCAGACCACTTGAATACGGTGGAATTGCCGGTGGAAATGACACAGCCGTCCTCGGTGAAGGATACTTTAACGGTCTTTCATACAACGCCAGATTTGCCAATCCTATCATCATACAAGGCACACTTTTCTACTCGGAACCATGGGGTAATTCAGGTAGCGGCGGACCTTACGTTGCAGTAGACTTGAAGACTGGACAACAGCTCTGGAGCATTAACACATCAGCAACAGGCACCAATCTTATACCATCATTCGGCTACACTTACTCACTAGAGAACCCCAATCAACACGGAATCTTACCGAACGGCTTGTTAATGGCATCTACTTCAGTTTCAGGTCTAGGCACAGTTTGGCGAGGATACGACCCAAGAACAGGTACACTCACAACGATGAACATAACTAACGTTCCTGTGGGTACAAACGTAGCGGGACCATTAGGCGAATATCTGAAATACACCCTTACCAATCTCGGAACTCCAACAAATCCCAAATGGTACTTAGCACAATGGAACTCATCTAAAGTCTTCGGTCTTATTCCAGGCATAGGTTCATCCATAAGCAATTGGTATTCAGGAACGGCAAACGCAAGCCTACCATCTGCTTACGACTGGAATGTGTCAATACCATCCTTGACAGGTACAGGCTGGATTGTTGGGACAAACATTAGAGGCGCAATTCCTCTAGTCAGTTTGGGCAACATAGCCCTTCTGATTCAAGGGGGGTCAGCATCTTCTTCAGCTTTCGGAGGGCACTTAGGTGACATGTCCACAACCATGACCACAGACCCAACAAACATTACCGCCATAAGCTTAAAGCCACAGACGCTAGGAAACGTGCTGTGGACACAATCCTATCCGCAAGCGTCAGGTAACAACACTCGATGGCTTACCAGCTGGGATCCGACTAACGGAGTCTTTGTATTCATGGATAAAGAGAGCTTGGTTCATTATGGCTACAGCCTATCTGATGGAAGCTTATTGTGGGGTCCAGTGAAATATACAAACGACAGCGCCAATGACTGGAACTATCAAAACCTAGGTACAGAACAAATCGCTTACGGCAATCTTTATGTCGGTGGATTCAGCGGAATAGTTTATTGCTTTGACGATAAGACTGGCAACCTTAAATGGACTTACGGCAACGGTGGAGCAGACAACAGCACAAACAGCGAAATGTACACACCATACGGTAACTATCCAACCTTTATTAGCGTTATTGCTGACGGAAAGGTCTACTTAGTTACTAATGAACACTCACCTAATACTCCACTGTTCAAGGGTGCACAGTTACGCGCAATTAACGCAACCGATGGAACAGAAATATGGACTATAATGGATTATGGTGCTGGACCAGACGGAGGACAATATCCAGTTGCAGCAGGTTACTTAGTAACATATGATGCATATAATTCACTACTCTACTCTTACGGTAAAGGACCTAGCGCTCTCACTGTTACAGCACCTAACCTTGCATCACCATCCGGAGCACCCTTAGTAATACGCGGTACAGTCACTGACATTGCTGCAGGCACAAAACAAGATGAGCAAGCTGCAAGATTCCCCAACGGAGTCGCGGCAGTCTCTGATGCAAGTCAAAGCCAATGGATGGAGTACGTGTACATGCAAAAGCCAAAGCCAACAAACATTACCGGTGTTCCAGTTACTATTAGCGTTCTTGACTCCAATGGTAACTTCAGGCAAATCGGTAACACTACAAGTGACGGCAGCGGCATGTACACTCTCACTTGGACACCTGACATAACCGGCGATTACACTGTCATCGCAACATTTGCAGGTTCAGAGTCATACTATCCATCGTCCGCTGAAACATCTTTCACTGCAAGCACTCCAGCAGCAACAGCATCTCCGTATCCAGTAGTTACTTTGCCCCCCACTGAAATGTACTTCGCTGCATCAACAGTCGCCATAATCATAGCAATCGCCATAGTCGGCGCTGTATTACTGCTCGCAGTAAGAAAGCGACCATAAAAAAGCCAACCAAAAACAATCTTTCCCCTTTTTTGTTATTAATTACTGACGAATGAATATTCATACTTTATCGAAACCGATTCTTCTCTATCTGCTAAAAGTTAAAAGCCTAAAATCGATAGGCATTTAGGTTTGAGAATAAGATATACAAGGAAATAGTTGATGCCCGATGGCTATGGTTAAAATAAGGGAAATATTAGAAGGATGCTGCGCAGACCAGAAAGTTACCGTCCGCGGCTGGGTTTACCGCAAACGAGAAGGAAAAGAACTCATCTTCCTATTAATCCGCGATTCAACAGGCGTAATCCAATGCACCATAAAGAAAACCAGCCCAAGCTGGAATGAAGCACAAAAACTAACAATCGAATCCTCACTCACACTCGAAGGCACCGCAAAAGAGGATAAGCGTGCTCCAGGCGGCTTTGAAATCGGCGCAGAAACCATCACCATAATAGGTTTAGCAGAAACCTTCCCAATCTCCAAAGATAAAAGTGAAGAATTCATCCGCGACATGCGCCACCTCTGGCTAAGAAGCAGAAAAATGAACTTGGTCATGAAGGTTCGCGCTGACGTGTTAGACGCGGCACGCCAATACTTCAAAAGCCAAGACTACACCGAGGTCTCGCCGCCGATGTTCATTTCCGCAGCGGTCGAGGGCGGCTCCACATTGTTCGGGTTAAAATATTTTGACCAAGACCTGTACTTAACCCAGAGCAGCCAGCTTTACCTTGAAATACTAATCTACTCCTTAGAAAACGTCTACTGCATCGCACCCTCCTTCCGCGCGGAAAAAAGCCGAACAATACGGCACCTAACCGAGTACTGGCACATTGAGGGCGAGTGGCCTTTCGCTGACATGAATGATTTAATGAAGTTTGAAGAAGGCTTGATGACGCATGTTTGCCAAACCATCGGCGACAAATGCCAAAAAGAATTCGCCGAACTTGGCGCAGACATTGCTAAGCTCAAAGCGGTGAAGGCGCCGTTTCCAAGAATAACCTACAAGGAAGCAATTGACAGGCTAAAACCGAAAAATCCCCAGTTAGCATGGGGCGCTGACCTAGGCTACGAGGACGAGAAAGTTTTAGCTGAAGATTTTGGCAAGCCCTTCTTCGTCTACGATTACCCAACCGAGATTAAAGCGTTCTACTGCAAGACCTACAGCGACCACTCTGAAGTTGCCATGTCAGTTGACATGATGGTGCCCAGAATCGGCGAAATCAGCACAGGCGGCGCAAGAGAAGAAAACAAAGACATACTCACCGAACGTATGAAGGCGCAGGGTTTGAAGCCTGAAGATTACGAATGGTACCTTGACCTAAGACGCTACGGCACGGTGCCGCATGTTGGTTTTGGCATGGGTTTGGAGCGGTTGCTGGTTTGGATGCTTGACTTAGACAACATCATCGATGCTATTCCGTTTCCAAGGACCACAAGAAGGTTCTACCCGTAGTTTCCTTCATTTCTTTTATTTGTTGTTTTTTAGAACGCCCACCAGCCTAAAGCAAAAAGCACAGTGAAAAAGCACAGCGCTGCTCCAGACACAACTACAATTGCAACGTTGACCACTTTTTTGTTTGTAAGGGCGCCAAGCAAAAAGAACATAGGAAACAAAGCCATGATGTAGCGTGGAACGCTTATCCACCATGACGTTGAAACCGCCAGCCCCCAAGAAAGAAACATATAAACGATGTAGGATGGACGCAGACGACGCCAAACTGCAGCACCAACCATCAGAAGCCCAAACATGGCAAACACCAAAGGGACAAGACCTATCGTTAAGTTGTCTGGGTACTGTGCGTTCACTGCCCAACTGTAAGCTCCACTTAAACCTGACCATGGGTCAAGCCGGTTGTACCAATGTGTCGCTTCGACAGTTAGGAATGTGAAAGGGCTTCCGGTAACTTGAATGTTTATACCTAGGTAAATTAGGAAACCTGCTAATGCCGAAAATGCCCAGAGAACGTTTAGTTCTGTTTTTCGGGGTTTCCAGCCTTTCTGGTGGAAGTACTCCACAATTAGCACGGGCAAGAGGACCAAACCAGCCATTCGGGTTAAAGCCGCAAACAAGCTAAGTAAACCTGCAATCGGCCATTTTCCCAGTCGCGCATAGTAAACGCTGGCAATCACCAAAGCAAAGAAAACCCCCTCGGTGTAGGGTGCAGAGAGAAAGTACGCGGTTGGAAAAACGCTTAGGAACAGCACGGCTTTCACAGCTACACCCTCGTTGAACTCCAGCTTTGCCAGCTTGTAGAGGTAGAGGAAAGCGATTATGCTGCTAACGTTTGAGACTATGAGCGCTGAGAGGTTGATGTAATTGAAGTCTGCTGTGAACATTCTGATTAGATTGGGGTAGAGGGGAAAGAATACGATGAAGTTAGCTGGGTCGCCACTGTTGACGTATCCGTTCTTTGCTATGTCAACGTAGTGGGGTGCATCCCAACGATTGAACATGTCCATTATGATTGTAAGCGGCTGTGTTGGTCCATTGTTTAGGTATGTTACGATGTAACCTGTTGATAAAACCAGAACTTTAGCTGCTAAAACGATGAGGACGGCTATTTTTACTGAGTTAGGTATCTTTTGGATCAGGGCTTTGGTATTCAATCTTTTTCCTCGCAATGTGTTCTGCCAAGAAGGTTTTTTAAGGTTTGTAAAGAGCGAATCGCCGCTTAGCATCGTTTGTGTTTATGGGTAACCCGTGAAGTACTCCAACTTTAACTGCGCCTTGGGCAAACCTAAGCTTTCAACGAGCGTTTCCATTGCTTTAACCATCGGCGGCGGCCCACAGGTATAGAAAACGTTTTCTTTGTAATCGGGCAGTTGTTGCTTTATCATTTCAGCGTTAATGATGCCTGTTGCTCCTTTCCACTGTGCGGTGGGTTCGGCAACCATGAAAACCAGCTTCAGATTCTTGTTTTTCTGGGCTAATTCCTCAAGTTCTGCCTTAAACGCTAAGTCGTTTTCTGTGCGGCAACCGTAGAAAAGCGTGATTTTGCTGCTTAAGGCTTTGTCTGTGGCGTTTTTGCAGAAACTCATGAGAGGGGTTATTCCGATGCCTCCGCCAAGCAAAGCGATTTTTGGGTATTCGCCTTCAAATGTAAATTGCCCGTATGGCGCGTCTATTCTTGCCCAATCGCCTATTTTTGTGGCTTTTAGAGCCAAAGAATACTCGTGGTCGGTGAATTTTTTGGTGAATTCGATGTAGTCTTTTTCTGTTGGGCTACTACTGAAGCTGAAGTGTTTGCTTAACTCTTTATCGCCTTGTTTTAGGGTTATAAAGAAGAATTGTCCTGGCTTGTAATCTAGTTCGGCAGGTCGGGGGAACCTGAAGCTTGTTACGTCATGAGTACGAGGGATTATTTCTTGGAACTTGGTTTCAAACTTCATTAAAGCACCTTAAAAGTTGCATTTCTACTAGTGCTGTTTAGCAATTAGAACTTTTTGGCTTTAGGAGGGTTGGGTTTCTTGTTTTCTAACATGCTTATGGCTGCAAAAAACGCCATTAGTGACCTACCCCCTATAGGTTTGTGCATGCTATTTCTATTAGCATCCAAATATGCTTCTTGAAGCAAACCAAGTGTCTGAAACGATTTAGAGACAAAGCTGCTTACATTAAAAACTAAATATATGGTCAATACACACTAAACAGCACAAGACAGGGCACATCAATGAACGAAAGCAGCCAAAAGCAAACAAACTTCGCCAAGAGGATTTCAACCTACGTTAAAAATCACAGAGTGCCGCTTGGCTTGTTTTTAGCAGCTTACGGAGCATTCTACCTGTCATCAGTAATCCTTAGTAGTTGGACCATAAATGATTGGGGAAAAGACATCACCGGTTACCCGCCATCATTCATCAACACCCTGCTGCCTCGCAGTTTTATCAGTCCGATATTTTTTGTCACGAGTTTCCCAGCGTTAATCATAGGCGCCGCAATGCTATGCGTTTACAGCATACGTGGAATAAGCCCCGAAGCGGCTGACGATAAACAGTACGTTGCCATCTTGTTAACAGCCTTTGGGTTTACGTACCAAGTAGTCGGTGCTTGGCCGCTTGGGAACCTGAATGATTTTCCATGGCAATGGCAAAAACAAATTATCAGCAACGGAACAATTTTCGCTTGGACACTCTACATCTTGAGTCTTATAGTGTTGGCGGTCGGTGGCATCTCACTTTACAAGCATAGTCGGATTTACCATAAAAAGCACCTGAGCTGAATAAAATCGAGTAGAAACTATTATAACTCGATTTATCGAGCAATCAATAGAGGTTTTGAGTACCTGTAGTTTGGGAGAGCAAAAATGGAAAAGACTTGGCATAGCAAAACGCCTCAAGAAGCACTGAGCGAATTAAACGTAACCAGCACAGGGTTAACTACGCAGAACGCACAAGAACGCCTAACAGTACATGGACCCAACGAGCTCAAGAAAGAAAAAGGCAAGCCACCCCTAAAGTTGCTTCTCGGGCAGTTCACCAACGTCCTCATGATCATACTGCTCATAGCCATCGGTCTCTCGTTCGCCGTTGGAGAAGCAACCGACGCACTCATCATCCTAGCCATCGTCATAGCCAGTGCAGTTTTAGGTTTCTCCCAAGAATTCCGCAGCGAAAAAGCAGTTGAAGCTCTCAAAAAGATGACGGCGCCAACCGCCAGTGTTCTTCGTGATGGCAAAGAAGTAAAGATTCCTGCCAGCCAACTTGTTCCAGGAGACATAATTCTTCTTTACACTGGCGATAAGATTCCTGCCGATGCTAGGCTTCTGGAAGCTTTCACGATGAAAACGGATGAAGCGTCATTAACCGGGGAATCTGCACCCGTCAACAAATCCACCTTACCGTTGCCTGAAGAGACACTGCTAAACGACAGGCGCAACATGGTTTTTACAGGAACAATCGTCGTATACGGAAGAGGAAAGGCACTTGTCACCAGCACGGGCATGAATACCCAATTCGGGAAAATTGCTGAAATGGTTCAAGCTGCGCCTCAAGAGAAAACGCCCTTGGAGAAACGAATGGGCAGTGTAGGCAAATGGATAGGCATTCTAGCAGTCATCATTGCAATAAGCGTTGGAGCAGTCGGCATAGTTGTTGAAAATCGCCCAATCCTTGACATGGTTCTGTGGGCTATTAGCCTAGCTGTCGCCGCTGTTCCTGAAGCGTTACCTGCCATCATAACAGGCGCACTTGCCATAGGCATGTACCGCATGGCTAAAGTTAACACCATCGTTAAACGGTTGCCCGCTGTGGAGACGCTTGGTTGCACCAGCGTCATATGCAGCGACAAAACGGGAACTATGACGAAGGGCGAAATGACTGTCCAACGCATTTACGTTAACGACCAAACAATCAAAGTCACAGGAATAGGATATGCTCCGCAGGGCGAATTCCAATTTGAAGACAAACCAATAACCCCCGATGAAAACCTCAAAACCCTGCTCAAAGTAGCAGTTTTATGCAACGACTCAAACCTTGAAAAAGACACGAAGACTGGCAAGTGGACTGTGAAAGGCGACCCTACAGAAGGAGCGCTAGTGGTTGCCGCAAAAAAAGCAGGCATCAGCAAAGAAGACCTTGAAAAGCAAGAGCCACGGGTTGCGGAAGTTCCGTTCTCCTCTGAGCGCAAACGCATGACAACCATACACAATGCAGAAGGCAAAAAAGTCGCTTACATGAAGGGCGCACCCGAAATAGTCTTGGAGAGATGCAGCAAAATCCTCTTAGACGGAAAAGTGCAGCCATTAACCAAAGAACTCTCCAACAAACACCACAAAGTCACCGAAGCCATGGCTCTACAAGCCCTCAGAAACCTCGGTTTCGCCTACAAAGAACTGCCTGAAAACGTAGAACAATTCGACGAAGAAATGGAACAGGACTTTGTCTTCGTCGGCATCATGAGCATGATCGATCCACCCCGTCCAGAAGTCAAAGACGCCATAGCCATCTGCAAGAACGCTGGAATACGCGTTGTCATGATTACCGGTGACCATAAACTTACCGCCACAGCCGTCGCCAAGGAACTTAATTTGATAGGCGAAAAAGAGCAAGACGGCCAAGTGTTGACTGGTCAGGAGCTTGAGCAGATGACTGACGAACAGCTTGACCAAGTGGTGGAGAAAGTGGTGGTTTATGCCCGAGTGTCCCCTGAGCATAAAACTCGGATTGTCAAGGCTTGGAAGAAAAAAGACGAAGTCGTTGCAATGACAGGTGACGGAGTCAACGATGCGCCCGCGTTGAAAATGAGTGACATAGGCATCGCCATGGGCATCTCAGGCACCGAGGTTACAAAAGAAGCCGCCGACATGATTTTGGCAGACGATAACTTTGCCAGCATCGTTAAAGCCGTTAAAGAAGGCAGAGAAATCTACGACAACATCAAAAAATACCTAACCTACCTGCTGCAATGCAACATAATGGAAATCTTAGTTATGTTCTTCGCTGTGGTGAGTGTTCCTTACATAGCCAGAGCCATTTCACCTGGCTCAAGTGTTGGAACTATAAATGATGCAGCCATCGCGTTGACAGCGGTGCAGATTCTCTGGATTAACCTTGTTACAGACGGATTGCCCGCCATAGCTTTAGGGGTAGACCCAGGAGACCCAGACTTGATGCAGAGAAAACCACGCAAACCCAACGAGAGCATATTCAGCAAGGATGTGAAAGTTTACTTGACCTTAGTGCCAATATTCATGACGGTTCTGTTGCTATTGGCGTTCTTCTCACACTTGCCATGGGAGAGCGGATCAAACCTGCTAGATGCTAGAACTCAATTGTTCACCGCCATGATTGCCATGGAGTTAACCATAGCCATCTCCTGTCGATCACTAAAATACTCCGTATTCAAAGTTGGGCCATTCAAGAACAAATTCCTCTGGATTGCCGTCCTCTCGTCATTCGCTTTGCAGTTGCTTGTCCTCTACACACCTGGTCTCCAAGGTCTCTTCAACGTCCACTCGCCCGAACTTATCGATTGGGCAATTGCTGGGCTGTTTGCAGGTGCAGTGTTTACTGCTCTAGAAGTTGGCAAATACGTAACTTCAAGAAAGAGAAACGTATCGGTTTCCAAAGCTTTATAAAAAAGCATGCAGAATTCAGTTAAAACATCAAATCGGGGAAACATCAAAAATGAGCATACAGAAATTAGCTAATCCTGCACCTCTCGGACTCTTAGGCTTCGGACTTACAACGGTACTGCTGAATTTGCACAACGCTGGCGTTTTTCCTCTTGACACAATGATTTTAGCAATGGGCATAGCTTTCGGTGGACTAGCACAGATAATTGTCGGCATAATGGAATTCAAGAAAGGCAACACATTTGGCATGGTAGCTTTCAGTTCTTACGGTTTCTTCTGGTGGTCACTTGTCCTTCTGCTTGTTCTGCCAAAAGTAACATTCATACCTGGATTCAATGCACCAACGGACGCATCGATGGCAGCCTACTTCTTCATGTGGGGCATATTCACTTTCGCGATGTTCTTCGGCACTCTAAAATCAAACCGCGCACTACAATTCGTATTCATGAGCTTAGCAATTCTATTCTTCATGTTGACGACACGAGAATTACTCGGAAACCCAGCCTGGTTCAACACAATCACAGGTATCGAAGGCGTCATCTGTGGCGGTAGTGCAGTCTACCTTGGCCTCGCAGAGGTAATAAACGAAGCCAACGCAAAAACAGTGCTACCCATCTGCCCAGTAAAATAAAAATCTAATATCCATATTTTCTTTTTTTATTTCACAAAAAACAACTGAAAAAACTTATATTCTATAGGGCTTACTCTTCCCAGCATCTATAGGAATGAGAGCATATGTCAGAAGCTAGTTTACCTTTCAACGAAAAATATAGTCCAAGTATTGCAAAGGTTTCTTCTGGAGAAAAACGCAAACAAGAATGGGAAAAATCCATTAAAAACCCGCAAGAGTTCTGGGCAGAAAAAGCAAAAGCAATCGACTGGTTCAAATTTCCAACCAAAGTGCTGGATGATTCGAACCCGCCGTTTTACAAGTGGTTTCCTGATGGAGAACTCAACATTTGCTACAACGCTCTAGACAGACACATAAAAACCGCACGCAAAAACAAGCTCGCCTACATTTGGGAAGGCGAAATGGGAGAAGTAAAAACTTACACTTACTACCAACTATACCGTGAAGTAAACAAACTCGCCAAAGCACTAAAAGACTACGGCGTCAAAAAAGGCGACCGCATCGCAGTTTTCTTACCCGTCATCCCAGAGTTGCCAATAACTCTGCTTGCAACCGCAAGAATCGGAGGAGTACATGCAGTGGTCTTTTCAGGATTCAGCGCTGAAGCCCTAGCAGACAGAGTAAACGATTGCGGAGCAAAAATCCTAGTAACAGCAGACGGCTCCTTTAGACGAGGAAAAACAGTCGCCATCAAAGACAATGCAGACCGCGCACTGCCAAGCATGCCGGGCATCGAAAAAGTCATCGTCGTCAAACGCACAGGCCAACCAGTCCAGATGAAAGAAGACAGAGACGTATGGTACTCTGACGCACTTGCAAGTGCAGGCGCAAACGCTTACGTAGAACCCGAACACCTCAAAGCAACCGACCCACTGTTCATACTATACACTTCAGGAACCACTGGCAAACCAAAAGGCGTACAACACGGCACAGGCGGATACTTGGTTTGGGCTTACTGGACTCTTAAATGGGCATTCGCCCCAACAGACGAGGACATTTACTGGTGTGTTGCAGACATCGGTTGGATCACTGGTCACACATACAACGTTTACGCGCCACTAAGCATGGGACTCACAGCGTTCCTGTTCGAAGGCACCCCTGATTACCCAGGGCAAGACCGATGGTGGGAAATGATTGAAAGACACGGCATCAACATACTCTACGGTACACCAACCGCTGTCAGAATGTTCATGAAATTCGGTGAACAACTACCACTAAAACACGACCTCAGCTCCCTACGCATACTAGGCTCAGTCGGTGAACCCATAAACCCCGAAGCATGGAAATGGTACTACCGCGTAATCGGCAAAGAAAAACTACCAATAATCGACACCTGGTGGCAGACAGAAACAGGCGGATTCATGATTTCCCCAGCCGCAGGCATAGAACTAACACCCCTCAAACCAGGCAGCGCAACCCTACCAATGCCAGGCGTAAACGTAGACATCTTCGACGAAAAAGGACAACCACTTCCAGCAGGCAACAAAGGCTTCCTAGTAATCAAGTCACCATGGCCAGGTATGTTGCAGACAATCTGGAAAGACCCCGAACGCTACAAGCAAGCCTACTTCGGCAGGTGGCCAGGAATCTACCTCACAGGCGACTACGCAATCCGCGATCAAGACGGATACTTCTGGCTCCTCGGCAGAGCAGACGAAGTCCTAAAAGTAGCAGGACACAGAATTGGCACAGTAGAAATTGAAAGCGCATTGGTTTCTCACCCAGCAGTCTCTGAAGCAGCAGTAATGGGCAAAGAAGACGCAGTTAAAGGCGAAGTTCCAGTAGCATTCGTAGTATTGCGAGGCGGATTTACACCATCAGATGAACTCCGAGCTGAACTCGTAAAACACGTCCGAACAACCATCGGTCCGATCGCAACTCCAGACGCCGTCATCATCGTCAACAAACTGCCAAAGACACGAAGCGGCAAAATCATGCGCAGACTCCTCAAAGCAGTACTGACCGGAGCACCACTCGGCGACACATCCACAATTGAAGACGAAGGCTCAATCGAAGACATCAAAGCAACATACGCAGAACTACGAAAACAACTCGAGAAAAAATAAACCCATAAACAACTTTCTTTTCTTTTTTCATTTTTTTGTTAAAAATAACTTCTTTTAGCCATAAAAATCTGGAGTTTCCAGTTTGCCACCGCACATAGGGCATTCTATTTCAGACTTGTGTTGAATACACATCAGTTGATATGAGCATAGGTCACAGAAGTAGATTTTGCATTTTGGGCAATATTTGACGCCGCCACCAGCCATCACTCCGCAAGCATCACAAGGTCTAGTTAAATCTACCATAACCGTTTTTGTGGTCTAAAGGTCATATAAAACAAGCCTTGAAAAGACATTCTTTAGCAGTAGAGAGTTTAGTGAAAGAGATAGGGCAAAAAAGCGCTAGGGCAAAACTAAAAGCTAATAGGGACAAGTAAAATATTAGAAAATACCGAGCAATGGATAAACAATCATTGTTTGAATTGTAGCTATTCCTCTATCGATATAGGAATATGGCGGTTGCCATCTTTTAGCCAATAACCTTTCTTTTTCCAAGGTATGTGAGAATAAACTTTTTTGAACAATGATTGATGATATTTTTCATTTTTTAAACCAAAAAATGTCGATTTGAGAGTAATTTTGTATGTGATTTTATCGTAAGTCTTATCTGTAAAAGTTATGTGCACTCTCTCACCAACATCATTTTGTAGATAAAAATGGTCATATTCTGTGTGAAAAGTCCAGCCATCACTGTTAAAGTTTTGTTTTAATCTTTTTATTATTGGTTCTTGACGAAATTTTCGCGTATAAGTTGTAATTTCCCATCCACAGTAAAGCGTTCTGTCATCTTGCTTAGAGCCTAAACTGTTATGTTTTAAGTTGTCTCTGGTGAACATTCTTGGTTATTTTAATGTGCTTTCAAGTATATAAATGTAATTTTAACACCAATTCAGCAATTTTTCTGTAAATTTTAGCAGACCATCTTTCCAATAGCAAGCGATGCAAAACCTTAAAACGGGTATTGCTTGAAATAGTGCTAACATGGAAGACAAAAAGGATAGCGTTAACAAAAAAACGCAAACCCCGACAAAAAAAGCCCTAATATGGTTAGGGTTATACGGTCTTATTGTTTTTGTCTTACTATTCATTGTAATTGCGGTCTTTTATGTCATTAAATTATTCCCTGATTATGTTCCTATTAATAGTGCAGATAATCTTCTTCAAATTTGGATTACAACAAACGGTGTCCTCATGGGGTTTGTTGGTATTATTTTTGCTCAATTATTATCTTCAACTATGGACTTGCAGAATACCTTGTTTCAACGCATTCTTGAATCCGAACACCATTCTAAAAAACGTGAAGAACTTCTAAAGAAAAGGATAAAGTACCTTGACAATAGAAAAATAGCTTTATCGGCATGCACCGCTCTTTCATTAATACTCATTGCATTTTCAATTCTACTTTCTATGCAAGGTCTAGCTAAAAATTCCTTGCTAGGTTCTGCAGATACGTTTGCGGTCACTGGCTTTATGTTTGGACCATTGTTTTCTTCTGTTTTAGGCATGGCTTTTCTGATTGTTGCCTTTCTTTTGCCTTCAACGCCACCATTGCAAGGGCTTGATGAAAACTAATTTTTACCCGAAACTAACAGCAACTTAGTGATGCAAAACCTTAAAACTCGATAGCGAAGAATACCTAACCTATGAGTTCCGCAGAATTAATCGCCTCAATTTCTTTGAGTGTTTCCATAATTAATTTAGTATTATATTATCGATTTTCTTCAAAAAGTAATAAGCCTGCAATAAATCATTTCTTAAAAAATCTCCCTCCTTATTCGTCTCCAAAAGAAACAACGGAAATAAGAATTAAGAACGAAGGAACTGCTGAGGCAAGAATTAGGTGGATAGTTGCAAGTTTCTCATGGGATAAAGACCTTCAGGTCGTTCTTTTTGATGACGTTGAATTAGAAAAAAAAGATTTCCTATCAATAGCTCCAAACGAAGAATTGAAGTATTATAAAACCCTGCCAGAACCGCCATCTGGCGAAAGACAACATTTGACGATAAAAACAGTTTACGACAACCGTGAAAAAGAAGATGTTTTTGAATTAGGAATAAGAATGCAAAAGTCTTTTGGCTAAAGGATAATTATAGTTTTTTAAAAGCAACTTAGCGATGGCAAAACCCTTAAAACTGCAAAGCGTAGAATAGCTAACATGGCAGAGAAAAAAACAATCCCTTTTGATTATGATGGTTTAATTAACGAACTTATTCAAAAGATTGATAATGAAAAATCCTTGTTTAAACTTAGAGATGAGTTCCACGGTCAGGGATTGACTCTTTTCAATATTGCACTCCTATTTATTTCAGCAACAGCGGTTTCTATTTTGCCAGATTTATCGTACGGTGAAAAACTCGCTATAGGCATAGCAATAGTTGCAATTATCGCTACATTCATCCCAACCGCTAGTGAAAATATTAGAAACAGAATTGTTGAAGCAAACTTTCTCAAGGCTATAGACAAATTTACAATTGAAAAGAAAGATGACAAAAAAAGGATGATTTTTGAAGCCCTATTAAAAATAAAAGCGGAAAACCCCACATACAAATTGACAACATCCAAAGAAATACACCCAGAAATGTTCACAAAAGAAAAATTATTAGAAAAACTCTATCAGTCCTAATTATGTCCTAAGCCCAAAGTGCAGACATGCAAAACCTTAAAACTGTTTAGGGAAGAATAGAATCGAGCCGAAAATGAATAAAGGGTTGCTTGTTGGTATTGGGGCTTCTTTGTTAATCATAGGTCTAATTGCGGCTTTTTTTGCGGGAAACGGTTTAATTTCAAATATTACAGTATCAAACATGTTTTCACACCTTAGCAGTTATCTAATAGAAGCCGCAATCGCAATCACATTATTGGTTGTTGGTGGCATTTTGCTTATAGTGGGCATTTCAAAATAAAGATAAGCCTTAAAAATGGATTGTTTCAAATAACGCTAACATGGCAAGAAAACCAAAATTCACAAGAAAAGACGACTATCTTCTGATGCTGGGTATTTCAGTTGCGTTGTTGTTTCAAGTAATTTACGACATGCTCCATGAAGTTATTTATAATGAAATAAATTTGGGTTGGTTGGGCATTCAAGGTGGAATCATTTTTGTTTTTGCTGCCTTTGCTCTAATAATCTTGCGAAAAATGGACTCATATTCGGGTCCAGTATAACCTAACTCTATCAAAGGATATTGAAGGTTTTCAAGCCCTAATTTTTCTAGTGCAAAACCTTAAAACTGTTTATTGGTAACAAAACACAGGGCTTTCCATGACTGCTAATGAGCAAAATATTTCTAAACTGAGAGAGCTTTTCTCAAAAGTATTTGTTCCTTCTAAAGACCCTAATGGGTTTGCAATTGCTAGAGAGTTTTTTAGTAGTCTTGAAAAATCGGGCGATAGTATAGACAAAATGAAGAAAATTTCTTATTCTTTTGAGAAAGAAAAAAAAGATAACAACCCGCTATTTTTTGCCACAACCTTTCTTTTCGCTTTTGAGGGACATTATATGTCTGGTATTAATTCCATAATCTTCTTACTAGTTTGTTACGGGCACGACATTTTCGACCCCATTAGAAATCGTTATGCTCACAATATGAAGGAGATAGAAAGAATTGACGTTGAAATTAAGTTCAAGTTTCTAGAGGAACATGGTTTTGACTACGTTATCAAAAGAGATTGCCAAACTATTAGAAATAAAATTGCTCATAATGATTTCAGATTAATTAACAATTCATCAAAGATTAGAATTGCCGAAAAAGAATACGATATTGCTGAAATGTTGGGTTCTTTATTAGATTTTTCTGGCATTTTAATGCACGAATCGGCAAAATTAGTGGAAAAGTTACCTAGGATTGAAAATACTTAGTCTCTCTGTTAATACCTGAAAGTTACCATTTTTACCCAGAAATTTAAACGCATCCGTGGCATACTAGCCAGCGGTAATGTTGCATGAAAACAATGTCTAGGGATATAGCCGAAATTGTTATTAAACAAAGAGGTTAACGCTCAAACCTACATCCCCCATAACAGGAGTAAGCGACATGAATCGAACCTATTTGGAGCCTATTAGGGGTTGTATGCTGTAACTATAGAGGGGGTAGGTCGCCGTGAGCAAGAGCTTTTCTCTATGTTGGCGTTTGAGCCCCCTACATGAAGGGGTATGGTCAAAAAAGAGCAGTTAACGCCGTAGCCTAGAAAGGGCTAAAAAAGCCTAAAAAAGACCTAAATTCCATCTGCAATAGACCAGCAAAAACTGCCGAATATGAAATAAAAAGGGGGGGTTGAGGGTTTAGAAGTTGGTGAACGGGTTGCCGATGGGTAGCCAGCCTGTGCCTATGCCTATCAACGTCAAGATGAGGATTATCAGGAACAGAATAATCGCGGCGATTATCACTGCTATTATGCTTATTGCTAGTGCTTTGAGCCATCCGCAGTCAAAGAAATGCTTCACCAGTGCCAGCCAAATTATCAGCATTATGATGTAGGATATGATGACGGCGAATCCTGATATTACGTCGGAGAGAACGAAGTTGATTGCGTAAAAAACCACTGATCCAATGAGGACTATCCAAAGGGCGTCAGTAAATTTCGCGTTCTGTTTGCCCGCTAAGAGTCTTCCAGCAATCCAAAGGAACGGCGCTACAAAAATCAGGTTAACGATTACCGTTAAGATAAGCTGTATCAGTATTGTTTCAATGTCAAACATGATTTTTCTCCTTCCTAAAATTTATGTTACTCTGTATCTCTTTAATGGTTTAAAAATTTTTTGTTAGCGCTAACTCAGCCGGCATCGCCATTTAAAGGCGGAATTTGCGGTTTTTCGCCTGCACATCCGAATTGAACTCTTTCGCCAGCTGCTCCAAAAGCGCTCTTTGCTGGGTGGTAAGCTTCTCTGGAACCGAAACGCCGATGCGCACCTGCAAATCGCCTTTGCCGTAGCCTCTGAACCTTGGCATCCCTTTTCCCCTCAAAGTTATGGTTTCGCCCGGCTGCGTTCCCGGATGCACTTTGATGATTGTTGGTCCGTCAAGGGTTGGTATGGAAATCTCCGCGCCTAATGCTGCTTGCGGATAAGTGATGATGGCTACGTGCCAGAGGTCGTCTCCTTCCCTCATAAACCGCGGGTTCTGCTTAACATGAACGACAACGTAGAGGTCTCCTGCTTCGCCGTCGTTGCCCGCCATTTCGCCTTCGCCTCGAAGCCTAAGCTGGGTACCTTCATCTATGCCCATGGGAACTTTCACGGTGATTTTGCGGCGCCTCCTAACCAGTCCTGAACCGCGGCAGTTGGTGCAGGGCGAATCTATGAGTTTGCCTTTTCCTTTGCATGTTGGGCAAACGGTCACTTGCACGTACATGGCGAAGCCGGCTTTGCGCATGTTCTGGATTTTTCCTGCGCCGCCGCATCGTGGGCAAACTTTGGCGGACGTGCCGGGGTTTGCTCCTGAGCCTCCGCAGACTTCGCATCTTTCGGTTCTGGGGATTTCGATTTCTTTTTCGGTGCCTTTTGCGACTTCTTCAAGTGTTATTTCAAGGTTGTAGGCGAGGTCTTGTCCTCGGTTGCGTTCTTCGCCGAACCCGCCGAATCCTCCTGCGCCGCCGAAGATGCTGCGGAAAATGTCGCCGAAGCCCATGTCTCGGAAAACCGAGTCGAAGTCGGCTCCTCGGAAAATGTCTTCGCTGCTGTAGCGCTGGTCAAACCCTGAATGGCCCAAGTTATTGTATTGTTGGCGTTTTTGGTCGTCGCTGAGGACTGCGTATGCTTCGGAGATTTCTTTGAATTTCTCTTCTGCGCCTGTATCCTTGTTGCGGTCGGGGTGGAACTGCATGGCGAGTTTTCGGTAAGCGTCCTTGATTTCGTCTTTGGACGCGCCTTTTTGTACGCCTAGAACCTCGTAGTAATCTCGTTTTTCAGCCATTAGCCTTACCGTTAAACAAGTGATTTTTTGAACTTTGTAAGATAGCTTTAGACTGCAATTTATACCATTTCCCTGCGTTAAGCGGGTTTTTTGGGTATGCGAAGACCTGTTGCTCACAGCAGACTATAGCCCCCTTATTTATAGGCTCAACACCTGTAGAAGCTAAATTGCAGGGTGGCGCTTGTTTGCCGTGTTTTGCGGCTCTGTTCTAGCCGTGTGCGCTATGGATGGCTTGATTTTTCAGCATCTGTTTTGGCGCTGTTTTGCTAAAAGAAAACTGCCCTGTTGCCTCCATTTTTTCTTTTTGATGAGCGAATTCTGTAGTTTGCATGATACTAACAAGTGATTGTTTGAATACAGCCACAAATCTTTAAATCGTCTAACAAATAAAATACAATCCGCATATTTTCTTAGCATTTCAAATAAAATATGATGTTACAATTAGCAAGCCTTAAATTAATTAATGATGTAATGGAGGTGCAAGCAACCTTTGGGTGAATCTAAGTTGGAAAAAGCACAAATATTGAAAGCTTCGCAAGAAAACCTTGAATGGTTTAAAGACAACTATGAAGCCCTAAAAAAAGACTACGATAATCAGTGGATAATAGTTCAAAAACGGGAAGTTGTTGCCAAAGGTAGCACTTTTGAACAAATTAAAAAATGCTTACAAAAAATGGATAGAAAAAGTGCACTAGTCGAGTTCGTTGATTCAAACAATTTAGCAATGTTCTTCTAGGCCTAAGAAGGTTAAACCATTAAATTCACTGGCACAATAATTGACAGGCGTCCCTTAATTTCTGTTCTTTTTGAAGTACCTTTCTATCGCTGCAGTAAATCAATTAATTTTTTGATAGACACGGGGGCTGGTTATTCAGCCATTACTGAAAAAGAAGCGGAACTGATGAATTTAGATTGCTCTGTGTTGCCATACTTCAAGCGTGATTGTTTTGGCTTTGGTGGAAAATTTAAGAATAGAGTAATCAATCATCCTGTTCACATAACCTTTGGCACTTCCAACGCTCAACCGCTTCAGCATAGGATAAATTTTGCGAGTGGCTTTCAAGTTACCTGTGTTCCCAGAAATCTCAGTCCTGACGAAAGGGAGCAAATTGTAAGATATACCCCTTGTGTGATTGGCATGGATATTTTAAAGCAATTTAAACTCTTCATACATTATGACAAGAGAATAGTTCAGTTAGACCTATAATACATAATATACGCTCAGTAAAAGCCTAAAGTGGTCTCGTATTAAAATCTGATGAAAGTTAACAGAGAAATCCAAAGAGTTAACACTCAAAACCTCCCGATGAAAAGTTACTGGAACCTTTGGCTTAAAAAGCTGCCAATACCGACCTACCCCTCTTA
This sequence comes from Candidatus Bathyarchaeota archaeon, assembly GCA_003141855.1. Taxonomy (GTDB): domain Archaea; phylum Thermoproteota; class Bathyarchaeia; order Bathyarchaeales; family Bathycorpusculaceae; genus Bathycorpusculum. The sequence continues at coordinate 2,473 of PLNS01000027.1, read as the reverse complement.
GAGAATTCGCAAAGACTTGTTTTTGGCAGCAAAAAACACCAACAGCGACCTACCCCCTATAGGTTTCTGCATAGAGTTTCTAATATGCTCCAAACATGTTCGTGTAAGCCTACCCCTCTATAGGTTTTCAGCATACATTGACTAATAGGCTCCAAATATGCCAGCCAAACATGTTCTAAGAAAAAAGGAAAAAGAAGAGCGATTACACTCCTCTTGCTTACTTGGATTCATTTTCAGCGACTTGCTGATCATGATTGGATTGTGCATCTCTGTATTCTTGGCTTGTTGGATTATGGACATCAGACCGCTGGTCGTTAGATGAACGTCCTCCACCACCTCTTCCTATTTGTCATCCCTCCCATTCAGTTTATTTTCTTCTGCAGAAGCTTGATTTGAAGATGCGCTTGCTTTGACTTTACGTTTTCTACCCAGTTCAAACTCTCTCCCAACCTCTCGACTGAGAGTTTGAAGTTTGGTTATTGTTGTTTCCGCGTTTTATTTTGGCAATCATCTCTGCCGCGGCACTTTGAACACTGGAATCTGGCGCTTCGAGGAGCTTAGTTAGCGCGGGCACAGCTTTGTCCTTAGCGTTAACGATTGCTTCGTCAAATGGTTCAGCATAACCTTCGATTCTTGGACGGTGAAACGCAACTGTGATCCAATCATCAGTTGAACCCAACGAAAGGACCGTGTTTGCTAAAACCTCGCATGCCTTTTTAGCTGGATGGTCTTCGTTAGCCCAGTAACCCCTTTCATTTCTTGCCTTGGTAAGAGAATTCGCAGTTTTAAGAAGTTCATTGATAACCTTGGGCATCACTTCCACTGCTTTGAGTCCATTGAGAGCTCTTGCCGCTTCAGTTTTTGTAGCGAAGTTTCCTTTTTCCAAGGCTATAGTGAGTGCAGGTATCGATTTGTCATCTCCTACCACGGCAAGCACACGCGCTATTACATTGTTGTGTGATAGAACGTTTTTACCTTCGAAATTCTCATCGTTCAACGCAGTTTCAAGGGCGATTCTGCCTTCCTCGTCGAAACTGTTGAAGATTTTTGTGAGGAACCCTTCTACTTTGGCAACCGAAACTACATCACTGTAATCCTCATCCTTTTCTCCATAATGACCACCCATAGCCCCATACTTTTTATAGTGAATATTTTTGTCGAACCAAGAGGGGATTTGCGATACTACCGCATCTAATGCCTGCTTGTTTCCAATTTTCGCCAACGCTTCAAAGGCTTCAGTTCTAGGAAGAGTCGAAGCAATATCAGGAACTACACTGGGAACACCGATTATGCCTAAGACTACCACTAATCCTGTAACAGCTCTTTCAGGAGCATCTGCTAAGTTCTCATTCCCGTTATAGTAGCTGTGACTATTTTTTCCTTCTAGACTTTTAGACTCAGCAAGAGCTTCTAAGAGCGCTGACGTCAAGAAAGGAATAACCTTTGGTCCGAACAAAGAGAGTTGCGCAATGGCAATTTCCTGAACACTCTTTAGGTCGCTTCGCAATGCACGTATTAGTAAGCCAGCTTGCTCTCTAAATCGGGCATCCTCATTGTATTTCTCGATTGGCTGCATCGTAAGCAGAGCATCTTTTCCTTTGTCCGAAATACAGTATTTTCCATATTCATCCGTTTTTATCAAGCCATCCAACTTATCCAAATGAAATTGGATGTGCCCGCTACTTTCGACGTTTAAACTTCTTTTCAAATCAGCAAAACCCAATGGTCCTTCGCTAAGGACTTTTAGAATTCTTGGCGCAAAGGATGACCCAGAGCCCCAAAAAATTCGGCTTTTTGTTTGTCTTTTTCTGTTCCTTCCATGATTCTTTTTCCCCAATAGCAGTACTGTCGCTTTTTGTATTTAATGCCTTGTTCCAAGACTTATAAAAGGGCAGGATTGTTCCGCTGGGTCTATGCAACAAACTTTTCTATTACATTCCTCGACTTCATTTTCGCGATATTCGGGGTCGGGGGTCTATTTTTTAGAGAGTTGGTCTATTTTCTAAGACCTTAAAAGTAAATTCCTAAAAGCCATCTCCATACTCATTCAGCTCCTTTTAGGGTGCTCACCAAGAATTTGCGACAAAAATACTTAGTGCCCAATGTCAACCTCTTTTCTCCGTAACACTTTCTCCAAAAGTCTCACCGTGGTGGATACACCCCAACTCCTTGTACAGCGCTTATTGCCTGTACGGTGCATATCCAAGCGGACCCGTCCAACGTCTCGAATCCAGGTTGGTCATACTGTCGTCTGCCAGTTTAGAAAATAAAAAGAAAGATAAAAAGGGGTTTATTTGACTTTATAGTCTTCTGAATCAACCACTTTCTCTTCGCCTGGACCTTGCTCTTCTGGTCCGCCGCTTGGAGGCATCTCTGGTCCTGCTCCGCCTTGTGGTCCTTGGCCTGGTTGCTGTTGTCCTTGCTGTTTGGCGTATTCCGCGGCTGCTTGCTCGTAGATTACTTTGCCGACTTC
>PLNS01000009.1 GCA_003141855.1 Candidatus Bathyarchaeota archaeon | reverse complement strand
ATTCCCTTATGCCCTCCAAAATGTTCTCTGCAGCAAGTTTTGTGTTGCCATACTTTGTGTCATAAACGACAAAAACTTTTACCAAAGGATTCCTCTCGACTGGTTAATGCTACAAGTAAATTATAAACGTGTTTTTGTTTTCGTGGGTGTCGGAAGAACTGTTTTTTCAACTTGGCGTCTGAAGGGAATTTCAATTAATTTTGGGATTCCTAAAATTTGGAAAATAGAAAAATCTTCTAATGAATACCGATTAAGAAAATAAAATAGTGTTGATTGAGCGTCTTGACTTATTTTACCGCTTCAACTTTTAGTATCTCTGGAACTCTCTGTTTGATGAGAGCCTCAACGCCCTGTTTAAGTGTCATCGCTGACATGGGGCAACCTGCACACGCACCAACTAAGCGGACTTTGACAGTGAGTTTTTCAACTGCTACAAGTTCTACGTCTCCGCCGTCAGCTTGGATTTGGGGTCTTATTTCGTCGAGTGCTTTTTGTACTCTTTTTTCGATTGATTCAGTCATGTAACTTCACTTTCCTTCTTTGAAGAGAATTATTGATTATAAAAGTTGCTGTTGCGCGCTCGATTTTGAAGCGCAATCTATAGGGATATTTAGTGATTTAGAAATAAAGTTTAGAAAGCCAAACTTGGGCGTTTCTACTACTCTTTTACTTTGGGAATTATCTTTGTTGCCCATTCGGTTCTAGTTGCGTAATTTTCACGTAATTTTTGAGTAGCGGGCGCTATTTTTGGCTTTACAAGCATTCGGCTTTTGGATCTGCTTATGGCGCTGTTTCGTTTTGGCTTGTTTCTTATCGATTTATAATTTTCAGGGTTCATATCGATCTCTGCTAATCAAGCTTGAATCCTAACATATAGAAGTTTGCCCCCGTTTTTTGATTTAAAGTGTTTGTGCTGAGTTTTTGATTGATTAATGCACAAATATTCAACATTGGAAGGAAAAGGGCTCTCGTGAGAAATTGTTTTTTCCCACACTTTGGCAATCAGACAAAAAAAATTAGTTCTGGTCACGATTTAGTGACGGCTTTGCCTTTCCGTGACCTCTATGTGTTCGATGACGATTACTGCTCCAATAACTACTCGATGGTCCATTTCTGCCGTCATGGAGATGCCTATTTCATCGCGCAACGTGACCCATTTCTTGTGCACGGAAGCAACTGGAACGCCGTTGACTTCCATTTGGTAGTCGTGTTCAGTGAAGTCTCCGTATATTCGCATGAATTCAACTCCGTTTTTTTCTACCCAATATTCTTCTCCGATCAGCTTTGCAATCTTCTTTTTTATGGTTCCAAGTTCAGCGCCGTTGGTATCGTAAATGGTGAATTGGTTTCGGAAGGAGAGCAGTTTTCCTTCGAGGTGCATCAACTCTTGACCGTGGTTATCAATTATGACAAATTTAGGTGGGAACTGAACGAGGTTGCCATCAGCCTCGCCTAATTTTGCGCCGTTTACGTCTTCAAAGTCGTAGTGCTCTCGTGCGGAAAGTATTTTCTTTTTCATCACGAGGTCGCTGGTTTCAAAGAGGAAATTTTGGGTGCTCATTTTACTCGCACCACAACAATGAGGTTCTTTAACTAATACTTTTTCCAAAAGTGACTTACCCCACAGGCTATCAAACGCGTAAGAGCTTAAGTAAATCAGGGAAGAACCTGCGGAAGACTTAAGCCCTCATACTCTATTTACACGTAAAATAAGGCAAGGTTTTGCAATGGTCCATAGAAGAGTAAAAGGCGGGAAATTCAAAATCAAACATGTCGAGAAGCTACCCCCCGTCGAGTTAGGAGAAGAATTGGATGTAAACATCAATGGCTTATGTCCAAATGGGGATGGCATGTCTACGATTCGCGGTTATGTTATACAGGTTCCCAAAGCTAAGCCTCGAGACCGCGTGACAGTGAAAATTAATCAAGTAGGCGAAAAGGCAGCAACCGGCGAAATAATCAAGTAATCTGCTCGCTGCCACCGTTTGTTATGTTGACCACTATTTTATCCTTTTAAAAAGCTTTGGAACAAAATCATAGCGAATTAGGTTTCTATGTTTTTGTTCTTCAACTTACTATCAATAACGCTAAGCAGTTGTTCGGGTTGAATTGGTTTTTTAAGAAGCACGTCTGCGCCTTCAATGCTGTCCTGTAGAAGAGTTTTGCCTGTAAGCATAATTTTCAAGGTTTTGGGTGACAACTTTTGGATTAGTGGAAAAAGCTCGGTGCCCTCCATGTCGGGAAGGCGCAAATCAATCAAAGCAACATCGTAATGGTTACAGCTTAATTTTTCTATAGCGTCCTTGCCTTTCTCCGCCACCGTGACACAGTAACCTTTTCTTTGGAAGATTCGGCTAAAAACATGCAGGATTGCCGTGTCGTCGTCAATGATAAGAATAGATGGCTTATCAGCAATAAACAGCTGTAAAATCCTCAATAGTATGTATGTTGGTTTGTTTATAAGATTTATGCATGCCCAAAAATCCATAGCCTTCCATTTGCTAGTGGGCGGCTGTTTAATCCACACTTTAACGTTGCTTTTTAAAAAAAAATTGTTTCTTACTGAGGTGGAGGCGGAGGAGGAGGAAGCACCGCGTCACTTGCAACTAATTTTCGGTGGTAAATCCTTGCGGCTACACATAATCCAGCAACAACAATGGCAAAATAGAAAGGCCACCCGAAACCTGCCGAAACAGCAACGCTTATGTTTACACCATCAGGCGCCATACCTCGTGGAAGCGACATGGCACCTGAACCCGCCAATGGAATAGCAAAGCCTGAAAATCTTTGAACCATGAAACTCATAGAAAGTAATGCTACAATAAATAATATTACTGCGTACAGGGGTTTTTTGTATCCGAACCCAAGCAGCTTCTTTGAGTAGGATCTGTTGGGTCTCACGGAATAGATCAGCATGATTATGCCACCCGAAGCTAGGGATAGTGCACTTGCGATATTCAATGCATAAACCAGCGGAATAGTAAGCGAATCACCTAAAAGTGCAAGGTTCAGGTTAACGGGGGAAACGTTAACTGAGGCAATCGCGGGTTTTCCCACATTGAGTTGCCACCAGGGTACAAATATTGAGATGGCGATTAGCAGAAGAGTTGATATTCCAGCAGCTAACGCGATGATGTTGATTTTGCTTTGCATCAGCTCACCGCATTCATGGGGATGTTGCCAATTTGGATGGGTCCAGCAGATTGGATTGTTATGCCGTTTATATTTATCTCTACATTGGATACGCTAAGGTCAACTGATGTGATTCCTGGGAAGTTGTTAGTCATATAATCCTGAGCTTCCTGTGTCCAATGCCCTGAAATAGTCAGTTGCGCCGTTTGGCCTGCAAGAACCGTAACTGGGCTGCTGAGACTTAAACTAGCTGCTGGAATGTTAGCCTGAGTGAATTCTACGTCGGTGCTAAAACTATTCAGTGTCAAGTCAAAATTGAGGGTATTAGTAACGTTAAAGATACCAGTGAAGGTGTGTGTTGCCTTGTTACTTTGTGCACTTACAAAAACGGGGGTCAATAATCCGCCCAGACCCGAGTTTCCATTACCGTTTGAGTTACCATGCGGAATGAGGTTGCTGTTCCCGTTCATGATGTCTCTAATTTGAGGGGGAATGACCAGTTGAGATAAATCGTTGTGGTAAATGATTACCACTGCGCCGATTGGTCCCAGAATAGTTCCAACGCTGATTAACAGTAAGACAATACTTAATGCTTGCATTTCACACGAACCCCATTTTGAAGATGGACAAAAGTTTGCTTGCTTTTTAAGTTTTCGTGCTATACGCTTAAGTTCTTGCGGAACATGCATCCAACCGCTACACGAAACTAAAAGCAGCGGCTACCGAACAAGGGCAAAAACCGTTTTGAACACTTTTATTTTAATAAGCGGTCTGGCTGTTTTATCCATACTTTGACGTTGCTCTGCACCCTTATTCTTGCCTCGGACTGCATCAACCTGATTTGAGCTTGAACAAATCGGTCATCGTCACAGTTGAACTCTTTTTTAACAGCATCTTCCAGCTTGGGCAACGAGATATGTTCGACTGCGCCCACGATGTTCCAAAAATGAGCTTGTATTTTTCCGCGTTTCTTTTGAGCTTCAATATCTAAGTCTTTAGCCATCTGGGTTACCTTGCACAGTAGGGCCATTCGTTCTTTTCCTTGTGGTGCCGCACGCATTCTTCGCAGTTGCTGTGGCGTGGGCAATCTTTTTTGGGGCAGGGACAATTCGGAGCAGACATAACCAAAACTAACCAGAACATTCAATATAATTATTGCTAGCATTCCAAAAAACTATAGGAAACAAATCTCTGCAAATAACTGAGAAAACTATAGAAATACGCTCACCTATACTGGGCTAAGGAACGGGTCGGGTTGACAGGCATTATTCATTCTTTAAAAAGACTCAGTGCTTTCTTAACATTCATCGTGGTCTTAGCCATAAGCACAATTTACATTTTCGACTTATTCGTGGCCGCACCAATAAATCTGCCTATGTTTGTAGTTCAAGCCTTCAGAATAATCATAATCATGGCATTTTGGCTAACAGCAATTCTCCTGCTTCGACGAGCTAAACCGCTTATGACACCACACGTGGGCATCCAAGCAGCCACAATACTACAGTTCGCCATGCTTGCAATAGCCGTCCTAGTCATGACGTTCGGAGTTTTAAACACCCTCGGCGTTTCTCCACAAACACTCTTAACCAGTGCAGGCATCATATCCGTCACCGTCGGCTTAGTAATATCCACATTCGTCGGCGGCATCCTATCAGGAGCACTCGTTTTCACAACCTACCAGTTCAAAATAGGCGACGACGTCATGGTCAACAACATCCCTGGAAGAGTAACAGACATGACCGCCCTAGTAATGCGCATAAGAACCGACGTAGGACAAATCAGCATACCAAACAGCGCCATCGCCTCAGGCGGCGTAATCATAACTACCGTCCACAAGTTCGAAGGCACCCAAGAAAACAGGCTGCATTACACTGAAGGCGACCGCGTAATCACATCCTACATGAACGAGCAAGGCGCAATCAAGGAGATAACCGCCTTCCACACAACTGTACTTTTGGATTCGGGAAAAGAAATAACTTTCCTAAACAACAGCGTCCTCTCAGGTGCAGTAGCGATAGCAAAAATAACCCAAACCGAACAAACACAAACCCAAACAAGCTAAAATGCGCCGCCAACCTAATTAGCAACCGCAAACTCCCATACGAGCACAAGGCAAAAAACCATGACAACCGCGCCCCTTGCAAGCACAATAATCGCCATAGGCTTAATCCCAGTCGCCTTCCTCTTTGTCCACGCGTTTCTCAGCGGCAGAGGAAAAAACCGTTTCCACCCCGTCACAGGCGCACTCGCCATTACATGGGACCTTGTCATGTCCATCGGCTACATGCTGTACCGCTCGTTTGGAGAGCAGTCGAAGGCTCAACTATCCAGTTAAACTCTACCTTAACCGCTTATTTTGGCGTGCATGGCGCAATCGCAGTGTTGGTGGTGTCTTTGGAGGTTGCAGTGCTCGCGATTGGCATTTCGCAACTAAAGCGTAAAGCTGGCACGGCAAACTTGTGAAGTTTCTGTTTGGTTTTTGGTGGTTTGCTTTACTCTCAGGCGAAATATTCTACCTCATAATGTACGTGTTCTAAAAAAGGTGGCAATCAGCCTACAAAAACAGGGATAACAGTCTGAAGGCTAAACCGCCAATCAAGACCGCTGCGGCAATGTTAGCTAGCGATATTGTTGCTGCTGCTTTCCACCCGAACTCTTTTCCAAGAATGGCAATCGTCGATACGCATGGAATGTATAGCATCGCCACCAAAGCCATAACCACCAGTTGCACGGGCGAGAAGTACAGTGCCAAATTGGTTGTGCCAAAGATTGCAACAGCGGCTAGGAGCACGAATTCTTTGCGTACGACGCCTAGTATAAGCAGAATTCCCGCGGCGACGGGTAAACCGAGCCACCCAACCGTCAAAGGCGACAACGCATCACTAATAGGTGTTAGCACATTGAGCGTATACAACACTTGAACGAGTGCACTGCCGATGATGTAGATGGGGAAGACCACGTAGATTATGGATTTGGTTCTTGCCCAAGTCTGCTTGACAACGACTTTGAGTGAAGGCATCTTAAAAGTGCTCATCTCCATAATCAAGCCCGTGGACTTGCCCGGAACTGCCTTCATGGCGATTCTGCCTAAACCGAAGATTATCGCAATGTCCACCACGTACAAAAGCAGCGCCCATTGGACTCCGACAAACAAGCCCACCATGCCAAAGAGCACAATTGTTCTTGCCGAACAGGGCGCGAAGGTGATGGCGAACGCTGCCAAGAGCCGCTCGCGACGGGTTTCCATGATTTTGCACGAGTGAATCGCTGGCACGCTGCAACCGTAACCCAGAATTATTGGGATTAATGCTTTGCCGTGTAACCCGATTTTGTGCATGGCGCTATCCATCATGAACGCTACTCTGGTCAGGATGCCTGAATCCTCAACAATGGCTAACAGAAGGTAAAACGGAATCACGAAAGGAATAATCAGTGTGAGGCCTGCGTTGAATCCACCCCACACACCATTCAAAATTATTGCCAAAATCGGCTGGGACGCAGACAAGGCTGGGTCAACGGGCTTAATGAAACTCAACGCGCCAGAAATCAAGCTGGAAAGACCGTTCCCTATGAAAAACGTCCATAGCAGCAGGCCCGCGATAACTCCTATCGACGTGAAGTAACCCAGAACCCTGTGGGTGGTTAACCATTCGAGTTTATCCGAGAAAGTGTTCCTTACTTCGCTTTGCTGCAGCGACGAAGCGACAATTGAACTTGCCAGTGCATAACGCTCAGAAGCAATAACTGAGAAGCATGGTTCTTGGCAGCTGGTTTGAAGGTCTTGTGCTATAGCTTTGGCGGAATCGACGACTGCTTTGGATTTTTCAGCGACGAGTTTGGTGATTTCCGTGTCGCCTTCAAGCAGTTTTATTGCAATCCAGCGAGCGGGGTATTGAAGAGAGAGGTTTTCTTTTTCGATTACCTGCTTTAACTTTTCAATCTTTTCTTCGAGTTCTCTTCTGTACTTTAAGTGCTTTGGTTTGGGTTTGTGAGTGGCGACTTTGACGGCTTCTCGGACTAACTCGTAGATGCCTTCGCCCCGTGTAGCCACCGCGAAAACGACTGGGACGCCGAGCGTTTCTTCAAGTTTCTCTTTATCAATGATTATGCCCTTGCTTTTAGCAACATCCACCTGGTTGAGGCACAAAACCAATGGCGCCTGCATCTCAAGCAGTTGAAGCGTGAAAAACAGGTTCCGCTCCAAAACCGAAGCATCCACCACGTTAATGACTGCATCAGGCTTTTCCAGCGCCACGTAATCTCTTGAAACAAGCTCCTCCATTGAAAACGTCGAGAAAGAGTAAATTCCTGGCAAATCGATGATTTTTATTTCATGCCCCTCAAAACTCAACGTGCCTTCGGCGCGGTCCACGGTTTTTCCAGGCCAATTGCCGATTATCTGGTTTGAGCCCGTGAGCTGGTTGAAGATGACGCTTTTGCCGACGTTGGCGTTTCCTGCAAGCGCAAAGGTTAGGTGTTTGCCGTTTTTGTTGTTTGATGGTTTACTTGTGGGGTTCGAATTTGGGTGACATGACATAGCTTATGTTCCTTCTGAAGTTGGTTGTTCAACTTCGACGAAGACGTTGCAGGCGATGTCTTGCCCCAACGCCAGTTTTGAACCGCGAACCGCCACTTCCACGGGTCCGTCCATGGGGGCAACTTTGATTACTTTTATTCTTGTTCCAGGCGTAAGCCCCATGTCCAGAAGTCGTTGAAGGACTTTGTGTTCACCTCGGATAAAACTGATTTTGCCGTATTTGCCGCCCTTCAGTTCGCGGATTGGGGTTAGGTTTGTGTTTCGTTTGCCGACTTCTTCGAGTCCTTGGTTATGCAATTTTATGCATTCTTCACAATTTGAGAAGGGCAGGTTGCAGGCGGGAATGGTTTTGCCATCGTCCGAGCAGGTGTCGGGGTGTTTTAGTAAGCGGCAAAGCGACTCTTCTGCTTCGTCTGACAGGGAATGTTCCATCTGGCAGGCTTGCTTGTGAACCTTGTCTTTTCCAATGTGCAAAACGTCAGAGAGGAACTTTTCCAGGAGCCTGTGTTTTCGAGTTACTTTTTGGGCTTCTTGGAGTCCTTTCTCGGTCAGGGTGCTGCCGTGGTAGGGTGAATATTTTATGTAGCCGTCTTGGGATAGTTTTTTTAGCATTTCTGTTACGCTGGCTGGAGTTACTTCTAGCTTTTGGGAGATTTCTGTGGTGCTGACTAAGTCTCCGTTTCTGGCTAGGTTGTAGACGGCTTTGAGGTAATCTTGGGTTGATTTTTGCTCCATTTTTGTTCACCCTATTTTTTAGGTATGCCTAAATTTGGCATTCAAACCTAATAAATGTTTAGGCGCGCCTAAAAAATAACGTCCGTGAAACATCACGCATTAGGGCGCCCCAAACCTTTGAACCTCCATTCTTATCCAGTAACGGCTAAATACTGCAAAGCCTAATTCCGTTGATGATTCAGCGTGGGAGAGACAAGAAAATGAAAGACCTGCCCGATTTAGTCGTAGATTTAGTGGAAGCAACAAAAAAGCACGAACAGTACCGCGACAAAGAATGCATAAACATGATTGCCAGCGAAGGACTCAAATCTCCAGCCGTCAACCAAATGCTCGACCTCTCGCACGACCTCGCATGCAGGTACGCTGAAGGCGAAAACGACGATCAAGGCCACGTTAAGAAACGGTATTATCAAGGCCAAAAATACATTTCCCAAATCGAGGATTTTGCGACTGACATCATGAAGAGCCTGTTTAACACCACCTGGGCAGACGTACGCTTGGTCTCAGGTACGCACGCGAACCTTGCAACTTTCAAGGGTTTGTCGTTAGCTTCAAAAAATAACAAGATGGTCGTCACGCCCTTAAGCTGCGGCGCCCACATCAGTCACGATTACACGGGTTTAGCAGGCAACGTTCTAGGTTTAGAGAACATAAATCACGTCTACAACATAGACGAGTTCAACATTGACCCAGAAAAATCAGCCTACGTCATACGCGCTGCCAAGCCAGGCATCGTCACATTCGGCGGCAGCCTCTTCCTATTTCCACACCCAATAAAAGAACTAAGAGCTGTCTGCGAAGAAGTCGGCGCATACATAGCCTACGACGCCTCACACGTTCTGGGCTTAATTGCAGGCGGGCAATTCCAAGACCCACTCCGCGAAGGCGCAGATTTCATCACTTCTTCAACTCACAAGACTTTCCCCGGACCACAGGGTGGTGTCATTATGGGAAGCCCAACCAACCCCGCAATGGAGAAGGCGGTGAAGAAGATCCAATTCGCCATTTTCCCGCTTAGCGCTTCGAGCACGCATTTGGGCAGGTTGCCAGCTCTCGGCATAGCCGCATTGGAAATGAAGGTTTTCGGCGCCGAATTAGCCAGACAAATCGTGAAGAACGCCCAGACCGCAGGACAATACCTCTGTGAGAACGGCGTTAATGTTCTTGCTGAAAAGAAAGGCTTCACAAAGAGCCACCAAATCGCCGTTGACATCCGCAGTTTTGGCGGCGGCAAAAAAATCGCCCAAGACCTCGAAGACGCAAACATCATCCTGAACAAGAACCTGCTACCATACGACGACCAAAGCAGCAAAGACGACCCGTCAGGGCTAAGGATTGGCTTCCAAGACGTAACAAGGCGAGGCTTCCGCGAAGGCGACATCAAACACCTCTGCGACCTAATGCTCGACGTCATCAAAAGCAAACGTACACCAGCCGAGGTTAAGGTGGATGTTTTGGCGCTCACAAAAGAGTTCAGCGGCGTAAAATACTGCTTCCAAAACGTCGAAGAAGCGTTGAGATACATTAAAAAGGCTTAAACCTCCTTTCCTTTCAAAAAAGCCCCTAAACATTAATTAACCCCAATTTTACTTTTAGGACAAGAAAACTCATGGTAGACATCCTCTACATTCTCTACCCAATTGTCGTCATAGGCTTCGTGATAATTTTCTTATTACTCCCAAGGTACGGTCCACATTACACGTCGAGGCTTACTTGCCCGAACTGCAAAAAAATCTTTAATTTTCATTGGATTCCAGGAGCAACCTTCACGTCATTGCTATATCGAAACAACAGAAAACTAAAATGCCCCTACTGCCACGTGAAATCAACCTTTAACGTAACGTCCACCAGAATCAGGAAAACCAAAAAAATCCCCAAAATTAAATCCAAAACATAAGCAACAGAGCATTCTTTCAGAGAACTTTATTATCCACAACAACAATCAACTTTTCAATTAACCTTTACTGGAGACCCTTGGCATGAAGGTACTGTTAAACGACGGTTTAGAGAAGGAAGGCTTAAAACTCTTCCAAGAAGCTGGCATAGAAACAGACACAAAAAAAAGAGACCTAAACGCTCTTGTGTCAGAGATTGGCCAGTTTGATGCGTTAGTCGTTAGAAGCGCCACTAAAGTTACGCGTGAGGTTTTGGAAGCGGGTGCCAAAGGTAAACTCAAAATTGTTGGTCGTGCAGGCGTCGGCTACGACAACATAGACGTTGTTGCTGCTTCAGAAAACGGCATCGTTGTAAAATCTGCGCCTTACGGAAGCACCAACGCAGTGGCAGAATTAACCATTGGTTTAATGCTAAGCATCTCAAGAAACACTCCCCAAGCCCACAGCTCACTAAAAAATGGCGTGTGGAAAAAAGACAAACTCAAAGGCACCGAGCTTGCCTACAAAACTTTGGGTCTCTTTGGTTGCGGTAGAATCGGGCAAAAAGTTGCTCAGATAGTTAAACGCGGCTTTGACATGGAAGTCATCGGCTACGACATCAAACCCTGCTTTGAATCGGGAATAAAATTTGTGTCTAAAGAGGAAGTTCTCGCAAAAGCCGACTACATCAGCATCCACACGGGCGGCAAAGACGTAATCATAGGCGAAAAAGAACTCTGCCAAATGAAGAAAACCGCCTACATCATTAACACTTCAAGAGGCAGCAACGTTGACGAACAAGCCTTATACAAAGCGCTTAAAGAGGGAAAAATCGCGGGCACAGCACTAGACGTCTATCCTGACGAGCCAAAAGCGGAAGGCACAGAATTCAAGAGCAAACTCAAAGAACTCGACAACGTAGTCATGAGCAGCCACCTTGGCGCGTCAACAGCCGAAGCTCAAAGAGAAACTTCAACCGAGATTGCCCGCGTCGTCTCAGGCTACCTCTTAGGCGGAGACTTTACAAACGCGGTTAACGCGGGTGAAAACATCGAAGTTGAGGAAAAACCCGTTTACACCCTGTTCATCCACCACAGAGATGTTCCAGGCGTGTTCGCCAACATCGATAAAGTCTTAGCTGACTGCGACATCAACATACGCGCAAACTATTCGCGGCAAATCGGAAAAAGCGGCTATGCCATCTCAGTTTATGTTCTACACAAAAAAGTCAACCCCGGCATCATAAACAAACTCAAAGCTATCCCGAATATCTGCAACGTTAATGTTTAAGCAAAAGCCTGTTTCAAGCAGGCATATAAACCACCCTTATTCTTTAAAGTAGCCATGCGATTGGGAGTTTTATTCTCAGGAGGCAAAGACTCAACCCTTGCCCTACACTTGGCTAAAGAGAAAGAAGGAGTAGCCTGCCTAATCACTGTGGTTTCTAAGAACAAGGAAAGCTACATGTTTCACACCCCAAACATCGACGTGACGGCGCTTCAGGCGGAAGCTTTGGGGTTGCCGCTGGTTTCGGTGGTTACGGAGGGGCGAAAGGAAGAGGAGCTTGCCGATTTGGAGAGGGCAATCGCGGAGGCAAAAAGCAAATTCCAAATCGACGGCATAGTTACGGGTGCGGTGGAGTCGGTTTATCAAGCGTCGCGGGTTCAGCGCATCTGCAACCGCCTTGATGTCTGGTGCTTTAACCCCTTGTGGAAGCATGACCAAAAAGCGCTGTTAGAAACGCTTGTTGACAGACAGTTCAAAGTAATAATTTCAGGCGTTTTTGCTTACCCGCTTGACGAGAAGTGGCTTGGAAAACAAATAGGCCCACAGGTGATAGCCCGATTGGTGGAGCTTCAAAGCAAGTTTGGCATAAGTCCATCAGGGGAGGGGGGAGAGATTGAGACGACAGTTTTGGATGCCCCCATGTTTAAGCAGAAAATTGAAATCCTCGATTACGCGGTTGAGGCGAAAGGGAACTGTGGAGTTTTCATAATTAAGCAGGCTCGGTTGGTTACGAAATGATTCTGGTTGTGGACATGAACTGGAAGCGGGATTCTTTGGCGTTTAACGAGTTTGTTTTGCCCATCGTTTCCGTTGTCCAACCGCTTGAAGAATGCAAGGTAAAGCATTTTTTGGACCTCGACCCAGCAGGACTAAACGGTTACAGTAAGATTGTGCTCTCAGGAACAGCGCTAAAAGACCATGCGACGCTAAAGCAGGTTGACAAGTTCAACTGGGTTAAAATGTGCGACAAGCATATTCTGGGTATTTGCGCAGGCATGCAAACAATCAGCCTAGTCTTCGATGAACCCTTGATGAATTGCCTGCAAATCGGAATGACCGAAATCACAACCCTAAAAGACAACCCATTGTTCCAAGGCGACTTTGAAGCTTACGCGCTCCACAATTACTCAGTCGGACCTTGCCAAAACTTTGAAGCAATTGCCAAATCCTCAAAATGTATCCAAGCAATAAAACACAAGCAGAAAGACATCTACGGGGTACTGTTTCATCCTGAAGCGCGGAACCAAGAAATCCTAAAACGCTTCACAGAACTATAAAAATGCCCTGATTTTCCCAAGTTATCGCTATCTAGTATGTTGCCTACTGGCGAAGAGGGTTAAAAGTTAAAAGTGTGTGTTTTCATGTAGTCTTTATAGGAGGATTTTTGTTTTGGTTAATCAATTGCCCGTAGAGAAGTTAAGGAATGTTTGTGATGCTAATTCTTTGCATTGTGAATCAACCAAGGACCTGGTTCCACTTAGCGAAATCATCGGTCAAGAAAGAGCTGTCCGAGCCTTAAAATTCGGGTTAGGCATAAAAGACCACGGCTTCAACGTGTACGTGGCTGGTTACCCTGGAACAGGCAGAAAAACCGCCGTAAAAAACTTTGTTGAAGCCCAAGCTAAAACCCAGCCCGTTCCACCTGACTGGTGTTATGTGAACAATTTCGGCAACCAGTATGAGCCAAAAGCCATAAAGTTGCCAGCGGGAAAGGGCAAAGAATTCCGCGAAGAAATGAAAAACTTCATCGAGAATGTTAAATCTGCACTTCCGAAGGCTTTTGAAAGTGATGATTACATAGCTCGAAGGGAAGCCACAATCAAGGTTTTAGAAAACCAGCGCAAACAGTTAATCGACGAATTGAGCAGCAAAGCCCAACATGAAGGGTTTGTGATTCAAACAACACCAATTGGATTACTACTCATCCCAGTATTAGACGGCAAACCGCTCAGCGAAGAAGAAATGCTGGCTCTGCCCCAAAAAACAAAGGATAAGTTGAATGAGAAAAGGGAAAAGTTAGAAACAGAATTCAGAAACACCATGCGGCAGCTAATCGACATGGAACGTAAAATCCATGAAGCGCTAAAGAAGCTAAACAAGGAAGTTGCCCTCTATGCACTGGGAAACCAAGTGGAAAGCCTCAAGGAGAAATACAAAGACACCCCTGAAGTAACAACTTTCCTCAAGGACGTAGAGAACGAAATTTTAGATAACCTGCAGCAATTCATTAGAAGAGGGGAACCTGAACAGCAGTTTCCCTTTCCTATGCCTTGGATGAAAGAAGAACCCTACAAAAAATACGAGGTGAACCTCGTCATCGACAACTCCAAGACTGCAGGCGCGCCAGTAGTCATGGAAACCAACCCTACATACCACAACTTGCTTGGCAGAACAGAGAAAGAAGCCCAATTCGGCGCCCTCACCACTGACTTCAGCATGATTAGGGCAGGAGCAATCCATAGAGCCAATGGCGGATACCTAATCGTACCCGTCGAAGACCTACTGCGAAACCCACTCTCCTACGACGGCTTAAAGCGAGACATCAGAGACGCAAAAATGTCCATAGAAGAACCCGAAGAACGCTACGGATTCCTAAGCGTTAAAACACTCAAGCCTCAACCCATCCCATTGACAGCAAAAATAATCCTAATCGGCACTCCCTACTTATACCAACTCATGTTCAGCTTAGACCCAGATTTCCACGAACTCTTCAAAATAAAAGCAGAATTCGACACAACTATGCCCAGAACGGACGAAAAAATACAACAATACGGCGCCTTCGTGTGCGGTCTTTGCGATAAAGAAGGCCTAAAACACCTCGACGGCAGTGGATTAGCAAAACTGGTTGAATATAGTTCAAGGATTATAGAAGACCAGTACAAGCTATCAACTCAGTTTTCCTACATCGCTGACATCATTCGCGAATCAAACTATTACGCGACACAAGAAAACGCGGAGTTCATAACGGGAGTCCATGTTAAGAAAGCCATAGAAGAAAAGATTTACCGCTCAAAACTCATTCAAGAAAAAATCCAAGAAATGATTACCCGTGGCTTTTTCCTGATTGATACGGTTGATCAGACGGTTGGGCAGGTGAACGGTTTGTCGGTTATGGGGTTGGGAGATTTTGCTTTTGGTATTCCCTCACGCGTCACCGCCAGCATCGGCTTAGGCAGGGAAGGCGTAATGGACATTGAAAGAGAAGCTAAAATGGGCGGACCCATCCACACCAAAGGCGTCTTAATCCTTAGCGGCTACATAAACGACAAATACGCACGAGACAAACCCTTGAGCCTCTCAGCAAGACTGGTCTTTGAACAGAACTACGAAGGCGTGGAAGGCGACAGCGCATCAAGCACAGAACTATACTCCATACTCTCCTCGCTCTCTGGACTGCCAATAAAACAAAACTTAGCCGTCACAGGCTCCGTTAACCAGAAAGGAGAAGTCCAAGCAATCGGCGGCGTAAACGAGAAGATTGAGGGCTTCTTTGAAGTGTGCAAAGCCAAAGGATTAACCGGTGAGCAAGGCGTTATGATTCCCGACAGCAACGTGCAAAACCTGATGCTTAAAGAAGAAGTCGTTGACGCAGTTAAAGCTGGGAAATTCAACGTTTACTCGGTTAAAACAATCGACGAAGGCATAGAGGTTCTCACAGGAGCAAAAGCGGGGCAGCGGCGGGCAGACGGAACCTATGAGGAAGGTACAGTGAATTACCTGGTAGATAAGCAGCTACGGGAGATGGCGGAGAAACTAAAAGAATACCCAGGCGTGCAGGTGCAACAGAAAAAAGTCGAATAATAACTTTAGTTCACCAAGTTTTCTCTTCCTTTATTTGTCTTTTTTAATTGCTGATTTTGAATCCTTATTCTGACTTATCAAAGCTTATTTTACCAATCAGCAGAGGGATGACCGGGTCCAAAGTTGGTTTACAAAAAAGTCAAACGCAAACGCAGCAAAGCCCTCACAATAATGCTTCTCCCAGCACTCATCTTGATAGGCGTCATGGGCTGGTTCATGTACTCAATAGACAACAACCGAAAACCAACACATAGAAGACCAGCAGAAAAAGACAACGTAACCCTGTTGCCCATCATTTTTGAAGAACAACAGGAAATAAGAATGCATAATCCAGCAAGCAGGCGCTAATTCCCAATCATTTGCCAATTTCAAGGTCCACCCTAAACGTGGAACTCGCACGCTTGTTGCTACTAGAACACAGTCACAACGCCATTTATAGTCGTCGAATACTTGTTATTTTGCGAGAAATAGCCATCCAAGAGGTACACCCACGCTTGACGGGTCAGCCGTTAACCATGACGCGCATCGCTTACCCCCTAAAGAAGGATTAGGGCACTATTTTTGATTCGCGCCTTGGGTTAACACTGGCGATCCGTCAAGCCTACTTTTTGTTACAGCGTTCATTAATGGTTTAGTTGGTTTCTTGTATATAATTTATTAAGGGTTAGATGCAATGCTACCTTTCGTGAGCCACTTTGAGTTATAAAGAACGCATGCATCCAAAAGTCAGCAGGGCAGAAATCGAAGTTTTTAAAGAATTAAGCATGGCTGGATTAACCGGCGGCATGATAACACAGCAACCAATCATCCTAAAATCAACCATTCCCGATTTTTGCTGGATGGAAAAACGCAAAATCATTTACTTAGACGGCATACCCGTGCATAAAAAAGACAAGGCAATAGAGCGTGACGAGGAAATCACTGATCTTTTAACGGCTCAGGGCTGGGATGTTCTTAGGATTCCTTATAATCCGCCTTTGACGGATAAGGGGTTGCAGGAAATTATGGCGACTATAAAGCGCTTTTTGAATGTTGATGACGAAGAAATAAAATAATTTTTTTTTATTACTCTTTGCCGTTTTGACTGAATCCAAAAGATTTTAGTTCACCTAGAGATTTTATAGATAACAGCTTATTTTCTGAAGGTTTTACCGATGAGTGAGAAAAATCGAAAATGCGACATTCTAATAATCGGGGCTGGACCAGCAGGCTTAACCGCAGCCATATATTCCGCGTGGCTTGGACTAAAAACCGTTGTTTTGGAAACAGGCATTGCCGGCGGCAGAGCAGGGTTGGCGCCTAAAATAGAGAATTTCCCCGGTTTCCCAGAAGGCATCAAAGGGAGCGAGTTGGTTGACAGGATGATCCAGCAAGCTGCACGCTTCAATGCAGAGTTTAAGAGCTCTGAGGAAGTGGTCGGTTTAGACTTGAAGGGTGAAATAAAAAAAGTAGTATCGAGAAAGCAGAACTATGAAGCGTCAACTTTGATTATTGCCACTGGAACGCAAAGACGCAAACTTCGTGTTCCCGGTGAAACAGATTTTTTGGGTCGAGGCGTTAGTTATTGTGCTGTTTGTGATGGCACCTTCTTTCGAAATAAGGCAGTAGCTATGTTGGTAATGGGGAGGCGGCTGCGATTGAAGCTTTATCTCTAGCTGATGTTGCAAGCAAGATTACGATAGTTACTCATGAAAAGGAGTTAGACATCGAAGGCACCTTACTTATTAGGCTTCAAAGTAGACCTAACGTGGAAATCATCAAGGATCAAGTTACCAAAATCATAGGTGAACAAGTGGTCAAAGCCATAAAAATCCTCGAATACAAAACGCAAAGGGAGGTGGAACGAGAGGTGAAGGGCGTGTTTGTTTCTTTAGGCGGTGTGCCCATGACGGCAATAGTAAAGAATGCTGGAATAGATACGGATCGTAATGGCTGCTTAACGGTTGATCGGCAGCAGAAGACAAACGTTGAAGGCGTTTTTGCAGCGGGAGATTGCACCTGCGGCGGGATGCAGGTGGTTACGGCGGCTGGAGAAGGCGCGATGGCGGCGATGAAGGCTTCAGGGTACGTTAGAAAAGGCGCTGCCTAGCTCAGCGAGGTTTCTGGTTTATAATCGATTTTAAGGTTTTTTGCCTGATTTTTTCTTTCTCTTGTATGGTTAGTTTTTAATAGTTCCATTATCCCTTCAGATGAGCTAGGGGGTAAAGGGATGACTAGTCTAAAAAAACGCTTAGACAACGTCCTAAACGAGCTATCACGCATGGACGCAGAGCCTGATGAGGAAACTTCCAACAACGTCGTCGCGCAACTATCAATCATTAAAGGCGCTTTCAAAGAATCCGAACGTTATCCAGTGTGCTGCTTCACGTATGACGCTTGTTCGCGAATAGTTTGCGACACTTGCGGTCCGTTGGCATCTGAGGCGTTCATGGAGAAATGCAGGGCATGCCAGGCGCAAATCAAGGAAGCGCTGTCGATATTGCAGAATGCTTAACTCGTTTAGTTGTTGTTGACTCCTCACAATCACACATCCTTAAGCATCGTTTCTTGCATTCATTTCTCAGTGATTTTTAATGGAAAAAAACATGCAGAAATACCTTGTTTTAGTGAAATTAAACCCTGCAAAAACAGAGACTTTCTTTAATTCGTTGAGCGCTATTTCTGAGCGGCCAATGGAAGGCGTAAGAGTTAATGCGTCTTACAATGTCTTCGGAAGCTGGGATTTCGCTGTGTGGTTTGAAGCTGACAGCAACGAAAACGCAATTCACTTTGTAGGCGAAAAAATCAGGTCAATTGAAGGCGTAAACGAAACCTTAACGATGCCAGCGACAAACATCAAAGAACACAAAATGTAAAACACCATCTTTTTCTTTTTTTCTTTATTTTTTTGGTTGTTCTATTGAAAAAACAAATTGGTAACTTTCAGTAACTTTTAGGTACTTTGGTTTTCTGTGTTAGTTTGCCTTCTGTTGTTTAGAAAAAAACTCGGTTTTCTTTGCGACATAAATGTTGTGGATGGCGCCGGGAGGGGGATTTGAACCCCCGCGGCCCCGAAAGGCCACAAGCTGATTGGTGCCCCTTGAAGGCGGCATCTCCAGGCTTGCTCCCTGCCTGGCTAGGATACCCCGGCAAACAAAAACCAACTCTTGATGGGTTGGTTTGCACCTTTTCTCTGACCTTTGCAGAATTTAAAGTTTTATCGAAAATAATCCTTGTTAGTTTACTGTTTGAGGTTTGCACTGGAAAACGTAAAATAAAACGTGAAAATCTGGACTGATACTTTTAAAATCTGAAAAATAATAAAAAAATAAAAAGTAACCTATCTGTGTCGCGTTTGCTGGTTTTTGTTTGTTGTTATTTTACATCATGGGTGCTGCTACTTGGGGCGCGGCTTCTTTAATGGGCGCAGCGTAGATTCTTAGGTTTATGTCCCCGCTTTTCTGGTCAATCATGCCTTCAATGGAGCCTTTTGAGTTGTTTAGCCAACTGAGCCTTGGCGAGTTGGTCATGCAGGTTACTTCCCCCATGATTGTGCCCTCCATAGGTTTCTCCTGCTGCCCCGTGCCCTTGCCAGTCATCATGATTATATCGCCTTCTTTGGTGGTTTCAATCGCTTTAACTTCCCACTCGTTTGATCCATCCATCTTCAATTTAACGTCGACAGTTTCCATGTGGATGCCGTGGTATCTGCCTTTAACTTCACCTGCAGAATTGTATTGCAACATTGCGCCGTCAGCGTTGAATTCTTTTATGATAATCGCGTTTGTTTTCTCCTTAATTTCAACTAACAGTTCTTTTTTTTCCATTAAAAACACCATGCAACTAACCCTGTGGAACAAATTTATTTCTATGTGATTGTACTAACACACTAACATATTTTCTGGTGCTAATCCAGTACAACCAAAAATTTGAGTTTTCACGCTAAGTTTAATGAGCAGTTATTCACAATTAATTCGGTGGATAAACCAGATTAGCGTATAGCGAGAACGTAAAATGAATAAAAAGAAATTAATGTTGCTGGCGATTGGATTAGCCATTCTGATTGCATCCTCAGGAGTAGCATCATTGCTCTTTTTAACTTTCGGAAACAAAAAACCTTCCGCAGATAAAATCCGGGTTGCATGTGTCGGCGATAGCATCACGGGAGGAACCGATTACCCAGTGGAACTTTGGATGTTGCTTGGCGCAAACTATACGGTCGGCAACTTTGGAGTTGGCGGTTCCACAGTCTCTCTGGATTCTGGGAAACCGTACATGAACGAGAGCGTATTTCAAGAAGCCAAGGAGTTCCAACCCAACATAGTAATCATTATGCTGGGAACAAACGACGCTAACCCACTCATTAGCCCAAACAATGACAGCTTTGTTGAGGACTACGTGAAATTGGTTGGGGCATTCCAAGCGCTTTCAACCAAACCAAAGATATACCTTGTGAAGCCGCCGCCAGTCTTCAGCAATGGAACGTGTCCAAACGCTGAATATTTTAGGGGCAATGTGATTCCTGCCATTGAACAGGTAGCAAACCAGACTGATTTGCCAATAATCAACTTGTACTCGGCTTTGGCTAACAGCTCGGATTTTTTTCCTGACGGAGTCCACCCCAACGGTGAAGGAGCAATATTAATCGCTAAGGAGATTTACAAGGCAATAACCTCGCAAACCCCGTCTTAGCTTAGCAGAATTTGCCATGCAAAACGATTTCTGCTCGTTGAAAGAAACAGCTTTTTTCTGCAATTTAAGTTAAATCTTATCAGCGTAAAAAGCCATCAGAGAACATTATTGGTAAAGGTGCAAGAAGCTGATTCAAGAAGATTATTTTTGCTACTTCAGGAATACCTGTGCCAGTATCCGCCACGGTTGTGATTGAATCATTTGCTTTTGTACGCTTTTTTGAGTGTTCCCCCCCTCAGGCATGGCTTGAACAGCATTGATGACCAGATTCTGGTTTTTCTTTCATTGGATTGGGAGAGCGATTGCACGCGAGGTGTGAGATGGAGTAATTTAGCGATTTCGGGCTATTCTAGTGCCCATTTCATTGGCAATTCAGCGTCGTATTTGGAGCCTAATAGAAATAGGATGCAGAACCCTGAGAGGGGTAGGTCCGTATTGGCGTTTACGGCAGCTATTAACTGACCAGACCCGTAGAATCATGGAATAATTTAAAATAACTCCTCTTGTTTATATCAAAGAAACACATAAAGAAAACGCGCAAGGAAGAAACAAGACATGAGCGAAGGCGACACATTCTGGGTCTCATTAGCCGAAAGACTCTTTGGATTACTCCTTATAGTAATTGGAGCAATAATGCTCTACTACACAGCTACAAGCACGGACACTTTGGGCGGATTTAGTGTGCTCTTCGGTGCTCTAAGCGTTATTCTAGTACTTTTGGGCATCTTCCTGCTTCTTGTTAAGCCGCCTGAATAGGCTTTTCCCCTTATTCTCTTCTTTCAACAATAATTCTGCAGTTAGCAACTAAAGCAGCAACAACGCCTAAAGCCGCCAACCAAGGCGCCACAACCACTCCAACCACACCCACCGTTACAGGAATCTCCAACAAAGTTTTACCTGCCTCATCCTTAACAATCACGCGCGTCACATTTCCTTCATGCAACAATTCCCCAACTCGGTCAACCAGATTTTTTCCAGAAACCGTGTATTCTTCGCGTGTAAACTTGGGCACTGTAGCACCACAAACCGTACAAAACTTGTCATTTTCCTTTAATGGAGCCCCACACTTGACGCAATAAGGCAAACAATCACCAAACCAGAAAACACCCGATAAAATAAAAACCTTACCCGCCAAGCAAAACTTTACAAACAAGGCGCAACACAAATAAAATGAGTAATTATTAATCAACACTCACAACAAATAACTCAACCATCCATTATAGAAAGGAGAAAAATTGAAATGCCCACGCGCCAACCAATCGTATGTGTCTTAGGTCACGTAGACACAGGTAAAACCTCGCTCCTCGACGAACTGCGAAAAACCAGTGTTCAAGCTCGCGAAGCTGGAGGAATGACCCAGCATATCGGCGCAAGCTTTTTCCCCGTTGAAACCCTCAAACAACTCATCGGTCCGTACATGTCTAATTTTAAAACGGGCATCGAAATCCCCGGTTTACTCATCGTTGATACGCCTGGGCATGAAGCCTTCACGAATTTGAGGCGCCGAGGCGGAAGCGTCGCCGACATCGCCATTCTTGTGGTGGATATTTTGAAGGGTTTTGAAGCACAGACTTTTGAGTGCATAGAAATCCTGAAGGCGCGAAAAACACCCTTCATCGTTGCAGTCAACAAAATCGACCGCATCCCCGGCTGGAAACCCCAACAATCAACCCCATTTTTAAAATCCTATGAAATCCAAGACCGCTTTGTTCAGGAAGACTTCAACAACCGCCTCTACCAAGTCATGGGCGAATTCTCCCGCTTAAGCTTCAAAACCGACCGCTTCGACCACATCCGAGACTTCAGCGTCAACGTGGCTCTGGTGCCCACCAGCGCAAAAACAGGCGAAGGTTTAGCGGAACTAATGATGGTTTTGGTCGGGTTGACTCAGCAGTTTCTAAAGGTGCGTTTGCAGACTACTGAGGGCGCAGCGAAAGGCTCAGTTTTGGAGGTTAAGGAAGAGCCAGGTTTAGGCTTAACCCTCAACGCGATTATCTATGACGGCACCTTGCACAAGGACGATTTAATCGTCGTCGGCGGCAGAGATGGTCCAATTTCAGCCCGTGTCCGAGCGATTTTGGTGCCAAAACCCCTCGATGAAATGCGTGACCCGCGAGACAAATTCACCAGCGTCGACTGCGTTTATGCTTCGGCAGGAGTCAAAGTTGTTGCACCTGATTTAGAGGGCGCTTTGGCTGGCGCACCCTTGTTTGCTGTCCCCGCTGGCGAAGACCCAGCAAAATACCGCAAGCTCATCACAGAAGAAATAGGCAGAATCAGAATTACCAAAGAAATTGAAGGCGTCATCGTTAAAGCTGACACCCTTGGCTCCTTGGAGGCTATGGCTGAAATTCTCAAAGCCAACAACGTACAAGTACGCATAGCTGACATCGGAGACATCAGTAAACGCGACGTCATCGAGGCGGCGGTAGTGAAGACGCGGGAACCATTGGTCGGGGCAATTTTGGCGTTTGGAGTTAAGACGTTGCCTGATGCTGAGGAGGAAGCTGCCGCGAGTAATGTTCCCATTTTCAAAGAGCCAATTATCTACAATCTGATTGACAAGTATTTAGAATGGGTGAAGAACAAGCGCGAAGCAAAAAGCGAGCAAGAATTCGAGGCACTTGTAAAACCTGGAAAAGTTACGGTTTTGCCTAACTGCATTTTCCGTCGTGCGAAGCCAGCAATTTTCGGCGTGGAAGTTTTGGGCGGACGCTTGAAGCCAAGGGTTGGGCTTTTGCGTGCTCAGGATCACTCTGATTTAGGTGAGGTGCAGCAGATTCAAGACAAAGGCAAAGCTATCGGCGAAGCCAAAGTTGGGGCGCAGGTGGCTGTTTCGATGGATAAACCCATTGTTGGACGACACGTGTTCGAGAAGGATGTTTTGTTTGTGAAGGTGCCTGAAGCAGACGCAAAAGCATTGTTAACCAAGCATTTGGATGATTTAACCAGCGAAGAACAAGAAGTCCTCAAAGAATACATTACCCTCATGCGCAAGCAAACGCTGTTCTGGGGCGGAATTTAAGACCTTAGTGGGCTAGTGCTCTTTTGACCTACCCCCTATAGGTTTCTGCATTCTATTTCTATTAGGCTCCAAATATGCCGTGACAAACCGAATTAACTTGCGAATCTAACCATCTGCTTAGCCTCCGCCGACTGGAGGAAGAACCGCTAAAACATCGCCCGCTTCGAGGACAGTTTCTAAACCGTTGAGTGTTGAGGTGCTTGTCCCGTTAACGAGGAACTGAAGAAAATTCTTGGGCAGCCCCGTTTCGCCGTTGTAAACGTATTCGGTGAAGGGTTTCCCGTATTTTTTGGAGAGCGTTTTAAGAACCAAATCCACGGTTACCTTTCCGCCGTCTGGGAACGTTAGGGTTTCTTCTCGTTTGTTCACGATTTCCCGAAGATTGGTGAAGAAGCGAACTTTAACTTCCACTATTTTGGCACCAAGTTAAGTAATAACAGGATAGGAAAATAACTATTACGTCAGTTTAGTAACAGTTTGATACAACAAAGCCTTATCCAAAAAGAAATGTTATGTTTCTATCATGACCACTAAAGAGAAAAAAAATGTCAAAAAGAGAAGTTTCAGGCCGCCGATGGATGAAGCCAGCGACCCAAGCCATGACGCACACGTGAGAAAAATAAGGGAAGAAGAAAAAAGCTAGCCTTGATTAAATGTTCTTCCATTTTGGAATCACTTTTCCTGCATTCATGAAAAAATAACGCGACAAGTGCGTTGATGAAAAAGACGGCATTAACACTTTTTACTTTTTACATAAGAAATATTAGCTCTTTAATTGCATAAAGAGCAAGGGATATACATGCTTACGAACGATAGGCTTTCAGATCATTTTAGAAGCGAAAAAGACCTTCAAAATCTTATCGATGGCAAAGTTCAAGAAAGCCGAACACTAGAATACAAAAGTCCAGAAGCTTTAAAAAATCATTTTGAGGTAGCTAAAGATGTATCCTCCTTTGCTAATTCTGCAGGGGGCATTATCATATATGGTGTGGCAGAGAGTAACGATCATTATCCACAAAACAAAGTATGGATCGATAAAAGAAACGAAAAAGGCGACCCTAAAGAAACCCTTGAAAATGTTTTATTATCACTTATACAACCAAGGATAGACCGCTTAGTTGTGAAAGCGATACCTTCCGAAAATGATGCTAATAACATTGTTTTGATTGTTGATATTCCTGAAAGCCATTCAGCCCCACACATGGCAAATAATCGGTATTTTAAACGCTTTAATTTTCAATCGGTACCAATGGAGGATGATGAAGTTAGAGCCTTAATGGGAAGAAGAGTTAGACCGGACCTTAAGGTTTGGTTGAAATTTGAACCAAGTCTTTTGTACTTTGATGAAACAGGTCTTTCACAACCGATAAAACTAAGCTTAGCTGTCCAAAATAACGGCAAAGCCTTGGCACGGTTTATTTGTATTTTTGTAGATTTCCCTCCTGAGCTTCGCGTTTTTATTATAAACAATCTCAATAACGAAGTTAATTGGGTTAAAATGAATATTCCTATTCAGCGACTTTCATGCATTAACAATGTTGGAGTATTCCATCCAAGCACAATAATTCATTGGACTATAGCTGAATTAATGGTAAAATTTCCAGCGGGGGTCGAAGGTCCTATCTGGACGACCATATATGCAAAAGATTGCCCTGAAAAAGTTGGAGGTTTGCGATATAAGATTCGAAATTCCTCAGGGGCTGCTTTGATTACTGAAGAACTGCCTGATGAAGAACATTACTAATTGAATAAGAAATGAGAATAACCAAGTATTGTGTTTCAGTCAGTATAATAATGGAAGGTTTACGGTATGAGGTTGAGTTTGTCTAATGGGATTTTTAGCAAGCTGGGCTTGGAGAAGAATTTCGAGTCCGTTAAGATGTTGGGGTTTGAGAACCTTGAGTTTAACATGAAAAGCATGAAGAAAGAAAATGACACCGATGTTTATCGGGAACAAAGATTGCTAAAGGCGACGGGGTTAAATTGCTTAACCCTTCACTCTGCGACCCTGCACGTGAAAGACCCAGTTGAAGTTCACCGCGCCATTTATTATGGCAAAATTTCGCTTGAGTGTGCCCACGCGCTCCGTGCGCCAATCATGACGGTGCACTCGAATGTTTCAAAAAAATTGCCCGAGCAGGTTAGAGAAGAGTGTTTAGCCGCGATTTTTGGTGAAATCAAACCCTTTGCCAAACAGATGGGCGTAAAGTTGGCGTTGGAGAATTTGTCTTATACTTCGACTGGTTTTGGCAAAAACGTTGAGCAACTCGAGGAAGTCCTATGCGTCATCGACGCTGAGGGTGACATGGGTATAACGTTTGATTTGTGCCATGCCTTAGAAACCAAACAAACCGATAATCTGCTGGAAAAGTATGGCAGGCGCGTCTGCAACGTCCACATGGCTAATAGGTCTCACAAACCTTTTACAGAGGAAACCCCAGACCTAACATCATTTCTCACTAAGCTGCATGGGTTCGGCTACAAGGGTCCGATAACTCTTGAACTAGAACACAACACGCCCATAGAAGAAATCGCCAAAACCAAAGCGCTTTTTGAAAGGCTATTAAAGAAATTTTAAGCCTCTTTTTTAAACCAACTATTTTCTGAAACTTACAGCTGCGTACCCTACCACGCTTGAATGGTCGCCGGTAATGTCTCCGCTGTTGTGGTAGCTTAAAAGCGTGGCTTCTTGGGCGTTCACGCCTGTCGCGTAGGTGATTAAGGACGTAATCGGCGCGTAACCGCACGCAGTTATGTTTTGAGCTTCGACCATTCCATAGAAGCGTTTGGCATCCATGTCTGTGACGGCTTTGAGTGCAGCATGGTCTTTTGCCTCTGCAACCTTCGCAGGTTCATAATGCGTCATGTCAGATGAAGCTATGACTACCGTGTTTGTGGCGTCCAATGCTTCGACGAGTGCCATTCCAACTTCCACTGCCGAGTCATAATCCTGCAACTGGAAGCAAATCGGCACAATCTTAAACGCGTCACCGTAAAGAAACTGGAGAAAGGGCAACTGCACCTCAATCGAGTGCTCGTAACGGTGCGCCAACTCGTCCACGTCAACGAGGCTGGTTTCATGAAGTATCGCATCAGCCAATCCACCATCGACTTCCACATCGCCAAGCGGTGTACGCCAAACGCCTTCCCGCATCAATGCTAGAGCGCTGCCGTAACCTGTGTGGTTGGGACCTAAAAGAACGACGGTGTCAGGCTTGCCATCTATGGCTAACTCGTAGAATGCAGATGCTGCCACGGGACCAGAATAAATGTAGCCCGCGTGGGGACAAATCAAGCCCACGATGCGTCGCGGGTGAATATGAAAATTAACTTGTGGGAGTTTTTTTGGACCAAGCGTATGGAGAAAACAAGAGCTAATTTGCGCCCTAAGCGCTTCAGCGTCGCCCTCATAAAATTGAGAAGCTACAGTTGGACGCCGAATCGTCGGCAAACTGTTAGGGCTCCTCGTCCTCTTCACGTGTCACTTTAGCTTCAAAGTCCTCGATGGTTGCTGGTGGGTCTCTGTCAGCGCCAAGTTCGCCACGTTCGCGGAGCACTTGTCTTGCCAGTAGCCAGAACACAACTGCTAAGGCTCTTCGGCCCTTGTTGTTGGTTGGAATAACTAGGTCTACGCCTACAAACTCGTTATCGGTACTGCATAAGGCTACGATTGGAATTCCGACTTTGGATGCTTCTTTGACTGCTTGCGCGTCTGCTCTTGGGTCGCATACAAGGATGACTTCTGGGTCGATGCGGCTTGAGTACTGCGGGTTAGAAAGTTGCCCAGGGATGAATCTGCCAATCAGCGGTGTTGCGCCTGTCAGTTGGCAGAATTTTTTGACTGGTTCATGAGCGTACAGTCGGGTTGCTGCTATGGCTACTCTGGCTGGTTCGTAGCGTGAGAGGAATTTTCCTGTAACTCTGATGCGGTCATCAGTCTTTTTAACGTCTAAAACGAATAAGCCATCGGGTCGTACGCGGTAGATGAATGGTTCCATGTCGAGGGTTTTCATTCGGGTTCCGATGTGGATGCCTGCAGATAGCAGGGTGTCTCTGGGTAAAAGAAGTGTTTCTTCTGGAGCTTTTGCTTCCTGAGTCTTTTCTTCGGCTTCAGGCTCAGTGCTAACGGTTTCAGTTGTTTCTTCTTGAGGAGCCTCTACTGCTTCCTCTTCTTGGTCTTCAACTGGTTGATTTTCTTTTCCTTCATCTTCAGACATTATTTTTCATCTTCTCTTAGCGTATTTTTAGGTCAGCCATTTTGGCTCTGTTACCAAGGAAATGCTCAATGCGGATGAGCTCGTTTAGTTTGGCTATGCGTGCGCCTTCAACCACGCCCGTTTTGATTAGGGGGCACTTGTAGGCTACAGCCAAATGAGCTATGTGCCAATCACACGTGTCACCGGAGCGATGAGACACGACAGCGTCGTAACCGTGCCTTTGGGCTGTTTCGATTGTTTCAGTTGCGTCGGTTAGGGTGCCTATCTGGTTGACTTTTATGATGATGGCGTTTCCAGCGTTAATCTTAATTCCATTATTTAACCTTTCAGTATTGGTTGTGAACAAATCGTCTCCGCAAATCAAGCAATTTTTGGCTTTGCGGGTTAACTCGGCGAAGCTGTCGAAGTCATCCTCGTTGAACGGGTCTTCAACATAGGCAAGGTGGTACTTTTCAATTAATTCCAGCATGAACTCTAATTGTTCAGCGGTGTCGCGTTTCTTGCCCTCGTTCTCGTAAATGTATTTTTCTTCTTTTGGCTTCCAAAATGAGGAAGCAGCCACATCAAGGCCAAAGCCGCATTCAAAGTCAAGTTCGTTGCCGACTTCTTCGCAGGCTTTAGCCATAACTTCAAACGCGTCAATGGTATCGATGTTGGCTATCCATGCGCCTTCATCGCTTTTTCCGCCGTTGAACGTGCTGCTTTTCTTCTTTAGGAAATCGCCTATTTTCTTGTGGATCTGGGTGTTGGCGGTTTGGGCTTCAAGAAAGCTCTCTGCGCCATGCGGCAACGCTAAATACTCCTGGATAT
The DNA here is from genome assembly GCA_003141855.1 of Candidatus Bathyarchaeota archaeon. Taxonomy (GTDB): domain Archaea; phylum Thermoproteota; class Bathyarchaeia; order Bathyarchaeales; family Bathycorpusculaceae; genus Bathycorpusculum. Next base: position 37,692 of record PLNS01000009.1, on the reverse strand, counting down.
CGGGTGCTTTGCCGCGGGCGTGTTGTCCGCCGCTTATGCAGTTGCCAAGGGGATAAGGCATGGTGTTGGCGGCGTTTCCTCCAAGGAACTGGAATAAGAGTAAATTGTGAGAGTTCGCTGCGGCTTCAGCGTTGGCAAGGCTGATTGCGAACGCGGTGTTTCCGCCGATGTTCTTGAAATCGGTGGTGCCGTCGATTTCGTGAAGGGTGTTGTCGATTTCTTCTTGAAAATCAGCGTTTAACCCGGCAAGTTCAGGAGCAATTAAATCATCAACTTTTTTGATGGCTTGCTCCACGCCGCCTTGCGGATAATAAACCACCTCAGCCTTTCCGCGGCTTTTGCCTGCTGGAGCGGCTGCCCTTCCGAACCCGGAAGCGGTGATTACATCAACCTCTATGGTTTCTTCTCCACGATTGTTGAAAACTTTTCTAGCAATGAGGTCTTCAATGATTGATGACACGGGGCAATTAAACCTCAAGAGGCTATACTTTTGTTACGCGCTTATTTTAGGTTTCGGAAAACCGAATCATACGCTTTGGCGTTTGGGAAAAAATTTTTGGGGCGGCTTGTATGCGTGCTTGTTGTGTTCGTGACCTGTTGAAATGGAATTTAGGTCTTTTTTGCGCTTTTATGTACTTTTTTAGACCATTCCAGGCTAACCTGTGCCAACTGCCCTTTTATCTATACCCCTCTCATTTAAGCACTGAAATTCAACATGCTATTGACCCAAGAAAACGCCAATAGTGACCTACCCCTCTTAGGGCTTTCAGGTTAAGCGATGAGCGGTTTTCTTGCTTTTACTATAGCGGCAATGTTGATTACTGCTAAAACTGCGACGACAGCAACCCAGATGCAGAGCACTTCCAATTCTGCAATTGACGGGGTTGGCGAATATTCAGCGATAATTTCTGGACCAAAGTTATTGAGGCTAGCGAGAAAGTTTCTTGCAGCCATAAATAGTGTTGCAGCAGACACAGCTACCGCTGCGTAAAATGATAGTTTTCTCTTGATTTTAAACAGCAAGTAGTAAGTGATAACTGTGATAGGGATGTAGTAGGCTAAGGCTGCTGGGGCACTGTAAGGCCAGCCTAAGGGGTTAAGCTCGGTGCCTGACTGAGCGATATCTATCACAAGGGTTGTTGACAGGACATCAAAAAACCAGCATGCAACTCCGGCGCCTGGCAGTGCCATCAAAATGTTTTTTGCCTGTTTAACCCTGATTTGGGTGGGCTTTTTTCCGTTTATCGCCTTGAGGAGACTGACGCAGTTTATGGCTAATGGGACTGCTAGAAACAGGAAAACCGGCACTCCAATCCAGGGGTTCAAGTAAGCAGTAAGCAACCAGATGGCACTAACAAATAGCGCAACAATGCTTGCCATCGCTACAAAGCCGTATGCAACCTGTTTAACCTGCTCCATACTTATACCCTTTATCGTAAGGTGGCTGCGCGTTTTGGTTTAAGGCTTTGACGTACTAACTGCTACGCACAATCAGTCATTACTCAACCAAGCCACCAAATATAGATTGTATGTCTATCAAAAAGATTCTCGCACTTGTCGTTATGTTTGCTGCCCTAGTGGCTGTCTTTGCAGGCATATCGTACGTCAACAATTACACAAGCCAATTAACAAGACAAACCCCCGTGTCAACCGATTCTGTGGTTGTTCCCCCAAATGGGTACGGACACTTCCTTCTCCAACAAAACTCATCCCAGGAGAACTATTACTTCTCCATGAGCATAAGCAACGGAACCCTACGTGAGGACGCCGTGGCTGAAGAAATTTATCAGGCTTGGCTAAATGGTTCGTATAAACCGTCATGGCGTGAAGTGCCCAGTCCAGGTTGGTCACAGGGTGGCGACGATTATTGGCCATTAAGCGCTGTCTCTCAAGAACGTTTGTACTACATTTTTTGGAACCCCGACTCGACAATCAGCAAAGAGGTAACGTTCAAGATTTGTGAGCAGTGGACAGAACCAGTGTATAACACATTTAATTTGGGGTTTGGCATTTTTCTGATAGCGGCAGGAGCGGTATCGGGGTTGGCGGCTGCGTTTTCGGTGAGCAAGCGTACGCTCATTGTTGTGATTGCTTTAACTTTGATTGTTTCAGGAATATTTTTGGTAACCACCAATTCGCAGACATTTCACCATGAAGAAATTACTGCTACAAATTCATTGGCTGTACCTGCTGGCAGCTGCGTAAATGAATCCGTTCGCTATAACGCAACCGGCTTCCATTATTTCATGTTAAAAGTTGATAATGGAACGATGAATTCGACAGTGCTTTCGGTGGAAGATTTTGCTACGTTTTCACAGGGGCAGTATGAACCATATTGGCAGAACTGGAGGGGCTCACAGGGCATCAGTGGGACTATGGATGGGGGTTCAGCCAATCATGTATACCTTGTGTTGTCAAATCCCGAAGCTTTTGATAAGCAAGTCACCGTTCAAGTATACCGAGCCTGGGACGAATACAACTACTTTGGCTTAATCGGCGGGATCTTACTGATTGCCGTTGGCGTAATCGCATTTTACTTTGCCAATAAGTCGCAAGTAGCGAGTTTCAACAAAGCCCTTGAAAACCAAGAGTAAACGAGCATATTTGGATCCTAATATTCAATCTATGCAGTAGACCTATAGAGGAGGTAGGAGACAAACGAACATATCAGGAGCCTATTAGAAACTCATTGCAGAAACTATAGAGGGGAGGTCAAAAGCCCCTAAGAGAATATGTGGTATTGGCAGTTTTTCAAGCAATTAACATGCTAAAAACAAACGCTAACCTACAATTAAGAAGCCTACTTTAAAAGAACATTTTTATCTAAACAGCGTAATAGCTACCCATCAAGGTGTAAACTAATGGGTAAAGGTTCAGGGTATGGAAAAGTAATCTTGTTCGGCGAACACTTCGTGGTTCACGGTGTCCCGGGCATCGTATCAGCCATTGATTCTACGACTGACGCAGAAGTAAAAAAAGCGCAGAGTGGAATCAACGTTAAAGATGAGCGGAAAACCGCTAAGGGTTACAGTGAAGAAAAACGTCTCCAGCAGCTTGAGTCAATCGAGAGAATGCTAAAAGCCATGGGCATAGACCCGAAAATAGCGCTGGACATTTGGGTTGGCGGCACACTTCCAGGCTTCAGCGGCTTAGGTGCTTCAGCTGCAAGCAGCGTCGCCATCGCACGTGCCATCGCCCAAGAACTCAACATGAAAGTTGCGGATGAGAAGATTAATCAGGTTGCTTATGAAGCCGAGAAAGCCTATGCTGGCAATCCCTCAGGCATCGACAACACCGCGGCAACGTATGGCGGTTTAATGTGGTTTAGGAAAAACATGGCTGGCGGACCAGACAAAGTTGAACATTTAAGCATAGAGGCGCCCGTTGAAATCGTCATCGGCAGCACAGGCAAAGTCGCCAACACTAAAGCCATGGTGGAAGGCGTCGCCGAACGCAAACGCAAAAACCCCCAAAAATACAACACGATCTTCAAACGAGCCGAGGAACTGGCGTATGAAGGCAGAGCTGCCTTGGAATTCTACAACCTCAAAAAAATCGGCGAACTCATGAACGAAAACCACCGCTTACTGCAAGAAATCGAAGTCTCAAGCAAAGAACTAGACTTACTGGTTGATGTAGCCCGAAAACAAGGAGCCTATGGCGCAAAACTTACAGGCGGAGGCGGCGGAGGATGCATGACCGCGCTGACACCGGGCAAAGAATTGCAGGGCAAAGTTGCAAACGCAATCAAAAACTTGGGCTTCGAAGTTCTAAGCACCAAGATTGGCGTTCAAACAACATAAAAACCATCAAACCAAAAGCTATCTTTAAAAAAGGGGAAGGCGGAAAAACCGCCAAAATTTTTGCTCTATCCTATTATCTGGTGCTCTTTTAGAAAACTCGCTGTTTCAGATTGAATTCGCTCAAGTTGCCCTACTATATTACTGGGAAAAAGGAAAACGCTGTTTCTCCACCTAAAATAAATCAATCAACCCTGAATCGGATAAAAAACTTGAAACTAGAAGAATTTGAGCTGGAGAATCATCTATCGGTCTTGCGATTCTTTTATAAAGAGACGAATAGGTTATTTTGAAAGAGGCGAATGCAACTTGGGCTTAAGAGATTTCATTGAGCAACTAGACAAAAAAGGCGAATTAACTAGAATTGCCACGCCAGTTTCAACCGAGTACGAGATTGCAGGAATAATCAATGCGCTCGGCGAAAAACCAGTTTACTTTGAAAATGTTAAGGAATCAAGTTACCCTGTCGTGGCAGGACTCGTTTCCTCCAAAGACTTGATTGCGCGGTCGCTTGGCATAAGCAAAGACCAGCTCTTGCCAAAGCTGTTAGCCGCCATCGAGCACCCAGTTCCGCCGCCCCTCGTGCAGAAGGGCGCCTGCCAAGAAGTAGTTGAAACCAACGTTGACTTAACCAAACTTCCCATCATGCGCTACACCGAAAAAGACGGCGGAAAATACGTCGCCTCGGCAGTATCCATCGTCAAAGACCCGCAACTTGGCAGGAACATGTGCTTCCACCGCCTCATGCTAAAAGACAAGAACCACTTTGTTGCCCGAATCGTTGAGAACCGCGGAACGGACTCAGCACTCAAGAAGGCAGGCGGAGAACTCGACATTGCCATATGCCTCGGCAACTCCACCGCGGTTTTGCTTTCCGCAGCCACCACCTTACCGATGGGCGTAGACGAGCTGGGAATGGCAAACGCCTTGGAAAAAACCGAGCTTGTCAAATGCAAAACCATCGACCTTGAGGTTCCTGCTGACTGCGAGTTCGTGCTGGAAGGCAGAATAACTAACGAGAAAGTTTCTGAAGGACCATTCCTTGACTTAACCGGCATCGTTGACCGCGTACGACAGCAGCCCGTAGTTGAAATTAAATGCGTTACCCACCGCAAAAACCCGATTTACCAAACCATCCTCGCGGGCAAAAACGAGCACAAGTTCCTCATGGGCATGCCAAAAGAACCCACCATCTACAACGAAGTTGGCAAGGTCTGCCAATGCAAAGACGTCTACATCACGCCAGGCGGATGCAGTTGGCTTCATGCGGTTGTGCAAATCAAAAAGCAGAACGCCGATGACGGCAAAAAAGCGATTGCTGCTGCGTTTGAGGGGCACAAGTCGCTGAAGCATTGTGTTGTGGTGGATGAGGACATTAACATTTACGACCCCCAAGATGTGGAGTGGGCTATTGCCACGCGTTTCCAAGCCGACAGGAATGCTGTTGTTCTCTCAAACCAGCCTGGCTCATCGCTTGACCCGTCGGGTGACTTGTCAGAAGGAAAGAAAGCCACCACCGCCAAAGCAGGCTTGGACGCTACCGCACCGCTCGTCACAACAGGCAAGGGCTTTAAGAAAGTGGACTACGTTAAAGTTAACCTAAACAAGTACCTGTGACCCATATGCAGTTAACCAAACAAGAACAAGCAATGCTGGATGGCAAAGAGGGCAATGCAGTCCGTAAAAGCATGGAAATCCTCGTTGCCCTCGGCGAAATTTTCGGCGCAAAAAACCTCATCAAAGTGGGCAGCGTCCAAGTGGCAGGCGTATCCTACCACAACCTCGGCGACGCAGGCTTAGAATTCCTAAACGAACTGGCAGTCGACGGCAGAGTCCGCGTTCTCACCACCCTAAACCCCGCGGGCATGGACCTGGAAAACTGGCGGCAACTCGGCATAAGCCCCGAATTCGCCGAGAAACAAAACCTCGTCATCGACGCCTTCAAACGCATGGGCATACTCATCAGCTGCACCTGCACACCCTACCTGATTGGCAACTTGCCGCTCTACGGTGAACATATCGCCTGGTCAGAAAGCAGCGCAGTAACATTCGCAAACTCGGTGCTTGGGGCAAAAACCAACCGGGAAGGCGGACCATCCGCGCTCGCAGCAGCATTCGTCGGCAAAACACCATGCTACGGCTTGCACCTCGATGAGAACCGAGTGCCCGATGTCCACGTTCAAGTTAACGCAGAATTAACCAAGCTCTCGGATTGGGGCGCATTGGGCTACGCGATTGGCAAGAAGGCGGAGAACAAAATCCCCTACATCACAGGCATAAAAGCAGCAGAACTTGACGAGCTCAAATCGTTCTGCGCATCAGTGGTAACTTACGGCGCGAAACCGCTTTTCTACATGAAAGGCGTAACGCCTGGAGCTGAACAGCAGCCTCAACTCAAAGATAAAGTGATAATAGAGCAGAGTGACATCAAAAACGCGTATGATAACATAAACGACGACGTAAGCGACATTGAGCTTGTTTGCGTGGGTTGCCCGCACTGTTCAATTAAGGAAATCGCTGAAATCGCCGAGTTAGTGCAAGGCAAGAAAGTGGCTCAGGGCACGGAGTTTTGGGTTGCCACATCCCGAACCGCTAAGCAGTTGGCAGATAAGCGCGGCTACACAGCGACCATCGAGGTAGCTGGCGGCAAATTCGCCTGTGACACCTGCATGGCAGTAGCCCCCCTCAAAGGCAGATTCAAATCCTTAGCCACAACCTCAGCGAAAGGCTGCTTCTATTCACGGCAGAATAACATGAAAACCAAAATGGGCAGCATACAAGAATGCGTAAATGCAGCGGTGACTGGAAAATGGAACAGCTAAAAGGCAGAATAATCTACAAAGGCAAGGGCGAAGGAGAAGCCCTCGTTACAACCCAGCCTATCTCGTTCTATGGCGGAGTTGACCCCAACACTGGCGTTGTAATCGAGAAAGGGCACGAGTTGCAGGGACAAAGCGTCAAAGGCAAAATCCTCGTTTTCCCCCAAGGCAAAGGCTCAACCGTCGGCTCATACACGCTCTACCGCATGAAGAAAAACGGCGTTGCCCCAGCAGGCATGATAAATCGGGAATGCGAAACCATCATAGCAGTCGGCGCCATCATCAGCGAAATCCCCACCATAGACAAAGTTGATATTTGTAAGATAAAAACAGGCGATAAAGTAATCATAGAAAATGACGCAGTTTCGATCTGGCTATGTTCAGAGCTCGCTTGGAAAAAGCTTAAATGAACAGCCCATAAATCAGTTGGACAAGAAGATGGGGAGCGAACGGTGAACGAGAGAAAAACTGAGGGGATAGTTAGAAGGAAATTTGAGGAAAATAAGATAAATTTCCACTCGGCAAAGATAGAGGAACAAAAATCCGATTTTCCGAAGATAAATAAATTGTTGCGAAATGCTTCAAAATCAGGAAGCGGATGCGGAAAGCCGGAGTTTATAGTATCGTTCGCAGATGAACCCACCCTCTTAATTGTTGTCGAATGCAAATCTGATGTAAGCAAACACGCAAGCCCAAAACTGGACAGGTACACCGAATACGCTGTTGATGGAGCCCTTTTATACTCATCGTTTCTCTCGAAGGAGTACGATGTAATGTCAGTAGCCATTTCAGGGGAAGACGAGGCACAAGCGGTAATTTCAACTTTCCTCCAGTTAAATAATAATCCTCCAAAAAATTTAGGGGTCACCAAGCTCTTGACTTTTGAGGACTATCTGGAACTCTACAGAAAAGACCCTGAAAAGGAAAAAATAGCTATAGATGAACTGATAAAATACTCAAAGAAACTAAACAACCAACTGAGAGACGATTTTGAGCTCGAAGAAGGGCAACGCCCTCTACTAGTGAGCGGCATACTAATCGCTCTCGAAAGTAAAGCCTTTGGGTCCTCCTACCTAAAAGAGAAGAGAGCTATTGACCTAGCGAAGTCATTGACATCGACTATTGAGAAAATACTTGAACAACATCAAGTAGAACAGAAAAAGAGAGCTGATATGGTTAATGTGTACAGCTTTATAGAAACCAACAACAACATCGCTGAAGACCTAAACGAGGAGAGAAATACAAAACTCAGAGACCTGATAACTGAAATAAACAGCAAAGTCCGAGCTTTCATGAAGGATTACAAGTACCATGATGTACTCGGTCAATTCTATGGTGAATTTTTGCGGTATGCCAATGGTGACGAGGGTTTAGGCATTGTACTTACCCCTAGAGAGGTAACGGAACTCTTTGTCGAGCTAGCAAACGTGGATAAGGACAGCGTTGCGCTTGACAACTGTTGTGGAACGGCAGGTTTTCTAATAAGCGCCATGAAGAAGATGAGCACTCAAGTTTCTGGGGACAGTGCGAAGATAAAGGCTATTCACGACAAACAATTGATTGGTATCGAAAACAACCCAAAAATGTTTTGCCTAGCATGCTCGAATATGCTGCTAAGAGGGGACGGCAAATCAAACATTTTTTACAACACTTGCTTTGGGATAAACAAGAGTCTAATAAGAAACTTGAAACCGACAGTTGGCTTTCTGAATCCACCTTACTCAAAGAAGAAAGAGGGTTCCGAAGAACTAAGCTATGTACTAAACTGCATGGAGTTTTTGGAGAAAAACGCCATCTCCATTGCTATAGTGCCGATGAGTTGTGCGATAAAGAATAGTGTACAAAAACAAGAATTGCTCAAAAAGCATACATTAGAAGCTGTAATGAGCATGCCCGATGAGTTGTTCTATCCCTTAGGCACAATAACTTGCATTATGGTATTCAAGGCGCATGTTCCCCACAACAAAGACGTAGACACTTGGTTCGGCTACTGGAAAAGGGACGGGTTCATCAAAATCAAGAATGAAGGCAGAGTCGACAAATATAACAGGTGGAGCGAGATAAGGAAGACTTGGATAGATGACTTTAGGAATAAACGAGAAATTGCAGGGCAATGTATTAAACACAAAGTCAGTTCAGATGACGAGTGGTGTGCTGAAGCATATATGAAAACTGACTATTCTGACCTTCAAGACGAGGATTTCGAGAACGAAATTAGAAAGTTTATTCTGTATAAACAAGTGGGTCTCTAGTATGGCTGTATACTACGATTTTTTTAACATAATCTGGGGTCAACATGAGTACCACTCAAAGAGAGACTTAGCGCCGCTCAAACATGGTACACCTCTTATTTCTTCAAGGGGAACTAACCAAGGGATATATGGTTATTACAACATCACTCCAAAGTTTAAGCATGTTATATCAGTTCCAAGTACTGGAAGTATCTGCAAAGCCTTTTATCAAGGCGTTGATTGCTGCATCGATGACGATTGTTTGGTGATGATGCCAAAACAAAAGTATTCAGTCCAAGAAATGGTCTATTTTACTCTATTAGTCAGAAAAGAAGTCCACAGGTATAATTACGGGCGAAAAGTAACACCAGAACGCTTAGGCAACACTGCCGTTCCAAGCGCTATTCCTAGCTGGGTAAATCAAAAACCTCTCCCTTCCTTTGAAGGAATCGATGCATCACTCGTCAATTCTAAAACGCAATTGAATGTTAGCAACTGGAAGGAGTTTAGTTATACAGACCTTTTTGAGGTAAAGAAAGGGAAGCGAGTACTCGTCGATGAGATACTAAAGAAGAACGGTAAGCATAATTTTGTCTCCGCAATAGACTACAATAATGGCGTTTTCTGCAAGACTAACCTAGCGCCAAATCAGCAAAGTAACGTAATTACAGTAAACTATGATGGAAATGGGGTAGCGGAAGCCTACTACCAAGATGAACCGTTTTGGGCATTAGACAGCGTAAACATACTATATCCCAGATTTACACTGACCCCTTTCATAGCTTTGTTTTTAGTAACGCTGATAAGGAAAGAAAAGTTCCGATTTAATTATGGTCGAAAGTGGCACAAAGAACGAATGGAGAAAAGCACGATATTTTTACCAGTCAATAATAACGGTGAACCTGACTGGGAATTTATAGAAAATTACATGATGTCATTGCAATACTCAAGGGAGATAAAAAGACTCTCAATCGCCACACAATGATTGTCACCTTGGTAGACAAGTTCAAGGAAATCTCGGCGGGGTCAAATAACTTAACAGTATCTGCCCAGGAACTAATGAAAAAAGTTAAGGCTTAAAGATTAGAACGAAATGCTTCTGCTTGTGGTTGTTGGCACGACCTGTCTACGTTGTGTGGGTTGAAAATGTTGTTTTTTGTTTGGTTTTTTGTGTGGTGGGATTGTTTTTATGGGGTGGTTGGTGTGGTTTGGGTGTGCGGGAAACTTCTGAATGGACCATGCGAATGCCCGAATTGAATTGCGCTGTTCACTGCTGTTCTTTTGATGGCTTGTGAATTTTAGGGCAACCTCAACATGCCTCCACATCCACACAGTGGCTTCTTCAACATGCAGCCATGCAGGGCGTGTGGAGGAAAACACGTATCTCACAACTAGATGGGCGTAGAAAACCGTTGCAGAAGCAAAAAGCAGCTTGTTCCACTAGCAGTCTTGTGGCAGCCTAAAAATGCCCACACCCACACAAAGAGAAGAAAACGGTTTGATATAGCTATCCAAAAGGTTACGTAGAAAAAATCAAACGCTACAACTTTGAGCCCAAACTTGTACATACTAAAACAGACGCATTCAAGATTAAAACTTACGCTGCGTCACCTTACAGGTTGAGGCAGTCGATGGACTGTAATGTTAAATTAGCAGAACCCGATTAGAAATAGTACGGTTACGATTACAATGAACGATTCAAGACCCATAATCCTAAAACTCGGCGGCTCAGCCATCACCGACAAAACAGGACAATTAGCCGCAAAAACCGAAATAATAAACCGCTTAGCGGAAGAAATCAAGCGGGCAGACCTCGACAACTTGATTGTTGTGCATGGAGGCGGCAGCTTTGGGCACCCGACCGCAGAGAAATACGGCATAAAAGACGGCTACAATGAAGAGCCAACCCAAAAACTGGGCTTCGCCGAAACCCACCACGTTATGACCGTGCTCAACGGCTTAGTCATGGACGCTATGATTTGGCACGAAATTGCCGCCGTAAGCATCGCGCCATCATCCTGCTTCTTAACCGAGAACGGAAAAATAAAATTCTTCGACGAAACCGTCCTTAAAGCCATGACAAAAATGGCGTTCACCCCCGTCATGTACGGCGACGCGGTTTTAGATGAAAAGTTAGGCTTCACAATCCTCTCAGGCGACCAACTAGTTGCTTACTTAGCCATAAAGTACAACGCTTCAAAAATCGTTGTCGGCACTGACACAGACGGCTTATTTGACGCAGACCCGAAAACTAACCCGGATGCTAAACCCTACAAGCACTTGACGCTGGCGGAGCTAAAGCAGATTCAGCCTAAACTCGGCAAAGCCGCAGGCAAGGACGTTACAGGCGGCATGGCAGGCAAGATAGCAGCGCTCATCCCAGCAATCGAGGCGGGAATCCATGTTACTGTTACGGGAGCCACAAAAGGGTTATCTATTTACAGAGCACTAACAGACCAAAGCGTGTTAGGCACTGAAATAGAGAAGGCGTAAGATGGCTCACGAAACTGGCAAACGCAAAGAAGACCACATTAGGATTTGCTTAGGAAACAAAGCTCAAGCTAAAAACGCCACTGCAGGCTTCGAAGACATCCAACTCGTCCACCGCGCCCTGCCAGAAGTCAACAAAGAAAAAATCAACCTATCAACCACTTTTTTAGGAAAAAAATTTAATGCCCCAATAATCGTCGGTGCCATGACTGGCGGAACCGAACAAGCCACACAAATTAACGCTTCAATCGCTGAGGCTGTGGAAAAACTCGGGTTGGGCATGGGTGTTGGAAGCCAAAGAGCAGCCATAGAAAACCGAGAGCTCGAAAAAACCTACAAGGTGGCACGCGAAAAAGCACCCCACGCCTTCTTAATCGCCAATATCGGCGGAGTCCAGCTTGTTCACGGCTACGGCTTAAAAGAAGTAAAAAAAGTCGTCGAAATGATCGATGCCGACGCAGTAGCAATTCATTTGAACGCATTGCAGGAAGCAGTTCAGCCGGAAGGCCAAACTAACTTTAAGGGTGTTTTAGCGAAAATCGGTGAAATCGCGTGTGCACTCGATACGCCAGTGATAGTTAAGGAGACGGGGGCAGGTATTTCAGCTGAAGATGCTAAAGCGCTTGAAGACGCTGGCGTGAAAGCCATCGATGTTGGCGGCGTTGGAGGAACAAGTTTTGCAGCCGTCGAATACTACCGCTCATCAACAAAAAAGGATGCCGTTCAGAATTTTTTGGGTGAAGCTTTCTGGGACTGGGGCATCCCAACAGCTATCAGCCTGATAGAAACTGTGCAGACAGTAAAGTTGCCCGTGATTGCTTCGGGCGGTGTCCGAAGCGGCACCGATGTAGCTAAAGCTTTAGCGCTTAACGCAAGTTTAGCAAGCATTACTCAACCCATTCTTCAAACTGCAGTTAAAAGCGCAAAAGAAACCGAGGATAAACTTTCATGTTTAATTGAGGAACTACGCAACGCCCTGTTTCTTGTGGGGGCAGAAAAATTGAGTGATTTAGCAAAGACGCCTGTAGTAATTACGGGTAAGACTGGCGAGTGGCTGCAAGCCAGAGGCTTTAACTTACAAAAATACGCCAAAAGAGGAGCACACTAAGCGTGGATATTGAAAAGTTTCTTGAAGAAACAGCACCTCTAATCGACAAAGCCATCGAAAAGTACATTCCACGAAAATTCACTAAGGACGCGGTTCTCTTCAAGGTTAATCCGCCAATGTACAGCTACACGCTTGAGCCGCTCAACAAGGCGATTGCTGAGCCTATCTGGGATATGCTGGACCGCGGCGGAAAAAGATGGCGCCCAGCCCTCTTCTTGCTAATTTGCGAGGCGTTAGGTGAAAAGTCGGATTACTGCTTAGACTTCTCGATTATCCCCGAAGTCATCCACAACGGCACGTTAGTTATTGATGATATCGAGGATTCCTCGGAGCTTCGTCGTGGCAAGCCCTGCACTTACAAGATTTTTCGGATGGACATAGCGGTTAACGCTGGAAACGCCATGTACTACCTGCCTCTTCTGCCGTTGATGGCGCAAAGAGAGAAGCTTTCGCCTGAAGTGCAGCGGGATGTTTACGAGGTTTACGTGCAGGAAATGATTAACTTGAGCATGGGGCAAGCCATGGACATAGCGTGGCACAGGGGCATAGCAAACGCGGATGAGCTTGGCGAAGATGATTACTTGCAAATGTGCGCTTATAAAACAGGCACCCTCGCCCGCATGGCAGCAAAAATGGCGGCGGTTCTAGCAGGCGCCAACAGACTACTGGTTGAAAAGCTCGGGTGTTTTGCTGAAAGCATAGGCGTTGCCTTCCAGATGCAGGATGACATTTTGGATTTGACTGGGCAAGAGTTTGCCAAAAAGAAGGGCGGTGTCGGACAAGACATCACTGAGGGCAAACGGTCCCTGATGGTTATTTACACGCTCAAAAAAGCCAACAACGCCGACAAAAAACGGCTAATCGAAATTCTAAACCTTCACACCTCCGACCAGAAACTCCGCGACGAAGCCATAGCACTAATGCAGAAATATGGTGCCATGGAACACGTGAAACAAACCGCGGAAAAGATGGTTAGGGAAAGCTGGAGTGAAGCAGAAAAGCTTCTTCCGACGCCTGAGGCTAAGGAAAAATTAAAAGCGTTCGCTGAATTCTTGATTAAACGAAACAAGTAAACTTTCAGCGAGCGTAAAGGATTTGGCATTAGAAAACGATAATGACCTTAGAGAGCTTATTCGAAAAGCCGCCCTGTTAAACGCGGTTTCGCACGGCGGCAAAGCGCAAGCAGGCGCGATGGTTGGAAAGATTCTTGGAGAAAAACAGGAACTTCGAAGCCGCGTAAAGGAGCTCTCAGGCGTAATTAACACGGTTGTAAATGAAGTTAACAGTTTATCGTTGGCTGAGCAGAAGGCAATTGTTGAGAAGAACTGGCCTGAAACCCAAAAGAAGGAAAAGGCTGAAGAGAAACGTCTCCCATCGTTGCCTAACGCTGACAAGTACCCAAAGATTGTGACGCGGTTCTCCCCCAACCCCGACTGCGTTCTGCATTTGGGTTCAGCAAGAGCCATACTTCTAAGCCATGAGTACGCCCGCATATACAACGGCAAATTCATCCTGCGCTTTGAGGACACTGACCCGAAAATCAAAAGACCGTCATTGAAGTTTTATGACAGCATCAGGCAGGATTTGAAGTGGCTGGGCTGCAAAGTTGACGAGGAATACATCCAGAGCGACCGATTGCCCATTTACTACGACTATACTGAACGTCTCATACGAGATGGCAATGCATACGTTTGCGAGTGCCCTTCAGAAGAATTTAGGAAAATAACTATAGCTAAGCAGGCTTGCCCATGCCGAGATGTGCCAGCCAATGAACAATTGGAACGTTGGCATCGCATGTTAAACGGCGGTTACACGGAAGGACAAGCGGTTGTTCGTGTAAAAACTGACCTTGAAAACCCGAACCCGGCCGTCCGAGACTGGCCAGCACTTCGCATTATTGATACAAAGAAGTATCCGCATCCGCGGGTTGGAAGCAAATACATCGTTTGGCCACTCTACAACTTAGCCGCAGGCTTAGACGACCACTTGATGGGCATGACCCACATCATCCGCGGCAAAGAACACTACACCAACATGGTCCGCCAAAAATACATGTATGATTATCTAGGCTGGACGTACCCCGAAGCCATACACTACGGCAGACTAAAAATCACAGGCGCCTTCCTGAGCAAATCAAAGATTGTTCAAGGCGTAAAAGAAGGCCTCTACACGGGCTATGACGACCCACGGTTAGGCACCTTCGCCGCCCTGAGAAAAAGAGGCATAACGCCAGAAGCCATCAAAAAAATGATGATTGACGTGGGCATAAAATCCAACGATGTTACGTTGAGCTGGGAGAACCTGTTTTCGTACAACCGCAAAATCCTAGACGCCTCAAGCGATAGGTACTTCTTCGTGCCCCAGCCTGTAGAGCTAAAAGTGTTGCAAGTACCCAAAGTTTTCAATGCTAAATTGTCCTTGCATCCAGAGAAACCGGAACGAGGATTCAGAGAATACACGGTAACTCCAGAAGGCGAAGATAAAGCCGTCAGCTTTTGGGTTTCAAAAAAAGACTCGGAAACGATGGAACCGGAAAAAGTGTTCAGGCTCATGGAACTCTTCAACATCAAAATAGAAAGCAAAACCGATAGTTCCGTGACCGCAAAGTTTGCCAGCGAATCCTACGAGGATGTTAGAAAAATCAAAGTCCAACTCATCCAATGGATACCCAAAGGCACCGAGTTTCCCTGCCAAGTTGTCATGCCAGACGCGTCAGTTACCGAAGGGTTTGCTGAAGCTGATTGCAAAAAGTTAAAGCCAGACGCCATCATACAGTTTGAACGCTTCGGATTCGTGCGGATAAACGAAGTAAACCAAAAACTAATCGTTTATTACGCTCACAAATAATGGTGAAACAGCATGAGAAAACTCGATAAAGCAATAATCTGGCCAATCTACTTCGACTGTAACAAAACAAGAAAAGATGGACGCCGAGTCCCAAAAAACATAGCCGTGCAATCCCCGAAAATAGCGGAAATCAAAGAAGCAGCCGACAAACTAGGCCTACAAAACGAGGTTAACCTTGAGGCTCATTTTCCCAAGATGCCGTGGGCTAAAACGGGGATGCTGCTTGTTGAGAAGAAAGAAGCAAAAGAAAAGATAATTCAAAAACTTGCAAAGCAACTGTTGAAAATTAAAAGCCAGCCTCAGCCAGCAAAGCATTAGGATATTAAAGAAAAAATTTTAGGCTTTTTCTTTAGTTATGAGAACAGCGTTGATTACGCCGTCGCTACCGGGTCGACTGGTAACTTTTGCAAGTCCCAATACAGTCTCGATTTCAGCGCCTTTCGTAATGACGCCTCTGCGGTTATAGTCAACGTTCGCGCCGTTTTTAACAACGCGCGTGATTTCAGTTTTTTCGGCTTTGCCGGTTTTAGGGTCAGTTACTGAAGCGTACTTGTCGCTTAGGACCTTGATTTTACCGTTGCCACCCATACCTCGGGTGCTCTTGCGTCTTGGCTCACCTAGGATTGTTTCTGCTGGGTATCCGCCTGCTTCGTACTTTTTCTTTGATCGGTAAGCTCTTTTTTTGCCGCCTGTAAGTTTTCTTTTGCGTAAACTGCTATGGGTAGACATATTCTACATTTCCTTAGTTCGAGTAGTCACTAAAACCGTTAATTTCAATATAAACATATCCGTTTGAAGATTATTGTTCTCCAGTTAGAATAACGTTTTAGGTATGGATTTTACGATGCTTTCTCCGAAAGGACATTTTATTAGCATCTTGGCAAGTTTCAGTGGATTTATGCTATATTTGTGAGAACTGAATCGGCGGCATGGAAAACGTCAAAACTTAAAAAGGGAACGTAATACTTTAGATTGTTTAACAGATGGTTCTTTAATGAAGACGCTGGAGGAAATAAAGACTCAGATAGAAGAGTTGAAGCCTATTCTAAGGCAAAGGTTCCAAGTGGAAACTATAGGGGTATTTGGTTCTTACACCCGTGCAGAACAGAAGAGTAAAAGTGATATAGATATTCTTGTTACTTTCGTTGAGCCAAATGATATCGACCTTGTCGATTTTATTGAAATCAAGCAATTCTTAAGGCGGAAGCTCAAGATAAAAGTGGACCTAGTAAAAAAGAGCGCTCTCAAGCCGATAATTAAAGACAAGATTCTTGAAGAGACGGTTTACATTTGACCAGTAAGATTCTCGCTTAAGGTTGTGCATCTTCCTTTAATGCTTCGCCGAAAATCTTTTTCAAGTCTTTCTTCATCGCTGAAGTATCTGTTGTTAAGCCGAAATAGTCTGCAAAGTAATCAGTGGTCCTCAGAGCCATGGAGCGTCCGCTTCTTTCAGCCGCAATCAACCCCATTTCCTTCAACATCTTAACGTGTCCATACGCATGTTGCCCTCGGACGTCGATTACTCTTTTCTGTGAGATGGGCTGGCGATATGCAATGTAGGAGAGCGTTTTTAGGGGACCAGAAGACAGCAAAGGCCGGTTAACAAGTTTCTTGATTAGGGGCGTAAATTCTGCTTTCACCTGCAAAACATAACGCTCATCCTTCAACGCCAAAATTTCAAGCGCCGTTTCCCGTGAGCTATACTCTTGCTTGAGTGTATCAGCGTACATTTTCGCCTTCTTCTTGGAACGGCTGCCTATGACCTGGCAAAGCTCGTTTAGGTCTAATGGGCGACCAGCAATGTACAGAGCAGCCTCTAACAGCTCCAAGCAATGAGTTTTCCGCTCGGCATCCTGAGTTTGCTCAGCCTCTGGGTTCTGTTCAACTGTTTGGTTTTTCGGCTTTTCCAACGTTCAGTTTCCCCACAGCTATGTACAATTCTTCGGTTTCTTCATTCTGCCATAGACTAACTAAGCCATCCTGCGCAAGGAACAACAAATAAATAAACATTCTCAACGCTTCAATGCGCGTTGCACCCTTCGAGAGGGTTGAAAAATCAATTATTCCTTGACCCTGCACTTTCTCGCACAAAATAGCGTACAACTTGTCAACCTGCAACCCGAGTTCAGCGATGAACTTGTCGAATTGAGGCAGCAAATCCGTGACTGCTGGCAAAACAGGATGCTGCTCAACCACATGGTTGAGGCTAAGGAGCTTTTCACCTTTCAAAACGCCGTCTAAGACTTCGAGTAAATTCTGAATAGTGGTAGAAGTTAACTCATGTCGCAGTGGCAAGAATAGGGGTGGCGGAACAAAATCCGTCGGCGCCTTCGGCAGAACAGGCGGCTCCTGTAGCGTAAGCAACAACTTGGATTTCATCAAGTAAATCAAAGCGGAAGAATCCAATGCCATTCCTGAGGCGCGGAAATCAACTTTTTCTGTTTTCTCCATCTCAGTAAGAAACGACCTAAGCAAATAAGCTATGTTAACGTTCCATGGCGTAAGCTTCTCGAGCTTACTTACTTCAAAGAGGATGTTCCAAGGGGGACGGAGATAAAACGGCTTTCTAAGCGGCGCGGTCGCCATTTATCTTGGTGCCTCCGGTGGGAACTTTGCTGTCACAACGTTTGAAACTCCGTTGCGTTCGTAGACGCCGTAGACTTTCTGTGCCTTGTTAACCATCTCTGGTCGCAGGCTGATTACTATGAACTGGATTTTTCCTGCTTCCTCAAGAAGCACTTCGGCAAGCTTTGTGGTGTGGAAAGCGTCTAAGTGTGCATCTACCTCGTCGAGGACGTAGAATGCTGCTGGCGTAAACTCTTTGAGCGAGAATATGAAGCTGACTGCTGAAATGGAACGTTCACCACCGCTTGCTCCACTCACAACAATCGACGGCTTATTGGGAAACTGCACCATCATGTCTATGCCGCCGTTGAAGGGGTCCTCAGGGTTTTCAAGCTTAAGCGTGGCTTCGCCTCCGCCAGTAAGTTTTGCAAAGTAAACTTTTAGGCTCGTGTTGATTTTTTCGAAAGCCCCCATGAAAACCTTGCGCTTTTTAGATTCAATCTCATCCATAAACAGTACGATGGCTTGCTTTTCTCTTTCCAACTCGTTTAAACGCACGGACAATTCTCTGTACCTTGAAATCTGTTCCGAATAGTGTAAAAGGGCAAGCTGGTTTATAGCCCCTATTCTTTCCATTTCAAACTGCATCATGCGAATGGTGGTTTCAGCTTCCTGAACCTGCCGAGGGTTAGTTTCCAAAGGCTGTTCATAACCAAACATTCTAAGTTGACCTTGAAGCTGCTGCAAACGAAACTGGCTTGTTTCTATGCCTAGTTGAAGCTGATTTAGTAGCCTCTCCGCCTGCTCATACTCCGAATCCAGCAACCTTAACTCCGAGTCAATAGAGTCAATTTGGGAAGTGAATTTTTTGGATTCTTCACGAGCCGAGAAAACAGCTTTAGAAAGGTCAACACGGCTTTTCTCTTGTTCATCTGTTTCTTTCTTGATTATTTCTCGTTCCGAAAGTGCCTCGGCTACTTCCTTCTCAAGCTTCCGCTGTTGTTGCTCAATCTTTGAAAGCTGAATCTTTGTGTTCTTGTAGCCAATCCGTAGAACTCTATCGAATTGCGACTGGTGAGTTGAAATTTCCGTCTGCGCAGAACCTAAACGTTGACGTAGGGTGTTTAATTCTTCGCCGATTTTTTCGCGGTGGACTTCGAGTTCTTGGATGTGTGCAACATCAGTTTTCAATCTTAAAGTTGCAATTTCTGCGTGGATTTTTTGGTGGTTTTTTCGGATGGAGTTTCTCTCGTTTCTGTACATGTCCATGCGGCCTTTGTAGGATGCCGCTTCACGCTCAAGTTTGCCACCGTACTTTTCTATGTGTCGAATGTTGAATTGGGTTCTTTTAACGCCCCGTTTTACCCTAATTATTTCCCTTTCCAGAGTGGCTACGGATTCTGTGAGCCTTGTAACCGCGATTTTGGTATACTCAAGTTCCTCTTCAATACCTATAATATCAGTGCCTCGCTGTGTGAGGTGCTGCTGAAGCGCTTTAACCGCTTCATCCAAGCTCTTTAATGCGTTCTCGCTGGGAATTATCGTGGAGAAATCTATAGGTGCACGGTAGTAGCCGCTTTCAAAAGCGCCCGGCTCATACAAGTCACCATTAACCGTGACCGCACGATAGCCCTCGTTTGAAAGCGCAAAAGCCGTTTTATCGCTTGAGACGACTATTGTGTCGCCGAAAACGTAGTTAACTGCAAGCTCAAAGGCACTCTCGTACTTCATAAAGCTTGAAACGGGTCCAACTATGCCTTCTCGTTTTGGCGGCTCCTTGTTTTTTATGTTGATTGCGCCGTGAAGCGGAATGATTTTAATCCTGCCAAGTTTCATGCGCCTAAGCGTTTCCATACACGTAAAGGCGATGTCAATGTCTTTTACGACTAAAGCATCAAGCCAACCTGTGGCAGCCGCATCTATGGCTTTCTTGAAGCTTTTATCAATTTTTATGAGATTACGCAGCCTGCCATGGATTCCAGCGATTGCGCCGACATCACCCATTTCCTCGATGCCTCGGAGAGCTTTTTCTTCATTAGCTATGGTTGCGGCAAGGTCTCTTTGAGTAGCAAACTCTATGACGGCATCTTTAGCGGAACTCGCTATTTTTTCCGCATCGGTGATTTCTTTTTGAACGGTTTCTTTCTGGGCTGTTTTGCGTTCGATTGTGTGCTCAAAATTCTTAAGCTGTGTTTTCTGGTCCCTCTGAACCTGCTCAAGCTCGGATAGGGATTTCGCAATTTCAACTTGGCTTGTTTGGAATTTTTCTTTTCTAACGGTTAAGTTTTTGATTCGTCCAGTGCAAAGCCGAAGTGCCGATTTGTCCTGCGTGTATTCTGAGCGTAAATAGGCGATTCGTTTAACGTGATTTTCGATTTGGGTTTCCAAGGCTCGTATCTGCAGGTTATTATCGTCGAGTCCTCCCCAAAGCTGGGCAGTTTCCTGCGCCAACGTAGTGTGCGCCGCTTCCTTTTCTGTTATTTGGGCTTTGAGTTTTTCATGTTCACTGCGGAAGGAACGGATTTTTAAGCGGTTTTCCCTAATCTCATTTCTCAGGTTCTCGTGTTGTGCAAGATTGTTTTCTCTAACACGCTTAAAACTTTCAAGGCTAGCTTGCCCTGAACTAATCTTCGTGGTTAACTCGGTAAGTCTAGATTTTAATTCTCCAATCTTTATCTGAACCTTAAGAACCTCTGAGCCGCCCTGCTCAAGGCCCTCGCCGCTGAGTTTTCGCCAGTCACCCTCGATTTCGTGACGTTTGGTTCTGCGAAGGTTCCGTTGCTCCTTTAGTTTGTCAACCCTTTCCTTCACCTTAACTGTTTGTCCTGTGCTTTCGTTTATTTTTGTGTTCATTTGGGTTATGTCGCTTGAGATTTTTATAGCTTGGAATTTTTTGGTTTCGGACTGAATGAAGTTGTAGCGTAAAAGTTGGTTGCGTTCACGTTCTAAATCGTCGAGGCGTTTTTGGACTTCATCTATTCTGCCCATGGCTGTGCGGATTGAAATGTCCGCGGCGCGCAGTTTCTCTTCTGCCTCCGTCTTCTCGTCGTCATATTGGGCTATGCCGATGAGGTCTTCGATGATTTTTCGTCTTTCAATCGGAGTAATATCGGTTAATCTTGTAATTGTGCCCTGCGGAATGATGTTTTGGCTCATGCTGCTTATTGAAGCCATAGAGAGAGTTTCTGTAATATGCCCGCGAGACATCCTGCGTCCGTTTAACCTGTAAACGCTTTGCCCGTTGCGGTAAACTTCACGCGAAATCGTAACGGTTGTAGTGTCAACGGGCATTAAACCATCTGAATTATCGAATTGAACTACCACTTTTGCCATTTTGCATTTTTCTTGCCCAGCCGTCTCCGAACCATGAAAAATCAGTTTAGCCGAGTTTTCAGCTCGAAGCCTTCTTGTGCTAAGTTCTCCAAGCGAGAAAAGCAGAGCATCCATAATGTTGGTTTTGCCGCTACCGTTTGGACCAGTTATGGCTGTGAAGCCTTTATCTAGATTTACTTTAACTGTTTGCGGCCCAAAAGACTTAAAGCCTTTTAACTCGATTTTTTTTATGTAGGGCATTTAGTCTTTATCCTCTCGGAAGCAGGTATTTTCTTTTTAACATCTCTCGTCAACATATGTATAAAAGCTTATACATATGCTACTGCGTTTATACGTATGCTATAGATTTGAGAATCTTTTAGGTTTTTTGTAGAAATGCATCTGTGTTCCATTTAAAGTCATTTCGTCATACTTAGCCCAGCCTGCCATGCCCAGTTGCTTTATTTCCTCAGGGGTGCTTGCACTTGTCACTTCAAAGTCGTTGTCCTCTAAATTCAGTAGCTGAATATACTTCATGGTGCTTTCCACCCGTTTATGCCTAAGTATCTTCTGGACTTTTGGAACATTGCCGTTGGTGTAGTGTGCAAGCATGCTTCCTCCCCAATGTCTAAAAGTTCTGAGTTCAATGGATAGTAAGCGTGGGTTTTTGTGGACTTCAGCACATCTTCTTCGCATGCGAATGTAACTGCCTGACATGACACCATAGGTGGTTTGGAAGAATTTTCCAGAGCGATTTCGTTTTAATATAGATGTATTTTACTATTCTAATATCGACTATCAATCAAGTTGGAGTCCATTCAGAATTACAAGGATTTGGAATCAAAGCCAATCGGCAATATGATAGAGCAGAACAATATGGCATAAGCATTAAAAAAATGCCATTGATACAGGATGCTTCTATTAATATAACTTGCAATGGAATTATTCAGATTACTTGCCAGCAGAAAAACTTGGACAATTGCATAGAATGGCTACATCAAGCAGTCAAATTGTTGCCAGACCAGAAGCGACTTGCTCTGTTTCCCAAAAGCATTGCTTACCGCTTAAGCGATTCCTTTGTTGAGAAATCTTCTTCTGAGAAATTAATGAAAGAAATTGCCTCAGAAGAAGGCTCACCAATTATTATGCCCTTAGATTGGACAAATAGGTTTTCGGAAAAGGCAGACCAGAATCTTCTACAAGGTTTGTTTTCTGATAGTGAGCAAGCGAAGTTAATTATCGCTGACATAAAAAAGAGTGAAGACAACATGTCCAACTTACAGCAGATAAACTATAACAAGAGTGGGATAACCGTTGGAAAGTATCTAGGCAATAAATCGCCTATCATGCACTTAAAAGGAGCGGCGTTAACCCCAAAAATTGAAGAAGAGCTTATGAATATGTGGCTGAAATCTCGACTTGCTGATTATATATCGTTTGACACAGGCCCAATTGATGGGGGACAAATAAAATGCAAGGTACTGATTAATGACTTGACAATGAATAGAAAGACGGGGACTTATAATGTTGATATTCGAACCTATTCCAGTAATCCATTTACCAATGAAAAAGCAAACAAGAATGTACCTGTACACTTAAAATCATAGTTTTTTTCCGTATTAGAATTTTTGTTTGGTTGGCATATTGGAAAAGCAATGCTTGAATTTTATATACTAATTTGACCTAAGAGGACCTTGGAAGGCTGGTTGTGGGATGCAACCTGCAAAATACGCGGTCCCGTCGATGCACCAAAATACAAGGATTTCATACTTCCACTAATTTTCCTCAAAAGATTATCTGATGTTTTTAATGAAGAGAGAGAGAGAAACTTGGTCGAGGCGACGAAAAAGCGTGATTGCATACATCTTTTTCTTCTATAAGGCCTATCCTGGGGGGATACTAAAATGAACCAAAAATGCCCCAGATGCGGNNAGGCTTGATTTATGATAAGGTACACAAAAACTTACTATGCCTAAAATGTGCGAAAAAACAAAACCCAAATTTGAAGGTACCCCCTCGCAGGTAACATTTGCCTTTATTAGCTCTCGGTCCTCGCTTATGCTTTTTGAAGCCTGAAACCGCAAACTCAGACTTTGTCACTATGAAGCCTCCAAAAAAGAAGGAAAAATGTCCGCTGAGTTGGTGACATCACCACATAAGACGAATGCGAGTAGTGGCGCCGAATCTAATTGTCTAAACAGCAAAATCATTTATAATAGGTACCTTCATTGGTTAGAATGCGCAGATCGAATGCACACTTTTCTAAGCCCTAAAGCGGGATTTGATGATTCAGTGGCGGTTCTGGGCAAGTGAACGAGTGGGAAATATGAGTATAGCCAAAGAAGCCCCTAAAACGCATCAGCAGTTAGCTGAGAAGTGCCCAGAATGCGCAAGCAAAAATCTCGTTCACGATTACGACACAGGCGAAACCATCTGCGGTGCCTGCGGTCTTGTTTTGTATGAGCAGATGTTAGATAAGGGCCCCGAGTGGCGCGCTTTTACCCAGGAAGAGAAAGCCTCAAGAAGCCGCGTCGGTATGCCAACATCATATTCAGTTCATGATAAAGGATTATCCACAGCCATCAGCCAAGTTGACAGAGATGCATTCGGAAGGAAACTGCCCCTTTCCACTAGATTGCAAATGTGGCGTCTTAGGAAATGGCAAATACGCAGTCGAGTGCACTCATCCAGCGACCGAAACCTTGCACAAGCAATGGCTGAACTTGACCGTTTATCAGGCAAAGTTTCCATCTCACCACCCATCAAAGAAAAAGCCGCTGTTATTTACCGCAAAGCATTAGACAAAGCCTTAGTCCGAGGAAGATCAATCAACTCTATCGTCGCAGCGGCACTTTATGCTGCTTGCCGCAAAAGCGGAACACCCAGAACCCTTCGCGAAATCGCTGAAGCAAGTCTTGTTGATAAGAAAGATGTTGCACGCTGCTATAGACTGCTGCTGCAAGAGCTCGATTTTCACATGCCAACTGCTGACCCGTTGACATACGTTTCAAAAATTGCAGAAGAAAATGGAGTATCAGGCAAAACACAGGGCGCAGCCATAGCAATACTTAGGGAGGCTAGACGAAAACGAGTTGCAGCAGGAAAAGATCCAATGGGCATGGCTGCAGCTGCACTCTACATAGCTTGTCTCCAGCATAACGAAAAGATAACACAAAAAGACATCGCAGAAGCAGCTGGAGTCACAGAAGTTACGGTTAGAAACAGATACAAGGCACTAAAGAAGCAGCTAAACCTCGAAATACCCGATCAAAAAGCTTGTTTTTAGCTTTCTTTGTTTTCTACGCTCTTTTTCAGGATTTTCAGGAGAAACAGCTTACTATGTATCCTCCTCTCTGTTTAGATAGGTCAGATTCTTTCAGAGCAACCTTCAAAACGGAATTTAAAGAAGAAAAAAGGGTTAGGCCGAATTAGACACTGGCTGTCCCAAATGGAACACAAGTATATCTATTTGTTACAAAAAAGTCACAATATTTAATAGTTGTCCGCATCTATTGAAAAAGTAATCCCAAAAAAAGTGAAAAATATAATGATTAATCCTGTAAATTCAAATCTTCAAAATAAGGATAACAAAGCTAAATGTCCAGACTGTGATTTTGAACTAAATGTTCCCTGCGACATAGAAAAAGGGGAAATACTGAGCTGTCCAGGTTGTGGACTTGAACTCGAAGTTAAAAAAATAAATTGTGGAGGTGGATGCGTAAGTCTTCAAGAGTTAACTATTGAAGGCGAAGATTGGGGCGAATAAGAGTATCCGCCAAAACTTCAATTATTTTTTTTAAACGCTTTCCCTTTTTTGATTATTTTTCGGTTGGGACGCTTACCGTAAGCAGTAGTTGCTTCAGTAGGTCCCATTCTGTTGTACGCGTTCATCGGGTTAATCATGGGGGTCACTTGTCCATAGCGGATTGCCATTGTCAAGGCTGTAACCGTAAACCTTCATTTCTTCTTGGCTACATACCATTCCATGTTTCTCTCCACAAATCATAAAAACTCTATTGACTTAATTGTATGAAGGCAAGGAACAGCTTTACGAAGGAGAATGAGTAGTTTCTTTTACTAGAAGGAGACAGTGAGATGAGTAAGAAAGGAGAAACAGGAGAACAAGATCGGGGAAAACCTCAGCCTCGAAAAAAGAAGGCAAGGGAAGATTCCCGCAAGAAGAAAAAACTCGACAGAGTTGAAAGACAACAATCAAGACAGGCTTAGTTAGATTAATCTTAGTGCAAACATGCTCGTTTTCAGTGTTTTGTTTCTCTGTAGCATGAATCCGCGGTCTTGGGGCGGTACTGTATGGAAACTGTTATGCGTTTTCGGCTAAGACTGTTCCTTATTTCGTTGCTTATTGTTGTGTTGCCTCTTCACCTGCTTGCGTGACCAAAACGAGTTATCTTCCATTTCGTGCATATTGTTTCTACGTAGGCTGTTCCTATTTAGGTGGGTCCCCAGGGAAAGGAAAGTTAACAATAAAATTAAAACGGCGCATGGAAGCAGCGTCAATACATTTTTCTTTGTCAGTAGCTAAAATACACAAAACCCTAAATTCCTCCATCTTTTCCAGCAAAATATTGACGTCAATGTTACGATAACGGTCATGACTGTTGCTAACTTCTGTACGTTTGCCAAATAAAGCGTCCGCCTCATCAAAGAAAAGAACATCTCCACCCTTCTCCGCTGCCTCAAAAATTGACCTCAAGTTCTTTTCGGTCTCATCGTTATACTTGTTTATGAAAGCGGAAAGATATATCCGAAAAAGATCCAATTGAAGTTCATTGGCTAAAGCCTCAGCTGCCAGAGTTTTTCCAATTTGGTTGGTTCCCGAAAACAATGTTTTGACACCTTTTTTTCGGTCATGATCAAGATCAAACCCTGGTTTCTTTAAAGCTCTAAATTGTTCTACAATTTTCTTTAGCAATTGTTTCTCATACTTGGAGAAAACCAAATCGTCAATTTTGGTTTTAGGAAGAACCATTCGGGCATCTGGTTACTGGAAATTCCCGGGCTTGTTTTCGATTGAGCTTTTTTCTCTAACCCCAAAGCGCTTTTCCTAGGTGAACATGTACCTAATCTTTGTTAAAAGACTTTCTAAGAACAACAGTTTCCACGCTTTCCTAAACATCGAAAAAATTCTAAGAACAAATAATTGTCTTTTAAAAACTGCTCGGTTTTTCTATTCGACATACCGCAGAGAAACAGTAATTCGACACAGAGCCAAGAAATTTCAAACTTTAAGGTTGTACAAGTTTCAGGCGGGTTAAGCGCTGCCTTCATGGGAACTGCAAGAGTAATGATGCATGGGCAATGACTACTTTATCCTCGACTTCTCAAACAGTGAAGTGCATCCTATTGAAGGATTCATCTTTGTTGTGCGTAAGAGCACAGCTTCCCACCCAATTAGGCGGATTACAGAGCAACGTAATCTTCACTATATATTAATCAAAATGTGGAATTTTTGGGTCAGCGTTGATTGACGTTTTCTCACAGCTTAGGGCTCGAAGCCGTCGCCTTACATCATCCCCACTTTAATGCTGCTTGTGCGGATTTATCTATTTTGATTTTGAAAAAGAAAGAAAAATTGTAAAAAAGCGAGATTGAAATTGATAGGGCTGTTACGCTATCAATTGATTTACGAAGTCTGCTGCTCGCGTGTTGAGGTCTTCGGTTTGCCCGATTTTAACTACTACCGCGTTCGATAAGGAACCGGCGTTTGAGAGAGCAGGTACAGAGTTTTTGATCATATCTATGTCGCTTTGCGAAGTTTCGCCTTGACCGCTTCCAAACACTCCGACTTTGGCATCCTGATCAGGCGTGAGGTTGTTTAGGGAATCTTTGACTGAGCTTGTTGGTGAGCCTGCATAGATTGGTCCACCGATGACTACGATTTTGTAACCTGTTGTACTAGCCACACCTGAACTTTTTATGCCAGCCAAGGTAACAGTGTAGTTTTGTGCTTGCAGGTCGCTGGCGACTGTGTCGGCGACGCCTTTTGAGGTTCCTGACAGTCCAGGGTCGTAGATTACGATGGCTTTTCCAACGGAGGTTCCTGTCGGCGTTAGAGTTTCTGATCCAGTTGCCGTGTATGCAGCCAAATCCAAGATTACTATGGCTCCAAAAGCTACAATCAGTATTGTTATCGCTGTGAAGACAGCTATGACTATTTTGAATGCTTTTCTCATTTTCACACCTTCTTCTATGGATCATGTTTGTTTGGATTTGCATAAAAAGATTACCGCGATAAAATAGAAATTTTAGTAGAAAAAACAATGCATAACGCATGTCTTAGCCCAAGACTTTGGTTGGGATTAACGTCATTTGACGAATCTAAACGCTTAAACCACTCCGCGGGTAGGGTAGCGTATAGGGCTTATTTGTGAGGTGAAAAAAGGACATGATATTCGAAGAAGAAGATGAATGGGAAGAAGGCGAAGACGAGGAATGGGAAGAAGAAGAATGGTAAAATAAACGCCTAAAACCGCACTTTTGTATATCTTTCTTTTAAGTATAGAATTTTTCCCGATGTTTTCGAGGTTGCTTTTTGTTAACCGATGAAAAAAGCCGCTTAGCCTTTTTTGTTTTCTTTTTTCTTTGAGGTTTACATTTATAACTATCTTGTTGGCATCATTTAACGACGCTTACCATGACACGAATCGCCGTATTAGAAGAAGACAAATGCAAAGTCAAGAAATGCAATTCACTCTGCGTCAGCTTCTGCCCCATGGTGCGCAGCAAAGTGGAAGCCATACGCGTCGAAGGAAGC
Source organism: Candidatus Bathyarchaeota archaeon (assembly GCA_003141855.1). Lineage (GTDB taxonomy): Archaea > Thermoproteota > Bathyarchaeia > Bathyarchaeales > Bathycorpusculaceae > Bathycorpusculum. The sequence continues at coordinate 9,745 of PLNS01000009.1, read as the reverse complement.
AAAGCCATCATAGCGGAAACCCTTTGCAGCGGCTGCGGGATTTGCGTCAAAAAATGCCCCTTCAAAGCCATCAGCATCGTTAATTTGCCTGATGAGTTGGAGAAGGATTGCAGCCACCGCTTCAGCGAAAACAGCTTCAAACTTTTCCGCCTACCCATGCCCTCGCCGGGAACAGTTTTGGGGTTACTGGGGCAAAACGGCATCGGCAAAACAACTACGCTTAAAGTTTTTTCAGGCGACATCAAACCCAACCTCGGCAAATTCGATGACCCGCCTGATTGGCCTGAGATTATCCAGTATTATCGGGGTTCAAGCCTGCAAGATTACTTTTTGAAGATGAGTGAGAAAAAACTCAAAGTCAGCAGCAAACCCCAATACGTCGACAAGATTCCCAAAGCAATCACGGGGAAAGTCGGCGACCTCCTAGAAAAAGTTGATGAGCGAAAGCAGCTTGGTGCAATTGCGGAGGAGCTTGAGCTCACCAAGATTTGGGATAGACCGCTGGATGTTTTGAGCGGCGGAGAACTGCAGCGCGTTGCCGTTGCAGCAGCACTAAGCCGTGACGCCGACGTGTACCTCTTTGATGAGCCATCCAGCTACTTAGACGTAAAACAACGACTAGTAGTTGCCAGAACCATTCGCAGCCTCAAAGAACAGCAAAAAACAATCATCGTGGCCGAGCATGACTTAGCCATCATCGACTACTTATCCGACCAAATCTGCGTCTTCTATGGAGAACCAAGCGTCTACGGCGTTGTCTCGCATGTGCATGGCGTAAGAACTGGCATTAACATTTACTTGCAAGGCTACATCCCAGACGAGAACATAATGTTCCGAAAAGAACCCATCGTCTTCCACGAGAAACCTCCAACCGCAGGAGAAATGGTTGGCGAACCCCTGCTCAAATGGGACAAGATGGAGAAAACCTTCAAGGGCTTCAAACTTGCCATTGAACCAGGCGAGATACGAACAGGCGAAATCATCGGTATTCTTGGACCCAACGGCATCGGAAAAACCACTTTTGTCAAGATTTTAGCTGGCGTTGAGGAGACCGATGACAAGCGAAAGCTTGGCAAGTTAACTGTCAGCTACAAACCCCAATACATCGCACCTGACTACGAGGGCACCGTTCAGGACCTGCTCATGAATGTGGCTAAAGAAAACTTTACCTCAAGCTGGTACAAAACCGAAATTGCCCAGCCGCTTCGACTTCAGGTCTTAATGGACCGTAACGTGATGGAACTCAGCGGCGGCGAACTCCAAAAAGTCGCCATCGCCGCATGCCTAAGCCGCAAAACAGACCTGTTCCTCCTCGACGAGCCAAGCGCATACCTAGACGTAGAAGAACGCCTAAACATAGCAAAAACCCTGCGGCGCGTCGTCGAAGCACACGGCACCCCCGCCTTCGTAGTTGAACACGACGTAGTAACCCAGGACTTCATTGCTGACCGCTTGATGGTCTTCAACGGTGACCCCGGTGTATCTGGTTTAGCACATCCGCCTACAAGCCTAAGGCAAGGCATGAATGCCTTCCTCAAAGAGATGGACGTCACCTTCCGCAGAGACTCAATCACTTTCCGACCCAGAGTGAACAAGGAAGACTCGCAGATGGATAAGTTCCAGAAGGGCATCGGCGAATACTACTACACTAAAATCGCCAAGCCAGAAAAAGAAAAACAAGGACCAACCAAAAAGTAACTTGCCTTTTTCGGATTTGTTTCTCTTTTTACCCTATTTTCTTCTCTAACTACCTGAGGTTTGTTTGATGCTGGCTCTTAACTGCGTCGTATATTTTTTGGGGCGTGTAGCTTGCAAAACTCAAAAGGTTACCCGCCGAGGAATAGAGCATAAGCAGGTACTTTTTTGTGTCTGGGGTTGCGTTTTTTTCGATAAGCTGCAGGGCTCTCACTCTGCGTTCGTAACGTTTGTGTTCCGCGTTTGTGAATAGAAATTTTACACTGTTGCCCGCGTGCACTTCTACGCCTTGTTTGATTAATTGTTGGGCTACGATGACTTGGCTGACCTGTTGCTTGTAGTTTTTGGGATGTTTAGACATGTGCTTAGTAATTATCAAGTCAGATAGGGGCACTTCACCGTTAAGCAGCCGTTGCCTGTAAGTCTTTAAAACTTTTAATGCCTCAGGAATCCTCTGGTAGAGCTCCGTTGAATCGTTTGCTGGTTTTAACGCGTCTATCATTTCGTTTTGAGCATCAAAAATGAACCCGGGCGTGTCACTGCGGCGTATTTCTAAGCCTCGAATCTTGACGTTGCCATTCTCCATTAAGCCAAAGTAACGGTTTAAGACACTGAGCCTCGCATGAAGCCTTGACGGCAGGAAAACTATCCATTTGTAGCGTCCCTCAAAGTTTATGGGCACACCAATCTCCTTAGTAATTACTCTGCAGAGTTCATCGTACTCGTCTAAGGCTGCATTTTTCTTTTTGAGCCAGAACGAATCAACAATTCCATGAATAACCTCAAAACCCGCCTCTTCAGCAATATGCGCTGCTTTAAGAAAGGCTTCCCTTGCAAAAGCACACACGCCAATATGCCCATCAACCGTTCCGAACTTTGAATTGCTAAAGCCCAAGTAGCCAAAGCAGGTAACTAAAATCCATTTTAACGCTGTCTGGCGTCTATCGTACACTTGCTTGAGCCGTGGGTCGTCTGTTTCATCCCTTAGACGTTTGTAATAAAGCCGTTTGGTTAAAGCTAAATCGACGGTTTTGGGGACCATGCCGACTCGTTTGGTGCAAATATGATAGTTTAACTCTGGGATTCGTATCGGCGAGTCGGGGCAGCATTTGCAGAGCACGGTTTCCGCTGAAATGTTGTATTTGCGCATGAGTGAGGGGTACATGGAAGAGAAGTCTAATTCTGCTACTGAATCGTGTACGCCAAGGCGCGGTTCATAAACAAATCCTCCGCGGTCGCCAACTAGCAAATCACGGGCTGATTTGAAGGCTTCAGGTATCTTTTTGTTTCGAGGCAGTAGGATGTCGTCTTTCATGGCTTGGTAGAACTGTATTGAAGACATGCTGGAGCCAATCGAGAACCTCGCCGCCGTGTGCAGGGGGACTCTGCAGGTTCTGGCTATTTCGATGCAGCCTTCAAAATCCGCTTCTCTGATGATGAAGGTGTTGTTTTCATCGATGTGTATTCTTCCATGCAACCTCACTATGCTTGCCCGATAGAACGTGCGTCCATACGAAAAGTATGTTCTGCCAACTGTTACTTTACAGTTAAAAGGCACCTTGTCCCTGCCTAAAACGAACTCATCCAATACATTGTTCACGCTGGCTCTTTTGATTAAGTATGGAAAGAGGTAAGAGTCACCTGCACTCGTTAAAATTACGTCAGGGTCCAACTCGTTTACGGCATAAACAAGCTGTAGCAATTTAGTCGCTTCATCCCCGTAATCGATGGTGAGGTCTTCTTTGCCTTCTTGCTTTAAACATATTTTTTCGATGGGGTCATCAAAACTTGCGATTATTCCCTTCTTGGCAACCTCCGCTTCAAGTTTTACTACCCGCAATTTAGGAATAACGTAATCTGTGCTTTCAACAGAATCCAAAAGCGCATAATCCAAGCCCAACTTGGAAACTTTTATTTCCACAAACGCCAGCGGAAACAAGTCATGATTGAAAAAATATGAGCGGTCACTTTGGATATCGCAGTTGTGAAGTTCATAACGCAGGTAATCGCCCATTCTTAAAATTTCAAGCGTTAAAGCTCGGATTTGCCTGCAGTCTTTAACAGTTATTTCCAGCACTCTTGACTTTTCAGTATCAGTTGGTTGAGCGTACTTTTGGGTGAACTTTAACGAGGCGATTTTTTGGTTAGCAAATAGTCTGCTTATGAGACGTTCAAGGTCCTCTTGTTTGCCAGAAACATAGATGCATGGTTCAAACCTGTCAGTTAACTTGACTCTTTTGCCCTTTTCGCTGATTACCCAAACTGCGACTTTGCCAACGTCAGAAGGGTAAACATCAAATATCCAGCCTTTAATTCGTCGTGGCTCGCTCGGCTGCATCTAGCTTCTTCTCTAACCGCGTAATCTTCTTTTGCTGGGATAGCAGAATTGAAATTATCATGGGTTCAAAGAGTATAGGTTGAGTTGCGTTGCTTCCTGCTGAGGCATAGTTTCGGCAGGCATCCATTAACTCTTCAAATGCTTCTCGATCTTCAGTTCGCAGTGCCTTCTCAAAGCCCTTCCACCTGCGTATCTCATCTTCTAATGCCATGCGGTACGACTCGACAGTTTTACCCATTAGACACTTCTCCTGTGCGAATAGACTTGTTTTGTCTCATGCTCTTTTCTTCTCCATGTTGAAGGGACAGACAAAGCGGTTTTTAGGTTTTTAAAGCGTCAGTTCAAAAGACACTACCCAAGAGTAGAGGGCATAGTGTAAGTGAAATCGGAGCTAGTTTGCAAGCGGTACATAGCAGAACTGCACAAACGTCCAAAAAAAGATGAATGACCATAAACAATTAAAGACGCCAAAGCCAATATGTTAAGTAGGGCAAAAGCAAAAAATAAAAACTCGTTCTTCCGCGCCTTAAGCTCTTCCTCGAAGGTCAGACGGATAGAGCACCAGCCTCTTAAGTTAAAGTCGAGGTTCACATTCCTTCTCGCCAGCCAAAGACATAATCAACTCTGGCATAGTAGACTCCGCCATTAAACCAAGTTACAGACTCTACAAAATTTGCTTTTGCCCCAACATATAGGCGGTGGCGTAGGAATTGGCGAAAAAATCGCGTGTTCCTCAAATATTTAAAAGTGCAGTATCGTACTTCTTTACCAAGCCAGCGACAACAATGTACCCCTATGTTAAGCCTCAGTTGCCCGATAACTTTCGAGGTCAACCAGTATTCGATATTCAGCTTTGTGTCGGTTGCGGTTTATGCGGCAAAGAATGCCCCTCAAGAGCAATTGAAATGGTTGAGGTTGACGGAAAAAACCGTCCCCAATTCAGACTTGATAAATGTATCTTCTGTTACCAATGCGCAGAAACTTGCCCCAAAAAAGCCATAACGAACTCAACCTTCTACGAGTTAGCCACGACAGATAAATCCTCATTAATAATGAAGCCGCAGCCAATCTTGCAGAAGATTGAAGCGGTAACGGATCCTTGAAGCACTCAACTGGCTAAACAGTTTCCACCTGTCTCGAATCTTCACCTAACGAAACCGTTTACTCAAACAGCGCTTCATAAAACTTTTAACAAAAGATAGTTCTGGCTCTTTACCCAGTCACTTGAGCATTTTATGAACTCTTCCTTGTCTTTGGATAGGTTAACTTTTAAGTGCTTTAAATGAGGGGATATGGATCTATGCGAGCTATTGATTTCACAGAACAAGCGTTTATTTTACATGTTTACAGCAAAATTAACCATTCAAGCATGCTGCAGCCTGCTTTTGGAACAAGGGTTTTCTCCGCAAAGTGCAGTTAACTTAAAGAACAAGAAACAAATATACTAAGCAATCTGCAAACTAAAAACGGGGAAAGTGGTGTAGGCTACAAGTGGCTCAAGCAACCTTCGAAGAAATAAGCGCATCAGACTTTTTCTACCGAAACCGAGACATTGCAGGCTTAACCAACCCTTCACGCGCCATCTTCGTAGCCATACGAGAAATCGTAGAAAACTCCTTAGATGCAGCGGAGAGCCAAAAAATCCCCCCAGACGTCTACGTACGCTTATCTTACGAAGGAGAAGCCACTAAAGAAACCCAAATCTACAAACTCCGCGTCGAAGACAACGGCAGCGGAATTCCTCCCCGATTCATCCCCTCAGCCTTTGGCCAAGTGCTCTACGGTAGCAAATACAAGCTCAAACAGGCAAGAGGCACCTTCGGCTTAGGCGGCAAAATGGCAGTGCTCTACGGACAAATAACAACCCACCAACCAGTTTTTGTAACTTCAAGCACTGGGCAAGAGAAAATTTACAGTTTCAAATTAATGATTGATATCCAGCGTAACAAACCAATAATTTTAGACCGCAAAGTCCTCATCAACAAGGACCATTGGCGTGGAACCATCGTTGAGTTCACGCTTGAAGGCGACTACCTTCGAGCCATGCCAAAAATCATAGAGTACTTCAAACAAACCGCCATGGTTAACCCATATGCAAACATAACTTTTGTTGACCCTAAAGGCAGGCTCTACAAGTTTACAAGGGCAACAACCATCATGCCCGAGTCACCTAAAGAAACCATGCCCCATCCATACGGCGTTGATGTAGAGCTCCTTCAGCGACTAATCCAAATTACAACATGCACTAATATGTTGGACTTTTTGAAGGGGCACTTCCACCGAGTTGGCGAGATAACGGCCATAAAATTCTTGATTTTTAGCAACTTGATATCCTTCTCTTGCAGGGAACATGGGAAAATTGAAAATGACCAAATAAAATGGGTGGATAGCCGACCATCTTGCCCTAGCTGCGGAAAAACAGCAGAGTACAGTTCCAAGAATCCTAAAAAACTCTCCCATGAAGAAATAGTGCGTTTAATGCAGAACCTCAAAAAATACAAGGACTTTTTACCACCAGACGCCAGTTGTCTCTCACCTCTCGGTGAAGATTTGCTTAAAGCTGGCATCATTAAAGAGCTTAAACCAGAGTACCTTGTTGTGCATCAACGTAAACCCTCCACTTATGCTGGTCACCCATTCATCGTTGAGTTGGCTATGGCTTATGGAGGCGACGTCCCAAAACGCGGCACATTCGTGATTTACCGTTTTGCCAACAAAATCCCCCTGCTCTATGACGAAGCAAGCGATGTTTCCTACCGTGTAATCTCAGTCATGAACTGGCGTCGCTACAAAGTCGCGCCCGAAATGCCAATCGCGATAGTTGTGCACATATGCAGCACCAAAGTCCCCTACAAAACCGTGGGCAAAGAATTCATCGCTGACCGACCCGAAGTACGCAGAGAAGTCGCAAACGCCTTGCGTGAAGTTGCCCGTCAACTGCAGCATTTCTTAGCAAGGCAGGAGCACGTGCACATGGAGAAGAAGCGGCTGGGAATTTTCAGCAAGTACCTGCCCAAAATCGCCGAGTTCTCGACCACGCTTGCCCAGCAGAAGAGGCTTCCAGACATAGATAAACTACTCAAGAGTGTACAGAAATATGGCGCAGAAGAAAGCTAAAATCGCAGAAAGACAACTCGAGGTCATTGCTGGCCTTAAAGCCTTCGGCACGCAAATTTACAATCAACTAGACCAAGGTGTCTTTCCAACCATTAACATGCCGAGTCGCTCCACAGAAAACATCAACTACGACCCAACACTGCGCCAATTCATCCTCGGCGAAAAAAGCGTCAGCCGCAGCGCCCGCAACATACGCCACATTAAACCCTTCACACAGCTGGCGTGGGCAGCAATGTTTAGCAATGAGCTCACTACTCAACGCAAAACCTCTACGTTAAGAGATGTCTATTACTCAGCACAAGCCTACGAAATGACATTCACCGACCAACAGGAATCAAACAACATCATCACCGACCTCGAAACATTAACAGGCTTTGCTCGAGAAGACTTTCATATCTTCCCTGAAGAACGCAGCGCAATTTTTGGCGATTTAGATATCGGCTATACTGTTCCCGGCTATGAAGGCAAAACGCTCAATTTAACCAGCCACCCAGACGGCGTACTAATCGGTCCAGCCTTAACTAGCTCCGAATTCATAGGCACCAAAGCTGACAAAGTCATCGCCATCGAGAAAGGCGCCCTGTTCACAAGATTTATTGAGGAAAACGTACACAACAAACACAAATCACTCCTAATCTCATGTGGTGGACAAGCCCCAAGACAAACCCGCAGCTTCATACGCCGTCTCCACGACGAACTGGGCTTGCCAGTCTTCATTCTCACCGATGGTGACCCATGGGGAATGCACATTGCCCAAGTCATCATTTCAGGCTCAGCCAACGCCGCCCACCTTCGAGAATTAAACACGCCTGACGCTGTTTGGAGTGGTGTTTGGGCATCCGACATAGTCGAATACAAGCTACCCACCGATCCATTGGATGAGGTTGACATTAAGCGGCTCAACGAATTGGCGAGAGACCCAAGATACCAAAACGACCCCTTATGGCAACGCGAAATCAAGCTGTTCCTTAAAATCAAGCGCAAGGCGGAACAGGAAGCTTTCAGCCGCTACGGATTAACTTATATCGTGGATGAGTATCTGCCGACTAAACTGGAACAGGCAAAGGGCAAAAAGTAGAATTTATTCGTTGTAAAAATACTGTTTGAAAGCGAATGATTTATCTTTTGACCCTTTGGTAAGACGCTATTGGTTGGGGAATGTCAAAGAAACCTGGCAATTCAACGGATAAGAACACGAGAACGCCACTTTGCCGTGCTCTCTTTACGCGCCCCAGAAGGACCCGCGAGCGAACCTCGAGACATGGTTGACGCGATTTTCTCGGACAAATCCATGATTTTTTCTTATCCTTATCCTTGTTCCAATGATTTTGCTTCCCTTCATTTTCCAGTTGAATGCAGGCGACCTTAGTAACTTGCACGTTCATCAGGTTAGGCTGGCTAAAAACTTAATTTGGGAAATGTCCGCTTTATCGTTTTTCTAAACTTTAAATTTAATTTATTTTACCAACGAATTATGGATTCTTTCTAACAGTTAACCTGTGGCTTTATCCAACCCCGTTTTAGCGTTTGCTTGTTTCGTCGGTATTTAAGGTAAATTATATATACTTATGTGACAAATAAACACCGTTTGTCTGCCAAGGAGAATTGTGTTTGAAGCAACCATTAAAATCACAGGTTCAAACATCCTATCTAAAAATCAAAAGACGTTGCGCATTTAGATCCAACCGTATCTCGTGGTGCAAGAAACTAACGAAGATCTGTGATGCACCAAACGAGTACAATTTATGCTCCAGTTACCAACCCAAACCATTTAAAAACGAACTAAAGCTACCCCAAAAAGAACAAAGTATCCATAAAAATGAAGAAGCGGCTTATTCGCCTCATACATTACTTTTAGGAACTAAAATTGGACAATGCGACATCTGCAAAGCAACCAAAAAAACTCTCTTGCTACGATATGGCTTTTGCCTTTGCGAAGACTGCCTAAGCGTCTGCACAACCATTCTCGAACAGCTACAATTTGGCGATACTAAAGAAAAAACCTTCGTCGTCAGAGAAAACCCCCTATCTTCCCTAAATAAAACTCAAAAAAAGGCATAACCATGCAAGTAACCTCTAAACATTCCGCAACGTCAAGTAAACAGAAAAATGAAACAATGAAAAGCCATGCAGATACCATTGATGTCTTAAATATGTTAAGGTATGGCGGCCGAGGTTTCTTGTCAACATTAAAAAAGAAATCCATCAGAGTTAACAACTCATGGTATCGCTTGCTAAGCCTGGACAAGCGCAGATTTATAGACGCAGTAATCCAAACCGTAGATAAAATAAGCAGTTCCCTGCTGCTAATGTATGCTTTGGTTATGTATGAGGGTTTATATCGGCGTGTAGTAATACTAAGCACTCAAGATAATATATGTCCGAATAAGGACATATTGTATACACGTATAACAGAAAAACTGTTCAACAAAAATACACAAGCTGAGGAGAAAAAAATGTTTAAAGCAAGCTTACAAAAAGAGGTTTCAACAAAACTAATGAAAGGCCTGCTGGACCTAATAGTCCTGCAGTTCCTAAGCACCGAACCCATGCATGGATACCAAGTGATAACAAAAATCCGCAAAAACTTCGGCG
>PLNS01000014.1:61839-87927 GCA_003141855.1 Candidatus Bathyarchaeota archaeon | reverse complement strand
CACTGTCAAACTGTCCCGCGCCCTTATCCGTTTTGCCTCCCGCATCCTCGATTTGTCCACCGCTCATCTTGCTTTCTCGCCAAAACCTGATTTAAAATTAAACCTGAACGTTGTCGTAGTTATCGGGGGGATTAAATTTTAATTCCCATACATAGACTCCACTTTCTCTCTCTCGCACCCTCTTGTTACGCTTAGTTGCTAATGACTGTGGATATATCCGTTTCTTGGTGCTGAGGGCAGGATTCGAACCTGCGAACCCCTGAGGGAAAGGATTTCCCATCTGGGCGCTCAAGTCAAAGCGTCGATCTTGAGTCCTTCACCTTTGACCTGGCTTGGTTACCTCAGCACACGTTCAGCACAAAACTGGTTGGGTTCGGACTTATTAATCATTTCCCGTCTACCGCAAAAGTAAAACGTCCATCCAACGATACATAGTGGCAATGCATTCCCAGCACAGAATTATCCTTGGCAACAGCCAGCAAATGAGCGAACTCGCCGACGGCAGCGTCCAGTTAATGGTGACTTCGCCGCCTTACCCCATGATAGCCATGTGGGACGAGCTTTTCGCCAAAGCCGACCCAAAAATCGCGGAATTATTCCAGAAATTGGCTGCAAACGGCGAAGACGAAACTGTGCGGAAAATCTACACTGCCATGCACGACTACTTGGCTAAAGTTTGGCAGGAAACCTACCGCGTCCTCGTTGACGGCGGAATCGCATGCATAAACATCGGCGACGCAACACGCAGCATAAACGGTCGATTCCAACTCTACCCAAACCACTCCAGAATCACCGAGGTCTGCGAAAAAATCGGCTTCACCACACTCCCATACATTCTATGGAAAAAACCCACAACCAAACCCATGTACAAGGGCAAAGGCGCTTTTTTGGGCTCAGGTTTTTTGCCGCCAAACGCCTATGTTACGCTTGATTGTGAGTTTATTTTGTTGTTTAGGAAGGGGAAACTCCGTAAATTCCCACCAAAAGACGCCCTGCGTTATGAGAGTGCTTTCACGAAAAAAGAGCGGGATGAATGGTTCAGCCAAATTTGGTCCTTGAAGGGCACACGGCAAACCGCAACTGAACTGGAGCGCAGAACCGCCGCTTACCCCGAAGAAATCGCCGAACGGCTAATCCGAATGTTCAGCGTCAAAGGCGAGTTGGTGCTTGACCCCTTTTTGGGCTCAGGAACAACCACAAAAGTTGCTATGCTAAACGAGCGCAACAGCATCGGATATGAAACAGACCAAAACCTTCTTCCAGTCATAACCAAAAAAATAGATAACTGCAATGCTAAGACAGCAGAATATGTAACGATAATCAAACGCTAAAGGAAAAACCGAGCAAAACCACCGAGAAATTTCTAATTGCTATCCAAAGGCTCAAAATCTACACAAACAATGCTCAAACAACCAACAAAATTAGGCGGTTTCTTTTCTTAATAGGCATAAATGAACAGGCAAGTTTTTTATCGCTAAGTCGACAAATGTGTAAATTATGCCAAAAGAAACAAAGAATATGCGCGAAGGGAGACTGTGCGAAACCGCCAAGAAGATTGAGTACCAAGCACGTGGTTGCATGACAGTCCCAACAGGAAGAGGCTCAGATTTCCTAGCTATTTGTCGCGAAAGGAAACCGACCTTAGTGGAAGTAAAAAAAGGGTGTGGCTCACTAAGCAAACTACAACGAGAAACAAGAGACAACGCTTCTGCTAATAGCTATGGCTACAAAGTTGAGCGTTGCGGCTGTTCACGACGCCGAAAATGAGCGCACGCGCCAGCATGTGGAGAGGACCGCTCTATAGAGTTATAGTTTTTTAAGAGAGCTTGTTTTGTTGTTTTGAAGGAGAGATTTGTGGCTTCTGCTGGCATAGATATGATATGCTTCCTTTCGCTTTTGCAAGGGTAATTTATAATATATCGGCGAAGTATAGGTTATCAGGTTTCATTGGTGAGTGTTTGCATGGAAGAGCTGATGGATAGGATTGTTGTTGACCCCGAGATTCTTGTGGGGAAGCCAGTCATAAAGGGTACTCGGATTCCAGTCTACCTTATAATCGAATTTTTAGCCAACGGATTGACACAAGAAGAGATCCTCGACCAATATCCGACACTCAAAAAAGAAGACATCAAAGCCGCGCTTCTTTATGCTTCAAAAAATATCCGATAAAGTCGTTGGCAACTTTTTAATACCTCTTTATCGAATAGCAAACAAAGGTTACACTAATTGGCTAAAAGAAATTCAACCGATGACCCTTTAAAGCTGGGAAATGCTTCAAAAAGGTTCACCTTATCAACCAACCGCGCGAAAGGCAATATTGCAAAGGATAGGTTTGCGTTTGACCAGAGTATGCAGGGGCACGATTGCAAAAAAATACGCGAAGGTGGCGACTTTGTTGTTCAGAAACGCGATTTCTTTGGAAACAAAGTCGGCGAACCCGCAATTTATGAGGTTAAGACAGGAAACTCTAAGTTAACAGAGGCGCAGGAAAAAAGGAAGCGCCAATTAGGAAGAAATCGTTACAAAGTCGTTAGATATTAGCAACAGTGTTGGTTTTGGGCATATTTGGAGCCTAATAGAAATACGATGCAGAAACCTATAGGGGGTAGGTCAAAAATCCCTAAGAGGGGTAGATCGGTAATTGGCGTTTTCGGCAAGTATTAACATGTTAAAACTAAAACTCACTTTGGGATGCGATAAAGTTTTGGCTTAACGGGTTTGTTTTGTAAAAGAGCGTTTTCTGGGGTGTTTTATGCTTAGTTAACCCATGCTTTATCGTATTTGCACGTTACAGGTGTTTCTTCCTGTCGTTTTCTGTTTTGCTTCATGCAACGCCGCGCTGCACAGTTTTTTTCAACTGCGCGCTCTATGAAAGTTTAACAGCCATTCAGTTTAGACGCAATGTGCATAAAAAAGTTTATATGCAAGGTATGCGGCTTGTGTTTGTGCTCTTAGAAAAGTTAGTTGAACCCTTTTTCGAGTTGGACCTATCCAGCATCGGAGGAAATGAAAGAGTGAAAAAAACACGCTTAACTAAAACTCACAGTCAGCATTATACGTTAAATTTATGGGAGAACTGAAAACTTGACTAATGTACAAAAAGAAGATATCCATTATCTTTTGAAAACTTTCTTCAACGAGAAAGGCTTAGTTCGCCAGCACCTTGACAGCTACAACGAATTCATCGACCACGGACTCCAAGAAGTCGTGGATGAAGTAGCTGAAATCCCCATCGAAGTGCCTGAGAGCCCCTACAAAGTAAAACTCGGACAAATCTGGGTAATCGACCCCCAATCCAGAATAACCGGTCCATACGCCACAGAAGTGGACGGAACAAAACATGAAATTTACCCAATGGAAGCGAGGTTACGCAACTTAGCGTATTCAGCGCCCATTGCACTTGAAATGACTCCAGTCGTGGACGGAAGAGAACAGGACACCGAACTAGTTTACATCGGAAACATCCCTGTCATGCTTAAAAGCAAACTTTGCTTCCTCAGCCAACTCTCTAAAGAAGAACTCATCGCTGCGGGAGAAGACCCAGACGACCCAGGCGGATACTTTGTCGTTAACGGCTCCGAACGCGTCATCGTCGCCATGGAAGATCTGGCGCCAAACCGCGTCATCGTCGATATAGACGAAAAAGGAACCTCACCCGTTTATCAAGCAAAAATCTTCTCAACCACCGTCGGCTTCAGAGCACGAATAGAACTCAAACTCAAATCAGACGACGCAATCTACGTCACCATGCCGGGAGTCCCCACAGAAATCCCGTTCGTCGTCATAATGCGCGCATTAACCATGGAAAAAGACAAAGACATCGCCGAATCAGTTTCCCTTGACAGCGACACCCAAACCCAACTATCCGCATCATTCGAAAAAGCCATCGGCGTAGACACACCAAGCGACGCCATCCTATTCATCGGCAACCGCGTAGCCCACGGACAAGTCGAAGAATACCGACTTCAAAAAGCAGAAACTGCCCTGGACAAAAACTTCCTACCGCACCTTGGAAGAAGCGACAAAAACCGCAAAGAAAAAGCCATATTCCTGGGCGAAATGGCATACCGCGTAATCCAACTAAAAACAGGAAGACGCCAACCTGACGACAAAGACCACTTCAAGAACAAACGTCTAAGACTCGGTGGTCCACTGCTCGCAGACCTGTTCCGCGTCTCATTCAGAAACCTAACAAGAGACATAAAATACCAGCTTGAACGCATAGGCGTTAAAGGCCCAATCATAACCGTCTCAGCAGCCGTCCGCCCGGGAATCATTACCGAACGTTTCCAGCATGCGTTGGCAACGGGTAACTGGGGCAGAGGCAGAGTCGGCATTACACAGCTTTTGGACCGAACAAACTACATCTCTACACTCAGCCACCTGCGCAGGCTCCAATCGCCACTCAGCAGAAGCCAACCTAACTTCGAAGCCCGAGACTTACACCCAACCCACTGGGGACGCTTATGCCCCAACGAAACCCCTGAAGGCTCAAACTGCGGGCTCGTCAAAAACCTCGCATTATCAGCCTCCATCGCCGTAGGTGTGAATCCTGACAAAATTAAGCAACTGCTCTTTGAAATGGGCACCGTACCAGCATACGAAGCCACTATTGAGTTGCGTATTTCAGGCGCAAAAGTTTTCGTTGACGGCAACATCATCGGCTACTGCAACAACCCAAAAGATATGGTTCAGTCCTTCCGCCAGAAAAGAAGAGCAGGCGAAATATCCACAGAAGTTAACGTAACGTACTTCTCCAAAGCCCAAACTGAAACCGAAGAAGTCCACGCAAACTGCGACGAAGGCAGAGTCAGACGCCCACTCATAATCGTTGAAAACGGCGTTTCAAAACTAGGGTCAAAGCATTTTGAAAAGATCGGTTTAGGCGAATGGACCTGGGAAGACATCGTCAAGAACGGTTTAGTTGAGTATTTGGATGCTGAGGAAGAGGAAAACGCTTTCATCGCCCTAACTTTCGACGCAATTGAACCTAAAAATACCCATGTGGAAATTGCAACCTTCACAATCCTTGGAATTTGCGCGTCAACCATTCCCTATCCAGAACACAACCAGTCGCCAAGAAACTCATACCAAGCAGCAATGGCTAAACAAGCCCTCGGAGTATACGGCACAAACTTCCACCACCGCGTTGACTCACGCTCACACATCCTCCACTACCCACAAGTACCCATGGTTCAAACCGAAAACATGGATGTCATGGGCTACAAACAACGACCCACAGGACAAAACTGCGTCGTCGCCGTGCTCAGCTTTGAAGGCTACAACATGGAAGACGCCATCATCTTCAACAAAGCATCAATCGAACGCGGCTTAGGGCGATCAACTTTCTACAGAATTTACGAGGCAGAATGTCGCCAATACCTGGGTGGCTTAAAGGACAAATTCACTGTTCCAGAACCAGGCACAAGAGGTTACCGTGGAGAACAATACTACAGGCTCCTAGAACCTGATGGAATAATCGGCTTAGAATCCCAAGTGGTCGGCGGAGACGTCTTAATAGGAAGAATCAGCCCTCCAAGGTTCCTTGAAGAATACAAAGAATTCGAAGTTAAAGGACCCTCAATGCGTGACACATCCGTAGACATGAGACCCTCCGAAACAGGCATCGTAGACGGCATATTCGTAACGATGTCAGGCGAAGGAAGCCAACTGGTAAAAGTCAGAGTCCGCGACCAAAGAGTCCCTGAACTAGGCGACAAATTCGCTTCACGCCACGGACAAAAAGGAGTCATCGGCTTAATCGTTGCACAAGAAGACCTGCCCTTCACAGACGACGGCATGGTCCCAGACCTAATAATCAACCCACACGCAATCCCCTCAAGAATGACCATCGGACAATTCATCGAATCACTCTCAGGAAAAGCCGCATGCGCAAGAGGCAAACCAGGCGACGGCACACCCTTCTCAAACGAAGGACCAGACGAAGTACGCAAAAACCTAGTAAAACTCGGCTTCAGCCAAACAGGAAGCGAAGTCTTCTACAACGGCACAACAGGCGAAAAATTCATCGCAGACATATTCGTCGGCATAGTATACTACCAGAAACTGCACCACATGGTTGCTGACAAAATACACGCCAGAGCCAGAGGTCAAGTGCAAATGCTCACACGCCAGCCAACTGAAGGTCGCGCAAGGGGTGGTGGTCTTAGGTTCGGAGAAATGGAGCGAGACTGCCTCATCGGGCACGGAGCTGCCATGCTGCTAAGAGATAGGTTGCTGGAAGAATCTGACAAGTACACGCTCTACATCTGCGAGAACTGCGGGCAAATCGCTTTCTTCGACATGAAGCAAAGGCGTTATGTCTGCAAGCTATGCGACGAGAAAGCAAAGGTTTCACCAGTAATCGTGTCTTACGCTTTCAAGCTTCTGTTGCAAGAACTTCAGAGCTTATGCATTACACCAAAATTAAGACTAAAGGAGAAGGCATAACATGTCACAGGAAGAATTGATACATAAAATAGTTGATGAAATCTCATTCGGTTTAATCTCACCTAAAGATCTCCGCAAACAATCAGTCGTAGAAATCCAAACCCCAGACACCTATGACGAAGACGGCGCACCAATCACAGCAGGCTTAATGGACGGCAGACTAGGCACCCTTGAACCAAGGCAAAGATGCAAAACCTGTGGCAACACAGCAATCCGCTGCCCAGGACACTTCGGACACATCGAACTTGCCGTGCCAATCGTGCACATTGAATTTACAAAGGTTATTTTTGACCTTCTAAAAGCAACTTGTCGCACTTGCGGTCGTATTCTCCTCTCAGAAGACGGTTCTAAAAAAGCACGCCAAAGACTTGAACGTTTCAACGAGCTTTTGGGAACTATTCCTGATGAAGTTTACAAGGAAATTCTGACTGACATCAAAGCCAAACAATGTCCCTACTGTGCAGCGGCACAATTTAAAATCACTTTTGAGAAACCAACTAAATTTGTCGAGCAGACTGAAGCAGGCTCCGAGCCCCTAACACCCAGCATGATACGTGAAAGACTTGAACGCGTCTCGGACGAAGACTTAGAAATTTTGGGCTTTAACCCGAAGGTTGCCCGTCCAGAATGGATGGTTCTGCAGGTTCTGCCTGTGCCACCAGTTTACGTGCGTCCATCAATCACGTTGGAATCAGGTATCCGCTCGGAAGATGACTTAACCCACAAACTCGTAGACATCATCCGCATTAACCAGCGTTTGAAGGAAAACATGGAAGCAGGCGCACCAACCCTCATCATCCAAGACCTATCCGAACTTTTACAATACCACGTTACCACATACTTCAACAACGAAGCCTCAGGTATTCCACCAGCAAGACACCGCAGTGGAAGAGCCCTAAAAACTCTCTCACAACGCTTGAAAGGCAAAGAAGGACGATTCAGAAGCAACCTCTCAGGCAAACGAGTCGACTTCTCCGCACGCACAGTCATCTCACCAGACCCTAACCTTGACATAAACGAAGTCGGTGTTCCACAAGACGTCGCTATGCGACTATCAATCCCAGAAAAGGTCACGGCTTGGAACATTGAAGAAATGAAAAAGTTCGTGATTAACGGTCCAGAAAACTATCCGGGCGCACTCTACATCATCAGGCCAGACGGCAAACGCATCAGACTCGAATTCGTAGTTGACCGCACAAAAATCGCGGAAGCGGTAGAATTAGGATTCGTAGTTGAACGTCACCTCAAAAACGGCGACATAGCCATCTTTAACCGCCAGCCTTCACTTCACCGCATGTCCATCATGGCGCACTACGTTAGAGTTTTGCCATACAAGACCTTCAGATTACATCTTTGTGTTTGTCCACCCTACAACGCTGACTTTGACGGCGACGAAATGAACTTACACGTTCCACAGAGTGAAGAAGCACGAACCGAAGCGCTCTTGTTAATGCAGGTTCAAGACCAAATCCTCTCACCCAGATTCGGCGGACCAATCATCGGCGCCATCAGAGACTTCGTCACAAGCGCATATTACTTCACAAGAAAAGGAAACTACCTAAACAGAGGCCAAGTTAACAGGTTACTAACAACAACGAACTATACTGGGCCAGTGCCAGAACCAGAAATCAAAACGCCCGAACCCATGTGGTCAGGCAAACAAATCTTCAGCCTATACCTGCCAAAAACACTCAATTACGTTTTGAAAGCTAACATCTGCCAAGGCTGCACGAAATGTGAAGAAGATGCGTGCAAACATGACGCTTACGTGGTGGTAAGGAGCGGTCAACTCGTTTCAGGCGTAATTGACAGACGTTCGATTGGTTCTGAGCAATCCGAAAGTTTGCTTCACAGAATCATCAAAGACTACGGCACACAAGCAGGAAGAGAGTTCCTAAACAAAATCACACACTTACTCAAACTATTCATTTCAATGCGAGGCTTCAGCTACACATACGACGAACTAGTCCTCTCTCCGAGAGCACGCAACCGCATGGCAAAGACAATGGACCGTATCCAAAAGAAAATAGATGAACACATCGAAAACTTCCGCAACGGAACCCTACCACGCTTGCCAGGGCAAACTCTAGAAGAATCCTTCGAAATCTACGTCATGCACGAACTCGCCGTAGCCAGAGATGAATCAGGCAAAATAGCAGACGACGACTTTACATTGGAAAACGCAGGCATCGTCATGACCCGAGCAGGTGCAAGAGGCTCAAGCTTAAACATCGGTCAAATGGCGGCTTGCGTTGGTCAACAGTCAGTCCGAGGCAAACGTATCCTTCGAGGTTACGCTGGAAGGGCACTGCCACACTTCGTTGATGGCGACCCAAGCCCAAGAGCAAGAGGCTTCGTCTATAACTCTTACCAGACTGGACTCGACGCGATTGAATTCTTCTTCCACGCTATGGGTGGCAGAGAAGGTCTAGTCGACACAGCCGTCCGCACACAACAAAGCGGTTACATGCAAAGACGATTAATCAACGCCTTAGAGCACATTCGCTTAGAATACGACAGCACCGTACGAGACTCAGCAGGCGACATCATCCAATTCAGGTACGGCGAAGACGGCGTAGACCCAGCAAAAAGTGACCACGGCAAAGCAGTCAACGTCAACCGACTAATCGAACAGATAAAACTCGGCGAAGAAAAAGGCGAAATGGCATCCGCAGAACACATCAAAAAACAACTCAAGAACGTAGAAAACCAGTTAACACCCATCCTGCTAAACCAACTTAAACAGAACTTTGCAAAGAACAAGCTCACAGCCAAAGCCGTAACAAAAGCCGCTACCCAGACAGCTGAGCAATACACGCGTGCCTTGATGGAGCCAGGAGAAGCAGTAGGTATCGTTGCCGCACAATCAATCGGTGAACCTGGCACTCAGATGACCCTTAGAACCTTCCATTACGCTGGTGTCAAAGAACAAAACGTCACCTTAGGCTTACCCCGACTAATTGAAATCGTCGACGCACGCAGAATCCCCTCAACCCCAATCATGACCATCTACCTAAAAGGCGAACACGCAAAAAGCAAAGAGGGCGCAGTTGAAGTTGCCCGCAACATCATCTACACTTCAGTTGAAAACTTAGCTTCAGCAATCTACGAAGACCCAGTCCGCGAAGAAATAATCATTGAATTAAACAAGCAGATGATGGATGACAGAGCCATAACCATGGAAGAGCTTAAAGAACGGATGGAACTCCAAAACGCCACCGTAACAGTTACTGACACAACGGTCGAGATTAAACCCAAGAAAGCTGAACAACTCAAGAGAATGTTAGCCAAGGTTCCAGGCTACCAAGTTAAAGGTGTCCCAGACATTAAACGTGTCCTAGTCACTGAAGAGAACGGCGAATGGGTAATACGCACTGACGGCTCAAACCTGTCCAAAGTCTTAGAAGTCATAGGCGTTGATACTTCACGAACAACCACCAACAACATCCATGAAATAGCTAAAACCCTCGGCGTAGAAGCTTCAAGAAACGCATTAGTCCACGAAGCAAAAGGCGTCCTGGAAGACCAAGGCTTAGACGTAGACGTCCGACACGTAATGCTCGTAGCAGACATGATGACCACCACCGGAGATGTACAGCAAATCGGCAGACACGGAATCAGCGGCAAAAAAGCCAGTGTCCTCGCGCGCGCCGCATTCGAAATCACAGTGCCAAACATTGTTGAGGCAGCCGTGAAGGGAGAAAGTGATCCTTTAGCCGGTGTAACAGAAAACGTTATAGTTGGGCAATCTATTCCAATCGGCACAGGCTTAGTTGAACTATACATGTCAACTTTCGAAAGGCAAGAAAAAGATGGAGGAAAAACAGAAGCATGATAGACATAGATAAATCGTTAGCGTCTGCAGTGAAAACAGGTAAGGTTTCCTTTGGAACCAATGTTGCATTGCAAAACGCCAAAACCGGCAAAGCTAAGATGATAGTTTTAGCCACAAACTGTCCAAAAGACATAAAAGAACAAATAGAATACTATGGAGAAATCTCTAAAGTCCCCGTCATAACATACAAAGGTGGATCAATGGATTTAGCCGAAGTCTGCAAAAAACTCTTCATTATATCAGCCTTAAGCATCCGCGAAACAGGGGATTCAGATATTCTCAAAATAACCGAGGAAAATCAAACTCAAGAATAAAAAAATGGAGGAAATAAATGACAACCGGCATAAAAATTACCTGCGACGAAATGCGATACATTGCTTTGTTTGAAAGCATAAGCGGCGCTAGCGTAAAAGACTGCATTGTTGACGAAGTAGAGCAACGCGCAATATTCATCGTAAACCAAGGCCAAGTGGGCGTCGCCATAGGAAAAGGCGGCAGAAACATCCACACACTCGAACGCATGACAGGCAAAAAACACGAAATCATCGAGTACAGCGAAGACCCAGCAACATTCATGAAAAACGCTCTAAAACCCGCAGCAGTCAGAGAAATACGCGTCACCGAAAGAACCGACGGCAAAAAAATGGCAGTCATAACCGTCGTCCCAAAAGATAAGGGCGTCGCAATAGGTAAAAACGGCAAGAACGCCGAACGTTTGCGCTTTTTGGCAAAACGATACTTCGACATTCAGAACGTCAGCATCTCCTAAGCAGTCCGTAACTGGCTATTAGGCGATGAAAACGTCGCTGGCTTGTATTAACGAAGTTTATTGAATACAGTGTATACCCTCTTGATTAGATATGTTTCTATGATTGATTGGGACAAGATTTTATTGCCAGTTCGATGATGCTTAGGTAGAGGATGGTAGGCTTGAAGTTTGCCGTTGTTGTTGAAAAAGACGAAACAGGTTACTACGTTGCCTCAGTTCCTGAGCTTCCAGGTTGCCATACTCAAGCGAAGACTCTTGACGAACTGATTGTTCGTGTTAAAGAAGCTGTAGAAGCGTATCTAGACGCTGAAGGTTACGAGACAACAGAAGGCGTTGAATTGGTTGGCCTTCATTAAAACACGAGAAGAGTTTTTAAAAATAACTATAAAAAGTATGATATTGTTTCTTGGTTTTTAGAATCGATTAACTCCCGAACCTATGATGATCTAGTTTCATACACAATTACTGAATCCGTCTTAATCTGCATCACTAAGTCGTGCCCTTCCACTATTTTCCTTAAGTTACCCATAGTTTCCTTAGACAGGTTTGCCTTAATGTTAATGTGGTATCCCTGATATAGGGGAAACATAGCCTTTTGCGGTATCAACGTGATGGTGGCTCCATCTAACCCAGGGCACCTGTCCACAATTTCTCTAAGCAAGATAGCAATTTCAGCGAACTTCATGAATTTAACCTGTTAATATTTTATTATATTATGCATAAAAAGCCTTCACAAAAATCCCCCTTTTCCTATGTTGAACTATGCAGTTTTGCATGATTTTACATATGAAAAGCGAAAATTGCCATTATAATCGTGCGTGCATTGGGGAGAGCGTTATCCTCTTCAACCGTAAAAGCAGTTATCTTAGCGCGCGAGCTTTTGTTTGCATTATCAAAAATGGGCTATTGCTTGAATGATTCAATCATATTTCTTGTCGGGAATATTTGGCATAAACATGTCAAATTGTTTTAATAAGACGCTTTCAATAGTGTGAACGCTTCAAAATAGAGGCAAAGAAACGTTAATGTTAATCCAAGAAGTTATCCTTGAAAATTTCATGAGTTACGAATACGCCAGAGTGCCCTTCAAACAAGGCGTAAACATAATCGGCGGACCAAACGGAGCAGGAAAATCCTCCCTCTTACTGGCAATCTCCGTAGGTTTGGGGCAAACCTATACTGAACGCTCCAGAAAACTCAGCGACTTAATCCGCTGGGGAAAAGACCAAGCCAGAGTCACACTCATCTTAAACAACAGCAAACAAGGCAACAAACGCCCAGTCTCAAAGTACAGCAAAGACCAACTCTTCCTCACCCGCGTTCTGCGTCGGGACGGCAAATACTTTTTTGAACTGGAAAACCGTGTCGCCAGCAAACAGGACGTTGAACGGTTGCTTGGCAAGTTCGGCGTTGACCCAGATAACATGTTAATCATCATGCACCAGAGCATGGTGGAGCAATTCAGTGTCCTCAGCAACATGGAAAAACTGCGCATGGTTGAGGCTGCTGTGGGTTTGGAGCCTTTCCGCGAAAACGTTCTGCAAGCCAAAACCAAACTTATGCGCATTCTAAGCCAAGAAGAATCAGTCAGCAAACTCTTAGAGCAAGCAGAGCAAACGCTCCATTACTGGCATGAACAGTACGAGAAGTATCAAGAGAAAAAACAGTTGCAGCTTAAACGGCGGTTTTTAGACCGCGAACTGGTTTGGGCAGAAGTTGAAAAACGCGAAGCCATAATCAAGGGGTTGCAGGCGAATTTTAACAAGAACCAGCAAGCGCTGGGCAAGATTGAAGATGAACGGCAAGCGATAATTAGTCAACTTGATGGCCAGCAGACCCAGCAGCAAACACTCAAAGGCGACATTAAATCAGTTTTTGAGGAGCGCTTAAGTCTTGAACGTGAAATCGCACAGAACGAATCCACTTTATCTTTGATTGGGCAGTTGCTTGGTGAAGCCCAAGTTTTAGAAACCATCGCGAACAAGAGCCAGTTTAAACTTCTCAGAAGCGAAAACCTCAAAAAAATGGTGGAAACCTCAAAACAGCGAATCGCAGAGGCAAACGAGCAAGTTAAAGAAAACCAGAAAAAAATGCTCAAGTTGGAAAATTCAACTGAGAAAATTTCTTCTGAGGCATTGGATAAGCGTGTAACTCTTGCTTTGCTGGAGTTTAAACGGGCAAACGCCATTGTCGAGATGAAAACTATCGAGAAGCAGCTTAGGGAAGCCGAAGAAAACCTAAACGCCGCAGTCCTGAAAGCACAACAATCTGGCGAGAGAATAGCAGTCCTCAAAAGCAACGCTGAAATCCAAGATGAAATCGGTTTAACCAATGGCCACTTAGCCGCGCTTGCTGACGTTTCGGAAGATATAGAGCGTCAGTATGAATCGTATTCTAAGCTTTATTTGGAACTCAAAGAGAAAGCGCAGTTGGTTGCTGAGAACCGAGAAAAAACCCTTGAAGAAGTCAAAACCCGCATGCAGTCTTGGCGCACCGTAATGGAGAATTTGCTTGAACGCGTTAACGTGGAATACCAAAAAATCATGAGCCAAACCTTGGCAACTGGCGAAGTGAAACTTTCAAGTGCGCAGGATATTGAGAACGCGGGGCTTGAAATTTATGTTGGGTTTAAGGGTGGAAAACCAGTAGCTTTAGATGCTTACACTCAAAGCGGCGGCGAACGAACTACCGCAACGATGGGTTTTCTGTTGGCTTTGCAGCAGCATGTGCGTTCCCCTTTCCGAGCAGTCGATGAATACGACATTCACATGGATCCTAAAAACCGCGAGATGATTGCGAAAGTTTTGGTTTCAATTATTAAGGACGCCAGCGCCCAATACGTGGTGATTACTCCCAGCCAAATTACTTTTGCTCAGCAGGATGCAAACGTTATTACCGTTCAGAACCTTGAAGGAAAGTCAGTTGTGCGTGAGGTTGTCTAATGCAGTCAACTAAACATGTCAAGAAGCTGGGCAAAGAAAAGCTGGAACGCATAATTGAAATGTGCATCGCCATAGAAAACCACGCCGTCGACCCTTTCACATTAAACGTTGACGAAATCATCAAGGTAGTCAGGGAGTATTTTCCGAATTGGGAAAACCCCGACGAGCTAAAACTCGACGCAGAAGCCCTCCACCACTTAGCTTCAGTAATCAAGATGCAGAGCGAATGGGTTAAGCAACGCTCAAACTCGCTCTACACTGACCCGTTTCTCTTGGAAGAAAAAATCCGCCAAACCAGCAAACAAGGAATGGTTGATGTTTTTCTTGGGGCTTGGAGTCCGCTGGTTGAGTTTGAGCAGCTTAGTCTTCACAGTCTGGCACAGGGATTACTGTACTGGGAAGCGTTGGCTCCTATGGGCGACAGATGGAAAGATATAGACGTTTCCGAAGTTGCGATGGGTTCAGTAAGCCGTGAGGAACTGGTTAAGCAACGCGTTTTAAGCGACCGCGAATTCTCCGAGGAGCTGGAGTGCTATTGGCAGGAACTCAAAAACAAAGTCGCCGAAAAAAGCTTGGATGGCAAGATTGCGTATTGGGATTTTATCGGCGCTGACACGTATGAAGAAACAGTGCAACGCGCTTTTCTAACCAGCTTCTTGGTAACTTACGGTTATGCAACGTTAGAGATTGATAGGTTAGAAGAAACCATCTTCATCCTACCCTACGATAAACCCAGAAAGGAAGCGCTAACGGAGCAATCAACGTCGGTTCCAATCGCCGTGTCATGTCAAGATTGGCAAAAATGGAAAAGAGGCGAACAAATTTGAGCAGCAAGAAAAAAGGCGTTTACGGCAGCAAAGTCAAGAAAGCAACGCAGATGCTCTTCTACAAGCGGCATCAAAAACCCGGTGTGAAGGGCTGGGAACTGCACAAAGCGTTAGGTTCAGATTACCCCAAGGTACTCGACTTACTCGAAGATTACTTAAAACCGCTGGATTTGCAGGTTAAAACAGTCTTTGAAGAGGAGAAAGCTCCCGAAAAGCCGACGTTGGAGGAGTTTGATAGGGCAAGATTCTTCGTTGCACTGTCGAATGGCTCTGTGACTAAGGATAAGTTGATGGGTTGGCGCATCGACGACTTGGCAGGCTTAGCCGTAACAATCTCATACATCATCAGCAAGAAAGGGCAAGCAGCACGCAAAGACGTCGAGAAACTGCTGGGCGAGAAAATGCCGAACTGGAAGATTGGCTTAAACCTTGACAGGTACATTCGCTACGGCTACCTAATGCAGGACGACAAAGGACAGTTATACTTGGATTGGCGGACAAGGGCAGAAGTGGACCAGAAAGCGCTAATCGATATGTTGCTGTCTGCGGAGAAGCAGAAAGCGGAAGCGTCGGAATCGGCGCCTGCGGAAGAAGCAGAAGAGGAAACCGAGTAAAACTAAGCTCCGCAAACGAAAATGCAATTGTTAAGCGGCTAACACCGCAACATAACAATTAACGGCTTCATCATCCAAAAACGCGGCCAGCTTTAAACCGCTGTTTTCAAGAACATCCATGAAAAGGTCCAGCGGAAACGCCTTCTTTAACCCAGTCACGACAACCCTGCCGCCAAACTTGACAACCCGTTTAAGCTCCTCCAATGTCTGAGCCGGCTTGGGCATGTTCTGGAGCACCGTAAAAGCAAAAACAGCCTCAAAAATTTTGTCCCTAAACGGCAAATGGTCAGCGTCAGCCTGCAGAACGAAGGCGTTTTGGAAAGCCCTCGTCTGTTCTTTAGCCTTAAGCAGCAGTTTGCGTGAAACATCAACGCCCACAACCATGTCTGCTTGAGATGCGACTTGGCTGAAGAAGAGCCCTGAGCCGCATCCAACATCCAAAACCGTGGCGCCATCGACGTTGACGTTTTCCAACGCTTTCTTGTACTTTGCCTTCTGCTCCCATGCATACCGCTCATCGTACATTTCCGCCGTCACATCGTAGCGTTGCATTACTTTGCGCTTGTCTTTCCAACCCGTCAATCGCGTTTCCTTCAAGAAATCTTATGTACCCAATGCCTGCTAAAATAGTTGGCGAAAACAAATTGCAGCAACCAAACAAACTCGCAGTATTAACAGAACCCACCTTAGCGGAAGCTGCCGTGCTGATTGAGAAAGCGTTTGCTCAAAGAAGAACCCTTATCGTCGCAGGCACATGCCACGTACATTACGTTGGCAGGGCACGCTCAACGCTTGAACCTGGCGAACGCCTCCTAATCATCAAATCCGACGGCTCCCTCCTCGTCCACCGACCAGTCGGCTACGAACCCGTCAACTGGCAACCCGCAGGCAGCATCTTCCATGTCCAAGTCAAAGACGACGAGCTAGAAGTTCATGGGATTCGGCAGAAGCCGCGTGAAAGCGTCCGCGTAACCTTCGCCAATGTCTACATGGTTTCCTCGCTTAACCTCTCCGATTCAGGAGACTTTCTTTTACACGCAAGCGAAGACGACATGCATCGGGCGATTCTTCTTAAGCCTGAACTGCTTGAAGAGGGCTTCAAGCCGATTAGCTGGGAGAAAAAAGTTGAGCCTGGCTTTGTGGACATCTACGGCGAAGACAAAAACGGCAAACTCGTCATAGTTGAAGTTAAACGCAAAACCGCGTCGAAAGAGGCTGCGCTGCAGTTGGCAAAGTACATTGAACCCATCAAAGCCAAGGTTAACCGTGAAGTCCGCGCCGTGCTGGTTGCGCCCAGTCTTGGCAAGGATGTGCAGAGGTTGCTGGTTACGCTTGGGTTGGAGTTCAAGGCGCTTGACCCGAAAGTTTGTGCTGAAGTGCTTAAGAAGACTGAAAATTCGAAGTTAGAAAGGTTTTTCGATCAGAAGCCCTAATTGGGAGTTTTACGGTTGCGGTTTGTGCGCCAAGTCAATCCGCTGTAGACTGAAACTATCAGGAGACCCAGCAAAACCGCAATTTTGAGAACACTAAACATTTGAACGGTGGAAACGAGCAGAACTGCTGTTGGAAATGGACCGAGCAGAATGTAGAAGAAGATGGCTGCGGCTACGCCGTAGGTTTCTTTGTAGTCTTTGAGGTTGCGTTTGCCGAAGTACAAGGCGGTTATTCTGCCTAAGCCAAAGGTGCATTTTTTGCAGTGGTAGCAGGGTCGAAGGCAGCCCAGGAACTTTAGTATGCCGTAGATGCCGATGAGTGCAGCCGCGAGGAATATCCAGCCTGCTGCCTGATTGAAAAGCCACAAACCCAAGCTGTCAAGGATAATCCAGAGCAAGACGGCAAGGTTGCCTAACACCATGAACGATTTTGGAAACTCTATGGTTTCGCTGATTTTTCTGCTTCCCCGTCAGGCTTATTGTTAGAGGCTGGATAAGAAGTTTCCACTGTAATCGCTTAGAGGTTTTGTGCATGAGGTTGTTACTTTCGGTTAACAGGTTCGCCAATACCGACCTACCCCCTATAGGTTTGTGCATCCTATTTCTATTAGGCTCCAAATAGGTTCGTGCACCTACCTCCCCTCTATAGGTTTCTGCAATGATTGACTATTAGGACCCAAATATGCCCAAAACAATTTGAGTGCTAAGCCTTGACTTTGCCGCTTTAAAGAAGCAAAATGTGGTATTGAACGCTAAATAGGTGAAAAACACGCAATCCAAAAAGAAACTTGCTTTAACACTTTTTATTTTTTTTATTCTTTTGGTTTGTTGTTTTCTGCTGGTACGAAGACTGCTGCGGCTACGGTGGTTGTCCAGAGGCCGTTTTTGTCGCCTGCTGCGGATTGGGTTATGTTGGCTGTTTTTATGATTAAGCCTGTGGTTTTGAAGAGTTGTTTGCGTTCGTCCCATGCAGTTTCTGGGTCAAATTGGATGCCCATGGTTGTCGCAAGCATGGTTGCTGCTAGGTCTTCTGCGTAGTCGCCTGCTGACTCGTCGGTTTGTCCATATGAGTGGTGTTCAGAGAGGTAGCCGTATTGGTTTTTGCCTGAGGGAATCGCGACGCCGACGGAGGATGCTACAAGCCTGTGCGGTTCGTTGGTTGCGTTGCGGGCGATGACGACAAACGTGATTTCGCCGGGCTGTATCATCTTTAAGCCTTTCTCGCGTGTAAGAAGTTCACATCCAGGCGGGACGATGCTGGATACGGCAACCAAGTTGCACATTTGGATGCCCGCGTCTCGCAGGGCTAATTCGAATGATTGGAGTTGTTCTTTATGTTTGCCAACTCCCTTTGTGAAAAAGAAGAATTTTGGTATCATGTTAGTGTCGGAAAATAGGATTGCTGAATGTGTTTATTAGTGTTTTGTTCCAAAACCCCAATCTGAGGATTCATGCACCTTTATCTCCAGCGTTAACTTTTCTGAATTATTTTAAACTACACTAAAATGCCTTATAATAAAACTCGACGCAACACAGATTTACGGCAAGAGAGTTTGTCTTAATAGTTCTCATTACGACTAAACACCAGTTGGTTTATATTGCATAATAGCGCATGAAACGTCTGAAATTCGAATGTCAAAACAGAATCAACTGGAAAAACTGTGCCCTGAATGCGAAGAAGAAATGAATCCTGTTTATGACAAAAACAAGATACTCACTTGTTGGGAATGTACCGAGTGTGGTACACGTCTTTCAGCAACCAAAGAAAAGCCTTAACCCAGCATATTTGGTGAAATACTTAGTTCTTGTTTAGTTTTTCATCAGCCCTAAAATCGATTTTGCCACATTTTGGACATAGGTAAACTATTACAGGAAATACTTCCTTCCCAAGTTTCCCTGAATCATCGTCAGCTGGTTTTTGACTTGAACCTTCCCATCCATCAATTCTAAACTTGGTTCGAGTTTGGGACATCTCAACGTTGCATAAAGAGCAAGTAGCTGGGGCGTTTTTTGTTTTGTTTTCTTCGGGTTTTTCTTCACTCAAGGCTGTGCTGTTGATCGGGGTTTTTTCAGGGTCAATTTGTTGGGACACATTTTCAGTACTCCCTAAAAATCTGCAGGGCGTCGCACAATCCAGTACAAACATGCAAAGGTAGCAACAGGTCATCTTCTCGTCATTTCTGCATCGAACCTGCCTAGTTGCCTTTGCTTTCTCGCTCTCAAGGACAGCTAGACATAGTTTCTCACTTGTTAAATATTCACAGCTATTGGCTAAGTTTGACAAGTTGTTTTCTCCCCACTGCACAATCCACGTTACTGGTTTGCCTATTTTGTGTTTTGGTCAGCAAACCAATTTTTTATCAGGTTTACGTTAAAACATATAGCTTTCTGTTCCAAAACATAATATTATCCAAAAAACAATACACTGTATCCTGGAGGAATCAAGTGGCGCCGCATCAAAGCGTGTTCAAAGACGAATCAAAGCTTGACATAAACTACATTCCGCAAAAGCTGCCGCACAGAGAAACACAACACCGCCTCCTCATGGAATTCTTCAACTTCATCTTGCGTTGTCCAGAAAAGATGGCGCAGCGAGTCATCTTGACGGGTGATGTAGGCACTGGAAAAACCGCCCTCGCCCAGCATTTCGGCTCAAACATTACCTCCGAAGCCAACAAGCGGGGCATAAAATTCCGCTACGTTCACGTTAACTGCCGCGAATACCGCGGAAGCCTCTCGCCGATTCTCCACCGCGCCGTCACCTTTTTCCGCCCCAACTATCCAGCCCGCGGCTATGGAGCCGAAGAAATCCTTACAACGCTCATGCAGGTTTTGGATGAAGAAAACGCCCACATGATACTAACCCTCGATGAGTTCGACAGTCTAATCGAGAAGGAAGGCTCGGACGCAGTCTACAAGCTCACTAGGCTGCAGGAGATGCGGCAGGGCAAACCGCAGAGGCTATCTTTCATTTTTATTATGCGTGATTTGAAAGCTGTTGAGCAGTTGGATGAGAGCGCCAAAAGCACCCTCCAACGCACCATCATCAGGTTAGACCGTTACGACAAAGAGCAACTCGTTGACATCTTAAACGACCGAGTCGCAATGGCTTTCGAGCTGGGCGCGGTGCCCGAAGACGTGGTGGATTTGATTGCGGAGTTGGCCTTCACTGAAACTGGAAACGCCCGCTTCGGAATCGAGTTGTTGTGGCGTGCTGGAAAATACGCTGACGCGCAGGAAGCGGGTTGTGTGGAGCCCGAGTGCGTTCGGATGGCGGTGTCGAGCATTATTCCTGGTTTGCGGCGAAGCGAGCTGTCGGAGCTTGGCTTGCATGAAAAACTGTTCCTGCTTGCGGTCGCGCGTTATTTCAAGGAGAACGAGCAGGCTTACGTTTCCCTATCCGAGGTTGAAAAGGCGTATGCGGTTGCATGCGAAGAGTTCGGCGAAACACCCAATGGTCATACGCAAATCTGGAACTACGCCCAGTACCTCTCAAAGTTAGGCGTATTGAAAACCGAGGTAACAACCGCCCAGACGCGTGGACGGACAACTCGGCTTTCCCTGCCAACCATTCCCGCAGGCGAGTTGGAGAAGGAATTAACTGCGAGTTTGCAGGCAGAAAAAGGGCGAGCGTGAAAGCATGGAGTTAGAGGCTGTTTTCTCTTCAAAGTCCCGCATGAAAATCCTAAAACTCATCTACAAGTTGGGCCAGCTGAACGTTTCGGATGTTGCTCGGCGGCTAAAAATGAATTATGCCTCGACCTCGGAGCACCTCAAAGTTTTGGAATCTGAGGGGATTCTGCAGGAGCGCACGTATGGTCGCGTTCGGATGTACAGGTTCAATGAGGGTTCAGTTAAGGCGAAGGCGGTTGCGGCTTTGATTGAGGCTTGGGAAAAATAGTAACCTATTGGAAATGGAATTTAGGTCTTTTTTGTTGTTTTCTAGACGTTTTTAGCCTTTTCTAGGATAGCTGCACTCTAGTTTCGCTCACAAACTATAGCCCCTCTTATATAAAGCACCCATCGTTTAGCTTAGAACATTTTTATTTTTTTAGAATTTTGTTAGAATAAACGATTTTCGCTTGTGAACTACTGTTGCTATCGACGCTATCAGGAGTACAGTTGTAACTATCATGACTGCTGGAAACTCTGGAACGGACGGTGTATGCGATGGAGAGGACGACGGATTTGGTGTTGGCATTGGAGCGTTTATATTAGGCATTGCTTGAAGGTTAGCCGAAGTCAAAAACGGAACAAAGTTCACTGTGCCCAAGTTAAAATCATTCTTGGAATCATAGATTGACTGGTTGATTGCTTGTTGGTCGGTTGTTCCCCACCAATTATAAGTTGCGTTTAGTGGGTATTTTTCAGTTATGTCTAACTTGATGCAGTATTGAGTACTATTTTCTATATTGTTATACGTAATTGTAGTTGGATAATTATATGCATAAATAGCAATCGAATTACTTGAAATCGTGTTATTAAATATGTTATCGAACCCTGAAGTGACTACGGCTTGGTAACAATTAGCGATTAAATTATTTTGAATTGTAGATGAATCTGATAAAAGGCCCCATTCTGTGCAATTGGAAATTTTATTGTTATATACCCTGCATGCATGTGCATTGCTTCCCTTCTGTCTACTGCCTTCGATAGTATTGTTTGAAATTATCGTTGAGTCGTAAGCCAAGATTGCTATATTGTGGTTGCTTGTTATGGTGTTATTCGAGATTATGGATGAAAATCCGCCTGTTATTGCTGTTTGGTAACTATTTCCCCCAGTGATGTTGTTGTTCGTAATAATGGGTGAAGCAGTTATGTGTGCATCTATGAATCCGTTAATTGAATTTCTGTCTATTTTCGGGGATGTGCTGTTTATCTCTAATTCGATTGAGTTAAGAATGGAATTTTCGATAATGCAGCCGGCACCTGTTGTTTCATTCCAATTGCTACTTGATGACGTAAAAGTGATACCGTAATTGGGGTATTGACTGTCTCCGTTTAAATAAATTGGGTCATTGCTGCTTCCCAATGCTTGTAATGTGCCGTCTATTTGTAAATAATAACTGTTGAGGTTTACCGTAACTCCTTGTTCAATTGTTAATGTTATATCCTTGTTTACAAGGACTGGACCTGTGAGTGAGTATGGGCTGTTTGCCTTTAGTCCATGTGGTATCTGAGGTGATTATGCCGTTGACTGTTTTAGAAGTCTGCGCATTTCCAAAAGGTATGATATTAACAAAAGCTAGCCCGCCAACCATAATGGCTATCAATAATATTGCAAAAGTAAGCTTTCCCAAAATGAAATTCCCCTAATTATAATTGTGCTTGAAAGAAATAAAAGCATATCTTTTCAACATTAAATCTAGTAGATGGGAGACGGCTCTGGAAAAGAAGGTGTTAATGGATAAAAGCAAGAAAAACAAACTATACCACAGAACAGGGTAAATAGGGTTGATTTAAGCATGGCTATGGTTGATGTTTCGGGGAAAGCAGAGATCTTTCGTGAAGCAACCGCGACTGGTACAATAAAGTTGAAGACGCAAACGATAGAGTTGATTGAGGCTGGGAAAATCGCTAAAGGCGACCCCCTCTACACGGCGAAGATTGCTGGTGTGTTGGCGGCTAAGAAGACGAGTGATTTGATTCCTCTATGTCATCCGTTGCCGTTGACTAACGTGGAAGTGGACGTGAAGGTTTCTGATAAATGCACGGTTACAGCTACAGCCACCGTTAAGACCAGAGCGCAGACGGGCGTGGAAATGGAAGCCCTAACCGCTGTCTCCATGGCGCTGTTGACGGTTTGGGACATGACCAAGCAATACGAAAAAGACGCTGCAGGGCAATATCCTTCGACGGCGATTGAGAATATTCATGTTGTCAAAAAATTCAAGCAGGCATAAAGTATGAGTGAAAGCTCCAAAGCACATAAATCAAAAGCGCCTAAAACGTTGAATTTCGGCGTTTACATCTGCAGCACCTCCCGCTACAACCAAATCGAGCAAGGCGAAAAAGAAGTCAGCGACGTCGGCGGAGACACCTTGGTGGACTTGCTAGAGAAGGCTGGGCAGAAAGTCCTCTTCAAAAAAATAATCGCCGACGACGAAACGATGATTCAGGACGCCGTAATGTACGCCATGGGCTTATCCGCCTTGGACGTCGCCATCTTTTCCGGCGGCACAGGCATAACGCCCACAGACATCACCATTGAGACGGTTTCGCCCTTCTTTGAGAAGACCTTGCCGGGGTTCGGCGAGTTTTTCCGCAGGATAAGCTTTGACCGCGTGGGTTCCGCCGCGGTTCTGTCCCGTGCCGTAGCTGGAGTAGTTAAGGGTAAGGCGTTGTTTTGTATTCCAGGTTCGCCTGACGCTGTGAAGACCGCGCTAGAAATGCTTATTTTGCCCGAGGCTCCTCACATCGTTAAGCACGCACGGGAATAACGATGAGTTTAACAGACAACTGCGGCAGACCCCTTCTAAACCTTCGGATCTCGATTACTCAGCGGTGCAACAATCGCTGTGCCTACTGCCACCGCGAAGGCGAAGTGCAGCGGGCGAACCGCTCGGCAGAGTTAATGTCCGTTGAAGAAATCGTGCGCATCGCCAAAATCGCCGTGGGCTTGGGGATTGCGCGGTTGAAGTTGACTGGCGGGGAACCGCTCATGCGCAAGGACCTGCCTGAAATCGTCGCTGGCATAGCGGCAATTGCGGGCTTGAGAGATTTATCGTTGACCACTAATGGGCTGTTGCTTGGAGGCGGCATGGCAAAGAAACTGCGCGACTGCGGACTTCGGCGCGTGAACATTAGTTTGCCATCCCTTAACCCAGAAACTTACCATAAGTTGACGGGCGGAAAATTGGAAGTAGCGTTAGATGGTGTCAAAGTCGCCATTGAAGCGGATTTTTGCCCAGTGAAGCTCAACATGGTTGTCCTCAAAGACGTAAACGTGGGCGACGTGCCCGACCTGATAGAGTACGCTGGAAGAACGGGCGTTGTGCTGCAGCTAATCGAGCTTGACCCCGTAAACGTCGGCGACAAGTACTATGCTGAGCACCACCGCAGCCTAGACGAACAAGAAAACATGCTCCGCGAAAAAGCCGTCACAATCGAAAAACGCCCCTTCATGCACAACCGCCTAATCTACCACCTACCAAACGCAACCATCGAAGTCGTAAAACCCATAGAAAACAGCGACTTCTGCATGCACTGCACCCGAATGCGCATCACAAGCGACGGCAAACTAAAACCCTGCCTAATGAGAAACGACAACCTAACCGATATTTTGACGCCTATCCGCAAAGGAGCAAACGACGAGCAACTAAAGGAATTATTTGTTAAGGCTAACTTGCTGAGAGAACCATACAACGAAAGCAAGTAATATAATTAATATCTTGCCCAAACAACAGAAGAAAGTTATAATTCGATTATTTTTACTTCGTTTTTTGTGGTGTCTAGTATGGCTATTGTGGGTTTTCCTGTTAGGTATCCGCAGAGTTCTCCGGGGTTAATCATCAAGGTTTTGCCTCTGGTTTGTATGCCTTTTTGGTGTGAGTGCCCATGGACGATGGCGTTGAAGTATCCGCTGTCCGCCAACGCATTAAGCAGTTCCACTTCATCCCCATGCAGTAGGGCGATTCTGTAACCATCCGCTTGCACGGAGGCGAATCGGTCGCGGATGGTGCAGTTGGCGGTTTCGCTGAAGCGTTTTTTTAGAAGTTCGTGGTCTCCGTCGTTGTTGCCAAAAACGCCGATGAGTTTGCAGTTCAGTTGCTTGAATTTTGGGATAACAAAGCCCGCCACGTAGTCGCCTGCGTGGAGCACCAAGCCAACCTTTTGCTGGTTTAGGATTTCTACGGCTTTTTTTACCAGCGGCAAATTATCATGCGAATCCGAAATTGCACCAATCAACATGCGTCTTCACACATTGCTTTTCTCGCTGAAGCAATAAAGGTTTTCTATGGCATGAGAAAAGGAAGCGTTTGAAACATTTCTTGACTAAAAATATTATTTTCTTCTAACTATTCTGGTCTCTTTTTTAAAACCTTATAAGGAGAAATAAGATACAAGAGGATAGTAGAAGTGAACGTACGTATTAAGCGCTAAATCTTCAAGAAGAGACAAACTAAGCATAATGGCAGAAATACTAGGAATAACCAAAGAAGGTACCCTTAAAACACAAATAATGTACAAAGCTAACCTGAGCTTCACACAGCTAAACAGTTACCTATCCTTTTTGCTAAACAACAATTTAATAACCCGAACAATCTATGACGGCAGGGAAGGGTACGTGGTTACCGAACAAGGCTTAGGCTTTCTCCAAAAACACAGCGAATTAATAGAGCTGCTAAAAACCTGTGGCGGCATCAAAAAAAGCGCAGCTTCTCAAAAAACCTGACACAAATTTTCAGCAACGCTCAAGCGCCAAAGGCAATTCGTTGAGGCTCTTTATGGTTTTGTCGGGGCAAAACTTCTCAGAGGCTTTCTGCGTTCGGCGCTCAATGTACACTGCTTTCATGCCGACAGCTTTTGGACCTTCAATGTCAGCGTCAATTGTGTCGCCTACAAAAACTGTTTCAGACGCAGAAACACCCAACGCCTTCAAAGTGCTTTGGAAGATTTCTGGGCTTGGCTTACGCTTGTTAACTGCGGCGGAAACCACAACCACATCAAACAACCCATCTAAATTGCTGGCTCTGAGCAGTTTAAGCACGCATTCGGGAATGGCAAAGTTGGAGATTATTCCAAGTTTGTATTTTCCATGCAACCCCTTCAGCGTTGCTTCGGCATTTTCGTCTACTCGAACATATTTCATGAATTCCTCACAAAACTCGTTAGTCGCCGCTGCCACAATGGGGCTTGAAACGTCATAGTTATAGCCTAAACTTTTCAGTGCCTCTGAAACGCGAACGTTGAAGTGGGGCTCCTCAAAATTCAAATCCGCCTCAGCATAAAGCTGGTCACGCGCTTGAATGTATGCCGTATTGAACTTCTCAAACGGGGCATCTATGCCGTTCTTGTTTAGGTACCTGTACATCCTCATCAGGGATGGACTGTAGAACTCGTGGTTCTTCTCAATCAGCATGAGCGTGTCGAACATGTCGAATAGGACGGCTTTAATCGGCATTGGTGTTTTCCTAATTGTAAGCTTTGTTGAACCTTAAAATTCTTATCGCAGACTAAAACGTTTTTTGAGCCTTGCGCACTAACTTTTTCTGCAC
>PLNS01000014.1:0-61827 GCA_003141855.1 Candidatus Bathyarchaeota archaeon | reverse complement strand
GAATAATTAAACAAAAGCGCAAACGTGCTAATCGCCACCACCCTATTCAAATCAACAAACAACACCAAAACCGCCATCAAAAAGCCGCTCGCCAAAATCGCGTAGTAAGGCGTCAAAAATCTGCTGTGCAAACGCGCCAGGGCAGAGGGCAAATCGTTTCGCCGCGCCATCGAATAAGCCATCCTTGAAACACCTAAAATCGCAGTCAACAAAACGCTTGCCGTAGCTACCAAACCGCCAACAGATATGATTTGAACCGCCAGCGAATTACCCGTAACACCAACAGCAGCGCTTAAAGGAGAAGCTGAACCTGCAAGCCCAACAGGACCCAGCAACCCAACCGCAACCAACCCCACCAAAATATAAACCGCCATCGAAATTCCCAAAGACAACAGCATCGCACGAGGCACATTTCGTTTGGCATCTTTGACTTCCTCAGCAACCACCGCCACCCTAGCAAAACCGCCGTAAGCAAAGAAAATGAAGAATGTCCCATAGAGCACGCCGCTTGAAAGAGGCACAAACGGAATAAAATTGCCAGCACTCACGTGAAAAACCCCGAAAACCACAAAAAATCCGAGAATTGCAAGTTTGATGGCTACGAGAACGTTGTTAACGGTTGCCGATTCTCTGGCGCCGACCAAATTCAACCCAGTAAAACCCAAGCACAAAACAGCCGCAACCAAACCTGTCGGTAAACTGGGAAAAGCAGCCGTCAAATAGTACGCAAACCCCAGCGAAACTGCCGCGCCCGTAAATGTGTTGGCAACCATCCACATCCAACCAGCCAAAAAACCAGCGTAAGGCGAAACCAGCTGGCGTCCATACTCGTAAACGCTGCCTTCCACGGGCTGCCAAGCGGTTAATTTTGCAAAGCTCAAAGCCGTGATGAAAGCGATGACTCCAGCGATAACCATGGACACTATGAGGGCAGAGCCAGCGTAACCAGCGACGATGCCCGTTACAACGAAGATTCCGCCGCCTATGATTGCGCCAACGTTAATGGCGACGGCGCTCCACAAGCCGATAGAACGCTTAAGTTTTCTTGGTTCCTGCTTTTCCACCTGTAATCACGGCTAAGTCAAGATTCAAGGAATATTTGCTATTAAACCCTTGTAAGCAACTCTTGCTATTTATCCTAGAAGTTCCTTTGGGCTAACATCTTGGAAAGAATAAATAAGGTCAAAAACCAAATGCTAATATGATGACCGATGCCTAAAAAGAAAGAAAAAAATCAGTTAACGGTATTTGCACTGAATACTTCACAACGACCTCTTCTCCAAAACTAAAGAAGCGAATAAACATTAAAGACTTGATGGCTCAAGAAGTTAGAGAAAGCATCCTGATTAGTTATCAAAAAGTCCTTTATTTGTCCCAGAATTCTCTTGTCCGCAAATACTGAACCTTCGCTTTGAGCAAATCCATGTAGAACTTGTCTTCTTCGGGATGCATCTTGCCCAAAATGCGTGAAGCCGTTTCGGGACCAACCCCCTTCACCTGAAGAGCGCGAACTGCCTGTTTTCCATAGCTCAGTATCAGGTCGGCTTTGCGTCTGGCGTTGCTGAGTTCTTTGAGTTCTTCAGGCGTGAGTTCTTTGCCCTCGCGGCGCTTGCGCAAATCCTCCACCAGCTTATCCGCGTCTTGGCTGAAATACAGCAGCGTTAGGAGGCGTGAGTGGCAGTTTTCGCATTCTGGCTCCTCGGCTAGGTCTTTTATTCGGATTTGTTTTGTCCATGTGCCACAGTTCATGCAGAGCAGTTTTGCGGTTCTGGCTTCGATGGAGTGTTTCATTCGGTCTATGTTGGTTAAGAGTAAGCGTTCAGGAGCCATTAACTCGGCGGTGTCGGCGTACTGCATCAAAATGTGGTATGCCAGCGGCGACGGTTTTTCGCGGGTGATTGTGTTGAGGGTGATTTTTCCCTCTTTTATGTCATGCAAAATCAGCTTTACCTGCTGCAGATCCACCTTGTCCATCATGGCTTCCCGCAAAGTCTCATCGTAAATCGGTGTGCCTTCAAAGGCGGCTTTGAGTTTTTCTCCGCGCCCAGAATGGGCTAAGGTTTTTCCTCTGGGCATGGCGCCGAACCTCTCAGCAATAGCCTTCATTTTGGCAACGAAGGGGAATTTGGAGTTCACGTAATTCAAGAAAGCCTCATCCACACGTTCATCCGACAAGTCAAAGAGTTCTTTCTGCAAGCCTTCTACTTCTTGCTTAGACGGCTTGCGCGTTGTCTCAATCAGGATTCGGTAGCCGTCGGTCCACCAACCCGTAATCATTTCACGCTCCGAGAGAACCGAATCGAAAATTCCGCCGAACGTGCGGTTAACAAGCTCGCCAAAGCACGCGTGAACAACAATGTAGCGGTCCAAAGCTTCAATGACGATGCGGTTGTGCGTGGGCAGAGGTGCGCCTTCCTTTAGGTACTCATCAATCTCCAAAACTGTGTCAAGGAGCGTTTCCTTATCAGTCTTCATCTCCACGGCTAATTCTTCCGCCGCTGCCTCAGGTTTTTTGCCCTGCTTGAGCAAGTTGCCGACTTTCTCCCTCATGACACCGGTTTGCTGCGCTAAATCAAATGGCACAGGCAGGATTTCTCCATCCCAACCTGGAATAGCAGCCGATGGGTCTTCCGCAGGCAGAACATGCACTGTACCTGTTTCGTCTTGGATTTGGACGATACGCCAAACCTTTCCACGCATAACAAAATGCAAGCCCACACGCGCGTGCAGGGTTATGAATTCGTCGCCTAAAGTGCCGATTTTTCTGTCGCTGATTATGTTGATTACGGGGTAGCGTTTTTCGTCGGGTATCATGGATAGGTTGGTGTAGTAGTATTCGCGTGTTCGTCCTGTTTTTTTCAAAACTTTCCCTTCTTCCTCAGTTCTTAGTTTACGGAGGCTCTCTAAAAACTGCACTACGTCTTGCAGTTTTTCTTCGGTTAATGTGCTGTAGGGGTAAGCCCTTTGAACTATGGTTAATAGTTCTTTTTGGGTGATGGCTTCTTTGTCCATTAAGATGCCTGCGATTTGATGCGCCAAAACATCCAGGGCGTTTTTGTGGAAAACTACGGGTTCAATCTTGTTCGCTTTAGCGTTGGTTACTGCCGCCATCGATTCCAATGTGTCGTCTGGGTAAGCGGTGACGATGACTCCTTCCGAGAGCCTCTCTAAGCTGTGTCCGCTTCTGCCGACGCGTTGGATGAGGCTGCTGACTTGCCTTGGAGACATGTACTGGATAACCAAGTCTACGTTGCCGATGTCTATGCCCAACTCCAGCGTGCTTGTGCAGATGATGGCTTTTAACTGCCCTGATTTGAAGGCGTCTTCGGTGAGTACCCTTTCTTCTCTTGACAGCGAACCGTGGTGTACCGCTATGTCTTGGCGGTTTAGCTGGTCGAAGCGGTGTCCAAGCAGTTCAGCGATGGTGCGGCTATTCACAAAGACCAAAGTGGATTTGTGGCTGTCAATTAATTCGGTTAATCGGCGAATTCTCGCTGACGCTTCA
This sequence comes from Candidatus Bathyarchaeota archaeon, assembly GCA_003141855.1. GTDB lineage: Archaea > Thermoproteota > Bathyarchaeia > Bathyarchaeales > Bathycorpusculaceae > Bathycorpusculum. The sequence continues at coordinate 58,322 of PLNS01000014.1, read as the reverse complement.
GGCGAGGTTTCCAGTTTAGCGGCTAATTCATAGTCTTTCTCCGTCGGCGTCAAGTATTCGACGCGGTAACGGTAGTTTTTAGCCAGAACCGCTTGCACGATGGTGATTTCTCGGTTGGTTCCAGCGATGAAACGCGCAACTTCCTCGGGGTTGCCAACGGTTGCGGATAAACCGATTCTCTGGAACTCTTTGCCAGTTACCTCAAAAACTCGTTCAAGCGCTATGGTTAATTGTGCGCCCCGTTTGCTCTCCGCCAAATCATGCACCTCATCAATGATTACGCATTGCACGTTGCTGAGGTGTCTGCGCATCTGCGAGCCAGGCAAAATCGCCTGCAAAGTTTCAGGCGTGGTAACGAGCATTTGGGGCGGTTTTTGGGCTTGTTTTCGGCGGATTTTCATCTCTGTGTCGCCATGCCGAACTTCAACAGTTATGTCTAATTGTTGGCTCCAATAGGTTAAGCGCTTAAACATGTCGCGGTTTAATGCCCTAAGCGGCGTTATGTAGATTACTTGTATGCCTTTTTGGTCTTGTTTTTTTTGTTCAACCAGCTTAGAGAAAATTGGCAAAAGAACTGCTTCGGTTTTTCCGGTGCCGGTTGGGGCAATCAAGAGCACATTCTTGCCTTCCAAGATTGGCGGAAAAGCCAAGGTCTGTGGCAGGGTGGGCGTGGTGAAGCCGAGCTCTGCTAAGGCTTTGCGGACGGGTTTTGCGAGTAATTCGAAAACAGAACTGGAGCTTTCAATCTGCATTGTCTTCTAAGTTAAAGTTACCGTGAAACGTTTGTTTTAACTCTTTAGCATAAACAAGGCTAATTTGCCCTGAATAGATGCAACTCGTTAGTGTAACCTTGTTTGGTAGTTTTGCTTTTTAACATTCTAATGGTTGCTGAAAACAACAATACCGACCTACCCCTCTTAGGTTTCTGCATAGTATTCCTATTAGGCTCCAAATATGCTCTTTCCTTGGTTGTAAATTTCAGAGTCCTGTGCTCACCTGTCCTTTTGAGTGTGAATGGGCCGGGTTTTTTGTTTGGTTTGCGGGGTTTTGGGGTTGTTTTTGGGAAAGTTTAATATGACTCAGAAAGTTTAGGTAGTTATAACGAATAGTTAAACTTGTAGTTAGCATTAACTTGATAAAAATCTGCAGGGGAAGGTGGGGGAATTGAACTTAAAACTATACGCAATCAAAAACGGAAGCCAGCAATTCGACCGCATCCAACTAGTCGTAGTCGACCTAGACAAGAGCAAACGCTACCCCATAAACTTCGTCTGTGTTCTACCGCGATACTTCCGCATACTGGAAAAACGCTCCAGCAAATTCGCCAACCTCTTCGGAGAAAAAAGCCTTTGCATGGCAAAAAAACTCTTAGTTGACGCTTGGCGAAGCGAAGATGACCCTGAAATCAAAACAGTCATAACCAAACGGATAAAAGCCATCGACTCAAAACAGGAATGCCCAAAAGCATAACTGCTTCAGCCCTAAATTTTAGGGCTTGCCCGAATTAAGAAGAAGCGAAATAAGATAATCATTCTCCACTAACCCGAACGCACCTTTCTTTGCGGAGAACTCATCAAACTTTTTGACACCGTCGGGCTTCAAAAATGGCGACGCAATTGAGAAAGGCACGGGTTCCCTTGAATGCGTCCCAGTTTTGACGGGCGTTGGGTGGTCTGGTAGAATTGCGATTGCGTATGGTCCACTTAAGCCATCAAAAATCCTGCCGAGTAATCTCTTATCCAAGTCTTCAATCGTTTTCACTTTCAACTTATAATCCCTGCAATGTCCTGCTTCGTCTGGCGCTTCAACATGCACAAAAACCAAATCGTTGTTCCTGAGCGCTTTTAATGCTGCGTCGGCTTTGCCCTCATAATTCGTGTTATCTAAGCCCGTGGCACCTTGAACCTTTATGATTTCCATACCCGCGTAAGTTCCAATGCCCTTCACCAAATCAACCGCAGAAATAACTGCCGATTTTACACCGTACTTTTCTTTGAGCGTTGGCATGGAGGGTTTTTTGCCGCCGCCCCAAGGCCAAACCAGATTTCCCGGTCGTTTGCCAGCCTTTTCCCGTGCAATGTTCACTGGGTGAGACCGCAGAATCTCTCTGGAACCNNGGTGGAGTGCACTGGATAAGTTCTGGGTGGGGAAAGTTGCGCAGTATCAAAAAGTGCCTGTAATCTAAACCCACGAAGAATTCGATTTGATTGGGTTTTTCGAAGGCGTTTTTTACCGCTGCAATTAACTGTGATGCTTCGCTTGTGGTTATGTGACCTGCAGAATAATCAAGGATTGCGCCGTCCTTTTCGGTTATTAGGTTGCACCTGTATGCTGTGTCGTTTTCTGCGAGTTTTATGCCTCTTGAAGGAGCTTCTAAGGGTCCTCTGCCCGTACAGTACACTTTTGGGTCGTAACCTAAAACTGAGCATATGGCTGCGTCGGAGCCTGGAGTTAACTCGTCTGGAACAGTTTTGAGGAGGCCGCTTCTGCCTTTGGCGGCTATGGAATCCATGTTTGGTTTGTAGGCTGCTTGAAGCGGAGTCTTGTTTCCCAGTTCTGGCACGGGGTAGTCAGCCATTCCATCTCCAACAACGAGCACATACTTCATTTAAATATTCTCCAGCTTAACACGAGGCTTCTTGAAACTTACGTTTTCCTTTTCTCAAAGATAATACAACCGTATATTTATCTGCTTACTGGAAAACTTTACAGATTTGAAATGGTTAGTTTGGTTAGTTTGCCAGTGGTTGTGGTTGTTCATGTACACCAACAAACGTATTTAAGAATTCAACCGACTAAGAGTTAACTAAGAATAAACTTTTAGGAGTTTTTTTATGCTTGAAGGATGGGAATGGATTATCATCGGTGTTGTTGCCATTGTTATCATCATGTGGGGTCCAGCGAAGATTCCAGAGTTTGCGAAAGCGTTAGGCAGAGCCAAAGGCGAATTTAGTAAAGCACAGAAAGAATTCTCTGATGCTGCAACTACAGTCATTACTACTCCAACCACTACCGTTGCTCCTGTTGCTTCTGCACCTGCAATAAAGACTAAAGACGAAATGCTGCTTGAAACTGCCCAAAAACTAGGCGTACCTACTGAAGGTAAAACAAGAGAGCAACTATCCGACGAAATATCCGTGAAAGTGAAAATTTTAGGCGCCGAATAATGGCTACTGTAGCCCTTATTTTTTCTTGGCAAAAAAGAATAGTTGAATCCCTAAAAATTTCTCTACTGATTAGCCAGTGTAAAGAAGTAGAGGAGATTCTACTTCCACTTTTTACTAATTCAAAAAATGGCAAACACGCTAAATAAAATTGAGTTATTGACATGCCCGAAGTACAAAATTTCTTTGAAGGTTTTTGGGGTCACGTTACCGAATTCATAAAACGCATGAAGATAGTCCTCGCGGTTTTTGTAGTGTCCCTCTTCGTTATGCTTATTCTTCCGGGCAACACCGACTTCTTTGCATTGACCAACAATTACAAACCCCTAATGTCGGTGATTCTGGTTTATATCGCTAACATGTTTTTACCGCAAGGTGCGCAGCTTTTTGCTAATTCCATGTCTGACCCCATTACGCTCTATGCGTATGCCGCCCTCGTCTTCGCAATCGGCATAACCTTACCAATATTTGCTTACGAAGCCTACAAATTCATCGATCCAGCACTGTACCCGCATGAGCGGAAAGCGATTTTTCCATTCGTTTTCGCTGTAACAGTTCTCTTCATAGTTGGTGCTATCTTTGGATTCTTCTTTTTAGCACCCTCGTTTATTCAAGGATTCCTTCCGTTTTATACCGCGGTAAATGCGGTAGAATTATTCCCGATTATGGATTTCTACAACACAATTTTTTTCACCGTTATAATAAGCGGAGTACTCTTCATGATTCCAGCGTTTTTCGTACTTCTTGTAAAGTTCGGCATACTGCACACTAAAACAATCACTAAACAAAGAAAGTACATCTACGCAGGACTTGGAATCGCCGCGATGTTAATCTCACCGGGTGCAACGCCTCAAGGAGACCTATACCTGTTTGTGGCTTTGGTTGTGTTGATTGAATTAAGCGTGTTTGTAGGAAAAAGATATGAACACAAAATGGGCAACGCTAACACCCAGTCCATGCTGTCAAAATGGTTTTCTACTCCGACTTGCAGGTTCTGCCATTTTACAATTGAGGAAAACCAGCATTACTGCCCGAACTGCAGACGTTATCTCATGTGATTTCAGAAAAAGATTCTTGCGGTCAAAGGTCCAGATAACTGGTGGGCGGTTTATGTTTGCTTGGGCAAAGGGAGAGCTAGTTATCATTTACGACGCCGAAGACAAACCTGATTCAGATCAACTGAGAAAGGCCGCTATCGTATTTTTGCGTTCAGGCAGAGATGTTGTGTGTCTGCAGTCGAAGCTTAATTTCTATAACGCTGATGAAAACATACTGACGAAGTGGTTCTCGATTGAATACGCGAATTGGTTTGAGTTTTACCTGCAAGGGCTAGATTGGATTGAAGCGCCCATTCCGCTGGGTGGCACGAGTAATCATTTCCGAAAAAAGAGTCTTGATGAGCTCGGTCGGTGGGACCCATATAACGTTACTGAAGACGCTGATATAGGAATAAGGTTAGCCTGTCGAAAACTGAAAACTGAAATGATAGATAGTTACACGTACGAAGAGGCGCCTGTAGCGGTTAAAAGTTGGATTCGGCAAAGGTCACGATGGTATAAGGGGCATCTTCAAACATACCTTGTTCATATGCGGCATCCAAGAGGATTATTTAAGGACTTGGGGGCTAAACAGTTCCTCAAGTTCCAGCTTACCTTTGGGGCTGGAATCTTTGTTCCAATTATAAACCCGATACTTTGGATACTTACGGCGGCAAGTTTTCTGCTGCCTATAAACTTAAACTGGTTGGACCCAAGTTACCTTCAGTTAATATCTATCCTTAACCTTGTAGCTGGCAATGTTTCTTACCTGTTAATTTACGTTATAGCTTGCGTAAAACTGAAAAAATACCGTTATACGCCATATGCATTGCTCATGCCACTATATTGGGTGCTCCATAGCATAGCAAGCTGGAGAGGACTAATTCAACTAATAAGAAACCCTTTTTACTGGGACAAAACCAGCCACGGCGTATCCAAAGCTACAAAGTGAGAACGCTCATGTTGCTAGAAAACGTAAATTAACTTGGACGATGATGCTCATAGCTTGGACAATGAGGAAATCGAGGTACGAAGACCCTTAACGGGAATGACTACTTTTTCCGCTACCGAGTCCATAGTTTCGTGCAGTTGCAGACGGCGGCTACGAGGCACATCCAAGCGTTGGTAGAAGTTATAGGTCCACTGCACAACAGTTTTCGCAAAACAACGCCAAAACAAATGCTGAACAATCCAGCATCCCATAGCATATACGGCTAGAAAATGTTTCCAAGACCCCACAAGCACATGCTATCCCTGCATTCTCGTCTCTGCAACCTTTGAGACTATAAATAAGGGGGCTATAGAAGAAAAGAGCACTTGAAGGGTGCAAAGAAAGGGTAAACTATGTTTGGGGTAAAGAAAGAGGCTGGGAAGATTGCTCTTATTTTTAGTATGGCTCTTTTTTGCCAGTCATGTAAGCCCAAGCGCCGACTATCGCAACTGTTAGGATTGCGCCAGCAAATCCTGCGACCATGAAGCTTGTCAAACTGGCTAGCGATGGCAAAACTATAATCATCCATGGAATAACGTAGGTTGCTGTGAGCTGTGCTATAACGCCTGCTACGAAGCCTAAAAGAGCTATTAAACCGAACATTTTAAATCTGCTATTCATTCAATTCACCTTTTTATTTGAGCAGTTAGTTGGCGCTTCTTTTTAGTCTAACTTACACATTTCTGTCTAATCGCTCAAGCGCCGACATCATGTTTAACTCTTCTAGTTAAAGCTACAGGGCATCTTTTCCGTCATGTATATCTGTACATATATACGAGCATATTTCCACCATGTTAACAATGTATAAGATTAATTTCTGCATCTTGAGCTTGCAGAGGTAATCAAATTGTCAGAAAGATTCGCTAAAAAGTGGGAAAGTAAACGGGAAGATGAACCATTCGCAAACCGCATTAAAGACGCTGTAAAACCGCCAGGACCACTAAAACCACGACTTGACTTCGCCGTCAGACGCATAGAGCTTCAAGTTCAGAAGCTTGACCAAGCAACCGACAGGTTCAGCCAAAGAGACAAAGCAATCTTTGCAAGAATAGTTGACGCTTATACAAAACATGACAGTGCACGCGCAAACGTTTTCGCCAACGAGCTAGCTGAAGTCAGGAAAATGTCAAAGTTAATTATGAATGCTAAACTTGCTCTCGAGCAAATAACATTACGATTACGAACAGTTTCAGAACTAGGCGACGTAGTTTCAACTCTCGGTCCAGCCGTAGGTGTTCTACGTTCAGTCAAAGCAGGCTTAGTAAGCGTATTTCCAGAAGCAGAAAGCGAACTAGGCGAAATCGGCAACATGCTAAGCGGAATCATGATTGAAGCAGGCCAAGGCAGCGGAATGACACTAAACTTCGACACAGTAAACGAGGACGCATCAAAGATTCTCACCGAAGCAGCAACAGTCGCAGAGCAGAAGATAAAAGACAAGTTCCCAGATCTACCCCCGGGAATGCCATCATCCCCAGCCACTCAAGCAGAAAAAACAACATTCTAAGATAAGGAGAAAAAAAAACAAAATGTCTAACTCCAATCTTTTTCTTTCTATTGGTAAACCAATAAAGAATGAATATGGACGAGTAATTGGAAAAGTTGCCTCTTTCGCATTAACTCCTAACGGGAAATTTGACGCCGTCTACGTAGAATTCGGTGATGGTCAATTCACAAAGCAGCCCATGGAAAGCTTACGATTTAATGGTGCTGAAGTCACATACATATCCAAAATAAAAAACCAAGCTGGCATACTTTGCGATCACATACCCTTAATCTGGCGCAAAGACGAAGCCCTAAAAGACCTGGTTGACAAGAAAAAAATCACTTCCGAAGTCTACCAAGACCTCCACAACAGCTTCTCAAGCGTATTAACCCAGTTGAAAAAGGATGCCCAAGTCATCATCGACGAATCTGCTATAGAAATCGATCGTTGTCAGGATGAGATAACCTCTCTTAGCTACGCCATCGCTAACCTTGAAATCGAACATGAAATAGGAAAAGTCGACGATGAAAACTACAGGATGGCTTTCGGTCTTCTGCAAGATACTCTTAGACGTGCAACCAGTGAAAAAACCGATTTCGAGTTGACTAAGAGCAGACTCTCAAGCGTACTACTGGGCGATCAACCGCAGAGTTCGCTGAGAACCAACAAAATCTATGCTGAACAAGTAAGTAACGCGTCGAAACTTCCAGAGCCTCCAGTGGTTGTCTACGTTAAAGAGATAGGAAAAGCCGGCATATAATCAGGATTAAACAGTGAAAAACGATAGGTGCGGAGGGCTAAAATATCAAAAGTCTAACTAACCAAACCCCTCCCCCTATACGTGAAGTCGCCACAAAATCTATTTGTACCCTAAGAGTCCAGCAGAACAAGCTGGAGCAGGCAAGTTTCCGCTTAAAAGAGCGAGACCGCATACTTTTTGAAACCTGCATGTTTGCCCTAAAAAAGAACAATAAAGAAAAAGCCGCAATGTGCGCTACAGAGATTGCGGAAGTCCGAAAGCTTGTAAAGTTTCTCTACAACGTTCAGTTAGCTATTGAACGTGTGGTTCTGCGCCTTGAAACAATAAAGGAGCTCGGTGACATTGTTGCCGATTTGAAGCCTGCCCTGCGGCTGCTTCAAGGTGTTTCTCAAGAGTTATTCCAGGTTCTGCCCGACGTTAGCTCAGAACTAAGTACCGTTAATCAAACAATCCAAGATACGCTTCATGCCACAAAGCTTTCCGCAGACGAGACGGTTATTCCAGTAGGAAAGAAGACGGAAGCTGGCGAAGAAATCCTCAAAGAAGTGTCGTGCTTCATTGAGCAAAAACTGGCTGAAACCCTTCCTCAACCGCCGACAACTACTCCTGTGAAAGAGAAAACACCGATAAAAGAGCTTGTAGCCCTTACAGCCAGTTCTTCGCAAGTGTATGCTCATAAAACAGTGGAAGAGTCAGGGTTTGATCCGTCGCAGACTTTGTTCTCATACAAGAAGTCTGAGATTAAAGAGTTCTCGCTTAAGGTTGAGAAGCCTTGTTTGGAAGATGTGCTTCTCGAATACGTCCGTAGGACTAACGGTGAAATTGATTTAGGTCGATGTTCGAATGAACTGAAGACTTCTAATGAGGAAATTGAGCGTGCCCTCGAAAACTTGGGAACTAAGGGCAAGATAAAAATTGAGTTACGATCACCTGAATAAGAGAGAGAAGGAGAGAAAATATAATGAGTGCGTCGAATGAACTAGAAAAAGCAGCAACAGCTTACGCCCTAGATGCTGTACGCTTGGATAAGCAAGGGCAAAAAGGAAGAGCCATTACCCTCTATCAAAAAGCAATCGAAAGCCTCTTGCAGCTTGTGCAGCTTTACCCAGAGTACGGTTTGAACAAAGTTTACGTTCAAAGAGCAATCGCTTATCAAGAAAGAATCAAAGCCCTTCAAGGGGCAGTTTCGTCTAGTGAGATGAATGAAGCGAGCAATAATGATGGGGGCGGTGGAGGAGCAACCGCGGATGGAAATGGCGGTGGTGGAAAGCCAACTGAGGAACTTGTGATGACTGAGAAACCTAAGGTTAATTGGGGGGAAGTTGTCGGTTTGGATACTGCCAAGAAAGCGGTTAAAGAAGCCATCGTTTACCCTGTGCAGCGGCCTGATTTGTTCCCGCTTGGTTGGCCGCGTGGCATATTGCTGTTTGGTCCTCCTGGTTGCGGTAAGACTTTGTTGGCGGCTGCGGTTGCGACTGAGATTGATGCTAACTTTTACTCTATTGATGCGGCTTCGATTATGTCGAAGTGGCTTGGTGAGGCGGAGCAGAATGTTGCGAAGTTGTTTGGTTCGGCGCGTAAGTCAGCGACTGATGGCAGACCCGCAATTGTGTTTGTTGATGAGTTGGATTCGTTGATGGGTAACCATTCTAACGAGGTCGGCGGCGAAATCAGGGTTAAGAACCAGTTCCTTAAGGAGATGGATGGCATCGTTGACAAGGGCAAGGCATTGCACGTTTACGTTATCGGCGCNNAATAAGCCTTGGGATTTGGATTGGGCGTTTATTCGGCGGTTCCAGAAGAGAATTCTTGTGCCACTAGCCGATAACGCAACCCGACTAAACATGCTTAAGCTTTACTCGAGTAACCTGCAAATAGCCGAGGATGTGGACTTGCAAGAGTTAGCTCGGCTTTCAGAGGGTTTTTCAGGAAGCGACATACGCGACGTTTGCCAATCCGCCCAACTCAGTCTCATCGGAGAATTCTTTGAGTCAGGCAAAGCAATGGATAAAGAAGCTAAACCGCGGGCGTTGACGATGGCTGATTTCCGGCAAATCTTTGAAGATCGCAAACCAAGCGTTTCGTTAGACATGCTGTCGCAATATAACAGGTGGTTTGAGGCTTTCAAAGCCTTATAATCATGGAGGGCAAAAAACAAAACCAGAAAAATGGGTTGGGTGGAAAGGTTTGGAGAACCATTAATTTTTAGCACGCTCTCCCTTCTCCCCCTCAAACAGATCTCCAAACCCCACAACCCAAAACAACCCATTTTTTTGGTAAGCCTCTGTTGCTCTTTTTTGCCTATACCCCTCGCCAAGTAAATTTTACTCACAAGATAGCATTATCTCCAACAGGAGGTAAGTTACAAGCAGTTGCAACATTTTGTTTGAAAATAATGCATCCTGATATACACATCATATATCCCGTTGTAAGACAATTCGCACAAGATTATACAGAAGGTTATCTTTCGCATTCTGAAATTTATTTGCCAAACTTCAAGGAATATACAGCCATCTTAGACCAATATAGAAAAAGAGGATTATCAGATATCGAACAGATAATTAAAAGTAAAGCTGAGAAATTCAACTTGACAAAATAATTTGACGAATTGATATCACGCTATTGGGTTTACTGTTTTTTTGTATTAGCAGGGCAAGCACGTAAAAGAAGTTATTTGTTTATTTGTTTTTATGGTGTAGGTTGTTTGGGTGATGAGGGGGTTTCGCGTGGGGCTCTGTTGGTTATTAGATTTTGGTTTTCCAGATGGATTTCATTTCTTCGGGAGTTGCAAGTCTAGGTTTGCCTGTTCTGCGGTGCTTGGAGGTTATTACTTTTCGGAGCTCTTCATTAGCGACGTATTGTTTGCTGGTGAGTAGGTAGCCTTCTGGCGTCTTTTTTAGGGTGAGAGTGTCGCCTAGTTCTTTTCTTATTTTTGCAGGAAGGTAGAATCTGCCTTCGGAATCTTTTTTGATGGTAATTTTCTTCACTTTGCCCAACACTTCTCAAGTGCAAGAAACATGGATTTAACCTTTAGTGGACTGGGTTTATGGAATGCTTTTCATTTCTTCCCTGAATGTTTCTTCAAGCATTTTTTTGTTTATGCCTATTTCTTCTGCTAGGCGTTTGACTTGTTTGACGTAGGTTCGGAATAGGCTTTGGAGGATTTCGGCTTTTTCTTCTTCGGAGAGTTCTTTTTCTTCTGCCATGAGGAGCGCGAACCATTTGCCTAAGATTGTGAGTTGGTAGGCTTTTATCCAGATGATTCGGCCTTCTTTGTCGTTTTTCTCCATGCTTTCGTTTAATACGCCCAATGTGGTTAGGGTTTTTAGGTTTTCGATGATGGTTTTGTTTGAGTAGTTTAGGGTTTTCACTAAGTCTTTTTGGTAGATGTTTTTTGCTATGCCCTGTTTTAGCGCGAACCGCAGGACGTCGACGCCTGCTTTTGAACCGAAAATAGCGCTTAATATCTTATCTTTTTTTTCTGTTTTTGGAAGAAATACTACATAAGGATATAACTTTTCAATCAAAGCGAATCCATCTAAACACCATATCCGCCCCTTCTACATTTAAGAATTACGCTCACAACTCCCTACACCTAAACAGCCGCCAAAAAAATGCAAGACCACACACATCCATCCCTCTCCGAAAAACGTTGAATATACAAATAATTCACCGTAAAAACGTCGGAAGCCAAAACCATTCTCTTTCACAGGCGCATTTTGAATTTAGGCTTAATTTTGAAAAACCGTTTTATACTTCGACATTGCTATTGGGGTTAAAAGAGATTGAGAGGGTAATGTTTCGCATGAATAAGAGCATGGTATGTTTATTGGTTTTACTTGCAGTTTGTTCTTTGAGCTTAACTTTGGTTCCCACTGCGCTAAGTCAAGCAGACAGCATCAAAGTTTTAAGCTACACTTGGTACGTTGACTCGATTGATTATCTGACCGTGGTCGGCGAAGTCCAGAATGTCGGCATCAACACCGTTGACTCAGTTCTTTTAACGGGAACCGCTACCGCTTCAGACGGAACCATAGTTGGTTCTACCACACAAGCCTATGCAATCAACCTAGTTCCACAGCAGAAAGCGCCCTTCTACATGGAGTTCCCCCCCAGCGAAGCAATTGGCAACGACTGGTATTCGGCGGGTGTATCGGGCGTTAACATAGTAGTCCGCGTGGCAAACGCTACAGCCAACTATCAATACCCCGACGTAAAAATCACAAACAAACAAGCATCAATCGGCAGTGGCTCAACTGACAAAGGCGTCTACTGGGTCAACGGCGAAATCAAAAATACCGGCAGCCAAACCGCCCAAAACATCCGAGTGATCGGAACCTTCTACAACGCTTCAGGCGCCGTAGTTGCAGTAGGAGGATACATAAATGATGTGGTAGCTGCTTCTCTGGCGCCCTCCGCAACAGCCACGTTCAAGTTCGGCGCCTTCGACATAAACCAGACAGGGATACCTTCAGACAGAAAAATCACCGATTACTCGCTTGTAGTCCTAGTTGAAGAGCCAATCCTGCAGGGAACCCCACCTTCAATCGCACCCACCACGCCAGCAAGCCCCGCCACCTCGCAATCCCCCTCTGACACAAGCACTTCAACCAGCACACAACCTTCAGGCTCCAACCCGACTGGTTCTCTGCCATCACAGTGGATCTATGCAATAGTCGTTGTAGTCGCAGTGGTTGCAGTCGCCACAGCCTTGCTGCTCTTGAAAAAACGTAGCCACCACACCTAACTGCTTAACTTCTATGGAAAGGTTCCTTCAGATCTCTTCGATAGCCAATTAAGCATTGCAGTCAGCAGTTTGCGGTCCAGACATTTGGGAGCGACTGCACAGTCATCGCAACCTCCCAAGGTACCAACGGTTACTGGCCATCAGGGTCAGAAGAGGGATTTACCGTAATGCAGGCACCAGCAGTAACTGCGGTACCTACACCTGCACCGACGTTAATGACTGACACATACGTTCTAGGTTCAGCAATCGCAATCATAGTTGCAAAAGCTATAGTCGGCGCAGTGCTTGCGCTATTGGTAAGAAAACGACCATAAAAAGCACAAACCAAAATTCCCTTTTCTTTCTTTTTTGATTTACAAAATTGAAACTGGAAAGGACAGAACTTCCACTTGATTTCTAAACAGACGACATAAAATGAATGTTATTCAAGTTTAAAGTTGCGATTTAATACTTAAGTTCTTTTTTCTAGCTTTTTTTGAATTCTTTCAATGACAAATCTTATAAATAAATCAAGATATAAGGTACTAGTGAGCGGGAGCATTTACCGCTTTCGTTCAAGAAAATTTTAGGAAAGGAAAAAAAATGCTGAAAATAAAAAGTAAAACAATGGCTTTTTTGATTGCAGTAATACTAACAGCTTCAATGACAGTTTCAACGGTACTAATACCAAGTGCTAACGCACATACACCCCCAATTAATATTCCAACATACACTTTCATGAGCGTTTCACCTAATCCAATAGGCGCAGGGCAGCAAGTTAACCTCAACTTCTGGGTCAATGAACCACCACCAACAGCAAGTGCTCAGTACGGTGACAGATGGGGAAATATGACAGTTATAGTTACACATCCAGATGGAACCAAAGAAACACTAGGACCATTTACATCTGATGCTACTGGAGGATCACACACTGTCTACACACCTAGCGTTATCGGCAACTACACTTTCCAGATGTCATTTGGTGGACAAACATTAACAGGCCAAAATCTTGCTCCGGGAACACCCACGACGGGACCTTTTGCTAATGTGTTTATTGGCGATTACTTCCAACCCAGCAAAAGTAACATATTCACGTTGACGGTGCAACAGGAACCAATACCCGGTGCGTCGGTAGCTCCGCTTCCAACAAGCTACTGGACACGACCAATCTATGGTGAAAACAACAATTGGTATTCGATTGCCGGCAACTGGCTTGGTTTTGGAACATCGACATTTGCGACAACAGGAATGTATGATCAAAGCGGAAACTATAATCCCTATACAACTGCGCCAAACAGTGCTCACATTTTGTGGACAAAGCCTGAGGCTTTCGGTGGCATTATCGGTGGACAATTCGGTGGTAGCGAAACAGGTAACTACTATTCGACTTCGCAATATGAGCCCAAGTTTGCACCAATAATTATGAATGGCATACTTTACTACACGACATATCCGGGTAGTTCAACTTACCCATCTGGCTGGACTGCAGTAGACCTACATACAGGACAAACAATATGGACAAAGAATACCACTGAATTATTAAGATGCGGCCAAATACTCAACATGATTACACCTAACCAGTATGGAGCCCTCGCATACCTGTGGAGCGAACCTGCAAGCGCAGGCGGCTTTATGGCTGCGGGTGCGTCTTTAGAGATGTGGGATGCACTGACAGGAAACTATATTCTGACTATTACAAACACTCCTGCAATGACACTCACCCAAGATGAACACGGTGATTTAATAGGCTACTACGTTAACAGCAGTACCAACGCTTTCTTCCAAACCACTGGGCAATCACTGACTATGTGGAACTCCACAGCAGACATCAACATAGGCCTCGGTGGTAGCCCAAGTGCAGGTTATCCCAGTGGTCTTGCAGACAATTGGATGTGGAGACCTACTCAAGGTGCAACAATTGACTTCAAATACGGCATAGAATGGTCAAAACCATTAGCCACTAACGTTTCAGGTACCAGCTTGTATGATAATGGTATAAGTCTCGGCATTTCCGCAGTTAACAGTGGTGTAGTTACTTTGACCGGAACAAACCTTGGATTTAGTGCATTCTTATATGAGCCAGGATGGCAAATTGAAGCAGGCTACAGCGCAATCGACGGACATCAACTATGGGCACCAGTTAACCGAACCCTAACACCATATTCAATTGTATACACTGGCAGTCTTTGGGCTGGAAGTGGAGTCTACGTAGAATTAACCGAATCCACGCTTTCAATTGCAGGCTACAGTCTTAACACGGGCAGTCAAGTATGGGGACCAATCGCGCTTCCAAACGCCAGTCCATTTAGCTCTCTGGGAGCGAACGCTGTTGTCGCTAATGGCACAATCTACATATGGCTGTACGGAGGAGACGTTTACGCCTATAACTTGGCAGATGGAGTTCTCAAGTGGCAGTATCATACGCCTTCTGGAGGTTACGAGTCGCCCTACGGTGTAGAGCCTCTCTGGACTTTCACGGTAGGAACAGTTGCAGATGGTAAGCTGTTTGTACCTGAAGGCCACATGTACAGTCCACCCCTATTCCATAACGCACAGCAGTTGGCTTTGAACATCACTGATGGCAAGGAGGTTTGGAGTATTGACGCTTTCGACGTTACCAGCGCACCAGCCATTTCCGACGGAGTTATGACAACACTAAATGCTTATGACAACCAAATATACGCCTACGGTAAAGGCGCTACCAAAGTTACTGTTACAGCACCTCCAGCATCCATAGAACAAGGAAGATCACTAGTAATTAGCGGCACAGTAACTGACATCTCTGCAGGCGCAATGCAACAAGCAGTAGCAGCGAACTTCCCCAATGGTCTTCCGGCAGTTTCTGACGCAAGCATGAGCAAATGGATGGAATATGTCTACATGCAGCAACAGTTCCAAGCAAACACGACTGGTGTTCCAGTTACGTTAAGTGTTATCGACTCTAACGGCAACTTTAGAGACATTGGCACAGCAACAAGTGACTCAAGCGGCACATTCAGCTTCCAGTGGACACCAGACATCACAGGTAAGTACACCGTCATCGCGACATTTGCAGGCTCAGAATCATACTATCCATCATATTCCGAAGCCAGCTTCGCAGTTGACCAGCCAGCACCTACTGCTACACCAGCAGCTACGCCAATATCATCTGCCGCTGACTTGTACTTCGTTCCGCTATCTGTCGTCATGATCGTTGTAATACTCATATTAGCTGCTCTAGTAGTCTTGTCAATGATGAGAAAACGACCCTAAGAATGTTGACGAACCGTCAACATCCCCTATTTTTTATTTTACAAAAACACTGAAAATTGAACTGAATCATTTTGTTGGCTAATGTTCTTTTGCAAACTTTTTGCAGTGAACTATAAAACATCGGTAGCCAACAGCCCAAAACATAACGATAGTTGTCACCACAATGGATTTACGATAGCATAATTTTGTAACAAGCTTTTTGGGCTTGGCGAAGTGTGCCATCGTTTAAATATTTCTTATGCTAAATGGTATTTTATGAGTTTCAGACCGCAAACAGGTTCACGCCGAAGTGCCGGCAAACAATTCTCGAAAAGTGCCCATGACAAAAAATCAAAAGAAAAAAAGCAGCGTTCAGGCGCCAAGTACCTGCAAGAAGAAGCTCCTGAAGTTTCCGCGCAAGAGGCTGCCCAAAGAACCCTCAATGGCTTGGGCAAGCTGGGGAACCAAATCTTTGCGCTCTCCCCGTTCAGCCAATACTTTGATGATTGGCTCGTTAATTTGCGGCAGACTATTTCAGAGTTCGAATCCAACCCCGCCACAACGGCTGATGAACAATTCGTTAAAGAACGCACCCAGATTTTCCTCGACGTCGAAGGCGCACTTGCCGAGAATAGGCTTCAAGAATCAAACCTTACCGCTGAAGCAAAAGCCCTCGCCGACAACAACCACCTCATAGTTGAAGCTGACAAGGAATACGCTGAACAAACCAGAGAACGCAGCAACAAACGAAACGCAGAAGTCCAACGTTTAAGCAGCAAAACCCGCGAGTTAGAAGACCAATTGGCAAGTCAACAAGAAACCAAAATCAGCTTTTACAAAATAAACGCAAGAAGAAAAGCAGCCGAACAACTCACCCAAACAACCCAAAACCTCAAAGCAACTAAAAACGAGCTGGAAGTGACGTTGCAAAACTTTACGGCTGAACAAGAAAAACTCCACGACAACTACGAGAAACGCAAACAAGAACTAAACGAAAACAGCGACCGCTTACACCAAGAACTCGAAAAACTCGAAACCGACACATCCACAACTGCAAGGCAAACAGCATGTAATGCGCTGGCAAATGCCATCAACGAATTAATTAAGAGGGCGCCGCCAGCAAGCTAGAAGCCTAAATTAGTTTATGGGTAATGCGGAACATAGTAGTTTGTTTTCTTGCCTATCCAATCACCGATAAAGCCGCCTACAATGTAACAAATAATCAAAGTTGTTATTGCAAGAGGCCCATCTCCGATGATTCCGTCTAGCCATAATCTTATTCCGGTAACATTCATAGCAACCGTTAGACCACCCCACAGGATAAATCCACCCGTTAATGTCCCAACAAGCAGATACAGCCCTCTGTTGAGTTTTGTCAAGCCTTCAGCTGAGAGTACATCTTTTTTTATGTGGGTAACCATGTAGCCTATCCCAATGGCTGCAAAGGCTCCAAGGCTAAGCCTATAGAGTGTAGCGGCGTTGATATAGCCCATAAAATATAAAACGAAGTTGATAGCGAAGTAGACTGGAATTACGATGGCTTGCGCTATCCAGAATTTTCGCCACCACCTCGGCTTCTTCCCAACCTGATTATCCTCGGGAAACTGCAATAGGAGCCTTGAAGCAAGCTTGCCTTTCTCTGATAGAATGTACTTTTCTTCTTCATTCTTCGACAAGAGGTCGCCTAAAACTTTCAAGTGGTAATTCAAAAGTCCGGTGCTGACAACCTCTAAACTATCCATTAATTCAGTGTAGGTCAAGCCGCTTTTTTCGTCTAGCAAGAGAATAATATGTCTTCTCGTTTCATCTTTCAATATTTTATAGAGGAAAGATAATCCTTTGCTCATGAACGGTTAATAGTACGGTTGGCGGATTTAGGGTTTTTTGACTATAAAAATTGTCAAACCCAATTTAGCTTGGTAAGCAAGCGTTTGATGAGTGCAAGAGCCGAAGGCTTCCTCTATTTGATGTAGCTACGCTGTTCTATTGGTAGAACAAACCGTTCTGTAACCAGAGCTAATAAGCACCTTCCTTACAATGATTCCAGTGACAGTCCATGGAATTCAAGTACAAACTGGTCGCGGTTGCTGTTCTGGCATTGTTAGCTGGAACGGCTTTTGCTGCGCCGATGCTTATAGCACCGTTGGATGTTAAGCCTTACCCGCGAGTTAGTGAGGGGCCTAAAGCGGATTTTAGCATTGATCTTGTTTACGCTAACTTTGGCATCGTGGGATGGGAAAGAAATCAGACAGTGCAACGGTTGGTTGCTAACTTTACGACTGGTAACTTCTCGTACGTTAACGTCACCGAGCCCATTAAGTACACAAACATCACCTACACAGTCGTAGCAAACATAACCAACCTCTCGGATTTGGATGCTAAAATGTATGAGACAAGCTATGCAGCCGCCCAAAACATCAATGTTATTGACTCAGCGTTAGGAGGAGTATCCTTAAGCAGAGGCATCATCGATGAACCGAACTTCGGTGGTGTCGTTGATGGAATTTGGCTTGATGGTAAATGGTTAAACACCACTTGGATTCCTGGCAAAGACTACCCCCTCAACATGCTCCGTGTAATGGATCAAAACCATAAGGCTCTACCGACAATTCCTGACTTACCAGCAAACGCCAGTGAAGAGGGTACCTGGATTGAGGGAGTTCCAATAGCTGAATACTTCAACAGTTATTATTATAGCAGCACTCATTTGATTGTAACTCAAATTTACATCAACGGTGCATGGGTAGACGTTACAGGGCGAGTTCAGCCAGATAACCCGCAACCGATGGTTTTGGCGAACAATACTTTAGTCAATCTAGTTTTAACTTCAAGTACTCCAATGTACAAGAACGTTGGAAACGCAAGCGTTGGCCCCATAACGGCATTTCCTGGATGGGGACAGGGCGTTGGTCAAACCTACCGTTATGCAGGGACAAACGGGTTTGACAAGACATGGCTAGCGCATCAGTCTAAACTTGTCGTTTTCACAGGCACCCAAACGTTCCTTAACTCTGAAAGCATAAACGAAAGTATTGCATGTATGGAGAATGGAAGCATAGATCTTTACGGGTCGTTTACCAGCTACATCAACAACATGCCTGTCAACGGTACTTACTACAACACAATGTCAACTGCAACATGGCTCAATACGGTGCAGCTGCAATCAACTCCCAACGGCTACCTATATAACGCTATATTGACAGGTAATCAAGGGTTCCAGATATCACCAAACGGCGTCGAAGTATACATCAAACAAGGAAACTGAACATGACGAACACCGAAGAACTCGAAGGCACTACCCTAAACGTTTATTCATGCATGGTTAAGGAAGGCAAACCCCTAGGTCCACGCGAGACGATGCGACTTGCCAACTTGAGTAGCCCAAGCGTCGCGTACTGGCACCTGCAAAAACTGGAGTCGCTGGGTTTAATCGCAAAGAACGAGTACGGTGAATACACCGTCAAAGAAAAAATAAACATTAGCGGTCACCTCTGGGTTGGAAAAACCCTTGTGCCACGCCTCATCTTCTACGCCTTCTTTTTCATCGGCATCCTAATCGTGGAAGCAATAGCCATCGCCATTCCCTTCTTCCAAAACGGTCAAACGCCTAACCTGTATCTTTTCTACTTGATGGCTCCAACTGCCATTGCCCTGGTGCTGTTTCTGGGCGAGGGTATTTGGTTGCGTAATAAAACACAGAATGACAGCGTCAAGAAAAAACCCGCCGTAGAAAAACCGCAAGCCTGAGCTGTTCTACCCCTAGAACAAAGTGTTCTACAAACAGAGCTAAAAAGAACCAAACGCTTGTATGAGATGAATCTGGGGTAGAAAAGGTTGGTTGTTTGTCCAAAGTGTGGTAGTAACATTCAAGCTCGGAAAGTCTTGTTATTCAATAACCTGAATCCGATCACCTGTTCAGTGTGTTCTTCAAAACTTCGAGTAGAAAACAAGGTTTTCTTTACGGGTATTGGTGTTGTAGGTGGCGGAGTGGAAGCTGGACTTGGAGTATTACTTCTGGAGTTATTCTTTCGAACAGGTAATATTGTGTACTTGGGGTTGCTAGCAGTATCGTTTGCAACGGTTCTTCTGGTTGTTTCGTTGTTGTTAGTTAAGTTTGTAAAATTGAAAGTGGAGATGCCTAATCATGCTTGAGAAAACAGAAGGACCTAAGGCTGTTCTACGACTAGAACAAAGTGTTCTATAAGCAGAGCTAAAAACAAAACAAGATAATAGTAACGTGTGAAAAGTATGAAGACCCCTAAACTACTTGCAGCTTTCGCTGATTTACCTTCAACGATTGAACCGCCAAAGATGAATTCCATAAAGGATAGGCGGTTGGGAAAGAAACTTTACATTACAGTAGCAGTTATAGTGGCGCTTGTAACCCTTGCAGTGGCGCTTTTAGTTACTCAAGGCACAGCTCCCAATACCAATGCACAAACAGAGTGGAGCAAAACCTATTATGGTGATACAGGGCATGCCGTACAGACTTCTGATGGAGGGTACGCTATAGCAGGTAGCAATGCATCGATTATGTATCCTGCTTGGGAACGTGCGCCAATCCTCATTAAGACTGATGCCTCAGGAGAACTGCTTTGGAACAAAACCTTTGACGCGACTGGACATGTTGCAACAAGCTCCATCGTGCAAACCAAAGATGGCGGTTACGCGCTGTCTGGAACCAACATAGCCCCACCTATAATGAACCCAGTATGGAGCGGCTGGCTTATCAAAACAGATGACAGGGGCACAATACAGTGGAATAAGACATTTGGACTACCTCTTCAGACATGTTTTGTAATCCAAGGAAACGATGGAAACTATGTACTAACAGGTTATGCAACCAACAACGCAAACGGCGCCGACACAGTGCTTATGAAGGTTAATGCAAACGGGAACCTGTTGTGGACTAAAACTTTTGGCGGAAACTCCTCAAAACTACTTGCTTTAAGTTTAGTTGAGGCTAACGACGGTGGCTATGTTATAGAGGGCGCTTTAGACAGGGATGGTTGGCTCGCCAAAACCGATGCTAACGGCAACTTACAATGGAGCCAAACCTATCACCCCCGCGGCTATACAACTTTTCCCTTTAACTCTATCGCGAAGACTAAAGATAGCGGCTACATACTGGCAGGCGGCAACCTAAACAGCGGTTGGATAGTTAAAACTGACTCCAGCGGGAATACTGAATGGATTAAAGCATTATCTGTTAATGCTTTGATGAGTTCAGTGACACAGACAGCTGACGGAGGCTATGTTGCAGTGGGCGGTTACGATAGGCAAGCGTATCTAGTTAGAACGGATGCTTCTGGAACCTTGATGTATAATGCTTCCTACGGCGAGGTAAATGCTAACGTAAGCAGTTCTGCAAATTCCGTTGTATTAACCAGTGATGGCGGGTTCGTAGTAGCGGGTACCCTTAACCATTATTCCCCGACAAACATTGAAGGGTTTAGTGTTACTCCTACTGTGGGCAATAATGTTTGGCTTGCAAAGTTTCCCTTAGAAACAAGCCCCACCTCAACAGGTTCACCATAAAAACAAACAACCAAATAACCATTACAGGTTTAAAGCTCGGTAATCTTATTTTTTTTATTTTTAAAGAAGCCTGATTCTTAACCAGGATGCCTAAAATTGCATTATATCTGAATTTTGTTCTGAGCGTTCGGTTCTGACCCGTTCATCAGAATCTTTAGCGATTTCACTTCATCCCGTAATGTGCCCACTTCGCTTTCGAGGGCAACAGCTTTTGAATCTGCCATTTTTTTGAGTCCTTCAATTTCAACTAAAAGGTTCTTTTTCTCAGCTTCTAAGGTTTTTATTTTTTCGATGGTGCTTTTTAGGCTGCTCACTTTTGTGTTTCCCCTTGGCGCTAATTAGATTGTCTTTTTTGCACTTAAGACTTTTGCATTCAACCTTATCAGAAGCAAAAAAACGTTACTTTTTCACTGTAAACTGAACGTATGTTGACTCGAGATAGATGCAGTTTTATATAGGTATTAGCAAATTAAACATGATAATTTACCTCGTATTGTTGGATTGTTGTCTAGATGAGGAAGACCATATTCAAAAAGTTAGAAGCCCAAGGGCTGATTGCCAATTACAATCGCTTACGGAAGAATTTACCGCCTAAGCTTCCCGACCGCGTGTTCATTTGGGACGAAACCTTCAGGGAAGGCATCAAGGCGCCAACGGTTTACTTAACGTACGTTGAGCAGGTTAGGCTTGCAAAGTTAATGGATGAAGCAGGCGTCGCCATAATAAACGTGGGTTTCCCAGCTTTATCCGAAGAAGAAAAACGCACCGTCAAACGCATCGTCAACGAAACTTTTACTTATTCCAAGCTTACGGCTTCAGCGGATGCCACAAAGAACAGCGTAAACGCCTGCTTAGAAAGCGGCATCAAAGAAATAACAATCGAATCCCCCATCAACGGATTAAACCTACAGTACAAGTTGAAATTAACTAAGGAGCAAGCGCTGCAAAGAATAGTTGAAAGCATCGAATACGCCAAAAAACACGGCACAAACGTGAGCTTCATCCTTATGGATGCTACAAGAACTCCGCTGGAAGATATTCTGCAAGTTTTTGAAGCAGCCGCTAACGCAGGCGCAATCAGGCTAGGTGTAGCTGACAGTGTCGGCTTCATCAGGCCGCTTTCAATGCGCTATTTAATGTCACACATCCGCGATGGCTTGCCTGACGCAGTTAAAAAGAAAGCAACGCTGTCAATCCACTGCCACAACGACTTCGGCTTAGGCTCAGCAAACACCCTGGCAGCTATGGAAGAAGGCGTATCATACCTGCACACTTGCATCGCTGGCTTTGGCGAACGCGCAGGCATAGCACCCTTCGAAGAGGTCGTTACAGCAGCCGAACTACTCTACAACATCGACACGGGCATAGACATGGGAAAAATCTATCGCCTCGCACAATCAGCCGAAAAAGCATTCGCGCTACCCATCCAATTCCACAAACCCATAATCGGCGAAAACATCTTCACACACGAAGTCGAAGAAGACGTCGAGGAAATGATGGCTAATCCACTTGTTTTCGAGCCTTTCCCGCCTGAAATCGTGGGCAGAGAAACCATGATCTTCATAGGCAGAAACACCGGGCAAACGCTCATCCAGAAACTCCTTGAGAAAGCTGGCATCAGAGCCTCACCAAGACAGATGGACGAGCTCTTCAGACGCATCAAGGGTCCGCAGGAAAGCTTGGATAAGGGTGAAGCCCAGATGACCTACTACCAAGTCAAAAAACTCCTGAAAGAACTGCTAAAGGGCTACACGATGGATGAGTTCTGGCGTTTAGTTGAGCAAGTGACGAGGCAAAAACCCAAACTGCCAAGAAACAGCAAAAAGCAGCAAACAGCCGACCAACTCTTATCTTAGTTGTTTTTTAATTTTTTCTATGTCTTCTCGGCTTGGATTTTCTGGGTAGTTGTATAGGGGTCCGCTTGGTTTTTCATTGTAGAAGGGGCGGTTGCAGTCGGGGCAGCCGGAAGTTCGAAATGGTAAACCACCATCAACTACTGTCTCTAACGCTTCGTTGGCAAGGCCAAAACCGGTAATTTTGCCCTCAACATCAAACTGCATGTCGTCGATTCTTGCTTTGCCCTTAACGATGAGGTACATGGCAAGCTGAACTCGCCTGTACGATTCAACCTGTGGAGGCAAATTACCCTCTAACGTTGTGCCTCGCACTGGGGTGAAAGCGAAAAGCGCCGGCAGAACACTCATGTCAACGCACCTTTGAACAACGTTGGCTACTTCCTTTTCCGTCTCCCCCAACCCAACAATCACATGCGTGCTGACGTTTCCCCTCCCAAAAACCCTTATCGCTTCATTCAGCTGGGTGAACTGGTTTTCCCAAGTGTACACGCTGCCTGCACCTGACCCTTTGACTTTATCAAACAAGGCTTCAGTTGCAGCGTCCAGTGCAATGCCTAACCTGTCAACGCCAGCCTTTGCTAACCGCTGTATGTTTGTTGTGTTGAGGGGTTGGCATGAAACCGAAACTGGAATCGCGGAGCGCTTTTTTATTTCTTGGACTAGCGCTTCAAGGTGGTCAAAGACGTCTGGGTAGTTTAGGGCTTGGATGCAGATTCGCCTGATTTTTCCCTGCTTCGCCATCGCCGCGAGCGCTGGTAGGACGTTTGGGGTTGGGAAGGTTGGCCATGACACTCGGGAGAGAAGGTCGGTGTTGCTTTTGCTGGCTCTGGCTTGGGGGCAGAAACCGCAGTTTGCCGTGCACTTGCCAGTCCTGTAAGTCATCAGGTACGCCGTCGTCGGCTCTGCGTCCAATTTGCCCTCTAAAAGCCCGAGGACTATGGCGGTGCCTAACGAAACGCGAATTTGCTCTGGCAATCCCGTTTGGCTGGGGCAATTTTTTTCTGGCAAAGATTGCACCGAATTTATGGAGAAATAATCGGGAAGACAGTATATTAGTTTAGGGTNNGAAAAATCCTACAAAAGCATATTGTACGAAAATGAAGATTGCCTGTGTCGGAAAAATCAAGGTTAAAACTATTCCTATGTAGAGGGCGCTTCCGATGTATCTTCCCACGGGGTCGTAGAGTTTTTTGGCGTAGTGGCTTGTGGCTAAGAATTGAATAAACGACGTGGCGATGAGCAGCAGCAGCCAAATCGGATAATACCCAGTGGAATAGAAAATTGCAAAAATGCCCATCACGAGAATAAAGTCTGTTGTTGCATCGTAATAGGCGCCAAACTGTGAAGTTGCCTTCATTTTTCTAGCGAAGTAGCCATCAAAGAAGTCTGTGGCTGCACAAAACGCGAGTAGGATTAAACAAGCGGTTATGTTTCCCAGGTTGTAGAGGTAAAAGAATAATGGTAGGGCTGCGATTCGCAGCGAACTAATGAAAGTGGGGATTGCGGTTATTTTTTTCATGGTTGCACTTTTATGGTGTAATTTTGCTTCTTCTTACATGTCCAAGTTGCTGTCGCTTCTAAGGCAGTTAAGATACTTAAAATAACCTTCCGTCAGTCGCTTCAACTTACCGCATACGCTCAAACACAAAATCAGTCAAACGCTCAAACGGCTTACCCAACACACCATAACCCGTCTTCCCAAGATACCTCCGCCCATAAAACTGCGCCTGCGCCTTCCCAATAGCAAACTTGAGTTTCAATTCACTAAAACCCGAAGCATACAGCAATTTGTGCCTGATTAAGCGGTAGTTTTTGGGTTCCTCCCAATCCTCAATCGAAACGCCATGGTCCTTTACGCGTTCGTAGAGTGGGGTTCCAGGAATCGGATAAGGCAACGTGAAAGACAAGTAGTCAAGAGGCAAACCCGAAGCAAAACGCACCGTATCGAGCACTGTCTTGTTGCTCTCACCGGGGTAGCCGACGATGAAGAAGGCGCCAACTTTTAATCCAGCAGTTTTAGCGGCGTAAACGGCGCATTCCGCCTGTGAAATCGTTATGTGCTTGTTCATTAAACTTAAAACTGAGTCGTTGCCCGATTCAATGCCGAAGAAAACTCCAATGCACCCCGCGCGTTTCATGCCCTCTGCCACTTCAGCATCCATCGTGTCAACACGCGACAAGCACTCCCAGCCGACATCCAAGCCGCGTTTGACGATTTCACCGCAGACATCGAGTAAGTGCTTGCGATTCAACGTGAAACAGTCATCCGCAAACCAGATCCGATCGTAACCCAACGCCACAATTTCTTCCACCTCATCAACGATGTTGGTTACGGAGCGGTTTCTCATGTCGGCTCCAAAGATTGGTCTGCTGCAGAAATCGCAGGAAAACGGGCAACCGCGGGAGGTTATCATGGAAGTGGTTGAGTAGCCGAAGTTGTCGAGGTAATATTTTTTGTATGCTTCATTATCGAACAAATCGCGACTTGGAAAAGCTAAGCTGTCCAAGTTTTCGATGAAGCCTCTGGGGCCAGTGTTGACGATTCGTTTGCCGTCTTTAAAGATAAGACCTTTAACGTCCGACAATTCCGTATCATGCGCAACGCAGTCGACGAGTTCCGATATGGTTTGCTCACCTTCGCCGACCGCGACAACATCAAAAACGTCTAGAAAACTCTCAGGAGCCCAAGAAGGCAAAGGACCGCCCACCACAAACAAGCAACCACCCAAATCCTCGTTCCTCAGAGTGTGGGCAAGTTCTAAGGTGGTTTTTTTCATCGAAAACATCGAGTAAAACCCCACAACCTGTGGTTTGGCACGCTTTATCCGCTCGACTGC
Source organism: Candidatus Bathyarchaeota archaeon (assembly GCA_003141855.1). Lineage (GTDB taxonomy): Archaea > Thermoproteota > Bathyarchaeia > Bathyarchaeales > Bathycorpusculaceae > Bathycorpusculum. The sequence continues at coordinate 32,696 of PLNS01000014.1, read as the reverse complement.
TTCTCTGAACTGCATAAAGGTACAGTCGACCAACTCAACTTCAACACCGCGCTTCTTGAGGGCGGCGGCTATGTATCCTAAACCTAAGGGTGGAAAACGAAAAATCGAATTATCGTTCGCTGGATGAAAATACGGATAAACCAAAGCTACCTTAACTGCCATGTTTATTTTTTACCACCGATAAAACGCTGGGTTCTCAAAAGAGAGAGCCCTCAAAAATTGTTTTGCTAATTGAATTATTCGTTTTATGCTTAAAAAACCTTTCACAGCTTTCCAACTCGGACACTATTAAATTGGGATAGGTGTTTGCTTGGCAAAACTTTATTATTCGACTGTATAATTTTACACTCGGTTGAAAAAAGGTGCATATGACCTTCTAACATGGCTTGGGTTGGTTTGACGGTGAACTTGACTGATTTAGGCTTCATGAAAGGCGTAATTTTTGAGACCATAGTTTCAACTTCCAACCCCAATGGAACACCCAACGCCGCACCCATGGGCGCCACCATGCAAGACCCCCAAACTATCAGCCTAAACATTTTCAATTCATCACAAACCAGCCGCAACCTAAAAGCAAACAGGTGCGCAGTCATCAACTTAACAAACGACATAGAAGTTTATTACAAAACCGCCTTCAAAGAAGCAAACCCCAACGGAAAACTGCCACAAGAATGGTTTGAAAAAGCAGATTCGGTGAAGGCGCCTAAACTGCAGTCAGCAGACGCAACAGTTGACGTTTCAGTCGTCGACATGGAGCCGATCGGGGCAGAGAAAACCAAATTCTCATGCAACATTGAGAAAGTAAATGCCGCGAAGATGTGCCCCCAAGTTTACTGCCGTGCCATGTCGTTAACCCTTGAAGCTATCATACATGCAACCCGCGTAAAAGCGTTCGTTAACGATGAAAAGCAACAAAAAAACGTTAGCAAACTCTTAGAAACTATTGACAACTGCAACGACGTGGTAAACCGCACGGCACCGAACTCGGCGTACTCTGCGGTTATGGCTGATTTAATGAAAAGAATCGATTCATGGAGGAACAAACCGTGAAAGTACAGGTTAAAACTCCCGCCAGACTCCACCTTGGACTAATCGACATGAACGGCGATTTGGGAAGAATGTTCGGCGGCTTAGGCGTAGGTATAGACCACCCAAACGTCATCGTCCAAGCCCAAAACGCAGAAAACTTCTCGGTTACGGGCCAAGAAGCCGAATTTGCAACCATTCTGGCTAAACATTTCTTCTCAGCTTACCCAGCACAACCAAAAGTGCACATTAACGTTGTAGAGGCAATTCCAACCCATATCGGCTTAGGGTCAGGCACCCAGTTTTCCTTAGCCATCGCGACAGCGCTTGCAAAGCTGTTTAACGTAAAAGCTTCCACCCCCGAGTTGGCAGTGGCTATGGGGCGAGCCAGAAGAACAGGCGTTGGCACATCAATCTTTGAAAGGGGGGGTTTCGTGGTTGATGGAGGAAAAAACCTCAACAACAAAAAGTTTCCACCCTTGATTTATCGCCAGCCGTTTCCCAGTGAGTGGCGCTTCATCGTGGCATTACCGAACCTAAAAGAGGGCTTATCTAATTCAGAGGAGAACTCAGCCTTCACCAAACTAAGCAAAGCGCCTGCTGAAGATGTAGGGCAAATCTGCCGCTTAATCATGCTTAAACTTCTTCCAGCCCTAGCAGAACACGACATCGAAAACTTCGGCGATGCGCTTACAAAAATCCAAGTTATAACAGGGAACCATTTTGCACAGACTCAAGGCGGAACCTACTCCAGCCCAACTGCCGCGGAATGCATCGAGTTCATGAAGAAAACGGGCGCTTACGGCGTGGGACAGAGCTCTTGGGGTCCAGCCCTCTATGGCGTGGTTAAACAAGAAGAAGCAAAACAAACGCTCACAAAAGTCAAAGCCTACCTGCGCAAAGACGTTGGTGGGCAAGCCTTTATTGCCAAGGCAAACAACAGGGGAGCAAGCATAAAATTAACCAACGGGGCAAAACAGTGAAGGTACTGTTGATTACGGGCGCGCTTGCCGAAGAGATAGTTAAGCGCTACGCCAAAGAAAGCAGCGTAGACACCCAAACATTGGCGCTAAAGATGGCTGTTGCTGCATTGTTAACTCCACAAACCATCGCCAACGCCCTCAAAACCACGAAACCAACAGATTTTAACATGATTTTAGTCCCCGGGCTAGTCCGCGGCGACACAACCGTAATCTCAAAAGCAACTGGCATTGCAGCCTTTAAGGGTCCAAAGTATGCAGCTGACCTGCCAACGGTTCTGGATTCCCTCTGCGAAGTCCAACTTTCAACGGTTGTGCCAGCGTGCGATTTGCTACGTGAAAAGCTTCAGCAGAAAGCGTTGCAGGAAATCGAGAAGGCAGAGCAAAACCGTGAGGAGTTGCTCAAGAAGCCGGGCAGTATGTTGATTGGTGACTTGGCGGTTGGTAAAGAATTTCCCATGCGTGTTCTTGCGGAAATCGTTGATGCAGCATTAATGAATAAAGAAACGATTCAGCAGACAGCAAAACGCTTCGTTGAGGCTGGCGCAGACATTATTGATGTGGGTATGGTTGCAGGCGAATCCCAACCTGAAAAGGCAAGGTGTATTGTTGAGTGGGTTAAGCAGGTTGTTGATGTACCCGTAAGCATAGATACGCTTGACCCAGCAGAGATTCAAGCAGCAGTGCAGGCTGGCGCAGACCTCGTACTGAGCGGGGACGCAGGAAACATCGAAGAAATCGCCCCATTTGCCTCAAAAGTTGCCGTAGTCGTCATTCCGACTAACCAGCGCCAAGGCTACTTCCCCAAAAAAGCCCAAGACCGCGTCAAATACCTCGAAGAAATAATCTCTAAAGCCAAAAAATTAGGCATAACCAAGTGCATTGCGGATTTAGTTCTTGAGCCATCCGACGTTTTAGAGTCATTTATCGCTTTCAAGGAGTTCGCGGCAAGAAACCCCGACGTGCTTCTTTTCGTGGGAGTTTCAAACGTTACTGAACTTATGGATGCAGACTCCGTCGGCGTCAACGCGTTACTCGCACGTTTATCCCAAGAAGTTGATGCAAGCATCCTGTTGGCTACGGAGAAAAGTGCCAAGGCACAGGGAACCGTCGCAGAGGAGGTTGCGGCGGCTAAAATGATGTTTTTGGCTAAGAAGCGCGGGTCGGTTCCTAAGGACCTTGGCATAGACCTACTTATACTAAAAGACAAGCGCGTGCACGAGGAGCCTTACGACAAAAAAATTGAAGCAGGTGCAAAGGTTGTGGGTGTCTCTGAAAAACCAGAGCCAGCAGTCCTAGATTCCACGGGCATGTTTAAAATATCCATAGACCGCGTGGACAACGTTTTGGTTGCAGTCCACTACACTTCGCTTGACCTGAGTAAGCCCGTTAACATTATCAAGGGCAAAACCGCTGACAGCGTATACTCAAAAATTGTAACGATGGGTTTGGTGTCCAGGTTGGATCATGCCACTTATTTAGGAAGCGAACTGGCCAAAGCTGAAATCGCCTTGGTGACGGGAAAAGAGTACATTCAAGATAGTGTTCTATTTAAGAAGTAGTTGGTTGCTCTGGTGTGGTAATTTTGGGTTGTTCTTGTTTTCCGATTTTTAGTAGATGGTTTTTGGAGATAGTCCATATCAGTGGTGTTCCAACTAGTACAGCGGCAATAATTAGAATTGTCCGTTCGACAGGATAAGCTAAGACTACAAGGGTCCATTCTGCTGGCCATGCTGCTACTGGAATTATTGGTGGGTTCATTTGTCCAAAAACAAATTCAAACAGTATGTTTCCTGTAAGGTGCTGCATCATTGTTCCGATGAAAGTTAAGATTGCCAGTCCAACTGCTAAGAGTTTAGTTTTGCTGGTTGTCTCAACCCATTTTGCTGCCCTTCTTCCGAGGGGTGAAAGTAGCACTATGAATGCGGTTATGTGCATCCAAGCGAAGGGAATTGAGATGCTTGTGCCTGGAATGGTGACGAATAGGCTGGTTAATGGGTTAACAAAAAACAGTGCTAGTAAACCGGCGTTTAGGATAACTACGGGTAGCCATTTGCGTTTCATTAGGAATCCTACTGAAATTGCGGCGACGAAGTCAGGTAGGAAATCGAGGCCTAAGAAGGACACGGGTCTGCCTAATCCGATTGCTCCAAAGTTTCCCAGCACTACAGTTAAGCCTCCAAGGTATGGTCCTAAGATGATGCCTAAGATTGGGGCAAGGAAATCGGAGAAAGAGAGGTATCCGCCTGCTCCTCCTATGAGGATGCTGAAGGGGATGAATCGTAGGACGATGTATAGTGCGGTAAAAATTGTTAGTAGGGCGATTTGTTTGGTTCTTTGGCTTCTTTGGGCTGGGTTGAACATGTCAATCACCATGGAATTTTTTGCATTGCTGTGTAATTTTTTACATCGGACTGCTATAAAAGACTTTCCGCAAAAAAGGTCCATCCAAAACAAGCCCTAGCTATTAACAAATAAATGTAAAAACTGTACAGCCAAAAAGCATGTTAAAAACGCCTTTGTGATTTGCCTTTTTTTAGGCTTATTTTGCGTATAGCGCCTATTTTTACGCCGTTTTGTTGGTTGAGGCAGCCTATTTAGCTGTTGGCAAATTTTAAATACAAATTGAAGCCAAATGTACCTTTGAGGTTATTAGCGTGGCGAAAGCTCCAAAAAAGGAAGATAAAAAAGCTAAAAAGAAGAAATAAACCGCTTTAAAGGTTGGCTAAACCCTCATTTTCTTTTTTCACCCAAAACACAGCTTTTTCTTGGTTGCTTGTTAAATTAGACATAAAAGTGATTGTATTCAGCCTTATTCCTTTCAGGTTAAATTTGCTGAAAGAAGCTTTATCTTGTTAAAAGTGTTAACCTAGATTGAACGGTGAATTTAGTTTGGAAAGCAATCCCCTAAGCATAAGCTTTGCTGGCTTGACGCTGGCGAACCCGACGATTCTTGCTTCTGGAATCCTGGGGTACTCTGCCGAATCCCTAAACCGCGTTGCAAAAGGCGGCGCCGGGGCAGTGGTTACAAAATCGGTGGGCATAGCGCCCCGAGCGGGCTATTCAAACCCGACTGTGGTTCAAGCCGAAAGCGGGCTCATCAATGCCATGGGGTTGCCGAATCCGGGAATCGAGGTTTACTCTGAGGAGATACGGTTTTCGAAGACTGTTTTGCGTGTTCCCGTCATCGCGAGCGTGTTTGGTTACTCCGCGGAAGAATACGCGGTGGTGGCGAAGAGGGCGGTTGAGGCGGGCGCCGACGCCGTGGAACTGAACGTTTCATGCCCTCACGTTAAGCAGACGGGCGCGGAGATTGGTCAGAGCCCAAAGTTCCTCTCCGAGGTCGTGCAGACGGTGAAGGCGGCAATTAGTAAGCCGTTGATTGTCAAGTTGTCGCCCAACGTTGCAGATATAACTGTGTTGGCTCGGGCAGCCGTTGAAGCTGGGGCGGATGCGTTGACGGCGGTGAATACGCTTAAGGCGATGGCGATTGACGCTGAAACCATGCGGCCGATTCTTAGCAACGTGCGGGGCGGGTTGTCGGGTGCAGCCGTTAAGCCAGTCGCGTTGCGCTGTGTCTACGACATTCATGAGGCGTTGGGCGATGTGCCCGTCGTCGGCTGCGGTGGCGTAGCAAATTGGCGCGACGCCGTCGAGTTCTTCTTGGCGGGCGCATCCGCAGTCCAAATCGGAACCGCCGTCGCCGAGAACACGGAGGTTTTCCAAGCAGTAACCAAAGGAGTAGAAACGTACTTGAGACGCAAACATTATGGAAGTGTAAAAGAGATTGTCGGCCTCGCTCACCGCAAATAACACAATGCGAATCAGCCAGATAGTTCGAATCCGAACCGAAAGCCCCACAGTGAAAACCTTCATGCTGACCGACAGGCTGTGCGCGAAGGCTAAGCCGGGGCAGTTTTTGATGCTGTGGATTCCAGGCGTAGACGAGATTCCCCTGAGCGTGTTGGATGCGGGGGACAATCTGGTTTCCGTATCGGTTAAGGCGGTCGGGGATGCAACGCGGCACCTGCACGCGTTGGAAGCGGGCGCGACGGTTGGCGTTCGCGGTCCATTCGGCAACTGCTTCACGGAAAGCCGTGGCAGAGTCCTATTGGTCGGCGGCGGAACAGGCACAGCGCCACTGCTGTTTTTGGCTAAGCAGCTTGCGGCGAAAACGGAGCGGCTCTCGTTTGTGGAGGGCGCCAAAACCAAAGACGAACTCCTATTCGTGCATGAGCTCGGCGGAATATGCAACGAAAAAAGCCTCATCACCACGACCGAGGACGGCACCGCTGGACTGCAGTGCTTGGTAACGCAGCCGCTGGCAAGCCTGCTCGACAAAGAAAAATTCGACATGATCTACACCTGCGGACCCGAAATCATGGTGAAGAAAATTTTTGAGATGACGGAGAAGCGCAAGCTGCCCATAGAAGCCAGCTTAGAGCGGCTGATGCGCTGCGGCATCGGCTTGTGCGGAAGTTGCATGATCGGCAAGTACCGAGTCTGCAGGGACGGCCCTGTCTTCAATGCTGCGCAGCTGCGGGAAGTCCAAGAAGAGCTTGGGATTTCAAAGCTCGGGTTTGACGGCTCAAGGATACCGCTGTAGCATGCTGCCTTCTGACTCGGATTTGGAAGCCCTCGTCCAAAGGGCAATCCAGCTCTACAACCGCACCCACAGCCCCAACGCCACCGCCAAACTCGTCGCGCTAACCCCGCCCCTGCTCACCATCCAATTCAGCGGCGCCTTCTGCACGGGCTGCGGCACACTCGACATCACCGACGCCTTCGCAGACCAACTCAAAACCCTCAGCGGCGGCAAAACAGAGCTAAAACAAGGCAAAACCACACAAACCAACCCCCACACCATCCAAACAACCTACACCATAAAAAACAAATAAACCGTTTTTTAGGCTTCGGAGTAAGCCCGCTACAACAAATAGGCATAAACAAAAAAATGCTAAAAGAAACCTTCAAAGAAGAAATGAAAAGCAACCCATGAATTTTTTAGTGCAGGCCAGCAAACACAACCCAAAACTAACCACAAAACCCATATTTCATCTGGAAATGGAAGGTTATAAATGCAAACAGTTACTAATTGACTTGAAAGTGTGTCACAAAATGCGCAATCTAGTACAGCTAGAAATAGATGCTGGTGGTGTCGCAGGTGCGAGAGAGCGGTTCCAAAATCTAGTTGCACATATTGTAAGGTTCAAACACAAAAAAGCGGTGGAGGTACTCGCTGGATCGGGTGATTGGGGTATTGATGTTTTGCATGGTACCCTAACTACAGGAAGTTGCTTGGTCTGGCAAGCAAAATATTTTATGGATGGCATTAGAATATCGGAAAGAAGCCAAATAGACCAATCATTTCAGCAATTAGTTAAAAAGTCAAAAGAAAAGAGCTTTAGAGTCGATGGCTGGGAACTCTGTGTTCCCTGCATCCTGTCCACAGACGCAATTGCTTGGTGGGAAAAGTGGAATAAGAAAAATACCGCGGACACAGGAATTGCCATAGGCTTGATGTGTTTAACCGATATTGAAGAATTTCTAATGATTCCACAGGCAAGGTATATTCTGAGGGCATTTAACTTAGACGAACGGCCTGACGAAAATGTGGGTGAGCGGCATGTTGTTAACCTTCCTGATGGCAAAGCCGCTGAATATGATAGCTCTTTGTTCATTAGAAAATTAATTGCTGCGGGAATTGTTGAAAACATGGCTGCGAGAGAGCAGTTTTTCAATGCAGAGATAATGCATAGAGAGATCCACGATAAAGGTGACCCAGACGAAATTGAAGAACTAGATAGGTTAGAAAAGAAAATTTGGTCAATGTGGGAGCCAAGGTTTAATGCAGCAATCAAAAGTGATAACCCTGAGAGGGAGACTCGAAAGGTATGCTTCGATTTGCAATTGGCGATTGAAAGAATGGATAAAGGAACGCTAGACTCACCCATGGTATTAGCTTCCCTGGTTCATAAATTGGGCGTTATGCATCAGTTGGCGGATGTGTGTAAGGTAGGCTGGTCCCCTAATTTCCATGAAATAGCACAAGAGAGTTGAATCCATGAACGAAAACACATCTGACGCTAAAACTGTTTTTAGTCCAGAAGATGACCTATTGTTCAACTCTTCAAGGTTATTACTTTTCTTTGAAGCGTTCAATAATTTGAAACCTTTAGATGGTATAGACCGAGAGCGACTTTGTTACTATGATTTCTTTGCATCTAACCCTTTCATTATTACCAAAAGAGAGGACCCATTGTGGCTTCAGCTCGAAATGGAAGGGCTTGATCCATGCAAACTTGAATATCTGAGCACTGCTCAACGTTATAGAACCAAAAGAGAATCGATAAAGCAGTATCTCGCTCTGCTAGTTGCCAAAGCATTGATTTCGGTACAAAACGAAGATGGGAGAATATTATACCAGATAACGCAACTTGGTGTAGAGACTTCGCACAAAATAACCTCTATGTATGCTGTAACCTACAGAAAAAGTGTTCAATACATTATAAGAGCACTAGAAAAGTACAAAGACTCGGAATTATGGGAAAATGCAAGCAAGTGGTTAGAGGCTAAATCGTTCCAAATTGATTTGTATAACACGGTTGAGGAAAAAGATGAATAAAATAAGGATTAACAAATTGGTCGTAAAAGGCGTAAAAAAAGATTACGAGGTCATATTCAAAAATTCTCTCAACATAATTGCTGGGGAAATCTCCACTGGGAAGTCATCCATCTTGGAACTAATCGATTATTGTTTTGGAAAAAAAGATAGCCCTCAATACCCCGAATTGTTGAAGAAGGGAACCGCTGTTCTTCTTGAAATCACCGTAAATTCCGAAGTGCTAACCATTCAAAGACAACTATTTTCACCGCGTCTAAAGGAAATAGTTCACTTTTCCGCAATTTCAGATCTTCGAAATGATCATAATACTGTTGAATTAAGTCCTTTTCAAAAGACTAACGAGGAATCTATAAGCAGTTTCATTCTTTCAAAGATTGGTCTACAAGAAATTAGACTAAAAGAAGCACCAACGAAAGATATGTCAGATGTTGATTTATTGAGTTTTCGAGATGTTTTATGGCTTTGTTACTTGAGGCACGACCGAGTTGGCGGTATAGACCTATTATTCGAAAAAACCCCTATGAAACAGCATAAATTAGTTCAGGTTGTCGATGTACTCTTCAATCTCCATTCAGAAATAACAGTAGCATTGGGAAAAGAACTTAGCTTTATCGAAAAAGAGTTGCAGGACAAACAACGAAACGAAAAAACATTGCTAAGGTTCGCTGAATCACAAGAGATCCCAACGTTAGAGGAATTGGAGAAACAGAAGAAAAATTTACTCGAAGAATCAATTACAAAAAAATCAAGATTGGAGGAGACTGATAGGATAATCTCAGGAAGCGCGGAATTTGCCAAGGATAGCCAAGAAAAGGTTTTAAATCTTCAAAAGGAGTTGCAAGAAATTCGCACCAAAACAAGAAATGACGCGAAGACTTTGCAAAGGGTAGTTCCTTTAAGGGCTCAATATTACGAAGATATTTCTAAGCTTGAATTTCTTAATCAGGCGAAAGAAATAGTTAACCCTATATCGTTGGTCTTGTGCCCAGTATGCCTATCATCTTTAGATACGAAGGAAAATGTGAACTTGTGTCCATTATGCAGAAAGCAACTTCATCAAAATAGCCCAGACATCTCCGTTAATGTTTCAAAAGAAATTGGTACCATCAAGAGAAAGCTGGGTGAAATTGATATTTACATTCAGTATTTAGAAAAAGAGATAGAAAGTGATCTGAAGAACGATAAAGATATGAGTGAAAAACTTGTGGTTGCGGGAACTGAACTGGATAATACTTTGAAAAATTTTGTCTCACCATATCTAAGTGAAAGAGAAGATATAGTCGGCATTATCAGTGCAAATCACAACGAGATAAAGCACGTAGACGGCTTTGTAAAGCTAAGGACAGATATTCAAATTATTTCCGAAGAAATCATTAGGTTAAAGTTAAGACAAAACCAAATAGAAACATTCCTCGATCAAGAAAGGGGAAAGGCCTTAATTAGAACTGAACTGATTAGTGCGTTAAGTTCTACCTTTGGGGAACAGCTCAAAATTGTGAATTTTCCAAAGTTATCTGATGCAAGAATAGATGAAAAACTAGTTCCATATGTTCGCGGTCTCAGATACAACCTGCTCTCGAGTGATGGCGCAATAAATCTTATTTCAATTTGTTGGTTAACAACAATATTTACACAATCGGTTTTACGAGCCATGCACCATCCAGGATTCTTAATTATTGACAGCGTACAATCGGGCATCGGAATGGGGAAACAGGCTAAACAAGTGGAAACTGAATTTCAAGACCAGAAGATTGTAGAAGGGTTGTATAAACTCCTAAAGGATGTTTCAGAATTAGATGATTACTGCCAGTTAATAATTGTCGACAATCATCCACCTGATTATATGGAAGATAACGTAATAGTGAGGTTTAGTAGGGATCCCAATAAACCCCCGTACGGATTCATAGATGATGAAACCACATAGCATTCAAATCCAGATTTAAAGAAATGAAGTTTAGGTTTGAGCTTGTGGGTTTAATTTATTTACAATAGAGGGAACTAAATAAAGTTCCAAATTTATAGGTAAATTTTGAATTGGTGTATTTCTAGATTTCGTTAGGGTTTTTATGTGCGGGGTTGTTTTTTGTTGGTTTAGGGGTTTGGAGCGTTTTTGGTTTGGTTGGGGGTGAGGTTGGAGGGGAGGAAGTTGGTTTTGTTAGGGTTATTCTTTTGAGCCCCATTCATTGGCAATTCGCGTTCATATTTGGAGCCTAATAGTCAATGTATGCACAGAACCTATAGAGGGGTAGGCGTACACGAACATAGTTGGATCCTAATAGAAGCTCATTGCAGAAACCTATAGGGGGTAGGTGCGGTTTGGCGTTTTCCCCGCGCATTAACATACAAAAAAATCAAGAACCCCCACCCAAACACCAGCAAACAACCCCTCTGCAGACACCACCAAAGCCCCGCTGCCCATACAAAAACGCGCCTAAATGCCCTTCAACCAAAAATAAAACTAAAGGTATATTAGGGTATGTTGAACAGTTAGGTTGGGTTTGCCGGTCAAAGGACTCGGGTTCCACCTGATCCCATTCCGAACTCAGAAGTTAAACCGTGTTCCGTTTCCAGCTGTAGTGTGGTCTTAGGCCACGTGAACCTGGGAAAGCTGGCAACCTACTTTTATTATTTCTAATTCAATATTGGGCGAGATTTGGCATAGCTTTATAACTAACCGACAATAGTTTTTGGAGAAGTGGTGCACTAAAGTGAGTCTTATTCCCGGAAGCGATTCATCAATAACGACGATTATCAGCTTGCTATCATACGTGTTCTTCATAGTTCTCATATTCTACGGTCAAAGAATCCAAATGTACGTTATGATCCGCGAAGTAGAAAACAGCCTGCATAAACTCAGGCACATCAAAGAGGAAGGCAGAAAAAACGCCATCGACGCCATAAAAGAAATCGGCAAACCAACCGTTGACCCTTCCGCCCGTGTTGACCGCTACCTAGAATACTTCACGATCGGTCCACAAGGCATGGACCCAGCAGGCATAGTAAACAAGCTTGACCACATACTCGACGTTCGAGACGAACGATTAAAGGAAGAAGTTAGACTGATGGCTCCGTCAAGCGACGAGACCCAAGTAAACAACCTCGAAAACACCCTTGAAGCAGCCATGGCATTAAACTTCATCTACAAAGTCGTCCGCCACTACTACATCCAAGGCAAAAAAACCCTAAGCCTCTACGTAATAATGCAAATCCAAATGATACTGCCCATGGTAATGAAAGAAGCCGAAGCATACTCAAGCGCCCTCAAAGCCTTCGCGTATGGACAGCCAATCGGCGATGGCGCAGGACCACTGGTCGCAGGAAAACTCATGCAAGGCTACGAAACCCGCAAACTACCCAAAGACTGCGTAATGGCAACTGTTCCAATCGAAGGACGCACAGCCTTAATCATCAAAGCTGAAGGCCCAGGCGGAAACGTCGGCAAACCAGGCGACGCAGTTGAAGCAGTCATCGAAGAAAACGAAGGCAAAATCGCCCTCCTAATAATGATCGACGCAGGACTAAAACTTGAAGGCGAAATAGTAGGCGAAGTCTCAGAAGGCATCGGCGCAGCAATCGGAGGACCAGGCGTAGACGCGTACAAAATTGAAGAAAAACTAACGAAATACAAGATTCGCAACTATGCTGTAATAGTCAAGGAAGACATCGGCGACGCAGTCTCACCCATGCGCAGAGAAATCAACGATGCAGTCGACAAAGTCATCGAACGCGTCAAAGCCGTCATACAAGAGCGAACCAAAGAAGGCGACAAAGTCATAATCGTCGGCGTCGGCAATTCCATCGGAGTTGGACAATAATGAGGATGAAAAACATGACGCAAAACCAAACTCAATCTACGTCTGCCAACAAAAAAATTTCCACCTACCTAACAATGATTGTCTTAATAGTCATGGCGCTTGCCGTAACAGCGTTGCTCATAGCAGTCGAAACCTACTTCGTAGGCGACCAATTAGCCGCAGGCGTCTTAGCAGGCATAGGCTTAATCGCGTTGATGCTGTCAGTATTCTTGCTCTACCAGTCAAAGCTGCAGTCAGCGCAAGTGAAAATCGAGGTCCCGAAAGTCATGACGACAATCGAATGCAAATGTGGCGGCAAAACAGTACGAGAATTCCAACGCGGCGACTACGTATACAAAGAACTTGACGTCCCATGCCAAAAATGCCCCACCACAAAACAAATGATAACCGCAATCTACAGAGAAATCAAAGAGAAAGAAAAAACATTCAACGTTTAAGCCAAAAGAAGTTTAACCTTAGGTTAAAACTTCACAACCATTTTCTTTTATCAGTACCGTGTGCTCGGCTTGAGCAACGGGTTTTTTGCTTGCTTCAACAAAAACCGGGTACCCCATGATTGCTTTTGATGCGAATAATTCTTTGAAGGCGGCTTTATGCTGCTCTGCGGGTACGACGCCGATTAGCCAGCGTTCGGCAAAGGGCAAGGTTCTAAAATTGGTTTCAATGTGTTTTAACATTTTTTTTGCCGCATCGCTTTTTACTGATTTGGCTTTTAATAAGCGGTAAATTGTTATTTGCGGGCCATCATCCACACGACCGATTGCATCGGGCAGGGTGACGAAGGGTTCTATGGCGTACACTTCGCCCGTTCGTACTTTAGTAAGCGAAACTGATGCAACGTTGGGGATGGATGTTCCCGCATGAATGAGGTAGCGTCCGACCGAGTGTCCTGTGAGGTTGCTGATGGGTTTGAAGCCGCGGTTTTTTATGGTGTTCTCGATTAAGCCGCCGATTTTGCCCAGCGCCATGTCCCCGTGAATGTTCTCTATCGCCGTCTTCAATGCAAGCTCGGCGGCGTTTGCCATGCTTCTGCCCTCTGCATTAAAACTGGCGGTGAAGGCGGTGTCGGTGACGTAGCCGTCTACTTGGACGCCTATGTCCACTTTAACCGTGGATGCCTCAGGAATCCTTGCCGTGTCGCCTGGCGGCGAAGTGTAGTGCGCGGCGACCTCGTTGATGCTGACGTTGCATGGAAAAGCAGGTTTGCCGCCCTTAGAGCGGATTAATCCTTCGGCTTTTTCGCAGACATCGATGATTAGCATGCTTTCTTTAACAAAGCCCCTCATTTCCTCGCGTGTTTCGCGCAGTATTTTGCCTGATAAGCGGAATTTTTCGAGTTCTTCCTTGTCGTAGGGCATAGCTTTCACGTTCTTAAAATTGGATATTGCGTTGGATGCTTAAATGCATAACCACACCCAAACCTCTCGCTTCAGCATCCGTATCATAAGCACTGATTTTCAACATGCTAATGCGCGCGGAAAACGCCAATAGGACCTACCCCTTTTAGGGAAAAAGCAGCCGTTGAACCAAAAGAGCAGCAACAGCGGCCTACCCCCTATAGATTTCTGCATAGAACCTCTATTAGGCTCCAAATATGTTCGAGTGCCGCCTACCCCTCTATCGTTTCAGCATCGCATTTCTATTAGGCTCCAAATATGCCCAAAAAACCACGAAAAGCAATTATCTTGAATGGCGGCTTCATCGCTCAACATATTGTCTCCAAAGCAAAGTCACGAAGGGGTCTGGGTTACAGATGACTATGTGGTTTGCAACCACTTCCCTTATTAAAATATCGCCTGAACGCAAACCAGCGGTGAAGTTTTCAGCGGTGGCGGTTTTTAGGTTGATTTTTTTTCCATAGGTTGCTTCGAACTTTTTTATGTGGGTTTGTTGGGTTTCTGCGAGTTTTCCTATGCTGAAGAGGTCTATGTCGCTTTCCTCAGTAGCGTANNTTAGGTGTTCGGCGAGTTTTTTTATGAGAAATGTCTTTTCCAAGTAATCTATTGTTACCAACTCTTCGGTTGTCACGAGATAGTATTTTGTCAGAATATTGTCTTTGCTTAAGGTATATTGCTTGTTTCTGCCTGCATTCTCAGAGTTGAGTATTTTGAGCTCTTCAAGATGCTTCAAGTAGGGTAACAGCGCAACGTGACTTGTTCCTATTAGTTTTGCCATCGCTCTTATGTGTAAGCTTGAGGAGTAGTCACATCGATAAAGTGTGAGCATTTTGAAAACATTATTGGTAATTTTATCTACCATATGGTAAAAATCATTACCAATCATTGCTATTAAGGATTGCGCAGTTAAAAGATCATAGCAAAAAGTGGGGCAACATTTCCGGTTGGATTGCTACCTACCCCCTATAGGTTTCAGCATACTATTTCTAATAGGCTCCAAATAGGTTCACGCCACCCCACCCCTCTACAGGTTAACAGAGCATACAATGACTAATAGACACCAAATATGCCCATCAAACATAAAAATCAAGCCTGCACAAGAAAACAACACCAACCAACCCAACTCCGTATAGACAACGCCTCCCCCCGAAAACTGACATAGAAAACCCGACCTCATATAACGGACCCCTGTTAGGAGAGATGCTGGTAAAACCGTTTAGTATCGCTAAGTTGCTTAATACTTCCGTTTAGTCTTGTTTTTGTGAATTCCCAAGCTTCCGCTCGCATTAAGTACAGCACAAATTATTTATCCCTATGTCGTTGCTTTAGAGTGAGGACAGGGTCGCTATGGATGTCGTAAAAATGCATCTTAACGAATTAAAACAAGAATTTACAGCAGGCAAACTTAACGTAGAGAGCATCATAGCCAAATTTATGCTTCTAAAAACACTTCAACAGGAACAGGACAAATATGACAATGAAGTTGGCTCTTTGAACGATAGCGGAATTGAACTTTCGGCAAAGGAAATTAATGAACGGATTAACTTAACTTTCAAAAATCAGATACAAATAAAAAAGGTTTACAATTGTTTATCTTGGTTCTTAAGCAAACAACTAATTACTTATGAAATGGTCAGACAACAAGACTCTGAAAAGAAAATTCGTCAATATCACCTTACACAAGAAGGAAATGATATACTTGTTAAGTTCTTCGACTTCCTCTTAAACATAAAAATGCTCCCTGAATTGAAACCAAATAACCCATACAGGCTTAATTGGCAAACGCCTAAGTAGAAAACAAGAACATGGAAACCAACTCTAAAGACCCAGAAATTCAATTAATTCAGCCACTCCTTACAAAATTCCTAAAAGAAAAACAAGGAGTTGAAAGTAGTGCCAAGATTAATGGGAAAATACCCAGAGACCTTTGTAGTCAATGCCCTCAGTTCCGAACCAATAAAATTACCCTTAAACCGCTAAATGTTTCTGACAAAAAAGGTCTTCCTCAACTATTAAAATGGGTTGGTAAAAATAATGTCGCTTCAATCCAAGCGAACCTCCTAACAGGAATGTCCTTTGATGTTGGCACTAGAAAACCTATCCCTTACAAGCAAGTCAAATTCTTAGAAAAAGGAATTTACTATTATGACTTTTCAACTCCCGAAGCTCTAGAATTAGACGACTTTTTCGTGAAATCTCAAACAAGGTTTGAAGGACTTAGTTCATGTCCACATTTTGATCCTCAAAAACCAACAGTAATGCACCTTTTAAAGGAACAATTCTCAAATGAAAGACTGACCTATTCAAATTTCCTGTTTCTATGCTGTGAGCAGTGTAGCAAAGAAGAGGAAGAAGAAATTATTGGCTGTGGAGGACTTGTAAAAAGAGGATTTATTTTTGATGTTAGATGCGATTTAACCACGCTCTTGTTTGAGAGAATCCTTAATGATAATGATATTGTGTATGAAAAGGAACAGAACCGCGATTTTTATCCCAATTCCAGTATTTTATTTTTGCGGGACAAGCAGATTTTGGTTAACTTAGCAGGGGAGCGATTAGATGAAACAATGGTTTCAATGTTAAACCCTAAACTCATCGTAAACGCGGGGACAAAATCCACTTGTAGAGTTGCTCAAATTTAAAACAAACGTTGTTATAGTCTCTGAAGAGAACTTTTACCTTTATGACCACAACAAACCAGTAGAAACTTCACTCGATTCAATGATAAATCGTATTGTTGAACGACTGGATGAATGCTTTGAAAAAGCAAGGGGTAACGACCATGATAGGTTAATTACTGCTTTTGCGAAGATAGGGCAAGAACTTGGATTTGTTGCTGAAAAAGAACATGCAAAAACTGGGTTGATAGTAGATTGCGTTTGGTTTGATAGAGAAGGAAAAATTCAGGTTGCGGTTGAGGTAGAAGCGACAGGTAACGCTAAGAAAGACATAATGACCACTTGGGAACTGGAACCTAAACTTGCAATTATAGCATGTCTTCAAAAAACCGATAGCTTTGCCCAGTCTCTAACAAGCTTCACACTTATGAAATCACTTCCACATAAACTACTGTTTATCAATCCGATTACTCAAAGTGCTTACCTATTTGAAAAACAAGATATCCTTAAACAGTATATGATAAAGAAAGGCGAAAATAAAGAATCTATGTCTTTTGAGGAAGTTTAAATCGCACAAGACTCCCACTTGTTAATCCACTCATAGCTTGGAGTGCTTTCGATCGTTTCTTTAATTTAACATGGTCTGATTATATTGGCGTCTTACGTTTCTGCGCATTATTCTGTGGCTGTTAGTTAGTCGGTCAAAAATTTGAATACTTCTTGCCAAAAATCAGTCTCGACTACTTTGTGTGTTTCTGACAGTTGAATTAACCATAATAATCAAATTTTCAGGGACAGGTTTACTTATTTGCTGTGCATAGTGATGGAGCCAATTTTATGTTAGGATTTGTAGAGTTTGGGGTCTAGCAGTGCGAAGTTGTTATCGGCTGTGTGGTGGAGAATTCGTAATAAATTCCGCTCTATTGCTTGCCTACACTACCAGCCTAATTTAGATTAAATTAATTTGCTTTTTTTAAAAAGTGCTATTTGGTTTTTGGTTTTTCTTCGGTGACTTCTTTGAATGTTACGGTGGTTTCAGTCGGTATCGTTTTTTGTGTTATCGTGTATTTTTTGTTCTTTTTGTTTGTCATGAGCAACCTTAAGATTGATTAAACCCTTTATAATTTGTGTTTTTTGCTTTTGCGCTTTTTTGCCATGTTCTCTTTCACTATACTCTCTGCTGCTTAAGGTAGTCGTTCCAACTCTTATTTTGTATTATGTTTAGACCTAGGCGATAGCTATGGTAGATTTAACAAGACCTTGCGATGCTTGCGGAAGGATGATTGGCGGTGGCATCAAATATTGCCCAAAAACGCAATATTTATTTCTGCTATCTTTGTATGATTCAATTGTTGCATGAACAACGTAAATCCCCAATAGTCTGCCCTATGTGCGGCGGAAACCTGCTTGTTCCCTAACCGCTTTTTTGCCCTTATGTGAAGTTGTTAATCTTTTTACATTTTATCTCTAGTGCGTCAAAAAGCTTTGACCGCCTTTTCGCTGAATTGCTTGATACTCTGGAGGCAATGGCATGATATCACAAAATATTTAAATTCATAGATTGGTTATTGCATTTGGGAGCGTTTTTTTTGAATAGGAAAGAAGCAGTTGATTTAATTTCTGCGATTCACTCCAAGTGCATGCCTTTAGACATGGTGCATATAATGTTGATGCCGCCCGATGCGGATGATGTGTTATCTCGTGGCTACCAATTGCATATTAAAGCAACTTTAAGTGACGGAAATTTAGAATGTATAAAGCCACTGCTTGAAAAAAACAAGTTGGCATTTGCAAATGAGCCTGAAAAGCAATTGCTTGTTATATATAGACCTCTGAAAAAAAAGAATCAGTCGTTACAAACTTAAACACGTCCTTGTGATGCTTGCGGAAAAATGATTGGGGCAAGTTTCATGTATTGCCCTAAATGCCCAATTTTATGTTAGGATTTGTAGAGTTTAGGGTCGAGGAGGGCGAAGTTGTTTCCGCCTGCGTGGTAGAGCACCCGTGCCTTTTTGAGGTCGTAGCCGCCTTCGGTGAATACGCCCATGTCTGCGTAGGCTTCCAGGATTTTGCCCACAAAAATCGTGTGGTCGCCCGTGGTGAATTGCCCGTCGACTTCGCATTCTAAGTGAGCTATGCATTCGCGGATGGCTGGTGCCTTGACTTTTTTGCCCGGCATCTGTGTTAGGTTTGTTTTCTTGAATTTGTCAAAGCTTCTGCCTGTTAAGGAGCCGCAGGCGTAGACGGCTTGCAGGATTTCGAGGGTTGGGATGTTTACGATGAATTCTCCTGATTCCTCGATTAGGGTGTGGGAGTGGCGGGTGGGTGCGAGGCTGATGGCTAAGAGCGGCGGGTTGATTGAGGTTGGCATCGCCCACGCCACTGTGGTGATGTTTGGTTTAGCGGCTTTTCCGAGGCACGAAATCAGGACCGTGTGCATGGGGTGGAGAAGCCTGTAGGCTGAGGCTATGTTAACTTGAGTTTTTACGGACACATAAACCACCTGTTAATTTGCAATTAGTGTGTAGGTGGTGGGCTTATTTCTGTTTTTCTTTGTTACCTCTGCGTTGTGGCAAGGCTTATATTTTACCCAATTGATTGGGTAATTGTGGTTGCTGTGACTGAAACTACATTCTACAAAGATAAAGTGTACCTTCCACGTGAAGTCCAAGAGAAGTTGGGACTAGTAGATGGCGATGTGCTTCATATTGAAGTGGTGGAGAAGGGTGTTGCAAAGTTAAGCATAGCACGAGGATGTCGCACAGCCAAAAAAGCACTTGAAAAGTTGGATAACCCGCCTGACCTAGGTAAAGTAAAGGGAAAACTTTCTAGGAAAGAAATCTATGAAGATATTACTTGACACCAACATCCTTGTCCATGCATACAACAAATCTTCGCCTAAACAGAAACAAGCCAGCAAAATCATCAGGCAAGCAATACACGGTGAAATAGAAGCTTATTTGACAGCTCAGGTTATTTACGAGTTTTTTGCCGTCGTAACAGACAATAGGAGAGTTGAAAAACCAATGGGTTTGGATGAAGCCGCCGATTTATGCTTGGACCTTTGGGAATGCCGTGAAATCGAAAAAGTAAACCCCACAATGCTAACGCCTAACGAAGTTTTCAAACTGGCAAAAGAACAAAAGTTGACTAAGAGCCGAATTTTCGATTGCATAATTGCTGTAACTGCAAAAGAGAACAAAATAGGTGCCGTCTACACTGAAAATGTCGGCGATTTCGAGAAGTATGACTTCATCAAAGTTCTAAACCCTTTTCAGTGAAACGATAAATCCCTTGTTTTAGGGAAAATGGGAACGCAGATCTATCACGGTTGTTCCTGCGAACTTGTCAAAGTACCTCATGAAAGCGGTGTTTTTTATTCGCCACCCGATAAGTAAGTCGAAGGGCAACAGGGGCAAGACTTTGCCAAAGTTTCGTACTGCTGCATGATCGTAAGACATTTTCTTCCCATCAGTTCTGACGACCTTTAAACCTATGACTCGTTTGCCTATGCTTTGACCGTTAAATCCCTCAAGTAAAGTGGAGTAGAGCCAAAGAAGACCAATCGTGATGAAAAGCAATGCGCTAATTCCATTGCTCAAGAAGTCTGCAACAGAAAGCGAAAGGACTTCTGGAACGAAAGTAATTGCCATCGTGATAGCTAAAATCAACGCAAAATCAATAACGAACGCAAAAGCCCTATTCTTAAAAGAAGCAAGCGGAAGTGAACTTGCCTTCCCCTGCACATCAGCAACCTCTGCCCAACCCTCAACGTCATAAATAACCCGGACCGCGCTCTCGCCAGCCCTGCTGAGTTTGTACTTGCCGCTGGGAGTTTGCTCTATGAAAGGTGACAGTGAGCGAAGGTGAAAACTAAGCTTGCCAGTATCAACCTTCAGCAAATTTAGCAAGTCAGTGAAAGATGACTCGCTATTATCGCT
Source organism: Candidatus Bathyarchaeota archaeon (assembly GCA_003141855.1). GTDB lineage: Archaea > Thermoproteota > Bathyarchaeia > Bathyarchaeales > Bathycorpusculaceae > Bathycorpusculum. Next base: position 12,294 of record PLNS01000014.1, on the reverse strand, counting down.
AAGGTTTAGTAATATTTCCCTTCGCAACGGATGCGAAAGGACCGAAAGTATCTTCGAAACGTTTCCTTGATCTACTGCCATGTTTGCAAAACCATGCGTTTAATAATTAATGATATCTTATTGGTGAACGGTTTTGGCATATAGCCCATACAGACTCCTTTCTCCCATATAAGTCCCACCCAAAAAACTCGATTAATCCTTAACAAAACCATGTTTTAATAGTTAAAAACAATCTATTAAATACTTGTATGTCAAGCGCTGAGGTAGCTGTCCAAGTATTCAAAGAATTAGAAAGTGAAGACTTCCGAATACTCAACATAATCGAAGCAGGCATGAGCAAACACGAATTTGTCCCCATAGAGCAGATCCAAAAACACGCCAAACTCCCCATGGACCGCATAGACTTCACACTGGGCAAACTAAACAAGCTGGGCTTAACCTACCGAACAAAAGAAACCTATAACGGGCACACCCTGAACTACGCAGGATACGACTGCCTAGCAATAAACGCCCTCGTTAAGGCAGGAGTAATCGAATCGTTTGGGCACACGTTGGGTGTTGGAAAAGAAGCCGACGTCTACGACGCGTTAAGCTCAACGGGCAAACGCATAGCCGTAAAATTTCACAGGCTTGGGCGAATAAGTTTTAGGCAAACAAGACGCAAAAGAGGCTACAGTCGAGAACACTCCAGCTGGCTCTTCCAATCGCACATAGCAGCAGAGAAAGAATTCGAAGCCATGAAGCTGGTTTACAAAAACGGAGTTGCAGTGCCTGAGCCCATAAGCCACAACCGCCATGTCGTAGCCATGGGCATGATTGAAGGCGCCCAACTGTACAAATACAAAGACATAGGCAAACCTGAAAAAGTCCTAAAAACAATTCTGCGAAACGTCAGGAAAGCATATTTGAAAGCCCACATTATCCACGCAGACCTTAGCGAATACAACATCATTCTAAAGCCTGATGGCCACCTGCTCATTATTGATTGGCCACAAGCAGTAAAAACAGATCACGCTAACGCTGCGGAATTGCTTGAGCGCGACCTCAAAAACGTGCTGATTTTTTTCAGCCGCAAATTTAACTTAAAGTTGGCTGTAGAAGACGCCTGCGACTACGTTACTGGAAAAACCAGAAGCTTGAAGGTTTAGCGCTTGTCGGCGTCCAGAACTATATAGAGAATGTTGTTTCCGCGAAGCAACACATTGCCATAGTTAGTCATTAGTTGGTCTTCTTTGAATTCTGTGGCGCCTTCCAAGAGAATGTTCATGTGCCCATCGCACTTTATCATTTTTCCCTTGTATTCATAGCCATTTTTCAGTACAACTTCAATGTTGCCATGCAACTGTTTAATGAGTACGTTCAATGGTTTTTTACTTGGTTCCATCATCGTCAATTTAGGGTCCCTGTCCATTCCTGTTAATATGCAACAACCCCATACCAAATATAAAAGCCTTATGAAAGAGACCATCAGCTAAATAAACAAAAAATGATTCATGGAAGCAAAGAAGGGTTTATTTGAGAAAAATAAGCATGAAACTTAGCTTTTTTTGAACTACATGTTGTTGTGGTTTGATTGCTATAGAACAACTACTTCTATGTGTTTGCGGTTTGGGTTGTGTTTTGTTTTTGGGGTTGTTTTGGGCGGCTGTTTTGGTTGTGGAACCGCTACAAGCTACACTTCCAAGTGTACAAATAGAAGAACACTCTTGTGCCTCACAACAACCTCAAAAAGGCTTCGTGAACTACTTCAAACGAAGATTCCTTGCCGTGCACAAACAACGCTTGCAATAAGATTGCGAGTTAAAAGTGGAGCATGATGTGGGAATTGAACATTCTGCTCGAGTTTTTTTTTGTCTATCTTACATAGAATATTAGGGAAGTTACAGCTGTCACCTATGTGAAGAGACAGCAATTATTAAGTAAAGTTGGAAACTTGGATGATACAGAGAAAAATTAAGAATATTATTTGTAGTTATGGATGTACTGAATCTTTCAAGGAATTACTAGCTTTTAAATTCAAAAAAGGTTTCAACTGAATAAATCCTGTTGGCTCTAAATACCAAGAATTATTTCCCCAAACATATGTGAAACATACAGGAAGTAGTTCGTGCTCCCTTTCATAAGGGTCAATAATCACAACGCTCAATTCTAATTGAAGTTGTTTTCCATTATTTGCAGGTTCTAAACACTTTGCAGGTAAAGTAAAATTACCATTAATACCTATGCCAGGATTAAGGTTCCAAACGATTACCCCACTATAGTAAGGCTTTTGACTTTGTATCTTCCCTAAGTCTTCTCCATTCAAAAAGACCTCGATTACTAACTTAGCTCTCACAGGAATGAATTTTCCGACAGGTTGTACAAAAAACTCGATATTAGCCTTATCACCGCTAGAACTGGGATAAACCGCTGGAAGTATCCCTGGCACAAGATGACTTGTATATCTTTCATATATTTGGTCTCTACGTTGCCTAAGCTCGTCAATCCTGTACTTAATTCCTCTCGGATGGCTATCGTTATACTGTCCATCTACATTCTTTCCATCCACATACCGACCAACTCTGGCATGGCAATCATAACATGCAGGCAGCGCATTTTCGATAATTCCTTCATTTGCCAAATGAGCAATTTCTATATCCAGACCACATGCTTTTCCGCAAACACAACAATGCCTGCCACTCCACAAAAGAACCTTGCGCTTAATCTCTTCGCTGAATTCTTCCCTGTCTCTCTCCATACAATTTCACCATATCTTCAATTAATCAGGATGATGCGTTGCATCCTTCATCATTTGGTTTGTTTGTCGTAATATATCATTTTTTTCAGTACTGAAAGAAGTGCCATTACATTTTCAATCTTATTATTAGAAGCTGAAAACGCTAATTGCAACACCGTACCAATGTTTTGCTGTGGAGAAGCATCTATCATAACTAATGTAAAGTCAATACCTGTCAAAAAGGAATCGATTGGAATCGGTATTGGTTTAGCATCTTTAGAATTAAGCTGAGAGAGTACCATGAATAAAGAACTTGCTTTGCTTAAGTTGTCTTTAAACGCTTGAAGTGTTCCTCTTATGACGGAAGGCTCAAATTGAACTCCCGAGAGAATTTCCTTAATTACCACATAATTCTTTTCTGCAGATTCAATTTCAGAGAATAGTTCTGTTCTTATTTCTTGTTCTAACGGATTTGTCACAATTAACCTCTTCTGGTATCGACTACTCTATTTCTGTGGTGTACAGATTTAAGATTTCTTTTTAACAGAACACGCAAATTACTTAATGGAAATAGTGACAATTGACAAATTGAATGGTTTAGTTAAAGCTAGAATTGCACTTAGATATAACAATGCGGATATTTTGAGTCGGCAATACATCTTTTAGAATTGTAAAATGACATAAACAGACCGAAATAATCACGATTAAACGTCAAGTATAGAAGTACAGACCTATGTGTGTATGCATGACGTTTCTAGTTGGAAAACTCTTAATCATTACTGATTTTATTAATGAATGAGCTTTTCATTGCTTTGAGTTAGACTTTCCAAGGCTCGCTAATTCGTTTCTCTAAAGAACTTTTTATTTCAGTCGTTTGCTTCAAAAGATTTTGTTTCTCTGTTGGCAAAGAGGCAAAAGTTTTATCCTCTCTAAGCGACTTTAGACAGGCATCCCAGTAAGCAGAGACTCTTGGGTCATTATCGTCTATCTCATAATAGTAAGCGTCAACAACTCGAATAATGAAGTGCCTATTAGTAACCTTTGATGAGTCTAGACCTTGGAGCTCATTTTGCTCTATCTCTTTAAATGTTTTTAATTCTCTCAAGTTGGACTCGACTGATATTCCAGTATCTATTCTTTGCTTATCAAACCAGTAAGAGAAAACTAGCTGGGGTAAACTTCGAGCTGTTTTTTTAAAATTGACTTCTAACTGGTTTTTAATTATTATCGGAATTATCTTAGCTTCAATCGTATAGCAGTCAGAATTGTATTTTTCGACTGATTTAAAGAAGCTATCTATCTCTTCTCTGAATCTTTTGTCAACCATAAAATATCTATGGTCGTTTTGAATGTGCGACCATTTACCTTGAATTACAATTTGCCTGAGATAATCGTTTTCAAGACAGTTGAGAATGTTTTTTATCTCTCCAAAAAGCTCTCCATACACTTGCTCGGTAATCTTTACTGTATATTCTCTCTTCCATAATCGCTTCTGCGTCCTTGTTTGTACAAAATAAGTAATTCCAGCACCAATGACTATACCCGTAACTGTGCCTAGTAAACCTGATTGATAGAACCAACTGAGAAAAGCTCCGGTTCCAGCTAGTACTGAACCAATGATGAATGCAATATCTTCTTTTAAATCAGCCATTTTTTATCTGCTGGCAGTATAAGGGTTTTAGCGTTTAAATTTTTGCATCGCTAAGTTGTTATGAAAAAATTATTTTAAGACTGCACGTTATGATAAGACTACTTATAGAGTTTCAGTAAAGACGAGTTGAAACAGACTAAAGGTCCTAAGGGTCTGCTTAACCATCTGATAGCGCGACCACAGACTTAGCAGACCTAGCTGTCACTTTTTTGCGGTGAGTCTGTTTTTTGGTTCCGTTCGGTTTTTTGCTTGAGTTAACAGCGCTAAAAGTATGGTTATGTTGAAAAAAGGGGTTTAGGGTTTAGAACCGATGAAACTATAGCTTAGCGAGTATTGACAATGCCGCAACGACTAGGAAAGCGATGCCCGTCCAGAACAAATCGCCGCCAGTCAAGAAATACACTACGACGGCAACAAGAATCGCGGGAATCAGCACTAGGAAGAGTTTGATGAGGACAATGATTACCAAGCCAATTATTACCAAGATGACCAGCGCCGTGAGGTCAAGCCCTAAACTGCCAAGAATCGAAAGAACAATTGTTAAAAGAATTGTATTATCCAAAAATATTCCTCAAATAAACTCTGTAATCCCTAGGTAATATGCTTTTTGCAAGCTTGGACTCTAAGCAACGAATAATTTGCTGTTTAGGCCCTCGTTTTAGCTCTTATTTTCGGGATAACGTCCTTCTGCGTCTGGGTAACGCCAAAAGTGGTTACTCTAAAACGGTCGTCCGCATCTTTAGTCACCATTTCCGTTTTAACCAACTCGCCTAATCGCGTGCTGGTTATTTTGCCGCTTTTCCCAAGCTTAGCCTGCAACTCATCTTTTGAGAGAGAATCACAGTTTATTAAGCCAAGTTTATGACCCAAATAATAAGCCGCAAGCCACACCAGCAACGCTTCATTATCCGTTAACTTGTTTTTGGGCGCCAGCAAACTTGCGCCGTCACCTGAAAACGCCACTATGCCGTTTAGGTCTTTAGCAAGCTGCTGTATGTCAATGTTGAGCCAGAGTTTTTGAGCGATTTCAAAGGAAGGAATAAGCTCCTTAAAAAACTGGTTTAACAGAAGCCATGCTTCTTGGGGGTCAGCGGAAAACTGCTGCTCAACGTCTTTGTATTTTATGTGCACATGGATTTTTTCGGGTTTAGCGCTCAACTCATCTTGCCTCTAAGCTTGGAGAGAACATTCTCTTCCACCCATTTTTCACCCTGAATCGTCAGTTTAAACTCGGGTTTGTTGGGGTCGGGCTTGAAGACTTGACCGCGCTTAGTCATCTCATTGAGCCTTGCAGGAACCATGCTTTTTATTCCGCTGGACTCCAAAAGCTTCTGAATCAGCGCCGCCGTGTTTTTTCGCTCTTCGGAAGCGTACAGCACCAAGCCGACTGCTTCATAGTGGGTGAGGTTTTCGCGTGTCACGATGATTGGACCTTCGGTTGTTGGTTCAATTATGCCTTTGAGTTGTGCTCCTGAAGGAGTTAACCTGTTAGAGACAAAATCGGAGAGTTTCTCAACAAAGTTCTCAGGGATAGTTTCAAGCATACTCATTATTTCTTGTGGGCTATCGCCTTCAATTACGACTTCTCCGAAGGAAGTTTTAATGCGTGCTTCAATACGTTTCATAAGGCATAAGCCTCGTTTACAATCTATACACTATGTTAAGCCTTTTTAGGATTTGCGGCTAAGCGCTGTTTTTAAGTTGAAAATGGGGTTATTTTAGGCGTTCCCGCAAAAGTTTGCCTACAAGTTCAGGATTAGCCTTTCCACGCACTTCCTTCATCACAGCGCCCATAAGCATTCCGAAGGCGTTCTTGCCCAATTTATCAACTGATGCCTTGTTGGCTGCGATTATGCGTTCAATGATTGGTGCTAAGTCTGCTTCCGTGAACATTTTGAGCCCTAAAGCATCAACTGCATCCTGCACGCTTTTGCCCTCGTTCTTGGATAACCAGCTGAAAACGTCTGCGATGGCTTCTTTCGCGAGCTCTCCCAAACCGACGGCTTTGAATATGCTTTTGATTTGGTCGTCTGCAACGTTGTCCACCTGGACGCCTTCGCGTTTTAGCGCTTTTAGCGTTTCAGTTAAGAATGCCGACACAGTTGAAGCTGCAACACCGCTCTCTTTCAATGTTTCTTCGAAGAGGCTGTTGTATTCTGAGTCAACCAGTTGCTTGGCTAATTTCTCGTTTAAGCCGTACTGCTTAATCAAGCGGGCAAGCTTCTTTTCTGCTGGCTCAGGCAAGTTAGACCGAACATTCTCCACTAACTCGTCAGTTATCATTTGGGGTGGGATGTCGGTTTCTGGGTACATTCTTGCAGCACCAGGGCGTGGACGCATGTAGCGTGTTGTTCCGTCGTCTTTGGCGGTTCTTGTTTCCGCTGGAACACAATTCACTGCTTCCTGTGCGCGCTCCACGACTGCTCTTAGGGCATCCAAAACGTTCTCCGCCGTATCAGCCACAAAAACCACAGCGTCATCTTCGCCAGCGCCAACGGCTTTGCGTAGGGCTTCGACTTCTTCGATGGTTATGCCGTAGTTGGGCATTTCGTCGGTGTGGAATATTCCGCCGACTCTGCCCCAGAACTTCGCTCGGTCTGAGAGTTCGGTGCCCAAGCGGAAATTAGGCATCAATTCACGCCCAAGCATGCCTGCGAACCCTGCAAGTTTGACAGCCATGGCTTTCTGGTTCTTGTCGATTGCTTTGCGGATAACTTTGCATTTGGTCTCCTTGAAGACGCTTGCGACGTCGACAAAATCCAGCTTGAGCGCCTCAGCTGTTATGCCTTTTTTTGCAAGTTCCTCTTTGATGCTGATTAATCCGAGTTGGCGTTGAACCTCATACTCGACAACTGTGGAAATTAACTCTAGTTCCTGAACGCCTTTAATCTCAATTAAAGCTCCGTTTGGCAATGAGACGTTGAGGTCTTGGCGAATCGTGCCTAAGCCGCGCATAACCTTGCCCGTGTCACGCAGAATCCTGCCGATGGCAAAAGCTACTTCCTGCGCTTCCATAGGCGAATAAATCACGGGCGCAGTTGCGACTTCGATGAGCGGGATTCCTAAACGGTCGATGCGGTAACGAATGGTTTTGCCCTCGTCCTGCGTTCCCGTTTTGCGTGCAGCGTCCTCTTCTAAGCTTGCAGCCTGCATCGGAATGGTTTTGTCGCCGACCTTAATCCAGCCATCCAACGCGATAATGCATGTACGCTGAAAGCCTGTGGTGTTTGAGCCGTCAATGACGGTTTTGCGCATCACATGCACTTCATCGACGGGCTGCATATTCATCATTAACGAAGCAGTCAAAACCACTTCAACCGCATCCAAGTTTATGGGGTGCGGCGGCTCCTCATCCATCTCGACGAGGCACGAGCTTTTGCGGCTGGCTTCGTAAAGAATTTTTACGCCCTTCTGGAACTCGAAGAAAGCCGCGGGATCGATTTGACCCAGTTCGCTCTGGGTTGGTCTAAGGCGGCGCAGAAAGGTGATTTCGGGTTCCTCTTTGAAGAGTTCAGGCGGGCAACTGCAGAAGAGTTTGGAGTTAACGTTTAGTTGCTGGTGGATTTCTAAGCCCACTTTTAAGCCCACTTTAGCGTAGTCAACGGCCATTTTATTGTCCTCCTTCAACGATTTTTTCTTGCGGAAGCGTTCTCGGCGAGAATTCACCTGCAATGTTAGTTTTCAAAAGCTTAACAGCTTTTTTCGCGTCGTCGGTTTGGCCGAGAACCCACATGAGCTTAACAAGCCCTGTTTCGGGGAACATGTCATCGAGCGGCACAACGCCAAACGAAAGCAAATCCCGTCCTGTATCGTACACGTTCATGTTTACGCGTCCCCAGATGCACTGGGAAGCCAACGCAACCACAACGCCTTTCTCCACGGCGTTCTTGACTGCATCAAAGCAGAACTTGCTTACGTGGCCTAAACCTGAACCTTCAAGCAGAATGCCCTTGATTCCTTTTTCAACATAAAAGTCGATGATTGCTGGGTCAAGTCCTGGATAGAACTTTACTAATGCGACTTTTTCACAGAAGTTTGGTTTAAGAACCAGTTTTTTCTTCGCATCCCGACGTTGGTATTGGTCGGTTTGCATGGTTACTTGGAGGTCTTTCACTTTTGCGATTGGGAACCCGTTGATGGATTTGAAGGTGTCTCTGCGGCTTGTGTGGCACTTGCGCACTTTCGTTCCCCTGTGAACGATGATGGCGGTGTCGGAGACGGTTTCGTGCATTGCTAAGCCGACTTCGGCGAACGGTGCTTCTCCAGCGGCTTTCACTGCGCCAATCAGGTTTGTGGCTGCGTCGCTGCTGGGTCGGTCGGATGAACGTTGTGCGCCGACAAGTATGACTGGAACGGGCAAATTCTGCAATGCAAAACTCAACGCGGCGGAAGTGTAAGCCATCGTATCCGTGCCATGAGCAATCACCACTCCATCTACGCCTTGCTCGATGCGTTTGGCGACGGTTTGGGCAAGTTCGGTCCAGTGTTTTTGGGTTATGTTTTCGCTGTATAAGCTGAAAACGATTTCTGTGTCAACTCGGGCGACGTCGGAGAGTTCGGGGACAACGCCGTACAGGTCGCTGGCTGAGAGCGCTGAGCGCACGGCTCCTGTGCGGTAGTCTACTCGGCTGGCGATTGTTCCGCCTGTGCTCATGATGACGACATGGGGTAGGGCTGGGTTCTGTTTGGGGATAGGCGGCGACGCAAAGGCTGGTTTAATTCCCTTTCCCAATTTCTCGACTTTAACGTCTTTTGTTACTTTGATGCCGACGTTGTAGCCGCTCTTCATCTTAACAATGACGATTGTGCCTTCGCCTAGTTCCGAGCGCGGAATAAGGATGCCCTCGTAAACCTTACCCTTACTCGTAACTCTGATGATGTCGCCGATGCCGCAGTCGGCTTGTTTAAGGAAGCGCAAAGCTTCGCCCTTGTAACCTGAATTTTCAATCTGACTCATGCACATTTCTCCAAGCTTTTTGAAACGTAAACTCCATCACGCTCGTACCCGAAACGCATGTAATACCTTCTTGTTCCTAACGCACTGATAACTAAAAGCTTTTTCAACCCCAACTCCGCACCCGCCAAGCGCTCTGCCTCTTTTAAGAGGACTTGTCCATAGCCTTTGTGCTGCCATGCGTCCTCGGAATGTTTTCCAACGGGTACTAAGGGTCCGTAAACGTGAAGTTCCCGCACAATTGCAGATGGCTTGGCGGTGATTTCGGGTCTGTGAGCTTTTGCTGAAGGAACACGCATGCGCAAGTAGCCCAATAGAACGTTGTTTTCTGGGTCTTCAGCTGAGATGAAAAATTCTTGTCCTTCTGAGGCTTCGTAGCGTTGGGTTAGGATTTTGATTTTTTCCAAATCAGGCTTCACATGGTTAACTGCCAATCGGTGTCCCACTTCTCGGCAGCGGATACATTGGCATTGGCTGCCTTGCGCCTTGAGTTTAGATTGGACAAGCTCTCGCAGATCACTCTTTTTTACTCCAGCCAAAATGAGTCTTGCGGGAATGTCCCGTTGCACGCGCATCACTCTTACCCATGGGGGAATGTTTTTTTTGATTTCGGCGATTACGTTTGTCGCTTCTTCGGTTGTATAAGGCTGATAGGTGCCGTTTTGGTACCATTCGTAGGTTTTGGTGCCTGCGATGGTTAGGCAGGGGTAAATTTTTATCATGTCAGGCTTGAAGGCTGCATCGGTAAAGATGCGTTTGAAGGCGGCGAGGTCTTTTTCTGGGTTGGAACCTGGCATTCCAGGCATCAGGTGGTAAACGATTTTTAGTCCTGAGTCTTTGGCTATGCGGGTTGCTTCAGTTACGTCTGCTACGGTGTGGTTTCTGCCGACTAAGCGGTAGATTTGGTCGTCGGGGTTTTGTACTCCAAGCTCAATGCGAGTTATGCCCATGTCGAGCATTGCGTCGATGTGGGGTTGTTTTGCCCAGTCGGGACGGGTTTCGACGGTTATGCCGACGTTGCGGGTTTTGCTAACTTCAGCGTTCGCCTTTGCCTCTTCCAAACTTGTGGAGGTTTTGCCTGTTAGGGCGTCTAGGCTGCGTTGGATAAACCATGTTTGGTATTCCATGGGGGTGGCTGGGAAGGTTCCGCCCATGATGATTAATTCGACCTTGTCGACTTTGTGTCCTATCGCGGTGAGTTGGCGGATGCGGCTTTTAACTTGCTCATAAGGATCGAAGCTGTTTTGGGTTCCACGCAGGGCAGCTGGTTCGTATCCAGTGTAGCTTTGCGGAGAACCTTGCGTTGGTCCTCCTGGGCAGTAAGCGCATGGTTCAGGCTGCGGGCACGGATAGGGTTTAGTCATGATGGCGATTACGGATACGCCCGAGATGGTTCGGGTTGCTTTTCTCCGCAGAATCGGTAAGAGCTTTTTTGCTTCCAGAGGCGTTAGAGCACTTATTAAATCAGCGTTAGCTGGTACAGTTTCTAAGCGGTACTTTGCCGCGATCTTGATTTTTAGGCGGTTAACGTCATCATGAGTAGCTGACGGCATAGAAAGTAGAGTAGTGATTATTTCTCTTAGCGCAGCTTGGTTGTTCAAGGGGAAAGTACCAGAAATAAGGTTAAGATAACAAATAAATAAACTACACTAACTGAAAATGGAAATTTAGCTTGAAAAAACGGTCCGCTTAAACCCAGTTTTGCCCAGCTTTCCGCTGCAGAATCACACGCTTCTCATAGTTGCGTTTGTTTCGGGTTTTTGGGCTTGGAGCAGTTTTCTCTTTTGCCACGATTTTTGGCGTTTGAGAGCGGACTTTTCCAGCTTTCGAAAGTGAACCGTGAGTTGGCATATTTTACACCTTTGGCAGATAAAACTTGAATGTTGCACTTAAACCTTTACCTAGCCGAAAACAGCTTTTGAACGCGTTCCGAAAACTCTAGTGCTCAAAGCAGACTATAGCCCCCTTATATAAAGCACCTAAAAGCCAACATAGAAAAAGCCAGTCTCTCAAAGTGACCTCCCCTCCCCTTATATAAATAAAGTCAGTTAACTACTCATTGATGGTGAATTGCATTTCCAAAGAAGAAGAGTTTGAGGGTGTTCCCAGAAAGAAGATACCGTGGTACCCAACCATAAACTATGAAAAATGCGTTAGCTGCGGGAAATGCGTAGATTTTTGCCATGCCCAATCTTTCGGATTCGAAGAGAAAGATGAAAAAAAGAAAACAGTTGTAAAAAATCTAAACGCATGCGTGGTAATGTGCAGAGGTTGCGAGGATATCTGTCCTGCTGGGGCAATAACGCATCCATCAGAAGAGGAAACCAAACAGTTGATTGAAAAACTCCAAAATGCCGCATTAACATAGAGAGAGGCTGTTAAATGTGAAGAAAGTTTTGTTTGTCTGTGTTGAAAACGCTGGCAGGAGCCAAATGGCGGAAGCTTTTGCCAAGAAGTATGGGGCGGATAAGTTTGTGGTTTCTAGTGCTGGCAACAAGCCTTCGGACAAGGTCAATCCAGTGGTGGTTGAGGTTATGAAGGAGAAAGGCATCGACCTTTCAATGAACAAGCCAAAACTGATAACAGCAAAGATGGCGATGGATGCAGATTTGATTGTTACGATGGGCTGCAACGACCAAGGAATTTGTCCTGGTCCCTTTTTTAAGCCTACAATTGATTGGGCGCTGGAAGACCCAAAAGGCAAACCTGTTGGAAAGGTGCGAGAGATAAGGGACGAAATAGAGGTAAGAGTACAAAAGCTATTATCTCAACAGACTAGTGAATAAAATATCTGGGAAAAGAAAATGTCGGGAACCCTAAGCAAACAAAAAACCAAAAAAATCTTTTACATCATCCTTCTTTCAGCATTCATAATTTCGTTTTATACAGAATCGCAGGCACTCGCTAGTTCTTCCTCAGATAACTGGATAATGTTCCATCACGATTTAACACATACGGGCTATTCCAGCACAG
>PLNS01000026.1 GCA_003141855.1 Candidatus Bathyarchaeota archaeon | reverse complement strand
ATCATCGGAAATTTCAAAGCCTCTTTTGGAGAAAAGCACAAACTTAACAGGCTTTTTAGTCCTCGCAAAGGCACTGGCGGACTCTTTCAACCAGTTCAGTTCACGTTCCCCTATTTTCTGTTCAGTCCATTTGCACTCGCCACAGTAAATGGCCTTGTCAGTTTCTACCAAAACATCAATTTCCCGCTGCTCAAACTTGCCTCCAACTTTCACAGACCCCCACCACTTACCCACCCCAAGCAACCTCTCGCCTTTTCCAACCAGGTAAATAGTTAAAAACTTCCGACATAAAATCTCAAAACGCTTACCTATGAACACGCTAAGCTGCTCCTTGCTCGGCACTGACGGCTTTCCATAAACCTCTGAAAACCAGAACGCAAGCGTATTGTCTTGAATAACAAACCTAAAATGGTTTTAGTAAAATATTTCTTACCAACAGGTGAACAGAATCCCCAACCATTTTTAGGGGCGAGAGTAATCACTGGTAAAGTTCTAATCCGAGGTCTTGAAAAGCGTTAAAGTGTTTTAGATTGAAAGTGTATAGTTTTGCGCCATTGTTAATTGTTATAGCTGCTATCATTGTATCAGTTCTGCAGGCGGTTTTTCCTTTCTTTTCTACTTCCAGTTCAATATTGCTAGAGAGCACCGCGTCTTTTTTGGTGTAGTTTAGAATTGGGAGCAAAAGAAGCTCTTTGACCGGTTTGGCGTATTTGTGTAAGCCGTATAAAACTTCGTGCAAACTAATAACTGTCGTTGCTATCTGTTCTCCGCTTTCAATAGTCTGCTTAAGGGCTTGGTCGCCTTTGTCGGATTTTCGATCTAAAATTTCAATTAGGACATCAGAATCAATGATGATCAATTTCTTTTTTCAGCTCTTTTGGAGTACAGTTCAGAAAGCATCGTCTCTTTGTCTGTGAATTCAACTTTGCCTCTGAGCTTCTTTAGCGTTTCCACAGGTGATGTGCACTCAACCAGCCTGTCAAATAGTTCGCTAAAGCTCTCCTCTTTTCCCTTGATGGTTAGCAGTTTCCCATAGACTTCGTCTCTAATAGTGATAGTTTTCACCATATCGAACCACAACTAAAAAAAGTGTTTAAACATACATTTAAACATACCTGGGTGCCGCCGAAATAAGGCTATTTAAAGGATAAAACAGGCTTTAGGTCGGAAAGCAAGGGCAAAAAGACTAGTGAAAATAAACATAGTACAAAAGACTAGTTGTTATTTACTAGTTAAAAAACGACAAGAATTGTTATATGCGCTTTGCTGCAAACAACCAACCATGACAAAAGGTAAACAGTGGACGGTTCAACAAGAAGCCGAACTAAAAACACTAGTAGAATCAAACGCAAACATAGAAAAAATAGCGGTAACATTTGGCAAAACACCAGGCGCCATAATCATAAAATGCCAACGCCTCGGCTTAAAACTACAAGCCAAAGGATACGTAAACACTTCTGTCCTCATCCCAAGGGAATTACCCAGCATCGAGGAAGCCCTAAAAATGCTCGCAGGCGCCCTAAAAACCGCTGTCAAGCCTGGACTGGACAAAGTTGAAGTTCAACGCAATGGGTGATATTCTATGTTTGATTTGCATTTTGTTGTTTCCTTGCCGTAAACATTTATACGTATCGTATACGTATTATTGTAAACAGTGAAGCAATGACCGAAATAGTCTCAACACGAGTTCCTGAAGACATGGCTAAAGACCTAGAAGAAATCGAAAAAGAAGAAAAGGCAGACCGTGCCACTGTGGTCAGAAAACTCTTAGCAAAGGCAATTGCAGACAGGAAACTCGAAAGGGCATTAACGCTCTATAGCAGCGGAAAAGTAACCCTTTGGAAAGCTTCAAAGAACGCAGGTTTATCCCTCTGGGAAATGATGGAGATAGTAAGGCAAAGAAAAATTTCTTTCCAGTACTCGTATGAGGACTTCCGCGAAGACTTCGAAAAAGCTTTGAAGGAACAATAATGCCTAAACCACTGGTCTTCGACTCAACCCCTCTAATTTACATGACAAAGGCTTCTTTAGCAGAGCTCCTAAAAGCAATTTCCCAAACAAAATTTACCACAACAAACGTGTTTGAAGAAATAGTCCGCGAAGGCAAAAAGAAAAGAGCGCCGGAAGCGTCGCTTTTAGAAACATTATTCGAAAAAGAAATAATCAAGGTTCATAACATAAGCAACAAAGGATACCTCAAATATGTGAAGGAAATGGCTGCAGTAAATCAAATGCAACCATTACATGAGGCGGAAGCCGAGGTTCTCTGCTTAACTAAGGAACTAAATGGAATAGCTATAGCTGACGATCAAGTCGCTAGGGCTGTCGCAAGGATTCTAGGAATAGAACTACACGGAACCGGATACGTCTTGGGCAAAATCTTCGTAACCGGAAAAATCGACAAGGAAAAGCTAATAGAGAAAGTTAAAGAAATGCGCGACAGCGGCTGGTACGTATCGGCTGAAGATTACTTAAAAATAATCGACTACCTCAAAAACCTTTAAGATTTGAAATTAAGCCGTAACAGTAGATGGCTTCTTTTGCGAAAACCATTCTACTGTTCTATTTAGTCCCCATTCAAAGCTTACGTTCGGTTTCCACCCAACGAGCTTCTCTAGTTTGTTTGTGTCTGGGCATCGTCTTTTTGGGTCGTCCTTTGGCAATGGGTGGAATGTCACTGAAGACTTGAATTTAGTTAACTCTTTAATTTTTGTTGCAAGCTCTAAAATGGTTTTTTCCTGTGAATTTCCAACGTTCACAACTTCACCCTTAGCTTCCCTACTCTGAACCAATAGCATTAGTCCTGTGACGGTGTCAGTTATGTAACAAAACGATCTGGTTTGTTTTCCATCGCCGTAGATGGTTATGGGTTGGTTAGTTTGGGCCTGTAAGATGAATCGTGACATTGCCCTGCCGTAGAGTCCATCTTCTCTTAAGCGAGGACCATAAGAGTTGAAGATTCTTGGAACCCTGACGTTCAAGCCGTATTGTTTGCCATAGGCCATAAGTAGCGCCTCAGCAAAACGTTTTCCCTCGTCGTAACATGACCGTGGCCCGATGGGGTTAACCTTTCCCCAGTAACTCTCAGGTGTTGGCACAATTTCCGCGTCTCCATAAACCTCCGAAGTTGACGCAAATAGCAGTAACGCATCGTTCTTTCTCGCTAGTTCTGCCATGTTTTCGGTGCCCAAAGCACTAGTTTGTAATGTCTCAATCGGATGTTGCTGATATTCGTCTGGTGATGCATGGCCAGCCATATGAAGAATAACCTCAAACTTGTCTTCAGTCTTAAACCTGCAAACGTCAGATTTAATCAGCTTAAACTTGGAAGTGCCCATTAAATGGTCAATATTCTTCATTCTTCCAGTCGATAAATCGTCAACAACGGTAACTTCACTGCCAAAACCTAAGAGAACATCACAGAGCCAACTGCCAATAAAGCCCGCGCCGCCCGTGACGAGCACTTTCTTCCCTGCGAAAGCTTCTGGTTTAACAGTGCTCTTTATTTTGTCAAAGTCTTGGCTGATTATGTTGTCCATCATTGGGTTGGCCTCTTACAAAACTGCTGGTATGACAGTTCTAATGCTTCCCAGTATCTTTCAGGGCTTCCAATATCCAAATGCGAATAACTCTTATCCAACTTTACAGCGTACACCTTCAATCCCCAGTCAACAAGTTTCTGGATTGCATCAGTAAGCTGGATTTCTCCATTCTTTCCAGGCTTTGTCGCCTCTAAGGCTTTAAAGATAATTGGGTGAAAAATATACATAGCCATAATTGCCCAGTTTGTCTTAGGTTTCTCAGGTTTCTCAACTACAGACTTTACTTTTATTATTCCCTTTTCTATTTCGTCCCCTTCAACAATTCCATACTGTTTGGGATTCTCAATTTCCAGCACAAGAAATGCAGCGTCCGCATTGAACCGCTCAAAAGCATCAAGGAGCTTCTTAAGGTAATCCATTTCTCCTGATATAATACAGCTGTCTCCAGCGTGAACCAAGCAACTTTCGTTCTGCACGAATGGTTGAGCCATCAAAACAGCATTACCAAACCCTTTCGCTTCAGGCTGATTAACCCACATAATCGTCGAAGACTCAAGCTTACCATAAAAACCCTCAAGATCAGACGCTAGTCCGTTTTTGCCCATGCCCTCAAGAGTTTTAATGCAGTTCATATCAGGGGTGAAATGATCTTCTATACCACGTTTGCCTCTGCCGACAACATAACAGAATTCTCTGAGTCCTGCATCGTGTAATTGTTCAAAAACCAACTGTACCACGGGTTTTACCGTCATGTCACCGTCTGCTGTTTTTGAGAAAATTGGTAGCATTTCTTTCGGTTGTTCTTTAGTGGCTGGGAATAGGCGTGTTCCCAGACCTGCTGCTGGAATTATAACCTTGCGCACCATTTATGGTATCCTTCGCTTTTCAATTCATGTATAACCCATATATATTTAATGCAAGCACTTATCTGAATTAACATTAGCATAGGAGTAGTGCTATCTTGAAAAAACCAAGAATCTCAGTTATAGGCGTCGGCTACGTGGGATTATGTACGGCAGTGGGTTTAGCAAGCAAAGGCTACAGCGTTCTTGCTTGTGATGTAGATGAACAGAAAATATCAAAAATAAATCAGGGAATTCCACCGTTTCACGAGCCAGGCCTTCAAGAAAAACTTTCGGAAAGTATTAAAAAAGGCAACCTGAAAGGGGTAGTTGGTCAAACAGATCAAGTTATTGAGGAAACGGATTTAACTTTTGTTGCCGTGGGAACCCCAAGCAAACCCGACGGCAGCATCGACCTAAAATATATAGAATCTGCTGCATGCAACATCGGCAAAGCGCTTAAGCAAAAAGATTCCTATCACGTTACAATAATCAAAAGCACAGTCGTGCCAGGAACAACTCAAAACATAGTTAAACCCCTACTTGAGAAAGAATCAAAAAAGACGTGTGGCGTCGATTTTGGGTTATGCATGAACCCTGAATTCCTGCGCCAAGGTTCAGCGTTCCAAGACACATTAAATGCAGACCGAGTGGTCATAGGTGCATATGACAAACAATCAGGCGACACTCTTGAAGACCTCTATAAAGACTTCTACAGTGCCCACACGCCCCCAATAATAAGAACAACTCTCTCCACAGCCGAACTCATAAAATATGCCAGCAACGCCATGCTCGCCACCAAAATCAGCTTCATCAACACAATCGCCAATATCTGTGAACAAATCCCTGGCGCCGACGTAAAAGTCGTAGCCACAGCCATGGGCTTAGACAAACGTATAGGTCCACTTTTCCTAGATGCAGGCTTAGGTTACGGTGGCTCATGCTTTCCCAAGGACGTAAAGGCACTGATTGCTTGCTCGAAAAAACTGGGTTATGATCCTGAACTTTTGGATTCCGTTGAACAGGTGAATAAAACGCAACCTTTGAAAGCCGTCAAGTTCTGCAAAGAACAACTCGGCAAACTTGAGGGCAAAAACATCGCAATTCTGGGCTTAGCTTTCAAGCCGGATACAGATGATATGAGAGAAGCACGGGTCATTCCTATAATAAACCAGCTGCTAAAAGAAGGAGCCAACGTAACCGCTTATGACCCAGTTGCTATGCCAATAGCAAAAACAATCTTTGACAATAAAATCAGTTATGCTACCTCAGCGCTTAAATGCCTAAAGAATGCAGACAGCTGCATAATAGTAACCGAATGGGAAGAATTCAAAAAACTAACCCCGGAAGACTTCACAAAAAACATGAAGCAACCAATACTCATTGATGGCAGAAGAATGTTTAACCCAGAGACTTTTAAAACAAAAATGCAATTTGTAGCTTTAGGTCTTGGGAAATAACCTTATCTTTGCTCTCTTTTTAAAAGAGTTATTTTTTTAGTGAAAATGATTTTCGTTTCTAGTAAATCCCTCCAATAGTCATATTTGTTATATCTGCAGTTTTCCCTAATTGTTTACACTTTTTGCTGTCATTCCTCGTCATCTTTTGAATCTAAAGAGCGGTAGTATATGGCTTTGAGGAACGCTAGTTGTCCGCCTTCTTTTATCATGTATCTGCTTCCAACAGGTGCTATCAGGTGCGCCAAATTGGAATCATTTAGGTGCGTGATTAGATCGTAGCAAAGAGGTAGGAGGCGTTGCCTTTTCTTTTTAGCCAAACCTTTATCATCGTTTAATTGGGTCATTTGGACTGGGCTCAATTTTATGATGGCTGCTAACAGGTTTGCGATGTTTTTGTCGTTGAATATTTCTGCTTGTTGATCTTCCGGCAGTTTTTGGGCTAGTAGGGTGAGGTCTTGTAGGGCAAGTTTTGCGTAGGCTTTGATTCGGCTATTGTAGACGCTTTGCACCTGTTTACTGTAACCGTTCTTTTTTTCGCTCATAACATACTTTCTCATAGAGTTACCCAACATATTATTACCTCATTAACAGATATTGTTTGAGTTTGCTATAAATTTAACTTAAATTGTTATATAAGCCTTACCCAAACTACCCTTAGAGTGAGCATATGACTAAAGGCAAACGCTGGACAGTACAAGAAGAAGCCGAGCTCAAAACGCTTGTTGAAGCAAACACACACGTTGAGACCATAGCCGCCCGATTCGGAAAGAACCCTGGCGCCATATTCATAAAATGCCAACGCTTAGGCCTAAAATTACAATCAAAAGGCTACGTAAATACTTCAGTTTCCATTCCAAGGGAACTACCAAGCGTCGAGGAAGCTTTACGGATGTTAGCGGGCGCATTAAAAACCGCAGTCAAACCTGGATTAGACAAAGTCGAAGTTCAACGTCTGCAGGCTGTGGCAACCATAGCTAAAACCTACAAGGAAATTCTTGCAGATTACATCAATTACCGTGAGATTGAAAGTAAGCTTAAGGAGATGGAGGAATTAAATGCGAGGCTACTTAAAGAAAGAGGCTCGGACTCTTCGCCCCAGCCAACTTCTGCACCAGTGGCATAGCGTCCAGCTGACCAACAGGGAAATCAGGCAGGCTGTAATCGAAAAAACGCAAGGCTTAAGCGCTGACCCTATAAAATTTTTTGAACAGATAATCGGCTTCAAACCATTTACATACCAAACAGAATTCATACAAATGTTCCAAGAAAACCAGTTCACCGCCGCCCGCTGGTGTAGGCAAAGCGGGAAAACCTTCATAATCGCAGCGCTCCTTTTATGGTACGCAACAACTCATCCCCAAAGTGCAATCGGCATCGTAGGTCCTTCATGGCGCCAAACCAAACGAATCCTCTCACGCATAGCATTCTTTACACACAAACTGCCACCGGGCATTGCGTTCAAACCCCAGAGAACCCAAATCCACTTCGCAAACGGAAGCAGCATAGAAGCATTCCCAAACAATCCAGAAACAATCCGAGGACCAACACTCCACGTAGTTTATTGCGATGAGTTTAACTTCGTTCCTAATGACCAAGAACTCTACGACGCCATTCTCTACACGCTTGGAACTACCGACGGAAAATTCGTGTGCAGCAGCACCCCTTGGCATAATGATAGCGTGTTCTTCAAAATCTTCAACCACAAGGACTTTAGCGACTTCAAAACTCTTCATGTTACAGTGGAAAAAGCTCTGTATCCCAATGGTCCACTTAAACCAGGTATCATTCAGAAAATCAAGACCCAAATGGGCGATGATCCCTCACGCTGGCGACGTGAGATGGATGCTGAATGGGTTGAAGACGACAACGTTTGGTTAACGCAGAGCCTAATCGCCGCGTGCGTAGGAACAAACAAGAGCTGTGGTGAAGACTTGCAGGAGTTCAACCCAGACTCAAGGTATAGGGGTGAGTTTTTTGGTGGACTTGACTTAGCGCAAACCAGAGATTACTGTGTTCTCTCGGTGGTGGAGCGGCTTAACGATAAACTGTACTTGAGGCATCTCAAAATTTTTCAGCAGCCAACCCTCTACGCCACTGTTTTGGGTTATCTAAAGGCGTTGCAGGATCGTTGGGGTGGATTTGAGAAAATACGCGTTGACTTTACCCGCGAGGGGCCTTCAATTATTGCCGATATGGAAAACGCTGGCATAGATAACGCGGAGGGGGTTTGTTTTAGTGTTCCAAGGAAAAGTGAGATGGCGGGTTTGCTTAAGCAGCGTATGATGAGTAGGCGGTTTTTTTATCCGTTGTTGAATTGGGAGAGACCTTACCGTGGAGAGATTTGTACTGAGTTTAATGTGGAGCGTTATGACCTGCGCAAAGACGGCAATATTGGCTTTTCGCATCCCATGGGAACGCATGACGACGTGTTCTGGAGCATAGCGCTAGCGGTGTACGCGACGGCGAACATGGAGCCAGAACCATTCCTAGCAGTAGTGCCAAGATAATAAAAACTGTAACCCTTAACCGATAAGGGCTTTGCTGGTCATGGTCTTTACGCCTATTTTGTCTGCTGCTTTGGCAAGTTTTTTGTCATCAGTGACTAATACTTTCTTTGACTTGTGTGCTTCGGCAACATAGGCAGAATCATAGTAAGTTATGCTTAATTCGCATGCCTTATCCAAGATGAAGTTGGCTTCATCATCATTTTGCAATATCACGACGTCCATTGCTTGAAGAATTGCGACCATTGCCCTCAATAGTTTGTCAGCTTCTTCTCGGCTTATTCTTTTGAGTAAAAAGCACTCTCTCCATACTGCATTACCCAATTCATAATAAGCTAAGGATATGGTCGAGCCTTCCAAAAGCTTGTTTGGTGCCTCTCCTCGTAGTTCTCTGACAAGGGTAAATATGCTGCTGGCGTCAAAAAGCATACGGCGCTCCATTAACGATTCTCCCTAGTTGCCCGAACTGCCTCAACCATTTCTTCGGCTGGAATTTTTTGAAGAATTTGCCCTGCTTCTTCCGCTAGCTTTTTGAGTCTCTCTCTTTCTAAACGCTCCACCTCAGCCTCTAACGCTTCCCTAACCAATCCGCTTACATTGACTCCTAACTTTGTAAGTTTCTTCTTAAGTTTAACGGAAATTTTCGCAGTTACAATGGCTTGGTTATTACTCATCTGGTATTACCAAAAATATAATACCTAAAGTTGAATAAAAAGCTGCCTCAGGCATGACGACCAATTCTTTAACTTAGCGCTGGAGGTTTACTCAACGGTAGAGATGGAGCCTGAACCGTTTTTAGCGGTTATTCCAAGATGAAAATAGCACACCCAACTTCCTAACATGCATCACACCCACAACCCCAAACAAACAACATAGAAGTGAAACAAACCCCCGAACCCCACAACCAAACAAACAAAAAAACACAAACAAACAACCAAACACAACCCAAAACACAAACCAAAAAACAACAACCACCCAACACCCACTTCCACACAAAAAACCCAAACAAACATAATTCTTTTTAATTAAACCAAAAATGATAAACAGCACATCATCAACAACAATTAACTTACAACAAAACAAGCGGCTGGGAAGAGGGAAATGTCTAAGGCTACAGAGATGGCGAGGGTTTCAGCCAAAGGCGGCTTTCACCTATTATGGGGCTTAGTACTATCCACGGTAATATCAGCCGTTGGTACAATAGTTATTGCCAGACTTCTAGGCCCAGATAACATGGGCTTATACGCAATTGCTCTTGCTGCCCCAAACCTCATTGCTACATTTAGAGATTGGGGCGTAACTACAGCCATGATAAAATATTCCGCCGAATACAACAGCGAAAATGACGTGGCAAAAGTAAGAAGTGTTTTTGTTTCTGGACTAGCTTTCGAAATCATTGTCGGTATAGCTCTTTCGGTGTTATCTCTCATTCTTTCAGGATTTCTAGCTGGATTCTATGGGCGTCCGGCTATAGTTCAATTAATCCAAATAGCTTCCCTGTTCATCTTAACCGGTGCGTTAGTTAATTCTGCGACTGCAGCCTTCACGGGCATGGAGAAGATGCACCTGAACAGTATCATGTTAATTGTTCAATCAATAGTTAAAACCGTCTTGATACTTGGGCTTGTGGTTTTAGGTTTAGGCACTCTTGGCGCTGTTATTGGTTTTTCAGTAGGAGTCTTAGTTGCAGGAGTTACTGGAGTGTTGCTTATTTATACGATGTACCGGTCATTGCCTAAGCCAACAAATGGTAAATTAGAGTTTATAAAAACAACTAAGACTATGCTCAAGTACGGGCTACCGCTCTCTATAGGTGCTATTTTAGCTGGGTTTCTTACCCAATTCTACAGCACAATCATGGCAATTTTCGTTACTGACAATTCATTAATTGGTAATTACTCTGTCGCTTTAAATTTCGTTGTTTTAATCACTTTCTTTGCTACTCCGGTAACAACCATGCTGTTTCCTGCTTTTTCAAAGTTGGATGCCAAAAAAGACAAGGAAACTCTCAAAAACGTTTATCAATATTCAGTAAAGTATGCCGCTCTTATAGTAGTGCCCGTTACAGCGATGGTTATGGCTCTTGCGCAGCCTGCAATTAGTACTATTTTTGAAGGTAGGTATACTCAAGCGCCTCTTTACCTTGTTTTACTATCGGTGATTTACCTTTTATCTGCTCTTGGCAGCTTAAGTACTGGTAACCTAATAAACGGTCAAGGATACACTAAATATAACCTAAAATTAACGCTACTCACAGTTATCATCGGCTTTCCTTTAAGCTTTGTTTTAATTTCGCGATTCGGCATTATCGGCTTAATAGTTACGACGATAATTGTTGGGCTTCCAAGTTTCTTTTTAAGTTTACGTTTTATTAAGAAGAATTTTGGTGTTTCTTTAGATTGGGTTTCTTCTGCTAAAATTTTGTCATCTTCAGCGGCGGCAGCGATTTTAACTTATGTTGCAATCACTCAGTTACCGTTTAGCAGTCCAATTCAATTAATCGCGGGTGTAATTATCTTCGTGATTGCTTTTCTACTTTTAGCAGTGATTACTCGTACCGTAAACAAGACTGATTTAGGTAACATTCGAGAAATTGTTAATGCCCTTGGACCACTGCGAAAACCGTTGACTATTGTGCTTAATTTAATCGAGAGGTTAATGGATATTTTCCACAATAAATAGCGCCCTTGAAGAAAAAGCGTGTTTAACTTAAAAATTGTACTTCCTTGGGAAAAAGAGAATTGGATTTACTGTGGAATCTCTAATAAATACTGATTTGATCCCAAGTCTTCCAAGGGGTGGCTTAATTTTCTGTATTTGCCATAGTTTCCCCCGGTATGCGTGCATGTGTAGCTTGCGTTTGAGTATAGGCTGCACGAACGAGTGAATTTGCATTTTGCTCTCTGATTTATCAAAGAAGACATTAAAATCTCTCCAGATTTTTTCATGTTTTCTCCTCTATACTTGGCAGATGAGGGCTTGGTATTGTTATAGTCTTGATTTGTTAATAGAATTATGTGGTTGTAGCTGCACAACTAAAACTGATTGTTGGAATATTATTTAATAGGGGAAAAGCGAATCATACTATTAACAAACGTGTGAGTGAGGTATTGATGTGAAAGCACTTGTTCTCAGCGGCGGAAAAGGAACTCGCCTTAGGCCATTAACTTTTACCTGCGCAAAACAACTTATTCCTGTAGCTAACAAACCCATCTTGGGTTACGTTCTTGACCAGGTCGCAGCAACCAGCATAAAAAAAGTAGGCATCATCACTGCTAACGAGACTGGTCAGTTCGTTGAGGATTACGTTAAGGATGGTTCAAGCTGGAACCTTAATGTTTGTTATATTCCTCAGGAACCGCTTGGTTTGGCACATGCGGTTAAGACTGCTAGGCGTTTTCTGGGTCAGGATTCTTTTGTTATGTGTTTGGGCGATAACGTGACGGGTCAAGGCTTGGAAGCGTTTGTTAAAAAATTCAAGAATGAGCATCTTGACGCGCTTATCATTCTTAAGGAAGTTGATAACCCGTCGAGTTTTGGCATAGCGCAGTTGGATGAGAAGGGCAATATTGTCAGGCTCGTGGAGAAACCTAAAACTCCCATGGGCAATCTAGCGATTATCGGCACCTACCTGTTCTCCGCCAAAGTGCATGAAGCTATAGAACGAATCAAACCTTCATGGCGGGGTGAACTAGAAATTACTGATGCTATCCAAGAAATGATTAACATGGGCTTTTCAGTTAAGGCTGAAATCTTGAACTCTTGGTGGCTTGACACAGGCAAAAAAGACGACATTTTGTCCGCTAACGCCAGGATACTCGATGAGTATATTCAGCGTGACGTTAAGGGAACAGTAACTAACAGTACAGTTGATGGCAGGGTTAAGGTGGAGCCAGAAGCAAAAATAGTGAACAGCACCATCAGGGGTCCATGCGTGATAGGAAAGGGTGTTTTGGTTGAAAACTCCTTCATCGGACCATACACAAGCATTGGAGACGGCTCAAAGATCTACAATTCTAACCTTGAATATTGCGTCGTGCAAGATTGCGTCACTGTTAAGGATATTGAGCGGCTTGAGGACAGTTTAATCGGCAAAAACGCTAAGGTAACCCGTAACCAGAGGAACCGAACCATAAAGCTGCATGTGGGCGATTACTCAGAAGTAGAAGTTTAGCACCGGAAAATAACAACTATTATAAAGTTTTTTAAACGATATATTTGAAGGTACACAAGGAATAACTCATGTTACAAGGAATAAGAATTAGACCAATACGGCGAGTTCCAGACGAGAGAGGCTTCTTCACCGAAGTTATGCGTAAAGATTGGAAGGAACTCTTTGGAGAAGACAATGTTGCACAAACAAACCTCTCATTCACGTATCCTAATGTCATTCGTGCTTGGCACAGGCACATTAAGGGACAAACTGACTACTTTTTGGCGCTTAGGGGTATGATTAAAATTTGCGCTTTTGACGACAAGACAGCAGAAGTTAACGAGATTATTTCAAGTGGCTTAGACTTGCAGTTGGTGCGTATGCCTGGACATTACTGGCATGGCTTTAAAGCGTTGGGCAATGAACCCGCGATGTTGCTGTATTTTACCACTAACCTCTATGACCCTGCGAATCCCGATGAAGAACGTCGATTGTGGAATGACCCAGCACTCATTCCAAAAATCGTCAACGGCAAAAAGAACGATGAACGTGTTGGTAAACCTTGGGATTGGAACATTCCCCCCCACAAGTGATGAAATATGAAACTGTTAGTTACTGGCGGTTTAGGATTTATCGGAAGCAACTTCTGCAGGCTAATCCTTGCAAAGCAACCTGACTGTGAATTGATAAACGTTGATAAAATGGGTATAGGTGCTAACCCGGCGAATTTGCATGATATTGAGAATGATAAACGATACACTTTCATTAAGGGTGATATTTGTAACCCGCAGCTCATGAATCGGCTAATTCATCAGGTGGATGCGGTTGTGAATATTGCGGCGGAAACGCATGTTGACCGAAGCATCTCTGACCCCAACGTGTTCTTGCAGAACAATACTGTTGGCACCTTCACGATTCTCGAAGCCATACGAAAGCATAATCATAAGGCTAGGCTTTTGCAGGTATCCACAGACGAGGTTTACGGAGAAGCCCTTGAAGGCTCCTTCACAGAGAATACCCCGCCTAAGCCTTCTAATCCTTACTCGGCTGCCAAAGCTGCTGCCGACATGTTCGTGTTATCTTACCATAAGACTTTCGGCTTGAACGTTTCAATCACGCGGTGCACCAACAATTTCGGACCCTACCAGCTTCCTGAAAAGTTGATTCCTAAAACCGTCATCCGCGCGCTAAGAGACCTTCCAATCCCGATTTACGGTAAAGGAACAAACATTCGCGACTGGATTTACGTGCAAGACCACTGTGAGGCATTAAGTACGGTGCTTGAGAAGGGCAAAGCAGGAGAAATCTACAATGTTTCAGCAGGAAACGAAGTTGCCAACATTGAGATTGTCAAAAAAATCATCGCCTTGCTCCATAAGCCTGAGAGCCTTATCACTTTCGTGGAAGACCGCCCCGGACACGATACCCGCTACAGCTTGGATTCAACGAAGGCTCGCAAAGAGCTGGGTTGGAAGCCGAAGTTTAGTTTTGAGAAGTCTTTGGAGTCGACGGTTAAGTGGTATCTTGACAACGAGCACTGGTGGACACCCTTTGCGACCGAAGTTATCTTGCATCCGACGCCGTGGAAGCTTGGTGGCCTTCACTGAAGCTCTTAATCACAGGCGCAAGTGGTCTTTACGGTTCAAAACTCGCTCAGCTGGCGCTTTCCAAAAACTTTGAGGTTTATTCATCGGATATTCAGAGCCTGTCGGTTTACGGTAACTTCGTTAAACTGGATATTTCTGGGAAAGAGCAGGTTGAAGAAGCTTTCAAAAGCATAAAGCCCGATGTCGTAGTCCACGCTGCAACATTAACCGACGTCGATAAGTGCGAATTGAATAAGGAGCTTGCTTGGAAGGTTAACGTTGAAGGCACAAAAAACATTACAGAAGCATCCCTGCGTGCGGGTTCGTTTTTGATTTATATTTCCACGGATTACGTTTTCAGCGGAGAAACTGGCTACTATAAGGAGACGGATAAGCCCGACCCAATCAACTATTACGGGTTAACTAAGCTTAAGGCTGAAGAAATCGTTCAAACCCAAGCAGAATACTTCATTGCGCGTCCGAGCGTTATTTACGGTTCCACTCCTGCGGCTGGAAAAGTCAACTTCGCCCTCTGGCTAATCGAAACCCTCCGAAAAGGCGAACGCGTCAAGATTGTTACTGACCAATGGAACACGCCAACGCTCAACACTAATTTGGCTGAAATGACCTTGGAAGTTATAGAGCGCAGGTTAACTGGAACCTATCACTTGTGCGGTGCCACGCGGGTTAGCCGATTAGAGTTTGCTGAGCAAATCGCTGACGCTTTCGGTTTGGATAAGGGCTTGATTGATAAGGTTTTGTCTTCACAATTTACGTGGCCAGCTAAGCGTCCCATGGATTCGTCGCTGGATACGTCCAAGGCGCACAAGACGCTACATTGTAAGCCGCTTGAGATGGCTGAAGCATTGAAGCTGTTGAAGCTTGAGCTTTCCCAGAAAGGAAGTTAATTTAAGCACAAGTATTATGTAAGTGAACTTGACCTCTTTGGCATTGTCTGGTAAATACCGATGAAGCAGCAAACCAATGTTAAGCAAATAGCTAGGCAGCGAATCCAAATACTCTTTGAGCAAGCCAAGAAAATCTGCAAAACTGACCCAAAGTTGGCTACGCAGTATGTGGCTTCGGCAAGGAAGATTGCCATGGCAGCGAAAATACGTTTGCCCATAGAATTCAGGCGTGAAACCTGCAAAGAATGCAATGCCTTGCTTGTGCATGGCGTCAATTGCCGTGTTAGGATAAAGCAGAAAAGGGAGCCTCACGTCGTAGTAACATGTTTAAACTGCGGTAACCAAACTCGTATAATGTTAAAAGAGAAAAAGGAGCACACGGAACTTGAGCAAGATAACTACTCGAATGAAACGCCACGTTAGGCACGTTTTGAAAGACGAGAACCCGACGATTTGGGTTGGCAAAGACGGTTTAACACCTCCGTTGGCAAGTGAAATCGAGAAGCAACTGCAAAGAAACAAGATGGTTAAGGTTAGGATTTTGCCCGCTGCAATGCAGGGAGACGTTACGGCTCAGGTGATTGCGGCTAACGCTGCTGAGCAAACTAACGCTGCCTTGGTTGAAGTTAGGGGTCACGTGTTCATTCTCTTCAGGAAACGCAAAGCAGAAGAACCCCCAGAATAAAACTGTCAATTTTTTTGCTTTTTACAATGGCTTAAAAAAACGCCAATAGTGACCTACCCCTCTTAGGTTTCTGCAACGTATTTCTATTAGGCTCCAAATATGCCAGCGAATTAACTGTGTATTGGGCAGTTCATTTTGGTCCTTTATATGGGTGAGTGTAGGTTTTGAGAGTAGTGGGCTTTGGGCAATTTGGGATTTCAAAGGGCTTGCCTTCTAGTCTGGGCAGTTGCCTATAAAAACAATTAATATACATGCAAGCCTCCATGGGCATAAGCGCTCAGTAAGCATACGCATAAGAAATCAAAAGAACCCTCCACAAACGTTGAGGCTATAAATAGAGGGGGGTATAGTCTTTGTGAGCGCTATTTGTTCAGAGAATATTTATATTAGGCTTCATTGTTTAAGTGCAAGGAAAAACTAAGGGATAGAGTACTTTGACGACTCCTCATGACGTTCCAGCTTCAAAATTCATCGATAGATTAGCGAAGTATCTTAGGGAAAATGTTGACGAAGTTCAGCCTCTTCCATGGGCAACTTTCGCTAAAACAGGCATGCATGTTGAGAAGCAGCCGCAGAACCCCAACTGGTGGTATACCAGAAGCGCATCAATTCTGCGCAAAGTATACATTTATGGTCCAATCGGGCTCGAAAAACTACGTGCCGAATATGGCGGTAGAAAGAATAGAGGCAGTAAACCTGACCGCGTGAAAAAAGCTGGTGGAAGCGGCATCCGCAAGTCACTGCAGCAGCTTGAGAAGGCTGGTTTAATCCAGAGTACAAAGCCCAAGGGAAGAATTATGACTCCTACAGGACGTAAGCTTCTCCAAGAAGTTGCTGGAGACTTATCAAAAGAAATGGTTAAAACTGTCCCTGAGCTCAAGAAGTATCAAGGCGAATAGTNNAAACAGGCGTTGCTCAGCAAGATATTGGCGCCTGAAGCTCGGCAAAGGCTAAATAACCTGAAAATGGTTAGGCAAGAGTTTGCTGAGCAGATTGAGATGCAGCTGATTGAGATGGCGCAAACAGGAAAGTTGCCCATTCCACTGTCAGATGCGCAGCTCAAACAAATCCTAGTTCAGCTTCAATCACGGAAGCGAGAGACAAAAATCAGAAGGATATAAAGATGGCAAGAGTTAAACCACCAGGAAAAAAACTCAGATTAGCCAAAGCTGGCAAAGAATCACAGTCTGTTCCAACATGGGTAATCGCCAGAACTGACGGTAAAGTTAGGAATAACCCTAAGCAGAGACGCAATTGGAGAACTAGAAAGATAAGAGCATAGGAGAATAAGGACGCAATGACGAAAGAAACTAAAGTTAAGCAAGCACCAAAAGACGAAGAAATAGCAGAATTAGATTTACCAGTCGAAGAACAACCTGGAACAGAAGTTGCCAAAGAGCAAGCTCCAGCTGAAGAAGCGCCAGCAAAAGAAGAGGCTGCAGAGGAAGCTAAGCCTAAGAAAAAGAAGAAAGGCGAAGAAATCGTTGAAGAAAGATTCTACACTATACCCTTGTCGAGAGCCTTGGTTAGACCACCCAAGAAGCGTGCTCCACGTGCCATGCAACTCATAAAAATCTTTGTTACTAAACACATGAAGCTTGCAATGAAAGTTTCTGAAGAAGAGGAAGAAGAAGAGTTGCCTCAACTGGTCATCAGCAAAGAAGTCAACGAGAAAGTTTGGGACCGCGGAATAGAGAAGCCACCACGCAAGATTAAGACGCGAATAACAAAAGACAAAGATGGCAACGTAACAGTCTATTTAGCTGAAAACCAATAGTTTTTTCTTTAAATTATTTATTTTTAAAAATAAATTATTTTATCTAAAAAATTGATCTGCAAAAAAGGTGCAAATAGACTTGGCTATTGCTAGCCAAGTACGGTTATTTTTTTTCGCGTTCAACTTCGTTTTTTATTCGGCTAAGTTAAGCTAAGCTATGGGGTTCTGTTGCGGGTTTGCTTCTGCGCTTACGAGCGACTGTTTAGATTAATGTGGGTAAAGTGAATGTTTTACACATTCACCCATGCATCTCTTGGCATGGATTCTGGGACAGTGAATACTAACGAGAGCGGCGCTGTCTTCTCTAACCTGACTTCAATTGTAACCTGTGCTCGTACTAGTGCTGCATTTTCTGGGCTTAAGGATATGACGAGATAGCCTTTTTCACTTGAATCTAAGGCTTGGTCACCGTTGCTGTTCTGAATGAACAGAGAACCCTGGTTTGCTGTCACGTTGCCTAGCATATTGTCGAAGGTTTCGCCGAGGGTTGCATTTTGAGTTCCATTGTATATATTTGACCATGCGTTTGAGCCTATTTTTAAGGTTACTACTGTTGTCTCGTTAATCATTGAAACATATTTAGATCCAAAGGTCTTCAATGGAACGAGAAAACCTATTACGTTTTTGCCGTCTTCTGAAGTTTTCACGAATGAGGTTCCGTCAACTGATAGCGGTGTACTTGCTTGCTGTATGCCTTGCTGGATTACGGTTTTGCCCTGCTCTGTGGCGAAGAGTCCTTGGTTAACGACCATGAAGCTGAAAACAGCTGCAATGATGACGAAGGCTATGAGAATTATTGCTGCTTCTAAACCGACTATAGCTCGCTTTTGTTTTGCGAAGTTGCATATGTTTTTTTTCCAGTTCATTTTTTTTTCCTCTTATTGTTGTCCTTTCTTAAGCTGTTTTTATATAAATGATTTATGAACTGGCAATACTGATTTCTAATTCCTTAAGAATGAAATAAACCAAAAAAAATGGGAAGCGCATGCGTTAATCAGTATCTATAACTGAAGTAACGCTAAAGTGTCCAATTTTGGGATTAAGATACTGAAACGTAGCTGTTTGCGGGCATCGATGCAGGTATCGTGAATACTATCGAAATTGTTGCGCTGTTCTCTACTCTTAGTTCAAGGCTTATTGTTGCTCTAGCATATGCTTCATCCCCGGTGCCGAGCGCCACTAAGAGGTAACCTTCCTCTCCTGAGTTTAGTGCTTCGTCTCCGTTGCTATTTGAGATAGCTAAGCTTACTCCGGTTGTCAGACCCTTTGTGTACCCAGTGCTGTAAGTTTCGTTTACGTAGAGGCTGCACGGGGTTCCATCCATAGTTTGATTTGCCAGTTGAAAGCCGGTGAAGTCATCAAATTCCTTCCCTGTCGGATCGTATACGACGTTTGTTGCGTTATAAATTGTCCCATTCGGATAGCCGACGTGCAGAGTGCCCAAGTATGCGTTTGCCCAAGCTTTCTCGCCGACCTTCAATATTACGCTTGTTTGGTTTCTTCCCATGTTAACGAAATTTGATCCGAAGGCCTTTATCGGAATTATCGCGTAGTCCACTGCTGTCCCTGATGATGTAGTTCGAAGAAGAATTGTTCCATCTATTATCAGCGGTGTGCTTGCTTGCTGTAGGCCTTGCTGGATTACTGTCTTGCCTCGTTCTGTAGCGAAGAGCCCTTGGTTAACAACCATGAAGCTGAAGGCAGCGGCGATAATTACGAAAGCTATCAGTATTATCGCAGTTTCTAAGCCTACGATGCCTCGTTTCTGATGAATAAACTTCATGATTTGTGCTCGTACAGAATTTCGAATCTTTTGATTACATGAAGGACAACTTACCATCTGAAGATTTGATCTAGTGTGCCATTGGTAATCGCACTTTGGACATTTTATATTTGGTTTTTCTCTGTTCAATTTCTGTCACCACTTCTACTACTTATACTTCTACTACTTATTATTAGTAAGTATTAAGAATTAATATTTAATATAAACCTTTTGGAATAAGATGAAGCCTAAGCACAATTCAACATCATTCTCCATTCTAAACGCCTCATTCTCATATCCGAACGGTTAAATTACCCGAAAAAGTTTGGCTTATGTCGTTGGTACGGGTAGCTGCAAAGATGGCATTGAATTTAAAGCGCTTTGTACCAACGAGTGTGAAGCTATCCAAGCAACGCCGCTTATGACAAGCAGGATTCCAAGGTTTAGGAAAAAAGTGCCCCAGTACCCACCTGAGACTGCTTTAACAGTCAAAGCGTTGACTACGGCCATTACAAAAACCAGAACAGCATTACCGATTACAATTAACGCTATCGGCATAGCGTTAAAGCCAAAAAACGACACCCCTGACATATATTGAGACATAAAAACCGCCAAGACTTCCAAGACTGTGAGGAGAACAACAATCAGAGGCTGAGTAACTAAAACTACCATCTGAAAACTGTTACCAACCACATCACGCATCCTTCTAAGCTCAAGAAACTTTACAACCCTATTTCCCAATGCATTGCCAATTATAAGGGCGTCAGCCCCCCTGCCTAAAGAATCAAGTAGTATTTTGTTGCTCATATGGACATTATAGGATGCAGCCTCTTCAGAAAGCGTTTCTAAAGCTTGCCTGTGATTAATGTCCAATTTTACCCTTGCCAAAGCTGCGCTAACAAGATTGCGTAACGGTCCAAGTTCCATGTGAAGAATGAAAGTAAGTGAAGTTTTTAAATCACAAGTAGAAGCCATGTTCTCACCTAGAGCCTTCAAGAAGGTTGGGTAGTTCTTGTCGATTAGAGCAACCCGTCTTTCCAATAGGTAGCCAAACACGCCTGGAACAGTTACCCCTGCACCGATCACAATAAACGCGTAGGGTGTACCGAAGTTAATATAGGTAAAATAAGCGAGTACAGCGAATGCTGGTAGAATTGTCAGAACGCTCAATTTCATGTATTTGTATAATTTTGGCGGATATTTTCCAATGTAGACGATTCGTTCGGTTGGTGCTGAGGATCTAAAAAGGAAATACATGAGTATGAGAGATAAAATCGAGATTATGTAGCCTAACGGTATTACGCTTGGGTCAATCATGAAAACTGTCATGATTACTAAAGTCATAATCATGAAAACGGTGACGCTCTGGAAGGTTGTGAATACACCGCCTAAAGTCTCCAAAGTTTTAACGGTTCTTGAATAATATCCCGAATACTCTTCCATCATCATTGAGGATTCAATTTCTAAATATCCTTTAGGCTCCACACTGGAAAACGTGTTTGTCAAGCGTACAAGAATGTCCTTAAAAGGAGGCTTAACTGTCTTAGCAATCTGGGCTGTTGCATTGGTGACTCCATAACCGAAGTCGTTTGCTAAGTTACGGATTTTCTTGAAGACTTCGCTGTAGAATCCATATTCTCGATTCTCTGCAATTGTGTTTATGAGGTCTGACGGTGTTGTTTCTCCAAGAGATAGACTGTACATGTGAAAAATGAATGTTGTGAGAGCCTCGTCGATTCTTGACTTGATGCTTCTCTTTTCCATGTACTTTAACATGCCCAAAATAGCTATTCCTATGCCCAAACTGATTATGGCTTCAATTATTTCTTTATTAAGCATGAAGTAAACTAAGAAAATTAACGAGGGAGTCAACACTACGATTAATTTTCTTGATTTACTCAGACCCAAGGAACTTTCATCTCTTTTACTCTACGGTGGACTTCCCAGATACCTACAGTTCGGGCAGCTGTCATGGTCTTAGAGACTTCAGTGTGGGCTGGAAAATTATCTGCTAGATAATTTAGTATATCAGCCCTAGCTTGCATTTCCTTATAAATATCCCGTATTTTGTCTGCTCCCCAGCCTCTAAATGCGAGGACTCTGTTTTCTAAGTGAAAGCTAGAGCCCATAAAACGGAAGTTATCCAAATCTCCATTGTACGTGAAAGTAGGCAAATAGTTTAGTCTACCTCCGTCAGGTTCGTAACCGATTACCTCGTTGATTGAAGTGCACCTGCGGATGAATTTATTTCCTCTTTCTATTCTCGCTTGGAAAATAACTAAGTTTAGTCCGTCGATGTGACTTTTTGGCACTTCAATTGGGTAAGATGTGAGCCTTTGGAAGAGCTGCCCAAGGTTGCCAGCGTGCATTGTTGATAGCACTGGATGGCCTGTTTCAACGGCTTGAAAAGCTACCTTGCCTTCTTCGCCTCGTATCTCGCCTACGATGATGTAATCCGGTCTTTGTCTTAAGGCTGCTTTTAGCAGGTCAAACATCGTGACCTGTACTCCTGTGTGCAATCTGGTAACTTCTCTAATCCAGTTTTTGTGGAAAACGTTAATTTCTGGTGTTTCTTCGATGCTGATAATCTTGGAATCAGAACCGATAAAGCTTGTAAGAGCGTTCAAAGTTGTTGTTTTGCCAGAGGCTGTTTCTCCACAGACTAAGGCAGTGATTCCTACTTCAAAGAGCATCCATAAGTAAGCAGCTAATTCAGCCGAGAGCGTGTGCCATTTGATTAATTGTGCGACTGAAATTGGTTCTTTAGGAAACTTTCTTATTGTGAAGTTGCTTCCTCGGAGGCTTATGTCCTCGCCGAAAACTATGTTGAGTCTTGACCCGTCAGTTAAATGAATGTCAATTATTGGGTGTGTGTAGCTTAGGACTTTTCCGTGTCTTTCTGCAATGTTTCTTAGAAGTTCATTGATTGCCTCTTGTGAAACGTCTATGCTTGTTTCTAGATTACCGAATGCTCTATGGTAAACGAAGACGCTTCCTGCGCCTGGAATGCTTATGTCTTCGAGTTCAGGGTCTGACAGGAATCCGTCTAAAAAGCCATGGCCAATTTTTTCCCTCAGAAAGTGGTATAGAAGAATGTCTTCGTCGGTTCCTTTTGGAATTTTTATCATTTTCTCTTTAATTGCTCGCTTAAACAGCGAAGCTAAAATCATAGCTTTTTGTTCACCGTATTCTTTGCCCTCTACAAGTCTTGCAACTGCCACTTCCATCTCAGCTAATAATTTATGGTCTGGTTTTGGGGGTTCTACGATATTGTACTTGTTGCTTTCTTCGCCTCTTGTGATGTGAGCGTAGATGCCTAAACCTAATGGGTATATTACGTTAACTTGATTATCAAAGTGTTCTGATTCGACATCAGTCGTATACTTGGGTGGCTCAGGTAATTTACTTAAGTAGGCGGCTAAGTGCGGGTGTCTCTGTTTTGCACTTTCTAAGTTTTCACAGACTTCTCTGTCGAAAAACCCTAGGTTTTGTTCTTCTTGGGACTCTAGGGGTCCAACCCTTAAAGTTTTTCTCAGTTTGATTTTATTTAGTAATGAGCTTGGCATAGTTGCACCCCTAAAGTCTCACTCCGCTGAGAGGCATTACTCGTAAGCCAATTTGCGGGTTAATGGCAAGGGTTATAGAGCTCTTTCTTTCACCTTTTACACCCCAAAGCTTAACGGTTTTGAGGAGCTTGACGTCTATTCCTGAAATACAAGCATTTTCCAGTATAAAATAAGCGTCAGAGTTTGCTCTGAGTTTCATCATTGATTCTTGGGACAGAAACTCGGGGTGGATAGTAATTACTACGGTTTTTCCTTCTGAAACTAGGTTTTTTATTCGGGTAATGAATGTTAGGAACTCGTAGAGTGGTGTATCCATTGTTAAAACACTTAGGCTGTCTATGACGATAGTGTCGTAGTTTTGTTTTTTTTGCTCAAGAAAGTTGGCTGTTACCTTCAAGAAGACAGAGCTCATGGATTTGCTCCATCTTCCGCCTTCAACATGCAGAGGGTAGATTTTAAGATACCCATAAAGATAGTAACTGTAAGGGTCAAGTTTTACTGACTCCATCTTTGAAAGGTATTCTTTGGTCATGGCTTCGCTGGAGACGACGTAAACTCGGGATTTATTTTTGAGCATGGCATAGACAATTTGTTGGACGAATACGGTTTTTCCTGAGCCGTGGCCTCCTTCAATTAATATGAGACTGGGAGTTGGTATTCCGCCGCCAAGGTCCCTGTCTAATTCTGGAATACCTAAACAGACTACACTCATTATTCCATCACGCCCTCAGATGATGCTGTACTACCGTAATAGGAAGCAAAGGTAACAGAAACTACGTCTTGGTTGGAAATTGGGGCTCCATCAGGAAGATTTAGACGAATGCTTACTTGTTCGCCTGGGTTGATGAAATTATGGGTCGCTGTGTTGAAGGTAGTGTTGGTTCCTGTTATTTTGATTTCTAGTATTGTATAGTTTTCGATTGCGTAAGAATGCCATTGGGAGCTACTTCCATAGGATAAGATTATAGTGTTCCAGTTGTACCCATCGGAGTTTTGAAGGAAGATTGTTTTTGATCCAGTGTTCTTGATGGTAACGTCGCATGTGATGGGGGTTACTGAATCAACGGTTAGTTGCATTTGGGTATTGATTTTATCTTTTTGATTGCTTATGTAATCGTTTGCGGCGTATGAGATGTCCTGCATGCTTGTAAAGAAGGCCGTGGAAACTGTGGAGAAGATGGCTACAAAGCCTATAAGAACTATAAACGAAGCGAATACCACGGAAAAACCCATCTTGTCACCTCAAAATGTTGGCGCTGAAAAGAGATAGTCACTTCCGATTCCATTTGAAGGAACTATTCTAGCTTCTAAGACTGTGCCTTCGATTGCATTAGTTGGATAAGCGTAAATGGTTGCGGTTTCTCGTGGTTCCCATATTCCGTCGCCATTAGCGTCGGTTACACTGAACTTTCCGCTTCCTTGGCCGGCTGCGGGGTCATAGCTATAAAGTTGTGCTTTGCCATAATTGCCAGCGTAAATATCTAAGTATGTGAAATCGTTGATTGGAAGTTTACCCGTGTTTTTTGCGTATATAACAAAAACTGAGGGGCTTGTCGTATTTGCTGTGGCATAAACTATGTCTAATTGGGTACCAATCGTGTTTTTTGCGTTGCTAACTCCTTGCGTAAACTCGTTTTGGACGATATTGCTAGTGTAGAAGGCGCAAGCAACAAATGAACTTGCTAGGATTACAGAGGCTATGACCATGATTATGTGCGTTATTGTTAACGAGAAGCCCATTATTTAGTGCCT
This sequence comes from Candidatus Bathyarchaeota archaeon, assembly GCA_003141855.1. Classification (GTDB taxonomy): domain Archaea; phylum Thermoproteota; class Bathyarchaeia; order Bathyarchaeales; family Bathycorpusculaceae; genus Bathycorpusculum. The sequence goes on along the minus strand of PLNS01000026.1, from coordinate 103,469 downwards.
CTACTCCTCTTGTGGATTCTTCAATTGCTGCTCGGTTAAATCGATGAGAGCTGCCATATCTTCTGGATCTATGTTAGTTTTTGATATTGAAGCTGCCTTGTATAAGAATAACAACAAGTGGCCCTTGGTAAAGCCTATTAACCTAATTTTTTCTGCTGTAACAGCCAAAGAATAAATTAACTCACTGGTCCGCGTTGGCAAATAATTCATTAACTCACTTAAGGTAGCGAGTTGACGTATGTTTTCTGCAGTCAATCCAGCATCCAAAAGGTCCCAGATCCAATCTATATATGCTGACGGTCTGATTGATTTCGAAGGGGTTAGTGATTGCACTGTTACGATGGGTTTTTCTTTAGTTGGGGCTTCTGTTTGGGAAATGGGAATGGGAATCGGAATTGGAGTGGGTTCAGGCTTTTGTGGAATAAGTTCTTTTTCGTCAATGGGTTTTTCTTCTGGTTTTCCTATAATTAGCGATTTGACTCCTCCAGGTAATCTTTCACTTTGCTTTTCTGCGTCTTTTTCACCTGAACCTGTCCGTAGAAGGTTAAATGGATTTTCCATCTCACTTACGGAAGATCGAATATCTGCAATGGATTTTTTTAAGTCAACTACTGCGGTTAGTACTTCGTTGGATAACTCGTCAACGTCAGATCTGAGTTCACTTATCTCGTTTTTGTCACTTGCGTTGATTAAAACACGAACTTTTTCCTTGCTTTCGCTGTTCAAGTTTCCGTCTGAACTGCTCCCGTTGGTAGGCAAACAAGTTTTCTCCTGATGTGGGTGTTTTTTGCTCATTTGTTATCTTGAGAACTATATCTTATTTATGAATTTCAAATCAACATTCAAAAAAACGCATTGTTTGAAATATCTATAGTGGGCGTTTTTTAATTCTCAAACACATCCAGATTTATCTCTGAATTGTTTCTTATGATGGTTAGCCGTTGTGGTCACGAACCTATTTGGAGGAGCCTATTAGAAATTGTATGCTGAAACCTAAAGGGGGATAGGTCACTATTGGAGTTTTCTTTGGTTATTAGTATGTTTGGAATTCAAAATAGAGTCCTAAGAGGGGTAGGTCGGTATTGGCTTCTTCTTGAGCCATTATCATGTTAAACCATGACTTCATATCCCCAGACAGAGTTGATAAATCCGTGAACTTTAAATGCATGACCCCAGAACAGTATTGTTCGTAAAAGTCATTAAAAGGCGATAATTTTTGACCGTTTACTTATCAAGCATAGTTGGAAGCGCAAGCATAGGCGTGTACTCGCTTGCAACAGAAAACATAGTAATGATTCCACGGATTGTGCCGCAGCAAAAAGCCCAAGAGTTCGCTGACTACCTCAAAGTCAAACTAGCCTACACATCCATCTCTGGCTCGGTTTTGGCTGGTGCATTGGTCTGCGCAAACTCCAACGGCATGATGGTTTCAAACGCTATTAGAGAAGAAGAATTAACAGCGATAAAAACGGTTTTCGAAGGAAACATCACCATAATGGAGTCCAAAAAAACCGCTTACGGCAACCTGGTTTTAGCCAGCGATAAAGGCGCAGTGGTTGACCCAAGATTCAAAGAAACAGAAATCAAAAAAATCTCTGAAGCCTTAGGCGTGGAAGCAGTGCCCACAGAAATCGCAGGCTTACCATACGTCGGCTCCTTAGCTGTAGCTACAAACAAAGGAGTCCTAGCACACCCAATGCTGAAGGATGAGGAGAGGAAAATCTTAGAAAACATCTTCAAAGTCCCCGTTGACGTAGGCACAGTAAACTGCGGAGTCCCATACGTTGGCACAGGCCTATTAGCAAATAGCCACGCAGCCGTTGCTGGTTCTATGACAACTGGACCCGAGATGTTTATAATCGGGAACGCACTGGATGTTGTGCAGGAAGAAGAGAAATGAAAGCTTTCAAAGTAACCGGCAAAATCAACAAGCCAAGACTAGCAACTGCGTTCGTTAAAGAAATTTTAGCTGACAAAAGCGCACATGCAGTGGAAAAAGTTTACTGTGAAATAGGCAGTAAACACCGCGTAAAAAGACACCACATCAAAATCATAAGTTCAGAAGAAATTTCTGCAGACCAAATCGAGAACCCCATCTTAAAGAAAATAGTTAGCGGGGAATAAGCACGCATAGAGACAAAGCTGAAGAAGAACTCCGCAGACTCAGCATGGAAATGCGTTACCTAGAACAAACCGCAGAAGCCCTACAGCAACGCATAAACATGGTAAACGCAGCCCTCACCGACATAAACTACGCCAACATGACACTCGACGGCATTGAAAAAGAAAAAGAAAACTCTGAATTACTCGTTCCAATCGGCGGAAGCTCTTACGTTAAAGTGAAGCTTGCAGACCCAAACAAAGTAATCATAGGTATGGGCGCAGGCGTATCAGTCGAGAAAACCCTCCCAGAAGCAAAAGCCACCCTCAAAGAACGCTTAGACGAGCTGGAGAAAACCATGCACGTAGCCCAACAGCAGTTCAGTCAAGTGGCTGAGCGGATAAACTCGGGCAGAGGCAGACTTGAAAATCTGCTTGCGACAAGAGAAGGGAAACCATAGCTCGATGTTTGAGAAGCTCAAATCAGGTTTTAAAGGCTTAGTAAACAAAGTAACAACAACTGAACTTAAAGCAGAAAACCTATCTCCTATTTTATCAGATTTTAAAATGAGCCTTGCCGAGAACGATGTAGCTTATCCAGTAGCAGACAAAATCTGCGACGAACTCGAAAAGCGTTTAGCGGGCGTTCAGGTTAAACGCTTGGAAGACCGCAAAAAAATTGTTGAAGACAACCTCAGGCAAGTCCTCTTAGATGTCATGTTAACCAACCAAAGAATTGACCTGCTTAAAATGGCAGAAGAAAAACGCAAGAAAAAGGAACCATTCGTTTTAATGTTTGTGGGCATCAACGGCACCGGAAAAACCACCACCATCGCCAAGGTTGCCCATTTTTTACGAGACAAAAGCTACTCAGTGGTGCTTGCTGCCGCTGACACTTATCGTGCGGGTTCGATTGAGCAGTTGGAGGAGCATGGTAAACGTTTGGGTATCCGTGTGATTAAGAGTATTTATGGCGGCGACTCTGCAGCGGTCGGTTATGACGCTGTCAGTCACGCGAAAGCGCATGGGATTAACATTGTCTTGATTGATACTGCAGGTAGGATGCAGACTAACCAGAATTTGATGAATGAGTTGGTTAAGGTTAAGCGTGTGGTGGGTCCTGACTTGACAGTTTTCGTGGTGGATTCGCTCATTGGGAACGACGCGGTCATGCAAGCTGAAGAATTCAACAAGGCAATCGGCGTTGATGCAACCATCCTAACCAAGGTGGATGCTGACGTGAAAGGCGGCTCAGCCTTGAGCGTAACATACGTGACGCAAAAACCGATACTGTTCATCGGGGTGGGGCAAACCTACAAGGACTTGGAATTGTTTAACCCTGAAAAATTCGTCAACATGGTCCTAAGATAAGCTTAGGGCTCTTCAAGTTCAACTAGTTCGAAGCGTATTTTGCTGGGATAAATCCAGTATGCCTTGATGAAATCCTCGATGGCTTGGTCGATGTCTAGGGCATCAAAGAAGTCAACAAAGTCCTTATCGATTCCATCAAGATTCTTTGAGGTGTAAACTTTCAGTTGAGCCAAGTATTCTTTTTCCGGCTGTAGGTCTTCCATGGGGATGCTTTCTGGAACATTTATGGCAAAGGGCAAGTTTGTCAAAACGTCCAGTGCCGCGGCTTTGCGGGCGTTCTGGTTTTTTGTTTTTACTACGATTAGCCGTTGGTCTATTTTTCTAAAGTTCCAATCGGTGTCCTGGTTTAATGATGCTGACAAGTAAAATCCCTAAAAAATAAAGAGTAAGCGGACTATTTTATGTTACTTCTTTAGTTCAACCACTAACAGGTCAAGCGTTGTTTGCCCAATGTTTTCTGCTTCATGCGACTGCGCCTTAAGAAAAATTGCGTCCCAAGCTTTGAGGTCTAAATTGTCGGTTTTTCCTTGGGAAGTTAACTTCATCTTGCCGCCTTTAAGCACGTAAACCACATGGTCTGGATGATGGTGCATTATGGCTTTGTCGCCAGGCTTAAAAGTTGCAGTGAGCACACGTACGCGGTCGTTTTCCATTTTGAACTTGTAAACGTTGCTTGCAACTTCTAAGGGGTTAAGCATATTTCCATTCATAAAAACAATTCACCACTTGACTGTGCAATGTTAAAGCAATTAAGTCTGTGTGGTCGCAACCAAACAGTCACAGAAATTCTAGCGCCTTGAGCAGATTATACACCCCTTAAATTTAACGGGCAATTTGTGTTCATTTTTTAGCTTGCTAATGGTTGCAGAAACGCCATTGCTGACCTCCCCCCTTAGGTTTTCTGCAATGATTGACTATTAGGCTCCAAATATGCAGTGCTTAAGTTTTTGTTTCTTCTTTCTTCCATTTTGAGGCATCGCGCAAGTTTTGGATTGGCGAGTCATCCGTGTAGCCTTGCGTGGCTTGGGTTTTCTGCTTGTACTTTTGCTCTGCCAGCTTAGCCTTGCCTTCTTTGCTGCTTAATTCAACGCTGTTCTCAAGCTTTCTAATCTTCCTGCCCAGTTGACGTTGACCTTTCGTGACCGTGCATCTTCCCATTTTTGCTCACTGATAATTAAAACGTCAAAGTTAAAAACCCTTCCAAACTAATACAATAACGGTCGTGGATATTTTGAAAAAGTTAGAAGTAACAACCATAACACAAAAAGTTGTCATCCCAAAAGCCTCCCCCAAACAAGTCTACGAAGCCTACGTGGACCCCAAAAAACACGGCGAATTCACAGCCAGCAAAGCCACAGGCAAACCAGTGGTCGGTGGCAAATTCACAGCTTGGGACGAATACATCTCTGGCAAATTCTTGGAGCTTGAAGAAGGGAAGCGTGTGGTTCAGGAGTGGACGTCGACGGATTTTCCTGAAGGTTACCCTCCATCTAAGCTGGAGCTGACTTTTTGCGAGGTGCCTAAAGGAACAGAAATTACGATGGTGCATTCAAACGTTCCTAAAGAGCAAGCGGACGAGACTGCTGAGGGCTGGACAGAATTTTACTGGGACCCACTAAAAGAATACTTCAAAAAACAATCGAAAGCTAAGAATTGAGAAATGGGTGCTGGCGGGGAGTTTTCTCTTTTCCAGCATGGAGAGGTACCTACAAAACTTCTTTTTTTTGCCCTAATTTTTAGTTAAATAAGATATTGGCAAGTAATTGTTGAATTTCATGGCTCTTGTCGGCACCCAAATTATTTTTTTCTGCCTGTTTCTCTTATGGTTCCCATGATGCTTTTCACTGTTTCTTCGCAAACCTCTGGTTTCCATGTGCATATGCCTTCGATTATCTCATCAAGATAGTGCGCTAACTCTTCACTTTTCACGTCTTTAGCACAATCAACTCTGTAGACGATTTCTTCTTTTTTTCGGCTTACAGTTATTGTAACCAAAACGTTTTCATCCATAGTTTTCAGCCTCAACGCTATTTGATGCACTTTAGATTTAAGCTTTTTATCCCCTACTTGCATGAGTCAGCTATATTCTGTTGAAGTATTCTAGTGGGGCGTACCAGAAAATCGTGATTGGTTTTTTGCACTCGAGATTTTGGCATTTATGCTTCTTTGTCACGATGTTTTTGTGGAAGCTTTTCGGTATTGGTTTTGCGAAGGAAAATGCTGTATGAAGTCGGTCAGGCGGCTTAACTTCAAGGATTTCATAGCAGAAGGGACATTCAAGAACAGCCACTGAGACACCCTCCAATTACTATAGGTAGTCTGCTCTAAAAAAACTTGCCATTTACAATCCGGAAAACTAAAAAACCTTTAAATTAGTTACCCGTTAGATTCAAAAACCTGCAGGTAACGGGAATGAGCAAGGTCAGCTTGGCGATATCGCAAGTATACCAAAACCTAGCCTCTTTGCGAACTCGTTGGAAACTCGTTATAATTGCGCTTGTCGCCCTGCTCGTTTTTTTGCTCTCCAAGGGTCCACCGCCTGGGCAAAATCACTTTGTCTATTTAGCTGACGCTTTCCTTCACGGCAGGCTGGGTCTTTCAGGTTCGGGGGCATCACTTGCTGAAGTCGTTAACTACCAGGGCAACTTCTATGTAGTTTATCCGCCGATGCCCGCGGTCCTTTTAATGCCCTTTGTCGCAGTTTTCGGCACATCCTTTGACCTTGTCGATAATTTTAGCCAGCCTGTGCGTTTCGGCAATTTGGTTTATGCTTAGAAAAAGTGGTTCAAACCACAAAAAATCTTTGTGGCTGGCGGTTCTTTTCGGCTTTGGAACTTGTTTCTGGTTTATCGCATCAGTCGGTTCATCATGGTACATTGAACACGTATCGGCGGTGCTCTTCCTTACAGGCGCCATAATTCTGGCTTTGTACAAGAAAAATAATTTTTGGGTCGGGTTGCTGTTAGGCTGCGCCACCCTCTCACGGCTTCCCACGGTGTTAGCATTCCCGTTCTTTTTACTCCTCACCTACGAGCAAAACACTACTTGGAAATCACGGCTCAAGCAAGCCGCCATCTTTTTCTTAGGCTTAGCCATACCTGTGGGTTTGAATGCACTCTACAATTTTGCACGCTACGGAACCTTCCTCGACGTCGGTTACACGCTAATCCCTGGCATCCAGCAAGACCCATACTTTACAAGCGGAATCTTCAACCTCAGCTACATCCCACGCCACATCTACGCAATCCTCTTCCAAGGACCAATCCTGCTAAACAACTTCCCCTACTTTGAGCCAAACTGGATGGGACTCGGCTTGTTCTTCACCACCCCCACCTTCATCTACATCTTCAAAGGACCCTGGAACAAGTTCAGCAAGTACGCGGCATTAGCCGTAGTCTGCATCCTACCCATCCTGATTACGCACGGCACCGTGGGCTTCACCCAGTTTGGCTACCGCTTCAGTCTTGACTTCACGCCCTTCCTCATGCTGCTCGCAGCTAAAGGTATGAGAGAAAACTTGGGTTGGTCAGAAAAAGCTCTGATAATCCTGAGTTTGCTGGTTAATTTGTGGGGTGTGGTGTCAATAATTAAATTCGGCTTCGTAAGCTTCTAGTGCTTCAAAAGCAGCAGCAGACATGTTCGTTCTATCCAAATTTTATAACAAAAGGTCACTGCGCGTTCGTGCTTCTTCTATCGTTTGGATGTGAATAGGTAGAGTACCTATCATAAAACTGCATTTATTGTATGCTTTATGGCTTTTTCTTTTTGTGTGGTTGTGGTGGGTTGCTATAGCACACTTTTTGGTTTGTGTTTTGGGTTGTTTTTTTGGTTTTGGTTGTTTTTTGTTTGCTGTTTGGTTGTGGTGTAGGAGTTTTTTGCGTCACAACTATGTTGGTTTTACTGGTTGTGGTTGTGGGGGATGTTGGCGTGAGCTGGTTGTGGGGAAGCAGCAAGTTATATGGGTTAACCCTTTTCCAGAGGCGCATTAAGAAAACTGAACTAAAACGATCTTAGTCCCCGTATCCGCCTTCAGAACGTTTCAGCCATTGTTTTGGAACAAAAACAGGGGTGACAGTGATTTCTGAAAGAAAAAGACGGTGATATGGGTGCATCCATTGTCTTCTTCTCTTAATCAATAAGCTGCTCGGAACGGGAGAGGTGGCATTTGCATCCGTTTGAAAGAAGAACCATACTTTCCCTGTGAAAAAGCTTTTTACAGCGGTGAAGTTGTGGGTGAGGGTTTAGCTGTCTTGATTTGAGTTAGTATTGATGGGTTGATTGTTGCAACTAGTCCAGGGAATGGGTTGCAGCAGCAGCAACAACTTCTTTTCTATCTTGTCGATTCGAGCTTTTTTAGTTGAGCTCTTTGCACTGTTTTTGAAATTATCGGAAAGGATCGACTGCAACTTCCAACAACAGAGCCCACCATCAAAAACTAAAAAAGGGCTTTGAAAAAAGCGCTACAAATAAGGCCTAAAAATTATTTTTTTTTTACCTGAATTAGCATAATCAATAGATCCAAAGAGCTGGGGATGGGAGTTGAACCCCCGACGGCTCGTGATTTCACTCGCACAACCCCTCTTTTCTTTGTTTGGCTAAAGGTGAAAATGCGTGGAACAAAAAATCGTAAATTGCCCGCATTGCGGCAAAATCATCCCTCAATATGTCCTCAACAGCGAGACTGAACGTCCGAAGGTAACCTGCCCTCAGTGTGGCAGCCAGAGAAACTACAAGAATGGCTGGAGGAAAACACAGAGTGGAATGATTCAATGTTACCTCTGTCATGATTGCGGACATCGGCATTCATAGATCTAAAATTTTTCTATTTTTCCAAAGTCGTTATTGATGAATATCGTAAGATATAATAGATTAAAGCATTACACATCTAAAGAGCAAGTCCAAGCAGAGGTGAAAAAAAATGGGCAAAGGCGGCAAACCAAGCACGCATCCAGGCAAACCCTCGGGCGGCGGACGCGACAACAATCCTCCTAAGGGCAAGTGATTCAAGCAGATTCTTTATTTTATTCCTCTTTTTTATCCTTGAAAACACAATTTTTGAGCGTTTTTAAATACTCTTTACTTCTGTTATTTTAGGGTGAACTCATTTGGTTACAGAAAAGAAGATTGGAGATAAAACTGTTTTTCTCTGCGATATCTGTGGTCTTGGATACTCAGACAAGAAGACAGCTCAAGAATGTGAGGACTATTGTAGAGCTCATCCCGGTGCTTGCAGCGTAGAAATATCCCAGAAAGCAGTTTATTTTCCTGATACACCAGTGTTGCCAAAGAAATAGAGATGCACGTTGAGTGGGCGGGGAGGGATTTGAACCTACACCTCGGGAAGTTCTGTCTGGTTTCACCCAAAAACCCTCTTTTTTTTTGCGCAAAGGCTAAGATAGAGCGAAAAAGTGGCTTTTTCATCAAGAACAATCCACCGATTACCGACCAAATCCTTTCATCATTTTTAGAAAGGGAATTATTTGCATCAATGACTGCCTCGCCCCTTTCCAGCTAATACTGTTCCACCGCCAACAACAACGAGGAGCGCCACAGCGGCAGCGAGTATATAGCCTGTATTATCAAGTTGTGTCTTGATTGTGCTCTCTTGTATGTTATAATTGAAGTTTTGATAGTATGCTTCCTTGCAGTCAGTGTAATAAGCAATGTTTGGATAAGTCGTGGTAAAGCTGACAGTCAAAGTGTGGTCACCTAAGCTTGCGTCGTGGGGAACAGCAAATTGAAAGCTAACTGCCCTCGTTTCGCCTACCTGAATGTTAGCAATTTTTACAGTACCGCCAGAGGCGTCACTTAGAATCAATGGATCTTTTTTGTAAAGTTGAACTGTTAAGTTGGCAGGTGTATTTCCAGTATTTGTAACCGACAGAGTCCATGAGAAGCTTTCTGCCCTCGATGCAACTATGGTTGGGGAGGAGGCGTCATAATCTGCCGCTAAGACTTCAAATGACTTGTCAGTAGAATTTTGGTTGATTTTACAGAAACCGCTAGGGCCAATCCACGTTACCTTCACGCTAAATGATTGATTTCCTGTTGTTTTTAATGGTAACAAAATTGTTGTGTTGCCAGTTGACGAAGAACCGTCGAGTCGAATACTGCTTGATAAAGTGGGATTGTCCATTGATATTACTTCTACTAACACATCTTTAGCATCTCCGGCATTCGACAGATGAATAGTTATGGGCAAGGATTGGCTTCGGTATGCGACAGGTGGGTAATCAACAGCAGTAATTGAGATGCTGTTTTCTGGATTTAGCCATAACAATAGTGTTGGTGAATTGACGTAAGCTTCACTTAATGCTATAGCCGCAACGATAACTATTATGGTTAGAATTAGACGTTTTTTGGTGAATGTCTCTCTCCAATTCATTTTTTTTTCTCTCCCTTTTTGATATGTCGGGCTATTTCTCGAAATCAAGCGGCTTATCGACGCTTATTCCCTTTAGCCCCAGAAGGTTAATAGCGTGCGAGTACTAATTATTGTTTAACTAAACAAGTATAACATGTTTAGCATACATAACATATTTACCATCAATGACTGCCACGGGGAGCAATCGTCTTGAACTTTGAACAGCATGTTCACATAATTCCGCTTGGATTTGAAATTGACAGAGCCGTAGTTTTGCTTGAAAGAATGCCTGCAAATAGAGTATACCTTCTTGTAACACCGGAGGATCCCGATTATCCAAACGAGAAAAAAGAACAAATATACTGCCTTGAGGAAGTAACGAGGAAGCTCAAAGAGAAAAAAATCGAAGTAATCATAAAAGAAGTTGACTGCTTCGACATAAAGGAGCTCATGAATAGCGTATCAAGCCTTATTCTTGAGGAAAAAGCGAAAGGAAATGTTGTCTATGTAAACATGTCTGCTGGAGGAAAATTGTCTTCGGTTGGGGCTACTTTAGCCGCGATGGCTCACAATGCAAAGGTGTATTATGCGATTGCAAGTAGTTATCCAAGAAATGACCAAGATAGACAACTGCATGGACTCAGCATTTGCAATAAACCCGAAGGAATGATCTTGGAGAACTTTCAAATAAAGCTCCCTGATGAAGCTGGAAAAATAGTTTTATCTAGTATTTGGAACAAGGGAAAACCCTTGAATACTGAAGAAATTCTGGATATACTGGTTGCAAAAGGAATAGAGATATTCGTTGATGAAAAAAATTGCAATTCAAAAGAAGGCAAGCGAAGATTACAGCAAAAAAACAGGGTGAATTTGAATAAGGCAGTCTTGAATAAGCTTGAAAAGGACGGCTATATCGTCAGAGAAAAATTTGGTCGATATAATAAAATTAGCCTGACTGAATCTGGGGAATATATGGCTAACATAATCGGCACAACTGATTAAGTGTTCAGCATTTTATCTTTCAGCAGCCAAGGCTTAGGTTTTCGATACTCAAGCGATCTATTTACCCCTAATTGTAAGAATAATAGATTATAAAAAAAAATAAAGAAACAAAGAATAATCGGTACAATGTGCCATGGCTTGAACCCAAACTCGTCTGCGAGGTTATCTATCAGATAGTGACAAATGATTGCCGCCTGAGAATGCCGAGGTTTCACCGCTTAAGGCTCAACAAAAGCCTGAGCGAGTGCCCCTTGGATCAAATTGAAGGCAAGGGCAAATGCCTTAGCTTGAAAAGTTGAAAAATTGAGGTTCCTCGCAAAAAAATGTTAAACGTACCTCGCAAAGTGAATCTACCCATTCTATTGCGGGCGCTTGTTTTTTATTTTGAAATAATGAGATCGGTTCGTTAAATTATACTAATTTATCTATTAATTCCTGTAAAAAATTTCTTTATTTTCTTTGTTATGAATCACTAGATAGCAAATTATTACTACTAGTAACTGAGTAGTCGCTCTATTGATAATAATGAAGACTTTGATTAGCGCGATTAAGGAGTTAGGCAATGGGTCTCAAGTAAATTCTTACTTTTGTGTACAGGAACGCAATCCTCCGAAAGCATACGCAAAGGGCTTCATGTTTAACGTTACTCTTTGTGACAAAAGTGGCGAAATTGATCTCACATATTGGGGAGGGGGTGACGAAACAGCGGTTCATGCAGTTTATGATTCCTTCAAGGAAGACGATGTAATCTTTGTCGCTGGGAAGGTTGGGGACTTTCGAGGAAAGAAAATTGATGTTAACATGGGGGTGGGAGAAATTCGTCCGGCAGTGCCGACTGAATATACATTGGAGGATTTCATCGTCCAGTCAAATCAAAATATTAATGATTTGTGGAACGAGCTTCTTGAAACTAAGGCGTCTTTTGACAACTTACACCTAAAAAATCTTCTTGATGCTTTTTTCACTGATGCTGATTTCGTAAACAATTTCAAGAGAGCCCCAGCAGCGATGAAAATTCATCATGCTTGTTGTGGGGGATTGTTGGAACACACTTGGGAGGTTCTTAGGTACTGTAAAACAGCGGCTGACGTACATCCTTCCCTAGATAAGTCGCTATTGTTTGCCGGCGCAATGCTCCACGATATTGGCAAGATTCAAGCATTTAATGTTTCTATGAGTATAAAAGAATCAAAAAAGGGCATGTTAACCGATCATATTTTTATCGCTACCGAGCTAATATTGGATAAAATTTCAAAACAGCCCGACTTCCCGGACCTGCTTAAAGAAAAATTAATTCATATGATTTTAAGTCATCACGGTAAGAAGGAATATGGAGTTACTGTAGAGCCCAAATTGCCCGAAGCCTCAGCATTGTCCTGTGCTGATTTAATGGGATCCCAAATTACTCAATACATACGAGCTAAAAGAGATGCTGCGACATCAACTGATTTTAAGTCAGGCTGGAATAAACATATTGGTCCGGTGTTTTTAGAATAAGTGATAACGAGGCTGCCTTCGGCTTAAACCGCATTACGCTCATTCCATTTCACTTGAATCCTATTTATACTAAAACAGCGCATAGTGAGTCAGCTATTTAGCGCTTAGACGAGTGGGGTTAAAGTGAAAATTACAAAAATCCACATCAAGAATTATCGCTCGCTTGAAGACGTAACTATTACTCCCAACAACATTCTTGCATTGGTTGGGGGCAATAATAGCGGAAAATCAAGTGTACTCAAAGCATTGGAGTTATTCTTCGAGGCTTCAAAAGAGTTGGTTGATGCTGAAACCGTTCACTATAAACATCAGGGTGAGCCAATTGAAATTTTGTTGACTTTCAAGCAATTGAGTCCATGGGAGAAGGAGCAATTCGGTCCTTGGATGGATGGCGATAAACTGGTGGTCGGGCGCCAAATCGACAGTACCAACTACGAGATAACAACCGTTGCAGTCAAGAGTGTCCCCGAACCGGATTGGTTGCAAGAAGATGTAATTAGCGGCACAAAAATTAGTGAATGGTGGCCAAACAGAGCATCATTAAAAGTCGGAGAGAATGATTTCTCCACAAAATTTGGCACGTCAAAATCAGAGCCGCAGGTAGGCAAATGGAAAGCCGCCGCTCAAGAGTTCGCTCAAGAACATAAAAAAGAGATTAAATGGATTGAAAAAGCTGCACAGAATCCCAAGGGATATGCTGGAGTTTTAAAAGGCGCTTTGCCAGAATTCATCCTTATTCCGGCAGTCAGAGATGTGACCCAAGAGACAAAAATATTAAAAACAAATCCCTTTGGCCAACTTCTAAAATCTTTTTTTGATGCAATCCCCCAAGAGAATAGAAAAGAACTAGACGATAAAATAAAGGAACTTGAGAAGCGGTTTAACAGAAGCGGCAAAACGAATCGCTTTACTCAAATTGATGCGTTCGAAAAGAGAATGAATGAATTAATGCAAGAAGTAATGCAGTGCGATGTCGAGATTGAGGTACCCCTGCCAAAAATCGAAGAGGTAATGGGAGCTGCAAAAATCTATGTTGATGACGGGACTCGAACCTCAATTGAAACGAAAGGGCATGGCATGCAAAGGACAATGATTTTCACAATCTTGAGAGCGTATGCTGAACTAACCCACCAGATAAAAGCTGCCGACAGGGCAAAGCAAAGAACAACCATCTTTGCCTTTGAAGAGCCCGAACTCTACATGCACCCGCAATCTCAGCGTACGCTCATGTCAGTGATTCGAGACATAGCAGAAAACCAGGACCAAGTTATCTATTGTACCCACTCAAGCCTCTTTGTAGATATCGAGCATTTTAACGAAATATGCATAATGCGTCGTGAAAAAACAGGCGATTACTACAAAAGTCAACCTAGCCAGCTTTCAATGGAAGACATGCTTGTAGATTTCAAAAAGAGGTATCCAGAGAAAACAGGAACCGCTGAAGGGATGAGAGAGCTTTATTCCAATGCCTTTAACCCTATAGTTAGTGAAGGTTTTTTTGCACAAAAAGTCGTGGTGGTTGAAGGGCCTTCGGAGCAATATGCCTTGCCTATCTACGCCGATTGTGTGGGGTATGATTTGAATCAGTGTAACGTCTCAGTGGTTCACGCTGATGGCAAAAGCAATATCGACCGGCTGCTTAGGATTTTTGGCGGTTTTGGCATCCCTACATATGCAATGTTTGATGGGGATAAAAATAGCAAAAAGCAGGATGCAGAAAATGCGCGAAAGGCAACAATTGACCTGATGGCTATGCTCGGCGATAAAATCACTAAAGACCAGATTGCCAAAAAAGTGACATCCAAATATGCAGTGCTTGAAGATGATATAGAGAAATTGCTAAGAAGTGAAATTCCTGATTATGAAGCGCTAATTACAGAATGCACAGCTACAGTAGGACCCTCAGGAAAACCAGTAAAGAATCGCTTTGTCGCGAAGAAGATAAAACAAAAAATAAGTGCTGGGTCTCCAGCAGTTCAAGTGGTTCCTAAAACAATACAAGATATCATCGAAGCGATCAAAAAAGCAAATTGCCCATCTATCGTTCCCCAAAAATAAGCAAGAGTTCGGAGTACCTTAAAGAAGGAATGAAAAATTGAAAAGTAAAAGTTTTCCAAAGCCGATGCTAAGTAAAAGCGGCGGTTGATGGGGTTGTGGAATAATATTTCCTGAATCCAATGCCGACGATTGCTAAACCTGCTATTAGTATTACATGTTGAAAGTTTGCCCCAGACTCATACATACAACACGATTCGACCATTTTTCATAGGCTTTGGCGTTTTCTGTATGGATGGGAACTATAGTTTTGGGACTCACTTCCTCAACAAAAGTCTTTAACTGCCCCCCGGATGCATGACCTGAGACATGAGTTGCCGAGACGCCCAAACCGAAATGCGACAACCAGTTTTGTACTCGCTCCCAATCGAGTTCCATTTCAGCGTCAAACGGTTCACAGACTGATTTTATGTAAACTGAGCCTTCGATTGGCTCAATGTCGATCAGTTCTTTGAGATCAAAGTTAGTGCAAAACATTAGGTAGTCTTTTTGATTTTCCTTAATCTCCTTATAACAAATAGCTTTGTCAAGGTACGGTCGTTCCCAAGTATCGTAGTCCTGGTTACGAATTTTCAGGTCACATGAACTGCTGCCTATCAGTCCCCAGCTTTTTCGGGTTGCGTAAATCTGGATATCTTTATCTCTCAAGTTTGGCGCCAAAGTATCAGAACACTTCGACAGTTGATCCAGCAGATAAGCCTGTTTTATTGATATAGCAAGCTTCTTGCCCATCTTTTTTGCGGCATTCAGAAAAGACAACATTCTATCAGTATCTCTTATCGACCAATTGCATGCAGAGAGCCCTTTTGAATTGGACGATATGGCGCAAATTTCATCTTCCACATCAGCTTCGGTTTTTGAGGCACTCTCATCTATCCTTGTCCCTTCAATAAGCAATAGATCAGGTTTTGCACTTTTGCATGCGTGCATAAATGCTAAGCTTTCCTTTTCTCTTCGTCCATGAAAGCGAAAGTCGCCAGTGTAGACAATCGTACCAGATGACGTATGAATAATATAGCCTGTAGCGCCTGAAAGGGAATGGTCTACTGGATAAGGTTCAACCGTAATATCACCTATTTTGAACTCAGAACCAAATTGGAATCGCCGAAAGTCTCTTTCAACCACTACATCATCATGGGTCTGCGCAGTCTTGCGACTAAGCTCACCTTTCTTGTTGACATAAGTCTCAAAGCACCTTGTTAATTCAGTAATATCATTGAAGCTACCGGCGCTTGTGTCATTCATCGCTTTGAGTATGGCGTATGTCTCTTCCGCACAGTAAATCGGCAGGTCCTCACGTAAATGGTTGATATACGAGGCGTGATCTGCATGTGCATGAGAAAGAAGCAGACCATCAACCTCAAGTTTCTCATAATCGCGACCCATGTGCTTTAGAAAGTCTTGCCTGTAAAGCCCTTTAATATCCGGAATAAGCCCAAACTCAATGAAGTCTCCCAAACCGTTGCACTTTCGGGGCTGTAGAAACTCAGAGAAATACATGTTAGCAGTTCCAAAACTCATGCCAAAATCTAAGAAGATTCTTGTTCCACTATCCTCAAGGAGAATTTTGTTGCCGCCTATCTCGTTGACGCCGCCATAGAAGGTTAACTTTACCATTTTTACCGCTACTTCCTTAGCGTATGCTCCTTATAGAATCTTCGAAGGCTTAACTTGAATTCTCAAAATACGGTTTTTAGTGATTGAGTTCATTAAGGGATTCCTTGTTTTGAATTTATCTCGATTTCAAGATAAAGCGGAGTTTTGTCAAATTTTCCTTGAATCGTCACCTCATAACCAGATCCTAACTCGGTAATTGCCTGGTCGATGTGTTTCTTCAAGATTTTCGCAATAAGCACCCTTTCGGGGGATAATTTTGCCAAAGCTTCAGGACTTAGCGGTTTCAACTTTCTGCCCTCAAATGTCATTTACTCTTCTACTTTATCTTTCTTTGGGAAACATCGATTTTTCAACTTTTCAGCAGAATGTTTTAAGGGGGTTATGACCTCTAAAAGCCAATGCCGCCAAAGCTCCAAAGATGCTGGAATACCGACGACCCTTTACGTATTAGCTATCATGACGAAGAGTGGGGCATTCCCTTGCATGATGATAGTAAGTTCTTTGAGTTCTTAGTCCTTGGCGGCTTCCAAGCAGGACTGACATGGTGGTTAATCTTACAAAGAAGAGATGCTTTTAGGCAAGCCTTTGATAACTTTAAGCCTGAAGTAGTTGCAGCATACACTTCTAATGATGTCGAACGATTAATGAAAGCGCCTGGAATCATTCGTAACAAAATGAAAATATTGGCTGCTATCAATAATGGTCGATGTTTTGTGAAAGTCCAGCAAGAATTTGGCTCTTTTGATTCATTCATTTGGAGTTTTGTTGGGATTACAATCCATAATTCCTTTTCGAGGGTCGACGATTTACCTACTGAAACAGAGGAGTCAAAACGAATGAGCAATTCATTAAGGCAAAGAGGCTTTCAATTTGTTGGACCTACTATATGCTATGCCTTCATGCAGGCGACTGGCATGGTGAATGACCACTTAATTACCTGCTTTCGTCATGAGGAATTGAAAAAGCGTAGCTCCATTAATTGTTTCTAGACTACGCTAAAGATTAGTTTAGAAATAATGTTAGAAACAGCATATAGGCGAAATGTGTTTTAACTACATAAGTGAAGTGAGTACCTCCTAGGAGTCGGAAGAGTTGCCAAATAATAGGTCAGCGGAATTGTATGTTCAACTTCTTGACTACTCGAAGGCGCGGTTAAACGACTCTTTGAAAAAATATGCAACTTTTCCTAGTCAACTCTCATTTGATAAAATTTTCAATTCTAATTGCATGTCAGCCATGTATGATGAACAGAGAAATAAGAAAACATTTCTACCTAAGGCATCACTCTGGCCAAAGATTTGCGGATTAATGGAGACCTGTGATGCATGCAAAAATTTTTACCTTGCCCAGAGGTCAAACTTGGATAAATTTCGCGATATAGCGCTCGGCCAACAATTCGAGAATGAATTCATGGGGTTTCTTAATTCGATGGGGATTATTGCAAAAAGAGCGGATAATAAGAAAAAGAACGCGCCTGACATTCAGGTCGTTAAGAATTCGTCAATTGTTTGTTTCTTAGAGATGAAATACTTATCCGCTCCATTTGTTCTAAGGAATAAATTTGACAAAGATAGGGAGTGTTATGAGGGTTCTACAACTCTTGATTCCGACCAAAAAATTTTGGCCCAAAGAAGTATAGTCGAGAATGAAATAGAATCACCTGTATATTACGTATACTGGCTTGATTATCCATGTATTAAAGGGATTTTTTTCATGGAAAGTACGGATGTCTACAAATATCTCGATTCAGTAAATAACTTGGAATGGACAAGAAAACAGAGAAGTGGCGACTTTGTTGGCCAATTCAAGGTCGGGCATAGTGAGAAAGTGTACTTGCCTCTCCTTAAAATGGGAAACTTTGAGGAACTTATGGGAAATTTGGTGTGATTGAGCTTAACTGAAAAAAGTCCTTAACGCAACCCTTTCTGGGGATAACGGCGGCAAAAAGGAAAGCGTAAAAAGGTTAACGGTATAATCTAAGAAAGGCAAAAGTGACAGGCTACCCATGGTGAAAGAAGATTATTTCGAATGGTCAAAGGAAGAATTGATTCGCGAAATTACAAAGCTAAAGAAAAGAAAAAAATTCGGTATGGTTTGGGAGGATAAGCCTGAAGAGGTTGCCGAGTTATGCAAAACAAAACTGCCTGTTATCATTGAAGATAAAGAAAAAGCAATTTCTACGGATCCCGAAAAACCTGTCAATATTTTCATTGAGGGTGATAACTATCATGCTCTCTCAGTTCTTAATTATACTCACAAAGGGGCAATTGATGTAATCTATATTGACCCACCATACAACACAGGGGCTAGGGATTGGAAATATAATAATAATTATGTCGATAACAATGATGCATGGCGACATAGTAAATGGCTTTCATTGATAGAAAAGCGTCTTGTTCTATCAAAAAGGCTTCTAAAAAAAGATGGAGTCATAATAATCGCAATCGACGACAACGAAGTACACAGGCTTAGAGTGCTTATCGATGAACTTATGCTGGGTTATGCCACAACCAGTGTAACGGTAGTACATAATCCAAGAGGTAATATAACGAACAATTTTGCCAGAACTCATGAATACGCACTTTTCATAATTCCAAATGGTGCTCATGTAATTGCTCGTACAAAAAAAATGAACGACAAACCACGAAAATTTAGAAGATGGGGGCATAACTCAACAAGGGCCGCGCGACCTACCATGTTCTATCCTGTTTATGTTAAAGACGGACAAATAACCAGAATTGGTGAGACTCCTGAGCCAGATTTCCATCCCAAATCAAAGAACGTTATAAAAGAAAACGGTGAGATTGAGGTTTGGCCGGTAGATCAAGATGGAGTAGAAAGACGATGGAATTTTGGCCATGATACCGTAAATAACGAGCTTGAGAGAATGGTAGCTGTAGAGGTTAAAGGAGAATTTGATATTTTTCTTACTCAAGAAGACAGCACTCCCAAAACGGTTTGGACTGATAGCGAATTTGAAGCTGGACGAAATGGAGCAACTTTAGTAAAAACAATAACAGGTCTGGATTTCCCCTTTCCAAAGTCTTTATACAACGTCAAACGCTGTCTTGAACTCATTATCGGAAATCGGCCGAACGCGACCGTGCTTGATTTCTTCGCGGGTTCTGGAACTACAGGTCATGCGGTACTAGAATTAAACAAGGATGGCGGCAAAAGGAAGTTTATTCTTTGCACTAATAATGAGAGTAATATCGCTTCAGAGATTTGTTATCCCCGAGTTGCAAACGTAATTAATGGATACAAAGACCAAAAAGGAAACAAAATTGAGGGCCTTGGCGGAAATTTAAGATATTTCAAGACCGCATTTGTGGACGCAGAAGCGACTGATATGAATAAAAGAAAACTTGTCGATAATTCGACAGAGATGCTTTGTGTAAAAGAGGCTTGTTTTGATAATGTAGAAAGCACTGAATATTTCAAAATTTTTAAAAATAGTGAAGATAAATACATTGGAATAATTTATGACGATGACGGGATCAGTCCATTTATAGATGAATTAAAGAAAACTCAGAAAAAATTCGTTGTCTACGTCTTTTCGCTTGATGACAGCGCTCGAGAAGAAGAGTTTGAAGAAGTCAAAGATTTGGTTGAATTGAAAGCAATTCCTGCTGTCATACTTAATATCTACAAAAGGATTTTCAAATGATTGATTTACGAAACTATCAAAAACGAGCTATCGACAGTCTTAAAGTGAAGATTGAAAATGTAATTAGAGGCCCAGAAGCAGGAATAGTAGTTTTTCAAGCCCCTACTGGAAGCGGCAAAACGCTGATGGTCTCGCAATTATTGAAAGACTTAGTGAGTAACAGAGAAGACGATAAAAAATTCTCATTTATTTGGATATCTGTAAGAATGCTTCATGAGCAAAGTAAGGAAAAGTTAGAAAAATACTATCAAGATGAACAGACCGTGGAATGCTCTTATTTTAATGAGCTACGGGATAAAAAAATTCATCAAAATGAAATTCTGTTCATTAATTGGCATAGTATAAATAAAAAGGACATCAACATTTTTGTCAGAGAAAACGAGCAAGATAATAATCTAAACAATGTTGTTCAGAACACTAAGGATGAAGGCAGGGAGATTATCCTAATTATTGATGAAAGCCACCATACCGCAAGCTCTGAAAAATCAAGAGAACTGATTTTAGCAATTTCACCGAAAGTAACACTCGAAGTTTCGGCAACCCCAAATCTAAAGGAAAATTTATCAGAAATTGAAAAAGTGTTTCTATCAGATGTAAAGAGTGAAGAAATGATTAAGTCCGAAATTGCTGTAAATCCTGAGTTTTTATCGCTAAAAGTTGGGCCTAAAAGCTCAGATGAAATAGTTATTGAGCAAGCTATAAAGAAGCGGAACGAACTGAAAAAATTATATGAGAAAAACGGCTCAGACATTAATCCTCTTTTACTTATACAATTGCCCGATCAAAGAGGCAACTTGATTAACAAAAAAGATGATGTAATTAAAATATTGAAAAGCAAAGGAATAACAGAAGAAAGCGGAAAAATGGCAATTTGGCTTTCTGAGGAAAAAACTGATACTTTAGTAAATGTGGAAAAAAATGATAATGACGTCGAAGTACTTGTTTTCAAACAGGCTATTGCACTGGGGTGGGACTGCCCCCGAGCATCAATTCTTGTTATCTTCAGGGAATCGACAAATTTTGTATTTACTATTCAAACAATCGGTAGAATTATGAGAATGCCTGAATTAAAATACTATAATGAACCTGAACTGAATAAAGGATTTATTTTTACTAATTTACCGAATATTGATATCACTGAGGAATATGCCAAAGATTATATTACAATATTCGAAGCAGTAAGAGATGCATCTCTTTTCAACGAAGTAAAAATTCCATCAATTTACTTTAAAAGGCAAAGAGAGCGAACAAGACTCTCTGGCGAATTTGCCAAAATTTTTCTTGAGGTTACAAACGAAATAAATCTAAAAGATAAAATAAATCCTACTCCGCAAAGAATTGTTAATCCGATTATTGCTGAAGGAAGAATTACTAATGTTGATCAATTTGGGGAAATAGAGCACAAAGGAAGCATTGAGGTGCAACTCAATTCGGCCGAATTACAACAGAGATTTGATAAGTTCATAACAGCCGTATGCTATCCTTTTGCTCCCGTTGATTCGAGTGATCGAATGAAAACTGCCATTTACCAATTTTTCACTGAGAAATTTCAGCTGAAAAAGTTTGATTCACAAACGCAAAGAATTGTCCTTGGTAAAGAAAATACACCGCATTTTTTGGCGGCAATTAATATTGCAAAAGAAAGATACAAACGAAAAGTTATTGAACCTCTTAGCGAAGCGAGAGAGAAAATTATCACTGCAAATTGGGACGTTCCGATACTCATTAGCTATAATGCGAAATATGCAAAAGGAGACAGGACCAAGTCAATCATGAAACCCTTCTACACGCGAAAACAAAGTGAACCCGAAAAAGACTTTGTTGAAGCATTACAAGAATCTCCAAACGTTAAATGGTGGTTCAAAAACGGAGAAAGTGAGATTAAATATTTTGCCGTTCCAAGGAGCGATGCAAAAGGAGCTTTTTATCCTGATTTCATAGTTCAATTCCTAAATGGAAGTATTGGAATATTTGACCCCAAAGCCGGGAGAACAGCAGAAACAAGCGATGCAGCCCCTCGATCTGAAGGGCTTCAGAGGTTTATTAGAGAACAGAACGCAAAAGGCAAGAGAATTTGGGGCGGAATTGTAATTAACATTAATGGCACTTGGAGGTATAATGACGAAGATGTATACTTTTATGATGCGAATAATTTGAGTTCATGGAAACTATTGACTCTATAATTCCTTTAAATCAACCGACAGCTCTACAAGCACACTAAGGAAGGTCTCCCAGAAATTAATATGGAGAGGAAGGCCTGTCTTGTTTAAGCTACCCCTTTGTTTATTTTGCCGTCCTTTGATTGTGTAGCAAGTTAGATATTCTATGATGCAAAATACAGATTATAAGCGAGAAAATAACGATGGTTAACTATTGGATATTTGCGTTTTCTGAGTATAGCGACTTCGCAATTGGCTCAGCGGAGGAACTCTTTAATCGTGTTGCAAGAGATAAGCGTTGGCGATTAGGTCGAAACGCGCAGAACCGGCTACAAACTCGCAAAGGAGACCAGGTTATATTTCTTAAGACGGGGGGCCAGGAATTTTTGGCAGATGCGGTGTTGGACAGTGAGCTGCAGTCACCTTGTGATGGCGAGATATTTAGATTTGTACTTCTTTCAAATTTGCATCAATGGGCTAATCCTTTACCCATCAAGATGCTTGTCAAACGATTATCTTTTCAAAAGCAAAAAAGCCAAACTCAATGCTACTTTCAGATGGCGATAAGGCGAATAACTAAAACTGATTATGAAAACCTGTTGGCGCAAGCTAATACTTAGCGAACGCTCATCTCACCTGAATAAGCTTATCCCTGACCGCTTCCGCCACAAACTCTGCCCGGCTTCTGTATCCCAAAAGTTTCTTCTCCTATTTTATCGACCTCATCAGCCAATTCGACAGGCAGTTTCACGTTGATATAGCGCTTCGGCATAGGCACCGATTAGTCGGAAGCTTTTATGTAGTTGATGGCTCATATAGCGCATGGAAGGGGAGCGGGATGAACAAGAAAGAACCGATAACCTGCGAGTATCTTTTGGACAATCAGTTTTGCAAATCAGTAAATGAAGATCCGGAACATAAAGTGGTAAGAACTGACTTCTGCACAAACTCTACTAAAAATTACTGTTGCTATTTATGTTCCAAACGAGAAGATTGTGAAATTGGTTGTTCTTATCTGGAAACAACCGAAAAAATGCTGAATGACCCTGAATCAGAGACCACAATGAGTGATGGACCCCCAATACTTGAAACTGAAAGAGGCACTCTAACTAAGAGTTTCTTTAATTATGACGGACAAACCTACAAGATATCTGATATGACGAGAGCATCAATAACAAGTGGATTCTGGAAAGCGCCCGCCCTGTTGATTGATTTCAAGGATGGAACTCAAAAGAAATTTAAAGTTTGGAGCATCGACAAGGAATCCCATGCAAATCTCTTGTTCACGGGCGGAGTCGTCGATACATTAACCAAAGATCAGGCAAGTAGCACACAACAATGGGTTATGATGATAAACCTGCTTATTGGTCTCCAGATGAAGTAGTGCCCTTCTAAACGGTAAATAGGAGATTGTAAAGTTGAAAAATTGTCGTTTTAGACAATCTCTAACGAATATGTAGCTACGTCCAACCGCCATGTCAATGTAATCATTGTAAGCTTTTACCGAAATTTTTCCGGGAAATTTTCAGACGCGCCGACATACAGGAATCAGAAGGATTTTGAAAGATTACAAACCTGAGTTATGCAAGCGCTCCTTAAACAGCAATTCCCGAGTTTGGTGGGGATGTCGCAAATTTCTTATACTTAAAACAATCAAACGATTGTTTGATTAACATGAAGAAGGTACAATTGATAGCTTTGGTGATAGTAGTTGTTGCAGTAGTTTCTATTGCTTCAATATCTTATCTAGGGCAACAGGTTGCTGCAAAGTACAATGGAACATTAACACTCGTTTCTGACTCTGGTTATCCAGGGAAGTTACAATTATGGTTCCATACAAGTAACATGCTCTATAATTGTAAATTGACTATAACTTATGTGGCGACTAATGGCTCACGAGTAGTGATAAGCCAGAATATTGGTACAGTGGATTCAAATTCTCAACCAACAGAGCATAGGATATGGCTAACTGATTACCCAATGAATGGAACCATAGTTAAAGACTTTACAGAGGCAGACCATTTAGACAACTTAGAGATCAAAGCATACGGTTATGTGACTTCTTTCGTAGGCTAGCGCGCTCAGGGATTACACGGGAGGCAAATAGAAGTCTTTAGTTGTGCTTCCAGCAGGTATGTCTAGATAAAATCCGCCTAATCCATAAACAGCCGAATTATCGCCTAAAAGACAGACCGAGTAATTCCAATGATTAGGTAATTCAATCGAATATCTATTACCTACTAATTTGGTGGTAATACCAATGAGGATTTCCACTTTGACCAATCACTGTACATTGCATCGAGTTTTGCCCAAATTTTTCCGGGAAATTTTTTGACGTGCCCAAGCGATCGAGCATAGCCCTGGTCTGGGAATAACATTTCTGCCTAAGTGGAACTTCAGTGAACGGATTTTAGATCTTTCGAACCGTGGCTGCGCGTCCGTCGGGCGTGTCGGTCATTTGCCATTCGAGCGTATCTCCCGCATTGATTCCGAGAAAAACGCAGATTCCTTCGGGGATTGTGGCTCTCAGCGACTTTGATTTTGGTCGGGCTATCGATGTTTTTGATTTGAGGCTCATGCCCTTTTCTATGTACATTGGCTTATTTATTTCTACCTATTGGTTGGCAGAGGAGTTTATATATGGTCTCGCGCATCATTCGGTAGGTAGATGCATATGGCAACACAAGTCTTATCCCGTAAACAACGGGGCGAACAGATTCAGCCCCAAGACATCGAGCAAATCAACCCCGAAACGTTCTGGGTCAAAAGTCAGTCCGGCAGAGGCGGATACAGCGTCACATTGTTTAGGGGCAAATGGACTTGTGACTGTGCCGACTTCAAATTCCGCCAAATCGAATGCAAACACATACACGCGGTCTTGCAACAAACTTCGCAGGAACCGAACTGGCTCTATCTGCTCGGGCTCTGGGAGGCGCCGCTATGACCAGTTGCCCCGAATGCTCCAGCGCTAACAGTGAAAGCCTTCTGACGATGAACGATGACCGCCAAGACGACGAGCATACGGTGACCATAACGAAATATCGGTGCCATAGCTGCGGCTGTGAGTTCCAGCAGATCGAGCGGTGGGGAGTAGAGACCGAAGTCACCGCGCATGGGCGGGAGTTCGAGCCATGATTCTAAGCTGTCCTGACTGCGGCTTGACGCGCCTAAAGACTCTGGGAATAGAAAAGAGCGAGCGGCTTGGCGACAACTGCGCCATCCTCGTTACAAGGTACAGTTGCAAAGAATGCGAGTGCGAGTTCCGCGAATTCATGGTCACACACTGGCACCTCGAGGTCACCAAGCATGATCGGATAGAGAGGATGTTCATGGAGGCGCAGACATGATCTGCCCCGAATGTCATGCGATGAGCTCCAAGTTTCTCGGGTTCACAGACTCAGGCAACCTGCGGATTGTCCAATTCAAATGCCAAGAGTGCAAATGCGTCTTTTCCGTGAAAACTCAAACGGAAATCAAGGTGATAAGTCATGGACGACGAGCTTGAGGTATTTTTGAGTGACCTTACGCCTGAGGGTCAGAAAAAAGTCCTAAAGTTTTTGGGCATTAAGGCAGCCGAAGAATCAAACTTGGATGTCTTTCCGCTGTTCGTCTTGCCCAAACCCGAAGAGTAAAGGTTGATCGGTATGAGCGATGACCTGTTCAAAAAGAAGAAGAACCAGTACCATGTAGATGTCGACGTAACCAAGCTGTCGCATGACGAGCGCCTGAAAGTCATGGCTGTGCACAAGAGCAAGCCCGGATTCCTTAACTTTAGCACGGGCTGGGAGAACCAGTTCACGCCTGACGAGAAGATGTTTTACACGTTCTGGTATGAGACTAAGCCCAAGTTTGCTCCCCGCCCGTGACAATGCTTGCAATGATCTCTTGTCGCCGGTTTTGCATAGAGTACATAAACGGCTATGACAGGGGCGGGAGACGTTTCAGTCAAGCCTGAATTTTAAGGAATCGGCAAAAGGTTGATTTTTCGCATTTACAAACCAGACACAGCTATGTTTACGGAAAAACTTATCGCGTCTGTGTGCTCATAGGGCTACTTGGATGTATTGTTTAGATCTCTGTAGCAGAGTAAGCGCAGCATCAAGGATTTCTCCGTTTTAACTTGCCTGCGGATCTCTGTAAGCTCTCCATGTGCCTCGTATATACTTCTCTTGCACCATATGTCGAGTTGATGAATACCCATAGTTTGAGATAGCTATCGACCACCCTTTTGGTGCTGTCTCGAAGTAGCGCATAAACCGCCTCGGGCTCCCTGTTTTCGGTGAAGTACTCACGAGACAGGTCCAGCCGTGCAGCCCGAATGAATGCAGAAATTAGTGCATTCAAAGAATTCAACTTTTCGCGCGATAATCCTTTTGCGTCTTTGTTTCTTGATTTCTCAGCTATCACATTGGTTTTGCTTTTTACCTCTTCGAATTCTTTTGTAATGTTGCTGGCTAGTTCTGTAAAGAACAAGTACTCTGCATCGTTAGCTTTTGGGCTAATTGGAATCCACTTAAAGGTCTTCTGCCAATACTCCTTAGTCGGTCTATAGAGACGCTTCCTAGATTTAGGATGGCTAGTTTCGGTTGTACGTTCTAGCTTGTTAGTCTTCACGAGCTGGTTTAGGTACCGCGATAACGTTCTTGTGGGAAGCCGTGTTTGATCTTTGATTTCTCCGACATTTAGCCATATGTTCTCCTTGTGCAGCCAAATCGCTGCAAGCTTCAATGCGTTTGTGTCTCTATCTTCCTTGCTTATGTTTCCCATTCTATTATCTCCAAATTAGTGGACAATAAGGGGACAGTATGTCCATATCTAATTAAGCTATTTGTCTCTTCAGAGGCTAAACACAATTGAAAAACATCGATAGAAAACAAACTAAACAAACCCATTGGAACACCCAACAAATAGCCGCTATGGAGGTGACAAGCCTTGATTGAAGAAACGGTACACGAAATGCTTGACAGCTGCACACGCTTTGACGACGAACCTAAACCCGAACTTAAGCCAATGGAAAGCCAACCAGAAAGTTGTAAATTCGATGATTCCGAAAAAAAGCTAACGCCACTCCAAAGAGTCTACCGGTGGGCGGCATCAGGCGTCAGCGATTCAGGATATGATAGCGAAATTGACCGATTCTACGAGACACCAGTCTACAAATCACTACTCTTCAAGCTGCAAAATACCGACAAAAGCCTATCCATGCTCACCGGGCTTCAAGGCACAGGCAAAACCCGAATACTGTACCAACTTAGGAATAACGACTGCTTCTATTTCAAATGGAACAAAGACTGGAAAGAGGAATTATGGCGGGAGAGATGTGTAGAATGGTATAGCATCCAAAGGCGTTACAACGACAATTTAGCTGAAGAGTATGAGAACCAAGTCCGTGCCTCCCTCGTCGCGGGAGCGTCCCAAAAAGCCAACAAAGCCGGTGACCCAAGGACAATTTTGGGTCGCAAAGACTACGGGTCAATGGAGGCATTTCTGGGAAAAGCCAAATGCAAGGAACTTAAAGAGCAAGCCATCTCGGGTTTTCTGTATTGCATAAAGATTTTCTTGATCGACATGCCGGACTACTCAAAATCAAATGCTAATGCAATGAATCATGATATCGCAGGCATCCAAGAATTCTACGAGTCCTTGGAGAACAAAGCTAACACCCACTTTGTCATCGGCGTGCAAAAAGAGTTGGTGCTGAAAAATCCGCATTTTTGGTGGGGAAAGTGCGATAAATATGTAATTGAGCCGCTCTATTCTCAGCAACTAATCGAAGCGTACAATCTCAGCAATCCAGAGTCAGGAGTCTTTGCGCCTGTAGCATTGCAATACCTGGCTGAAATCTCAAGAGGCGTTTTTCGTCGATTCAAAAAATACATGCGCTTATCGATTGAGGCGGACCAGGAACAAAAGGTGCCAATCAGCGAAGATATTGTCAAGAGCGCCATCACAGATCAAGTAATCTTTGAAGACATGGACCAAGAGCTTGCCGACGTTTTCGATGATGAAGAAAAGAGGCGGTGCGCTTCAGCGATTCTCGGATACTTGCGAACCCACAGCGATGTAAACGTAAAGACTATCGCCGAGGATACAGAAATTAGTGAAACCATGGCCCAAAAGATTGTGCAGAAACTTTTGCTATACAAATACATCTCAGCCAAACACGGAGAGGGGAAAGAAAAACTTGTCTCCCTGCAACTCTAAGGAACACAGCAATATGCACTCTTTCCAAAACCATCAATTTTCCAACTTTACA
The DNA here is from genome assembly GCA_003141855.1 of Candidatus Bathyarchaeota archaeon. Classification (GTDB taxonomy): domain Archaea; phylum Thermoproteota; class Bathyarchaeia; order Bathyarchaeales; family Bathycorpusculaceae; genus Bathycorpusculum. Next base: position 75,381 of record PLNS01000026.1, on the reverse strand, counting down.
AAAAGAGGTAACTGAAATGGACACAAATTTGCACCTTTACCGTGACGCTCTGTTCAGAAAGTTAGAATTTACTGATCAGTCATCAAAAAAGAAAAGAACGTATGGGAATACTAAAGCGGCAGGAAAATACGCGGTAGACAGAGTAAAGCTGAGAATTACAGACATCCTTGAATGGGCATGCACAACCGAGGAAACAGATTCTGCCCCAATCGATGTCTTTGCCATAAGTTTGCAATCACCGCTGAAAATTACTCTAATTCAAGTAAAGTCGGTATATGGCGATAACAGAAACGTTCGCGTTAAAGAAAAAGATCTTTTGTTTAAGCGTGGTCCGTTGTGGGTAATTTCAGTTGAGACCGGGCCAAGTGAGTTCGCCTATTTGGTTCTGACATACAAAGAGATATGCAAGGAAGCTTTGGAATGTACGCCGTACGACTATGGAGATGGAAAAAGCTACTACCTAAGTATTCCTCGTGATCTTGGAAAATTCAAGAAGTACCAAAATAAATGGTACAAGATCCCAAAAAACGCCCGGCTTTACGGATGATTCTTTCCCCTCTTTTTTCGAGTTGATTTGATGACCTCTCTCGCCTGCCCAAACTGCAATTCCCCAAGACTTTTCAAAAATGGTCTGCGCAAGCTTCGGACGGGCGAGAAGGTTCAAACTTACATCTGCCGAGAGTGCGCCCATAGGTTCACTGAGCCTCGACCGCTACAAGTTTCTACTGAGAGGCGTTTTTTAAGAGCTGGCGGCATATTCGTAGGTAACCAAATCTGCGCACAAGAGGCGAAAAATTTGGAACCGCAAACAGAAATAAAGACTGTTGCGGGTGAAATCACACAGCAAGATACAAAGGGCAAAATCGTTGAATTCAGTTGGTGGATGAAAAAACAAGGCTACAAAGACGGCACTATTCTCAGCAGAACAAAGCTTCTCAAAATAATGGTGAAGAGAGGCGCAAATCTGTACGACCCTGAAACAATCAAAGATGTCATAGCGAAACAATCATGGTCTGAAGGCAGAAAAGAAAACGCCGTAAACGCATACACTACTTTCTTAACGATGACAGACGGCACTTGGAACCCTCCGATTTATTGCAGGATCAGAAAGATTCCCTTCATTCCAAAAGAAGACGAAATCGACGCATTAATAGCAAGTTGCTCACCAAAAGGCGCTGCTTTACTTCAAACGCTCAAGGAAACGGCGGCAAGAGTCGGAGAAGCCTGGTCGTTAAAATGGATAGAACTCGACACTGAAAATAGGACACTGCGGCTAACCCCTGAAAAGGGAAGCAATCCTCGGATATCCAAAATATCTTCAAAGCTACTATCAATGCTATTGGCGCTGCCTAGAAAAAGTGATCACATATTCGGGAGCTACCCCCTTTCTGGATACAGAACATGCTTCACACGTCAACGAAAGAGAGCGGCAATAAAGCTCGGAAATCCTAGACTACTGCAAATAACATTCCACACATTTAGACATTGGAAAGCCACAATGGAATATCACCGAACCAAAGACATCCTTTACGTCATGAGACTTCTGGGTCACAAAAGCATCAAAAACACCCTTGTCTATACCCAACTAATCGACTTTCCAGAAGACGATGAATTTGTGTGCAAGGTAGCAAAAACTGTTCAAGAAGCCAGTCAGCTAATAGAAAACGGCTTTGAATTCATCTGTGCAATTGATGATGCAAAACTGTTCAGAAAACGAAAATAATCCCGCGAAAGCATAGGATTCGGCTAAAGAGCTGGGGATGGGAGTTGAACCCATATAGAGCAGCTCTGCAGGCTACCGCCTGAACCGTTCGGCCACCCCAGCACGTTGATTCTAGGGTTGTGACTGACATAAAAATATTGTTGGCTCAGCTTCCCGTTTTATGCCATACGCCAACTCGCTTGCAGGCGGAGTTATTTTTTGAAGGCTAATCCTGAAAAGAACGCTACTGTTTTGTCTTAGTTGCGAACGGTAACGTGGTTTATCACGCTAATTAACAAGCAAGGGTTGTTGTTCTCTGTTGTGTAATCTTTAAAAACTTGTTTTTTCTCTTAGAATGTTGTTTATATTCAAAAATAATGATTCTTGAGCAATAAGCTTTAATTTCTCCCGTTGCACGACCCTAACAAAGAGGTTAAAAAATGGTTACCACAAACCTTGACAAGATTTTCAATCCTCAAAATGTAGCTATCATCGGAGCCAGCGACGTTGAAGGCTCAGTTGGATACGCTATAGTTAAAAATTTTACCCAAATGGGTTACACTGGTAAAGTTTACTTCGTTAACATTCGAAAGCCTGAGATTTTAGGCGTTAAAACTTACCCGACAGTTGACCAGATTCCCGAACCTGTTGATTTAGCCATAGTTGCAACTCCCGCAAAAACCGTTCCTGACGTTATGGAGGAATGTGGCAAGGCGCAGGTGAAAGGAGTAATCATCGTTTCTGCTGGGTTCAAGGAAACAGGTCCCGCAGGAAAAGCTTTAGAAGAAAAGATTCTTGCCGCAGCCAAGAAATACGGCATACGAGTTATCGGTCCAAACTGCATCGGCATAATCCGCCCAAGAGTAAACCTTAACGCTACTTTCCTCGACAAGATGCCTAAACCAGGCAATGTTGCTTTTCTATCCCAAAGCGGCGCTTTAGGCTCCGCAATCCTTGACTGGGCACTCCATGAAAACATCGGTTTTAGCAACTTCGTTTCAGTTGGATCCATGATTGATGTGGACTTTGGCGATTTGATTGATTATTTTGGTTCTGACCCAAAAACTAAGAGCATTCTTATGTACGTCGAAGGCATAACTGAAGCCCGCAAATTCATGAGCGCCGCAAGGCACTTTGCAAGAACCAAACCCATCATCGTCGTTAAATCAGGCAAATTTTCCGAAAGTGCAAAAGCCGCTGCCTCCCATACTGGCTCGCTTTCTGGGGAAGATAGCATTTATGATGCAGCTTTCAAACGCGCAGGTATAGTTCGGGTTAATGAAATAGCTGACTTGTTTAATGCAGCTGAGGTTTTAGGAACCCAACCATTGCCTAAAGGACCAAGACTCGCCATAATAACTAACGCTGGCGGACCTGGCGTAATGGCAACTGACTCATTGATTGCTCTAGACGGAAAATTAGCCAAGATAAGCCAGAAAACACTCGATTCCCTTAACGCTGTTTTGCCTCCTTTCTGGAGCCACGGCAACCCAATCGACGTTTTAGGCGATGCCCGATCTGAGCGTTATAAAGTTGCGGTTGAAGCCTGCTTAAACGACGAGAACATTGACGGAATATTGATTGTTTTCACCCAACAAGCAGTTTCAGAATCGGTTGAAATAGCCAAAAACATAGTTGAACTTGTACGCGGTAAATCTTACCAAAACAAGACAATCCTGACTTCGTTTATGGGCTATGGCGCCGTTCAAGAAGCCAACGGTATCCTCAACGCAAACAACATTCCCACTTACACAACGCCCGAGCAAGCAGTCAGAACATACATGTACATGTACAATTACCAACGCAACATCGATCTCCTCTACGAAACCCCGGAAGAGCTGCCCGTAGATGCTGCGCCGCCAAAACGCCCCATCATGGCAATAATTAGAAATGCCGCGTTCGAAGGACGCGAAGTCTTAACCGAAGACGAAGCCAAAAAAATATTAAAATACTATAATTTCCCAGTCGTGAAAACAGCAGTCGCCAACAACGTTGAGGAGGCAGTTGCATTTTCGCAGGAAATGGGGTTCCCAGTCGTGCTAAAGATTCTGTCACCCCAAATAATCCATAAAAGCGACGCTGGCGGAGTAATCCTAAACGTTAACTCGCCAAACGAAGTCCGCGAAGCCTTCGAAGTTCTAATCCAAAGAGCAACCGCTTACAACCCGAATGCCCAAATAATCGGCGTCACCGTTCAGCCCATGATTGAGAAGAAAGGCCAAGAAATCATCATCGGAGGAAAAACCGACCCCGTTTTTGGTCCAGTAATACTCTTTGGAATGGGCGGAGTCGGCGTGGAACTCTTCAAGGATTACTCGATTGGGCTTCCACCGCTAAACACAACGCTTATTCACCGCATGATGGAAGAAACCAAAGTCTATCGCTTACTGAAAGGCTGGCGTAACGCACCGCCAGTGGACCTCAAGAAGCTCGATGAAACCGTGCTAATGTTCTCCCAGTTGCTCGTTGATTTTCCGCAGATAAAGGAAATTGACATAAACCCACTGTTAATCAGCGAGAAAGATGCTTGCATCCTTGATGCCCGTATAGTCATTGACAAAGACAAGGTCTGCAAGAAATTTGAACCCCACGAACACATGGTCATCAGTCCGTACCCCAAAAAATACGAAATACTCTGGTTACTCAAGAACGGGCAAGAAGTGCTATTGCGCCCCATAAAGCCTGAGGATGAACCAATGTGGTTGGCGATGTTCCAGAGTTTCTCAGAGGAATCCATACGTTACAGGTTCTTCCAGATGCTCAAAGACACACCGCACGAAGTCCGCGTTCGATATTGCAACATTGACTATGACCGCGAAATCGCAATCGTCGCAGAAATGGTTGAAAACGGCAAAAGAAAACTGCTCGGCGTAAGTCGCCTCAGCATTGAATCAGATGAAAAAAGCGGTGAAATGGCCTTCATAGTGAGCGACTATTGGCAAGGCTTAGGCTTAGGCACTAAAATGGTTGATTACGTGCTAGACATTGCAAAGGAAAAAGGTATTGATAGCGTCTATGCAATCATGCTGCAGGACAATTACAGAGCTTTAAGCTTAACAAAGAAGATGGGTTTCAACATTGAATACTTAAGCGACGGCACAGTTAAAGCTACACTTAACCTAAAAGAAGAAGACATTGACTTTCGCTGCACACAATTAAAGTTGCCTGAACCCCCGCAAACAAATCAAGAGAAACCAAAGCAAGAAATACCCGTCTCTGAAGAGAAAGTCCTGCAGAAATCGCAAGAAGCAGCATCTGCTTAATTTCTTCCCTTTTTAACATATAGAGCTTGTTTTTTCCTTTTGGTTTTCCCTAAAATAATGTATCAATCGTGTGCTATAATTTGAATTCTTAATCATTTGCACGTTTTTTTAGGATTAAAACCTCAAGATGGTGCCTCTATGCTTTTATATTTCAAGTTTCAGTAAGCCTAAGAACGTGCTAAAAGTGAAATTAACACTGATGGAGGAAAATGCTCTTGGAAAAAGATGATAAACAACGCATAATGCTGGAAAAAGTCCTAAAAGAACACAATTACCAAGAAAGCGCTCTACTGGAAATACTCCACCGTGCCCAAGAAATTTACGGGTACTTAGACAAGGATTTAATGATGGATATTTCTGGTTCACTGAATCTCCCTCCAAGCCATGTTTATGGCGTTGTAACTTTCTACAGCTTCTTTAAACTAAGAAAATCGGGCGAACATGTCGTGACAGGATGCTTAGGTACCGCTTGCTATGTGAGGGGCGTTGAGCAAATCATGGAAGCCATCGAGCAAGAATTCAAACTCAAACGCGGAGGCTCCACCGCTGATGGCAAGCTTTCGCTGCTTCTAACCCGCTGCATTGGCGCATGTGCCATGGCTCCAAACATCGTTGTTGACGACGAAGTGATTGGTAAAGCAACTAAAGAGGTAGTGACTCAAAAAATAAGGGAAGTCCTCGGAGGGGTTAAAGCTGAAACTTGATGATTTACAAAAGATAGCTGAACAAGAAATCGACTTCCAAAGAGCCTACAAGTACCGCATTAACGTTTGCTGCTCAAGTGGCTGTGTTCCCTTCGGAGCCCTGAAAGTTCTCAAAGCCTTCGAGGATGCGGTTAAAGAGTTCGGTGTGGAGAAGGAATGCAAGGTTGCACGAACAGGCTGCATAGGCACTTGCTCGGTTGGTCCAGCTGTACTCGTTGAGCCGGGCGATTACCTCTATCAAAGCGTCACCCCTGACAAAGTAAGAGAAATAGTGCGCGACCACATCGTTTTAGGCTTACCAGTCAAAGATATGCTCTACAAGAACGAGGCATACTTCCAAAAACAGCACAGACTGGTTCTACGAAACGCTGGAAAGATTGACCCTTCAAGGATTCAAGATTATATTTCTGCAGGCGGCTACTCTGCTTTAGCTAAATGTCTTGCAACGATGACTCCGCAGGGCGTAATTTATGAGGTCGTGACTAGTGGTCTTAGAGGTCGAGGCGGCGCAGGGTTCCCCACTGGGCAAAAATGGAGTTTAGTCGCAAGGTCACACAACACGCCCAAATACATAGTTGCCAATCTAGATGAAGGGGACCCTGGAGTTTTCGCTAACCGAACCTTAGCTGAAGCTGACCCGCACGCCATAATAGAAGGCATGCTCATTGCCGCTTATGCGATAGGCGCTGAGAAAGGTTACATTTACATCCGCTCTGAGTATCCGCTTGCTATCCAAACGTTGCAGAAAGCCATAGCTCAAGCAAAAGCCATGTCGCTTTTGGGCGAAAAGATTCTGGAGACATCGTTCAAATTTGACCTTGAACTACGCTTCGGTGCAGGCGCGTTCGTGGCTGGAGAAGAAACCGCCATACTCGCTTCGGTTGAGGGTCGCAGAGCAATGCCTCGTCCACGTCCACCGTACCCAGCAAACTCTGGACTTTGGCAGAAACCCACACTTATCCAGAACGTGGAAACCTTAGCCAACATACCGCTCATCGTGCAGAACGGCGGACACTGGTTCTCAAAGACGGGCACGCCAAAATGTACTGGAACCAAATGCTTCTCGCTGACAGGCAAAATAAGCAACCCCGGCTTAATCGAAGTACCAATGGGCATTACTCTAAGGGAGGTCGTGTTCGACATTGGCGGAGGAGTACCAGACGGCAAAAAATTCAAAGCAGTCCTCGTCGGCGGACCCTCAGGCGGTTGCCTGCCAGAAACGCTGCTGGAAATTCCGATTGACTACGATTCATTAACGAAGGTTGGTGCAATCATGGGTTCAGGAGGCATCGTCGTAATCGATGAAGATTCCTGCATGGTTGATACTGCAAGGTTCTTCACCGAATTCTGTGTCGACGAATCATGTGGCAAATGCACCCCTTGCCGTGCAGGCTTAGCTAGATTAAAAGAAGTCTTCGACAAAATAACCCACGGCCAAGGCGAAATGAGCGACATCGCCACGCTGGAGAAATCAGGAGTTTATATTCGGGATGCAAGTCTTTGCGGTCTTGGACAAACAGCTCCTAACCCGGTGATTACTACGTTGCGTTACTTCAAGGATGAATATGTTAAGCATATTGTTGAGAAACAGTGTGTTGCGGGTAAATGCTTCAAGACACGCGATGAGGAGGAGTTGGAATGAGCGTTAACATTATTAAACTCAAAATTGACGGCGTTGAAGTTACGGTTCCTGAAGGCACCGCAATCCTCAAAGCAGCAAAAGACAGCGGTATCATAATTCCAACCCTGTGCAACCTCGAAGGCTTAACAGCTTACGGAGGCTGCCGATTATGCCTCGTTGAAGTCAGCGGCACACCCAAACTTTTCCCAGCCTGCTCCACACCCGTCGGACCAAACATGGAAATAACCACCCAGTCAGACAAACTAAAAGAATACCGCAAAATGGCGGTTCAGATGCTCCTTGCCGAGCGCACCCACATCTGCTCGGTGTGCGTCGCCGACGACCACTGCGAACTCCAAGCCATGGCAAACCAGCTCGGCGTAGACCACGTCATGTTTGAGCGCAACTGGAGCCAAGACGAAATCGACTCTACCCACGATTTCCTGGTTATCGACCGCAACAGGTGCATCTTGTGTACTCGGTGCATACGCGTCTGCGACCAAATAGAAGGCGTCCACACCCTCGACCTCAAACTCCGCGGCAAAGACTCGCAGGTAATCATGGACTTAGATGAACACTGGGGCAACTCGTGCTCTTGCACATCCTGCCGCAAATGCGCCAAAGTCTGCCCAGTCGGCGCCATATACATTGAAGGAGAACCAATTGAACACACTAAGAAAAGGGATATTGCCGAGTTTATCGTTGAACGGAGGAACCGCAGATGACCATGAATGCGAAAGTTCGCGTTGCAACAGTTTGGCTAAGCGGTTGCTCAGGCTGCCACATGAGCTTCCTCGACCAAGACGAGCGGCTTGTGGATTTGGCAAAGAAGATAACGTTGGTTCACAGCCCCATAGTTGACGTAAAGGAGTTCCCCGAGAATGTTGACGTTACACTCATCGAGGGCGCCGTAGCAAACGAGGAACAGTTAGAGATGCTCAAGAAAGTGCGTGCCAGAACAAAAATCCTGATTTCCCTTGGCGACTGCGCTGTCACGGGCAACGTTACTGCATTGCGGAATTCTTGGCGTCACAGCGACCAAGCCGTCTTAGAGAGAGCCTACAAAGACCCCGCCGACCTCAACGCTGCCATCCCGACTGCTGTACCAAAACTCTTGATTCATGCTCGTCCGCTGCATGAAATCGTTAAAGTTGACTTTTTTATTCCTGGGTGTCCACCCCACGCCGACCTCATAAACTACGTGTTGACCGAGTTGTTGGCTGGCAGAACACCAGTTATGGAGGGAAGATCAAAATATGGGTAAAATAGGAAATGAAAAGAAAATCACCATCAGCCCCATCACGCGCATTGAAGGGCACGCGCAAGTAACCATCCTTCTAAACGAAGATGATTCAGTAAAGGAAGCGCTCTTTAAAGTAGTTGACTTCCGCGGCTTCGAAAAATTCACTGAAGGCAGACCCTTCTACGAAATGCCCAGCATAACCAGCCGCGCCTGCGGTATCTGCCCAGTCAGCCACCTCTTAGCTTCCGCCAAAGCATGCGACGCCATCGTCGGCGTAAACCCGCCCAAAACAGCCATACTGCTAAGACGCCTAATGCACATGGGACAACTAATCCAGTCACACGCCCTAAACTTCTTCCACCTCTCCTCGCCAGATTTGCTGTTGGGTTTTGATTCTGACCCGGCTCAAAGAAACATCTTTGGTTTAATCGAGAAACAGCCTGAACTAGCTATGCGAGGCATCAAACTGCGCAAGTTCGGGCAAGAAATCATCGAGAAAGTCGCTGGCAGAAAAATCCATTCAAGCGATTGGATATTGCCTGGTGGCGCCAAATGGCCCCTAACCCAGGAAAGAGCCGACTACCTCTGCGCCAACCTGCCTGAAGCCTTAGACAGCACCCAGAAAACGCTGGAGATGTACAAGAAGATGCTGGAGGGGCTTGAGGAAGAAGTGGAGAACTTCGGCAACTTCCCCTCTTACTACATGGGCTTAGTAACCCCGGACGGCGGCTTAGAACACTACGACGGCAAAATCCGAATAATGGACAAGAACGGCAAAGTCGCCGCAGAATGCGTTGACCCCGCAAAGTACCGTGAGTTTATCGGTGAAGCAGTTGAGCCGTGGTCTTTCATGAAGTTCCCATACTTCAAAGCCATCGGCTACCCAGGCGGCGCATACCGCGTAGGACCTTTAGCAAGGCTCAACGTTGCATCCCACTGCGGCACGCCATTGGCAGACGAGGAACTAAAGGAATTCAAGAAACTGGGCAAGAACGGCGTTGTCCAAAGCACCTTCCACTACCACTACGCACGGCTCATCGAGCTGCTGTTCTGCATTGAAACCGCCAAAAAACTGCTTGAAGACCCAGAAATCCTCTCCGAACACGTCACATCCAAAGCATTAGTAAACAACTACGAAGGCGTCGGCGTCGCTGAAGCGCCAAGAGGGACGCTCATTCACCACTACAAGGTTGACCCGCAGGGAATGATCACTTGGAACAACATGATAATCGCCACAGAACACAACAACATTGCCTACAACATGGCAGTAACGCAGGTAGCAAAAAAATACGTCAAAGCCAAACAGTTGCAGGAAGGAATGCTGAACCGTGTTGAAGCAGTCATCCGCGCCTTCGACCCATGCCTAAGCTGCGCAACCCACGCTGTCGGCAGCATGCCCTTAGACGTGAAACTCATCGATGCAAACGGCAGAATAGTAGACCACAAAGTCCGATAATTTTTCTTTGCTTTTCTTTTATTCTGGATAGTTTTAAATTTTCAAGCAGCCACCTATTAGTGGTGGAAACATGAGAAAGCTCACCTGCGCATTAATTTTTATGGCTGTCATGGTTGGCGCCATGGTTTTTGTCGGTGATGTGCATGCTTCTACCCTTGTCGGCGGTTCAATAAATTCAAACACCACATGGGCCAAAGCCAGCAGTCCATACATGCCCATGGGCATTATAACCTCAATCAGCGAAGTAAACCTGACGATTCAACAAGGAAACATAAACGAACTCACTCCAACACCAAGTCCCGCTCCCACAGCAACACCTACCCCTTCACCCCTACCTACTCCGAGCCCAACGCCCAAAATTATGCCTGGGTCACCGTTGTCTCTGGGCGGCTCAACATTTGCTGAAACCATATCCCAATTCGACCTCATGGGCTTAGCCAAGCTAGTGCTCATTGCATTGGGCATAATGTGGGTAATCATAATATTGTCCTCTGTTGATAGGAAGTTTGGCAAGAAAGATAATAAAAAACCGTAAGACAATGAACAGTTAAACAAATGCCTTGCAAGCTTCAAAAAACTTAAGCGACCCCTGAAATTGACATCTAACCTTTCCTCTTCCCGCTTTTCAGGGCGAAAGGTTGAAAGCGACAAGCAAAGATGTTACTTCGTCGGACGCATGATGGTTGACACATTTTATCTGCATTTAAAATTCACAAGCAAAACGGGCGGGTGGTCCCTTAACCTGCCTTTCTTATGCACCAAATGCGGCAACTGCTGTCGATTGGAAGATTTTTTGTCTGCAGGAGAAATCAACGCCAAACCCCGAGAGCATCCCCAAGTTCATGCCAAAATGAAAGCCCTAAGCGAAGAACTGGGCAAGATGTTTGAAGCAGACGAAGCCAAATACGACAACTACACCATGCACACCCCATGCCCATTTCTGGCAGACAAATCCTGCTCCATCTACGAAATCCGACCTGACGGTTGCCGACTCTTCCCCAAAACCGCCTTCGGCATGCAAACCCAAGACTGCCCCGCTCTGACCAGATTTAAGCAGATGCGAGCCGCCCTGAAAAAAGGCAGAATCTGCACAGAAACCTATTACTTCACATGGAAAACTCTGGGCTCAGCCGAAAGTGATGAAACCATCAAGTCTACAAAGTTCACCGAAAAACATTACCAAACCTGCATCACCAAACTGCGCCAAGCAGGCATAACAGACGACGAATTAGCCCTTTTCAACTACTTCAATGTGCAGAACAAGTCTTGTTTTTAGCGTTGAAGTATCGGAAGCAATCCAATAAGTGGGCTACTCTTAGATAGCCCAGTGCAGGCAATTTAGCGGCATATTTGGAGCCTAATAGAAATAGGATGCAGAACCCTAAGGGGGGTAGGTCGTGTTTGGCGTTTTCTGCTGGCATTAGTATGTTGAAATTGGCCGTTTTATATAATTGAGGGTCACCTGAGAGAGGCAGCCTCTTCCAACATGGCGCTAATCTGCCTTTATATAAGGGGGCTATAGACAGGTGAAAGCAGATAGAGTGCAAAAATAGTTAGAGCCTATAAAATCGTAAAATATTGCAGGAAACAACAAAAAAAAACCTAAATTGCTTTTCCAATAGAACTAACACCAAAACCCAAAAAAATCAACCCAGAATCCTTGAAACTCTTATATATTGCAGATGATAATTCACTGTTGAGTGTCATGGCTGAAGTTTGTTCAACATGCGGACTACCTAAGGACCTGTGTGTTTGTGGAGAAATAGAGAAGGAACAACAACGCATTCGCATACGCCTTGAAACCAGAAAATTCGGCAAAGCAACCACCATAATCGACGGCATGGACGATAAAAACTCGAATTTGTCAATCATTGCACAAAAACTCAAAACATACTGCGCATGCGGCGGAACCCACAAAAACGGGCAAATCATGCTCCAAGGCGACCACCGCGACAGAGTACGCGAATTCCTCGTTAAAATGGGCTATCCACAAGAAAACATCGAACTACAATAACCACGCAAAAGTCTCAACAGCAAAGGTGAACATTTCCTTATGAAAAAGACAGATGGCATCCGCGACGTCTTCAAAAACGTTAAACACCGCAAACCAACCCAAATCTACTGCCCCAGATGCGCCAGCCCAAAAATCCAACTATCAAGCAGCCTCGCGGTTTGGTTGACTCCTAAACAATACTACTGTGAAAACTGCGGTTACCTAGGCATCATAGTTTTGGAACTTGAAAAAGAAAAAGAAGAAACTTAATTTTTCGCTTAATAATAAAAAGCGCCCTTAGTCGGGCAATTCAAGATTTAGCTGTTTCTTTAGGGTCTTGTAGCGGTTGCGTACGGTTACTTCGGTTACGCCAGCGGCTTCAGCAATGTCCTTCTGCGTTTTCTTCTCGTTATTTTGCAAGCATGCGATGTAGAGGGCAGCCGCAGCTAAACCCATCGGGTCTTTTCCTGCCGCAGCACGCTTTCGCCTTGCCTCTCGGAGAATTTGGATGGCTGCACCTTGAGTTTTTCCTGAAATACCTGTTTTTTCAGCGATTTTTGAAACGTATGTCAATGGGTCAGCTATGGGCATGTGAACATCAAGCTCTCGCAACAGAAGCCTATAGCATCTTGCAACGTCTTTTTTGTCGACTAAGCTGGCTTCAGCGATTTCGCGTAGGGTGCGTGGTGTTCCGCTTGCGCGGCAAGCAGCATACAACGCTGCAGCTGCAATGGCGGCGATGGATCGTCCTCGGACTAAGCCTTTGTCGAGTGCTTTTCGGTAGACGACAGCGGCTTTTTCTTTGATTGGTGGTGGAATGTAGACTTTGTCTGATAAACGGTCTAGCTCTGCCATTGCTTGGGCAAGGTTTCGGTCGATGGATGAGTGGACTCTGCTGCGTATTTGCCATTTCCTTAGGCGCCACATCTGCAGTCTTGTGGATAAGGGGAGTTTTCTTCCGAAGGCATCTCGATCCACTTGGCTGATGGCTGTGGATAATCCTTTGTCATGAACGGAATAAGAGGTGGGAACTCCAACACGGCTCCTAGACGCTTTCTCTTCTTGGGTGAACGCGCGCCATTCTGGTCCTTTATCCATCATTTGCTCGTATACGACCAGTCCGCAGTCGCCGCATACGGTTTCTCCAGTATCGTAATCGTGAACTAGATTCTCGCTACCGCACTCTGGGCACTTGTCTGCCAAGCGCTGTGATGTTCTAGGGGTTTCTTTTTTGCTCAATCTCTTCTACCTCAATTTTGATATGCGTAGAACCGTCACCATAGGCCACTCTGGCTAGAAAATAGTACATTCGGCCCGCGCAAACTATGCAAAGGAACGGATTTAATATTTAAGCTTTGTGGTTTATTAAACCTATTGCACACAATGGGTTCGAATTGCCTAACATATGGAAAATTCACTATGGAAAATGACATAAAAAAGTGTAAAAAAGAGCTAAACCGCGCTGAGAAAAACCGTGAGCTTGCTTCATTAATCTCAATTTCAAAATTAAAGTAAACCTAATCGAATTTCACAGTTCACCGTGAGAACGCTTATTAAGAAAAAAGTCACCCTTTAAACCTCTAGCAATAAATAAAACAAGTGTTTATTGAAACCCTGCAGCCCGGTGGTGTAGTGGTCAAGCATAGNNGTTCGAATCTCTCCCGGGCTACTTCTCACCCAGCAGGAATTCATACTTTTTTTAGAATGTTTTCTGGAGTTGTTCTGCCTCTTAGGCTGCACTTTTTTCGGCTTTCCAAGTTTCCAAAAGAAAATAGTATATTTCTTCTTAAACAACCCAACAGTCTAACTTAGTTTAACGAGTTCTCTTGTCTTGAGGAGTTTTTCTACGTCTAGTTTGCGATATCTTTCACGGGCGTAGTTTACAATCTTCGAAGCTTCCTTGGCGTTTTTCCAGTCCTTTGTTTTAGCCCATTTGTGGGGTTCCAGCCTTTTGTAAGTCTCAAAAAATTCCTGAATCTCAATAAGCTGCTGCTTATGAATATCTTTTATGTCTCTGAGTCCTTCAAACCTAGCGTCGTTTACAAGTACCGATAATATTTTTGTGTCAACTCCCGCTTCATCTTCAATTATAAGTGCACCGACTATTCTGACTTTAACAATGGTTCCAACTTGCAAGTGTTCATAACTTATTGCCATGATGTCCAAGGGATCTGAATCGTCAAACCAAGTCTGCGGTATAAAGCCGTATTCGACAGGAAAAACCACGGAAGAAGGAATTACTCTATCTAAAACAAAAGCCTCCCATCTGATATCATATTCATACTTGTCTCTTGAACCGCTTGCAACTTCAATAATCATATTCAGCAGTTCCGGCGGCTTATCGCCAGCAGGAATATCTTTCCAAAAATTCATGGGCAATTCCACTGCTAAACCACACGGATTCGCAGATTTTAAGTTTTCTCAAGGCTTTTCAGAACCATCATTGTCTTGCCGCTTGAAAGGTGTTTTCAGTTTAAGCTCTAAAAAAGTTAATTTTTTCTACATCACCTAAGTTCTAACCGATATTGACGCCGTCATCTTCCTTTCACAAGCGGTATGATCTCCCGACAAACGTTTGAGACGTCAATAATTTTGACGAACTATAACAACTTTTCCAAGCTCAAGCGGTATGTTAAAATATGCGATTGGCTTCAACATTTTGTTAGTTTGTTTCAATCGATTTTTTGGTCGGTGTCTGTATGTCCTCAGAACTCAAGATGATGTTAAATAAGGTAGCTGAAGAAGATAAAGAACGTAAAGAAACAGATTTTGAGGAAGGGATAAACCGCTACAAATCTCTTCTACTCAAGTTGGCTAAAGATAAGACACTGGATATAATTTATTCAGTTGAAGGAACCAAACAGCAAGATTCGAACAAAAATAAGCAAGATTTGGTCGTGCTCGAAAGAGCCCACTTAGTGAAAGGACAGACGAAATACACGCACCGCAACGAGTACCGTCAATACGAGCTCACTACAGAAGGAACTGAATTGGCGGAAAAACTCTCAAAAGAAAACTGATATGCTCACTAACCAAATCCTTCGGTTTAATTCTTAAGGGAACTTATGTGCGGCCAGAATAAGACTTGGTGCTCCATTATTAAAATTATAACCCTACTTTCAAAGTACAAAAAACGGGTTCATCCTTGAGTTGTAATGTGAATTTTGGCTCCATAACGTTAAATAGCCATTTCTTTGCAAAGAAGGTCTAAGTTGAGCTAGTCATGTTTGCAATTTGCATAAGCAAGAAAAAAACAAAAAATGCGGTCTCAAGTCTACTTGTTCTAAGTATAATTTTTTCAATGGCGTTCTTAACTCCAATTAAAGCTGTTGACCCTGTTCAACAACAAAATGGACCTCAAGGCAACAATGTTTCTTGGCAAAGCCAACAAAATACAACCCAAGACTCTTGGAATTGGACAAGCCAAGGATGGCAATTTGGCCCCATTCCAACTTTCACTATTTTCCAGCAAAATGGTACAGAAGTTACAGATACTAATTATCTGCCTTTGGGTCAGGCTTTCACTATACGGATAGATGTCCAAAAAAGCATTTTCGTTGGCAATGCTACACTTGGGCAAGCTGGACTACAATGGATGTCTGATTTGCGATCAGAAAATGGTACAGTAACCGGCAATGCCAACTGCAGAATGATGTATGTGAACCTGATGCAACAGAACAATTGGAACGAAACAAACGCCTGGCACATAGACAGCTCAATTAACAATCAAACAGGTAACAGTAACATCGGGCAGCCACCACAGCCACCTCAACCACAGCAAACCGGCTTCTACCAATTTAACTCTCAACTAAGCAATATTACACAAACTGAACTTGGTTGGAGAATTCAAATTGTCGGCTCTTTCAATTCTTCTACACCAATAGCACCATATTTTGTTAATCTACAGATTACGGACCAATTCAATAATTGGATCGACGTTAACTCTCAATCTGGGCCAGGAACTACTTCCTCCAACCGTATGGTTGCTGTGGGCGAGCCCAGTTTTATGTATGGTGGATCTCAGGATACTTGGGCTTTCGAAAAACTTGACATGCAAAATAATCCGGTGCTCTCCATCTCTAAAGGCGCTAAATGGATGATGCGATTTAATGTTACAAGTGCTCAATTTTCTAACATAACGGTAGGCATTAATCTACCTTGGAATATCCAAGAATACGTAAATGTCACAAGTTGGTACCAAAAAGTTGTAACAGAACAAGGCGGCTGGATGTATAATGACATATCTGGAACCTATTACTGGAACAGTACCGCTCTTATCACTAGAAATCAGCAGGAATATGGTCCACATCTCGAACAACGTTGGACCAGTTTACAGAACAATAATCACCAGATCAATGTAACAAACCAGATGTGGGACCCTGCGACTAACACAAACAAAATAATGATACAACAACAATATGTTTCAGACCAACTATACTTAATATACAATCAAGCAACCCGCAGTTTCGCAATAAAAGTAGGCTACGGTTATTCATCATACGACGAAAATCTACAAAGACAAGTTAATTACCAAGTGCTAAATGACATAAACGCATCTGACCCATCAAGCAAAGTTTATGACCTTTCACTGCCTGACTGCAATAGTTACCAAACCGCCGCCAACAATTGGGTTGTCGAGTTTGTTGGCTTATTCTCTAACTCAACAAGCTATAGTCAAGATCAATACAACTTAAACGTAAACGTGTTTAACGCTAACAACCAAATTTGGGCTAACTGGCAAAACACGGATCCAAGTGCCTTCCAAATATTTGTTGATAGACCAGTAGCAGTTTCAACCATAATAGACTCTCAAGGTCATCAATCAACAACCTCCATGTTCCAAATAAACCAAGGAAAACCTTTCACAGTACAAAGCCAAATATATGGAAGTTCACAAATATATGAAAACTTGGATGCTGTTGGAGTAGCTTTCCGCTCAAATTTTGGCACATGGAGCGCCAACCAAAGTTCCAACTCAGAAGTTGAAATTCGATTAATTAAAAACTTGGATAACGGACAAATAACCGCGTTGTCTTATAATCGAACTAACGTTAACATGTATGTCTACGGCGAACATCAGGGTTGGGCATTTGTAAATGTCACAGACTGGCATACAGAATATAATTTAGCTGAAGGCACTTGGGATTGGGTGGAGTCTCCCCATCTTATATGGAATCAAACCACCCTCACTGATTGGCATTGGGCATATTACCGTCTGAACCAAACAGAATACGCACTAAACCCTAACTCACTTAATATTTGGATTGATACAACTACGAGCTGGGTCGATAACATGGACCCTGCGTTTCTAGTGTATCCTTCCTATGCGAACATGACCTCAGCAAACGTAACATCCGTAGATGGCATAGTCCAAGTTAATTTAAACGTAACTTTCAATTCTGCAGCTCCCCAAGGCAACTACTGGTATAGCATGATTTTCCAAAACATGTCCTACGGCCAGGATCCAAGCCAAGGCTGGGGAGAACATCTAACTACTGAATGGATTTCCGAGCCAACCTACTACGTTAACGATACAGTTACGGGAGGATCAGCATGGCTTGTTAATAGACCCTCAAATCCACTCTTTACAACTTATGACGGCACCAAGTATCAAATTGACCAAACACCCTACATAACGATAGCCGGCACTAACTTTATGATTAAGCCTCAGGTTCAATACGACCAGGCACAGCAGCAGAACTGGGTGCAGTACCTGCTTAATGACCCCTACAATCCTAGCTTAGGACGACAGCCTGAATACTATCAGTTGTTAAATGGAACAAAGATTTTCGTTGGCCAGGCGTACCAAACAATCATTCGATCTATAAACTTGAACATGACTGATGCATACCTGATTGTTAGTGGCTCGAAACTTGCGCTCCCTAACGGGACAGTTGTAGATACGTACATGAGTCGTGCAACCCAAGATTGGTCAGAACACTTCGTGGATCCATCTATGGGTGATATAGTGCCCTACCACTATGATCTGTTAAATGGTACACGGATTTATCGGAATGCTCCATTTGAGCAATCCATCTATAATAGCACATCCAATCATTGGGAAATAAGTAATCAAGCTTACATTGAAACTGATGCTACATTACTCGTCCAATCGGTTGGTTCAGGCGTTAGACTCAACAACAATGTTGTTCTGTTGCGAGATCCAGGAAACTGGCAACCTCTTCCCGATGGTTCAGGATATTATCTAGTGATGAAAAATGGAACACGCATAACAATCAAAGATCCATACTCAGTGCCAGATAACCAACGCGTAGTAACAATCAGCGGATTTGACTATTTAATTGGAATGCCCGATCAGTATTATCAGGCAACCTATGAAGGTGAAACCCTGTTGATTCCCAGCAGAGGTCCGACTGGTGATAGTTGCGTACAGAGTTACTTTTACACTGATATAGGTCTTGACGGTGGAACAAAATATGAACTGCCCTATCCAGGAGCAATGGCAACATCCCAGTGGGATCTACAGGGTATAGAATCTTCAGGTCAGAAGCTGCAGACTTTAAAGTCCATATCTGTCAACGGCACAGTTTACATCTTAAACCTTGACAGCAATAGCCAAACCTACTACATAATCGTCGATGGATCTAGACAAGCTGTATCATATCCAACAGTAGATTACAACGCTTTCTACTCAAGCATTAACGGACAAGACTACTGGAATATTACACAAAACGGCTGGGTGGTAAGCTATGGTAGCTATGTACAACAATCAGGTCAGTTAACACCTACAGGCAGTTTGGTTACAACAACGGGTTATGACCAAACTCAGAAAATATGGTCTGCAAACCGCTACGGCTATGACTATGAAAACTCTACTAATTACCTGACTTCAAATGGAACGCGAATCAATGTTAATTCAGGAATGTACCTTATTGTTTGGAAAGTCCAAGTTGGCAACCAAACGTACTATACAACTGATTCCGTTGCTAGAATGGAAAGCACCACTGACAACATCACAGGGCAGCCAGTAATCCGCAACTACTTCAAAACATTAGATAACCAAAACATATACTTTGACTGGAATAACCCAGCCAGTTGGCAACAAGAAATCCATGAGGCAATTCCAGGAACCAACTATACTAAATTAATTCCGTTTACTTCACAACCGACACAAGTCTTCGACAAAATAGTCATCTACAGCATCACTATTTCTCAAACAGGCGTTTACTTTGAAAATGGCGCAGAGGTTCCAATGGGAACAGACTTCAAAGTCATCGGTACTACCTATGGACCAGCAACCCGCTATAATTACAACTGGAACAACAACCCAGCCACAATCAATGGTGCATACATACCAGGGAACAACAACTTGAACGTTTACTACTGCATTACACTGGACGGACAAAAAATCTATAGCCCGCAACAGTTCGGTTGGAATGGTAACGGTTGGAGTAACCCGCAGTGGCAGTTCAAAGACGGCGATGCTGCATCTGGAAACAAGACGGTTCCAATAGTGCAAGGTGGCTACTGTGTCTATCTAAACGATACTTTGAAGGTTGAAGTGACAACATCTAATGTCGGTGGCGACAATCATGGCCAATATATCGTGTTAACGAATGGAACCCGCCTTAACGTTCAAAGGGTTGACTCATTAAATCAATACTTCACCATAATTGGAACACAAATGTTCCTGTTTAGAAACGTATTAACCTACTACAACGTAACTGACTCTGGAATCACATATAACATAGTCGACCCTAACCAATCAGACCCCCGCCAAATATTTACCCCAACAACATACCAAGCACCAACTATCTCTACTGACCGTAGCAATTGGTTGTGGATGAATGCTACCACCGAAACAATACTGCACGAAGGCACCGAATATTATCTGGTAAACGCTTTGGACAATAGCAGAATCAGTCTGCAACTTGTAGACGATTGGTGGGGAAACCTTTCTGACACCATAAGATCTCAAGTTTTCACAGGACAACTAAGTGATTACTACCCCCGATTCAATTATACTACCCCTGACGGAGTACAATATTTTGTTCTCGACCCGAGCCCCGTTATAGATAGATGGAATGGGGGAGACTGGTCACTACAACAAGCCCTCAATAGATATCCAAACTCAATTAATGTTACTCTCGATGGCGCAGTCTACACAGTTACGCTAATGCAAAATGGGTACTGGAACAACAACTTAATGATCACACAAATAAACACAATAAATCTCGATGGAAACTCATACGAGCTTGGACAACAAAATAATTGGACACCCTCCTACCAAGTCACAATTGATAGCCAAAACGTGCCTGTACAGATGGAAACCATGAACGTTTACAAAACACATCAAGCTTGGGGAAACATCTTCACTTGGAGGCTAGCTGATCTCAGTATATCAACCTCGTGCAAAGTCAACAATCTGATAGTCGGGACACCACAGTTCGGAATGTGGGGCATGAAAGCCTTCAAAATCGTTGAAGGCACTGGCGCGATTGACTTGGACGGCAACACAGCAACAACAAATGACCAATACTTTGTACGCAAAATACACACTGGCTCTGAGTTGCGAAATGAAACCGTTGACCGCATGTGGGTTGACTTAAATTGGAATCCGAATTCATCAAAAGTAGGCGATGAGGTTCATGTTGGTGCTTGGATGGGTAAACTCCATGTATCTTGGACAACCCAGTGGGATGAATCATACGTGTGGTACCATGCGTCTGATATGAGCGGTGTGGGCAGTCAAGAGATGAATCAAATAAAGAATACAGTAATAGATAATGTGACTGGTCTGCAAAATGCTGGTTACTGGGACATAGGCTACATGGTTCAGAACCAAACTTGGGCGGATGTATTAGCGAAAGCTAAGAGCCAAAACTGGAATTGGATAAGCGATAACGCAAACGAATGGAATTGGATCTGGTTTGGAACCGACCAAAACTACAACGTGAATGTCCTTTCAAGCAATAGCTCATCGAGTGCTGGAGTTGACTTAAGGTACGAGTTCGCTGGATTAAGCCTATTCAATGACACTCAGACTCATTACTTCATGCCTAAAAGTGTCCAAAACATAAGCTTTGTATCTCCAGGGCAAGCCTTCGGAAACTCTGATCCATCAGGCAGCATGACTGTTCCATTGGATGCGATCGTCGACTTTGGAGTTGCTTACAAAGACGTAAATGGAACACTATTCCCATACAGCGACCAACGCTCCATGTGGGGATGGTGGGATAAACCAATTTTCGGCGCGGACTTTAACTCTCCAGACTTCAACAACAGGCCAACCGACTCGTCTGTCGATGAACTATCATTTATGGTTCACTTTGGTGGAAACCAAACTTCGGGCTCAACACAGTACAATACTGCTTCGATGAAAATTGATCAACGAGTTGGGAACTGGAATTTAGACCCCACTGTAATAGACGGCAGAGAATCGAACAACAGCGGTGTAATGGTTCCTGTGAGCGGCAATGATGTACTTGCTAACAGAAGCTTAGCGATTAACTACTATGTTACAGCATCGACATCTATGGGTTGGAACGTTAAAGGTGATAATGGAACAAGCATCGACAATACTAAAGTCACGCAGTCTTCACAGTTTGATCTTGCCTCTCAATTAGCAGGTCTAACGTTTGCTTCTGTCAAACTTGGAAGTACATATGACTGGGGCAAGCCGTCAACATCAACCGATGACGTAAGAACATTCAATGTAACTAGCCAGACAACGTCACTACAAAACTTCCAGTCAAGCTTCCAATCTGACGCAGGCAAGTCATCAACTGGCTTTGACATATCGCAATCAATGTACTTCCTAACTCAAAGCTTTCCAAAATGGGACGGTTACTCAATCTACAATGATCCTGAAGTTTCCGTGCTAGTGAGTAAGGGTACCGATTACCAGCCAACTCAACCTACGCCTCCACCTACTTCGCAGCCAACTCCTCCACCAACAAATCAACCAACTCCCCAGCCAACTCCTCAGCAAACTTCCGAGCCGACACAACCTCCACGCGCTACTCCAACTCCACAGCCCAACAGCGTAACTCCAAAACCGACCACGACAGAGCCGATGCCGATACAAACCATAGTAATAGCCATAGGTATTGGCGCTGCTATAGCTGTTGCCGCGGGTTCCCTTATACTGGTTCGCAGAAAGAAAAAGTAAACCTGCTCTAAGGGGCACACTGCATGGGAGGAGAATTAACTCCTTCTAACTTTTCTTTTTATGAAGCTTTACAATTATTGCCGATGCTAGACTTATGATTATAAGGATAGTTACTGCTGAAAACTCTGGAACTTCAGGGCTTGGAGTAGGTGTCGGTGGTGGACTGTAGGGTGTCATGCTTGGAGTTGCTGTTGGGGCTGGCGTAGAGGTTGGGGAGGGTGAAGGTGTGTTTTTTGGTATAAACCATGTCCAGCTTGATGGATTAAATTCGCTGTTGTTGAGGCTGCTGGGAACCGCATAGTTGTTCACTAGCATAGCCATGTTGACGTTTTCGTAATGGGTTGAATTGTAATCGATGTAGGCTACGCTCATTAGTCTGCCATACTGGTCGGTTGCTGCTATGTTATCAATGTCTAAGTAGACAGTCTTTCCCTGAACGTATTGTCCATCAAGGAACAGTATGCTTTTGAGGTAAGATTTTGCTTCATTATAGCCAGGTTGACCTGATTGCGGGGTCTCAATGCCTGCCAGTTTTATTGTTTTTCCAGAATTAATGGTAAATGAGCTACCGTCAATAACTGTTGTAACAGTTGCGGTGTTGTCTATTTGTATGCCTGCAGCGATGGCGTTGGAAAATAAGAAAGCCAATAACAGTAGACTGAACGTTATTATTACGAATGTTGGGTGATGCATGTAGGTCATTGATAATTTAGCTGTATCTCCTTTTATGACTTTGGACACACTTTGAATGAAGCGTCAGATTATACTACAATTTGGTGGAGAATCGCAAAAATGAAGGTCAATTTGGCATTTTCTTTTGCGCTGGAATCTCACGTAGGCTAACGAAAAAAAGGTAAAAGCGCTCGGGAGCTAAACTAAATGTCCTTTTTAATTGATGCCCTGACCTGTATATCCCTAAAAGGACATACAAACGAATATCCACAGAGAACCATTATTACAATAATAGCGGGGAATTTCCGCTCGGAACCACTTAACCGATAAGTGCGTGAAGGGGTTTGCAATCCCCTTTTTCTCCTATTTTGGGTCAAGCGGTTCTGAAACTTCTTTTTCAAATTTCCTGCAAGAGTTAGGTTCAATAAACAAAAGATAGAAAAACAAACACGCACATACCTCTGTATCTTGGGTGATTAAGCTTGGCGTTGGACTGTTTTCTACCTGACAAAACCATTCTGGTAGACGCTTCAGGATGGAGCGACCTCTTACTGGGCGTTGTGGTAGGCGCACTCAAGCCCCCGCACCCCATGCTGATGGAACGAAGAATCCCCACCGCTTCCTTTCAGCCCCCCAACTTCAAAAACAAAAAATACTTAGAAGACGCAGTAAAAATCGCCAACGAAATCATCACAGTATTGCAGCCTGACGCTGAAACCTGTTTTAAAGTTTGTTCAGAATACGTTCTATCCAGCGTAGCCTTGTACTTAGAAAGTCAAGGGTTCAAAGTTCAAAGAGTCGAATCCACAGGCGAACTTAAGTCGTTGGTTGAAAGCGCCTACATCAGATGGTGCATTGAAAAAGGCGTGCCCGAGGAAATGCTCAAAGACAAGAGGCGCTTCTGGACGTTTCTGGAGTGGGTTGCTGAAAAACCTCATTTGAGAGAGGGTCTTGTGAAGACTGGTTGGGCAAGCTGGGAGCATAAGTGGCGCGAAGAAATATTTAAAAAACCATTAAACTTGCGTGGCTAATGGTTTTGTTTTTTCTTCTATTTTCAAAGCAGTTTGATGAGGGAAGGATTTTAGACGTGTTCGCATCTTGCTTAAATGGGATCTTCATGAAACGGCAACTTGAACAACGTTTGAAAGAACTCAGAGCTGAATATGCGGCAGGGCAAAAAACACTAGCTGAACTGGAAAACAAGCAGATGAATCTTAAAAACACTCTGCTTCGCATAAGAACCGCAATTCAGGTTCTAGAAGAAGAACTAGCAAAGGAAAACAGCAAAGAAGAGGATAAAACCAAGCAGCCAATTAAATAAAGAAGAAGAAAATGCCAAAAAACCTCAAAGAATCTAAGCAACTGACTCTGGACAATCTGCCTATTGCCCCAAAGCAGGAACTAGCCAAAACGACCGCACAGGTTCAAGAAAAACGGATAATCATAACTGACATTGGTACCTTAACTAAAGAGGATGAGTTAGCCCTCAAAGTCGGCTTCAAGCTGGCTCCCTCAAAAACCGCTTTTTCAAAGGTACAGTCGGATTTATGGTTTGACAACCAACAAATCAACTCCGTCTCCATCAGGATTCCTCAGGGTCCTTTGGCGACAGATGATTTCGAGTTTACGCCTGTGCTGGACATGAAGGGGATACCTGCGGGGCCGCACATCATAAAAGTGGAAATGTACGAGTTGTGGTCTTCAGGCGAAAAACTTTCTCAGACCTTCAAGGAAGTGACTGTGGATTATGTTCCTCAAACCCGAGAATCCAGGTTCGTTAAAGTTCCAAGCGTTAAAAGCGTTGCAGGAAAAGATTTAGCGGTTGTTTCCGAATCGGAGAAGGACATTTACCGTGGAATTGAAAAAACAATGAAGAAAGAGCAATTAAGCAAACGGGATGATTGGTAATTTTCTGAGTTCTTTAGCGTTTTATGCTAAAAAACTTTATTTCTTTCCTTTCGCAGGAAGTTGCTGTTTCATCTGTTTCTTTTTTGCTTCTTTTTCTCGTTCCAACTTCTTTTTCTGCTCAAGCTGTGTATTTTTCTTTTTTCTACTCATGACGCTCATAAATTCACCTTAGCAAGCAAACAAGAAGCATAACATACACTAAAACGTTACCTTTTCCGACAAAAAACTACGATTTATCAACTCTGGTGAACAACCCACTCTTAGTTTAACTCTCAAGAGAAATCATTATGAACTATGGATAACTAAGGTATCAGTGGACATAGTAGCCTCATTTGAAGGTTGGCAAACTTGACGACTAAGACTCTGCTTTGCGGATGCGTTTACGAAGAAAACGAGTGGATGCTTGTGCGAATAAAAGAGTGCGAGAGGCATCATAAGGAACGCCATAAAAAAGTAGAGTATAGGCCAAAAGCGGAGTGCAACAGAAACGACACAAGAGGCGAATAATTTTTGAACCGCGGTCTAAAACCAGTATTATTTACTATTATTTTGACTTAACCATTATTATTCTTACTAACTTAAGCTAGTGTTATATAGTATTACTGTCGTTGTATATAGTGTGAATTAGATGTCTAAACTAGAAAAGAGCAAGAATAAGCAAATAATAGCAAAAGCGACTCCAGTTAAAGAAATCCCTGAAGGAAAAAAAATAGCCAAAATTCCCGAATACGATGCGGTCTTCAAGCAAATAATTGAAAGCCCTGAAAAAATGTTTAAACTTGAAGTTGAGGGTAAAACCGTAAGGTCAATGTATGCGCCATTCTCATTCAGAGTTAAATCATTCAACAAGAAACCAGAAAGAAAATTCAACGTAGCGCTCAGAGTCCGCAACAAAGAAATTTACATTGTCAAATTGGAGAAGAAGGACTAGAATAGATTATTTTCCTTCAATCTTCTTTGTTTTATAAAAGAATATACCCTTCCTCAAAAATTGTTATTTCAGGTTTTCTTCCAACGATCTTCTCTTACGTCAGCCATGTTATTGGGCGTTAGTTGTTTGTTTGGGCGGTTTGTAGAAGAGCAGAGGCAAGCCCTGCCTTTAGGATTCCGCTTACCCTTTTCGGTGTAGTACTTCTAGGTGCTTGTGCTTTCTACTGTTATTGTCGCCGCTTTTTCAAAAAAAGAACAGATTAACCAACAATAACATAAAAAAGTTCGATTTGTGGCAAACTTTTTGCAGTCACATATGCTTAAGTGTGTATACTTGGTTAGCAATTCTTGACTTGTTACTGTTTCTGGGAGGTGAATTTTTTGAGTAAAGAAAACGAGGAAGTCCTCACAACCACATCGGGCGAAGGCGAAACCCGCTTTATGGTATGCAAAACCACTGAAGAAAACAAGAGCCAAAAATTATGCATGGACGTAGAAAGCAAAACTTCAAAGTCTTCTAATCAAGCCATGAACGAGAAGGGCATGCTTGACAACAACACATACGACCTCATGGAGCAGCTTCTAGTCGAGAACAGGAGCCTTTGGCGAATAAAAAACAATTACAAAAATGATTCT
Source organism: Candidatus Bathyarchaeota archaeon (assembly GCA_003141855.1). Lineage (GTDB taxonomy): Archaea > Thermoproteota > Bathyarchaeia > Bathyarchaeales > Bathycorpusculaceae > Bathycorpusculum. The sequence continues at coordinate 49,121 of PLNS01000026.1, read as the reverse complement.
GCAATGGATAACGAAAACAAAGAGCTCTGGAATTTTATAGAGAAGGACAAGGAAGAAATCGTAAAGCTTCTCACAGAAAAATTAAGGGAACGATTGTAGCTTTTTTTCAGTCTTTTTCATTTTTTTAATTCGCGTCTTATTTTGAAATCTTAAATCTTATATTCCCAACTTCACAATTACCCCTTTAATGTCAAAAACCAAATTCACCTCATATGCGGCAGGCATCACTTGGAGGCAACCCGTTGTCTTTGTAGTGGCAACGTTGATATGTACTGTTTTGGCAATTTGGGCTGTTGTCTCTGCTCCAGTTGAATCAGTAACAGGCGTATCTGGGCTCTACATTGCAGCGGCAGTTTACGTGCCATTGGCGCTTTGGTTTGGCGTCTGGGGCTGTCTAGCAGGATACCTCAGCTGCATACTCATGGGGCTCTATCTGGGTTACTCGTTGCCGTTTGTGACGGTTTGGGCGTTGGCAGACTTCTTCGAAGGCTTCATACCACTGTTAATTTACCGCTCACTTAAAACTAAGCCAACTCTTGACCTCAAACGTCCAAGACTAACCTACGGGCTAAACGCGCTTCTCGGATTAGTTTTAGTTGGTTCAGCCGCTGCCTTCGTTCTCTCGCAAACAACACTTTTCATCCTCACCTTAATCGTTAGTATCCTGCTTTTACTGGTTCAAGCATCGGTTGAAGACCGCAAAACATGGGTAACATGGTTAATCGTCGGTGTATTCTTAGCTAGCGTGGTATCTGGCTTGTTCGGTGTGGGCGCTTTGGTAGCGTTCGGTAACGTTCCGACTTTAGCTTTTCCCGCGGTTTTCTTTGGCTGGGTTTTTGGCGACATAATCGTTCTCGCAACATTAGGAACAATTCTTACGGTTGCCCTAACGCCTCTTATCATTAAGTCCAAAATTTATGTTCGAAGGTTCTTCTCTTAGTGGCTCTTAGCTCAAAAGCTGCCTCTCACCCTTATGGAACAAGTAAACGTTGTTGATGAAAGACAGATTTCCATTATCGTAAACAAGCGCTGAACCCTTTGGCGCAGCAAAAATATCCTGCGTTTTCGATAACTCTTTTAATTCTTCATCCATGCCTAACTTGTAATGAGCCTTAAGCGTTATATCCACCAGCCCCAAGCCGTCGATGACTTTGACGGCTGAATTGCTCCTGTAAGTTATCACGCATTTTCGGCAAAGCGCCAATGCACCTGCGCTCCTGCCAACAATAACCACCTCAAAATCCTTGAGTAAACTGCGGATGCCTGATTTTTTTAGGCGCTCCACCAAAACGCTGGGCACACCACCCGTTAAATAAACAAGGTCTGATTCAGAGATTTTTTCCTTAATTTCCGCAGACGAGCTAGAGAAATCAGCAGTGTTTACTGTGCTGGCGCCCAAGCTTCTGAAGTAATCGAACAGGAGTTTACTTTTAGGGTAGGTTTTATCGAAGGATGCTCTAGCCCAAGAAAACACAAGAACTCTCGGTGCCTTACCCGCATCGTGGAAGGCTCTTTGATTTACTTCTTGTGCATCCCTTTTGTGGGTGTTTTCTCCGCCTAAAAGATAGTACTTGGGCATACAAGGTTTGAGGCTTTGAGGTTTAAAAAAGTACCCTTAAGTTGCATGTCAATTAACGATAGCCAAATAGGTTCTCAGCGATGGCTTTGAAGATTCATCTAACATGTAAATGGTCTTTAATCCCTCATTCACTTGCAACACGAACTCTGTGTTCTTCAGAGTTTTCATTTGCCACGTTAACGCTTGCGAAGTAATCGAAACTTCATCAGCTAACTTTCCATGCGACAATTGCCTCTTGCACAGGAGTGTTTCAATGATTCTTTTCGCCGTCTTATGCCGCAGCAGACAAATCGTTGCCATCTCACGCTAGGAAAACCGTTTAGCAACAAAGAACCGTTTATAGCGGCCGTCGCGAACAAACGAAACCAACCCAGCCCTGACGAGAACGCCTAAATGGTACTCTGCCAACCCGACTGGAAGGAAAAGCGCTGAACATATTGCCCTGAACTGCATGCCGGGGTTCTGGTTGATATAATCGTAGATTTGGCTTCGCGTTGCATTGGTCAAGACTGATTGGTTAACGTCGGGCGCTTGAACGGTTATGGATGGGGGAAACGCGACCATAAGGTACTCGTTTATGGTTATTGTCTTCAAGCTAGCCAAGCCCGAGTAAACTTCAATGTGCCGAACGGGCTGTTCGGTGTAGGTGTACTTGAAGTTTTTCTGCTGGTATATTTGCGCTGCAAAACCACCTACAACGATTAGTATTAAAGCCAACGCGATGGCGACACGCTTCAAACTCAAAGGTACCAGTCCTTGCTTACAGGTTTCTGTGTTTGTTGTTTTTAACTGTATTTGTAAACGACTGTACTAGTCCATTTGGCTTGCCTCTCAATTTGTGGTAGTTTTAGAGCATATTTGGAGCCTAATAGAAATAGCATGCTGAAACCTATAGGGGGTAGGTCGCTATTGACATTTTTGCACCAATTAACATGTTAAAAAGCTGTACGCACTTGCCAAAGAAATCAACGGATAGCCAGCCATTTTGAGCTAATTGGCACATTTACCGACAACGCTTATTAGGTTTGAAGGAAAAGTTAGCCCGATGAAAAATGGCGCCAGAAGGCTACGTTGAATACAAGCGCAGAGAATTCTGCAAAGACGTCAAGTGCCCCATACAGTTGGAACTGAACAAGCAAACCGAAGGTTCTCCAACATATGAACAGACACGGCAAAAATGCGGCGCGGCCTGCCTATACACTACATGGCAGTTTCACCACTGGCTCATAGAAAAAGGTTATTTAATTCTTAAACCAAAAGCTTCCTCGGAGAAATGATTATGGAGTGGGGAATGAAAAACCGCTTAAGTAGACTTATCCAGAAAGACGGCAAAGCACTGTTTTTACCCGTTGACCACGGATACTTCCAGGGACCAACGCACGGTCTTGAGAAGCCCGAAGAAACGATAAAACCAATCATTCAGTATGCTGATGCATTAATGCTCACCCGCGGGGTGCTGCGTAACTGCATCGACCCAGCAATCGAGAAACCAATCATAATGCGGGTTTCAGGAGCAGTAACCGTAGTAGGTGAAGACTTAGCAAACGAAAGCGTAGTCACGTCAATCCAGGAAATCCTACGGTTAAACGCAATGGCAGTTTCCATGTCCGTTTTCGCAGGAACAAAATACGAGAATAAAAGCCTAAGCAACCTAGCTAAACTTGTTGATGAATGTGAAGATTACGGCGTGCCAGTTATGGCTGTTACAGCGGTTGGGAAAGAACTTGAAAAACGTGAAGCCCGATACTTGGCGTTGGTTGCCAGAGTTTCAGCTGAATTAGGCGCAAGAGTCGTCAAAACATACTATTGCAAAGAGAACTTTGAGAAAGTCGTTGATGGGTGCCCAGTGCCAGTTGTTATGGCTGGAGGACCAAAAACCGAGTCGCAAAAAGAAGTTTTCGACTTCGTCTACGATGGACTACAGAAGGGCGCTATTGGCGTGAATTTGGGCAGAAACATTTGGCAAACAGAAAACCCAGTGGCTTCAATTCGAGCGATAAGAGCCATAATCCACGAAAACTACACGCCCCAAGAAGCCTTAGACCTCTTCAACCAGGTAAAAGCAGGCAAAGCCTAAACCAACTTTTCTTTTTGAGTGAAAAAAATTGCTTGTCGCCGTCTACTACAACAACCATGACGTCAGAATCGAAGAGATGCCAGTGCCAGAAATCGGCGAAGACGAAGTGTTGCTGAAAGTGATGGCGAGCGGCATATGCGGCAGCGACGTTATTGAATGGTACCGTGTGCCTAAAGCACCGCGCGTGCTGGGCCATGAAGCCACAGGCATCATTAGCAAAGTCGGCGGCAAAGTCACCAGCGTCAAAGTCGGCGACCGCGTCTTTGTTTCACACCATGTCCCATGTAACCAATGCCGATACTGCCAACGTGGAAACCACACCGCCTGCCACACACTGCACACAACCAATTATTACCCCGGCGGCTTCGCACAATACATCCAAGTCCCCAAAATCAACGTCCAATACGGCATCTATAACCTGCCAGATGCTATGAGTTTTGAGGAAGGCACATTCATAGAGCCATTGGCATGCGTGTCGCGGGGTCAACGGCTGGCGAACCTGCAAAAAGACGACACAATGCTTATCATCGGAAGCGGCATCTCGGGAATACTGCATGCCCAACTAGCCAAATTCAAAGGCGTAGAAAACATCATTGTAGCCGACATCAACCCGTACAGGCTGGGGCTTGCCAAAAAATTCGGCGCACACCACGCCCTGAACGCTAAAGATAACCTGCCCCAAAAACTCAAAGAAATAAACGATGGGCGATTAGCCGACCAAGTGGTTGTTTGCACGGGCGCAACCTCAGCCGCGATGGTAGCGTTGGATTGTGTTGAGAGCGGCGGAACCATCCTGTTCTTCGCCGTACCAGACCCATCCGTAAAATTGCCCGTTCCCATTAACCAGTTCTGGCGAAACGAAATCACCATGCGCACCAGCTACGGCGCAGCCCCAAACGACTTGGAAGATTCTCTGAGGGTTTTGGCAACTGGGCGGTTGAACGTTAAAGACATGATTACGCATAAGCTCAGTCTTCGCGAAGCGCAAGAGGGTTTCCGTTTGGTGGCTGAGGCTGGGCAGTCGTTGAAAGTCATTTTGGAACCCAACAGTGTATAAAAGATAAAAAGCAAACCCCACATACACTCTATCCATGCCAGACCTCTTAGATGCAATCCATGAGCGGCGTAGTGTCAGAAAATACCTGTCACGCCAAGTTCCCAGCGAGTTAGTTGAGGATGTTTTGGTTGCTGCTGGATGGGCGCCTTCAGCGCACAACTCTCAACCTTGGCGATTCATAGTTTTGGCTGATGCTTCAGTGAAGCGGAGGTTGGCGGATGCTATGGGTGACGCGTGGGCTGCCGACTTGGCAAAAGACGGCGCAAAAGTTGATGCGAAAATGCGGGAGGAAAGGGTTGAAGCGTTCGCAAACGCGCCAGTGCTCATTTTGGCATGCTCAACAATGGATGGGCTCAGAAAATTTCCCGATGAAAAACGGCAAATGTGCGAGCGGGATTTGGCGATGCAGAGTTTAGGTGCAGCAATGCAAAACCTGCTTTTGGCAGCGCATGCGGAGGGTTTGGGGGCTTGCTGGTTTTGTGCACCGGGTTTTTGCAAAGAAACCGTGCGGAAAGTGTTGCGGATTCCGGAGGCGGTGGAGCCTGAAGCGTTTGTTGCTTTGGGTTATCCAGCCGAGAAACCGTCAACACCCACAAAAAAAGCGCTCTCGGAGTACTGTTTTGTGGATATATGGGGCAGAGCGTTTGGTTAGGATTTTATCATTGTTAGGAGCATTTTGAACCTAGTTTTCGCAGCTAAAGCATGCGGCTGATTCGCCGGCATGATAGTCATTTCGCCCTTCTTCAGCTTCACGGATTTGCCTGATATAGTAACGTCCACTTCGCCTTCAATAACGTAAACCATCGCATCGTAGAGTGCCGTGTGTTCGCTTAAGCATTGGTCTTCGTCAAACGCGAAAAGCGTGACGGTTCCTGTTTTCTTGTCGATTATTGTGCGGCTTACAACTGAGCCTTCCTGATAATCGATTAAGTCTGATAGGTTTGATGCTTCTGCTGTTAGTTGTTTGGGTTTTTCCTGTTTTTTGTTTGACATGATAACCGCTCTTACATTATGTGGTTGGTCGGAGTTATTTCTTTAGTTTAGCTCTTTCCTCATCCCAACGTTGAAAAATCTCGTCAGCGATTCTTGGTCTGAGCGTGAAGATGTCTTGGGGTTTGTCAACGTAAAGGTAGACCAGGTAAACTCTGTCCGCGTTGGTTGAGCGAATAAGCATGCAGGTTGGTCTTCTGGGCAGTATGCGTGAGTAGCTGTCGAAAATTTGGTTGAACAATTGGTTTAATTTTTCAGATGGAATGCTGTGGTCAAAGCCGATTTCAAAGGTGTAGCAGTATAGGTTGTAGTTTTTTGTGCTTTCGTAGAGGTAGTTGGTTATGTCCCGGTCTAAAATTTGGAGATTGGTTACTGAAACCGTGTTGTTGCCAGAAGTCAACACTTTAGTGTAGTTCATGGTAATTTCTTCGACGATGCCTTCCACCGTGCCGATTTTTACGTAGTCGCCGACTTTGAAGGGTCTAGCTGCTAAGAGGAAAAGTCCAGCAATGAAGTTGCCGAGGGTTTTTTGTGACGCAAAACCTAACGCGGCGCCGCCAATGGCTGAAACCGATAGCAACCATTCGGCTTGGACTCCGCCCAAGCTACTTATGGCTAGAACAGTGAAAATCAGGATTAAGATTCGGAAGGTTAAGACGAGGTTGTTGCTGGCGCTGGGTTCGAGTTTGATGCGTTTTGCAAAATGTGACAGGTATCGGCTGAGTAATCTTTCCAGTGTTACCGCTATTATAGCGATAATTACGATATACCCTATTGTTGTAACTGGGATTCCGAAGATGTCAGCCACAGCGAAACCGCTCGTTTAATGCCAACTTGCGCTAAGTCGTCTATAACTCTTTCGCGTCGAAGTCTACGGGTTTTTGTCGGGAATAAAATCCATCGACATCGAATTAACGCAGTGCCGTGTGTCTTTTTCGGTGAAATGCTCGCCAATGAAGACGTGTCCAAGGTGGGCGCCGCAGTTGACGCATTGGATTTCGGTTCGCCTTCCATCAGAGTCAGGCAGCCGCTTTACCGCGCCTGGAATTTCGTCGTCAAAGCTTGGCCATCCGCAGTTTGCTTCAAACTTGTTCTCTGAACGGTACAGTTTTGCGCCGCAGCGTTTGCAAACGTAGGTGCCTTTTTCCCAAAACGCGTAGTATTTGCCGGTGAAGGGCATTTCGGTGCCTTTGTTAACTATGACTTGTTCCTCTTCAGGGGTAAGCTGTTTAGGATTGGTTTGTTTTTGAGAAGCCGACAATAAAACACCACATTAACTATGTTCTTGGAAAGTAAAAAACACTTCTGCACGACTGACCTTAAAAAACAGATATAAAGAAGCGCTTGATATTTACTAGTTGAAGGTTTTTTATATGGTTGAAATTACAAGGTTATTTTGGAAACCAGCTTTCACTTCCGACGGTTTTTTACTAGGTGAAGTGCAGAGCGCAGAATTAGACCTGAGCAATTGGCAAATAATCAATTTATTTGTCGCTTTAACTGATGAAGCATCAAAAAAACTGGGGTTTAAGCATCCTTATCTTGGCAAAGTTATTGTTTGTTTGCCCGTTTCCGCCGTTGAATCTGTATCGGATAAGGCAGTTTTGAACAAGACAATTGAGGAACTCCGAACCCTAAGGCAATGCAGAGAATAACTGCTTTTCCTTTTTTATTAGATTAAGTTTTTTCCTCTTTTTCTAAGGCACAAGGATAGGATGGTGCCGAACAGCGCAACTGAGGCAATTATGATTACTGCTATGATAAATGGCAGCGGCAATGCTCCTTTAAAAGGCGAAAATAGCACCAAATAAAATACCGAAAATAAGATTATGATTAGCAGTAGCGGTGCAACTTTTTTCAATGGCTTTACCGTTTTTTACTTGATTGTTTTTAGGTTAAAAGCGTTCTTGTCAACGTTTCTTGACAAAGCATTTATTTTTTAGTCAAGGTTTCTGGACTAACTAAAAGCCACTTAGCGACTGCTTACATATATAAGGGAGGGGTAGGTCGCTGTGAGCACTAGCTTTACTTACGTTGACTTTTTAGTGCTTTAAATAAGGGGCTATAGAAAAAAAGAGCACTAGACGCTACTTTAGTTTCTTGACTGATTCGTTGGCTTTGTCGAGTTCTTTCTTTTTGCCCTCTTGATACGTCTTCACGTTGGCTTCAAGTTCCGCGTCTTGGAGCGAGAGGATTTTTGCTGCTGCGATTGCTGCGCCTTCAGGCTCAATTGTTACAACGGAACCGATGCCGCTTGGCACTCTAAGCGAAGAGAGGATGTCTGCGCCGCCGAATTTTTCGCTGTACGGTGGACAAGCGATGACGGGTTTTGTGGTGTTGCCATCGATGAAGGCGCTTAATGCGTTTGAGCGTCCTGCAACGGTGACGTACACGATTTTTTCGTTCTCGAACTCTTTGATTATTTCAAGCACTTTCTCTGGGGTCTTATGGGCTGAAGCAACCCGAAACTCATAGTTTACGCCAAGGAGTTTGAGGTATTTTGCTATTTCACGGGAAAAATCCAAGTCCCGCTCTGAACCCATAATTATTACTGCTTTTCCAGCCATGACTAATTCACAACTAATGTTAACTGGAAACTGGCTAATTAATATTTAATGCACGCACAGCATCTAAATTTAATGTGTAATTCAGGAGTTTGGTTGGGGTGAAGTTTTTATCCGAAGCCCGAAAATGCATAGAAACAACAAGATGGTCGCCACAACTAATGAGACGCTGTTACGAAAACATTTCCTTGAGCGATGAACTCAACGACTTTATTGTGGCTGTCAGTTTACAATCACATACGCTTAAGAAACAACGGTACCCTACACGTCTTTAGGCGTATTGGAAGAGGTGTTTTGAGTTGCTTTTTGTTATTGTTGCAGATCACACTGCTGAAAATTGTCCTGGAGGATTGATAAGACCCGACAACCAGTTTACTGCCAAATTGGACGAGAGCATGAAGAAATCGGGAGTAAAGGTCGTGGAAGGATATCTTGATGCACCTGGACACGTCTGGTATTTCATTGTGGATGCCAACGATGCTGCGGCTCTTAGCAATGCTGTTGAACCGTTTAGGCTTGTGGGTACTGTCCGAATTTCTCCTGTAATGAGGTATTCGGAAGGCGTTACGTGGGCTAAGAATATAGGAATCCAAAAATAACCTAAATCCGAGAGATGAGAAGTGTCGACTTTTCCATTGCGAGGGCTTAATCTGACTAAAAATATCCTCTTGCTTCTCTTTTAGGTTTGACTACTGAGAAATCCTAAAGCCACTAAGCGAAGACCATCGTGGGGGGGTGCATTAATATTTAATCAAGCCCAAAAGGGCAGGGAAGAAATTAAGCCCTTTGTGGCTATTTTCTCCGAAGAATTTTTGCTCAAACCGTTTAACCCACGAAGGCGCCCTAACTAAAGCATATACCAATGTGCCAAGCAAACCAAAACCAACCGCAATCAACACTGGCAGAAGGATGTAAACTATTACTGGCCCGCCTTCGGATATTATTATGTAAGCGAGATAGCTCCATACGGTAATTAAAACCGCTGACAGCACGATGCTTATTGTTAGGAATGCTTTTACTATGGGTTGAAGGCTTGTTTTTTGGGATAAAGTTGCAATTTTAACGTATTTCTCATCTTCAGGACTGATTTTCTGTTCTATTAGGTCAAGGTGTTCTACCGCTTTTTTGCCAAAAGGAGTTAAAACGTAATGTTGATTGCTGTTTTTTTCGATTAGACCCTTCAGCTGTTCTAGATGGTAGTTTAATTTTCCCGTTGACATTCCAAGTTCAGTTCATCTTGCTTAACCTCAGAACCTAATGTTTCATAAGCGCTTAAATCCGTTTTTAACAAGTTTTACTTGACAACTTTTCCGTTGTTGCAAGCTACCAACCACAAGCCTTTATTACCCTAATTCGTCTGTTGGATGCTGGTTTTTCAAGGTTGATTTTTATGACGCAAAGCACACAACAAATCAGAGAGCTAAAGTTGCTTGAGCAGCTGGTCGGCGAATGGGCTGTAGGTATAGCGATGAAAACATCCAACGGCAAAGTTCTTTCTGGTTGCGGAACAATGACTGCCAAAGAAATGCCCTCTCAGCTAGGCATAAACTCGGAAATGGACATGCATATTGAAGGAGTTGATGACTATGTGGAGAATGACCTTTGGAGTCTTGACCGAGCAACCGGTAAAGTGCATCTTTTCAGCGTTACCTCCCAAGGCGATGCGCACGACCATGTGGGCGACTGGATAGATGACAAAACCCTTGAGTTGAACTGGAAGGGATGTTATGAAAAAGAGGATTTGGAAGAAAAAATAACGGTCAACTGGGTAAGTAAAGACCAGATTGAAGTGAAAGAAACCGATTATTCCAAGGGCAAAATAAAGCTTAGCGCACTATGTTTTCAAAAGAAAAGAGTCCCTAACCAAGCAACTCAAGCAATAACTTTGTTAAACGTTCTGTTGCCTTTTGAACTTCAACGCTTAAGCCTTCACCAAACTCCATGCACTTTGGCTCAATCAGCAACAACGCAATTTTTGCTCCAGTCGCCTGCTTAACGTACTCACAGAAAATCTTCAAAGGCAACATATGCGTTGTTATAGCGGGAAAATCCGCGATCTTTTCGGTGTCAAGAAGGCTGGCTTCCCCAGGTTTTAGGCCCAAAAAAGCAGCATCAATCAACAAGACATGCGTGGGCTTAAACTGCTCTATATCCAAGATGTAGCTTTCTGGAACCGTCTCACATTCCAAAAGGCAAACATTTTCTGGAACCTTGCCCTGCAAGTCCTGAACGATTTTCAATCCAACATTATCGTCTTGGCGTATTGGATTTCCGATTCCAGCTATGACAACTTTTTTTGCGCCAGCAAACCAATTTTTGAGGTCTTTTTCGATTGCATCAGCCATGGAAGCACCAATACAGAGAGAATGAGCTTAAAGATAGTAAAAGATATCGTGAACAGCCTGATGGGATAATAAACAACTAAAACCTTTCAACAGTAATCCCTTACAACGTTATATTCAAAACTACAAAAGCATATAAAATTTTACTTTGGATTAAAAAACTAAAGTGATGAAAAAGATTGCCACAAAAAAAGGGCTAAACTAACGACTAACAGAGCTAACTAACTGTTTTTGAGCGTTGAAGACTTCAACGGTTAACGGCATTTGCCCAACCGCGGCATGTGTTGCGCATCCGAAGCATGGGTCGTAAGCGCGGAAAGCCATTTCAACCATGTTTAGGATGCCTTGGTCGACTTTGCCGCCGTGGATTAAGCCTTTTGCCGCGTCGCGTATGCTCATGCAGATAGCGGGGTAATTATTGGTGGTTGCAACGATTAGGTTTACGTCTTTGACTAGTGCGTCTTTGTCGAGTGCGTAGTGGTGGATGAGTGTGCCGCGTGCGGCCTCAACGATGCCGACTCCTTCGCCTGGTTCGCCTGGCTTGTTGCGGACGTTTGTGCTTGTGATTTCTGGATCTTTAACCAGCTCCATTGCTCTCTCTGCAGCATAGAGTAGCTCGATTAGTCTTGCCCAGTGGAAAGCTAAAGTGCTGTGGACTGGTTTTCCGCCTAGCGTCTTATACATTTCTTGGTATTCTGCTTGTGCAAGCGGAGTTGCCATGCCGTCAGAAACGTTTAATCGTGCAAGTGGACCAACACGGTAAACGCCGCTGTCTGCGCCTGCAACTTGTCCTTTCCAGCCGACTGCTTTGAGGTATGGGAATTTGCTGTATGTCCACTCTTCGACGTGTTCGCCGATGTGTTTGAGGTAATCTTTGGATTCGAACTTGAGGAATTCTTTGCCTGAGGGGTCGACGACGCGGATTTTGCCGTCGTAAAAGTTGACTTTGTTGTTCTGGTCAACCATGCCCATGTAGTAGGTTGGCATGGTGTAAGCTGGGCTTTTAATCATGTCAACGTATTTGCTGTTGCCTAAAACGATGTCGTGGAATATTTTTAGTGTGAATTGTGCAAAGTTTACGCATGAAGAAGCCATCTTCTCGATTTCTTGCCTGTTCTCCTCGCTCAGTGGCTTGGAGATTCCGCCTGGCAATCCGCAGACTGGGTGGGTTGCTTTGCCGCCGATGATTTCAGTCATTTTTTGTCCGTAAGCGCGGTGTTTTATGACTTCTTTGGCGACGTCCATGCCTGCTTTTTCGATGACGCCTAAGATGTTGCGTTTTTCTGGTGGCGCGTCTGGTCCAACTATGAAGTCTGGTCCGCCGAGGTAGTAGAAGTGTAATGTGTGGTCGTAAATGAAGTAGGCACAGTACATTAGTTCCCGCAGTTTCTTTGCTGCTGATGTTGGTTCAACGTTGAATGCTGCGTCTAAGGCTTTGGTTGCTGCAAAATGGTGGGCGACGGGGCAGACACCGCAGATTCTTGTGGTTAACTGCGGCATGAGTTCGGCTCTTCTGCCGATGCAGAATTTCTCGAAGCCTCTTAGTTCTGGAATTTTGAGGTAAGCATTTTCTACTTCGCCTACGTCGTTGAGGAATATGGACACGTTCCCATGTCCTTCAAGGCGTGTAATTGGGTCTATGATTATTTCTTTCATTTTTTAATCACCTTTCTTTTAAGAATGGATGCCGGCAAACTATACATGTAGAATGTGCCAACCGGATCCTTCACTTGACTGATTAACTCTTCAATCTCTTTTTCAGTATACTTTGCTTTGCCTGGCTCGCCTTCATAGCCAAGGATTGAAGCTAAAGCAGATATCATAGCTGCACCTTGCTCTGGAACGTTTGGAGCTGGTCCACCGCAACCCGTGCATGGCATATCAACAGTTAAGCATTGAGCGCCGCAACCGCTTCTGGTTGCAAGTCCCATGCAGAGTATGCCTTGTTCGAGGAGGCATTTTTCTGGTTCAGGAGTTTTTTCGTAGACGCGGTAGAGTTTGCCGATTTTTTTGTTTTCTCGTTTTCTGGGGCATTCGTCGCATACTGCTTTGAGTGGTGCGAGTACTGAGCCTTTTGGAGGTAGTTTGTTGCTTGCGATGGCGTCAACTGCAGCCGCGATTAGTTTAACTGGCGGTGGGCAACCTGGAAGGTAATAGTCTACGTCCACTGTTTGGGCGAGTGTTTTTACGGTGTCGTAGAATTCTGGGATTTTTAGGGTGCCTTCCTTGACTTGAGTTTGAGTTTTAGGAGTAACTGCTTGGGGATTAACGTTTGATTTGTCTTTTATGTAAACTTGCTCAAAAATTTCTTTCTTATTGCTCAAGTTAGCTAAGCCGGGAACGCTGCCTTCGTGGGCGCATGAGCCGAATGCAACAAGAATCTTAGATTTTGCCCTTAACACTTTAGCCATGTGTTCTTGTTCTGAGTTGCGTATGGAGCCGTTGAAGAAGGTTATGTCGATGTGTTTGTCTGGGAGTGCTTCAACGTCTTTGTATTTGATGTCGATGGCTACTGGCCAAAAGACTATGTCTGCGAGTTTTACTACGTCAAGGATTTTCTCGTTTAAGTCTAAGACAGCTATTTCGCAGCCACCGCAACTTGCAGCCCAATAGAAGGCTATTTTTAATTTTGTACTCATTGTTTGTTTGCTCCTTGGGTTAATTGTTTTAGTATTTTTGATGCGTTTACTCGGAGTTCGTTGAAGGCTAACTCTTCAGGCGTCAGACCCATGGCTAACCCGAGTAGTTGTGGGTAGTGAAGAATTGGAATGCCATAGGTCTCATTAAACATTTTCTCTATACGGAGCTCGTTTGTATCGTACATTATGTGGCAGAACGGACAAATGGTGATTAAGGCTTGTGCATCAACTTGTTTTACGTGGTTTAGTTTGTCTCTTGCCAATGCCAAAGCTACTTTGTCGCTTACGCCAACGCTTGGTGCTCCGCAACATTCGGTTTCGTCAATATAGTCTAGGCACGTGGCGCCTGTGGCTTCGATTAGGGCTTTTAGTGTTTGTGGGTCTTCAGGGTCGTCGAAGCCGATGATTTCTTTGGGTCGTAGGATGTGGCAGCCGTTGTGTTCTGCAACTTTAAGGTCTGTGAGGGGTTTGATGACTGAGGCTTTGATTTTTTCTAAGCCAACGTCTTCTTTGAGGAGTTGGAGGAGGTGTTTGGTTTCTATGGTTCCTTTGAATTCTAGGCCCGCTTCTTTGAGGTGACTGTTGATTTGTTCTTTGAGGGCTTTGTCTTGTTTTAGGATTTTGTTAACTTTCTTTAGGGTTCCAGCGCAACCTGGACACAAGGTGAGAATGTTTAAGCCCTGCTGTTCTGCTAGCGCCAAATTCTTTGCCGCCAAAATAAGCATGGTTTCATGGCTTACGGGGTCTAAGGGTAAGCCGCAGCAGTTGAACTCTGGCATCTCCACGAGCTCAACGCCGAGTTTAGCGAGGACTTTGCGTGAAGAAATTTCAAAAGATGAAACTCGATAGGGAATAGCGCATCCAAGGAATATTAGGTACTTATTGCCCACTTTGTTGTTCTCCTGCGGGTTTTTGGATTTTTTCGATGAATTTTACGCCCTTTAGTGTTTTGCGGACGTTTTCGGGGTTGCCTTTTGGCAGGGGTGGGAGCCCTTGAGATTCGCGTTTTTTTATTCTTAATTCGGGAATTTTGTAAGCGTAGCCTGATTCGAGTAGGCTTGCGGCTTGGTCTTTGAAGACTTGTGGGAAGCAGCCTTTTTCAGCTGCTAAATTGCGGAATACGCGTATGACGCTTGCGACTTCGACGTCTTGGGGGCAGCGGTCTGTGCATGTGAAGCAGGCGGCACAGAGCCATAAGGTGTCGCTGTTTAAAACGCGGTCTTTTAGGCCTAGCTGTGCCATGTGGATTAGGGTTCTGGGTCTGTAGGTGTCGCTGTACCTGGCAACTGGGCAGTCTGAGGTGCATGTTCCGCACTGGAAACATTTTAGGATTTTTTCGCTTCCGTGCATTTTTACCAGTTCATACTTGAACTTTGGGTCTAGTTCGGAAGCTTTTATGGGTTGATCTTTACTTTGTGTTGGGGTTGCTGCTGCCTCAGTCATAAGTTTAACCTTGACAGTTAATTTTAGATAGCACCATGCGTGCTTAGACCAAGAAAAACTCCATATCCACTAATAAAGTTTCAGCCGAACCTTGATTGATTCTTCCTTGTTTCTATTGGAAAAACAAAGGGGCACTTTTGGTCACTGAAATTTAATGTTTGCACTTTTCTGCTGTTGAGGGTTCTTTGGAGTCTCTAGTGCTCTTTTTGACTATGCCCCCCTTATTTATAGGCTCAACAACTGGAGAGCACAGATTGTTAACCTAATACACAGTCATTGTAAAGGAGCAGTGTTGTTGGCAGACTTGTTTAGGTTATCTTGTGTTCTTTCATCATTTGCTAGGGCGCCTAGTTTGTTGCTTCAAAATTTTCTTGGAAAAAACCTCTACCTCTCTGCGTGACCTCCCCCTCCCTTACTTGGAAGAGTCAAACGCTAGCAGTACTGCGTATAGATTTTCAACATGCTAATGGCTCCGAAAATCGCCAATACGGACCTACCCCTCTTAGGTTTCAGTATTCTATTTCTATTCAAATGTGCCCTTGTTTGAAGCAAACCATAGATAAAGCGATATAAGCACAAAACCAATAATCACAATACCACAAAACCCTTTGAGGCAACCTAAAATGGGCAGCGTAAAAGACCTACAAGTAACAAAAAAACCAACCCAAACAGCCATGGGCATCGGCAAATTCGTCTTCTCAGACCGCTACAGCGTTTTTGACTGGGGCGAAATGCCCGACCATATCGACGGCAAAGGCGCAGCCCTGTGCCTCATGGGCGCTTACTGTTTCGAGCAGTTGGAGAAGATCGGGGTTAAGACGCACTATAGAGGCTTAGTCGACGAAAAAGGCAAAGCCGTCAAAGTTGCCGAGTTAAAGCAGCCCTCAAGCGTCATGGAAGTATGTTTAGTTAACGTTTACAAACCCCAAACAAGCGTAGCCAACGGCAAAATCATGCATGACTACAGCGTTTACACCAAAGAGCTGAAAAACTGCCTCATCCCGCTCGAAATAATCTACCGCAACGGTTTGCCTGAAGGCTCCTCGGTTTTCAAGCGTCTTCAACAGGGAAAAATCACGTTGGACGACCTTGGTTTAGACCACTATCCCGCGCCAGGCGAAAACCTTGCCAAGCCGATTTTTGACGTCAGCACAAAGCTCGAGGAAACCGACCGATACGTCGCGTGGGCTGAGGCAAAGAAAATCGCTGGCTTAAGTGAGCAGGAACTCGCCGACGTTAAAGCCCTGTTGCTGAAAGCGGATGAAACCATAACCAAGGTTGCGTCAAACGCGGGTTTGAAGAATGAGGATGGGAAAATCGAGTTAGCCTTCGACGACAAAAGAAAACTCATGGTCGTCGACGTACTCGGAACCTTAGACGAGTGCAGGTTCACCTACAACGGCGTGCACGTGAGCAAGGAAGTCGCAAGGCAATTCTACAAGAAAACCAGCTGGTACAACGACTTGGAGCAAGCCAAAAAAACTGCTGAAGCCAAAGGAATCCAGGATTGGAAAGCACTCTGCAAGTCGCAGCCTCCAAAACTCGACCCCAAACTTAAAACAATCATAAGCGAAATGTACATGGCGGCTGCAAACGAGATGACGAACATTAAACTGTTTGATACTCCAAAGCTTGCCAAAGTGATTAACGAGTACAAGGAGTATATGGGTGAAAAGGCATGATGAACGATAAAATTAAACAAACAATAGCCAATTACGACCAAAAGAAAATTCGGATCGGCGTTTTAGGTTCACACTCAGCGCTGGAAATAGCGTCGGGCGCCAAACAGGAAGGCTTCGAAACCGTAGTCGTGTGCCAAAAGGGAAGAGAAAAAACATACGCACGCTACTACCGAAACATATTTGACAAATTTATCTTCCTAGACAAATTCTCGGACATAACTAACCCAGAAAACGTCAAGCAGCTAACCGACCTGAACACAGTTTTCGTCCCGAACCGTTCGTTCAGCGTGTACGCGGGCTACGAAGCCATTGAACAAAAATTCGCCGTGCCCCTCATGGGCAACAGGTACCTGCTTAAAACCGAAGAACGCAACGCCCCCAAAAACCAGCTATGGCTTCTCAAAGAAGCGGGCATAAAAATTCCCCGCGCCTTCAAGTCTCCCGAAGAAATAGACTGCCCTGCCATCGTGAAAGTGCCTGAAAAGGGCAGAACAATTGAGCGCGCATTCTTTTACGCTTCAAACCCCGAAGAATACGAGCGGGAAGCCGAAAAACGCATAAAAGCAGGCATTATTACCCGTGAAGCACTCAACCAATCCATCATTGAAGAATACGTTATCGGCGCCAAATTTAACGCTAATTATTTCTTGTCGCCCTTAACCGATGAAATCGACCTGCTCGGTTTCGACAGGCGCATCCAAACAGACCTCGACGGCGTACTTGACTTGCCAGCAAAAGAACAACTGGAACTCAACATACTCACCCAGAACATCGAAATTGGACACATGGGCGTTACCATGCGGGAGAGTCAACTGGAAAAAATCTTCGAAGTCGCAGAACGCTTCGTGGCCATCTGCAAAAAAGAGTTCCCGCCAGGCATGATTGGGCTCTTTGCACTTCAAGGCGCAGTAACCAAAGATTTAGAATTTCGCGTTTTCGACGTCAGCCCCCGTGTTCCAGGGTGCCCCTGTGTTGAGCCGACTTCGCCTTATATGAAATACAAGTACGGCGTAGAGGTGGGTCCAGGCAAACGGGTCGCTATGGAAATAAAACGTGCAGTCAGGAAACATAGGCTTGCAGAAGTGGTAACATGATTGATAGCCAAGACATCGGCAAAATCATAGGGAAATATGACCAAAGCAAGCTTGCCATCGGCACCTTGGGCTCGCATAGTTCGCTCAACATTTTCAAGGGCGCCAAAGAAGAAGGTTTCCGAACCGTCTGTATTTGCAAAGAAAAAGACGCCATTATGTACCAGAAATACCCTCTTGTTGACGAATTAATCATCGTTAAAGACTTCACCGAACTTTTAAGCGAGAAGCTGCAGGAACGGTTGCGAAAATTAAACGTGGTTTTGATTCCGCACGGCTCATTCACCGCTTACCTGAGCACTGAAGAATTAACTGACAGCCTCTACGTACCCATGTTCGGCAACCGCCAACTACTCCACTGGGAAGCAAACCGCAAATCCCAAGAAGAATGGTTGCGCCAAGCAGGGCTCCTACTGCCAGCAACATTCAAAACTCCAGAAGACATCGACCGCTTAATCATCGCTAAACTTCAAGGCGCAAAAGGCGGCAGAGGCTATTTCCTCGCCAACTCACCCAAAAGCTTTTACAAAAAATTCGACGAAATGGTCAAACGTGGCTTACTCACCAAAGACGAATTAGATAAAGTCCACCTGCAGGAGTACGCCCTGGGCGTGAACGTTTACCCAAGCTATTTCAGCTCAATCATAAACGACGACGTGGAAATGCTCTGTGTTGACAGGCGCTATGAATCTGCAGTGGATTCGATAGGCAAAATCCCTGCATGCCAACAGCTTGAAATCGACGTTAATCCCACGTACACCGTAGTAGGAAACTTCCCAATCGTGCTCCGCGAATCCCTGTTGCCTGAGATTATGCGCATGGGCGAAAACGTCCACAAAAAAGCACGCGAACTTGCCCCGCCGGGAATCATCGGACCCTTCTGCCTCGAAACCGTAATCACCGAGGACCTCAAAATCTTCACCTTCGAAATCTCAGCCCGAATCGTCGCTGGAACAAACGTTGGCATCGGCACTTCACCCTACGCCTACCTGAAGTACGGCGAAAACATGTACATGGGCAGACGCATAGCAGTCGAGCTAAAAGAAGCGGTCAAACAGAAAAAGCTGCAGGATGTCGTAGCTTAAAACTTTATTTCTTTGAAACTTTTTTTTAGAAGCGGTTAAAGTTTTGTTATGTCCGTAATTTCAATGGCGGCTATTTTGCCTTTTTTGTCATAGTGAACTATTGCTTTTCCGTCGCTTGTCGGTTCGCCTTCGGTGATGTCAGCGTTCTTGAATCGTATATAGAGGTCGCCAATGTTCTCATCGTAGTCGATGGTTATCACTGTCCGCGGCAGCTTCAAGCCGTATTTTGCTTCGGTTTGCTCCAGCACTTTTCGGACATCAATATCTAGGAGGGTATTAACTTTCTGAATGCCTTATACCTCCTCGTTTTTCTTATGTTACTCGTATAGTATGCGGTTCTTATATAGCCTTCATCATTAACGCTGTAAATCACAACAAGGAAATCAGAAACGCTACTTACACGTTTCAAAGCATGGAAAGCTCCAGTTGGGTCCACATAAACCTCGTCAGGATGACCAACGACGTCCAAAATCAACTCAGCCTCATTCTTCAACTCAGGATGCCTCAAAACAATATGGCGCCAACGCTCCTCCCTCAACACAACCTTAGTCCCATCGAAAGCAAAACTGCTCATTCAAACGCCTAGAATGCCAATTTAATGCTCTAAATATTTAAAACTAATACCTCAAGCAATCTCTCAAAGTTCTCTCGAGTTCTAACTCTCTTGTAATTCTTTAAGGCGCCAATCAATTCCAATCGGTTCCTTTCACCAAACACTTCACCTAGCATCTTTGCTGCCCTGCTGTTTCCCATAAAAAGAAACTGGCACACCGACGTAACATTTATCACTTTACGTTCTACGCTGGCTGTTTCAAAGTCAACGATGAAGGGCTTTTGAGACTTATCCACAAGCAAGTGTTTGGGTGCTTTGCTTAGTTCTCCATGGTCTAAGCCTGCTTCGTCCAACCGCCAGCATTGCTCTAAAATGTCAACCAAAACCTTGTGCACAAGTTGTTTGTCCTTGTGGGTTTCAAGCCAATCCTCAAGTAAATCGCCGTCAATTAGCTGCATTAAAAGAAAGTTCTTGCTTACCGCCAGGAATTTAGGTCCAACGTTAATATTGTTAGCTTTAACGAGCAGTTCAGCTTCATGTTCCAAGCTTTCCCTGTCCGCGTCTATTCTGCGCATTTTCAAAGCCACCCTTTGCCCATTCACTTGCGCAACCACCACAACCCCAACATAGCCTTTGCCAAGAACAGGAATGTTAGACGCGGATGCTTTGCCGGTGAACTCCAAGGCTTGGACGCCGTGATTTTGCAGTTCTTCGATGCGGTTCTGTATCTCCATGGGGTTTGCTCGTGGATAACATAGGATTGAAGCGTAGGGCTCTTTATCTAACTGCGTAATTGGCAGGGTAACGGAGCTTTTCAAGTTGAATTATCCTTCATATCAATAACTATCGCACGATTTTGCTGGACATTTTTCATGGGTTACATTACTTTTCTTCGGTGTATTTCAAGTATTTCCAGAGAATGAACCCAAAGAAAGAAACCGCAAAACTAATCATCATGAAAACATCCAAGGTTAACCAATCTATATACTTGTCAACATGCCAATCACCGAACCATGTCCTTGTTACATGGATCGCTAAAACCCCGTAACCTACAATTATTAAACCATAAATTGTGAATGCTAATCCAACTGCCATGAGTAACTTACGGGTATTCATTTCTGATCCCTTCCCAATTTTGAATTAAATTGTATTTATAATTTTCGTGGAGGAAAATATCCTCATATCAACGAAGGACGCGATGTATTTGCTACTGAACATTGCTGTCCAAAAAAGATATCTACACCCAATTATACCGTTGAAGCCCAAGAGAAAACATAAACTGTTGCCTGATGAAGACCATGCCTCTTGAAGCAAACGTTAAACTCTATCTCAAAAGCATCATACTCGCCCTGCTTGGCATCGCTTCAGCAGGGGTAGGCGTTTATCTGGTGGGGTTTTTCGGAGGCTACTTTGATGTTCATCCATTCTTTGCACATATTGCCATCTACAAATCTGTAGGTATAGACATTTTTGGTGCAGGCATCCCATTTATGGTTAGTCTTGTTTGTGTGGCGTTGTTTGTTGGCTACTTCAAGTTTTCAACCAAGAGGCTTGCGTTGTTGTTGTTTCTTTCGGTTTCTTTCGCCTTCATCCTTTCTCATGTGACGAATGATGGCGTCAGGGGTTTTCCTTTGCTTTTTGCTCTTTCCTCAAGTGCCACAGGAGTTGCAGTGAATCTTTTGCCTAAACCCTTTGTGGATATGAGGAAAAAGTATGTTGCGGCCCTGATGTCAACTGTTAGCTGTGTTCCCTTGTCGCTTTTCTTGGTTGACTTGTTTTATTTGCCTTATTTTGCCTATCCAGTCATAGGTGGGAACGGATTAAACGACGGCATACTACTCTCCACATTGTTTGCGCCTTTAGGCGTGACATTGGTGGTCTCGATTTTTGTTTATTTGTCGCGAACGATTTGGCTTGTCCAGAGACAGGTGTTCGGCTTCAAAGTTCTTACTCCATAGACAAAAATCACTATTTCTGAGAACACAAAATAAGCAATCAGAAAACTAGCAAATACCCTTTTTTATGAGTTGTAAAATTTAATAGGACGACGCTGTTACTGGAAATCTGTTTGCGTGTTCACGATGCCGCGATTCAAACAAATCCTTGAAATACAACAATTAATGGGCAGAAAAGAGCTGATTAGAAACATAGGGATAATTGCGCACATTGACCACGGCAAAACCACGCTTGCCGACTCATTGTTGGCGGGTGCAGGTTTGTTGTCGCCGAAGATGGCTGGCATGGCAAGGGTACTTGATTACCTAGAGGAAGAGCAGAAACGCAAAATCACCATAAAAACAGCCAACATCAGCCTATTATACAAAGTCGCAGGCACCCCATACATCGTAAACCTCGTTGACACTCCGGGGCACGTGGATTTCACAGGCAAAGTCACAAGAGCCCTGCGAGTTATCGATGGAGCGGTTGTGGTTGTGGACGCCGTGGAGGAAATCATGGCTCAAACCGAAATCGTTACAAGACAAGCCCTCGAAGAACGGGTGCGCCCCGTACTATTCATCAACAAGGTCGATAAACTAATTATCGAGTTGCAGCTAAACGAGGAACAAATCCAAAAAAAACTCGACAACATAATCAGCCGATTCAACGACCTCATCGAACTCTACGCAGAAACCCCATTCAAAAACCAATGGAAAATCGGCGCTTCATTGGGCAACGTTGCTTTCGGTTCAGCCCTGCATGGTTGGGGCTTCACCATGAACATGGCAAAGCAGCACGGGATAAAGTTTTCAGACATAACAAAAGCGTACGCTAATGGTCAGCAGGCGAAACTGCAAACGACCTTGCCCGTTTACGAAGCGATTTTTGAAATGGCAATCAATGTGGTTCCTAATCCGCGGGATGCGCAAG
The DNA here is from genome assembly GCA_003141855.1 of Candidatus Bathyarchaeota archaeon. Classification (GTDB taxonomy): domain Archaea; phylum Thermoproteota; class Bathyarchaeia; order Bathyarchaeales; family Bathycorpusculaceae; genus Bathycorpusculum. The sequence continues at coordinate 27,151 of PLNS01000026.1, read as the reverse complement.
CTTACAGGATTGAGAAGATTTGGGATGGACAAATCAACTCCAAGATTGGCAATGCGTTAGTTGAATGCAGCGATGATGCGCCAACCATCATATTCGTGACCAACGTGCATTCTGGCTCAAACGGCGACACCGTCGCCGCTGGAAGAGTATTCTCCGGCAAGGTCAAGAAGGGTGATAAGCTGCATCTTGTGGATGCCCTGTCTGAAACCGAGGTTAAAGAAGTCTCCATCGATATGGGTTCGTTGCGAGAAGAAGTCAGCGAAGTTTCAGCTGGCAGTTTAGCATCTTTTACGTTGACTGGAGCCGTTAAGGCTGGCGAAACCCTCGTTGACTTAGCACATAAAGACGGCATGGCACCCTTTGAGGGCATATGCTACGTTTCCGAGCCAGTAGTGACTTTGGCGGTTGAACCCAAAACCCCCCAAGACATTCCCCTCTTGCTCGACGCGCTTGAAAAGCTTGCCAGCGAAGACCCAAACCTTAAGGTAACAGCGGATAAGCAAACTGGCGAGTACCTGCTCAGCGGCATGGGCGAATTGCATCTGGAAATAGCCATCCACCAACTAAAGAGCACTTGCGGCATCGATGTCACGGTTTCTTCACCAAGGGTAGTTTACATGGAAAGCGCCCAGAAAAAAGGAGCGGTTGCTTTGGCGAAGAGCCCAAACAAGCAAAATAGTTTTTGGGTGCAGGTTATGCCTGAAGCAGAAGAAGCTAACAAATCAGCCGACGAGGATTCAGGCAGTGTTCTCTCAGTTGATGAGCATCGGAACGTGCTTTTGGACTGCAGCGGAAAAACCGAGCAGGTTTCCGAGGAGGCGCTGGAAGCGATTATTGCAGGGTTCGAGTATGCTTGCAGGGCTGGTCCGTTGTGCGGTGAACCAGTGCGGCATTTGAAGGTGAACTTGGTTGATTTCCAACTCGGCGAAGACGAAGTTGGTGGCTCAGAAGTCATGCATGGCGTCGGCAAAGCAGTCTTCGGCAGCTTCCTAACAGCTGACCCAGCTTTGCTTGAACCCGTTTACAAAATAATCATCTCCGTCGCCACCGAACTAGCAGGCGAATCCTCAAGAATCCTAAGCACCAGACACGGAAAAGTCACCTTGTTTGAGCAAAAAGGGCTCCTCACCGTCATCAGCGGCTATATCCCCGTCTCCGAAACCTTCGGCTTCTCAAAAGAACTACGGTCAGCAACCTCGGGCAGGGCGTTTTGGCAAACATTCTTTGACCACTGGGAAAAAATACCCCAAAAACTCGCTCTACAGGTTATTGGTGATTTGCGGCAGCGGAAAGGGTTGGCGCCAGAAGTGCCCAAGCCAGAAAAGTTTATGGAGCAGCAGCCTTGATGCGGCTTGATGTTGCGTTTGATTTGGATTTTTCGCTTTGCTGCGGGCAGGTGTTTAGGTGGAAAAAAATTGGGGATTGGTGGTATGGCGTTGTCGGCGAAAACATGGTCAAGATATGTCAATGCGGCAATAAATTGCAATTTGAAAACGTCGGCGAGGACTTTGTGCGGTACTATTTCGGTTTAAACGACGATTTAGCGCAAATTAGCCAGTGCGTCGGCAAGGATAATTACGTTCGGAGGGCTTTGCGCAGGTTTGAGGGGTTGCGTATAGTTCGGCAGGTGCCTTGGGAATGCCTAATCAGCTTCATCTGCGCAACCTACAAGAACATAGCAGCCATAGAACAAATGCTCAGCAAGCTTTCGATAAAGTTTGGCGAAAAGAAGGTTTTTGATAGGTGTGACTTTTACATTTTTCCAACTGTTGAAAAGCTGGCTTTTGCAAGCGAGAACGGTTTGCAGGAGTGCGGTTTAGGTTACAGGGCTAAGTACGTGCAGGCGACAGCCAAAAAAATACACGACGAAAACATAAACCTTGAAGATTTGAAGGCTTTACCCTATCTTGAAGCCCGAAAAACACTTGTAGAGTTTCCGGGGGTTGGCTTGAAAGTGGCTGATTGCGTGTTGCTGTTTTCGCTGGAGAAAATGGAGGCTTTCCCAGTGGACGTTTGGGTTAAACGGGTCATCCTACACCACTACCAAAACCAACTCCCAAGGGGCTTAGTCAAAAAACTGCAAAGCCACGACTCGTTAACCAACAGCGAATACGAAAAAATCGGCGCTTTCGCACGAACCTACTTTGGAGCCTACGCTGGCTACGCCCAAGAATACCTATATCATTACGAGCGAACCCAGCGTCAGAATGCTACTTAGTCGTGTAAGAAACATTCAAATAATAATTCCGATAATCAAGCAATTCCGCGTAGAAGGTGCTATGATGGTGACTGAAGGTAAACTTGAGGAATTAATTAAGGAAAAAAGGGCTTTTTTGAGGGCGGCTGTGAAAGATTATTCTGCAGGCGGCAACGACATGCTCGACGATGTCGGCGCACTGCTTGAAGAGGCAAAAGCAGAACTCACACACAATTTAGAGCTTGCCAGTTGCGTGAAGGAAGATGAGGGTGAAGCGGCTTGGCGCAAAGAATGCCTCTCAACGTATGCGGCTTGGTTTGAGAAATGGTTCGGCACACCCTAATTTTTCATAAATAATCTTTTTGTTTAAGAAGCTCGCATAATCCCAACGCTTAATTAATTTTTCTTTTGCTGATGCCTGCGTTTTTCAGCTTGGTCGTTCGGTTGCTCCCTGAACGGCGGAAAATGTTTAAATCTGTACTGGAACAGCAATATTAGAGAATAGCGCTGTGGGCCCGTAGCTCAGTCCGGTAGAGCGCCAGACTCATAATCTGTTGACCAGGTGTTCAAATCGCCTCGGGCCCACCAATTCACCCTTTAACTATTTTAGTTAACGATTACATTTTATTGTTAGGTGATTTTTAGTGAATAATCGGTGGGTAGTCGTTCTTGTTGCCACTGTATTTTTTGTTTTAGCGTTTCTGATTCTGTATCAGCAAAAGGTAACTTTTGGGGTTTGGTTCCAGATAAGCGACCTTCACCACGAAACCTTCGCTTTGGCTTCCGTGGCGTTAGGGTTAGGAGTACTCATAGGCACAGCCATTACTTCAAACAACCAAAAACAAGCCTAAGCCAGTAATCTCCATACTCTTCGGCAGTGAGTTTGACTTATATTCACAGTCTCATTAAATAGGATTCATGAAAAAACTCTGGCTGCTCTTAGCATTAATCATAATTGTTGCAAGCCAAATTGCTGTTCTATCCTCATTCCACTCTCTTAGTTCCAACACGTGGGTAGACGGCTCAACTACAGTAGTAATTTCTAAAGCAGCATTTGCCCATCTCAGAGTTGAAATTGACATAATGCCTGAAATCCACAATGGACAATCTAATACGACGCTGATATTTCCAAACGGCACCTACACAAAGATACCTGCAGTAACGCATTACAAATTCTCAGTAATCTTACCAAGCACTGGGCCACTTCCAGGAAGCGTTGCCATTCAAACTGAAGGAATCAACATTTCTGACAATCATCCAATAGATGTAGAGACCTTATCAAACAGTACCATCTTCCAAAACCAATACTCTAGCATAGACTGGAAAGCTCCACCCTATTCGACGATTTCAGTTTATTGGTTTACTGTTCAAGGAAACGCAATGGTAAATATTCAGGGGTATGGTGCTAGATTTTGACCGAAGAGAACCTTTCAAGCAAAATGACTGAGTTCATGACGGCATTAGATCAGGTTAAAGCATACCGAGAACTCGTCAGTGCCATGGCGGATTTTGTAATAATAATTGTAGCATCAGTAGCCGCTTTACTGACAGCAAACATTGTCGTTAATTTGCTGGACGTATTTTACGGGTATGGTTTTGTTACTCCGGGGAATTCAGGTTCGCTTCCTTTTTTCAATTTCTTAATTCTTTTCTTTGGAGTGATAATAGGGGTTCTCTGGGTTAGACAGAAATTGAGTTCCGTAAGAATTGGGGAATGGAAAAACATATTGAACGAGGGAACGCCAGGTGCAATAAAGCTTCTCCAGGAAACAAACTGGGAAAAAATCTTTAGCGACATAAGATCCGCAAAACTTGGATTCGCACTTTATGGAGCCGTGAAGATACTGGCTTACTGGTTAGTTGCCACCTTTTTGTTTATCGTTTTGTCAAGTTTCATGGGAAATACTATTCATTTGAGCTTTGACCCCATCTCGCTTACGGTAATTCCTCTTATTCTTGTTTTGATCTTAAGCGTGAAGGACCTTCGCTATCGGTATGAACAGGTTGGGCGTCTTGATTCGCTTCTGTGGGAGCTTCGGTGGTTTGACAATGAATTCAGGAGAGCCGATTTCCAAGCCTGACCTGTACGTTTTGGCAAGAGTCATTAAGACTCTGAAAGAAAAGAACAAAATGAATAAAACCGCTCTTGCCACTGCCACAGGGTTATCGTACGACCGACTGGTTAAATACTTAGATTGGATGGCGCAGAAGGGGTTTGTTGAGTTCGATTCAAGCGGCGATGTTGTACTGACAAAGTTGGGCGCTGAAACCTATGATCAACTGGTAAAATGGATTCTTCAACACATTGGAAAAGTGCGTTTCCAAAAATTAACTTAACATCTTATTTCACTATTTCTTGGATTATTTCATTAGTCATCATTACTTTAGCGTTGTATACGTACTCTAAATATTTGAGTCCTTGTTCGTGGTCTTCAACTGTAAATGCTTCCACGCCGTCCTTTGCGATTACGATTTGGTAGCCGCGGAAAAAGGCGTCAGCTGAGGTGTGTCTTATGCACATGTTGGTATGTAAGCCGCCCAGAACCACCGTTTTTACGCCTTCACCCTTGTAGAGGCTACGCAGAAGCGGGTCTAAGCCTGTTTCGTAGAAGCCGCTGTAAGTCCGCTTTTCAACGATGTAGTCTTTGCCGTCTTCAGGTTTGAGGTCATCAATGACCTGTGCGCCCTGGGTGCCTTTTATGGCGTGGCTGCCCCATTTCCGAACAACCTCAACGTCTTGGGGGTAGTGAGCGTCAATGCTGTAGATGACTGGAACATCGTTTTTGCGTGCAGCCACGACAAGCCGTTGCAACGGCTCAACTATGTTGATGACTCTTTTGATTTTTAGGGGTCCAGTGAAAAAATCGTTCTGAACATCCACAAGTATTATTGCTGGATTATTAATCACAAAAACACTCTCAAATAGAAAAATGCGTTGAGGCTAATTTAGTTTATCCTACGGCATGCATGGCCCAATGGTTAGAATCTCTGCGCCATTTTTGGTGACAAGGACAGTATCTTCGATTCGTACGCCGCCGAAACCCGGTACGTAAATTCCCGGTTCATCAGTCACCACGTTCCCAACCATTAAGATGTCTTTGCTTTCTGGGCTCAAGATGGGTGCTTCATGAACCTCCAAGCCCACGCCGTGCCCAAGGTTGTGGACAAAAAACTCGCCAAACCCAGCTTGCTCAATTACCTGTCTTGCTGCCAAATCAACCTCGCTTGCTAAAACGCCATGTTTGATGGTTTCGAAGGCTTTTTGCTGCGCCAACTTGACGGTTTCGTAGATTCTTGTTTGTTTCTCTGAGGCTTTTCCAGCGATGAAGGTTCGGGTTATGTCTGAGCGGTAGAACCTGTATGTTGCGCCTAAATCAACCACCACCAAATCCCCTTTACAGATGGTTTTTTCCAAGTTGCTGCCATGGGGGAACGCTGAAGTAACGCCTGAAGCCACGATGGTTTCAAAGGCTGTTCCGTCCGAGCCCGCCTTGCGCATGGCATACTCGATTTCCGCTGCCACATCCTTCTCTTTTACACCCGATCGGACGGTTTCAGAAGCCACTTTCATGCCGATGTTCGCCAGCTTGCAGGCTTCACGGATAAGCTGGATTTCTTCTTGGCTTTTGGTTTTGCGGAGATCGCGGATTAGGGCGCTTGCTGGTTGGAGGTTTTCTTCTCCGCCGACTGCTTTGGCAAGGGCACGCCAACTCTCAACTGGCAATGCGTCGACCGCGAATTTTTTGGCTGGGGCTTGTTTAGCGATTTTTTCCATTAAATTCTCGCCCCGTTTTAAGAGTTCCACGGTTAAGCCTTTGGCTTCTGCTTTGGCCTGTTCATAGTTGACTCCTGAAACGTAAAGCACATTTTCGCCTTGTTCGGGGATTAATAGTGCTGTTGCTCCTGAAAAACCCGTGAAGTAGGTTAGGTTGGTTTGGTTGAAGATGAGGAAGTCGGATGGTTTGCCCTGTTTGGCTGCTGATTGTTTTAGGGCGTCGGTTCGCTTCAAATTTTTTTCGCCTGCTATGGGAAAGGGTTTGGGTTGGTTTAAGTTTTCGCTTTCACGTGTGGTTTGGGTTGTTTTTGGAGAGGTTGTTTATTGCGTTATGTAACGAAAAACAAGTCGGATTTAACCGTGTTTTTTAAACGAAACTGCCATTAACTTAATATACTTTTCACTTGCCTTTTAACCTTAACAAGATTGGGGGAAAAAAAGCATGTTTGCTTACGCGGGAAAAATTTTACATGTTAACCTCACGACAGGAGAAACAAAAACCGAGCCATTAAGTGAAGAGATGGCTAAAAGCTACATCGGCGGCATAGGCTTAGGCATCCGCTTGCTTATGGACAATTCAAAACCAGGCACAGACGCCTTCCACCCAGACAACCCAATAATCTACTGTACGGGTCCACTCAGTGGCACCATGGGTCCAACAGCCGGCAACGGTTATGCTGTGGTTTCCAAGTCACCTGCCACTGGCGGAGTCGGTGAATCTAAAGCACACGGATTTTTCGGTCCTGACCTGAAACGCGCAGGATACGACGCCGTAATAATTACTGGTAAAGCACCCAAACTGTCTTACCTTTGGATTGACGATGACAAAGTTGAAATTCGAAACGCTGAATACCTGAAGAACGCCACCGTTAATGATACAGATAACAAAATCCGAGATGAACTCGGAGACTTCTATATTCGTGTGTCAGCAATCGGTGAAGCAGGCGAAAAACTCTGCAGGTTTGCAGCAATCATAAACGATGAGTTCCGAGCCATCGGACGCACAGGCATGGGCGCAGTGATGGGCTCCAAAAACCTCAAGGCAGTCGCTGTCCGCGGAACAAAAGACGTTAACGTAGCCAACATGGAAGGCTTCAAAGAATACATAAAGATGATTCATGAACGCATGAAGGGTCCAGCAACCAAGAAATACAAGACCTTGGGCACACCCGAAAACGTCTTGGTCCTAAACTCGTTGTCAGCTTTGGCGACGAGGAACTGGACGAATGCCACTTTTGAAGGCGCCAACAAAGTCAGCGGCGAATACCTAAACGAACATTATGTTAAGAAAATCGTGGGTTGTGCAACTTGCGGTATGCGTTGCGACCACATTGCAGTTGTTCCTGAAGGACCATACAAAGGTTCAACTTCACGATTAGAGTTCGAGTGCCTCTGGAGCATGGGACCACTTTGCGGTGTTGACCGCTTAGATGCAATAATTGAAGCCATGCGCATCGTAAACGAATACGGCATGGACGGCATCTCAATCGGCGTAGTCGTCGCGTTCGCGATGGACCTCTATGAGCACGGCATAATCACCAAGGAACAAACCGACGGAATCGACCTCAAATTCGGCAACGCAGAAGCCTTAATCGCAATTATCCACAAGATTGGTAAACGAGAAGGCTGGCTTGGCAACATTCTAGCTGAGGGTGTTGCGAAAGCAGCTGAATTAATCGGCGGAGACGCATACAAGTACGCTTGCCACATCAAAGGCTTAGAACTTCCAGGCTACGACCTAAGAACCCTAAAGACTGCAGCATTAGGATTCTCAGTATCATTCCGAGGCGCCTGCCACCTCAGAAACGGCGCTTACTCACCTGACGTAAAGGGAAAAGTGAACCGCTTCAAGATCGAGAAAGGCAGAGGCAAAATGATTACCGACGAGAGCCACATGTACAACATCATCGACTCACTCATCGTCTGCAAGTTCAGCAGAGGCACATACTACGACGGCTGGAAAGACCTGGCAAACTATTACACTTTAGCCACAGGCATACCGATTACTCCTGAAGAAATGACTCAAGACGGTGACAGAATCGAAAACTTAGCGCGACTCTTCAACATACGCGAAGGCAAAGGCACACGCAAATTCGACGATGTACCCTACAAGATAAAGAATTTCCCAGTGCCCGATGAGGGACCAGCCAAAGGCGTCTGCGTAAGCGATGAAGAAATGGCAATCGGCTTAGACGACTATTATGCTTCAAGAGGATGGACAGCTGATGGTATCCCGACGGTTGAACGCCTAAAACAGTTAGGGTTAGGCGACTTAGCCTACATTGCCGAGGATGCAATGAAAGTTGCTAAAGGAGGAAACTAAAATGGTACGCCCCCAAGACAGAAAATTCGTAACAGCCGACCCCGACAAATGCATCGGCTGCGTAGTCTGCGAATACGCCTGCAGCATGGTTAACGAGAAAACCTTCAACCCGAACAAATCACGCATACGCGCCATGCGCCTCGGACCACTAATCAACCTTGCAGTTACCTGCAGGCACTGTGAAGACCCCGCATGCGTAGCTGCTTGCCCACGAGATGCACTCACACAGGAAGAGGACAGCGGCATAATCCGCGTTGACGAAAACGCTTGCAACGGCTGCGGGTGGTGCATCAGCGCATGCCAATTCGGCGCCATGAACATGCATCCAGAAAAGAAAGTAGTATTCACCTGCAACAGCTGCACAGACAACGAAACCAAAGAGCCCCAATGCGTCAAATGGTGCCCAGAAGAAGCCTTAACATTCGTTACCGCAGAAACACTGGCACAGAAATACCGACAGAAAGCTGTCAAGAACCTGTTCCAAACAGCAGAAGAAGCCAACAAATCCCAATAAGCTCAGTTTAGCGCTTTTTTTAGCGCATCTTTTTTTGTTTCTAGCAATTTTAAACCTTTTGATTTTAGCGCTATCTTGGGTTGTTACCTTTTCATCATCAAATAATTTAGCTCTAAATTTTTGTCAGTGGTGGCTTACAGCAAGTTATATAAGTCAAACTGGAGTATGAAACTGCTAGGCAAGCGCATATTTTTTTGATATTCCTTGCCCAAGGAATAAATTAAAAGGAAAGAAAAAAAAATGCAAAATCTAAAAAATAAAACTATGGCTATTATGATTGCAGCAATTTTAACAATCTCTATGGGAGCTTCAATGATGCTAGTACCAAATGCTAACGCACATACACCAGCATGGCAAATTCCAACGTATGCCTACGTTAACGTTTCACCTAACCCTGCAGGTCTCGGCCAAACAATCACCATTGGCATGTGGATACAAATCCCCCCACCAACAGCTGCTGGAGCAGTTGGAGATAGATGGCACAATTATAACGTGACAATTACACGACCTGATGGAACTAAAGAAACGCTAGGGCCGTTTACATCTGATGACACAGGTGGAACATACACGTTGTACACGCCTACCCAACTCGGCAACTACTCTTTCGTATTCAACTTTCCAGGTGAAACAATGCCAGGCGCAAATGGGGCATCGCAAACTAACGCATACATTGGCGATTACTTTAAGCCTGCCACCAGCGAAACAGCACACCTTACAGTGCAACAGGATCCAGTACCCGCTATTCCGACAAATCCACTTCCAACAAGCTATTGGGCTCGTCCAATACAATCGGGGAACGGTGTATGGTCTACTATATCTGGGAACTGGCTAGGGTTTGGTATACATTCATTTGCTAACACTGGACGGTACAATAACACTGGAAGCTATAATCCCTACTCTGATGCGCCACTTGCTCCTCACCTAATCTGGACAAAGCCCGTAGCGTTCGGAGGCTTAACTGGAGGAGAATTCGGAGGCACTGACACAAGCAATTTCTATTCAACTTCGCAGTACGAGCCAAAATGGGCACCAATAATCATGAACGGCATAATGTACTACACTAATTACCCAACAAGCATAAATAATCCTACAGGTTGGACTGCATTAAACCTAAAGACAGGAGAAACAATTTGGACTAACAATGCCGCCAATCTCGGCGGTGGAAATCCAGCGCAAACTGCCCTAACATCGCAAGGAATAGTAACCGTTCTACGATGCGGCCAATTACTCGACATGGTAAACCCCAACCAGTATGGAAACATCGCATACCTATGGAGCACCGGAACCCCAGCAGGAATCGCGACTCAATCACAATCAACTACATATAACATGTTTGATGCTTCGACTGGAACCTACATACTAAGCATTGTCAACGGCACTTCAATGACACTCACGGAAGATAACGGCGGAAATCTGATTGGCTACTACGTTAACTCCAGTACTGCTAATGCATACAATGCACCAACGCTGAACATGTGGAACTCAACACAAGCGATTTTCTACCCCAACTCGCAATTCATACCCGGAACAACTGTTGCAAGTTGGAGCTGGCGACCAGGACAAACCTCCGTTATTAACTTCCAACGCGGAGTAGTATGGTCAAAACCAGTAGCAACAAACATTTCAGGTAATCCTCTGATAAGCACTACTGACCTCTCAGGCAACATTGTAACAGCCCAACTGTCAATTAACAACGTCAACAGCGGCGTAGTCCTTATGACTGCCGTAGGCGCCTCGTATTTCAACATCGGCTACCAAATTGACGCAGCATACAGCGCAACAACAGGAGAACAACTATGGATCGAAAATCGAACACTGACACCATTCACAAGAGACTCAATTACTAAAGTTGGCTACGGAATGTATTTCTACATACAATCAGCCGAGGGCATAATGAGAGCTTACAGTTTGAATACAGGAAAACTGGTATGGGGCCCAACACAACTCACAGGTGACAATGGCAATTACCCTGTTCCAGATCCTTACGACAGCATCGGCGGCTACCAAACAGAACTTGCTAATGGCACACTTTACATCATGGGCTTCGGAGGCGACGTATGGGCTATTGACGCAGCGACAGGACACGAACTCTGGTATACCAGCACTAACAAACTCATTGGCGAAGCAGGGTCTGACACACCTTATGGTGTGTGGCCACTTTGGGTCTTTAGCGGTGGGTCTGTTTCTGGAAACGGAGTGTACTTCCTTAACGTTGGTCATGAATACAGTCCACCACTGTTCCGCGGAGCAAAGCAACTAGCACTAAACACTACTGACGGATCGTTGATATGGAGCATATTGGGCTTTGACGTTACAAACTCTGCTACTATCGTAGATGGCGTTGTGACAGTGTTGAACGCATATGACAACCAATTATACTCCTATGCCAAAGGTCCAAGCGCTATGACTGTTACTGCACCTGAAGTCGGCGTTACAACTGCCACCCCAATTACGATAAGAGGCACAATAACTGACATTTCTGCAGGCACAAAACAAGAAGCACCAGCTGCAAACTTCCCATATGGTGTTCCAGCTGTTTCTGACGCAAGCCAAAGCGCATGGATGGAATACGTTTACATGCAGCAACCAAAGCCAACCAACACAACTGGCGTTCCAGTTGCCATAAGCGTAATTGACTCCAACGGCAACTCCAGACAAATCGGCACTACTACCAGCAACGCAGACGGTACTTTCTCTTTCACATGGACACCTGACATATCAGGCGCATACACTGTCACCGCTAGCTTTGCAGGTTCAGAATCATACTATCCATCGTCCGCAGGCACCTCATTCTATGCAAGTGAAGCACCAACAGCAACCGTTGCACCAACACAACCTCCACAATCAACCGCTGACCTATACTTCGTCCCAGCAATCGCAGGTCTACTCGTAGCCATAATAGTCGTTGGTCTATTGATCATCTTGGTCCTTAGAAAACGACCATAAAAGCCACACAACCAAAAAACAATCTTCCCTTTCTTCTTTTTTTAGTTTTATAAAGCAATAAAGATTAGGATAAGGGCTGAGAAGGCTCTGGTTCAATTCACAATTTTAGCCATAGTTATCATGATTGGCTTTTGCATTTAATTTTTCCCTAAATGTTCCAGGGCATCATTAAACCAAATAATGCAATTGAAGAGGCGTTAATTTAGTGCAGAAACATTGCCAGAAGTACCGCTAGAAAGCTGTCAAAAACCTGCTCTAAACTGTCGGAACAAACAAAAATTTGTTCAGATTAACTTCTATGGCATATTAAAGATTTAAAAAAATTGTTAAAAAAACTTGAAAATCAGGAAGGGATATTATTAGTGACCTTGCAATGGGTTTACTTTATCATCTTATTGATGTCGTCCATGCTCATTTTCAACTCAGGATGATGATTCTTACTATGCAGGTTGGCATGGTCAACGATGTCGTTTTCGCCCCAAGGTGATTTAACTGACCATCCGCAAGCCGGGCAAGTAAAAGATTTCATTTGACCTTTAGTCATTGTTGTACTTTTTTCCAAGCAAATCACCTCCGGTTTTAAACTTTTCAAAAAAGAGCCTGAGCTCATAAAAAATGAGTTTAAAACTACTAATAAGACTATGTGACTGCAGATGTAAGCTACATAAGTATTTTTCACATTACTACACTGGGCTTCTTGGTTATGCTAAGTTTGAAATGAACTGATAAGATATGTCCTTGGTATGCCATCGGCACAAGAATTCATGTTTGAGTTTACGGTCGTGTTGTCTTTTTTCTTCCAAGTCATCGTTACGGTTGAAGCATTCATTTTTTATCTGCTGCATTCCAGTATTACATTATAAAACTTAAGCTGTTTAGCTACTCACAGAAGTTTTATTGCCTCTTCTCTGGGAATTGCAACTAATGTTTCTGTGGCAACGAAATCTGCAACTGCCAGCGATGTTTTGAGTGCTTCTTTTTCATTTTCAGCTTCAAAAATAAACGCGGTATCATAGCGACCAAGAGTCCAGTACCAACCGATGATTTTTATGCCCATGTTTTTTAGTTCATCCGTTATTTTGGTTGCTTGTCCAGCTAATTCTTTGTTTGGTTTTTTCCTCATTTTACCTAAGCTGATAAAAATCAAACCATACCTCACCTGCCCAAGTCGCTGGTTTAGTGACTTTACGGGTATGATATAACGGTGTTTTTATCCTCTTAAAGTGGTGTGACTGTGGTAAGCCAATAACAAACTGCTAAACCAGTTTATTGTCGGGTCAGCTTAACTATTCGTTTGGACTGACTGTTAGAGAAGCTTACAAGGAATTTTTCCGTTTTTTAACTTTTTCAACTTCATTTTCTAGTTGTGTTGAGTCGGCAGGGGTGTACCATCGGTCATAATAGTAATGGTTGAGGGGCTTTTGGGAAATCATCCTTTGCTTTTCTTCCTTCTTTGAGTGCTTGTAATGATACGTTAAGTATAATGATGCGCCTATTGCTGCGGTAAAAACAGTAACAAACGCGCTGTTCATCCATAGGACTCTCAAGGTCAGAGATAGGATAATAAAAAATATGTACATGCAGATGTAAAATGCAGAGTAAAGCATTAGTTTCCTATTTCTAGTATTTTTCTCTATCGGAAAATATACTGGTGATTTGCTTTTAAGGTGCACTGTAATAGGAAGTTGAATTTAGCCGCCTGTCATAAGCGACATCAGTATTATGCTGTCGCCGTCTTTGAGGGGTGTGTTTGTGCCTCTGAGTTGGTTCATTAGGACGCCGTTAACCATGGCTACGAAGGTTGCTTTCATCTCTTTTTTGGCTGGGTCGTAGACTTCGGTTGTGAATTGTTTGCCGTAGGTTTCTGCGATTTTGTCGAGCAGTTCCGACAGTAGGATGTTGTTTGGGAAGGTGAATTCGTCTTGGCTTTTGTTGGTGTAGGATTTTACCAGGCTGATGTAGTGGACTTTGACTTGCATTTTCTGTGCCTTCTGCTCGTGTTTAGTGATTGTTGTTTGGTTCTGATATTTCTTTTCTCTGCTTATCATTATTTTAATCATGGACCCCAGGCTTGAGCGTTGTTCCCAATTATACATGACGGCATTTGCAATGCCAAACTAAGCCATGAATTTTCAAACAAAGAACCCATTAACTTAATATATTGTTCAACAGCACTAAATAATCTAAAAATCTTGGAGGAAACAAGGTTTGCTAGGTTACGCAGGAACAATCTTATATGTTGATTTAACCACAGGCAAAACTCGCACAGAAAAACTAAGCGAAGAGGACGCCAAAAAATACATCGGCGGAATCGGCCTTGGCATGAAACTCTGGCTATCCCACTCAAAAGCAGGCGTTGACCCACTCAGCGCAGAAAACCCGCTTGTACTTGCAGTCGGACCAGTTTCAGGAACAATGTTTCCGACAGGCGGAAACGGCCACGCATTCATATCAAAATCTCCAGCAACAAACGGCGTCGGAGAAGCAGTAAGCCACGGCACCTTTGGAGCAGAACTAAAACGAGCAGGATACGACGCAGTAATTTTAACTGGCAAAGCTGAGAAGCCTGTTTACCTGTGGATTGACGACGACTCAGTCCAGCTGCTTGACGCATCACAGGTTTGGGGAAAATCACCCAGCGAAACCGAAGACGCCATAAAAGCTGAAATCGGCGACTACTACGTTCGCGTTGCATCTATCGGTTTAGCAGGCGAAAAACTCTCAAAAATCGCATGCATAATAAACGAGAAAACCCGCGCAGCCGGAAGGACTGGTCTTGGCGCAGTTATGGGGAGCAAGAACCTCAAAGCCATAGCTGTCAGAGGCACCCGCGATATAGTCGTTGCGAAACCTGACGAATTCATGGAAATGGTTAAAGAATTCCACGAACGCATGAAAGGTCCAGCAGCACAAAAATACCGCACCCTAGGCACACCCGAAAACATCATGATTCAAAACGCGCTTTTCTGTATGCCGACACGCAACTTCACCAACGCTCATTTTGAGAACGCTGAAAAAGTCAGCGGAGAAACCCTAAACGAGCGATACATCGCAAAAATCATCGCTTGCAACTCATGCGCCATGCGGTGCGAGCACGAAGCCGTCATCCGCGAAGGACCCTACAAGGGCACGATGGCACGTATGGAATACGATAATCTTTGGGCGTTGGGACCGAACTGTGGCGTAGACAAACTAGACGCAATAATCAAAGCCGCGGAACTCTGCAACTACTACGGCCTCGACGCAACAAGCGCAGGTGTAACAGTCAGTTTCGTAATGGACTGCCACGAAAAAGGCATCTTAACACATGAGGAACTCGGCGGATTAGACGCTCACTTCGGAAACGCAGATGCACTAGTCCAACTTATCGAAAAAATCGGCAAACGCGAAGGCATCGGCGAAATCCTCGCTGACGGCGTGAAGGTGGCTGCCGAAAAAATCGGCAAAGGCTCAATGGAGCTTGCCCAGCAAATTAAAGGCTTAGAAGCCACAGGCTACGATTTACGATGCCTAAAAACCGCGGCATTAGGCTCCGCAGTTTCATTCCGAGGAGCAGATCACAGCAGAAGTGGCGCTTACGCTATCGACTTGAAAGGCAAAGTTGACCGTTTGAAAGCTGAAAAAGGACGCGGCAAACTCGTCAAAGACTCAGAAGACGTTTACGCACTAATCGATTCACTTATCATCTGCAAGAACGCCAAAGGCACCCTCTACAAGGAACTCGCCGACATGGCAAAACTCTACAACCTAGTCACAGGCGCCGAAATAACTCCTGAGGAACTCAGCGTTGCAGGCGAACGAATAAACACAATCGCCAAACTCATCAACGCCCGAGAAGGCCTAGGCCGCAAAGACGACACCCTCCCGTGGAAAGTCATGCACCTACCAATCCCCGACGATGGACCAGCAAAAGGCGCCGTCGTAACCCAAGACGAACTCGACCTGCTACTAGACGATTACTACCAAGCCCGCGGCTGGAACGTCGAAGGCATACCCACAAAAGCTAAACTCCAAGAATTAGGCATGCAAGATTACCAAAGTATAATTGAAGGAAAAGAGGCATAGAAATGGTTAAAATCCACGAAAGAAAATTTGTTTCCGCTGACCCGGAAAAATGCGTCGGCTGCCAAATATGCGAGTACGCTTGCTCATTCACCAAAGAGAAAGCCTTCAACCCGCTCAAATCACGCATACGCGTAGTTAGAGTTAACCAGTTAGCCAACATGGCTGTTACATGTCGACTCTGCGAGGACCCAGCTTGCGTAGCTGCCTGCCCAAGAGACGCCTTAACTCAGTCTGAAGAAACAGGCATAATCGTTCTAGACAAGGACAAATGCAACGGTTGTGGCTGGTGCATCGAAGCCTGTGACTACGGCGCAATAATGCTTCATCCAGAAACCAAGGTGGTTTACGTTTGCGATATGTGCAAAGAGAAAGCTGACGGGCCACAATGCGTTAAATGGTGTCCCGAAGAAGCCATAACTGTAGTTACAAGCGATGTGTTGGCGCAGAAGGCAAGAATCGGTGCAATCAAGAAGCTCTTCCAAGAAAAAGAAAAGTAACCAAGCAATTTTCTTAGCTTATTCTTATTTTTTAAAATCAATATGTTCAGCGGTAATTAGCCTTTATCACATTCCGCCCGGATGCTCCTCCATGCAATGCGCTTCGTAATCCTCTTTGGTATCATATTCTTGATTGTCGGCTGGGCACTTGTACTTGCCGTTGGCTGTCTTTTTTGGTTCAGGCATATTAGACTTTTCAGATTCCAAAAAAATCCACCTCCAATTAACTCTTTAAAAAACCAATTTTTCTAGGTACGGATAATTCTTAAAGATATGTGACTGCAACAAACCAACCATAAAACAATTTATAGCTTCTCTTTTGACCTACCCCCTCCCTTATATATACTAAAGCAAACATGCAAAGCTCAAATTTGCAAACGGCCAATTTGCACCATAAAACAGTGCTCTGAAAACTGAGAAAAAACAGGTTTGTAGAAGGCAGTTTTTTCTTAGGTATCTTCTTGTTTTGGCTTTTAAACGATTTTTTCCAGGTCACCGATGAAGCGTTCAAACACCTTCAAGCCGCCGTTCCAGAAGTCAGGTGCCGCCACATTTAACCCAACGATTTCCCCGATTTCCAACGGCGATACGCTGCCGCCGGCAGACAACGCCTTCACCAGCTTGGGCACAAACGCTTTGCCTTCCTGCAGGTACCGCTCGTAGAGGGCGTAAACGAACATTTGGGCGTAAACGTAGGGGTAGTTGTAGAAGCGGTAGTTAGCCATATAATAGTGCGGCTTCATGGTCCATTCAGCCTGCATTTCAGGGAACCATGCGACTGCGTCGCCGTAGATGCGGTCCCGACTCTTGGTCCAGTGGCTGCAAATGGTTTGGTAATCCAAGAACTCGCCCTGCTCTATGGAAGCGTAGAGTGCCTGCTCAAACCACACTCGCGCCGTAACTTGGAACGCTGTCATTCCTACCTCGTCCAAAACCAAGCACAGCAGCGCCCTTCGTTGCGCATTCGATTTCGCCTCACCCAGCAGCAGGTCTGTGAGCAACAGCTCGCCAAAAATGGAAGCCGTCTCAGCGGTGACGGAGGGCGCGTTCATGTTCAGCAGGGTTTGGTTTCTTGAGGCGTACCAGTCATGGGTTGCGTGCCCGAGTTCATGCGCCAGAGTGTAGGCGTCGGTTAATGTGCCGTTGAAGCTTTGGAGGATGTAGGCGGATTTGCCGTTGTAGTAGCTTGCGCAAAACGCGCCGTTGCGTTTGCCAAATCTTGGCGTGGCGTCTATGCGGCGTTTGGTAAACATTTCCGCGACGGCGGCGGCATATTGGGGGTCGAAGCGGCTGTAGGCTTGGGTAACTAGGTCTTGTGCTTGTTGGAACGTAAATTTGAGCTCTGGCGCATCGGGCAACGGAGCCAAAATGTCATGGTTGCCCAGCACTGACAGATCCATGAGTTTGGCTTTCAACTTAAGGTAACGCCGATAAGTCCCCGCGCCTTCTTCTACGGCTTTAAGCAAGTTGCCGATTATGCCCTCTTGGGTGTCGTTGCTGATTAAGCTGGATTCCATGGGCGAAGCGTATTTTCTGCGTTTAGACACCGTTACCCAGTCGTTGCAGATGCTGCGGAGCGCTGAGGAGAAGACTTCGCCGTCTTTGCCCAGCAGCCCGTAGATTGCGCGGTTGGCGGATTCTCTCGTGGCGCGGTCAGGGTGAGGCAGCAGACCGTTGGCTTCTCCATAGCTGAGAGTCTTTTTTTCTCCCAAAACTGTCACGTCGAAGAGGCGGGTGTTGAGCCATTTGCTCTGCAGTTCCTCCCATGCGTTGACGCCGAACTGGTCCTTCTCGATGATGAGTTGCTCTTCTACTTCGGAGAGTTGGTGTTCAACTCTGCGGTGGACGCGTTCCAGCACGTGCCTGTAGTTGGCTAAGTGTTGCTCCTTTATTATCTGGGGGTTGCTTTTGACCAAAGCGCCAAGCTCCAGAGAATAAAACGCCAACTGCTTAGCTATTGAGGCTTCGAGCTTGTTTACCCTGTCGTTTAACGCCTGCGCCTGGGGCACAGTCATGTCTGCAGAAAACGAGAGGCTCGAAAACAAGGATATGTCGCTAAATTTTGATTCAAACGATTCAACCTCCATAAGGCACCGCAATAAGCCCTCAGCTGATAGGCTGGCTATTTTGCCGCGGTAAGTTTTCTCGAACGCGTCTGCCAAAACCGTGGCTTCCACGATGGCTTGGTTGACTTTGGGGTCACTTATGCCTGGGAAAAGTTCAGTTAGGTCCCATGTGACTTGTTGCGTGGTCAAGGTATATGCCTCTACTAGGCTAGTGACGGCTGGGTTATTTTGCATTTTGTTCTGCTGGGTAAGTAAATCTTAATTTCTCTAGTTACGTTTTAGTGTTTGAGGAATTGTGTGCCTACAGTTCGAGTACACGAAAAAACTCTTAAAATGCTAAACGACATCAAGAAAGAAATGAATGCAAGCAGTCACAACCAAGTTATAAGAACATTGATTTTAGAAAGGAAAAGCATTCCAGATTCTATGTTTGGCTCAAACCGCAAATTAACGTCTTTTTCAGAATGCGATGAAGCCTAATTTCAGGCGCTTAATTCTCTTTCAGCGATGCCCAGTTCGGGCAGCACTTCTTTGTAGCTAAGCACTTTGTTTTCTTTGAGGTCTTTTAGGCTCCTGTCAATACTTTTCATCAGTTTCTCGTCACTTAGAACTTCAAGCGTTTCCATAAGTTCCTCAACAACCGTTCTGAGCTTTGGCAGTTCCTCAGCTATGACTTTGAGGTTCTTCTTATCCTCATTTGTGAAAACTGCTTCAACCAAACCCGAGTCACCAAGTTCCAAGTATTCTATTAATTAGAACGTTGGGCGGTATTAAAATTTCCCCTAAAAACAAGAAAAATCTAGTTATGGCATTAGTGGTTGGTGCTGAGGGCTAGCTTGACGCCGTCGTTTAAGCCGTCGTTCGGACCTTAAATTGCGAATTGGGGGGGGGTCGGGCGGGATTTGAACCGAAATGGGTTCAAACCACAAGAGTTGAAAAAGCAAAAATTAGTGAAAAACGCCCGAAAGCAACCCTACAAATGTGGTAAGTGAGAGGCTGAGTCGTACCGGACTTACCCCCAAAAGGGTATGAGTCCCTACACCTAAATTCTTTGAATTAGGCTATTTTGACGAGTTGAACTATGATCTGAAGCCTCGCCCTCCTTAACCAATAAGAGCACAAGTTCGCCGAGTTGCATACCCAAATGGGTTCAAATCCATTGGTTGGCAGTCTAACGATTGGAAATTAGACTCTTTAATTAGTACCTATCTTGGGTCAATTTGCCAAACATAGCAATTTCTGTACGTTCCGCTCTGTAAAGAGCAATTTTCGGGTTCAGACTGCTGGTGTTGTGACATACTACGGAAACAGCATTTTCCGAATCTCTTGTAAGGACAGCCACCCACCACAGTCGGCTCGGAGGTTGGTTGCCTACTGCCTATTCTCCACAATAATCGATTCTTGACGTTTTCGATTACGGAATTATTAGGTTCATATTCAAGCAGTTTGTCGTAGCATTTGACGAGTTCTTCAAGGTCCCTTCTATCAAAGGTAATGTCAGCCTTTCGCTTCAGTGCTTCAGCCTTTACGCTCCACAATTTATTGCTTGGATTTAACGCTATTTTTTTATCGCATTTTTCTATTATTTCAATATAATAGCGAGCTGATTTCTTACTGACTTTTCCGGATAAATAACCTAAATTTTTAAGGGCGCTAATTTCATCCAAGCATTTAAGCGCTTCATCAAAACGTTCTAGCCCTAGTAGGGCATTCACTTTTCCAAAGTATTCACTACTTAAATAATCTTCGATATGGAGCAGGTCAAATTTGCCTAAACCTGCTTTTATCCTGGCTTCTTTGTCTTTCAAAACAACTTCTTCTGCAGCGCTATAAGCTGAAAGGGCTTCCTCATAAAAGCCTAACTTGAGAAGGCAAATACCTTTGTTTTCCCAGTAGTCCCTTCTTTTAGAATCAATTTCCAAAGCGTTGTTATAACACTTAAGCGCCTCATCAAGGCGGTCAAATCTGAACAGTATATTTCCGTATGCATTCCATGCAGACGAATTTTTAGGATCAAGCCTTGCTGATTTCTCTAATAAAACAAGAGCTTCTTCGTTGCGTTGCAAATTGTTGAGGGTTAAACCTTTTCCCAATAGGGCAAGCGAATTCGATGGGTCGATTTCCAGTGCTTTATTATAGCATTCGATGGCTTTCTCATAATGGCGGTGGGTTTGTAGATCATCGCCTTTCTTTGCCCAATCGTCGGATGTGCGCTTAAAGAGGTTCAGTCTAATCAGCTCTGTTTAGTGAGACTTAAGTTAACCCTAGACAAAGGTTAGTTTATAACCTTTGCGCGATTCAATTTCTATCTGGTGAAGTCATTATTTTCTCGGTTTAGCCTTTGGCACGATTGATTCTGAGTATGAGGCTGACAAGAAGAATGGTCAATAAAGCAATCGACAATCTAGCCAAGCCTATTATTTGACTAGTGGTAACCAAACCAAGCGCCATCTCTTAATAAAATTGATTGGCTTCCTTTAGGGTAAGAGAACATGTGTTCTTTTTTTTATTCAACCTCTTTTCTCATTATCAATATAGTATTGATATAGCATTCCCAATCTGTATTTGCCCTTCCAGAAACTATATGGATCCTTGAATAATGCAAGCTATGGAGTTTGAACTTGCTTTGTAATTGAGACGCCGAGTTGCAGACCTGAACGGGTTCAAGTCCACACACCTAGACAACGCTATTTCAGAAACGGAGTCTATCCTTGGGCTAATGGCGGGTCCGGTGGGATTTGAACCCAAAAGGGGGCAGGTCAAAAAAATGCAAAAATCGTCAAACGACTCAGAAAACACTGGAAAATAAGCCTATAGCATTTCTGCGCCCAAAGTGAATTGGACCGAACGGTCTATTTTAGCATGAACAAATCAAGCATGGAAAAATGGAAAAAATCATACAGTTTCTGTATATTTACCAGTCCTCTTCTTCCCAATCTTCTTCGGTTGACTCTTCTTCCCCTTCTTCCTCTTCCTCAAACATGTCTTTTTCAACTCACTTTTTAAAAAAGCGTAATAATTACTACACTTATAAGGTTTAACGGAAATAAATTTAGAGAGAGATCCTCGCCTAATTCCAAATTATTGCGATCAACCTGCCCAGAGTTATGATGGCATTTGACTATTTCATCTTCTTTCAAGCTCTTGAAGTACGCGATGTCTTTCTTGCTCAACTTTTTTTTCCTTATCTTTTTGATCCCTAAACTTAAGCACCAAAAAATATGCGCGCTGCAAAGACTTTGGCCGAAAATTCATATAATTGGAAAAAATGAATTGCCTATCTGGAAAACAAAGAAGGGGTTGGTGTGCTGTCAGTTTCAACCTGTCTCAGATCTTCTTTTTGCTTAGCGTGGTGCGGAAGGTTTTTTTGCATTTTGTGCAGTCGAAGAGTCCAATTTCTAATTGGGTTTTCTTTCCTGTTTTGTCGGCTCTGCCTGCCATAACCCATTTCTTCCTCGGTGAAGCAGCTTCTGTTCCGCATGTTTTACATTTTGCCATAAGTTCGCCTCCATGAATGTGATAACAGAATTGATGAGTGGAACAACGAATAAAACTTTGCCTACCAAGCGATTAGGGCAAGTGGAAAAATCTGGAACCTGAAACCGAAAAATCGTCTGCACCCAAGGAAACACTGAAAAACATGTTAGGAAAGCGCTCCAATGCCCAGAGTGAGTCGGACCCGGCTTACCCCCGAACAGGTACGAGTCCCTTCGCCATAGTCTACAAACTTCGACCTTTTCTCCAGATTCTAAAAGCGTGCGCGATAAAAAATCTTTAAACACAGCTTTCGGCATTCAACAGGGTTTTTTTAGATCGCGCTTAGCGGTTTTGTCGGATATACTCTAGTTTTTGCTTGGTTTGGTTTTCTACTGTTATGGCTCCCATGAAGGGTTCGCCCAAGGGGTTCATGATTTCTTCCTGTTTTGTTCGGAGCAACCCTTTGGTTTCGATGGTGACGCCGTGAGCGCTGAACATGCCTACGAGAATCACGTTGTCTTGGGCGGATACGTCTAGGTCAGCGGGATATTTCTGAACATCGGAAAAGTTGCCTACAAAAACAGGTGGAAGAATGTTCTATACTGTTCAAATACCTGAGATTTTCATAATGATTTCTCGGTATTTCTCGTCATTAAAGTCTTTTTCACAGGCTACCAGTACAAGTCTGCTTTCGGTTCCCTTACACTGATAAATCGTGAAATATTTACCATCTTTAATTTCTTCTCCACACAATCCACACTTCTTCAATTTTTCCCCTCAGTTCTCCTTTCTATGCTGTGCAGATTTAAGACTTTTTACTTAACAAAAAAACAAAAACGTACAAGAGGCAGGAGCTACATTGGCTTAAAAAAGAAACATTTTTGATGCAAAGTTCTTATATCATCTTGCGGGAACTCTCTTTACTACTGGCGGTTTCGTCTTCTTTAAAACTCTGTATCCGCATACGATATATTTGATTTTGCCGTTTCTCTCCTCTATGTTTTCGCCCATCGTGGTTGCTCCGCACCGAAGGCACTCGTAAGGTTGATTGCTTCCCCGATTGCTACGTGGACTTCAATTGGATTCGAACATGTTCAAATTTTCCATTTTTTTTTCATATCATTACTTTAGCAATTATTTACAATACTTCTGATGCCTACCTTTCTTATACTTCCCCATGCCACAATCAAGACACTTAACGACATCTTCATCTTCTTCAAGGCGAGTGCTACCACAATAAGAACACCTTGAACATAAAACGTTATTCAAGTTTTTCACAGGTTGTTTATTCACCTTATTTATGTTTTATTTACCTTATTTTAAGTGTTTGGCTATTTCTCCTTCCTATTTTTCGGCAAGTGCTATGTGATAGTTTGCGTTTATTTCTGCTTGGGTGAGCCCGTAAAACTCTGCGTGTGCCTGTACGCGTGCTTTCATGTTTTCACGCATAGAAGAGCCCGAAATAACAGGATTTGGCGCAAAGATTTAACTTGAAATGGAATTCGGCTCATGTTGAAATTTAGCCGTATACTCGTTTCCGCTTATACCTATACCCTATATTGATTTGAATTTATTAATACCTGTTTTCCTGCCAATACCAATACTGAATATGACTTGAATCGAGTATATGCCTTGAAGTCCTTACAGAACGTGATTCAGATGGGTTCCGTCGTTGGTTGGTTGGATTAAATTTTAATCCCCTCCTCCTCCACGACTACGGTGACCTGCCTTGCCTGAAACAAGCATGAGAAGGCAGGGCATAGCTCTGCCCCCAATAACCAAGCTATAGTGCCCCCCCACAGAGGGGGCATATACCCTACAGAGTACTCGTTTCAGTCAATAGGGTATAGGAGTATAATCAATAAAATCAAAGGGGTAAGGTATAGGTTACCTAAATCGAGTATACGCTTAGGACTCAAGGCAAGTGGAAAAAAAAGGGGAAGGTTGAAAGTCAATGAACGTGCTTTTAAGTGAAGGCAATCGCCCTACTTCTTTTTCTCTTCAGGTTTCTTTTCTTCAGGTTTCTTTACTTCAGGTTTAGGCTTTTCTTTCTTCTTTCCAAAGGTCATAAATTTCGCCTCCTGAACTCTTGTCCAAGTGTCTATTGAGTTTTAGGGTTGGTATATGCTTTTTTGCCAACATTCATATACCTGCCTGCTTGTGGAGAAAGAGGACTCGCACCTAATTGAGACTGTGTAAAACTATTTTCAATTTCAGAAAATTGCTAAGTTTATTGCGATTCGGTAGGGTGTCAGGACGTGTTTTTAGATATAAGCAGCAATTCTAAAACTAAATTTGAGTTTTCACACACTCTGAATTAGGTACAGATACCATCGGACCCGCTTTGGATTCAATTAATGTATTAAACGAATCCTTTTGAAAGGTTAGGCTTGGAAAAAGATTAGGAAAGACCAGGCGAGTTGGCACTAAAACCTAAAACAAGGATTATTATTTTTAATTGGTTCGGGGAAGGGATTCTAGCCCCAATTTACTGGTAAAAAGACTCTGAGAGCGAGCTGGACTGGGCTCACTCCTGAACATGACGGGCCGTATTTTTTCTTCGAGCCAAGAGTTTGAATGTCGACCTTACTAAGGTAACATGTAGCTCGGGATATATTCAAACTGTCGTTTAAACATTTTCCGAATTCTACCAAATTGTGAGTGCATCGTAGGTTAATTGCGAAGTTCAAAGTCCAAGCGGATTTTAAGCTTGATTACAGTCTATTTCCTTTATCCCAATAGTAGAGAAACAAGTCTTTAACCCAGCTGACGAACACAGGAGCCTTCCCAACAAAACTAACATAATCCACCCGACCATCTGCAAATTGGAAACTTATTCCCGCCTCCTTCTCACTCATAACTACATTAAAAGGCAAATCTTCCATGCTTCTCATTTCAGCAGCCTGCGCCAATCCAGGTATGGTAGGCTCTTTTGGGATGAACCGTTTTGGAAAAAGGAACCTGTACTTTACCCCTTTAGAAATGCCTTCCTGAAGGGCATCACGAATGTTTAATGGTTGCTCTACACCGCCACCCCACATGTACTTTTCAGCTTCTCTTGTGATGCGTTCAGCCGCGTTAATGTTCTCCATTATGTTAGTTCTAAAGTCAGCTTGGGATAACTCGCCTATTCTGTTGAGGAATTGGTATGGAAGCCTTCGAACGTTATGCGTTGAGAAATACTGCCGATAATTGTGAATAAATTCAAAAAAAGCGGAAAACTGGAGCACTAATAACCCGTACTCAGTAATGGTATAGGTGCCCTCAGGCTTTTTTTGCACCAGCAACGCATCATTTAGGCGCTGAAACTGTCTAAAGGCTTCAGTAGTTGTCAATTCAAGTTTCCGAGCAACTTCTCTCATTTTACCGTCTTGCTTGCTTATCTCTTGCAGAATACTGAGTCTGCTTTCACTAGCAAGCTCAAAATAAAGTCTTTCAATTCGCTCCCGATTTTCCAACTCTAACACTTCCACTGTGAACGTGTTCGTATTGCTGTATACAATTGCACAATGCAAGCAAATAAAAGTAATCTGTTCAGCCGCCAAATGACTATTGAAGATGAGAAAAAATGAAGAGAAAATTCGAAGAAAACGAACGCTTCTTCTCTGTGGAACTGAAATCTAAGGTTAACCTCAAAAATGTTACTTTGACCAACGAAGGTCAAGAAAATGTTTTGATCGAAGGCAGCATCGGCGAGCTACAGCGCGCGGAATTTAGTGAAGGCATAATCCTGGAGGTCGTTGGGGACAAAGGCGTTCTCAGGATTAACCTTTCTATGGATGATATTAAACAAAAAGAAAAGCAGGAAAAGGAGGCGTAGGAAATGTTGGAAGTTCAAAAAGAGACAGGAGCGCAATCTCAAACAGCTGTATATAACGGGCCTAAGATGACCGAAACGCAAAAACTAGTATCTTCTCGTCTGGTCTCAATGGACTTTGTTCGTGTTTTAGCCCTTTTAGGGGTAATTCTCTATCATTCTGCTGGTGCCTACAGCCTCTACACTCCTTACTGGAGCGTTCATGACGGCACATCAATCGTTGCAACGAGCATCCGAGAACTCGTTGACGTTTTTGTCATGCCTCTGTTCTTTTTCTTGGCTGGGTATTTTACGCTAAGTTCTCTGAGTCGGAAAGGTCATTGGGGCTTCTTCAAGAGCAAGTTCTGGGAGCTAGGGTTTGCTTGGATAATTATTGTGATTCTTGTTATACCCTTTTCATGGTGGGTGGTGAATAGACACACCGTAACAGGCGGATACTTAACTTCATGGTTCACATGGATACAGAGTACAGGGCAGACTCGCTTAGGCGTGTTCGAAACCCCAGCCCAAAGCGTTCACCTGCACTTCTGGTTCATCTCTCTGCTCTTTGCCTTCTTCATAGCCTTCATCCTCATCCACAAATTAACCAGCAATTTCAAGAGCATGCCCTTTAGTGTTGGGAAAACAGAATTATCTTCACGCAGAAAGACCGCGCTGGCGCTGATGACCTTTGGTCTTGTTTGCGCATTGGGCTACTTCATATCGCTTCTACTGGTTCCCGATACAAGTTGGCTAACCATAAACCTGTTTCTGGAGTTCCAACCCTCAAAACTGTTCATCTTCGGAGCGTGCTTTGGGCTGGGCGTTTATGGTTACTCGAAGAATTGGTTTACAGACGGCAAGCAAATCGGTCGGCTAAGTCTCTGGGTTCCAGTCACAATCCTGCTATCCGCCGCTTTCATGGTGGTTGGCCAGGATGTCTTTCAAAATCCTCTAACCACGGCGGCTCTTTCGCCAGCTTACTTGTTGCTCTATGCCACAATCCGCTCGTTCCTGCTACTCTCCATCACGTTCTTGGTTTGCTCGCTGGGAGTGCGATACTTCAACCGCCCCTCCCACACCATCATCACCATAGCCGACAACTCCTACAACATCTACCTGCTACACCTCTTCTTCGTCTCAACCTTCCAAGATATTCTGATGATTTGGCCAGGACCCATAGAAATCAAAATCGCAATGGTCTTTGGGATATCGCTATCCATTAGCTACGCAATAAGCAGGAGGATATTCAAGAAAACCAGCCGCTGGAAGGGACTGGTAATCCTTGCCATAATCTCCTTTGTGCTGCCCGTGGCAGCCACCCTTCTTTGATACAGAAATTGCGAGGATGGCGCCGGGAGGGGATTCTAACCCCCAATTAAACAGTATAACCTAAATTTTGTTATCAAAAATATAGATATTCTTGATGTGAGACTTTAGGGGGAATAAGGATTCGCTTAATAGTTTAAGCGCATCCCATCGGACCCGCTTTTGG
>PLNS01000004.1 GCA_003141855.1 Candidatus Bathyarchaeota archaeon | reverse complement strand
TTGTTTTCCAATCAGTGCTCTACCCCACTAGCCACCTCGCTCACGACTAGACTGAGATCTACTTCGGAAGGAACTAGCTATCACCAGACTAGATTGGTCTTTAGCCCCTAGCCCCAGGTCTGGGGAACGAATTGCACGTCAGAACCCTTTCGAGCCTCCACTAGGCTTTCGCCTAGCTTCGCCCTGCCCAGGGCTAGATCGTCTGGTTTCTAGTATGTATCGCTATGACTTCAGGCCCTTTCAGACCTTGCGCCTGGCTCTTGCGAGTTGCGCGCTTGTTGGTTTCCCTTTGCTTACAAGTTTATTGCTTTTAGGCTTGCCATAGCAATAAACTCCCCGGCCCGTGTTTCTAGACGGAACGTGCGACCCTGATCCACCTTCCTCGTACTGCCGCTTCACAGCGGGTTCCTATGGATGGTTTCGTCTCTTCTGGGCCGCACACGTCTGTAACTGTCTGGTTTCAGGCACTTTTCACCCCCATTCCGGGGTACTTTTCAGTTTTCCGTCACCGTACTAGTGCGCTATCGGTCTTGAGATGTATTTAGTCTTGGAAGTTGGTGACTCCCAACTTTCCGCACCAAAACCATGGTACGGTAGTCTGGGACTCCAGCTCAACTCTTTCTGGCTTATGTTTACGGGGCTATCACCCTCTGTGGCGGGCCATTTCAGGCCACTTCAGCTTAACCAATGAAGAGGCAGCCGGGCCCTTAACCCTACATCTCCCGCAAGTTTCCTTGCGGGATTCGGTTTGGACTGTTCCCGGTTCGCTCGCTGCTACTAAGGGAATCCCGTGTTTGGTTTCTTTTCCTCCCCCTACTAAGATGCTTCCGTTCGGGGGGTTCCCGCTCCGTGAAGGAGCAACGGACTCTTGCGAGTTCGCTGAGAAGTCTCATTCGGGTATCCTCGGTTCTAAGGCTGCATGCGCTTACCCGAGGCGGTATCGCGGCTTGCCGCGCCCTTCTTCGGCTCTCAAGCCGAGCCATCCTCCAGACAGCGTGGCATGTTTCGGGCCAATGGTAGTGTCTGTTTGGCGTTTGGTGAAACACATATTTCCAGTGTATATTGGTGTGTTGCGTCGTTGTTTGTTTGGCCTATGCATGGTGTCATCGTGATTCCCTTGGGAGGGATCATTTCACCCTTCACTCCACACTGATTAGGTGGGGAGTTGCATCAGTTTTTATGGTATAACCCATATTGCTGAATTGCAATAGAAGCAGATTTCGTTAATATAAGTGTATCGTTGAACAGCGCTAAGGTTTGTTGGCGGGGTTTTGGTGCGTTGCTTGCTTCTTTTGCTTCTTCACTCGACATTTGGTTTTGTTGCCGAGTTGCATATGATGGGGAACTTATCCTAGCCACTTCGAGTCATATAAGATTGTCGTTATTTATGGAACAACACTAAGAGATTTTGTCTCATTTGGTATACATCGCCTAAACGCGTAACCTATTGAAAAAACAAATCAACAACACTCAGCAACCAACAATCACCACTAATTACTAAAAACTAGCACGCCACTCTAGCGCTCACAAAAGACTAGACCCCTATTTATAGGCTAAGCAATTGCAGAGCCCAAAATGTTAGCGCAACGAGCATTAATTGAAAAGTAGCAATTTGTAGATAGGTGCTTGTGAAGAATTATGTTATGCGTACTCATCAATTGCAAAAGATAGTACTTGGAAAAAAAAATCGTTTAGGCTACCACTCTCAAACGACCTACCCCCTCCCTTATTTATAGCCTCAACACCTTCAGAGAAAAATGCAAGTTCAATATGCATTCATTGTAAACGGGTGAGCTGTTGCCTGCGTGTGCAGAGAAAAACTTGAGCTTTCTTACCGATTGCAGGACAAAACTGAACGTTTTTTGCATATTTGGATCCTAATAGAAATACTAGCACAAACCTAAGAGGGGTAGGTCATTATTGGAGTTTTCTGCAGTCAATAGAATGTTAAAGAAACAACAAACCTACCCCACAATTAACGAGCAAAGTCACTGTAAGTAGAGAAGGCAGACGCCATTTTTTTAGGCGCTTATTTTTGGTGGAGGACGCACACGTCTTCTTCCAAGTTTCACACGTAACGCAATGCGGTAAAGTTTGCGCAGTGATTTTACCAGTTGCTCAACGCTGGGCGCAGTTGAGTAAATGAGCGGAATCTGCTCGTACTCAGCTATCCTTATGGCTTCTTCATCAGGCACTGTTTTGTGGAAAACTATGATGCGCGGTTTGAGGCTGCTGACACGCACAATCATCATGGGCAAACATCCAACCTCAACGTTCGTAAAAACCAATGCCCGCTCGGTCGATGCGCCGAAAAGCTGCGCGTACTCCGAACCCGAGTAAGCTTCAACCGCTTTTCTACTATCGATTACTGTGTAGCCGTTTACTTCCTTAACGTATTTTTCCTTGCAAGCCACCACTTCGCCGCCAATCGCTTTGCATAGGTATTCAACCCTGACGGGGATGGGGAACTCGCGCAAATCCACAACCGCCATGCTTGGGGAACTGGTTAATTTAGCGAATTCTCTGATGAAGCGGCTGCCTTTTCCCTCATCAATCTGCAAGAGCGAGAGCACGAACCGTCGGATGAATTTGGCGCCAGGGCTTTTTCTTCTGCCGCTTTCATAGTCACTTACAACTGAAGAGGATAACCCCATTGTTTCGGATAGGCTGATTTGGGAAAGGGCGAAAAGTTCACGCCATTTACGCATGGTTGAACCGGGTTTGCTTGAAAGAATTATTTCTCCAGCGATTCTTCTCGCTAAAACTTCTCTCAGACCAGGCGATACGGACATGAAATAATTCTCCCTTGCTTGCACTCTCCCTTCAAAGTTGAGGTATAAAACTATAGCGCTTTTTCCCAAGAAACAATCGAAAAAGCTATGATTTTACCTGAAAAATACATACGATAAATCAACGCTAAAACAGCTATAGGCATTATTCATTTTGCAGTTGACGCTTTCGCGTATATCAAATTGCCGAATTTTGTTTATTAGGAAGTTTTGAGTAACTATGAGCTAACGTTCTCTGTCTGAAAAGACTAGAATGTTACTTACATCGCAAGAAACAACTAAAAAAGGAGTGTGATATGAAATGACAGAAAAAGCTAATGATGTAATATTCGTCGGAAATAAACCACCAATGAGCTATGTACTCGCCATCATAACCGCGTTCTCTTCAGGCGCAGGGAAAGAAATTACCTTAAAAGCCAGAGGACAAGCAATCACCACAGCAGTTGACGTTGCAGAAATCACAAGAAGCCGCTTCATAAAAGACCTCAAAGTGACAAAGATAGCAATCGGTACCGCAGAGATGCCACCACGAGAAGGCGAAACTAGGTCCAGGATGGTTTCAACCATAGAAATTACTCTTACAAAAGAGTAGTTAACTACGAAAAAAAATTAAACCTGGGAGTTTTAAGCTCTCCAATCTTTTTACTTTTGTTTTCTTTTCACGTATTCATCAACGTTCTTTACAATTTCCATAAAAGCCTTAGCAGCAGCCGAATCCTTATGCGAAAACACAAAAGGCGTTCCCTTATCAGAATCCTCACCTACCGTGGGGTCAATGGGGATGCTGCCGAGAAACGGCACGCCAGCTTCTTGAGCCATCTTTTTGCCACCGCCGGATTTGAAAATCTCGATTTTTTCACCACAACCAGGACAGACAAACCCGCTCATGTTCTCCACCACGCCGATGATAGGCATGTTTAGTCTTTGAGCAAAAGTGATTGCTTTCTTAACGATGGAAATTGACAGTTCTGAGGGCATGGTAACGATTACTACGCCGTCCATATCTGGGAGAAGCTGGGCTACGCTTAAGGGTTCATCGCCTGTTCCGGGCGGCAAATCAATAAAGAGAAAATCAAGTTCGCCCCAAACTATGTCTGAGAGGAACTGTCGGATTGCACGCATCTTTAAGGGTCCGCGCCAAATCGTGGGCGTCTGTTCGGACAAGAAGAAATCAATCGACATAACCTTCATCCCCAACGGGCCATCAACAGGAAGAACACCCGTTGGACCAGTCTTAACCTGCTGTCCCTCCAAACCCAATAGCCTAGGAACGCTCGGCCCGTGAATGTCAGCGTCTAAAACGCCAACACGTTTCCCCTGCATCGCAAAAGCCGTGGCAAGATTCACTGTCACCGTGCTTTTTCCAACGCCGCCTTTGCCGCTTATGATGGCGATTTTATGTTTAATTTTGCCCATTTTGTCTTTGAGTTTCTGTTGTTCTTCTGATGCTTGTTTTTGGTAAGCTTGAATTTGAGCCATGTTTCTCTCTAAAGCCATAAAAACACATCGCTAAGTACTGTTAAGGTTTGATTCTTAAGTAAACTAAAATAGTTTATGGTAATTACCTTAACAGGTAAGCAAACGGTCTTTTAGGCGATAACCATGGTTACTCTTCAAAATATACAAAGTGCACAAAAAACCATAGCGCCCTACGCAAAATCCACCCCTTTAATCCGCTCGAAATTTCTAAGCGAACTATGCAGCGCCGACGTGTACTTGAAACTTGAAAACTTGCAGGTTACACATTCCTTCAAGATTCGAGGCGTCATAAACAAACTACTAAACCTAACCTCTGAAGAAAAAGCGAGAGGTGTGGTGACGGCTTCAGCGGGCAATCATGGCCAAGCTGTGGCTTTTGGGGCGAGGGAACTTGGTTTCAAAGCGAAAATTGTTGTGCCCACTAACACGCCGAAGGTAAAAGTGGATGGAATAAAACAGTATGGGGCAGAGTTGGTGTTGTATGGTGCAACTTTACCTGAAGCTGAACGGAAAGCTAAAGAATTAGCGCAGATTGAAGGGCGCCTGTACATTTCACCTTACAACGACGAGTTAATCGTGGCTGGACATGGAACTATTGGTTTAGAAGTTTTAAAGGAGCTTCCAAACGTTGAAGTTGTTGTTGTGCCAGTCGGCGGTGGAGGTTTAATCTCAGGGGTCAGCATAGCCTTGAAATGTCTTAAGCCAAACGTGCAGGTTTTAGGAGTGCAGTCCGCCGCTGTTCCAATAATGTTTGAGTCTTTAAAGTCCGGCGAAATTGTTAAAGCTCACAGGCATGAAGCAAAAACCATTGCAGAAGGGCTTTCAGGAGGCGTTGAGAGGGGCTCTATAACTTTTCCGATGGTTCAGCAATATGTTGATGACATGTTCTTGGTCAGGGAAGAGTCCATACGGCACGCGGTTTATTTGCTTTGGGAAAACGAAAAGCAAGTCATGGAGGGCTCAGGTGCCGCTGCCGCGGCGTTGCTTCTTGAGAATAAAGATTTGTTTGTGGGCAAAACGGTTGCGTTAGTGTTGACTGGCGGGAACATTGATGATTCATTGTTCCAAACCCTGTTAGCTTGGGAAAAGTGACAAGCGCCGTTTAGCCCAGTTTGTAGCCTATTTTCCGCAGGAACTGTCGCCGCTCAGCAAGGTCCTCATCGGTTTCTATGCCTTTGCTCTTTAGCCCATCTACAACGCCAACGATGCCTCTGCCCTGAGCGATCTCAGCAATTATAACTTCCAGCGGATTGGCTGTGGCAGCGTAAACAGTGCATACCTCGGGCGCTTTCTTGATTTTATCCAAAACATTGAGCGGATAAGCATTCCTTATGAATATCAAAAAGCTGTGGCCGCAGCCGATTTCAAACGCTTTCTCCGCCGCCAACCGTCTCAGTTCCACGTCGTTTCCTTCATGGCGTACAAGGCAGGGACCTGAGCTCTCGCAGAAGCCCAAGCCAAATTGGATGTTGGGCACCGAATTCACCAGCGCCTCGTAGAGGTCTTCGGCGGTTTTTATGAAGTGCGCCATGCCAAGGATAGTGTTGCAGTCTTTGGGCGGTTCAATTTTTACTGTTGTTAAGTCCATCTTTAACATCCCATGTTACTGTTATGGTTTTTGGGATATAACGTTTTAATCAATCGCTTTTTGTTTTTTTCAACTGAACTTTTTTCTTTGCAATTATTTTTTGCTGGCAAAACCTAAATATCAAGGAATCGTATCTGATTCGGGAATGTTAAGGGCTGGTAGTTCAGCTGGTATGAACGCTTGACTTGCACTCAAGAGGTCGGGGGTTCAAATCCCCCCCAGTCCATAATAAATCACTAAATGAGCTTGTTGGCTGGCGTTCTATGAATAAAAACTATTTTACAGCAATTTCGGAATCTATGCACGCCGTGACTTGACCCTTAGTTGTCGTCCGATTCAAATAACCATTGTGCTTCGACATAAACTCTTGCTCTGCAGTGGCTTTCTGCATAACGTCTTTGGGGTGCATCATCTATGTTTTTTTTGTTTCATGAATCTTGCATTCTTTACTTGCTAAACAATCTTCACAGAAAAGACTAACCATTTTAGTTTGGCAATCCAAAGTTATTATCTTATCCATTTCATTTCAGCTCTCTATTTGCATAAAGCAACTTTGTGGTTACAAACTCCGTTGGATTTGCAGAGGCGCAATTTGAATCAAGCTAGAGCTATCAATCAAATGCGCTGTACCGTCGGGGCAGTACACTTTTCCGCCTTTAGCGACTCTGTTATAACGTTTACTGCATAGCTTAAGTTGGGAGCAGCCACCACAATCTCTTGACAACACTTTTTTTTGTTCCCCCATTTTTACTTATGTTCATATGTTTCGGTGTCTCTTAAATATATCGGAAGTCGTAATAAACCTTAAGTAGTGCTTCTGCAGGCATAAAGCTGGCTATTCAAGCTATTGTGGATGGCTACCTTAGCCTGCAACATAGAAGATAATCACGTTTCCATGTTCGGCAAAGGACCAAGCGATTTCCAGGGACTCTGCTTCTATCCCAATAGTAGACCATCGGATTAAAAACTCAAAAAACATTAAGAAGCCTATGCTGATTTCAAGATAACTATTTTTTCTTTGGTAGTATTGGCATATCTGGAAAATAAACCGCTTTCTTGGTTATCTCCACACTACAAGAACCAGGATGGGCTTTGCAATAATCCTCACAGTCTTTAGCTATGTTCTTTTCTGAATATCCAAGACCACAAATATCACAGATAAAAACGGTTTTATCTCCAATCTTTTTTTCTGTAACCAAAATAAAGCATCCCCAAAAAATTTTACTATTAAGTGATATTTAAAAAGATGGGTAAATTTGGACATTGCTGAAAGTTCCATTAAGACGTGATAATTGTTCCGCCACTTCAATTATTAGAAAAAGAGGTTTGCGGATGAAATCTCCACTTCGGTGGGGATCAAAATCCCCCTCCATTGTAAAAATATAGGTCATTTTGGGCTATGTTTTGTATTGTTCTATTGAATAGCGAAAGCAAAGATAAGTACACCAGTTGATGTTGCGCCCTGAGGCAACTCTTCCACCTCCGCCGCCACCACCGCCCACAACTCCAACCTGCCCCTACTGCAGAAGCCCAATCCGTTACATTCAGCAATATCAAAGATGGTACTGCGATAAAGAGAAAAGATATGTTTAGGTTTTTTCGGTTACGTAGCCTTCAAAAACGAAAAGGGCTACTTTCCGGTTTTTTCTTCGTGCTTCTTCTTTTTTGCTTTATTCTTTTTTGCTAATGAAGGCATAATATTCCTCTTAGTTAATTCTGGTTTAATGATTATGTATTATAGTGCCTAAAAGCTTACCTATTAAAAACTTTGAAAACAGTTGGTTTAAGCTATATATAATGGGTCATACAGTCCTTGAAAGCAAGTTAACTGTTGATTTGGGGGAGAATTGGGTTGGATGAAGTCTTAGAAATGTTGGATAAAACCGCGAAGCGGGTACAGAAAGTTGTAGATGAAACAAAAGAAGCCACCGTAAAACAAACAGCTATTTACGAGCAACTTCTCGCATCACCAGAAGCATCTCAACAGCAAAAGTTAAAGGCGTTCATTGGGAAAACCCTTGATTTAGACCGTCTAGAAAGGTTGAATTCTCAGCTTAGTTTGCTCTATTCGCTTCAGATTTTCGCGTTCAAAGTTAAGGTGCTTGAGGTTTCGGTTAGCAAGATAAACGAGCAACTTGTAAAGTCGGGGGTTTTGCAGAAAAGTGGCGAAGTAGAAGACATAAAAAAGAACATCGACGCCCTCAAAATCCTAATCGAAGCCCATTACGAGTCNNAATGAATTAAATAAAAAGGGCAGCCTTGGTGGTTTTCACCACTATAGGTTGTTTCTGCCTGCATTGTTTCTTGTGAAGGCTTATTATACGATCTTTTCCCAACTTGTGACTAAGTCGAGAACTTCTTGACCTGCTTTTCCGCCGTAGCTCTTTAGGCGTTCGCGAACATCTTTTTGGGAGATTGCTGCTTTTTGGAATTCTTGCATTTGTGCTGCTTTGTCTGTGAGGTATAGGAGTCCGTCTACTCCTGCGCGTGCCATGCGGACTGAGACTGTTAAGAGCTCAGCAGGGGTTGGTGTTTCTTTGGGGTCGTCGCCTGGACCGATAACGTATAATGCAATGTTGAGTGGGACGTCTTTGAAGAGTTTCTTGAAGTTACGTGTAAGCATTTCGTTGTACCATGGTGTAGCGTAGTTTTTGTTGAACATTACAACGAGGAATTCGTCGGTTAGTGGTGCTAGGTCGTCGAAGTTGACGCCGAAGCGTTCATAGTTTGTAACTGGGTCTGGGAGGACGCCGATGACGAATTTTTTCTTTGCTCTGTTGCGTACGCGGTCGCTTACTTGTGCCATGTAGTTGGTGACTTCTTTTCTTCGCCATTCGTACCAGCTTAAGCCGCTTTTCTTCCATAGATCTTTGCATCGTGGGCATGTGCAGTGGCCGTGTTCTGCGAAGTGGATGCTGTTTAGCCAGATTCCTTGGCTTTTGCGTGCAACGTCTTCGATGTAGTCAAGTTGTTCTGCGCGGTGTTCGGGTTGGGTTGCACAGAGTACTTCCCAGCGAACGTTAAAGTTGTCGTTGGTTCTCCATGCGGGGCCTAAATCTGATTGTGAAATCCAGTCTGGGTGGATACGAGCGGTTACGTTGTCTCCGAAGATTGCGATGTTGCTGTGCATGTCAGCTTTTGGCGGCATTCGTCTGCCTACTTCTGGTTTTACTCGGAAAAGGTCATAATCGAAGCCTGGAACTTTCTTTGCTTCAAACATGTATGTACCGAATTTCATTTTGCTTCTACCTTTTTAGACACAAAACGTTTGGCGCGGTTATAAAGTTTTGCATAATAAGCCAAAAATTGTTTGCAAAAAACAAATTGCAGTTTGGCGATTGCTTACAATGCACCAATGCAAGCTTTCTCATAGTAATTAAGCTTAAAACCATCGTTATCTTGTTTTTGGCAACAGTTTTTTATGCAATCAAGACTGCAAGTAGCATAAACAGTGAAAAAGGAAAACTTTGAGCTCTCTAAATTCTACCGATTACCTGCGCAATCTTTTTAGGGCATGGTCGCTTTCGCAACCTTTAGTAATTATCTCAAACCTATAGGTTTAGGAACTGCCGATGAGCCAATCGCATTCAAAAGACACACAAAAACTGACACGGGCGTTAGGCGTTAACCCTGAAAGGGGCTTAACAGACCAAGAGGCAGCACAGCGGCTAACCCAGCACGGAAAAAACACTCTCGTTGAGGAAAAGGAAATCCGCTTCCTTGGCATTTTAAAGGAAGAAATCACTGAACCCATGATTCTACTATTGATTGCGGTTGGAGTGCTCTACAGTGTCCTGGGCAGTTTAACCGACGCCCTAACAATCATCGTGATAATCATCATCCTTGTCTTGGCTGAAGTTTGGAACGAGTACAGGGCTAAGCGCTCCATTTCAGCGCTTGGGCAATTGGCGCCGCCGACCGCTTTGGTGCTTAGAAACGGTCAACCTGTAGAGGTTCAGACGGCGTTTTTGGTTCCAGGCGACATTTTGCTTTTGAAGGTGGGGCAAAGAGTTCCAGCGGATGCTCGAATTCTTGAGGCTTACGGGTTAGAAGTTGATGAGTCCTCGTTGACGGGCGAATCGTTCCCAGCTGCCAAAGATGCCGCCGCAGTGTTGCCGAGTGAAACCAGAATCACCGACCAAACAAATATGCTTTTCACTGGAACCGTAATTACACGTGGAAGGGCAAAAGCGCTCGTAACCGCCACGGGCGTAAGCACGGAGCTTGGAAGGGTCGCAGGCATAACAAAAGCCGTCAAAGAACCCAAAACCGCCCTCCAATTAGCCATGAAGCAACTTTCGAAAACGCTGGTTTGGGTTGCGCTCTTCTTCGCCATATTAATCCCAGTTCTAAGCTATGTTAGGGGTTTGCAGCCTAATCCTGGAGAGGCTGTGCTTTACGGGTTGTCTTTGGCGTTTGTGGTTATCCCCGAAGAGCTTCCCATTATAATCACGATGGTTTTGGGCGTCGGCAGCTATGCATTATCGCGCAAGGGCGCCATTGTGAAGCGTTTGCTTGGGGCGGAAACTCTTGGAACCGTAACCGTCATTGCCACAGACAAGACGGGCACGATTACGGAGAACGAGATGAGGGTTGAGCACTTCTATTTTGACGGCGCCATACGCTCAACGGGCGAGTTTAAGGAAAATGAGAAAGCGGCATTAAGAACGGGTCTTTTGGCAAGCGACGCCATCCGCGACATGGCAGGAACCGCTGGGTTGGATAATCCTATGGCTCAAGCAATCCTGCAACGCTTAAAGCAAGACGGCATCGATGTTCAAGCCCTGTCGAAAGATTGGGTTCTTAAAGATGAATTAAGCTTTGATGTTAAAC
The DNA here is from genome assembly GCA_003141855.1 of Candidatus Bathyarchaeota archaeon. GTDB lineage: Archaea > Thermoproteota > Bathyarchaeia > Bathyarchaeales > Bathycorpusculaceae > Bathycorpusculum. The sequence goes on along the minus strand of PLNS01000004.1, from coordinate 53,520 downwards.
GCAAACTCGCCTCCTACGTTTACCAGTACGGCAACTCCTTGATTGCTCTGTCCAGTGGTGCACCCGAGAAAATCCTTGAAAACTCCAGTAAAATTTTGCTCGGAGGCGAAGAGGCACCGCTCACGGATGCCTTAAGAAGTGAAGTTCTTGGGGTAATAGCGCAGATGGCGCGTTCAGGCGAGCGTCTTCTGGCTTTTGGGTACCACCGATTACCAGCCGATTCAGCGTCCAACAAGGAGAGCCTTGAGCGAGACATCGTCTTCGTCGGCGTCATAGGCTTCATCGACCCGCCTCGCAAAGAAGTCAGGGGCGCCATCAAGACTTGCCAAGAAGCAGGAATCAAAGTGATCATGATTACAGGAGACCACCCTGAAACCGCAAGGACAATCGCCAGCCAAGTCGGCATAAACAGCGCAAACGTGTTAACGGGCAGCGAAATCGCAAAAATGACCGACGCTGACTTGAAAGAAGCGTTGAAGCACACGTTTGTTTTTGCCCGAGTGGCTCCTGAGGACAAGCTGCGTCTGGTCAGGCTGCTCAAGGAGAACGGCGAAGTCGTAGCAGTCACGGGCGACGGCATTAACGATGCTCCAGCGCTAAAAGAAGCCCACATCGGGATTGCGATGGGCATCCGCGGAACGGATGTTGCGAAAGAAGCGGCAAGCATGATACTGACCGACGACAACTTTGCCACGATTGAAACAGCCGTGAAGGAAGGCCGCAAATTGTTCGGCAACCTACGCAAGGGCGTCCGCTACTACTTAGCATGCAAGGTAGCGTTAGTTTCCATCTTCATTGTCCCAATCATCCTGGGCATTCCGCTTCCGTTTGCTCCAATACAAATCATAGTGCTCGAACTCTTCATGGATTTAGCAGCCTCCGCCACCTTTGTCGCTGAACCCGAAGAAACGGGAACTATGCAAAAGCCGCCCATCAGCCCAAAAGAGAAATTCCTCAACAAGTCCATGCTAAGAACCCTATTTTTGGGGGCATTGGGCCTCTTTATAGCTGTCACGGCAACTTTCCTGTTCGCATGGTATATAACGCAAAGTTTACCTTACGCTCGGACGGTGGCGTTTGCGACGTGGATGTTTGGGCACATTTTCCTTGCACTGAACTTCCGCTCGGAACGCGAACCGCTGATAAAGGAAGGTTTGCTTTCAAACAAAGTCATGCTACTGTGGGCACTGCTTGTGTTTGTGACCTTACTTGCAGGCACCTCATTGCCATTCATACAGACGTCCCTGCAGATTACTGGTTTAAGCTTGCAGGATTGGGCTCTAGTCATTGCCGTGTCGTTTGTGGCTACCTTCTGGATGGAACTTGCGAAAATTCTGCGGAAAAACACTTAGCTTTTTAACCCAAACAACATATCAGAAGGTAAACGGGAGAGGGTATTGCAGTGCCGATAAAGTATTTTGAGGCTCCAGAAATCAAAAAACAAGTTGACCAGTTAGCGCAGGAATGCGAGTTCTACCATGTCGTGCCGCAGTTTGTTTTTTGCGTGCGAAGCAAAGGCTCCAAGGCACGGCGCACCATCGCCCGAATTCACGGGTTAGGCAAGATTTGGCATGGCGTTCTAAACCTTCCGCCATCCTACACGATCGAGGTTATTTCGGAGATTTTTGACAAGATGTCTGCTGAGGATAAAGAGAGAACTTTGATTCATGAACTCATGCACATCCCCGGAGGATTCTCAGGGGGTTTTCGCCCACACAAGGGCTATGTTGAACGGAAAAATGTGGATTTGGTTTACAAGAAATTGCAGAGTGACAGGGCTGCAAAACGGCAGAAAACGTTTTTTTCCTGAATAATGCATGGTGTTTTGCTGAAGGTTTTTAAGTTGCACAGATGAGGTTATTGAAAGTTGCAGCTTAGCATCGAAAGATAAAAAAAGCATGTAAAAGCTAATAGGTGGCTAAGGAAGAAACTTTGTGCCGCAAAATGGGGTTAGTTAATGAAACACGTTATGAAAAGCTTGAAACATAACGGCATATTCGTTCCGCCTTACGATTACAAAGGCTTTAGCGTCAAAATCCAAGGCCAAACCGTAAAGCTAACGCCTAAAAGCGAGCAGATGGCGGTTGCATGGACAAGAAAAGCCCTATCAACAGTTTCTCCGCCAGACAACCTTTTCAAAAAGAACTTCATGAAAGAATTCCTTGGGCAACTCAAAAAAGAGAACCCTCAAGCAGCTTTCTTGGATGGCTACTCTTCAAAGTACTTATCTAATATCGATAATTCGCCGAGGGATGAGGAAATCGATTTCATCCAAGTAAAGAATTTCATCGAGCAAGACAAAGCAAACAAAGAAGCCGTAACCAAAGAAACCAAAAAGCAGCAAGCGGAAGAACGCAAAGTCAAACGGTTAGCGTTCAAGGAAAAGTTCGGTTACGCGGAAGTTGACGGCCAAAAACTTGAGATTGCTAACTGGACTTCGGAGCCATCCTGCCTTTTTGCCGGGCGCGGCGACCATCCGCAGCGCGGAAAATGGAAGGACGGCCCAAGTGAAGAGGACATTATTCTTAACTTGCCTCCAGAAATGCCGAAGCCCGCGGGCAACTGGAAAGGCATCGTTTGGGAACCCAACAAGATGTACGTGGCAAAGTGGGAAGACAAACTAACAGGCAAAATCAAGTACGTCTGGTTCTCCGACACGGCATTCCTAAAGCAGAATCGCGAGAAAGAGAAGTTCCAGAAAGCCGAAACGTTGGGCAAACAAATCAAGCAAATCGAGGCGCACATCCTCAAGAATTTAGACGACAAAGATGATAATAGGCGCAAGGTTGCGACTGTGTCGTGGCTTATTTTGGTGCCTAACATGAGGGTTGGCGACGAAAAAGACCCAGACGAAGCCGACACCGTAGGCGCAATCACGCTTAGAAAGGAGCACATCAAGATTGAAGGCGACACCATCCACTTCGACTTCTTAGGCAAAGACAGCGTGCGATGGGTTAAACAGTATAAGGCACCGCCAGAAGTTATCAGAAATATTCAAGAGTTCATGAATGACCCAAACCAAGAATACCTCTTCCAAGGCGTCGACTCCAAAAAAGTCTCCAGATTCCTCTCCGAGAAAATGCCAAAGTTAACCGCTAAAGTCTTCCGCACATGGCGATGCACAAAAACCGTAAAAGAAGAACTGGAAAAGAGCGGAGTAACCAAAGACGACCCAGACTACAGGAAGAGTTTCGCTGCAAAAATGGCAAACTTCAAAGTCGCTGAATTAGCAAACCACAAACGCAAGATTCCGCCGACCTTTGACGAACGAGTAGTCCATAAGGAAGAAAACCTCAAAAACCTTCAGCAGCAACTGAAAGCGAAAAAAGCCGAGGGCAAAAAGACCGAGTCGCTTGAAACCCGAATTGAAAGAGCCAAGCTGGACATTGAATTAACAAAGCTAACCCGCGAATACAACTTGGGCACTTCGCTTAAATCGTACATTGACCCGACTGCGTACGTGAAATGGGCAAAGAAAGTCAAATTCGACATTGAAAAATTCTACCCCCAAACCCTACGCAACAAGTTCAGCTGGGCACTGCAAACGGGCAAAGCACAACCTGAGTGCATCACTGCATGAGCATCAGCGAAAGCAAAGACGGGGTAACCATCAAAGTTTTTGTAAAACCCAACTCCCCCAAGTTTAAGATAGAGCTTGACGGCAACGAGATTGTTGTTTACTCCACGGAGGAACCAGTCAAGGGCAAAGTAAACAAGGAAATCATAAAAGAATTCACGAAGCTTTTGCATGTGAAGGTTGAGCTTGCCTCAGGTTTTACTTCTAAAGAAAAACAGCTGTCCGTAAAGGGCTTGGGAAAACAGCAAGCAGAACAACTTTTAAAGTTAAAGCCAAGCTAACGCTTGAATATATTACGAAAACCGAAATATCCCCTATAAGCACAGAAAACACTTCTCAATCAAGAACAAAAAGAGAGAGGGACTAACCCCTCACCTTACCCCAACTTCTGAAAATTCAAACTTACTCAGCAATTGTTTCTTTATATAAGGGAGGGGGAGGTCACTCAGAGATGCAGAGGTTCTTACAGGGAAATTTTGAAGCAACAAAGCAGCGCCCTAGCAAATGATGAAAGAGCACAAGTATTCCTACACAAGGGCTATTAAAAAATCGCTTCTTCTAAATGAATGCTCATTACCTAAATTTTAATCTCAGCAGTTGTTGAGGGTATAAATAAGGGGGTATAGTCTGCTTTGAGCACTAGAGTTTAGCCTTTTTCCAAATAATTCGGTGTTTTTGCTCAAAGCGCTTATAACCAAGAAAACCATTTTTCCTTACCTGTGATTGGCTATGTGTGAATTTAACGTAATCTTAAACGGAAAAATCCAATTCAAAGATGCCATTTACGCTAAAGTGGAAGGCGACAACGTAACAGTCAAGAACATTATGGGCGAAGCAAAAGAGTTCAAAGGCTGCAAAATCGTTGAAGTCGACGTTCCCAACACGCGGCTTCTACTCTCTGCCCTAAAACAGTAAAAATGAGCGCCAAGTTGAGGCTAAGCCTGAGCAACCAGAAAAGTTCAGCCATATGTTAACTAAACCGCAAAAGAAAATCCCGTTGATGCAATCGCAAGAACCCACTAAAACGGCTAGTTAATGTTGACTACTGTTCTAAAACTCGTTGATTCAGCTTACTCCTCAACTTGGTTGATAACTAGTGATTTTTTGTTTGTATTTAAGATTCTTATACAAAGAGCACTAAAAACTCGGTAAGCGGAATTGATGGTTAGACACAAATTTAGACAAAAAACCATGGAACATCAAGCATAAACAGACAATCATGTATCTTATTTAAGGAAATAATGACAACATCAACTTGTAAACTATGGGTTAGTCGTTTTTTGGCTTTATATATTAAATTCGACTAGTTAAGTACCAGAAGTTGTTAGCCAGCAAGTTGGCAAGGAAGCACGATGAGTAACAGGGAAAAATTCGAAAACGACTTAACCGTTCTTCTATCCAGGTTAACCTGTGGTGCTGCCCCAGAAGTTGAAAACAAACTCAACATGCTAAAAGACTGGCTAATCAAACTCCAAAAAGAAAACGTTGTAAAAATCAACCACTCCGTAATGGAACTCGTATGCGCCAAATACCTAATCCAAAAAGGCTACGAAGTCCAACTTGAATACCCCCTAAACGAAATCTTAACCTGCGACTTATACGGAATCAAAGGGTTGGGAAACCTAATTGTTGAAGTAGAAACAGGCTTCATCCCACCCGAAAACGCATTGGCACCATTAACTTACACGACCGCGCGGTTAGCAAGCAAAATAATCCGCTACAGCAGCTTCGCAGGAAAATTCGCTTTAGGCGTACCGCCGCACTACATTCTGCCTTTTCCACCTACATTAGCCAAGCCGCCCAGAAACCGCACAGACCAAGAAATAGAGCAAATCAAAAAGCTCTGCGACGCCTACTACCAAAAACCACCCGTGACCCTTGAGGAAATCCGAAATGCGCGCATCCAAGAAATCTACATAATCGATGTGGACCGGGGGAAAGTGCAGGAAATTGATCCGGAAGCCTACCTCAAAAGAGCCATGCAGAAAGGCATCGTTTACGATTACCTGCCAATCGAGGTCAAGGAGCACTAAATCGCGAATGTCGTTTTACGTTTACATTTTGCTCTGCATGGATGGAAGCTTCTATACGGGTTACACCAAAGACTTGGATGAAAGAACAAGGCAGCATGAAAATGGGAAAGGGGCAAAATACACCAAAGCCCACAGACCGCAAAAAATTGCGTATGTGGAGCTTTTTAATTCAAGAAGTAGCGCGATGAAGCGGGAGCGGGAAATTAAAAAGTTAACCCACCAACAAAAACACGACTTAATCAGTTCCCAGACCAAGAAATAATTTTTAGAAAATTAAAGTATGAATCATTGAGAAAGCGATATTTCGTTTAGACCAGCAAAGTTAACGCTGCACCCGTAATCATCGGAATCAAAACATTATCGTTCACTGGCAAAGGCAAAACCTCAATGGTCATGGCAATCGCTGCCCCAGCCAAAGCTAACCATGGTGAAACAAAGAACGACCCAGCCAAAAAAGCAAAAATGAACCCCGCCAATGAACCTTCCCAAGTCTTCCCCTTGTTAAACGGTAACGAAGTAGAAATTAATCCTCCGAAAAGCGAAGCTGCACTGTCACCGAAGCAGAAAATTGCGATGGCTGCACCGCCTGCGCGGGTGGGGAAAAGAAGCAAAGTCGCTACTATCCCAAAAGCAAAGTAAAGCGGTGCCGCAGCAAAACCATACAACTCCGACTGCGAAGCCGCATGACGCGTAATCGCGGAAACCAAGGGCAATTCACGTCCCTCCAAACGCGAAAGCTCAGACGCAGTATAAACAATGGAGATGAAGATGATTATCGAGGCCACAACGGGAATACCGATCAGGCCCGCAATGACTGGCATAAAAAATCCTGAAGCATGAATGTCTTCTCTTACAAGATCATTCGTTGACGGAAAAGAACGCTTATGCTTTTTCCCATCAATAATTGGCAGGATTCCTGAAAGTTTACTACTAACAACTCGGTCAGCCTTAACTCTTATAACAAAATCAGGGTTAAAACCGATTTTTAACATCCCTGGCATGAAAATGCAACGGTTATTTCGGTCGTCAGCAACAACAATACAATCGCTCAATCGTAAATTTTCTCGATTCAAGATGTCACACAAAATCTTTTGCTTTCCGTTCTTTGTGATTGCGTCGCCCCAGATTTCACCCGTTAACTTCTCATCCTTGGTTTCAACTTCAACTCCATAAGCGTAATCTGCACCTAACGCCGTCGCCAATTTCTTAACGATGATTGTGGGTATCCCTGAACTAATTAGGGCTATCTTGCATTTGCGTGCTTTAAGCTGGCAAAAAAAGTTTTGCAGATAAGGTGTAGCTGGAATCTTGCCGAAAATAAACAGTAGGGTTTCAAGTTTAATGCCTTTCATATCCTTGAAAATGTGTCTTAAGGCTGATTCTAACTTCAAAATGCCTACTTCATAGAGAAGACCGAAGAAAAGAAGTTTAACTAGCCCGAGGAAACCTAAAGTTTTGCCTACTTCAAAAATGAAGCGGTTTTTAGGAATCAGTACTCCTTCTACATCGAAAACAATAAGCCTGCATCTTTCCGTTTGAGCCATTCTCTCTAAACTCACAAACCAGCGCTATTTGCCTAAGAAGAGAATGGTAGCTTGCTAAAGATAAATTATCCTGTCTGGGTACATTGGTGCTCTTTGTTTTGAAGTTCCAAGGGGCATCCGCCACCACAGACCTGCAGCTGCGAGCAATCCTTGCATTTTTCCTCGGCATATTCTCGGTTTCGGAGTTTTTCTGCCAAGGGGTGGTGCCAAATCTTCTCCCAAGGCTCAGTTAGGATGTTTCCGAGGCTTTCAAAGTAGCTTTGGCATGGGTAAACGTCGCCGTTTGGTCCCACGCACGCGTTTATCATGGCCGCTGTGCAGGTTTTAACGCCTAAGCCCAGTTGAACGGGGTCAAAGTGGCAGTACTGGGTTGGCGTGTACCAGAGGAACTTTAAGCCAATCATGTGGGCTTTGTCTCGAATTTTCGGCAAAAGCAGCTTTAAATCTTCGACGGATAGGGCGAATTCTTCACTTGCATCTGGGGCTTTGCCTGAGTAGATGAGGCTGTTGCAGCCAAACGCATCCACACCAAGCGCTTTAATGTAGTCGACGGTTGTGAGGAAGTCTGCTGCGTTGTGTTTGCTTAGCGTTGTGTTGGTTGAAACGTAAATTTGCGATTGCACTGCATTTTGGATTCCTGCGACGGTTTCTTTCCAACTGCCCTTCTCGCTCGTCATTTTGTCATGAACTTGTGGCTTGTGAGATTCCAACGTTACCTGCACAAAGTCTAAGCCTGATTTTTCAAGCACATCCACATACGCTTTATCCTTGAGCCGTCGCCCATTACTGATTAACCCAGTTACCATGCCCTTGTTTTGAGCGTACAGTAACAGTTCAGGCAAATCTTCCCGCAGCGTGGGTTCGCCACCCGTGAAGGTTAAGATGAAGACGCCGATTTCGCTGAGCTTGTCAATTACGCTTTTCCACTGCGTCGTTGTCAGTTCGGGTGTTTCGTGTGGTCCGCCAGCATAACAGTGCACGCAGTCGTTTTGGCACCTAAACGTCAAAGCCAAATCCATGCGCAGCGGCGCTGAATACTGGTAGCTGAAAGGCTCCATCTTTTCGATTTCAAGAAAGCTCACGGGGTCAATTTTCGCGGTCTGCGCAAGCGTGCTTACTGTGTAAACAAGTTTTTCGTAATCAGCCTTGGCGGTTTCAGCATTAACACGGTACATGCCCCGAATTTTTTTCACCACATCTTTTTCGGGCAAGCCCTGCACGAAAAAGTAAGCCAACGCAGTAGCCGTATGATTAAGATGCAGAATTCTATCGCCGTTAATCACCATGACGCCTTGTCCACTTGCCTCAACACGTAGCTGCAAGGACATGCCTGCGAACTTGTCAGTTCCACGGTAAGTGTATCTTCCAAACGGGATTGTCTTTTTCTTTAGAAAACTCATTTTTAGTGTCCTCCTCCACCTGCACATGCACAAGCACACGAGACGCAAGCGCAGGCACAAGCACATGCAGCACACGCACAAACGCAGTCCGCTTTAGGATGAGCTGGGTCATGGGAAGCTTTTGGCGGCGGCGGAACGATGGCGTTGGCGAATTTTTCTAAGTTGACTACGATGTTGTTTGAAGTTTTCTCGACAGATGTGGCGATTGTGTTTGCGAAATCGGCTCCTGGAATAGCTGGCGGCTTTGCTGATTGTGCTGGCACGTTAACATTTGGGATGTACGTGGGATGCGGATGATAAATGGTGTAGCCGTACCACCACCAGAACCACAGCGGATTCGGCTGGATAACCCTATCTCTGAACACAGTTTCTGTACGTGTCCGCTGGTTGGGGTCAAGCATCAGCCAGAGCAGTTGCTCATCATAAGCATTCGATGCCAACTCAACCGTACCCGCTTGCTCCACTTGAGCCCAAGCTTGAGATGCGATTTTTCTGTAGTAGTCAACGGTGTCTTTTCGGCTGTAACCCTGCAGCTTCTGCTCCACCGTGTCGCGAAGGAACATGATGGTGTGCGCAAGTTTCTCTTCGTCGAGAGTTCCATCGGGCTTCAAGGAATTGAGGAAATCGATTTCGTAATATCGCAGGGGATTGTCTTTTGGACCAGTTTTATTGTCAAACGGCGGCAACACTTTCAGTTTAAGCGATGGTTTAGTTTCTTGAGCCCAAACTGCCCTCTTCTGCAGTAGGCTGTAGAGGATTTCAGTTACTATTTGGGGTGGCTTTAGATCCATAAGGTATGATGCTTCCACAGCTGTTAAGCCACGTTTAACCCCCAACGTTTCCATGCTCACCTTGGGCGATGCATAGGAGCTTTTACTTAGCGCCCTAAACACCAAAACTATAATGACAATTGCAACCAGGACTCCAATAACTCCTAGAATGGCACCGAAAATTCCAAAGTCTATGCCGCCTCCCGATGGGCTGGGTACGTAATTGGGCATGAATCTGGCTGGAAAAGAAACGCCCACCAAAAACTGTTCATTGGCTTGTATGACTGGTTTTTCCCAGTAAACCGCCAACTGCCCCTGCACAGTTGAAGTGCCATTGTAGAAGTTCTGGGTAGTTTTCACGTCGGGTACGGTCACATCTGGAGGCAACACAATCTGCACCCGCACATCACTAATCGGAACAGCGGTGTCCCATTGGGGAATAAACTGCATGCCATAGTTGCCTGGGTTTTGGGTGTCGTTGCTTATCATTCCTGCAACGTTGGTTGTGACTTGGAACCAAACGGATTGCCCAGCGGTTAAGGGCTGGTTTAGTGTCACGTCAACTCGGTAGTCGCTGCCGCTACTTTTATCGAGAACTTGGAGTGTGTTTCCGTATTGGTCTACTCCTTGGCCTACAGTGAAGTCGGCTTTTGGCTGCCCAACATAGAACCCATGCATAACTCCCGAGGACACAGACACGGTTATGTTGTAGGTTAAGTCGATGGTGCCATCTTGGTTGATGAAGATTTGCGCCCACTCATGGTCCACACTGTACACTAAGTTTTGGGCGTTGACACTGCTTGCAACTGAAACTGCCAGCGTCAAGGCTAACAATGCAATGATAACAAGCAGTGTAGGTTTTACCATTTTGGTTCCTCAGTAACCTCAAACGTGGTGCCGCAGTAGGGACATTTAACGTATGGCACGCCTGACTCAATCTTTATTTGGTCAGCGCTTATGGATCCGCCGCAGTTGGGACATTTAATTTGGGCTGCCGCCATCTGCCCCGAAACCTCCAAACGCTGGATGATGGTTTTGGGTTTGCGTATGGTGTAGTAGATGCCGACGATTACTGCAAGCCCAACTATGAAGAGGATGCCGCTTGTAGCCAGCCTTGCTGTTGTGGCTTGTACGGAAGCGGCAAGCGCAAAGATAACTGCAAAAAAGAACAAGACTGCAACTGCAATGCCGCCAAGGATTGGTAAGATTCTCATAATTAGTTGCTGTGTAGAGCTTGAAGATTTAAACCTAGTGCCGCTGAATTGCTTTTGTTTTTAAACTCCGTGTTGGCTTAGGACTAGCTCTAAGAAAACTAACAGGTTTTCTGCTTTTAGGTACGAGGCAATTACAACACACAAATGGGTATTCCTTAAAGAAATCGCCATTTTGTTATATTAAAAACTTCGATTGTAACTTAAAAGGTACATTTTTGCAAGTATACTTTTATATTGAAAGCTCAAAATCAATCCACTCATTTTCTTTTGTTTAAAGACCAATGGAAAAAGGTCGTTAGATCGATAACCGTTAGTATCGCAAGCTATAACTAATAAGGTAACATACTGTACAAGAAACCCATTTTACAAGGGGGTTCAACCTACTCAATGGATAAAAATCAGATGGATTACCGACATCTTAAGAAAATATGTCAAGCTTCCGGTTGCGATTTCGAATATGCCAAACATTTTTATGAAAAGGTTAACCCTCTTTTCTTGAATGCTGGGCAAAAACTTGGCGAGAACTTTCTTAAGGCTTCAATAGAACAAATAAATCTGACCGAGCAAAGAATGGAAAATTTTTTGAACATAAGGGCATTAAATAACGAGTCGAATCTCGATAAGTGTAATAGAAAACAAGTTATCGCATTTCGGTTGCATACATTATTTCTAACAATGGTCGAAGGAATATTCACACCAGACGTTAACTTTATCGCGTTTCTTTTAATTCTAGATGGCAACAAAATCACTGTAGGCAAAAATGGTGCAGATATTACAAACTTACGTGAACTAGAACGAATAAGCCTTAGTCGTAAGCTAGAATTCTTAGGAAAGCATGGATTTCAGGAAATTCATGATCGAAGAAATGACATAGTTGAATTAAGAAATGCTGTTGCACATCTATACTATAATATACAAGAAAGCGGAACTATACGATGTCGCGGGATACCTATTTCTGAAGAAAAATTGGGTGAATTACTGTATTTTATGCAGCAAATGTCAGCTTCTATGTACACTATACACATGCTGTATGCGGTTACCGACGGTAAACCCCAAAAAATTGGGGACAATAACCCAGAAACAAATTCTTACAGTTAGGATGTCTCTTTTGTATTAACGTAATTAACTATTTGATCGGCTATGCCTGCATCAATGACTGCTGTAACAACATCATCTATTTCGACTATGGTCACAACTTGTCTGTTTTCATATTTGTAAAAGAGTTGGTCTCTAGCGTCGGGTGCAATTTGTTGTGACAAAAAGATAAAGGCACGCGTAATTCTAGTTTGAGCATTACCTGTTAGACTGTTAAAACTAGTTCGGAATAACTCATCCATTTGATTAATTAGCTCATTTACATTACCTTCATGCTTTGCTGATTTAGCGTGAATTTTTACCGCTTTCACCTGCGCCGAATAGTAAATTATTTTTCCGAATTCCTCAATTTTATAGAAAGGAGAAAAATCGCCTCCTTTCTCACCAGGACCATGGAATGAAACTGGTTTTACACCCTTGAAACCCTGAGCGCAAAGGGTTGGTACAAGGACCACTTTGATTAAGTCATCTTCGGAGAGCGACTGAATTTTTATTTTTAGCTCTTCCCTATTAGGGCTTACTTTTACATCAAAGAAGCGCTCAGCTTGGTAATACTTTTCTTTAGCTTTTAATGCAATATAAAGACCGTCTTTGCGGGTATTTTCGGTTTCTTCTACACTCGGACCAGAGATTACCCCGCCATAAAATACGTCACCTATGTGATAAACAATAAATAGGAAGCCTTTGCTTGTGCTATAAAACAACTCTGGTTCGTAACCGGAAAGTTCTGAAAATCGTTCTTTTACCTCCCGAAAAACACTGAGGGGGTACTCAATAATATTCTTTTGATTATCCTTAACGTACAAGAGTTCCGCATCTAAGTCCAAAAAGGTCTCTGCTACAACATTAACTGGCTTTAAAGGCTCAATCAACTTATCCATTTGAGCAGTGATAATATAGCTATCCTCCTCAGGCTTGAAGATTTCAATGCCTTGTTTGGTTGTTGACTTATTGAGCTTCTGAAGGTTAACGCAAGCTTCAAAATGCTTTCTTACATTGTCTCCAAACTCAGTATTTTGACAACATTCTCCACAACCTTTGGGATCCTCTAGAAAAATGTCTTCACAACATTCTCTATGGAGCCAGCCAGGAGCAACGCCTTTCTCCTCCATGTCTTCTTCACATCTGGGGCAATCAATCATTTCTTTTAGGTAACCACACTCATCGCATCTGCTGCAATTTCTTTCGATTGGTTCTTCTTCTCGTTCGCTTTCCTCTGCGCTCATAGACATTCCTAATAGCCATATCAAACGGCATTTATTAAAATTTAGTAATGAGAGTTACAACGTGCTCAGAAGTACTAACTTTTGTCGCTTGTGGTGATTGGTTAAAAACTGCTCGACGTATAGGTAGAGACCGGCGGTGGACCTATAGTGGTTGATATTTGGGCTTTTTTTGCCTTTTTATAGGGGGAGGGGGGTCGTGGGAGAGCAGCGAACGTTTTTTCTATGTTGTTTTTTGTGTTGCTTGTGGTGGTCTCCACAACCAGCCTGCAACCTAACCCTGACGCAGAAGCCAAAAAGCAATTGCCCTCAAAGTTCGCTGGAAGAAGATGAGTATAGGGGGTCTTTGCCTTCTTCTAATACTAGAAAAAAACGCTTGACTTGCACCTAAGAGGTCGGGGGTTTATTTGCATCTTAGACATGGGTGAGTGTGTTTTATAGTCCCCAGCTTTGTGTAATGTTTTGGTGGGCTGCGCCTTTTTCGTGTTTTTCTTTTTTCTTGGCGGTGCCTTTGAATTTGTAGATTTTGACGACGTTATTTTCTGCGTTAACTCCGTGTGTGCTGTTTAGATTCTTGTGGTGAATAAATTTTTTTACCATCACTACAACCGATGAAATCTGAGCATCTTCCATATTTAGTTCCAAGCCCTTAGAAGTTGTCGTTGAATTTACTTTGTATTGGCTGGACAAGAAATTTGATAGGTTCGTTTTCTCCGCATCCAAATCCGCCATGTCCACTTTTACAACGCTCTTATGCTTAAACAGCATAATCTTCAACTCTAATTGTATACTAGGGCATGATTCTGCCTATTAAAACCTCCTTAGGTTGCATTGTGCTGTTTAGTGATGTTGGGTAACTTGTGGATTCTAAGGCAAGCTTAACATGCTTTCACATCCACATCCTGACCTCTTAAACATGAAGTCATGTTTGGCGTGTGGAGGAAATCGGATTTCTCACATCGAAACAGACGTTGAAAAGCAACCCAACCTCAAAATGCAACCCAATCCACAACCTGACGTGTGGCAGCCCTAAAAAGCCCACACCCACATAAAGAGACAAAAACAAAAAATCGCAAATAGCCCCAAAGCTTGGTGCCCACAAAAAAGCGATAAACGCCCTGAAGCTTGCAATATTTATTTAAACTTGAAACGCAACACATAACGATTATATTAATTAATATATGCATGGTGCACAATGAAGATACCGAGGATGGCATGGCTTGGTTTGGTATGATGACCCGATAACAGTAACGGCAGTATTGTTAGTGGTAATCATCGCTTCTGGAACAGTAATTTTTGCCATGAGAAAATACGGGAAAAAACCGTCACCTGTTAAAAAAACGCTGCAGAAACAAAACACAGACCTAGACCCCGAATATACCAATTTGCCTTTTAAAATTTCTAAAAGCGTCCAAACAACGATGGCTTCCAGTGCAAAAGATGAACTGCGCATACTCGATTTAGAGCGAGACATTCTGGGAGATGCCATAAGGCGACTCTATGAAGCTCACGCTGAAGGCAAAATTACCGAGCAAGAACGAGAGAAATTAGCAAGCCTTTACAAAAACAGGATGAACACCATTAAAGAATCAATTTCGAAAGACGAAGGCATTGTTGCCTTGCATGAGCTTGAGGGTATGCAGGAAGACCTCATGAAACTCTTCAGTGAACGCTTCGGAGAATTAACCAGCAAAGTTGAAGAGCTCAGAATACGAATTGACGTAAAACCAATCCGTGAAATCCCCATAAAAATGCCTTCGCAAACACCACCACAAATGGAGAGGGATGAGGAAGAAGAGGACGATGATACAGAAGCACCAGCAAGCGGCGAAGAGAAACCCAAGAAGAAACGCAAACCGCAAGAAGAGAAACCTGACGCTAAAACGGAAGCTGAAAGACGCATAGAATCAATCCGTAGTGAAGTTGAGAAAGTGTTAGATAAACTGGGGCAGATGGAAATTGACAGCTAACCTTGATCCAATTCAAGAAGCAAAACAAAAAGCTGCATTGGAAGCGGTTAAGCACGTTAAAGACGGCTTTATTGTTGGTTTAGGAAGTGGAAGCACAGCAGCCTTCGCTATCGAAGCACTGGGCGAGCGAATCAAACGGGAAAACCTGCGCATCATGGGCATTCCAACCTCTTACCAAGCTTTCCTGTTAGCAGTTAAATGTGGAATACCGATAACAACGTTGGATGAGCATCCAGAAATCAACGTGACAATTGACGGCGCCGATCAAGTGACCCCTGAATTGAACTTAATCAAGGGTATGGGTGCGGCAATGGCGAGGGAAAAGATTGTTGCAGCAGCCTCCAAGCTTAACATTATAATCGCTGATGAACAGAAAAAAGTCAAACTATTAGGCGAAAACAATCAGGTTGTGCCTATTGAGGTTTTGCCATTTGCTATTTCACTGGTTGAACGAAAAATCGCTGCTGTTGGCGGGAAACCTACTGTTCGTGAAGGCAAAGGCAAACTTGGCCCAGTAATAACCGACAACGGAAACGCCATCTTGGACACATACTTTGGCGAAATACAGAATCCTGCGGAGTTAGAAGTTAAGGTGAAGATGATTCCAGGCGTTGTTGAAACAGGATTTTTCGTTGGCTTAACCGACATTGTTTACGTTGGGACAAGTGGCGCTGTGGAGAAAATCGAGAAGCTAAGAAAGTGACGGGTTAATTTTCTTCTGTTTTTTAGTGTGGATAAAGCAAAATTTTGTGTGGTTGATTATTTGCAGTCACACATATTAAAATAGCGAACAATTGTCCATGGTAAGTTAGGTTTTGACCATGTCTATACTCTTGTGGATAGCCCTTATAGTGATTCTGATTTGGCTTTTCGGCTGGATTCTAATCCCTGCCATCGGCTTTTTGATACATATTCTGTTGGTGGTTGCAATCATCATTCTAATCGTTTGGCTCATTACAGGACGAAGACCAGTATAACACTAAACCCATTCCACAATGCTTTAAGCGACTATTGTTGATTGCCAAAAAAGTAAAACTGTCGCCTGCGAAAAAAACTATGGCCCCCTTATTTGAAGGCGGATTAATGGCTGATTGGAAAGGGCTAGTGCTCTTTTGACCTGCCCCCTTCTTTTGCGTTTCCAAGTCTGTGCAGTTTATTGTTTTTGTGAATTTTGCTCTTGATTTTCGAGTTTGCATTTGTTTGATTTTTTGCTTCTAAAAGTTCCAATGGCAATTAGCACTATCAGGTAAACGGCTAATGCGGCAGCTATTATGGCAAGTGTGACTTGCAGTTGCGTGTTTTTCTCTCCTGTTGAAGAGGAACCTGACGGTTGGGTTGTTGCGGTTGAATTTGAGAGGTTTGTATCGCCGTTTAATGGAGGCGTTGACGAAGTGTCTGGTGAAGGCAAGGCACTTGCAAACGTTGGTGTTACCGATGGCTCAGGAATATCGAGCGGTGGGATGAGTGGATATCTATCGACTGTGTAAATATCACTTCTAACTACGTATGGTGTGTCGCCTATGCCGTCATGGTTTGCGTCAACGCCCGTATAGTTGCTCCAGTAGTTGCCTTCTTTGCCGTTATCCCACGGTGGCAAGGTCCCTCCACTTCCACCAAGCGGAGCAGAAAAAGCATCACTTATTGTTGCCACATTCTTTTGGTTATTTATGAAGTTGTTATGGTAGATTTCTAAGCCTTGACCGTTGTAGGTGTTGATTGCTTCGGTATTGTTCTCTATCCTGTTCCCCGTTATGATGTGCCCTGAAGATTGATAATAAATCAAGAAAGCCTGCCAATCGTTGAGTATCCAGTTTTTCGAGAAGATATCGTTGTTTCCTTTGTCGAGGACTCCATCGATGCTGTTTGCCAAATAGTTTCCAACGACGTTATAGTTGTCAGCGTAGATTGCTATACAGCTTCTGGTTTCACTGATAAAATTGCTGGTAATCGTGTTATTATTATATGGGCAGTAAATTCCCACTTCCCAACCCGTTATCTTGAAGTTTTGGATCGTCACATTGCTGCATGTGAGGTTTATGGCTGCTGAGGATTCTTTGCCTGCCACTCCTGCGGCGCCCCAACCGCCTGCTCCTTGGAGAGTGAAACCGCCCCCGTCAACAACTATATTATTGCTTTCAATGACAAGAATTTGATCATAGATGTTGCCTGCTAGAGTATACAGGTTGCCACTGTGCTGAATATCGCTGGTTCCTGAAACGGAGCCATCTGGATTGATGAATACGTTGCTTGTTGATTGTGACTTTACACATTGAAGTGCCCCTAAACTGGTTAGGCAAAGAAGAACTAAAGCTAACGCCATGTTCTTATTCATGTTCATGTTTATGCGCTCCTCCTTACAAATGGTTGAAAGTAACTTTTAGCTCTCCCCACGGAACAGAGCGTTCCGCAGAAAGAACAGCTAAAAATAAGTGAAACGAAATGCGGAAACATGGGGTTTATCCGACACACCATCCGAATCGCTTCACGTCAGCTGGAGAAACCTTCTCTTCCACCATCAGGTCGTGGAGGCAAACTGGGTCTGTTTCCAAGTAGTCGCCTGTGCACGCGTATGCTCTGCCTCTACATCCACCGCAACTCTCTCGATATTCGCAGGCTCCGCATTTCCCCTTCAGATTACTTCTTTGTCTAAGAGTATTGAGGACTTTTGAGTTGCGCCAGATGTCGGTTAGGCTTTGCTCTCGGATGTTCCCAACTTTAATAGGCAGAAAAGTGCATGGGTAAACGTCTCCGTTGGGGCGCAAACTAAAGTATAGGGTTCCTGCGTGGCATCCGACGCCATGGTGTATCCAGAACTCTTTGATGAGGAGGTCTTTGGGTTTGGTGCCGTGTGAGCGGTGCATTTCCATGGCGATTTCGGGGTAGAGCGGTATTCCTCCTGACATGGTGAAAACCATTTCTGTATCCTCCTGCATCGCCTGCAACCACCGAATTAGGCTGACGCGTTGCTCTTGACTCATCGCTTGATCCATTATGTCTTTTCCGCGTCCAACAGGAATCAAGTCGTAAACGGCAACCTCATCCACACCTAAGCTGGCTAAAAACTCTATGCGCTTAGGCATCTCGTTGAACGTGTCTTTCAATGCCATGGTGGTTACGATTACTTCTAAGTCAAGGTCTATGCATGTTTGGATGGCTGAAACTGCTTTTTTGAAGGTGCCCGGCAAGTTTCTGAGGTGGTCGTGGTTTGCAGGAACAACCGAGTCAATCGGTATGCCTATCGCTTTGATTCCTGCATCTTTCAGTTGCAAAGCTACGTGAGGAGTGATTAACAGCCCATTTGAGAGCATGGCGGGTATGATGCCGTTGTCTTCGCAGTATTGAGCAAGCCTCAAAATGAAATCCTTCCGCAGCAAGGGTTCACCGCCGCTGAAAATTACCGCTTGGGTTCCAAGGTTCGCCATCTCATCTATCGCATGCATCGCCTCTTTCACATTAAGCTCATCAGGCATGGCTTCCCGGGCTGAGACGTGGCAATGTAGGCAGCTTAGGTTGCAGGCTCGGGTTACAGCGTAAGAAACAATTAGGGGAGTGTTGGGGTCGC
This sequence comes from Candidatus Bathyarchaeota archaeon, assembly GCA_003141855.1. GTDB lineage: Archaea > Thermoproteota > Bathyarchaeia > Bathyarchaeales > Bathycorpusculaceae > Bathycorpusculum. Next base: position 35,132 of record PLNS01000004.1, on the reverse strand, counting down.
CCTTCAAACCCTGACCTAAGAGTTTTTGGCGAAGCATCAACTCAAGCAGCTTTAGCGTTGTACCCACGATTTAGCTCTCCTTGGTTTAGATTTTGGGTCGAATAAGCCACAGTTGAATCGCTCTGCGAAGTAGCCATGCTATGGCGAAAATCACTGAAACCACTATCACCGCAACCATGACATTTGGTCCAATGTCAAATGCATCCTCATTCACTTTTGCTGGCGCCAAGTCTGTGATGCGAACATCGTCGATTGTTGCTAATCCGTCGTGTCCAAAGTAGTATTCTGTGCCGTTCACTATGTTGCCTTGCGGGTTTTGGACTCCCTGAATCACGTTGACGTCTTGTTCATGGCCGTTGACGTATAGGTGCATGCCAGTGGAAGTCCTTGTGAATTCAACGTTAACCCACTGGTTGAGAGGAACAGCTTGTTTAGTCACGATTTCGTTGAATCCGCTGTCGGTTAACACGAAACCGCTAAGTGCTCCCTCAACGTACTGTTCGCCATTTGCAGGTGTTCCCGCTCTCAGGGTTAAACCGAGGACTCTGGTGGCGTTCTGCCAAGCGCAGGCTTGGTCTAGATGAGTGCATTTAACCACGATGTTGTTGTAGGTTGCATTCTTGTACCCTGGAACGTTAATCCAGGCTTCAACTTGTATGTATTTTTGCACGTCAAGGTTTGTTGAGATAGGTACGTAGATTGGTTGGGGTGTGGGTGGGAAGCCAACGACGAATTTGATGGGGACATAAACGAAGTTGTCTCCGTTGAACTGCATGGCTTTGTCAAATTTGCCATCCACAAGCGTCGGCTCTGGAGTGCCCGCTAAAATGCCGGCGTTTACGCTTGCCGCATCAGGGGTTACTGTGTTGTAACCGCTCGCTTCTACTTTATCTAGCGGCCAATAGCCAACAGTGACTCCGCTACCTTGCGCTTTTACACCTGTCAACAAAAATGGACCCAGCATACATGCCGCCAATAAACAGAGCATTAACAACTTTACCGTTCTATCATTCGCTCTCTTTAATGCCATACATTTTCACCGCTGGACAAGATTAGATATGCCACTAATAGCTCTCCTGAAGGAACAGTGTGTTCCGCAAAAAGAACAGCAAAGACACGGCTTCATTGGTTAGAAATTGACTTGAGTTGCCATACGGTAATATAGGTTCAAAACCAATCAACAGCCAATGCGAAAAATTAAAGGCTCAAGCAGCTACCTCAAAAACCAAGTCCGAAAAAACCTTGCTAAAGCAGCCCTCAGCGTCCTCATATTCGGCGTCATCCTTTTTGCCCTAACCCTGCGAGTGCTCTCCACGTCGCAAGTGGGCATTTTAGAAGAAGCAGGCTTGCTCCTCTCGCTTGCACCCCTAATCGGCTTCTACTTTTACCTACGCAAGTACCGCATCTACAGCGGCGGCTGGGAAGGTGAAAAACAAGTAGCCAGACTCTTAACCAGCAAACTAAACGACGACTACTACCTCCTAAACGACCTGTACTTGCGTGACGGCGGCGGAGACATCGACCACATCGTTTTGGGACCCAACGGCGTTTTCGTTTTGGAGACTAAGAATTGGAGCGGCAAAATCTCCTGCAACGGCGACGAATGGCAGAGAGCTGGCAAACGCAACTTTTCCTCAAGCCCAAGCCGACAGGTTAAACGGAACGCCGCCAAAATCAAGCACATAATCGGCAACTCACCCAATCTAAGACCGATGGGCATATGGGTTGAAGGTATAGTGGTCTTCACAAACAACCATGCCGCCCTTCACCTGAACAACCCCGCAGTGCCCATCCTCAAGCTTTTCCAACTGCCCAACCACATAACAGCTTACAGAAGCTCGAGAAGCATCTCCCGTGAACAGCTAGAAGCCATCGGAAAAGAAATCCTCAAACAAAAACACTAAACGCATTCAGGCGGTGTGATTTTTAGCCATGCCTTTCTTTTCACACAAGCCAAAGAAGTAATGCTGGTCACTATTAGGGTGCCGATTAAGAAAGAGTTGGAAAACGCTCGCGCAGGGTTTTGGATTGTCGTGATTGAGACGGAAACTAAAAGATAAAGTGAAGCCGCACCCGTCAACAATTGAAGTGCATAAAGAAATCTTCTCACCTGACACGCTTTAGACTTTACCCAGTTCAAGGAGGATTCGATTCGTTCTGAAACATCAGGCAAATCATCCAGTAGCAAAGTTAACCCTCCCAAAATAAAAAAGCGCCCAACATTAACTGCCAAGTTACTTGAAGTTATCAGAAAAAGGCTGACTAGAGAAACGGAGGTAAACAACACAACAAACGCGGAAGAGGATAAAAGGACTAAAAAGCCGTAAACGTAGTGGTGAAACAGGAATCTTCCTGTATGTAAAGCGCGACCTATGCATGCGCTGGGAAAAATATTAATCACTGCAGCCGCCATGGCGAGCCAAAACAGGTTTCCGTCAAGCAGGTAGGGTGCGAAGGGATGCCAATAAGGGTAAGATTTGTAGAAACCAAACAGGATTCCAGCAACAACCGCTAAAGTAATGAGCGCATTGAAAATCAGCGCTAAGCTGAATATTTTCTTTAAGATTACTCTAACGGAACCAGCCATTTTACGCCAAGCCTTTTAGATAAGCCCTTTAACTTAATTTTATAAAGAAACTTGTACAACCATCATTTATAAGTAACGCATGTTAGGAGTAAAAAACTATGAAGTTTGAAGTAAAGTATAAGCCCTCATACGCTATGCTGGTCGCTACCCTTGACCAAGGCGAAACCATCATGGCTGAATCAGGCGCCATGACCTACATGGACCCAACCATCGAAGTGCACACTCGTAAACGAGAAAAAAGCCTCCTTGGAACCTTAGGCTTAAGCCTCATCGGCGGACAATCCTTCTGGGTCAACGACTACACCGCCACAAACGGACCCGCAGAAGCAGGCTTTGTTGCCGCACCTGTAGGCGACATCAAGCAACTCGACATTGCACCCGGCAGTGGCTACGTTATTCAGAAATCCGCATACATCGCATCCACACAAGGCGTAGACTTAGACATAAAATGGGAAGGCTTCACTAAAGGTCTCTTTGGACAAGGTTTATTCATGCTTAAAGCAACAGGCAGCGGACAAATGTTCATCAACACCTTCGGCGCAATTGATACGCATTCCCTGCAGCCGGGACAAACCTTGATTGTTGACAACTTTCACTTGGTCGGCTTTAGCGAATCCTGCAGCTACAAAGTCACACGGTTCGGCGGCTTAAAAGAAACCTTGCTTGGCGGCGAAGGCTTAGTCACCCAAATCACGGGTCCCGGAGACGTCCACATACAAACAAAGAACCTTCAGGAATTTACCGAGTGGCTATGGACTTTGCTTGAGCCTAAAGTGCGTAATTCACGGGCGCGCTAAAGAGAACCTTTTTATTTTTTTTCTTTTTTCTATGCAACGGTTGTTGGTGAAAAGTTTGGGCAGCATCGGATTGGGCGCTTTCGTAGGCTTCATAATAACCGTAATCCTTAGCTTAATCTATCCAGGTGTCGGGTACATCCTCGGCGGCTTCATCGGCGGAATAGTGGCAGGATTAATAGCAAGAGGCATAATCGGAGGAGCAATCGCGGGTTTCCTCGCGGGCGTATTGAGCGCCATTGTATTAGCAATCTTGGCATTTCTCGGCTTTGTCTTGGTCGGCGGAATCACACACGGTTTTCTTGGCGTACTGTTCGGTGGCTTAGCGGGATTGGCACTTGGGATAATAGTTCTCATCTTGGGTGTTTTTGTCTCGGTGATTTCAGCCATAGGCGGATTAATCGGCGGAGCAGTAACAAGATAATTAAAACAACAAATACCCGCCAAAGCATCCTTTTCTTTTTGTAATTGCACCCGTACACCAACAAAGCATTATTTGAATAGCCAACGGTATTTGCTTTAGTTAAAAATTGTGCATTCACTTGAAGGTGGTGAGAAGATTTGGGAAGCATTTGGTTAGGAGCCTTCATAGGATTTTTGGTAACGTTAGTTTTGGCATTTTTCTTTCCAGGAATCGGTCATTTGATAGGTGGATTCGTAGGCGGCATAATAGCTGGACTAATCACCCGTGGTGCAGGTAGAGGATTACTTGCTGGTTTTCTCGCAGGCATATTCGGCGGCATCCTAGTGGCAATTTTAGCGTTCTTTGGGTTCGCAATCTTGGGAGGAGTCACATCTGGATTTGCAGGAGCAATATTTGGGGGCTTAGCAGGTTTAACAGTAGGTTTAGTAGCGATTTTACTTGCGCTATTTGCAGGCATAGTTTCAGCAATCGGCGGCCTAATAGGTGGCGCAATAACAAGATAAAAAAAAGCGCTTACCTATCGAGCATAAACGTTTTCTCGCGCGTTATTTTCTCTGGTATTCTATCTAAAATCATCTTTTCCTCTGGCTTCTTGCTCAGCACAATCGGCGACAATTGCCCCGCAAGCTCCAGAGCCGAAGCCAACTTGCTACTTCTCTCCGCGTAAATTTCAAACAAGACGCCGTTTTTATGCACGGTACCGCCTAACTTTGCATGCAGAACAACGCCTGCACCCTTCTCTTTAGGCGCTCCAGCCTCACGCGCAATCCGCACAATATCATCTGTGCTAAGCCAGAGAACTTTCCCCGCCAGCTCCGACCGCATCACAGCCGATTCATGCCCTACAGGTAAATCTTCAGGCTTAACCGCTGGGTTTCCGCCTTGAGCAGCAATAATTTCACGCATTTTCTTCATTGCCTTACCCGAATCAATCATGTCCTCCGCCATGGCTCGGCTATTTTCGACTCCAACCATCTCAAATAGCATGCTTGAGAGGCTGACGGCTTTCTCGCGCAAGTCAGGCGGACCACCACCCATAAGAGTCATCAACGCTTCCTTCGCTTCCAAAGCAGGTCCGATGCCGCAGCCCAACGGTTGATCGCCATAAGTTAAGGCGCATTGAATGTTTAAGCCTAAACGTTTCCCCAAATCCACAAAATCCGAAGCCAAAGCATACGCTTCTGTTCGAGTCTTGATTTTTGCGCCCATGCCAGTTGGGATGTCGATGACAACGTGTGTGGCGCCGATGGCTTTTTTCTTGCTCAGAATCGAGGGCAAAAGCATAGGGTCAATTCCCAGTGGATATTCGACTTGGATGAAAAGGTCGTCGGCTGGCGCAAGCTCCAAAGAGCCGCCCCAAACCAGGCACCCGTTGGTTTTCGCTACGACGTTCTTGATTTCGTTGATGGATAGGTTGACTGGGCAGAGAGTTTCCACTCGGTCTGCCGTTCCAGCGGGAGACGTAATCGCGCGCGAGGAGGTTTTGGGGATGGTGAAGCCTGCAGCCGCCACAATGGGCACGACTATCATGGAGGTTTTGTCGCCGGGAATGCCACCGACGCTGTGTTTGTCAAGGATGGGTCCTTTGCCGAAACTGAGTGTTTTGCCCGTGGAAATCATTGCCCTTGATAGGGCTTCGGTCTCGCCCGTGCTAAGTCCATGAATGCTAAGTGCAGTTAGGAAGGCGGCGATTTCAACCGTGCTCAAATGCCTCTCAACCACATCCTTCACGATAGCCATGATGTCTTTTTCGAGTAAGCGTTCTCCATGCAGTTTAGCTCTAATGTTGAAGAGTGATTCGGGAAGTGGAGCCAACTGTACCTTAACCTTTTCGTCCTCTTTCACTCCGAGCGCTGCGACGGTTTCCTCGTAGAGTCCGATGCGGTTTTGGGGAAAATGCGCAGCGATGTTGGCGATGGCAATCATTTCTTGGTTGTTGCAGGTTATTTTTATTCTGTCGGAACTGTGCACGCCAAGGAGATTGGCGCTTTGTTCGCTTAGGATGGCGATTCTGCTGCCGCCTGTGGTGATCATTAAGACTTCAACGATGAGTTCCATCTGAAACACGTCAATACCAATTAGGTTGGGGAATAGTTAAAGATTTTAAGGAAACAACGGTTCTCAATAACTGCGAGGATTCCTATTTGAAGTATCTTGACTTTGTGGATTTAGCTTACGAGCCAAAAGAAACCGATTTAATCTGCACTTTTTACGTTGAGCCTGAAGGCATAAGCCTAAAAGAAGCCGCGGGCGGTGTGGCGGCAGAAAGTTCCGTTGGCACATGGACAGAACTAACGACTGAGCAACCTTACGTTAAGCGGCTGGCGGCGCACGTCTACGACATAGACGGCAGCGTAGTCAAAATCGCCTATCCCAATGAACTCTTCGAGCAAGCGAACATGCCAAACATCCTAAGCAGCGTGGCAGGAAACGTTTTCGGGCTAAAAGCACTAAAAAACCTGCGCTTACTCAACATAGAATTTCCCAGACAACTCCTAACCAGCTTTAAAGGTCCCGCTTTTGGCATCGCTGGAATCCGCCAACTCCTCAAAGTCCCAAAACGCCCCCTCGTCGGCACAATCATCAAGCCGAAACTTGGGTTAGAAACTAAAGACCATGCCAAAGTTGCTTACGAGGCTTGGTATGGCGGTTGTGACATCGTAAAGGATGACGAGAACCTGAGCAGCCAAAAATTCAACCCCTTCGAAGAGCGCTTAACGCAAACGTTGGAGAGCCGCGACAAGGCGCAGGAGGAGACGGGTGAACGCAAAGTCTACATGATTAACATCACCGCCGAAACCGACACCATGGTCAAACGCGCCCAAACCGTCGTTGATCAAGGCGGCGAATACGTTATGGTGGATATCTTAACCTGCGGTTGGTCGGCGCTTCAAACCCTAAGAGAACAAAACCTCAAACTCGTCATCCACGCCCACCGTGCGGGACATGCAGCTTTTACCAAGAACCACGTGCACGGCATCGCCATGAAACCCATCGCCACTGTTGCGAGGGTAATCGGTGTTGACCAACTCCATGTGGGCACTGTTGTTGGCAAAATGTCAGAGACTAAAGCGGAAGTCATGGAGAACATTGAGGTTTGCAAAGCAGAGTTGGGCGATTTGAAGCCTGTTTTGCCAGTTGCCTCGGGCGGACTCCACCCTCGACTGGTTCCTGCTTTGATGGAGACTTTCGGCAACGACTTTGTCATACAAGCAGGCGGCGGCATCCATGGGCATCCGCATGGAACAATCTGCGGCGCTAAAGCCATGCGTCAAGCCGTCGACGCCACTTTGGAAGGCAGGACTCTTGATGAATACGCGAAAAATCATCGAGAACTTGCCTCCGCGCTAAAACAATGGAAAGCATAAAGTGGTCTATCGGTCCCTGTTCTAGCAGAACCCAGACTCTCTTTGCGGTGACCTCCCCTCCCCTTATTTAAAGAAGGGTGTGCTTCGGTGTCCCGGCGTTGGAACAACCTGTTCCTTGTGTAGAGTAATACGTCAGCTGTACGCTCCATTAACAATCTTTGTTACGGTGTTTCTCGCTTCTTGTGATGTATAAAACTCGCCATTTTAGCCAATTACCATAAGAAATTAGCTATTTTTTCCTGTGACAGTGCCCCCTTGCCACTCAGTGTTATAAACGATTTACGCGATATAAACTAGGGATAAGCAAGCTATTGTTTGAACAAAACATGGTCTGCTTATACAAAATGAAAAAAAAAGAAAAATGCAAAGAGGAAAATAAAATGAACTTTAAGAAAATATTTGCAATTCTGCTAATAGCAGCGTTCATTGCATCCATAGCGGCAGTTATGCCTATCCCGCAAGTACAAGCACAAACAACTCCAACACTGAAAACTTACCCCATCATCGACGCCATTCCTAATCCAATAGGCGTTGGACAGGTAACACTCATAAAAATGGGAATTCTACAGCAGCTAGGCTCAGTTAACTATGGTTGGACAGGCATAACGGTAACCGTAACCAAACCTGATGGCACAAACCAAACACTTGGACCCTTCACAACAGACTCCACAGGCTCAACCTATACACAATTCACACCCACAGAAGTCGGCACATACAAATTAACGACAAACTTCCCAGAACAGCCCAGTCCATTAACTTTCACCAGCAGTGAATCCGGTGCAACGATTACCAAAGGAACTATAATGAAAGCAAGCACCGCAACAATGAACATGACTGTACAGCAAGACCCCTTGCCATTCTACCCAGGTCACGCTCTTCCAACAGACTACTGGAGCCGCCCAATCGACCCACAGCTAAGAGAATGGTACTCTATCTCAGGCAACTGGGTTCAGAGACCAGATAACTCATTAGCACTCTACAACGACGACGCGCCAGAAACAGCCCACGTACTCTGGGCACACCCAATAACCACCGGAGGCCTAATGGGTGGTCTATGGGGCGACGGACAGGTTCCATCAAGCGCTGAAGCAGGCGACGCATACGAAGGCAAATTCCCAGGCGCAGTTATACTCAACGGAATACTTTACTACCAAAGAACAGATACCCGACAAGAAAAGGCACCAGCAATCATTCAAGTCGACTTGCACACTGGGGAACAATCGATGTTCAGAAACACCACAACTCTATCATTCGGCCAAATCTTCTACTTCAACAGCTACAACTATGACGGCACATACTCATACATCTGGGATACCACCGGTCGAGTAGCTGACGATCCAAGCACACCAAACGTGAACGAAGGATACACCTATTGGTCTGCGTTCGACCCCTTCACTGGCAATGAGCAAATGAGGATCGCCAATGTCCCCTCAGGCACACGATTCTTTGGACCCAGCGGCGAAATCCTAATCCTACAAATCGATTATACCCGTGGCTGGATGGCCCTCTGGAACTCAACGGACTGTGGACTACAGAATGCAGTTATCGGCACACCCGACTATGGCAGCTGGGGTAACACAGCTCATGGAAATGCATTGTCAAACCCATCTCGTTATCCAGGCTTGAACGGAACAAACCCACGATCCTACACATGGAACGCAACGATCCCAACGGGCTTAACACCTACCAGCGGAATCGGTGGAGCAGCACTGAAGATCTACATTGAAGACAGAATAGTTGGAATGCAATTCAACCGAACAGACGTCAGAGTATGGTCACTAGACATATCAAAAGGACATGAGGGTGCAGTTCTATTCGACAAGCATTGGACACCACCAACAGAATGGAGCGAAGGTTCTAACACTTTAGCCTATACACAAGCAACTAACTACGTTAAAGACAGCACATATGGAAACGGCGTAATCGGAGTATGGGACAAAGAACTACGAACCCACTACGCCTTTAGCGTTATTGACGGATCCTACCTCTGGGCAACGAACTCTGAAATCTACTTAGATGCTTACGGCTGGGGCAACGCAGAGCACACATGGTACTTTGCATACGGCAAACTCTACTCAGTCGGCGTCGGCGGCATACTATACGCCTATGACCTATCCACAGGCAAAACCGCTTGGACATACACAATGTCTGATCCATACAAGGAACCGGTCACCGGTGAAAACTGGTGGGGCTGGATAGACATAATAGCTGACGGAAAAATCTACATCGGCACACTCGAACACTCTGCTGAACAGCCAGTACCACGAGGCGGACCATTCGTCTGCATTAACGCAACCGACGGAAGTCAAATCTGGCGCGAAAACGGCATGTTCCGTCAAACCCGGTGGGGTGGCAACGGAATCATCGGTGACAGCATCATAGCTACAATGGACACCTACGACCAACAAGTCTGGGCTATCGGCAAAGGACCAACCGAATTAACAGTCACAGCTTCGCCCAAAGTAACAGTGCAAGGAAGCAGCATCCTAGTGGAAGGCATGGTAACCGACACTTCCCCAGGAACAAACGACAACTCTATGAAAACTCGGTTCCCCAACGGCGTACCAGCGGTATCTGACGAAAGCCAAAGCGAATGGATGCTATACGTATACAAGCAATTCGATCGCCCATCCAACGCAACCGGTGTACCAGTCATAATCGATGTGATCGATGCTAACGGCAACTCCAGAAACATCGGTACAACCACAAGTGACGCAAACGGAGTCTACAGCCTTAATTGGACACCCGACATTCCAGGAAAATACACAGTCTACGTCACCTTCGCTGGCTCAAAGGCGTATTGGGGCTCATTTGCTCAAAGCGCCTTTGTTATCGACGCAGCACCAGATGTTACCACCGCACCTGTCATCGAGCAAACACAATCAGCTGCTGACCTGTACTTTGTACCAGCAATCATTGGCTTATTCATAGCCATAGTGGCTGTTGGTCTAATGACAGTGCTAGTACTTAGGAAACGACCACAAATCCCATAAAGCAAAAAAACCAATCTCTCCCTTTTTATTTTTTTCAACTTTTCGATTGGCGAATAGGGTCCTGCCTTATACAGGATTATCACTAATCAATTAGAAAATCCATGGGTACCTTCGGCGCATAACCTCAACGATGGCTTGGGGTGCGATTATGCCTTCTTCGCAGATTAAGCCGTGAATGTAGCGGTTTGGGGTTACGTCGAAGGCGGGGTTGCACACCAACAGTTTTTGGGGCGCTTCGCTCCAGACTTCGTTTGAGTTTCGCTGCTCAATCTTCTCGCATTCGCCTCGGAGGGTTGCTGGGTCGAACTTTAGAAGTTCAGAAACAACGTAGAATGGTTTTCTGGCTTCGTGGGCTAAAACCGCGATTCCGCTTGAGCCAATCTTGTTAACCACGTTGCCTTCCGAAGTGATGGCGTCTGCTCCCACGACTACAACGTCAACGTTTCCCATGAACGTTCGTGCTGCCGAATCAACGATAAAGGTGGTTTCGATGCCAAGCTCCACCATTTCTTTGGCCGTTATTCTTCCCTGAAACGCAGGGCGGGTTTCGGTGCAGATTACCTTAAAGTTATTGCCGTCCGCCTTGGCTTTAGCAAGTAAACGTGTTACGGTTGAGGAGTGGCAATGCGTAAAAACAACGGAGCCGTCGCGGATTCGTTTGGCTCCTATTTCTGCGGTCTGCTCTCTTGAAACCTCCAAATCCTTGAGGAATTGGCTGACGTTTAAACTCACATTTTGGCTCAAGGCATCAACCTTTTCTGTGTTGGCAGTTTGGGTTTGGATGATTATCCAGCGGATTGCGTTGCGCATCAAGGGTTCGGTTTCTCTGGACGCCGAAAAGATGGTTTGGGCTTCTTTGAGTTCTTGTAGGAATTGGGTTTTGTTTTTTGCTTTTGTTTGTTCTGCTTGGGTTTGGATGGCTTTGACGGCGGCTATGGCGACGTTTCTGGCGCCTTGAACTTGGAGTTTTCTTATTTTTTCAGCTGTTGAGCGGATTGTTTCTGCCATAATCTTCAACTTGAACGGCTTTGTTTTTAATTATTTGTGGAGAAGCATATAAGCAAATACATAACAAACTGATAGTGAGCGTTATGTTGCCTGATGAAGATAGCATCAACAGTATCCTGCGACCGTACGTCCAGCCATGGTACGATTCCATAGAGAATCCCCGGAGAGCCCAAGAGCAGGTGCTGGCTGATTTGGCGGAGAAATACGGTTGCACGGAATACGGTGCAAGCCACAACGCTTCCCAAGTGACGGGCATTGCTGATTATCGGGCTAATTTTCCCATAATTAACTATTCAGGACTCATCTCGTATCTGACACAGGTAAAAGAACGAAGTTACAAGGCTTTTTTGTCTGAACCGCCCGAATGCTGGGTTATGACCCGAGGCTCAACGGGAAAATCCAAGGTCCTCCCCGCAACCCAAACCCACCTTAAACAAATCTACAGTTGCGGTGCAAGAGGACTCATAAACTATGCAGTTAGAAAAAAGAACTACGAAGTTTTTCTGGGCGTCATCCTCAACTTGAATTTTCCCTCTAACGTCCACACCATGGACATCGACGGCAAACAAGTCACCTACGGCTACAGTTCAGGCACCTACGCGCGGCTTAACCCAATGTTCGACAGGGTCAGCCTTCTGCCCCGCCAAGAGGAAATCGATGCTTTAGGCTGCGGAGTCGGCAGGAAGGATTGGGAAAAAAGGTTCGAGCTTGCCTACCAGATGGCGCTTAACCAAAACGTAACCGCAGCAATGGGCGTAACCCCTGTGATTTTGTCCTTCGCCAGATACGTTAAACGGAAGTACGGAAAAAAACCAGCCGACTTATGGAAAACCCAAGCACTCTTCTGCACCAGCGTGCCCAAAATCCACTTCAAGTATGGACCAATCCTCAAGAGGTATTTCGGTGACGTGCCGATTGTGGAGATGTACACTGCCACGGAAGGTGTCTTCGGTCAGCAACTAGACGATTTACCCTACATAACCCCCAACTACGACTCGTACCTTTTCGAAGTTGCAACGGGCAAAGGCGTGAAGATGCTTCATGAACTTAAACGCGGCGAATGGGGCAGGCTAATCGTTTCCTCATGCATGTTTCCACGCTACGACATGGGAGACTTGATTGAAGCGGCAGGAAAAAACCATTACCGCGTGTTCGGAAGAAAGAAAGCTTTAACGCTTCTGGAGCACAGGTTGTACCGAGCGTTTTTAGGCTGGATAGTCTAAGACGGCTTTGGCGAACGTTTCCGCGCTCCCATAGCCACGTAGATAGCGCCAATTATGATGATTACGCCGATAATCAACAGCATAATAGCCCAGCTTTGTCCTGAATTTGCAGTGAAATAACCACTTAATTGCAGCACCGAGAAAAGACCCAGCGTAATAAGTATTAAACCGCCGATTAAAAAGCCGATGAACCCCTGCTCGCCCTTCTCTTGCTTTTCACCCCTTTCAGGACGCTCCTGTTTTTCCTGCTTTTCTTGTTTCTCGTTCTTTTCCGATTTCTCATTTCTTCTGCGATAAGGCTGAGCAGGCGCTGGTGCTGGTTGACCTGGCGGAGTGCCTTTTAATGATGCCCCGCAACGTGGGCAGAAAACCATCGTTTCATCAATTTTATTGCCACAATTCGGACAATACGACATGAAATCTCATCCCAATATTATTTTATCAGCTTTTAGTATTTAAAATATGCACTTTCTCACTTAAAGAGAAACGTATATTTGCTGAATAATCTATTTTCGAATGGAGAAAAAACAGCTTGATGCATACCTTAAACCCGCAGGCGTTAACAGATAAGAAAAAAGAAAACCTGTTTAGTGCCATCTACATCGGCTCCGTCTTCATAATCATAGCTTTGGTTTACTACATCCATATATCTGACAACCTTTTGGATGGCTTGATAAACTTTTTCACGTCCCTCACGCTTGCGCCAGTTCCCAGCATCGGCATCTCTTTGCCTGCGCCTGTCAACCCAGCCGCCCACATGAACCTCTACACTGCAGCTTTCCAGCTTAGCATAGGCATAGGCATCTTGGAAATCGTAATCTTGATGCTAAGAGTCGGGCTGCATTCGCCCGTTTCACGTAAAGCGGAGACCATCGAAAACATCGTCTTCTGGCTCGGTGCAAGCTACCTAATAACAACTTACCTGATGAACATGACAATACAGAGCGAATGGTTTGTTTTCTGGGCTGGAATAATACTCATCTTCGGGTTAGCATTGGTCGCTAGGGCGTTCGTGCTCTTAGCCAAACGATAAACCTATTTTTTCTTTATTTTTAGGTTCCACCAGAGCCCCATTATCTGCCAGAACATATTCCAAGAATCCTTGAATAGGTTAACTTTGGTGTCTTTGCCACTCTTCCATTCCACCGCAATCTCTTTTATCCTAAAGCCGTGACGATGCGCTCTCACCATTATTTCTGTGTCCCAAAACCAGTGAGTCGCCTCCACTTCATCCAGCAACTCCATGAGCGGTTCTCTCTTGAAGGCTTTGAAGCCACATTGGTGGTCTCGAAGTTTAGAGCCAAGCATGTGCCTGACGAGGAAATTGTAAGTTTTAGAGCTGATGCCTCTGCTAAAGGTACGTTCAGCCTTGCTTTCACTAAGCATCCTAGAACCCGTTGAGAAATCGTATCCTTCAACTGTGATGGCTTCAACCAGAGGCTTAAGATAATTAAGATCCGTGGCTAAATCCAAATCCATGTAAACCAGAACTTCGCCGATGCTTTGCTTAAACGCGTTGTTGAGCGCCGTTCCCCTTCCCAAGCGCTTTTCCCTGTGAATATGCCTAACGCACGGGTATTGCTGCGTTAGTTCCTCGGCGCGTTCGGCGGTGCCGTCGGTGCTTCCGTCTTCAGCTATTACTATCTCATAGGAATCCGCGAACTCGTTTAGAGCTTGCATGGTTTTTTCCACTGCTGGCTGCAGGTAGTCTACTTCGTTGTAGGCGGGAAGCACCACTGAAACCTGCACTGTCTTGCTGGGGCTATTTGGTGTGGTCATTACGCGAAATACCAGCTTGGGAACCATTTTAGATAACTGTGAACATACGAAGTTGAAACGGGTGCACCCGAAATCACTGGGTAAAAGAGCACAAACATTGCTATAGTACCAGCAAATATGGCTATAGCAGCAACCTTTCCTACACGGGTGTTCCAGTATTTGTTAATGAAGTACGTTATTGCTAAGCAAAGCAGGGGTACGCTGAGGTAGAAATGGTAAATGTAGGTTGCTCTTGAGATGAAAACGTAGGGCAACCATGAGAAGAAGAACACGACAACTATGAATATCGCCGGTAAATCCCAACCCTTGGCGCGTATACTGATGCGTTGGCGTGCAGATGACTTCGATATTCGGCTCCACAAGTTTGCTAGCAATTCTCTTCCATGAATAGCTCTCTCCGTAAGCACAAGCATTAACGCAAAGCCAACCCACCAAACCACTGGGTTACCAAAAACGGAGATTGTGGAAACTGTATTGTTAGGCAGGTAAGATATGTCAAACCATCTTGGAACATTTACTCCATCTAACCTGAACATAAAAGGCCAAGACCACCAAGGAGCCGAAGCAGGATCAGTTACAGTGCCTGAATGGAAACTAAACATGGCGAACTGCAAATTAATAATCGTCGGGAACGAGTCGCCAGCAAGCATTTCGGGAATGTAGGTTGCAAAGTAAATGACGGCTACAATACCGACAAATCCCAGCAACAGCCAGAACGGGTGGTCAAAGAAAGCGACGTACTTCGCGCTCAAGCTGCTCTTTAGTTTTGTGAGGTCCTTAAACCTGATTGCTACCAGCAGCGCAAGCAAACCCAACGCGCTATAGAGCACAAACCACTTCGTTGAAAATCCCAGCGCAAAGAAAACCACGGCTAAAAATAGTGGCAGAACAGAAGTTTTCCACCCGCCCTTAACCACGTTCATGAAATAAATCAAAAAGAACAGTTGGGAAAGCAACGAGAAGAACACAACGTAAGTATCAACCGTGCCTATCCGCGCCATCGTGAAATGCATAAAGTCAAATGCAAACAAAAACGCCGGTGAAAAACCGCCAATCCACGTTCCAAAAAGTTTCTTTCCCAACAGATACATTAAGGGAATCATCAAGGTTGCGAATACGACGCCCATTATTCGCCAACCAAACGGCGTTTCACCGAAAACCGCTACTCCCGTGGCTTGAATGATTTTTCCTAGAGGCGGATGTGTCCTTTCATCAGGTATCTGATGGTTTGCATAGTTTTCTGCAGCCCTGGCAAAGTAGACCTCGTCAAAGTACATTTTTGACATGTAAGTCGGAGGAATCTCGAGTTTGTTCTGCTCATCAACCAATTTAACCAGAGTTGCATCGGTGGTGTTTTCGCCCATAATTCCAACTATTGGGATTTGCTGGTTGGTTTGGTTTTCTAATCCGATTTCAGTGACTTGTATGAAGGGTGATGGTGCTTGGTCAGTGGGGTTGGTTATGCCCCAGTTGGAGAACATAGGTTGAGAATCATATGTCACTGGTTGAACGTTGAAATCTAAAAATTGCGTGTTAACATTCAAACTTAAGCTTTGGTAAACCGAGTAGTCTGTGCCTCTTGGTTGAAGTGCGAATTGTCCTATGTAACTCCAGTTTCCAGGAACACCTGAATATACTGAGACCGTGGCGTTGCCGCTTTTAACCCAAAAATAAACATTCTGAACTTGCTGATTCGAGCCCAAGTTGACGTAGAAATTTTCGTTTTGGGTGCTCTGCCAATTCGTGACTGGCGCATTAAATGCACCTACGTTCCAAGCGGCTATGCCGAAGAAGACTATCGACAGCAAAACAATAGTTATGAGGTCTTTTTTGGTTATTTTTAATCCGATGTTTATTTGGGCTCACCTGCCTGTTGGGTTTGGCTTAATTTAGAGGCTTGTGTTTTGAGCGATTGTCTTCCTTTAAGTTCATCCCACATCAGCACTGAAGCATAAAGGAACATTATTAAATTAATAACGCTTACCGCTAGAACCACTGGGTCCCCAGTTAAATTAGGGCCAGCATTAGGATAGGAAACATTGAGCCAGTAAAGAACGTAAGCTTGGTTGATTAGAAAAGTCGCTGTCAAAACCACATACAGCGGGCGTGCCTTTTTGAGAAGCGGAAACATAAGAGCCAAAACGCTTATGGCTGGAAACAGGTACCGTTCATGAATCCTTGTCGGCAACATAAAGAACGCGAAAAACAACATAAACGCTGCAAAAACCGCAATTAAATCTCCTGAAACCTTAAGCCGCTTATGAACCATGTACAGGGTAAAGACGGCTACAGCGCCGAACAGTGCCCATCCTACAAAGAAGAGGTATCCATCCTTCATCCATAAGGCAAACAGGCCCCATAAGTTGAAAGCGTTAACCGATGTCACGTTATAGTACATATAGCCAGTTGAGTAATTTTTTATTAAGAAGGTAACTGGGTTGCCGATGCCCTCGAAGGGAAGCACAACCAAGAAAACCGTTGCAGTAAACGCCAGCACGGAATAGGCTAGTTGTTTCCAACCGTTTTTCTTGTAAATCAAAAGGGCAACCAAAGGAAGCAATGCTATTCCTTGAGGCTTGGTTAGAAGCCCCAATGCGAAGATTACTGCTGAGGGTATGGGTTTAGATTTTAGCGCAAGCATAAGCGAGAGGATAAGGAAGAAAGTGTAGACCGCGTCAAATTGGCCCCATACCGCCGTGTTGTAGATTACGGCTGGGTTAAAAGCGTAAAGCGCCGTCGATACAAGCGCTACTTTGAAGGTTGCTTGTTTTCTAACAAAAACGTAAATCAACCCTGCAGTGGCTAAATCGAAAAGGTTTGGCACGAACTTAATCATGCTTGCCATGCTGACGCCTAATGCGTTGGCTAACGAGCCAAATGCCCAGAAGATGTAGACGTTGAAAGGTGGATAATCAACGTATCCAGCAACAGAATAGAAGGGTCTTATGCCATGTTCAGCTGCCGTGTTAAACCAAGAGATAAAATCGTTTGTGTCTATGGGGTATCCTTGCAGGGAAAACAAGAGAACCCTAACTATGAAGGCAACGAAAAGCAACACGGCTAAAATTGTTATCTCGCGTTTGATAGACGAGAAGTTAACCATGGTTCCCTCTCTTGTTGAAGATACTCGTTACCATGGCATAAGAGCTTTTTCCAAAACCAACGTTTTATCCCCTATTGCAGCCACTGCCAACAAGTAATGTCCAAGGAGCCTTTGTTTCTAATTGATAGTGGGCTTATTGTTTTTTAACTGCTATTGACCATAGAAAACGCCAATAGCGACCTACCCCCTATAGGTTTCTGCATAGAACCTCTATTAGGATCCAAATATGCCGCTGAATAGTTCAGGATTAACAATTGAGTGAACCATATTTTTGTGGAACTAATGTTTGATATAGTCTTTATCAACTTGACGCGCAATATAGAAACTGAAGGTTAAGCAATGAAAAACCCAACCGACTGGCAACAAATCCTCATAGAATGCAAAAACAACATACAAACCAACATCCAGCCCTGCCTCAAAACTCTAAAACAACCCCAACCTAACCTGGGAATGGGTGCTGGCGGAGACGCCATGAAACCGGTGGATTTGGCGGCTGAAACAGCCATAATCGACACTCTCCAGCACCACGACGTTTCCTTCACATTAATCAGCGAGGAGTCTGGCATAAAGAAATTCGGCGGCGCACCCGAGGAGTGCTTTTTAACCGTTGACCCCATAGATGGAACCACGAATTTGATGCATGGCTTACCCTTCTACGCTTCCTCAATCGCCGTTTCCCACAAACCCGAACTCGCCGACGTCTACGCTGGCATGGTTGTTGACCTTTCCCATGATGTAACGTATACGGCGTTTAAAGGCGAAGGCGCATATCGGGATGGCGAAAAGATGGAATCGTCAAAAACGGCGTTTTTGGATGAGGCAGTGGTGGGTTTAGATTTAAACACCTTCAAAGCCAAAGCAGTGGTTCCAAAAGTCACCGCGTTAATCGAGAATACAAAGCACATTCGGCATTTTGGCGCCAACGCACTTGAAGTTTGCTATGTAGCTAACGGCTTAACGGACGCGTTCATTGATTTAAGGGGAAAAATCCGCGCCACAGATGTTGCCGCTGGCTTCCTCATCGTGAAGGAGGCAGGCGGAATAGTAACTACCCCCGACAACCAAACATTAAACGTAAAGTTGGACCCCAAACAAAAGATGAGTTTCATAGCTTCAGGCAACATGCAAATTCACCAAAAAATCGTAAGCTTGGTTAAACCCTAATGTTAAATTTGCTCTTGCCCCATCCTGCAGCCCTAGTAAAAACTGATAAAACCAAAACTCTCCTTATCGCTGACCCGCACCTGGGCTGGGAAATGCAGCTTCAAGAAAAAGGCATCCATGTGCCAAGCCAAACGCCAAAAATTCTAAACAAGTTAACCGCGATTATTACCGAGTACAAACCTGACGCCATAGTTATTCTTGGCGACGTGAAGTACACGGTTGTTTCACACGAATTTGGCGAGTGGCAAGACATCCCCGACTTTTTCACCAAACTCCAAGGCTACATTAGCAGCATATCTATTGTACGCGGTAACCATGACGCCAACCTAGAACCGCTACTACCAGAAAACGTCGAGTTTTTGCCTGCAACTGGAGCAGTGATAGGTGATGTGGGGGTTTTTCATGGACACAAGTGGCCTTCGTCAGCGCTGATGGGATGCAAAACGTTGGTTATGGGGCACCTGCATCCAGTGGTGGTTTTCCGTGACCCAACGGGCTGTAAAATTACAAGGCAAGTTTGGATGAAAGCAAAATGCGACACTGAAGCCTTGGCGAGGATTCTTTTGAGAAAAAATGGCGTAAAAATCGAGGGATCGGTAGCTGAAACGTTAAAGAAACATTACAACATCCGACCGAAGGCATCGGAGATTTTCATAATGCCCAGCTTCAACGATTTTCTCGGCGGCAGACCAGTAAACGAAACCCGACCCAGAAAAGAAATCGGCGGCAAAGCGTTGATTGGGCCTGTTTTGCGTTCGGAAGCGGTGGATGTGGATGATGCTGAACTTTATCTCTTAGATGGCACATGCTTGGGAACATTAAATCAGCTTCGACAACTATGATTAGTTACGGTTTGCTATACTAACTCTTATATCTGCCACATGTTATATGCATGATATAGTTTGAGGGAGGATAAAACAAAGTGAAACTCGTAACAGTCCTGTTACCAGAAGCTTACCTGGAAGGGTTAGATGAATTAGTCCGAGCGAACATGTATCCGAGCAGAAGCAGCGTGATTAGGTCTTCGGTTCGTGATTTGCTCAAAAAAGAGCTCTGGGAAAACAAACGCAGATAAAACCGCTCTAAACACCTTTTATTGATGCACAAAGCTTTCGCGCGGCTTGCGCGGCATCATCTGCCATAGTTATTTCTCTTCCAACGATTAAGTAGTTGGCGCCTGCCTTCAGCGCTGTTTCCGCAACCCCACCCTGAGCACCCACACCAGGCGAATAAATAGCAACCTTATCTCCAAGAATCCGCTTAACCTCAGCTATTTTTTCTGGCACCGTTGCTCCAACCACTACTCCATCCGCACCCCACTTCAACGCTTTTTTGGCAAAAGAAACATACTGAAGCGTTTTTTCGCCAGTTTCAGGGTCGATTATGGTTTGGCCGTAGCCTTCGCTTGCGCCCTTGTGGCTCATGTAGGTTAGAAGAATTACGCCTCGATTAAGCCGCTTTGAAACTTCAAAGAGCGGTTTCAAACCCTCTTCCCAACCTACGAACGGATTGGCGATTATGGCGTCAAAGCCCGCCACAAAATAATACTCGGCAATTATTTGGTTGGTGCTACCTATATCGTTGACTTTAGCATCCATGATTGCAAGCAGACCTTTCGCATGAATTTTCTCAACCAGTTTTTGTACGCCGTCAAAGGTGCCAAATGGAAGAACAAGGTGATGGTTTATTTTTACAGCACAAATATATGGGTGCACGGCTTCAAGTACGCTTTGGGCTTTAGCAAGAATCTTCGTTTTGTTCAACGGAGCCTCAAAGGGGAAATCTAACGCTAAAACAATCCGTGAACCCTTCTGTTTTGCGGTTTCTTCCATTTTTTCCTTAAACGACAATAGCCATGCCTCTTGCTATAGGTGTTAGTGCTTAACTATTTCATTTTTTCCGTTAAAAAAGGGTTTAAAGCTTCAAGTCGCATGCGAACCTTAAAATTTCTGGTCTTCCAATTTGGCGTATAATAACAGTTACTTCGAGCATTACAACATCAAGAGGGATAAACAAGTGAAAAAGACTATTGCGGAAAAAGTCATCGCCAAACACCTATCTCAAGGAAAAATGGAGCCAGGTGAAGAGATTGCCCTAAAAATAGACCACACATTAACTCAGGACTCCACAGGCACGTTGGCTTACCTTGAGTTTGAAGCCATGGGCATACCCAAAGTCAAAACAGAACTGAGCCTGAGCTTTGTTGACCACAACATGCTGCAGAACGATTTCCGCAACGCCGATGACCACCGCTACTTGCAAGGAGTCGCAGCCAAATACGGCATCGTCTTTTCGCGTCCGGGCAACGGCATCTGCCACCAACTCTACCTTGAACGCTTCGCCAAGCCAAACGCTACGCTTCTGGGCAGCGACAGCCACACCCCAACCGCAGGCGGCATGGGCATGATTGCCATTGGCGCTGGAGGCTTAGATGTTGCCGCAGCCATGGCTGGAGAACCCTTCTACCTTGAAATGCCCAGCATCACAGGAATAAAACTGACCGGCAAGCTCTCGCCGTTTGTTTCAGCCAAAGACCTCATACTCCAAATCCTAAAACAACTAACCGTCAAAGGCGGAGTAAACAAAATCCTCGAGTATTATGGTCCAGGAGCCAAAACGCTAAGCGTCCCAGAACGCGGCACGATAACGAACATGGGCACGGAAACGGGAGCCACCACATCCATCTTTCCCTCAGACGAAACCACGAGGGCTTTCTTGCGTGGGCAAGGACGAGAAAACCAATGGACGGAGCTTAAAGCGGACGACGGAGCAAAATACGCTGAGACGCTTGACATCGACCTCGCAAAGGTTGAACCGTTAATTGCCCTGCCCCACAGTCCCGACAACGTAAAAGCCGTAAGCGAACTAGAAGGAACCCCAGTCGACCAAGTCTGCATCGGAAGCTGCACCAACTCATCGCTGCGAGACCTAAAAATCGTCTCCGCACTGCTGAAGGGCAAAAAAATCAGCGAAAACACAAGCCTAACCGTCTCAGCGGGCTCAAGGCAAGCCATGCAAAATCTAGCAGCTACGGGTGAGCTTGAACCTTTAATCGAGTCGGGCGCCAGAATCTTGGAAAACGCTTGCGGTCCATGCATTGGAATCGGGCAAGCCCCCACAAGCGAGGGCGTGTCGCTTCGAACGTTCAACCGCAACTTCAAGGGACGCTCCGGAACCCAAGACGCAAAAGTCTATTTGGTTAGTCCTGAAACGGCGGTTGCAGCAGCAATCACTGGAAAAATAACTGACCCGAGAAAACTCGGCAAATACCCTGAGATAGCAATGCCTGAAAGGTTTGTGTTAAGCGACGCCATGTTCATCTATCCAAGCCTCAAAGCAACAGGCAAAGTAGTGATGGGCCCCAACATTAAACCCCTACCCACATTCCAACCGTTACCCAACAAATTAACAGGCGAAGTCTTGCTCAAAGTCGGCGACAACATCTCAACCGACGACATCCTTCCAGGCGGCTCCGAAATCATGTCCCTGAGAAGCAACATCCCAGAAATAAGCAAATACACCTTCATCCACATTGACAAAACCTTCGCCAATCGTGCACTTGAAAGAGGCGGCGGATTCATTGTGGGCGGCGAAAACTATGGTCAAGGCTCCTCGCGTGAACATGCAGCATTGGCACCAAAATATCTGGGCGTGAAAGCTGTCATCACCAAGTCCTTCGCCAGAATACACATGGCTAACTTGGTCAATTTCGGAATACTACCTTTAGCCTTCACTGATAAGCACGATTACTTGGGCATTGCGCAAGCTGACGTACTGGATATGGAATTTACAGAGCTAAAAGAACAACTTTGCGTAAAGAACCTAACCAAGGGCACAACCATAGAGGTTACTTTATGCCTCAGTGACTTGGAGAAAAGCATGGTTAAAGCAGGCGGAAAACTGGCTGCCATAAAGGCAAAACAAAAATAATTATTATCTTCCTTGCGATTCGCCGAGAAATGGGAGAGGACTTAGACATCCCAAACTGTGCAGCTGATGAGCTTCCAAGTGATGGCTTCGGTTTTCAGGGGGTTGTTGTAGTATGAAATGCTGTTTAATGTGTCAAGCATGCCGGTTTGTTTATCAAAGTAGATTTGGTTTAAGACATCCATTAATGTACTGTGAGTTGGATCTCTCGTATCCTCGAACTGGCTTTCGATAAACCAAAAGTTTCTTGGCCGGGTGCTGTTAGCATATGTTTGGGAGGCGGTTGCGTTTACTATTTGCTTGTCAAAACCAATGGGGCGAAGCAAATCACCTACGTTTAGGTTAGATGAGTAAATAGCCCAGAATCCGTTCGAGACGGTTTCCTGTCCATTTGACAAATCAATTGTTTGCTTGCCAGTTACTTCTGTTCCGTTTATGAATCGCCACAGTGTATCAAGCGAAACTGAAGTGCCATTCACACCTGTTATTGTAAGCTTATAGTAATCTGTTTGATTATATTGCGAGAAACCAGGGGTTTCTACTGCCTCTGGAGCCGTCAAAGTTGATGTGCCCATAATGCTATAAGTAAAGCTGTCACCAACATATACGCCTACAGTTGCCTTAACGGTGCCAGGTTGGGTTACATAAATTATTGCGGCAGTTGCCACAATTAGTATAACTAGAAGAAAGATGGCAATGTACACTTTCTTAGATGAACCTTTACTTTTAATAGCCATGACTCTAACATTGCCATAGTCAAGTATTTAGTTGTTTTCCCAAAAACCCCCTTTAAATAAGGGGCAATGGCAATAGCTGAAATTGCCATCTACAGTCTAAAGTCAGATATTTTAGGGGGAATTTACGAAAATTTTATTCTGCTTTGACTCTCACTCATAGAGTCGACTGATTCTGAGGGAGATTTGACTTTTTCTTCAGCTTGCTTCTTGTTTAGGCGAATCATGAGTTTGTGGTTTTTCTTGACCAGAACCACATCATTCTCTTGAACGCAATCAACAACGACTTCTCCGTTGTACTTCATGCGACTGGCATAGCCCAATTCGCTTAGCTCCTTCATTAAGAGTTCACGCGAGGTTCTCAAAAGCTCGCTCGATGTATCGGGACCTCGGTTAAAGCAAAAAGTAAGAGCCTTCTTTTTTGAATCATAGTTTGCCTTCGTCCCTTTACCAATCTTCTCCACTTGACCCCATTCTAATTTCTCAGTTGATTCTCTCAAGTTTTCACCTACTATTTCTCTCTCTTAAAAGTCCCGTGCCCGCCTGATTTAGTGATATTGGTAACTACGTTTTCGCTTACCTTATCGAGCACTTCTTCGGCACGTTTCCAATTATCAGCTGAAACTTCAACACTGTATTTTGGGGCAGCGATGACAGAGAATTCAATTTTGGCGTCTTTTGCTTCTTGTGCTTTCTTGGCGCCGCTGAATGCTTCTTGGATACATCGGACACCGTTTGGCTTCATGCAGCGAACCTCAATGACGCCCTTGACTTTCACGGTCTTAATTTTTATGCGTTCTTCTGCAACTTGGGCGATGACTTTGGCGAGGTCTTCGGGAATTTCGAGTTTAGTTAGGACTTCTATGCCTTCTTTTACTACTTTTTCGAAGCCATCGTATAAGCCGTATTTTTCTTCGAGGATAACTCCTGCTTTCTGGTATACTTCATGTATGGGTAAGCCAGTTTTCTCTGCGACTGCATGAAGGAGGGCATCGCCTTTGCGGTCTTTTTTCCAGGATTTGATTTTTTCGATTCGTTCACGTTTGGTTACGCGTCTTAATGATAGGTCGATGTGTCCTTTTTCAACGTCCACTCGGAGGACTTTGAGGACCATTTTTTGGTTTTCGCGCACAAAGTCGCGGATGTTTCTTATGCGGGCGCTGGAGATTTCGGAGATGTGTAGAAATCCTCTTCGGCTGTACTCGTCTAGGTTAGCGTATGCTCCGTAATCCATCACGCTTTCTATCGAGGCGATTACTAGGTCGCCCGATTCAGGCCATTCAGGTTTATGTTCAGACATTATTTACATCCTACTCAGCGAGACTTTTTCATTTCCTATTTGGTTTGTCTAAAGACAAATCGTCCTCTTTATGGTAAAAAGTCCTACAATAAAACTTGTTTTGTTTAAAGATAAGGTTTTCTACTTAAAAAAACACGTTTTTGGATTATCTTATGTTGTTTGTAATGGTGCAGGGCGAACCGCCAAAGCCAGTGGAGAAAACCACCCGCAAATCCTTTTTTACGCTACTCGACTGGCCTCCAAATATGATGAGACGGTTCATTTTGCAGTCTTAGAGCATCACTCGACACTCTGTTGCGTTATGCGACGTAAACACAAACGTTGGATGGCTCTGGTTGTAATGTGGTCTCATTAAACAGTACGTTGGCTGATACATCTTCAC
This sequence comes from Candidatus Bathyarchaeota archaeon, assembly GCA_003141855.1. GTDB lineage: Archaea > Thermoproteota > Bathyarchaeia > Bathyarchaeales > Bathycorpusculaceae > Bathycorpusculum. The sequence goes on along the minus strand of PLNS01000004.1, from coordinate 10,346 downwards.
CATTTTTTTGTGTTTATCTTCACTTTGATATGGGAAAGTTTTAAATGAACTTTTATTGCATCAGACACTATGCGCAAGATAAGCAGAGTTATTCAAACAGTAAGAGATGCAATCCTTGTAGCGCTATCGGTGGTTCTGATATCAACCGATATCGGACCTGAGAAAGAAATGTCGAATTATCTTCTTGCAGGAATCTGCGGAGTCATTCTAGCTTTAACAGTCGTTAACATAAGCCTAAACGCATTCAAGGTGAAAAGGAAAGGGTACTTTTATGGGAACTCCATCTTTCAGTTGCTCGTGGGTTTTTTGTTATTAGGTCTATTGCCCCCTCTTGGAATCATCTTGCTCTTGTTCAATTTCGCCGTAATTGCAAGTCTTATAGAAAAGAAAACGCTTGAAGAGCAAATGAAGCATCCTCCAAAACCCATAACTAAAAAGCACCGTACCGTAGTTGGAGCGGGCGTCTTAGTCATGCTGTCAGGTATTTTTCTTTCATGGTTATCCAACACTAATTTCCCGTTAATCGGAGTCTATTTTGGCACTGTCAACTTGTCAGTTGTCAGCAATACGGTTTCAGCCTCTACCGTAACAGTGATATTTGGTCTCCTCGCCCTTGTTGGCTCGCCTATTTCGATAATAATCGGGGCTCTGGGTCTACTTAGGCGCAGGTTTGCTTGGATTTCAGGAATACTTGCACTGGTGATAGGAGTCGGATGGATAATAGCCCTGATAACGATGACGGGAATTGGGCCATTGGTTTTCTTAGTCGGCGGCGTACTTGTTTTGTCCGCTCGGTTCATAGCCAAATAATCTAAAGATACTTGAACATGGAAAAATAAGCTGAAGCTTTTGGGCGACAAATCTGCGGGCAATTTCAACGTATGGTGCAGGGGATGGGATTTGAACCCCTAAAGCGCTGGAGGTATCACCCTCAAAAATCCCCTTTTTTGTGCAAACCAATCTGGCGACCCTTCGAGTTGACTATACCGCTGACTCTTGGCATCCAAGTTTAGTGCATAATTTTAAGTTCAGCAGCAACCACAAATTGAATAAACTGAACATCCAAAGGTGGTATCTGTGGTTGTTCACGGTGGTTCACCATGTCGAATACAAAATCTATCCAACCAACCCTCAAAAACTCTTGCTTATGGGCTGGTCCTGATGTTTTTTTTTGTTGCGCGGTTGTTTTGTTAATCTATAAAATGTATCTACAATATGTAGCGTTTAATAAGACGTGATACGCCATAGCCTTGGAAACAAATGAAACTTAAAAAAGCAGCCCTAATTTCCTTAATCGCCTTAGTCTTCATCGCAATAGCGCTCTCAGCTGTAATGGCAGGTGTACTAACTGCCCAGCAAAACATTCCAGCCAGCGTAAACGTCGGCGGCAAAATAACCAGCACCGTCGACATAGGCGTCTACAGCAACCCAGAAGCCACAACCACCTGCACAAACGTTGACTGGGGCAACTTAGGCCAAGGTAGCACCGCAACCAAAACCATCTACATCAAAAATACAGGCAACGTCTCCGAAACACTAAAAATGATAACAATAAATTGGAATCCCTCATTTGCCAGTTCACCCCTAACTTTAACTTGGAGCCAAGAAGGAACCACTTTAGAGGCAGGTTCAATTGTGCCTGCAACACTCATCCTGAAAGTAGCAGCGGACACAGGTTCATTATCCGACTTTAGCTTCAACATAGTCATATCTGGCACCGCTTAACCGCCAAAAAACGGGAAAGTCAACAGCTAAAAAAAAGGCGCACGCAGCTGGCTACACACAACCTAACATGCTAATAGCCGCAGAAAACACCAATACCAACCTACCCCTCTTAGCGATTTTCAAGCATGCTTTTTGGCGACTGAAACAGCCAATAGCTACCTACCCCCTATAGGTTTCTGCATCGTATTTCTATCCAACCAACCACGACGACTATCCTGTTACCTTTGTAGAAACATGTTTGGTTGGTTGCTATGGATACAAAATCTATCCTCAATCCAAAGACGCTCAGGCACTTATTTTCGTTTTACTTTGAACGCCCGAAGCAGCAGCTACCGAAGCCGAAACACTTGATTTATCGCTGGCAGCCTGAGGATTAGCCTGCCCTGTTTGCAGCTTATACGCGTCAACCAGAGTTGCTCGCACACTCTGATGACTCAAACAGACGTCGCGGGCGCCCGGATTGTTGTTGATCTCCGTGGCATCAAGCACTCTCAAACATAAGGTAACGCTTGCCCTCGTCGGGTTTAAAGTGACGTCAAAAGACTTTTCTTCGATGCTCATGCTGACGAAGCGAACTGCCACTGCCCGTTTTGCTCCCCAAGAGAACACGACAATAGGCATTGACGTTTGCTTGCCTACAACCTGAGGCTGCATCATTAGCTCCAGCATAGCCAAAGCTGGGTGGAGACCAAGACTCGCTGAACTCTGATTTTGAGAGGGTGCATCAATATCCACGCTGTCGAGTTCAAATGTTAAGTTGAAAAGCTCTGCTGGGTTGCCTTGTGGGTCTGCGGACGTGTTTGCGCCAAGTGCGGAGGCCACAGCTTGGTTGAACGTATGGAGGAGTTTGTCTGGGTTGTATTGGAAGGCAAAAAAGACATTTTTTGAGGAGACAGAGGCATCTTTTGCGTTGGGGGCGAGCAGGATTAGGGTTCCTTTGTTGATGCTGGGTTGGCTCGGCAAGTATTTGCATCTACCTTGGCGGTTCTATGTTTCTTTGGGTTCAGCTACTCCGGTGTCTCTTTCCCAGCCCTCATGCTCAATCGTTATACTTTGTATGGCAACTGCGTTTTCTCCCGCATCCAATTCAGGCAGGGCAACGTACTCTGAGACCCAGCACCGATAAACCTTGTAAGCTATCACCGGAACTCCCGCTTCGTTAAGTAATTCAATGACTATGTCTTTGCGGAAGTTCTTAAGAGACATGGAACCACTACTCTTGCTAAACACCAAATTTGCCCAAGCCTCAAACTCAGGATCATGTGTTACGCCCCGCTCCAAAACAATATGGTCGTAATGGGTTTTGCCCGGAGATTTTCGCTCGACGTTTGCGTCGCCTCCTTCGCGGTGCGTGATGACGTCTGTGGTTCGTTTCAGCGGACTCATTTTGGAGACGCCAGCAACGACCTTATTATCCCACTTGATTATGAACTTGAATTTCTTGTAAGGATCAAATCGACTAGGGTTAACAGTAAACTGCGGCATACACTTTCCACCGCCTCTTCTCTTTCACAAGTTAAACTTATTACGTTTACGGTTTGACTTGTGGCAGTCAAAGGTCATACAAAGGATAAGGTACACCAGTTTAAGAGAGATTCAGCGTTACCTATGCCGTGACTGCTGCTACAGGTTTTCATAAGCGCCTAACGAAGCTAATTCTGCGAACAAAAGCATAGCTGGCTATACGCTATTTTCCATTCAAAAAGAAGAAAAGGCGCGCTTGAGTTATTAGATTACTATTTTCCTATGACTTTTCTAGTAGCTATCTCAATGTCTTTCGCTTTAATGGTTTTTCTTCGGGCATGAATGGCATAATCAAGTGCTTCTTTAGCAATCCTAACGCCAATCTCCTCGAGAACTTTTGCAAGCTCCTTCGCTGCTGCTTCACTCACCCTGTCTGCTCCAGCTTTCTTACATAATCTATGCATTGGAGCTACAGCCATTACCAATTCGTTCATATCGACTTTCTCCGCAGCCTCTTTTTCTTTTTAAGGCAATATTAAGCTTTGTTATCTTTTTCCTCTGAATTAAAAACGCAACATCTTCTTTTTTTGTTTCTAAATTGAAACAGGCAGGGCATTTTTGGCTCCAAATTACAATCTATTCGAAATAAACCATTTAATTGAATAAGAAAGATGCCCCGATTCCCATATTATTTACATTCCGCTTACGCAGTTAATAATTTCTACCTCTGCATCAATTATCATTCACTTCTAAATGGTTTGTCCAAGGCAAGCAATCGAAACCCAGAAACTTTCAGAGATTTTATGGCTTAATTCTCGCGATTTCAATTAAAGAGTTCTCAAATACAGAGTGGGCTTTAACAAATTTTAAATACAATTACTGACATATGTAGAATCCCGAGGTTGTATTAGTGGCTAAGAAACCAGAACCAAAGAAAGAAGAAAAGAAAGCCCCAGCAAAGAAAAAGTAAAACTTCGGTATAGGCACATTTATTTCTCTATTTTTTTCTTTTTTAACGAGAGCGCTAATCAAGATTCTTAAGCGTCAAAGCTAACTATCGTGTAGGTCTAGTTAATGGTATCAAAACATGGCTCTCTGTACACAATCTCGAGAGAGGACATCTTTGATTATTTACGCTGTCCCAAAATAGTTTCAATAAAAGCGTACAAGCGAAAACACCGCCCAAGTCCATATCAAAACGCGCAAAAATCTTTAGAAAACGCAAACTTTAACACATAAAGCCAAAAGCATCACCCGTTGGGACCCCCATACGTTTTGCTTATAGTGGTGCAGGGGGTGGGATTCGAACCCACGAACGCCTACGCGATAGGGTCCTAAGCCCTACTCCGTTGACCTGGCTTGGAGACCCCTGCACAAACTTGAGCTCTGTGACAATACGGTTTGCCTCCTTTAATATTTATTTACCCCCTCAATTCCAGTTTCAGCGTTATTTTTGCAGGTTTACATCGTCGGATAGGGCTGGTTGACCGTAAGCTCTTTATTGCATATTGCACGTTTGTTGTAAAGAGAAATTGGTTTGCCTTCGTAGCCTAGTCCGGTGGGGCGTTACCTTGGTAAGGTAATGGTCGCGGGTCCAAATCCCGCCGAAGGCTCCACTTCCCAAAATCAAGCACATTTAGAGTTTGTTGGTACTAGTAACAGTACTGGTACTATTTCTGAGCATATCCTCAATTAAACTTGGGACACCAGCATATCCTAATTCTTCCACCTTTGCATTCATTCTTTCTTTTAGCGATTGCGATACAGTTAAACAAGTATAACCTGTCTTTGGCATTTCTTATTTCACCTTACAAGCGAGAGCCTTAAATTAGGGTTGAAGCATAATAGAGGCTTGTCAGCATGAAGGAGCACAGATTGCGATACAGTTATGCTGGATTCCACTGGCACTGGCACTCCTGTAACGCTACTGGTTTGGAACTCCTTCACTTTGCTGAGCCTCTTGCTTTTCTTTCTGAAGTTTCCGCTTTAGGAATTCAATCCAACTCTTGAATTGGCTTTCTGCAAAATCGATACTATCCAAGTCTTCCTTGATTTGGAAAATATAAATGTCAGAAGATAATTGCGCAAAACCCTTTCCAGTTTTATTCTCTTTTGAAGTCATAGCTTGGCTTGTTCGGCTGTTCGCTAATGTATCCATTGCCACAGCCATTGCAACATCGGAGAAAGTGGCAGAATCTATGGGTTCCCCTACTGGTATAATTTTAGATCCCTGTTTCACTATAAAACCTGCAAATTCAAGAATTGAAATTAAGCCACTTTCTATTCTTGATCTCATTGAAGGCTTCCATTGTTTGCCACTGATACGCTCAACTTCCATAACCAAGTCAAGGGGGTTCCGCTCTTGCCCTCTTGTTGCATTAAGAAAAGTAAGAATTTCTGTCCACTTAAGATTCTTTACAATTATTTTCTTAAGCAAAACTTTTGCTTCTTCCTCCTTACCGAACTGAAGAAGTCTTGCATACTCTTTTCCTTCCTCTGTAAGGGTGTAAAGCCCTCTTCCGGGGCTTCGGGTTAATCCTATATCTGAAGCGCTGCTTAGGGCTTGGCTAACGTTAAATGGATGTATGCTGCAAGCGGTCGAAATATCCTTGTACGAAACTGGGCGCTTATAATTGTACAGGACTTTGATAACTCCATTGATAACCTGAATTGTTTGAATAGGGTGAGGAATATTGATCCCCGTTTCTTCGTTTCTTAATTCAACATCTGATTCTTCGCCCAATGTTCTACACACCTAAGTTAGTGCTAATGTATCTTACATACGGTTTACATATAAACTTTACTATGATTTGTAAGCCAGGCATGTTGCCCTCACATCCAAAATATTGGTTATTTTATTGGGTACCAATGAGTTCAAGAAATTCTTCTCTTGTTAATCCTGCTTGTTGTATGATTGAGAGAAGTGTGCCTTTCTTGATAGGGTTATGACGTGGAACTGTGAGTTTGTGTTTTCCATCGGTTAAAAATATGTGGCTACCTTTCTGTCTTACGACTTTGAATCCAGCTTTTGTGAGAGCCTTAATGACTTTTTGCCAAGAAGCAGAGGGCAACTTTTCAGACAGTTATTTCCACCAGCTCTTTCTTTCTTTTAAGCTGGTCAACTTCCTCAGGGAAGGCTTCCAAGTAGCCTTCGATGGCTTCTTTAATGTTGGCGAGGGTTTCTTTGCGGTTTTCTCCTTCGCTGATTGCTCCGGGAAGTTCAAGGCATTGCGCTGAGTAGCCACCTTCAGGCTCCTCCCTCAAAATTACAGTAAACTTTCTACCCTTAATTTCCACCATAAATTCCCCTCTTACCATAAAAGAGACACCTAAACGATATAAAGTTTGACGCCAAAAAAGCATGTCAATTCTTGAAAAAGAAATTCGCTGTCTAAAGAAAGTTGTATGTTGCCTTGGTAAGGTAATGGTTGCGGGTCCAAATCCCGCCGAATGCTCCACATCTTAGAGCAAGTTTGTTGCCAACTACACCTAAATTTTTAATACGCATACACGGATAGTGTGTTAAACATGACTAAAGTGATCTCGCTCTCCAACGAATCATACCAAACATTAAAACAACTCAAGAAATCAGGCGAATCTTTTTCAGACGTTGTTTTAAGGGTTGCAGGCGAACGGAAAAAGAAACCGCTTCTGGAGTTTTCAGGCAAATGGGCAGGCGACGATATAGATGAAGTATTTTTGCAGGTAAGAGAAGATAGAGAGCGATTTGTTTCTAGGTAAGATTATCTTTCTCGGCATCCGCCATCAAACCATAGTTGGAGCCTAATAGTTAATCATTGCAGAAACCTATAGGGGAGGTCTCTTGGAGCCGTCCATACCTAAAGAATAAAGAAAGAAGAAAAGCCCGCATTTTTAAGCGAATACTCCATGAATTTAAAGTTGGAATCTAAAAATTAGTCAAGTTGAAACTTGGAAAACCATGAAAACTCTTAAATTATACAATTCCCAACAGAACTGGCAAGGTCCCTTTAATGTCTTCAAACACTAACAAGCTTGAAATCCAAAGCTATGACGAAAGCACAAAAATGTTCCTTGTAAAATCACCTTCAGGCAACGTTGTACAGATTCAAGACACGTTTGCTGAAATGTTCGGGCTTTGGGCAGGACGAGTTTTGATTACAGCTCAAAACGAGAAATGGGCACAAATTGCCGCAAGCCTAACTATAGGTTTTGCCACAAGCGTAATTGAGGCGACTGCGGAAGCAGCAATCGAACGAGCTGTTCCAGCAGACCAGACACCGGACAAACGACCCGGTGTACTTATCCAAATTTATAATCGTGACCGCTTCGAACTCAAACATCAACTTATGCAGCGTATCGGGCAATGCACCCTGACTTGTCCAACAACCGCAGCCTTCAACGGCTTAACAGGCAAACGCACCCTAAACGTCGGCAGCAGCCTCCGATACTTCGGCGACGGCTTCCAGAAAAAAGCGATGGTCGGCGGAAGAAAATGCTGGAGAATCCCAGTCATGGAAGGCAGTTTCATCGTTGAAGACGGTTTTGGCGCTATGGAAGCAGTTGCAGGCGGCAACTTTATGATTTTCGCAAAAGATCAGCCCTCAGGACTTAAAGCGGCTGAAGCAGCAGCAGACGCAATCCGCGCAAATGCCCCTGACGTAATAATGCAGTTTCCAGGCGGAGTTTGCCGTGCAGGAAGCAAAGCTGGCTCGCTAAAATACAAACTGAAAGCTTCAACTAACCATCCGTACTGTCCAACCTTGCGTACTCTTGTGCCTGACTCTGTTGTTCCAGAAGGCGTAACTTGCGTTTATGAAATTGTTATGAACGGCTTATCACTTGACGCAGTTAAAAAGGGCATGAAAGTAGGTGTGACGGCAGCTGCCGGTATTCCAGGCGTAGTGAAGATTTCGTCTGGAAACTATGGTGGAAAACTGGGTCCGTTCAAAGCTTATCTCAGAGAAGCCATCGGGGCACCCATGCCCGAGCCCGCGGCGGCACCGCCAGCTAAACCAAAAGCCTAAGCTTCCGTTTTTTAAGTCGGAACTTTTATTTGACTCCTTTTAACGTTAGTTAACAAGTTAAGCGTCTACAGTGAAGTTATTTGAGTACCGCGAAAAAGTCGTCCCTTGAACTATTCAGGCTGAGAAAAACATTAAACACCCTAGCCAACAAAGAGGGCAGCCACACCGAACTCATCACCGTCTACGTTCCACCAGGCAAACAAATCAGCGACGCCCTAAACCTTCTACGCAACGAATACGGCACAGCCAGCAACATCAAATCCAACGTAACACGAAAAAACGTCCTCGACGCCATCACTAAAGCACAGCAAAAACTCAAACTTTTCAAAGACCCAGGCGAAAAGGGCATAGTGATTTTTACCGGTGCCCTACTGCAGGAAGGAGACGCGCCAGGAACCGAACGCATGGAAGCCTACGTCATCGTTCCCCCTGAACCCATCAAAATTTTCCTCTACCGCTGCGACTCACGCTTCCACACCGAGTATCTGCAGGAGATGTTGCGGGAGAAAGAAACCTATGGCATTATACTCGTGGATGCGTCGAATGCTACGATTGCGACTTTACAGGGTAAACGTTTGCAGATTGTGAGGCAGATGCATTCGGGTGTTGCAGGCAAGACCAAGGCTGGTGGTCAATCAGCTAGGCGTTATGAACGTATGCGTGACATGCAGCTAAACGAGTATTTCACACGTGTGGGCAAGCATGCCAACGACATATTGTTGCCAATCGACACCCTGAAAGGCATTATTCTGGGTGGTCCTGGACCAACCAAATTTGATTTTGAAAAAGGCGACTACCTCAACTACCAACTAAAAAACAAAATCCTAGATACCGTTGACACCGCTTATGTGGAGGAGCAGGGTGTTAAGGAAGTGGTGGATAAAGCGCCTGAAATCATGCGGAAAGTCCGCTATATCGAAGAAAAAGAGGTCATGCAGAAATTCCTCTACGAAGTCGGCCACGACACAGGCATGATAACGTATGGTGAAGCAGAAGTACGGCGACTGCTGCAGAATGGCGCTGTGCGGACGGTGTTGATGTCTGAGGATTTGGATTTGGTTCGCGTTACCATTAAATGCGGTGCTTGTGGCTTTGAAGAGCAACATACCGTTAAAGGCAAGGAAGTAGCTGATTTTGAGAAGGGCTTAGCTGGGAAAGCCTGTGCAGGATGCAAAGCACCATCCATGACTATAGTGGACAAAAAAGATGTCGTTGACGACTTGGGTGAATTAGCTGAGCTCTCAAACACTGAGGTTGAGATTATTTCGGGTGAAACGGAAGAGGGACAGATGCTAAAGAACGCTTTCGGCGGCATCGCGGCGATTCTAAGGTTTAAAATGCAAGGCTAAACTCAAATTTTTAAGCGCTAAACTGTATGCTCTGAGCAGACTAGACCCCCCTTATTTAAAGGCTGAAACCTCAAAACAACATAAATTCGCCCGGCTTCAGGTCTCACGTCCAATTGGTAACTTTCTTTTATCTTCGCCTCACACAAGCAATTCCTTAAATCTTTAAGAATCAACATCCCAGTAAATATCTGGGTTCAATTCAAGACAATAACAGTCATAACTGGAAAAGGTGCAGTTAGAGAAAAAAATGGTCAAACAAAATTGGCGCTATCTGTTATTTCTAATTGGCTCACATCATCCACCAGACAGGCTTCATCGAACTATTCGCTTGAGTTTTAAGGGAAAAAGGGTTCACCTTTGTTCAAGATGCACAGGAACAGGTTTAGGGATAATAGGGATTTTTGCAGCAAACGCATTTGGCTTTGGTTTCCCAATTGAGTTTTATCTTCCTGTTATTTCTTTTTTGCCACTTGTCGCTACAGTCGATTGGTTTACGCAGAGTGCAAAACTAAGAGAGAGCAATAACTGGATACGTGTTAGTTCTGGATTTTTGCTAGGAATATCTGAAGCCCTGTTTTTGTTGTTAATAATTAAAGGTTTTCTTTTGATGTTTTTGGTTGGATTAGTTATAGTTTTTGTGTATGCTTTTTCGATTTACCTTATAGCAGCCAAAACTAAATGTCTTGACGCTTATCTTAAAGAACTTAATCAAATATAGAACAAGCCCTGCTACCCTATAATGCTTAAGTAAAAGCCTATGAAATTTCAAAAAAGCTGTTTGTGCTGTGTTGAATAACTTAAA
>PLNS01000022.1 GCA_003141855.1 Candidatus Bathyarchaeota archaeon | reverse complement strand
GGAAACTCCCCCGCCCGAACAGAAGCCTGAACAGAAACCCAACTCCGGGCAAGACTTCGACATCTAAATCAAACGTCCAAAAAATAGCCGGCAAATCTTTAATCTGCAAAGTGTTAGGTTGAAAAGGCTTATAACTTAACATAGCAGTTATCCTAACCAAACTGTGAGACTTTGAAGGCAACCACTAGCAAACCAGTTCCAATTGGGCTTGCAGCGGCCATATTGGTAATTTTGCTTTTTCCCTCCTTTTGCCCCAATGTGGGGGGTCAAGATGCCACAACCTTCACGACGTCGGACCGGTTCAGCATTCCTGCGCTTAACGGCACCATCAGCTTCGCCTTAAACGGTTCATGTTCATCAGCAACCTTGGAAAATACGCGTTGGGTTTTTACGAATCTGAGACTTAATAACTCGCAGCCTCTTGGGAACCTAACAGTTAGTGCAACAAACTCTAACATGACTATTTTATTATACCGCTCCTACTTCCTGCTGGGTCGGACCGCCACGCTGCGCTACAACGCGCAAGGCGTAGGGACACAGACTGTAAACTTGGGTCTCAATTCTTCGCGGCCGACCCACCCCGGTGAATGGAGTATAAACGTTGCAGGCAAAGGCTTTATCTCGGAAGGCAACGGCTGGAACCTCTTACCCAACGATACAGTGGTTGTTTCAGGCTTGACTGGCAACATATCAGTAACGCATTTTGGTTATGTCATTCCAGACAACAGTAATTTGCCGTTTTATCAGCAGCATTCGGCAATCATCATAACTGCAATTGTGCTTTCGGTCGTAGTGGCAGTTGCGGTTGTAATTCGAGTTAAGGTGAGGAGCTGAAAAGGATGGTTTTGGAAAACTCACCCGTCTTAGTCCTGTCGGCATATGCCATAATAATTGCAGTAGGCATAATCCTTATTCTCAAACTATCCAAAGACAAAACCCGAAAAATCAGCACACTACGGCTTTTCATCCAAGCAGCCGCAGTCATCATTGTATTCTTGGGGCTCATAATAGGCCCATTCAACCAACCAGACTCGCTGTTTTATCCTTTAGGAATTTCGCCGCGTGACCACTTAATCGGCGCTGACGTTTTAGGCAACCAATTTCCCGACGGCATCTCATTACCCATCTTAGCATGTTATTACCCCAACGGGCGAACAGTCACCTGCGCCATTTGGCAACTGCAAGCCTACGTTTTTCCATTCTGGAACGCTCCCCTCAGAGGATATGAAGTAGTCTACTCCACATCTGGGTTGGAAAAGATAGCAATCGTGGTCGGCATGCTTGCTGTAGCAGCCATAATTTTGGGAAGGCTATTCTGCGGTTGGCTCTGCCCCTTCGGCCTATACCAAGACTTACTAACGCGTATCCGCAAATCCGCGAGGCTGCGGCACCTGAACTTTTCGGAAAAAACCAACGCGAAGCTTGGGCAGTCACGCTACATCATAATCGCCGTCTTTATGATTTTAAGCGTTATCTTCGCTTCATACTCCATTTTTGGCACACAACTTATCCCCGGAACCAAAGTTGGGGGACCAGAGGGAACTGAAGCTGGCATTGTCAGTAACATCAATGAGCCCTTCTGCTTAGTCTGCCCAGCAAGACCCCTTTGTATTTTGATAGAAGTCGCCATCGGCCAAATAAATTGGTCCTACATATCCCAAATCGTGTATGGCCCCTTTTGGATTTCAGGCTTCTACTTAACCTCCATAAATCTGGCTATTCTAGTTGCGATTACGATTTTGGCTTTAGCTTACAGACGAGTCTGGTGCAGAATCTGCCCCTTAGGTGGCTTAACCGCCCTCTTCAGCACATTTACACCCTTCAAACAAATAGCCCTGACAAAGCTTCAAAAAGATGAACATAAATGCACCAAATGCGGAGTCTGCAAACGGGTTTGCCCAACACAAGCCACGGCAATGTTCGAGAAGAAAGGCGGAGACGTAACCGAATCAAAATGCATGCTTTGCGCACGGTGTGTTGAAATCTGCCCATACGAAGGCGCATTGGAACTAAAGTTCGCTGGGAAATCCTTGATGAAATCGCGGAACTGGCTGGAAGAAAACAAATCAGGCAGCAACCAACCTGATTAATCTAAATTCGCCTAAAATACATACTTTGGTTATCTCTAACCTCTGGCATAAGCGTGCTAATTTTTGTTCCACCGATTCCTTCGGTTTTTTGGTTTTCAATTTGCATAAGAAAAATTCACCTCTCAAAAAACAGCTAAAAATAATTACACAATAAAGAGCACGTTTGCTCATAAAGTTAGCGGTGGGTTAGTTACATGATTGTTGGTGAACGAGCCGGGATTTGAACCCTTCATCCCACCAGATTTTTCTTTCCGAAAGAAAACCTTCTTTAAATTACCTCAAGAATATCTGTTTAGATTATAATAATCAGGATCTTCAGTCAGGTTTGCCATTGCGTATCTTTTTGCTAAAATTTTGTCAGTTAATAGGCTGTCTCTTTTCATTCGTTTTAGTTCTATGTTTATCCCCTGTTTTAGCAGTTCTGGCGAAATTTTTGTTTCTGGTCTTGGAAATCCCATCGATTGCATTTTTAACGGATCTATGTGTGTTCTTATTGAGACGTTTTTGTACCAATGTTCTGCTGGAGTTTTTGGCTTTGCGTTGACCCAAGCTATTTTCTCGTGTTCAATTTGTTCCTCGAATTCAGGGAATGCTGGTGAATTTTCATCTAGGATGTGGCCGAGTTCGTGTCTTATAATTAATTTAGTTGTGTTTGTCAGTTTACCGGCATCTATGTCTCGTCTGGCGGCTATTTTAATGTCTTTATCTGTGACTTCTGATACTCCTCCAGTGTCGTAAGCATCAACAGCCTTTATGTCAAAGGCTTCTAGTCTTTTTAGTGCTTGATCGCCATACTCTGTTTTTAAGAAATATTCTGCATATTCTTTTATTTGTTCTTCTATCCTCTTTGCAGTTGTTTCCAAGTGCCTTCTCCTTACTCAAGTCATAATGTACGATAGAATTGATTTAATGGCTTGTTCCACTTGCCAGAATATTCCGATTTCCGTAATACCTTAAAAGAACGTTAAATTGGGTCCGTTTCTGGGCGGTATTTTGCTCAAGGAACTTTAGCCTTCTGGCATAGCCAGCATTTGTCTTATCAGCATATCCTTTTTCTTAAATTCAAAAACCACCGATAATGTCGGGGTTTTTTTAAAAATTGGTGGACGAGCCGGGATTTGAACCCAGGACCTCCACGATGCCAACGTGGCGATCATGCCAGACTGATCTACTCGCCCAAAGTACCTGGCTTCTAAACTTAAATCCTCCTCGTTTAATAAGCGTTTCTTATGAACATCAATAAAGTACCAAAAAACTGAAAGGCTTGCAAGTTGCTTCCTGTTACCAGTTGTTGTTTATTTGTGTTTTCAATAGGTTTGGCGGCGTAGCTTTTTATAAGGCAAATGCAAATAGAAAAGCCAAGCAAGGTGCAAAAAGAATGCCCAAAGTTAAAGTTGCATTAATCGGCGTTGGAAACTGCGCCTCATCATTCATCCAAGGCATCCAATACTATGAGAAACTCCAAAAACCAGAAGACTGCATCGGACTGCGCAACCCAGTTTTGGCAGGCTTAAGCCCCAAAGACATCCAAGTGGTCGCAGCCTTCGACGTGGACGAGCGCAAGGTTGGAAAAGAGTTGTCTTTAGCCATTTTTGCCCAGCCAAACAACGCGCCAAAAGTGTGCGATGTACCCGCAGCGGGCGTTAAAGTTAGTAAGGGTCCATTGCTGGATGGTGTTGGAAATTCCACTAAAGCCATCATACAAGTCAGCAATGCGCCTGATGCAGATGTTGTGAAGGTTCTCAAGGCTGCAGGCGCTGAGGTGCTGGTTAATTTGCTTCCAAGCGGAGCCACAAAAGCCTCCCAATGGTACGCAGAGCAAGCCCTCTTGGCAGGATGCGCTTTCGTTAACGCTACACCAACCTTCATAGCCAGCGACCCAGCATGGGCAAAACGCTTCGAGGCCGCAAAGCTTCCGCTTGTCGGCGACGACTTAGTCGACCAAGTAGGCTCAACCGCCCTGCACAAGACGCTGCTCAAGCTGCTCTCAGACAACGGCGTAAGAATCAACGAAACCTACCAGCTCGATGTTGGGGGCGGAACCGAATCCGTAGACACCCTTGACCGAAGCCGTGATGCAAAACGCACCATAAAAACCGAATCCGTAGCCGCATCAATACCCTACAAAGCCGATATCGTGGCTGGCTCAACCGATTACGTGGATTTCCTGCAGAACAAACGTGACAGCTACTTCTGGATAAGCGGCGTCTACTTCTGCAACGCACCCATGAAAATCGACCTCAAATTCCAAACCGTTGACGCGCCAAACGCTGGATCAGTACTCTTCGACGTTGTACGTGCAGTAAAACTAGCCTTAAACAAGAAATTTAAGGGCGCAGTGGAGCCAGTTTGCGCATACGGGTTTAAGCGTCCACCGCAAATGGTGTCGCTTGAAGTTGCAGAAAAAGAATTCGCAAAATTCCTATCTTAAGCTAGATTTTTTCTAGCTCGCTTATTATCTTCTCTTTTACCCCGTTCTCTTTCAGCGTTTCTTTTAGGTGGTTTATGGTTTTAACTGGCGTCGGGTCCACTCCGTGCTGGACTGCTAGGTAGATGCTTGTGAAGTCGCCGACCACGATGGTTGACAGCATCTTTGCTAATGCACTCTTGCCTTGCGTTGAGACCTCAAACATTCTGAGCCCCATCTTAGTCATGATTTGTTTTGTGGTTTCGATTCTGCTCTTTATTTCCACGGGCTCGTCTTTGTCTCGGATAAAAATTATTGAAAAGCACTTGCCAGAGTCGCCGCTGTTTTCCCAACCCATAATCTCGTTATGGTTGAGTTCTGGGAAAAACTCCCACTTGGCGGGTATCTTGCTGTTTTCGTTGAATTGTTGCTTGAAGCGCTGGGCAACGCTGCGGTAAGTGCCAAAACCATAAACTACAGGGACTGTTTCGCCGATGTTTAGCGCTAAGGTTTTTGCAAAGTTTTCTTTAGCTGGTTTAGCAGGCGAGTTATCCTTGCTTATTTTTTCCAGAAGCGTTAGGGCTTCGTTTAGTTCTTCTGAGACGCCTTTGACCAAACCTGCTTTTTCCATGTAAACCAGCAGGGGAACCAGCATGTAGGGCAAGGCTGCACGGGGCGGCATGCCGCCTGGAACTTGCAGGTAGGGTACTTTGTGTTTTTCAGCGTACTTTAACAGGGCGCCGCCGCTGCTTACGCAGTAAATCATGCATTTACGCTTTAGAGCGTCAAGGAAAGCGCTGAGGGTTTCTTCGGTGTCTCCTGAGTAGCTGGTTATTAGTGCGAGGGTTTTCTTGCCAGCGTAAGCTGGTAAATGGTATTCGCGGTTGACTTCAATCGGGATTGTTAGCTTGTTTTTTGCCCAATCCTTCAATAGGTCGCCGCCGATGGCTGAGCCGCCCATGCCAGCCACTATGATGTTGTCTGGTTTAGGGTAGTTTACCGTGATTTTGGCTGCTATTTCGGCGGCTTCACGGTAGTGCTTGGGTGAATTTACGCAAAAATTTAGCATTCCGCTCTTATCAACCGCATTTATTCTGTCAACGTTATCTAAAAGAGGTGTTACCAATCGCTTGATCCTCCAAATAACACGCAGTTTTATATCTCATCCCTGCCTTTTAAGCACAACGCAAACCACAAAGCGTCAAGAGGCAAACGTTATGGATAAAAAGAAACTTTCAATCGCCATCCCCGCATCCACAATCTCCGACACCCCCCACATGCGAGAGAAAACAGCGAAGATTGGCTTGATTGGGCGGGCAGCGGCAATTTTCCGAGTGGACGAAATCATAGTTTACCCAGACAGCCCCAAAGTGGACCAGCGCAGGGACTTGGATTTTATTGCTCTTTTGCTGAATTATCTGGAGACGCCCCAGTACCTTCGGAAACGGTTGTTTAAGCTTGAGCCTGATTTGGAGTTTGCCGGGATTTTGCCTCCGCTGCGTACGCCTCATCATCCGCTGAGCGGGAAAACCAAGCATTTGACTGTGGGCGAGTACCGTGAAGGAGTGGTTTTGTCCGAGGCTAAAGAGGGCTTGATTGTGGATATTGGGGTTCAGCAGCCAGCGCTTTTGCGGCAAAAAGGGTTCGCTGTGGGCAACCGCTTAACACTGCAAATAGTCAAAGTAGGCGCGCACATTGAAGTTCAAGCTGCAAGCCGTGACGATGTTCCCCTCTATTGGGGCTACAGAGTTCGTGTGGAGAAGCGTTCTTTTGGGCAACTGGCGACGGATGGCGGTTTTGATTTGAGGATTGCCACTGCAAGGATAGGCGACAACTTTATGGATATTGCCGGCAAGATAGGAGAAAAATGGGGGGGCAGCCAGCGTGTTTTGGTGGCGTTTGGCGCTCCATCCCGCGGATTACATGAGATAGTTGCGGATGAAGGCTTAAAACTTGGTGAAATCACCGAGTTTGCAGTAAACATGGTTCCTGGGCAAGGAACAGTGACGGTTAGAACAGAAGAAGCACTTTTGGCTACATTGGCTATTTTGAACGTTCAATTCAGTTACTAGCTTTTTCCTTCATTTTTTAGGAGTTTTCGGCTAAAGAAATAAAAGCTTCTTTTGGTTATTGTGGAGTCTATGCCGTCTCTTGACCTTGCCATGCCCCTTGCCTTGTTGATTGTGGTTACGGTTGCTATGCTTCTAAACAAGCGTGTTCAAGGAAAACTGATGGCGACGGTTGAACAAAAAGAGTTCAAGACGCGAGACATAATTCTTCTCGTCGTTTTCATGGCGATTATTATTTCCGTTATAGCCTACACGACTATGCTTAACCCAGGCGCAGTTTTCCAGAACATTCTGCTCATAATCTTTCTCTCATCGTACACTATGTTACTGTTCACTTTTTCCTACGTGTTCTCAAACCTTACTAAGATGAGGGCGCAACTGCTTTCTGTGGGCTTTGGTGTATCGGGCTTAGTGGCGGGGGCTGCTTGCCTTTTAGCTCCGCTTCAAGACAGCTTTACAGTTTTTAGGGTTGCGGCGTTTTTTGGTTTAGCAATCTTTTGTTTCGGCTCGGCAGTTTATGAGCATAAAAAAACCATTACCAAATCACGGTGGTATGTGGCTGCTCAGCCGCCAGCAATATTCGTCCTGCTATTTGTATTCTTTAATTTCATTCACAACCCAGGGACTGCAGCGGTATGGTCGCCGTTTCTTATGGATGTTTTCGGGTTAACGTTTGCTATTTTGATAATTCTGTATCTTAGCTCAATGTTTAATTGGAAAACGGTAGGCCTCTTTGCGGTGCTCTTAACAATTATGGATATCATTTTGGTTATAGTCACTCCAGTAATGGTTGGTGCTGCAAAAAACTTCACTATGCTTGGCCTTCCAGTGCTGGTTTATTTGCCAAACATTCCCACTATTATTTCGCAACAAGGTGGCCTCTTATTTAGAGGGCTTGGTTTAGGCGACTTCTTCTTTGCAGGAGTCCTCGCAGTTCAAACCTTCAACAAATTCGGCAAAAAAACTGCATTCATAACTGCTGTGGCGATGGCGGTGGCTTTCGGCATTTGGGAAGCTTTCCTTGGCGACATCTTGGCTTGGCTTAACCCGATAGTTGGGCGTGACATCGGTGGGTTCCCGGGGACTTTGATGATTATTAGCGGCTGGGCACCCATCATAGCTTGGAAACTACTCAGTCAAAGAAACAAGGCTGCCGCGGTGCCGGCTGCTGCCCAGCCATCCGAAACACTCAAAGACCAAAATTTACCTATACAATAAAGCGTTTTTTTGCGTTAGAGAATAAAGTGTAAATAAATATAAAATATTTTTTGGGAAAAATAAATTAAAAATAAGAGTAAGGCTTATTTTACCCGAATAGGGCGCCTAATCCTTCTAGTGCTGCGTCTTCCTTGGCTTTTTCTTCTTCAGCTTTCTTCTTCTTGTCTTCTGGTGCGGCTGCTGCTGATTTCTGTTCTGCTGGAGCTGCTATTGGAGCGGCTGCCATCATTGTCGGTGCGGCTTTAATTGCTTCCTCAATGTTTACTTCGCTGAGTGATGCTACGAGTGCTTTAACTTGTATTTGGTCAACTGTGATTCCTGCTGCTGTAAGAACAGTTGTTACTGATTCTTCGTTTATTTCTTTTCCTGCCTTGTGAAGGAGCATCGCTGCGTAAATATTTTCCATACCTTTTCACCTCTTCATCGGACTATTTTAACCTTTTTTATTTGGTCTGACCCGCTTCGGTTTGGAAACTGGTCGTTACCTGAATTGGCAGTTTAATCCGCCGATTTCTTGCCGTTTAGAAGAATACCCGATGCCTTAAGAACCTTTCGTACATGCATTTAGCAAGTTAATCCGTATTTTTCTTTCGAGTCTCAATTGAAAATTACTGCTTGCACCAATAACACTTATCTTGCAGAACAAACCACAATGCGGATAGTTCAAAGGTTTATGATACTATGGGAAACATTACAGTAGCCATCATCGGCTCCTTAGATTACGGCGGCAACCTCGCCAAAAAAGGAACATCCACAGACATAACCCTCTACAACCTCAAAAAAGGCGAAGACACCGTAACCTTCATCGAACCCACCCGCTACCCCGAACGTTTAGCGCCGTTATTCTACGCTGTTGCCTTAGCAAAAAAAGCCATAATCATCGTGGACGAGATAAACGCCACCTTTGGCGAATGCTTAGTAATGCTCCAATGCTCCGACATAAAAAGTGGCTACATAATCCTAAGAAACTATGTTCCCAAAGAAAAAATTGAAGCGCTCATAAAAGGAACGAGTCTGGAAAAATTCGAAATCGTAAACGACGACCCCAACCTCCTAAGAGAAAAACTGTTGTTGGAAGCTTCCCAGCAAAAACCAACCGAAGTTCCAGCGGGGCAACAGCCAACAGGCATAGTTCCAGTAGACCATGCTTTCAACGTGAAAGGCGTCGGGGTAGTAGTTCTCGGCATAGTCGTTAATGGCGTCATCCAGAAACACGCCTCACTGAGTGTTCTTCCAGCAGCAAAAACCGCCCAAGTCCGCTCCATCCAAAAACACGACGAAGAATTCGACGTTGCAGGCGAAGGCGACCGCGTGGGGTTAGCTTTGAAAAACGTTGAAGTGGAAGACTTAGACCGCGGAACCGTCTTAACAAACGACCCCGCAATCAAAACCTCAACCAAACTGCAAACGCAGGCTTCGCTGGTAAAGTACTGGCAAACACCCATCAAGCCAGGCATGGTCATGCACGTCGGCCACTGGACCCAATTCATAACCGCCAAAGTGGACGCGGCAACCGACACAGGCGACTGGAAAAAACCCACCCTCACCTTAACGCTCGATAAACCCCTTGTCCATCGCCCCAACGACAAAGCAGTACTGATGTATTTGGAAGGCGCAAAACTGCGAGTCGCAGGAACCATTGAGCTATCTTAGAGTAGCCTTTGTTTTTTTATGCTGTACCCGTTTTTTCGTTTAAGAATACTTTGTTTGAGCCGCAAGCCTAAGGGGGGTAGGTCCGTATTGGCGGTTTCTCAAGCCAAAAAAGTATTTGGAAACTTGATTTGGGAGATTGACCTGAATTACAGATTTCCAGTAAACAATGTTTATTATGATTGATGGTGCCTCGGATTTTCGTGGAAGTTCCCTGAAGTCAAAGAAAGCATCCCGTTTCCAAGCCCTAGACGCTCAAATCAGCGGTAAACTAGGGTTTAGTGGGGTTCTTGAGGGCAAACTGCATTTTCTGGTAGTTTTCGCGGTTCTTTATGGCTTGGTGTTTATCAATTATATTGACATTGCCTCTTCAGGCTTAAACTACGGCTACCACCTATGGCTGGTGTTAATGTATTTTTTACCCTTCGTGGGCTTCTCGATGCTTAACCTAAAAAATTGGCAGTTAACGATAGGACTGGGACTTATCGCTTCGCTGATGAACGACGTATTCTACTGGCTCGCAAAATACGCCATCGGCATACCCACCGACCTAAGCCACTACTACCACCTATGGCTAATCCCAAGCAACACCTACCTATTCAACCTAAACCTCGGATTCACAGTAATAACCGTCACTTCATGGATGATGGCTCTCTCCATATACCTGAGAATCGCGGTTGTAGCGGGTTTATTGTGGAACTGGAAAATCCAATATAGAAATTCACTTAGAGAAACCCTGATTAATCATCCATAAATTTTTTAGTCAAATAGGCTTAAAGCAAAAAAAAGACCATTAATGAGTCCTACCTTATTGGTTCTCAATTATCATTAGCGTTAATGAGCTGGTTACGCCGGCTATTTGTCTTATGCGTAATTTAGTTATGTCTTTTAGCTTGTCAACTGATATGGCTTTGATTTTGATTAAAAGATCATATACGCCGTATAGGGCGTGTGCTTCTTCAACGCCCTCAACTTGCTTTAGGCTTTCTAATACTTTATCTTGGGAGCCTAAGTCGGTATTTACTAAGACTACTGCAGATATCATACATCAAACCTCATTGTTCGCATCTACTCTCGACAACATAATTAAGACTGTGTGGTAACATGAATGAGCCAACAAAACGCCAGTTCGGTCAGCAAAAGAAAGATACTTCGCAGCCAAAAAAACCACCAAAAATTACAGTTAAATGCTGTCATATTTGGAGCCTATTAGGAGCCTAATAGAGGTTCTATGTTAAAACGATAGAGGGGTAGACTGAGCCACCTATTTGGATCCTATTAGGATATCATTGCAGAAACCTATAGGGGTAGGTCGCTATTGGCGATTTTCGGAGCAAAAAGCTGTTGGAGTCGCCGAATCCCTAAGAG
Source organism: Candidatus Bathyarchaeota archaeon (assembly GCA_003141855.1). Classification (GTDB taxonomy): domain Archaea; phylum Thermoproteota; class Bathyarchaeia; order Bathyarchaeales; family Bathycorpusculaceae; genus Bathycorpusculum. The sequence goes on along the minus strand of PLNS01000022.1, from coordinate 36,638 downwards.
GGGTAGGTCGGTATTGGTGGTTTTAGCGGTCATTAGCATGTTGAAAGTCAGTGTTTATGTTTGATTATGGTTAGCTGAGCGTGTTGGCGGCGTGTTTTGCGGGTTTGGTTGCAATAATCCATATATCCCGATGGGAACCATCCAACCACGATGAACGATGTATCGGACTGGTGTCGCGAACTTGCCTTTGCATGGCGGCAAGGCTCCTTCTTGGCTTACGGGGCGCATGCGTAAACTTGCCAAGGAAATAGCCAGCATCATGATTGAGGAGCAGGGCACCGCCAAATTCATCGCACGACTTTCGGACCCTTACTGGTTTCAAGCGTTCGGCTGCGTGTTGGCTTACGACTGGCACAGTTCAGGAGTAACCACAGTAGTCACGGGCATTCTCAAAGGCGCCTTATCGCCTGAAGAGCACGGCATCGCTGTCTGCGGAGGCAAAGGCAAAACCTCGCGCAAAACACCCAGCGACATAGCTGCAGTCGGCGAAAAATTCGGTTTCTCAGAACAAACCATCAAAACGCTAACGTACACGAGCAGGATGACCGCAAAAGTAGACAACACAGCCATCCAAGCGGGCTACCAACTCTGAAGGCACGTTTTTTTCGCTACCATCATGTCTATGTCAGCCTCGAATAGAGTTTAACCGCTTTGCCGTCTTTGTCTATTCCAGTGTCGTACAGTTCATAGCCTAAACGCCTAAGTTCTTCCGTTTCCTCTATGGTGTAAGCCCGGGCTGTTTCATAAGTACATGCTTGATCGTCAAAGACACCAAAGTATTTCTCTGTAGAACTTAACCGTTTGTGGCCTAGTCTTGCTTGAACTTTCCGTACATTGAAACTGGTTTTTTTGTAGGTTTGGTCTGCATAGTACCGTCTGAAGCTATGATGATGTATGTTTTCGAGGTTAGGCATCTGAAGTTTTTTGGCTATTCGGTTTCTTGAACGTGCAAAGGTTGACTGTAAGGTGCGTTTGTTTGGGTTAAAGACGTTCGGACTATATTTCTTTGGTAGTGCTAACAGCATTGCAATACATTGTTCGGTAACAGTGATATGTCGCGCCTTGCTGCCCTTCTCTGGATGGTTGATGTAGATTATTTTGCTTTGCGCGTCAATCTCTTTTTCCAACAAACGCGCCATTTCCCCAATCCTTGCGCCTGTATCTGCCAATGCTTGACATAATGCGGCTTGTTCCCTTCCAAGATTTTGAACTAAAGTTGTGACTTCATAGGGTTTTGGCGTGTATTGTTCTTTAGGTTCATAATTGATATGTGGTTTATCAAACGGTATCTGGAACGCTTTAGTATAGCTTAGGTAGGCTTGGACATAATGGAATTTTGAAGCATCGCTGAAGCCTTCAGTCATTAAAACCGTTAGGAAGCTGTCGGGGTTGTCTAGGTTTGTGCCTCTGTTTATCATCACATTCAGTCGAAAAATTCTGTGTGCAATCGTTGAATCTGCTATGCCGCGTTTCTTTTCGTGCCATGCGTAGTTTATTAAGCGTGTGTCTAAATTGGTTTTTTCGCCAGCGATAGCTTGCTTAACTACCGCTAGAACCGTCAAGTTTTTCGCATCCTTGTTTGATTGCGCATACTTGTGGGCGGTATCTCTATTAATTCTAATAGTTTTTAAGGCTGTTGGGTCTGAAAACCTGTAACCACATTTCTTGCAGCTAAACCGTTGAATTTCAACATCATCCAAATACCGTTTTCCAGCTTTTTCTATTCGCTCGCTACTGCATTCTGGGCAAACTATAGCGTTTTGAACTTGGGCTTCCACTAGGAAACCCTCCGATTGCCACGAACATCAACATCCCTTAACGAATTGGAAAGACAGTTTAAACGAATAACCCACTGGACTTGCTCAAGATGGGCTAAAAGTTTCGGGTCCAACTAAAAGCCCTCCGTTGGCTGCTCTTGTGAGTCCTTAACAAACTCAGCGCCTTCACTTTCAGCCTTAGCCCTTACCGCTTCGAAGCAATCATTACATAGATAAACCGCGTTAGTTTCCAGTTTTAGCCGTTCTTGGTCCTCTTTGCTGATAAACTGCTTTTTCTCAGCTAACAAACCATTTTGATTCTTGCATTCTTTGTTGTCGCATTTATGGGATTCAACATAAGCGTTAACATCCTGATAATGTACTACCTTGCCTTCTCTTAACGCTGATTTTTCAGTTTCTCCCTTTTCTCTATCTGCGTCTGTTACTTTACAAGGTCCATAAGTCTTATTTTCAGGGGTTGGAGTTGTTAGGGTTTTACCACACTTACCAGCTTTACCACTATCAGAATTAAACCCCCCTCTCTCTTCTATTTGGAGTTTTGTTTGTTTGATTTCTTGCTCTTCTTTACTTTTTTCTTTTAGGGGGGGTTTAGTTTCTACCATGTTAAACGTGGTAAGTAGGGTAAAATTCTTAGTTACAGTACACGCCTCGTTTAGTTTTGCGGTTGAATAGAATCCTTTTTTATTGGTAAGTAAGCCTTCATTTTGTAAAGTAGCTAATAGAGGTCTTGCTTGGTTGGTTTCTTTGAGGTCAAACTTTACCATTATTTCGTCTTTTGTGACATGTGTTTTTATTGCTATGAACTTAAGTATCTCTGGGATGTTTTCTATAGGGTGTTTGCTTGTTTGATCCGAGACTCTTTTTATTATGGTTTCAACGTCTTCAATGGTTAGTTTTTCATAGCGTTCAAGTTGTGCAAGTATGTTTAACCCCATACGTGTGTACTCAGTGCTTAAGAAGTCAACAATAGTGTTTACATGGTCCTCTGTAACTTGAATAGTTTTATAATCAGTTGTTGAGATAGTTAAGCCTGCTAATGCTATACTTAATCGTGCTAGTTTCCATTTTGTATCAGGGCTTATCAGGGGTACTTCTCTGAAATAGAATTTTTTTTCTAACTCTGTAGCTTTTGTTAGTAATGTTGTTTCTGCTTGTTCTGTCCACTCGATTTTTGCGGTGTTTGACCATATCCATTTTAGGGCTTCGGAAAGTAAGTCAAGTTTTAAATCTTGCTCAGGTATATTTACGCTATTGATTTCTTCGGGTGTTACATCTCTTGAGTCAGAGGTAACGGCTAGGTCTAATCTTGCTATGCTGATTTCGTCAAGAACAGTTTTTAATGCTTGGCATGGATAAAGAAATTCAGATAAGCTTTTTGTACTAAAATTTTTGGATTCTTCGTCTAATGGATTAAAAATTTTGATCTGTCGGGTTCTTGCGGTAGTTGTTGCTTTTCCAGCTTTTACTATAGTGATTCTTCCGTCACGTTCTGCCTCTGCCATTGTTGCGATTGCAGCTTTTGAAAGCTTGTGCATTCCATCTAAACCGATAAGTTTTCTATCGTTTAATGGTAAAAACCCCCAATCAATAAACCAAGCTCCTTTTTCTGTTTGAATAGCTGCGCCTGTTAAGCCTACAATGCTTGCTGACTCAGCCGATATAATCATTCCAGCTTTAAGTTTGGCTGCAATTTTTTTTATAGTCTCGCTTTTGCCTGTTGTTGTATCGCCGATTACTGCACCATTTCCCCAACCATTTCTTATCTCGCCTCTAAACTCTGCATATAACGGTGTGAAATAGATTAGAAATCCAGCGGTGGCTACGTTGCGTCTGCCAATTATACGACTGTATGCTGTGAATCTATCAAGTATCCAGTTTAAGCGGTATGAAACGGGTTTGCCTTCAAACTCTTGCTTTAATTGATCTATTTTTGTTGTATCGAACGAGTTTATATCTTCTGGAAAGCTAATATTGTAAGCTAATAATGTTGTTTTTTGTGTCTTAGGGCTTGGTAAAGGTATGCCTTCAATATGGATTAAGGTGCTTGGCTGGAGAATTAACTGTTTTTCAGAAATGATGTATAATTCAATGCATTTGTATTCATAGCCTTTATCGTCAACGAACTTGTTTTGTATGACATCCATTTTTAGCGAAAAAACTGGCGGCCTAACTCTTACTAGGTAGATATTACGATATTTCGCTTCGTCTTCAATTATCACTGTTGAACGCGGATAACTGGCGGCTATTAACGTACGTAAGCGTTTTATTTTGACCGCGTTTGAGACATCTGCCAACTCAATATTAACGGGATTTTCGGGGGCAATTATGAATTGTATGTCACTTGTTTCTTTAGAATCTTCATCTATTAGTTTTGCTTTTACCGTTTTTGGTACAGTATATGATGTGCTTGTACTGGATATGGTTGCATTAACGACAATTTTATGTTTAACTAAAATAGGATTTTCAATATCATTAATGTGCTCTAGAATAATTGGGTTATTTTCTTCGTTCTCTTGTTGCTCTGTACTTCGCTTGTAATATTCTTGCCTTGTTGTGTTGCCTCTACATCTTGAACAGAACCCATCTTTAAGGAAACGCTCTTGCTCTATTTTTGTTAGATCATCTGTTATATCTGGAATTATGGCTTGGCAAACAGAGCAGTTTTGCCTTGGTTTCTCGGTCATTGTGTAGCGTTAGCTCCCTTGAGTTTTTGCCGATAAATCTTGCCTTCGCCGTACAACCAATAGTTAAATTGGTAATCTTTGCCGTGATAGCGTTCTTGGATCGTTGCGTTGGCGTCCTTGAGAATCTTGAACGATTGGGTCCACTTTTCTTCAACATTGTTGGCTTTGTATGCTACTTCAAAACTGCCTAATTTGGTCCCTTCCTGCGCCTCAAACTTGAGGATTGAAAAAGTGGTTTCAGTAACGGCGATAACGGGGGGTTTTTCCTTCATTCCAGCCGGAGCTAACGAGTCTATGTATTCATTGGTTGCTTCCGCTGCCATAGCCAAAGAATCACGTAGTTTCACTAAAAATTCAACTTGTTTGCTGATCATGGCGTTAGCCTCTTTTCAAAATCTTGGCATGAGTCGTCAGCTGCAATCTTGTTGCTTTTCCCCTTGAGGCATCTGCCGACCCAATCAGCACAATCAGCACATATCGAAACTTTTTTATTTTGTTGTGTGGTTTCATTCATTGTGGAACCAGTCCTTCCACAGTTTTTTTATTTTTGAATAGGCTTTCCGAGAGCCTTGTTTCTTTTTGGATTTAACGGGCTTTGGCACCTAGGGCATTTGTAAGGTTGTTCTGTCCTAGGGAACCATTCATACCCACATTTTTTACATTCAAATTTTAGCGCTTCCATGAGTGCTTCACTTCTTATTTACCACTTACACAGTAAGGTTTATTAGGCATTTTTGTGACATATATTCCAATTAAAATGTCAAACAAAGGTGAAATATGAATGTATGCCACAAAAAAGGGAAAAGAAAAAACTATAGAGCTTCTAGGGTTTTTTGCCCAAAAAAAAGAGATACCGCAAACAAGTCTAGAAGAGTTAACAAAAACTACCTACAGAAACAACATCAGATACTTGGATTTTCTGAAAGATAGAGATTACATTAAACGATCCAGAATTGACCCCTGTGAGAAGCAAGGCGCTGGAAGGAATATTTGGGAAATAACATTCAAGGGTTTAGTTCATGCTTTGATAAACACACCTAAAGAAAATATTGAAGTAGTTTTAAAAGCGCACCCGGATATGTTGCTAGTTGGTAAGAAGCTGCCATTGTTTGAGTCAATCGGGATTAAAAGCGAAGTATTAGACATTTTCTTTGAGGTCTTAAAAGGTGTGGTCATAAGGGCAGTTATGTTAGATAAAGCTGGAATGAAAGAAGTTTATCGTTCCGATGATGCTTGGGAAAACGCTATAGACAGCTCAGTTTTAATAACGCTCTTTACTGAAGGCGCTAAAAAACTGAAGCCAAAAACATACTTGGATTTCTTGAAGTTGTGCAAGGATGATAAAGAACTTAACAATTGTGTTAAGAGCTACATTGATAGAGAAATTATGAAGTGCCAAACAATCTCCAAACTAAAAGGTGAGTGGGATAAGGTCGTGAGTGCATGAACGATAAACAAACTTTGTCCTTGCCTGTTGGCTTGCTCTGCGTGGTCGTGTCGGTTCTATTAATTGTGCTTGCACTTTGGTACGAACAAACAACCTTCTACAGTGTGACTAGCATCCCTCCAAGTACAGCCTTCTATACAATGCTGACTATGATCGCTATTGACGGGGTGCTTATCGCGTGTGCCGTTGGTTTGCTGTGGGTTGCGTGGAGTATAATTAAAAAGTATAGAAAAGCGGGGGCAGTAACCGCTTAGCCCCAGCCCCTCTAAGAGTTGAGTTGTTTAAACAAGAGTCACTAAGTTATATCATGTTATAACTTGTTAGGGGTTGTTTATACGGTGTGTTGGATTCCGAGAAAAAAAGGGGTATCTAAAAACGACTGACGATTTTAGCGATTTAGAAAAAGAACAACAAGAAAAGTTTTTACGTTGGATAGAAAGGGGTAAGATCATAGAACGTGCAGAAAGGGAAAAACCACAAGCGATTAGAGAACAGAGCGTGTTCTTCGCTCCAGAGGTCAAGAAGGCAAGAGAACTTAAAGAGTTACTTTTTGCTCGATACTGTGGCCGTCATGGATTAACGGACCAACAAATCAAGGCGCTGGAGAGAGCGCAAGACGAAAAGGAGTTTGCGGATGCAAAAGAAGGGTTATGGAGTAAATCATTCTATTCGTTCAGTAATCCACCACCAAACGAATTGACTGGTGTATCAAGAAGTGAAGCGGAGTGTGACTTATGGGATACAGCTTTAACATGGCGTTGTATGGGGTTAGGCTGCCATAACAAAACAAACTTGATGGTTACTATATTCCATGTTCACCCTGAGCCGTTGTGCCTTGAGCATTGGAAAGAACTTAAGGCTCTGATAAACGATAAAAACCACTTTTGATTTTTTATACTTAAAAAAGTGAATGTGGCGAATTGGACAAACGTAATTAATTAATTATATTCTTAAAAGAAGAGAAAAGTGCCGAGTATTTACTTTTTTCTCCATTACTTACCGATTATTTAAGTAATAGGTAAGTCATTTTCTTAGGAATAAAATAACTGTAGAAACTCTATATCCCTAAACAAAAATTATTGGGGTATGGTAAAGAAGTCAATAGATTAAGCAGTTTACCCTATACTATTTGGCTAAAAAATAGGAGTCTTTATTCTTGTTTGCCTAAAGATTTACCCATGTTTAAGATCGCAACTTTTCCAACGTAATAATTCAGTGCTTCCAGGGTTAAACCTGTCCAAGATTTTACTTCCGTTATGGGTCTGCCGTCTTGAAAGAACTTTGTTATTAGGGTTAACCTAGAGTGGTGTGGATAAAAGAAACCGGCTCTCTGCATTATGTTGTAAGCTGTCTTATCGCTGAAATTAAAAACTCGGCTATTACTCGGAGTCTGTTCTATTAAATCTATTAGTTCATTAACAAAAGGCGCATCAATCGGTATAGGTAACGGATCGGTTTCATCACTATGTTTTAAGCGTGGTCCAACATCGAAAAATAGTAGGTTACCTTGGGTGCTGAATTGTTCCTTCTTTGTGCGTCTCGCTTCGCTTTTTCTTACTCCATAATAGACTAACACAACTGCAAAAGCTCTATGGCTTGGCTTGCAGAACTTTCCAGTTTTCATGTTTTCTATGAATTGGCTAAACTCCATTGGCACTTCTTGTTTTCCTGCACGCGTGTAATTAGGCATAGAAAACACCTTTCCCACGAGTGGCATAAGTGAGGTCAGTTAGGGTAGGGTAAATGCTCAACAAATCATGAGAGTTATTCATGGAGTTTATTCACCAGTGGCTTTGTTGTATTAGAACCGTTTTTATCTAGAGATGATAGAACATCGAAGCCGATACTAGACAAATCAATTTTATAGTTGTTGTTTCCTAAGTTTGTCGGAATAACTAAAGAGCGGGCTTTGCACCGTGTTAACGTTGTTTTGTATTCTTCGCCTAGTTCTTCCCGGGCTGTGTCATACTTTATTGGCCCTAATTTTTCAATCAATCGTAAAAGCTGAATGTCGGCTGGCTTAATTATTTTTAGAAGTTGCTCAACTGTATCTAGGCTTAAAGCGTCTTCTAACCTTACGAAGGCTTGATCCGCAAGATCTGTTCTTAAAACGTCATATTCTTCATAAACTTTTCGCGGTAACGGTGGAAATTCTCCGTTTTCTATCCAGGTCTTTTTCATCATCACCCTAAAGCCCGAATAATCTTGTTTCCAAATTACCTTATCGTACTTAAATTTCCCCTTGGAATTTACGAAAACTTCCAAGTTATATTTTCCTTGGAGTTGGCATGTTATGGCTGAAGCGTCAACCATTGTGCATAGTAGAACGCCTATTTTTGTGCCCAGAACATCGAAGGCGGCTTTGAACTCGTCAAACGCTAAGTTGTGTTGGCTTACTGCTTTATTGCCTCCATTAACTGCCATGTCGTCCCACAAAACAAAAGGAACACGATTATGCAAGCCGTTTGAAGTGGGCCATCTTTCAGGTACGCCGTCTTTCATTCTTTGAATAACTGAGGGTAAACTAAAAACGGTTGCTTGCAAAGTTTTGGGCCAATCCTCATAGACGCTGTATCCGCACCATAAACCAATCGTTGATTTTGAACTTCTGGGGGGCCCGTGTATGGTTCCGAAAATGTAACCATCGTCAAAGATAGCGCTTCTTAAATCTTTAAAAAGCTGGGATTGCTCGAACATCCGCGCCACTATTCAATTTCTCCTATTTTTGCGGTTTGTTTGATTCTCGGAGTGGCTAAATTTGTATCTTTCAAAAGTAGGTTTATTGCCTCTGCAACTGTACCATATACAAACTGTATGTCCTGTTCGTCTGCTAGGTCATAGTTGTTAAGCGTGAATTGTCCTCTTAGATCGCTTAGTTGTTTTTGATTAGCGATTTCTATACTTTTGAATTGGACTAGAAGTAAAGCTAACCCGTGTGCGGCAAATATTTCTTTGTGGTTATACATTTGATAGGTTACATTATCAAATTGTTTCTGGATGTTTAGAACTCTTTGTATATTTGGGTTGACTGCATCTATTTTTTCTGTTTCGGTCATTTTGTTTTATCGCCTATGGTTAGTAATCGGTAACTTGAGGGTTTAAGCATAAATTAAAAAAAACAAAAATGAAGTTCCCCTTAGAAAAAAGCCGAGAAAAAGCAGCTTAAAGATCGTTCACTATTACTTTTTTAGAATCTAAAACTTCAGCGCAATATGTTATCTCAGTTCCAGCGAAACCATTTTGACCCAAAGTTGAAATAGAGTTAATATGTCGAATTGCCTTTTTGAAATTAACATTCTGAGATGGGGAAATTAATTGACGGACATTATAGAGTTCTACCCTACCTTTTTGTAGGCTATATTTCCATTTGCCTTCACCTATTCTAACTTCGCAACTTTCACCATTCACGCTAAAAGTTCCATCATACTCTTTATTTTCAAATAGAACCTTTACAGTGGCGGTTTTTCCAAAATGTGAATCGCCTTTAAACCAACTTTTATATACTAACCCCTGTCTTGGCTCCCATTTAGGTTTACTCAAACTGTTTGAGATTTTTTTAAGAAGGATTTTTACACTCAATTCTTTATTCCTCTTTTTCTTTTAGTTTGATTAACGCCTTCTCTATTGCGTGGCTTCTAGAAGCGTAGTCGCCTTTCTCTATTTTCTTATCCATAAATTCTATTAAGTCGGGTCTCACTGTGATCTGTAGCCTTTTTTTAACCATACTTGTTATCCCAATACATATCTATACACAAACCTTATATTTACTTTACTATACACTACCATATACAATTATACACAAGGAGAGAGAATATATGAAAACCCAAGAAAATGAAAATAAAAAAACAGATAAAAATGAGCTTCTTGCTCTATTAGACAGCCATACAATAGATATACCAAAAGAAGAATATGCCCTCTTGGAAATAATGGCAAAAACAAACGATTTAACCGTTGACCAATGCGTAAGCACCATAATTAACAAAAATCTAAACTGGGAAAAGCAGATACAACAAGAAAAAGACGAAATGGCTGTTGCAGTTCTTGAGATGGTTATGGCAACGCTCAATGAGAAAGAGGACCCGAGCGACCTAAAAAGTGAGATAGCTGCCGATCTGTTAGTTGCTCAAATAGCTGTGGAATATGATAAAACTGGAAAGTTTGATAAGCAGAAAATCAAAAATCTTGTAACCGAAATATTCTAAGCGCAATCCCTTTTTCTTTTTTTGTTTCTCGGTTGCATTAACGTTTATGGTTAACTCCCTCTTGACCCTGTGATTTCTGTGATGTTTGTGATTTTGGAGAAAACTCGTTTTTTCCTTAAACAAAAAAATGGGCTAAGGAACCGCTATCTATTAAGTGGGCTGTTCCATCTTCGCAAAAAACCTTATCCCATACTCCAGCTCGAGTAAAACGTTTACTGCATGGTCGCATCTGTTCACAACCGTCACAACTTCTTGATAACAAAAAATCACCGTTCCTTTATAGTATTTTTTTAATCGCTCGATAAACTAAAATAACTAAGAAACTTGCTGCAACCACTGTAACCGCTATTACGCCGATAAAAAAGAGGATTGACATTTTCAGCGGTGTCCTAACCTTCTCATGCGAAGGTCATGTTCTCTTGTGTCCCTGTCGGTGTGAGCGTGTGTGTTGCATTTTAGTTTGTAAGCGTCTGGGTGAGCTGCTACATCTACACACTTAGATTTTCTATCACGCGGGCCCGTTCTTGAAAGGGGGGTTTGTCTAGTATGTTCAAACCTTAGCATACTTAGCCGTCTTTCTCCGCATCCTCTATGAGTGCATTTGCCTCCCATATCTCTTTTGAGTTCTGGGATTCTTTTTTTAACCCAAAGGTTTGCTTTATTCGTCAACTTTTAAACCTCTTGGTGGCTCGAACGCCATCCATAAAGGGCTTTCAAAATCTCTCGAAGTTGATTTGTGAGCGCCGTATTTTTCGGGGTTAAAGAAAACTCTAGCTTTTTTTTCTCCTTTGGCTGTGTGGCTAACCAAAACAAAAACATAATGTTGTTCCGTCATTTCTTGCGCCTTCTATGGGTTGTTTTAATTCCCAATATGCTTCTTGCGCTAAGTTGTTCTCTTTGCGATGGTTTCAGGTAGTTGCTTGCGTGTTTTACTTTTATTCCTATGAATCCTTCTCGCGTAGACCGTTTTTCTTTTATTCCTATGAACTCATGAGCGGTTAATATCGGATAAAGCTTTTGTTTGCTTATTAAACCCTCAAAGAGTGGTTTACCCCTTCGCTTTGTTTTCTTCTCATCGGGACCAAAAAGGTCTGAAGGCAAATAGAACGCTGAATTGTTGCTTTTCGGGATTATTATGTCGCTGTTAACTGGTGGATAACTGGGGTAAGAAGGAACACTGGGGGGTGATGGGTTACTTGGATAACTCGGCATTGATGGTTTACTCGGATGACTGGGGTAAGAAGGAATATCACTGATTGATATTGGTCCGCTACCTCTGCTAGGTATTGAAAAAACGCTATTGATTGTTGACATTGAAGTTAATGAGCTAATAGATGCAGAATAACGACTTAAACTGCCCTGACTTTTACCCATTGACGGAATTGATAGTTGGCTTTTCATTGATGGAATAGACATTTGGCTCTCTAAAGATGGAACAGATATTTGGCTTCGTACGCTAGGCTTTCCTCTTGAAAAAACGCTACCTATGCTTGAAGGACTGCTTAACATTGAATCTAAAGAGCCGCCGCTGTTACCTATACTTAGGCTTCTTTGGCTGCCAATAGATGTTGCTCGGCTAATTACAGAGCTGGATAAACTTGCTCTACTTCTTATACTTGACAAACTAAAAACTGATCCTACTCCTAAACCAACATTAACAGAGCTTGGGCTTATGTTTCTTGTCGGCACATACGCTTCATTATATTTTGCCACATTCAAAATAGCGTTTGGCTCTTCAAATCCTTCGACTGGAGCGTAAGAACCCTTGTAAACATCCATAAAAGTGTATCTAGCCGTTAAATCTCTTAGAGCTGGCACGTTCTTAAAAACGCCTTGATACTCTTCTATTCCAAACTTTCCTATTTTGCCTTCACTGATAAACACGCTCCCCGGTAATTTTGCGCCTAATCTTTCATAAGACGCTGGAGTAATAAACTGTCTCTCTGTTGAATGCCCTAGATAGTTCTCTTGAGCTATTCCAGTTTTTCCACTTAAAGCGCTTGTTCTTGCTAAATAATCATTCATGCTTTCGCCTCTTAACGGTGCGAAATTACTAATCTCGGTGTTAGTTGTAACTAAAGCTGTTGGTTTACCGCCGAATACTGTTTTTATTGGTCCCTCTGCATACTCAGTTCCTACTCCAATGTAACCTCCATAAACGTTAACATATTCTTCGCTCCCAGGTGCGCTGTAGAAATGGGATAATTGGTTTTCTGCTCTGAATCCAGCACCTTCCCCTGGGAATCCTTTAAGAAGTGTTACATCACCTTTCCTTAAACTAAAGTTCTCAGGGGTTAAAGTTGCGTGTCCTGTTGGCACATTTTGACCTACATACTCTTGAGCTAAAGTTTTCACTTCAGCGGGGTTAATTGTGACATCGTTAATAACTCTAAGTGATTTGCCTCCTAAACTCTCTAAAGGCTCGCTTACAAACGTTTTAACTGGGGTTCCAGCCTTACCTAAAACTGCTTCCCCTTCTCTAAACATAGATACGCCTCCTAACCTCTCTGGAAGGCTTGCGCGAAGTTTATTGATTGGAGCGTCTATATATTGACCAATTCTCGCGGTAATTTGTGCGCCTCTGCTAAGAATCGGTATATCTCGACTAGCAACATAACCTATTCCTTTTCCGATTAATGGAGAAAATCCCCTTGCTACTCCAGCGGTAACTTGACCAGTTAAAAATGTATTCAAAATGTTTGTTGGGTTAGTGTCCCATTTTCCTGTTGGGTTAGGATTTATAATGGGAATAGCTGGGCCATATTTATTCAGAATTTGACTAGCTCCAACATTTACTAGCCCCCATAACAGCGAAGTTCCACCTGTCACTGGAACTAAAGCAACTGAAGCTAAAACCTGTCCTGTGTTTTGCCCGATTGCTTGTTGTTGGTTAACTATTGGGAATGGAGTTGGAGTTGGAGCAATACCTACTAAACTAACCGCTGTATCTTTTATTGTGCTAAGTGTATTGCCTCCCCATGCTTCCATTCCATATAATGTGTTTCCAACTCTAATAACGGGGTTGCTACCAGCACCTTTCTCTGTTGCTAAGTTGGACCCCCAGCCTAAAGTGGTTATAACCTCTTTAGCGAAACTAACAGGGTCACTAAGTATTTTTGTTGGATTCAAGTTTGAGAAATTAGGTGTAATTGTTGGAGGCTGTATTGCTTGACTGGGGGGAGTAATTTCATAACCAGTAATACTTTTCTTCAATGGAGTACTTGGGTCATGTGTAAATATTGGTTTAACTGTTGACCCTTTGATAGCCCATATCTGATTACCTTGTTGGCGAACGATGTATTCTTTGCTACCTGGCTCTGGAGGCATCGGCGAAAATGTAGAAGGTTGGGTAGGCGTAGATGGTGCTGGCGCTCTTGTTTCACCTGGAGCCAAGGGACCAACAAAATTATGTGGCACAGAAGGTTGGGTAGGCGTAGATGGTGCTGGCGCTCTTGTATCTCCTGGGCGCAAGGGACCAACAAAATTCCAGGACATAACAGTCAACGAACATACTCCCTTATGCAGCCTTGAGTTTCACGCCGAAAATTAAGCTGGTGACGAGCCAATTTCACATCATAATCAACTCTTGCGCTAACTAGATTTAACCTTTGCAACTCGTTAAATTCGTCCACCGATAACGGTAGCACTTTCGGTTTTTTCTCTCGTTCATCGCTCATTTTCCAAGCCTTCGACCTGTTGACATGTTGACGCTCTGAGGGTTTAAAGAAAAATTAATTTTAGAAGAAACAAAAACATTCATTGGCAGTTGGTAACCTCTGCCATCCTTACCAACTCTAACTTTCGGGTAATGGTGCCGCGCCTTACGTTTCTTAGGGTAATTGTGTGGTTTGCCTTTGTCTGCTTTAGGGATAACTCCCCTTTTCTTACGGAGCTTGAACCCCGAAACCGTAAGGTCAGAGCTAACCAAACAAACAACCTCCAAAAAAAGAAAAAGGGAAGATAGCGCTGGCGATATATCCACTAACACGCTTTAAACTCTACCACCACGCCTTCCTAGTAACTAAAGACGAGAAGTGGGCGGTTATCCAGCAGGGCATGAGCGACCAAGACCGCTCGGCGAGGCGCTACCACTGGCTAAGCGAAAACACAAAGTGCTTCGTGGAGGAACCACACAACGCCATCGTGGGCAGCGTAAAACGCGAACGCGCCCTGAACATGGTGGCGAAAACCAGCGATGCAGCCAGAAAAGCCTCCGTCGATTTGGCAAAGGAACCCACGCGCAAACTCATGAACTTAATCCAATCCACCGCCAAACCCCTAAACCAAACGTCGCTGCAGGAGTGGCTTCCCAAAACGGCGGACCCATGGCGGCAGACCCTAACAACCCTCAACATGCCCCGCAACATAAACTGGGACACTCTAAGCCGAGTCTACGAGTTCCAACCCAGCAACTACGAGGAACTGCTCAGCGTAAAAGGCGTCGGACCCGCAACCGTCCGCGGATTAGCGCTCGTAGCCGAACTGGTTTACGGCGAAGCGCCAAGCTGGGAAGACCCAGTCAAGTTCAGTTTTGCTTACGGCGGAAAAGACGGCGTTCCCTATCCAGTTGACCGCAAAGCAATGGATGAATCAATCCAAATCCTCAAGCAATCCGTTCTAGAAGCGAAAATCGGCGAAAAAGAAAAACTGCAATCTCTGCAAAGACTAAGACGTTATGTTCCTGAGGACGCAAATTCTTAAAGCAAGCTGCCCCTAATAAGTAAACGTATGTCAGCCCCAAGAAATGTTGTTTACCAAAGGATGGGAGCATCCGCAGGCATAGTAGCGCCCGCAATAGGCTTTACCTGCATTCTGATAGCCATTGCCTCTTATCCAGCGTTCAGTTGGACTAACAATGCTTTGAGCGACTTAGGCATCATACCAGGCATAACTGGACCGCTCTTCAACTTCGGGCTCGTCGCCAGCGGACTTTTATCCTTCAACTTTGCCATATTCGGATTATTCACCTATCTTGGGAAAAGCGGGGTGGGCAAAATCGGCTCGGCGTTTTTTGCAGCCGCGACAGTGGCGCTTATTGCTATCGGAGTTTTTAACGAGAGCTTTTCGCCAACCCACTATTTGGTTTCAGTAGCGTTCTTTGTGCTGGCGCCAATTTCACTGTTTATCACAACTTGCGCGTTTTGGCTTAGCCACCAGCGCGGAATGGCGGTTTTCACTGTTGCGGTGGGGGTTGCTGCGGCTTTGCCATGGCTTTTGTTGTTTGCGTTTAATTACGTTCCGAACGTTGCGGTTCCCGAATTCGTATCAGGGCTTGCTGTTTCGGCGTGGGCTATTGTGCTTGGCAAAAAAATGCTGAAACCGTAAAAACGCCAAACGGCTACTTTTTGACTGCGTCGAGGTACATTTGGGCGCAACAATAAGACGAAAAAGCGGTCCCGTAACCCTTGCCTTTTGCATACTCGATTGCTTGTTCACTGGGGAATGCGATGGCATCTACCCCAGCCTTCAACGCTAAAACATCCGTTTCCCCTCGCATCGCGCCTTTTGGACGCATGCAACCCAAAACCAACGGGGTCTCTCGAAACATCAGACGTGCCAAGGCGGCGACTTTGGCTATATCTAATGGTTTGGGGGGCGGTGTTTTTGCCATGGCTGTTCCATGTATGGGCATGAACGCAATTATAACTATGGCGGAGGGCTTAACTTGCTGTATCATTTGGAGGGCTTTTAGTTCGCCGTCGAGTTTGCCATCGTTTAACCCGACGATAACGTGCGGAACAAAATGTAATTTTGCTTCTTGCATCGCTTTGAGCGAATCGGCATAGTCTTGGACGGTTACTTTGAGGTTGTAGATTTTCGCCACTGTTTCTGCCGAGCCGATAACATCGATTAACGTTGCATCAACCCCGGCTTCCTTGAGCGCAACTGCTGTTTTACGCCTGATTATGCCTGTGTGGACGAAGACCGTTAAGCCGAGCTCCCGCTTAAACCTCCCGAGAACAGGCACAAACCCGTCAAGAGGCACCGAACCATCAGGCAAACATCCGCCGCTGACAAGGCAACCTTTAGCGCCATTCCGCTTCAACTTCACGCCCAACTCAAACAGTTCCTCGGGCGAGAACGCTGGATGCATGGTTTCGAGCACTTTGCCGCCGCAATGTTTGCAGTTTAATGCGCAAGCGTTGCCAGTTATGGATATGGTTGGGAAGTCGGTTGTTGAGGAACAGTAATGTTTAGTTTTGTAGTAAGTGAAGCTTGGCGCATAAAAGCGGATTTCTCTTTCTTTTTGCTTGAAGGCTCCTGATTCCAACAAGGTAAAGAGTTCTTTTTCGTTCAGGTTCCAGATTGCTTCAGGCGTTAGCTGTGGCATGTTTTTTCAGCCTAAGAATTCCTTGCCTAACTTAAGAGTATAGCGCAATTCATGATTTGTCTTTAAATAAGGGGGTATAGACTGCTCCGAGCGCTTATGTGTGGTCGTGTTTGCTTAGGTCTTCAGTTGTTTTGCCGAATCTTCTGGCAAAGAATTTCCTGATTTCTTCAGCAAAGATTACTACCAGCGCCAGTGAAATTAGGAATATCCAGTCTGTGAAGCCGAGTGCGGTTGTTCCGAAGAATTTCTGCATCAACGGGACATACACTAGGATGGCTAAAATTGAAAGCTGCGCCACTATGCCCACGATTATCCACTTGTTGGTTTTGATGCTCGTTTTGAAGATGGATTGTTTGCTGGTTCTGCAGGCTAAGACGTTTCCGGCTTGGGCAACCACTATGCCCGCGAACGTCATCGTAACTCCTTTAATGTATACTGGGTCATTTGACGCTAAAGCCATGCCATAATGCCAGCCGCCAGCCATCCAAGCGCTCAAGCACCCGATCATCGCTCCGACCGCGATGATTACGCCGATGTAGAGTGAACGCCCAAAGACTTTGCCCGTGAATAGTCTCTCTTTGAGGCTTCTTGGCGGCTCCTGCATGATTCCTGTTTCTGGAGGTTCACGGCTAAGCGCTAAGCTGGGGATGACGTCTATTGCTAGGTCGATAGCCAGTACTTGTACGACAAGCAGAGGCAATGGGATGCCGAGCAAAGCGTAAAGTACGAATGGTATTAGTTCTGCCCAGTTGTGAGAGAACACGTAAACGATAAACTTGCGAATGTTCTCATAGATTGCCCTGCCAGACTCAACCGCTTTAACAATCGACGCAAAACTGTCATTTAGCAACACTATGTCGGCGGCTTCACGGGCAACATCCGTTCCAGAAACACCCATGGCAACACCAATATCCGCTTCCTTAAGTGATGGTGCATCATTTGCTCCGTCACCCGTAACCGCAACAACTTCCCCGCTCTTCTTGAGAACTTTAACTATGCGAAGCTTCTGCTCTGGAGAAACCCGTGCAAAAATTACGTTGCCTTTTTTGACTTCGTCTACGATTGCTTTGTCGTTTAGGTCTTCAAGGTCCACTCCTCGGATGATCTGGCAGCATTCTTTTTCAACTATGCCGACTTCTTGAGCTATAGCCTGTGCAGTTGGACCGTAATCGCCTGTGATGATGACTGTTTTTATTCCAGCTTGCTTTGCTTTTTCAACGGCGTCTTTTACTTCTGTTCTTGGTGGGTCGCGCATTCCTGCTAAACCGACAAAGATGAGGTCTTTTTCTACTTCTTCGCCTTTTTTGTATTCTGTTCTAGGTATTTTCTTGTAGGCGACAGCTATCACACGTAGGCCTTCGTTTGCGAATTCGTGGATTCTTGTTTCTATCCAATCCATGTTTTCCTGGTTTAACTCTTCCACTTTGCCGTCGACGAATACCTTGGTGCAAACGTCAAGGATGTTTCTTGGGGCACCCTTCGTGTAAATGAAAAGGTTACCGTTGAGCTTGTGAACGGTAGTCATGCGTTTTCGCTCAAAACTGAACGGTAAAATGTCGATGATTGGTTTCTCAACCAATTCATCCTCAATGTTAAAACCGTATTTGAGCGCAGAAACTAATAATGCGCCATCGGTTGGGTCGCCGATTACGCTCCAATTGCGGTTTCGGTCTGATGGTGGGTCAATCTTGGCGCCGTTGCAGAGCGCGGCAATTTCCAAAAGTTTCTCAAGTGATTTGGTTTCGCCTTCTCGCAAGGGTTGACCGTTTAAGGTGAAATCGCCAACTGGATTATAACCTAAACCAGAAACTTCGACAACGCGGTCTTTTACCCAGAGCTTGTTAACAGTCATTTCGCCTTTGGTGATTGTGCCTGTTTTGTCGGTGCAGATTACGGTGACGCTGCCCAAAGTTTGCACAGCTGACAACCGCTTAACCACAACATGCTGTTTAACCATCTTGAGCACGTTGATGGCTAAGGCGCTGGAAACCGTAACTTGCAAGCCTTCAGGAACACAAGCTACCATCACACCAATCATAAACAGAAAACTGGTGGCAAGAGAAGCACCCAAGAAAAGAAAACTGACCGAAAAGAAGACTGTGCCTACGACTACCGCAATTATAAAGTCAAACTTGGCCATTGAAGCTATTTCTTTCTGAAGCGGACTTTCCTCCTCACGAATAGTCTGCGTTAAAGAGGCGATTTTGCCAAACTGCGTAGTCATTCCAGTGGCATAAACAACGGCTTTACCTTGCCCTTTTGCAACGCTGGTGCTCATGAAGATGAGGTTTGGCGCATACAAATACGCCTTCTCAACTACTTTAACGGTGTCGGCAACACGTGGCTGCGGTTCAGATTCACCTGTTAGAGGAACGTTGTTAGTCCATAAATCAAAAGCTTCAATTAATCGTGCATCCGCTGGAACACGGTCACCTTCATCGAGTTGAATGATGTCTCCTGGAACAATCTCTCTAACAGAGATTTTCTTAAGTTCTCCGTCACGGATAACTTTGGCATACTCGGGCATCCAGCTTTTGAGGGTTTCCATGGCTTTTTCTGCACGCGATTCTTGAAAGATGCTGACGAAAATGTTGACGAAAACTACTGCAAGGATGATTAAGGCAAGTTCGGGACTGCCACTAACATAAGATAGGATAGCTGCTACAAGCAGCAAGATGCCGAACAAATCTTTAAGATGTGTGATAAACTTGTGTATGAACGGAATCTGCCTTTTCTCTGAAAGTCGATTGTAACCGTACTTTTTGAGGCGCAGTTTAGCCTCTTGGCTTGTTAACCCATTCTCTGACGTGGTTAAGTCATCGAGAACCTTGTCAATAGTCATAGAAGCAGCTTTTTCCAATCTTATTCCGCCAAAACCTCAAGAACAGTTAGTTAATAACAACCCCGACAATAAGCGAAGATGACCGGTGCTAAGGACTCGTTAAACAATGCATCATTTCCCTGAGTTGCAACGGTTTGAAGGTACATTCATATCCTCAGCGTTTTAATCTACATCGCCAATTTTGCTGGTTTAATTTTTGGTTATTGTTGATTGTTGCATTTAAACTAATCGCACGCAAAGCTGTCTTTAACGCGAAAGAAAAGAAGCGTTCCCATGAATTGTATGCAAGGGCTTTTTTGTTCATTTAATATTTTTTTCTCCTTTAGCTCCGTTTCCTTTTGCTAATAGAAAAATAAAGTAGATTTATCCTTTTTTGCGAATTAGCCTTAACCAGCTTGCAAAGTATAGCCAACCGCTGGCTATGCTATTTAGGAAAGCCGAAATTGACAACAATCGAGAAATTATTTAAGAAAAAACCCTGTCAAGGTTGGCTGGGCAACTGTTTTTTAGCTTAATTGTTTTAAAAAATCATGCCATAAAGTTAATAGGCTACAAACTCAACTTCCATGTAGCTTACCAATTTCATGAGAGATTAAATAATGCTTCAAATAAGTAAAAAACAAGTCTTTCAAGTAATAAATTCAATTAAATTGGAGATTGCATAATTTTGGCGCGTTATAGGCAAACTGACGAAATTGTTAAACTGATGAACTCCCCAGTAATCATACGCAACACCAGCATCATCGCTCATGTAGACCACGGAAAAACCACCCTGTCCGACAGCTTACTGGCAGCAGCAGGCATCATCAGCACACAAACCGCAGGACAGAAACTGTTCCTTGATTCATGGGATCTTGAGCAAAAACGTCAAATGACCGTTTTCGCTTCAAACGTCAGCCTAGTTCACACTTACCAAGGAAAAGATTACTTAATCAACCTAATCGACACACCTGGGCACATCGACTTTTCAGGCGCAGTAACAAGAAGCCTAAGAGCAGTCGATGGAGCACTCGTAGTCGTGGATGCCGTTGAAGGACCCATGACTCAGACAGAAACCGTCTTAATGCAGGCTCTGAGAGAACGCGTAAAACCAATCCTATTCATCAACAAAGTTGACCGCTTAATCAAAGAAATTAAACTAACACCAGCTGAGATCCAAAAGAAATTCGCCAAGATTCTTCTAAGAGTCAACAACCTGATTGAAAAATATGCACCTGCCGAACACAAGAAAGATTGGCAAGTCACCGTTGAAGATGGTCGCGTGGCTTTCGGTTCAGCCCTACACAAATGGGGTTTGAACATTGACCACATGAAACTAAAGAAAATATCCTTCCAAGACATCATCGACGCATACACAGGTGACCCAATAGAAGTTGGCCGAAAAGTCGATGAACTAAGCAAAAAAGCACCACTGCCTGAACCAGTCCTAGACATGTTCGTCAAGCACCTGCCAAACCCATTTGAAGCACAGCCTTATAGGCAGCCTCAAATTTGGCATGGAGACGTTAATAGCGCAACTGGTCAGGGAATGGCAAAAGTGGATCCTAATGCACCTTTGCTTATGTGCATATCCACCATTGAAGTTGACCCCCACAGCGGAACAGTTGCAATCGGCAGAATCTTCAGCGGTTCAATCACCAGAGGCAAAACAGTTCAGCTTGTAAGCAGCAGCCAGAAAGGTACCATTCAACAAGTTTTCATGAGTATGGCAACAGACCGAGTTCTCATCGACCGCGTTCCAGCAGGCAACATCGGAGCCATCTCAGGCTTACCATCCATTCACGTAGGTGAAACCATAGCTGAAGTAGGCGAAGAAGTCCACTCTTTCGAAGGCTTACGTTACGTTTCCGACCCAGTCGTAACCGTCGCTGTTGAACCAGAAGACGTCAAAGACCTACCCTTATTCGACAAAGTCATGCACAAACTCACTACTGAAGACCCTAACTTGCACTTCCTCATGAACAAAGAAAGCGGCGAATTCCTCTTGTCAGGTATGGGTGAGCTTCACCTTGAAATTACCGCTTACCGAATGAAAGAAGCAGGCTTAAAAGTTAAACTCAGCAAGCCAATCGTCATCTACAGAGAAACCATAAGCCACGACTATAAAGGTCCAGCAATCATGGGTAAAAGCCCCAACAAACATAACAAACTCTGGATTACAATCGATAGACTATCTGATGAAGTAATTGAAGCAATCAAGTCCGATAAAGTCAGTGACATGCAAAGCAGAGACGAAAGAACCAAAGTACTTCGCTCACTTGGTTGGGCACCAGACGAAGCGAAAGGTGCAGTTGCAGTTGAAGAAAACTGTATCCTCTGTAACCGCATTAGAGGACGCCAATACGTTGAAGAAATCATCGACCACATTAAAACTGGATTCCGCGAAGCAGTCCACACTTCACCCTTAGCTAAAGAGCCAGCTTACGGCTTAAAGGTTAACCTTGAAGACATAACCCTCCATGAAGACCCAGTTCACAGGGGCCCCGCACAAGCCATCCCCATGACTTGGAGACCAATCTACTGTGCTATACTCTTGAGCGATCCAAAACTGCTTGAGCCATTGATGAGTTTTGAATGCAAAGTTCCAAGCGAATTCGTTAGCTCCGTAATCACACTGCTAAACAAGCGACGCGGCAAGATCTTGGACATGCCATCAGAAGACGACATAATCACCGTTAAAGCTGAAATGCCCATTTCCGAAAGCTTCGGCATCGCCGATATACTCCGCAGCTCCACACAGGGCAGAGCATTCTGGGCGACACAATTCAGTCGTTGGGCACCAGTTCCAGAACAAATGCAAGCGGAAATAATAAAGACGATCCGTGAACGTAGAGGATTGCCGCCAGTTCCGCCAAAGCCAGAAGAATACTTCGAGAACGAATAAGCCTCAAGCTTTTTCTTCTATATTTCTCTTGTTTTCTTTCATTTTTGTTTTTTAAAAATAGCAGTTTTAAACGCCTTGATTCAAGTTTTTGCGGACTTATTTTTCGACGTTTCTGCATTCAACCTTAGTTTCAGATATTGGCTTCTCGTTTGGCGCGTATTCTCCTTCTCTCATCGTTCTCTGTTCACCGACGTTGTAGGGTCCCATGGGGCTTGCGCTTTTGTAGACGCTGTGTGCTCTATCGATGTCTTCTTGGAGCCGTCTGAGTTCAACGTCTGTTTCCATCTTTACCTTTTCAGTTGTCCAGCCGTCTTGAACTCTGTTTTCAACGCGTTCAGCAATCTCTTTTGCTACCCTTTCAGGTAAACCTGCCTTTTTCAGGTCGTCCTCAACTTCTTTGCTGTCAAATTTTTGTTCTCGATTGTCCTTCGTATAAATTTTCACCAAAAAATCCACCTCCGTTCAAAGAAAAAATGCGTCAAAATAGATTGATTATATGGGCACTTAAAGGTGTGTGGTTGCTCATGTACAATAACTCGCCGAAGCCACACCTGTTTTTTGGGGGGTAAGGCTTTAATGCAGATGACAGATTAAGGTTTAGTGAAGCTTATGATAGTTGGAATCTGCGGTAGCCCCAGAGAACAAGCGACTGATTATGTTTTAAAAGAGGCCCTAAAAACGCTTGGGGAGAAAGGGTATGAGACTCGTTTTTGGTCGGTGAGAGGCAAACGCTTGGGTTTCTGTACTCACTGCGATTTCTGCCTGAAAAACAAGGAATGCGCTTTCAAAGATGACATGCAAGAGCTTTACTCTTTGCTAAAAGATGCAAAGGGCATCATTTTTGCGTCGCCAGTTTACAATGGCGGAGTCAGCGCCCAAACCAAGGCAATCATGGACCGTTGCCGAGCTGCAGTAGCCAGCGACAAAAACTTTTTCCGAGGCAAAATCGGCATGGGAATAGCTTTGGGCGGCGACAGGATTGGCGGGCAAGAGGCTGCGTTGCAACAAATCATAACTTTTTATGTTCTCAACGGCATGATTCCTGTTAGCGGCGGTTTTTTCGGCGCTAATTTGGGTGCGACTTTTTGGAGCAAAGACACTTTGGAGAGTGTAAAGTTGGATGAGGAAGGTTTTAGGAGTCTTCGGAAGACGGTTAAGCGGTTTGCTGATTATGTTGAGCGTTACGGCGAAAAATAGTGGGTGATTGGTATGGCGGAAGGTAAGGTTAAGAAGCGTAAGGTTGCTTGGGGCATCACTGGTGCAGGCGACAAGATAGCTGAAATCCTCGACGTCATGAAGGATCTAAAGCAGCAGTCGGAGGATGTTGTGGAAATCGAGGTCTTCCTGTCCAAGGCAGCGGATACAGTGCTGAAGTTTTATCGCTTAGAAGACGATTTAAAACGCAGTTTCCCCAAGGTGACCCTTGAGGTGAATTCTAATTCGCCTTTCCTTGCCGCTTGGCTGCAGATGCGCAAGTACGAGTTCCTCTTGATTGCTCCTTCAACTTCAAACACGGTTGCTAAAATTGCCCACGGCATCGGCGACACGTTGCTTACGAACTCGGCGATTATGAGTTTGAAAGCCTTCGTGCCAGTTTACATTCTGCCCACCGATTACAAGGAAAGCACGGTTTACACGAAGCTTCCCAACGGCAAAGAGATGAAGCTGCGGGTGCGCAAAGAAGAGGCGGATCAGGTGCGCAAGCTGGAGCGCATGGAGGATGTGCATGTGTTTGAGAATCCGGCGAAGATGCGCGAGGGCTTTTTGGAGTGGCTAAAAACAATCAAACCATAGCTTGTTTGAAGTTCTAGTGCTCAAAAAAGACTAGCCCCACTCTATTTATACCATCAAAAAAATCGTCTGCCTTCTTGGGACGCGGATAAAGAGAAAGAATCAATTGAAAAATATCCAAGCTGGACTTCGATGTGATGCTTCCCGGGCACGGCGAAATTCTGAGGGCTAACGCTTCAAATGCAGTCAGACTTCCTCAATTCCACGAAAAAATCATAGTTCAAAGCAGCAAACAGCATGGTTCGTACATGCCGAGGCTACTCCGACAACTCTGCATGTTGCTTCCTTATCGAGTGATTTTTTTGTGCAGAAAAAATAGCGTCTTTGTTTGAGTTCAAACGATTCTTGTAAAAATCAAGTTTTTTTCTTGAATTTACTTGAGGCGATTTGGTAGATGACGATTGCGGAGTAGAAACCGTATGAAAGCAGGAGGGTAGGGCGATGAACAGCGTACTTAAGGTCGCTGACCATGAGTTCTATGTGCTTGTTGACTGTCCACACCGAATCTGGCCGAAAATGAATGCAGTATGGTTCATATACGCCAAGCACCTTGTAGCCTTTTTTGTCTATCCATGACTTGATGTATCCATCCTCGTAAGTGTGCAGGTGATATGGTATGTTAATGTCTTCAACTGTTTTTCGGCGAATCAGCATATCGTGGGTTCCGCCTCTCTTTTCGAATATTTTTAGTGTCACCCTTTCGAACAGCTTGAGTATTTTCGCTCCTTTTAGCACCGACCAGATTTCGATTCCCCATATGGCGCCCACGTCATCCTTTACGAGTTTTTGTGCTTCAGCGAACCAGTTCTTTGACAGGATGACATCACTGTCTACGAACATGAACCAGTCGCTTTTTACTAGTTGAATTGCTGTCTGTCTAGCGCTGCCTCTTGTTCCTTTTTCTTGGACGAATTTAACGTTCCCATATTTTTCTTGAAACTCCTTCGCTATGTTTGCTGTAGCGTCAGTGGAGTAACCGTCAACAATAATCAGGTTCTTAACTGGCACATTCTTGTAAACAGAATTAATGCATTCCCTTAGCATTCGTTCGCTGTTCATTGTAAGAATTGCAACGTCTATGGGCTCCATCATTGATCAACTCGATGCTCCTTTTTGTCTTTTGGTTGACAGAACAGTCTGTTGCTTGTTTGGTATTCTTTTTTTCGCTGAATCAGCAACTAACCATCTTGCCAAAGGTACTTTTCCCAAAAGCTGGAAAATCATTTTAATACCCCATCAAACCGCAGCAACGAGAGCATATTGGAAAAACGCCATTTTCACAGCTTCGTAAGGCTCGTCTGAATTTACGGTGTTTTTCACTGTTGTAGATATCCGAGATACTTGTTTCCTTGATGTTCCCTGTAACAAAGTCCGGAAAGTCTCGGCACGTGACTGTGTCTCCATTTGGCATCACATCCAATTGGAACCAAGGCGAAATACATTTTTTGTATCCAAAGAAATTCTCGGGTTCAGTGTAATATTTTCGAATATCCTTTAGTTTGATGTCAGGCACAAAGAGAAATGGCGTAGCGAATTTTCCAGATTTTATTTCTTCTACTTGTTCCATTATTCTCTCTATGTCCAAGCTAGTAGTATCGCGGACGTAACCTTTCCACGCAAAAGGCGTTATGCCCAACAGTTCATTCGCCATTTTTGTGTGTTTTTGTCCAATCCACTCTTGCGTGAACCATGAATAGTAGATTATCATGCCGTCTGGGCGTAGTTTTTCTGCTTCCTTCACAGTGTCAACTAATGTGTATTGGTTGTTCTGGGAGATTGTTGTGAGAACGAAGATGGCAGGTTTTTTATTTTTTTTCTGTTTCTTTATTTTTTGAATGGCCGATATTCCTCTGATCGCTGTATCTAACGCCCCTGAGACACCTCGGCATCTGTCATGAATTTCCTTAGGACCATCGAAGGAGACACAAATCATGTCCCACCCGTTTTCAACTATGGTCTCAGCGTTTTTTTCCAATCCAACTCCATTTGTTACTATTTGAACGGTTAGTGCTTTTTGTTTCATGTAGTTAACAAGGGGAACTAGGGGTTCGTAGAGGAAAGGTTCTCCGCCTGTTATGTAAACGTGAACTTTTTTGGGGGCAACTTCATCTATTACTTTTTTGTAAATTTCAAGTGGAACTTCTCCGGTGACTTTTGGTGTATCTTCTCTTGCGTTGTATCCGTTTTGTCCCCATTGTGCACATATTGCACATCTGTGATTGCACCGATGCGTAATCCTTAGGCTCAGTAACCAAAGTGCAGAGCTGCTTCCGTCTTCATTTCGGTAATCTATTTTTGATTTAACAAACTCTCTGTATGAACCCCTAGCGAAACTCTTCAAAAGTTCAGGGTTTCTACACACTGGAGCAAGGAACTGTATCGGAATGCGTCTCATTAATCCAACCCTTTTGCGGAACTGCTAACTAAAGCATTTCCCAAATTGTCGTAGGGGATATCTAAACAAACGCTGGCAATCCAATCGCGTTCAACTTCTAACGTCACAGGAAGACCCTCTGACAGTTTCATTTTCCATTCTTCAGTCATCGCAACCGCACTTTCGCTTAACACTGAATCTTTCATGAAACATATAACTTTAACGAAGCGAGGCATTTTCTCCCAGGTTTAACTAGTAAGCAACAACCTTAAGCAAATATAAACTAAACTCCCTCCCAGTGAGCAAGCATTACAAATATAAGTTTGCAAATTCGATTTTAGGCTCTAGTTTTGAAAAAATTAAGTTTGGTGGGGCCGGCCGGATTTGAACCGACGACCTTTACCCAGATTCAGCGCGAAGCTGAACCTTACGGGTTTCTCTATGACCGCTCCGGAAATTCGTCATTCTCCTCGCGGAGTCAGCAAACCCGTTGTAGTGCTTGCTTTCTGGAGCCCGTCGTCATACCTGCCTTATTGGGCTTAGTGATTACTCGTGTGTTGTCTAGGTTTGTTATCTTTTCCATATTTGGCTCCTCAAAGCACTATTTAGTGCTCTAGGAATATAAGGTTTATCTGTCTGTTTTGGGTTTATACACGGGGTTGATTGTATGCAAAAGACGGTTTTGTTGAAGATTTCAACTCGGAAGGGTTCTCGTATCGAGAGTGTTCCTTTAAAGAAGTTGCAGTCACTGGCTATTGACGGACATAGGTTTTGGTCATTAAAAGGTGACTTTCTGGTTTTAAATTCGTATTGATTTTTGTTCGATGTTCCTATATGCTATTGACATACTGATTAGTGAAGAGGCTCTTCTGTTTGCAAAGCATTTGAGAAATGAAAGAAAAGACTGGATTCCAAGAACCTCAACATTTTAACTTCTAGTAAGTAAAGAAATCTTGACTGCAATTGTGTTTCAGTTTGGAACAACCTACTGTTTGGCTGTTCCTTGAATAGAACTATATGCTGGTTACCTCAGTTAATTATTTAGATGAAGATAGAAAATGCAAAAAATAAGCATGGGTAGAATCGCTAAATCAACATTGAAATAAAGAGCATAAACCGAGGAAATAGAGGAACCGATTGAATGCAAAAGAGAAAAATTGTGATGGCTGTCTTTTTATTGGCAGTAGTAGTTATAGCCATGGTTGGTTATGAATTCTTTGTAGCTAATTCGCTCTCAGGTTACACCAAAATTACCTTAACAAATTTGACTTACCCACCTTGCTCTGTAAAATTTGGCAATACTTCTTATTACATAATCTTCGTTTTAATTGGAAAGTCTGATGACTGGGGGCTTCCCTCAATAAATACCCCTCCTGACCCTTTTTTTCAAGTCACAACGCAACAAACGCTCATTCTTAACTTAAACGAAAGTTTCAGAGCAATTCAAGGAGCTAAATACAGTTTTGAGGGACTACGAATCGTGGTAAGCAACGTAGAGAAACTTCCAATCTTGGTAGGCGATTCAAATGTACCTTCTTATACTTACCAATTAACACTATACGTCAAATCAACCATCTCAAGCTCTGAGCCAATAATTTCTCCCATCGCAACACCACCTACTTCGCCTGCGCCCACGACTAACCAAGAAGGACCTATTCCTGTTCCTACGCCTCCCTACACAGTTAATTTTGATAAGTAACAGCAATTTTGCCTTTACTTCTTTTTTGTCTGTCTGTGTCTGTTTGTCTTTGTGTGTTTGTTTGTTACTGATAGCGAACGAACGAGCTAACGAACGAACGACACCTAACGAACGATCTAATGAGCTACCTAACGAACGACACCTAACGAATGCGTGGGAGAGAGTGATAAGGAAGAGTTAGAGTTCGTAGTCGTTGTAGGTCGTGGTTGTTGAAGATTCAGAGAGAGAGAAAGATTAAAATTTAATCCAACCAACCGATAGTTAAATTATTTTTATCTTATCTCATTTCTCTTTCTTAGCTATACTTTTCTAAAAGCAGTTTTTGGTGCAACTGACGGAGTCCTTGCGTGCGGGGAGGTTGCCTTTTAAGGAGGGGTCATCCGCTACGCGAGGTGTCAGTTGCTTGTAAGAACCCCTAAGGAGTGTGGGGTTCTGGAGTTTAGGGCATCGCTACGGAATAATCGTTTCTTTGCAAGGCTTTCTTTTCGAAAGAAAGCGCAAGTGATGAGGAACGAAGGCGCGCAAGCGAAGCGCGCGCCAAAACGCCTTTATGTATCTGTATCTATTTTCTAAAACTAAAGTGGGGTTGTAGTATAGCCAGGTAGTACGGCGGGCTCCAGAAAGCATTAGATTGCTTGACCCGTTAGGGGATGACGAAATTCTGGAGCGGTCTACTTTGGGGAAACCCGTTGGTCATCGGTTCAAATCCGATCAGCCCCACCATTAATTTATCTACTCTGATTTAGCTATTCAGAGTCCATTTCTCTTTCCATTTCATTTTTAGCGTGGTCCAATTCTTGCAATAGAATTCCAAAGCCTTCAATATTGTCAATTACGTTTTTTATTAAAGGTCTCAGTTTGCTGAAATCTGTAATACTCTCATAAAACCATATGTCTGATGCCTTAAATTTTTCAGAGAATGGAGTACCATCTTTTGATTCAGGGTACCGAAACGCTTCTCCCTTTTGGCTAAAATTCCCTAACGCTAGCAAGAATTTTTCAACCTCAGCATCTGGATTTCCAACATTCTCTCTTCCGTAAATCTCAATAACAAATTTCATAGTTTTTTTGTAAAGCTCTGCAATATTATGGTTTAGGTCTTTAAGGTCATATCTACAAGAAATGAGTATGCCTTTAAGCTGAAGTTCAACATAATGCCGAAGAAGAAAGAGAACCGGCGCCATTCCATAATCATGTGAAGGCGGTTTTTTTTCATAATGTTCCATTAGAAATTCAATGCAGTCTTTGTAGACTACAGCGTATTGAAGAAAACCATCTTTCCTTGAATCCCAAGGCAATGTATGGTCTAACGGGTATCTTCCTCGGTATGCATGCATAATTTTTAATCGTTCAATTCGTTTATAACGGTTTTCAATTAAAAGAAAGTTTGTTTTCGTAAGGTTGGTAACCTCTTCCTTTGAGTGCGGGTGACGAAGTTCTGGAGCTGTAGATACCCATTGGTCAGAGGTTCAAATCCGATCTGCCCCACCAATTACTTTTTTCAGATTTTTTTCTCTTTATAATAAGGCTTTATTTGCCAGCTCATCTCGTCTGCCTCAAAAGATAACAATCTCAGCGACTCTTTTACTTCCTTTAATAATTGTTCATTTGGAATGTCTTTTATAGCAAGTTCGTTAAGATTTTCGAAACGTGTTAGTACTGTCTTGATTTGTTGTTGTAAGTGTATTAGTAAGTCGTCGCTAAGTGTGCTTGGGTCAAACCTTTTTCGCATCTCATTAAATACACAAAGAAAGTTAGAGAAAATTAAGGAAAAATCTGCATCTATTTCTTTATCATAGATACGTTTTAAAACCCAAAATCTTGCTGACCAGAGTTGCGACTCGATATCTCGTTCCATTATTAATAAGAATTTTTCGAAGTCAACTTCACTTTGATTAGTGTCTTTCTTTTTCCTTAAACCTTCTATTGTCTGCTCGTACCATCCCTCAAGGATACTTGGGATTTTTACCTTTATGCCCTTCCGAGTTGTCTTGCTCATAGCCAACAAATTAGCGTATGGTCTGTTTTTAGTATTAAATCTTGTTATTGTATGCTTCATTCAACACCATTTACTTTTTTGGGATAGATTTATAACCAATTTGTTTCAACTTTGTTTTTTAGGTGTCATGATTGGATAAATGTGAAGTTTGCGGTGAAAAGATTGAGTATTTAGGAATGGAGAAAATTCCGCTCGATGTAGACGGTAATGAAATCACTCCAGGCTCTTACCCTGCAAGGGGGTCTCGAGCGAACGAAAAATATAGGGAAGAGGCAACGTACGGCTGTCGGAACGGATGTACAAAAATGAATAGCAAGGAGTATTTTCAGCGAAAGGAACGTCGAAGGCTTGGCTTGAAAGAATTCTAATTCATTTCTTTTACTTTCTTTTCTTGTATATTGCTGTGGTTTCGTTGACGCTTCTTACTAATTGAAAGCCTGCTTCTATTAGTTGTTGTTCTTCTTCTAAGCTGTGTGAAACTTTGCTTATGCAATCATCTGTGGATTGCAGAAATAGGGCGGCTTCGAGATTGATGTAAATTAGTGTGCAGTTGATGTTTTTGTGTCCGAGGACATATTTTACGTGCATGATGTCTTTGGTTTTGTGGTATTCCATTGTTCCTTTGTAGTGTCTGATTATACAGAAGTTTATTTGCATGAATCTTGGGTTTTGTAGCTTTGTAGCTAATTCCTTTCTTTTGGTGCAGAAGTATTCTCTTAACATTCTGCTCTTTGGCTGGAATACATTGGGGGCGTGTTGTTTTGGTAGTGTGTTGAGCATTCCGATAAGTTTGTCGCTTATTGGTAATATTCTTGGGTTACTGCCTTTTTCGGGTGTGATGTTTACTGTTTTTTGCTCAAAGTTAAGGTCTGTCCATTTGAGCATGCAGAGTTCGCCAATTCGCATTCCTGTTTCTTTGAGCATTAACAGGACTGTTCCTGTGATTTTTCCGCAAGCGGCTATTAGTATATCCAGTTCTTGTTCGGTTGGGATAAATGGGAGTTTATCGACTATTTTCCATTTTGGAGCATCCCAAGTTTTGTTTATGTATTCAAGAAACTTGGTGTAAGTGCATCCGAATCTGGTTTTTGTTTTGTTGTTCCAAGTGCATCTTATGTTTTCTGCCCAGAGTTTTTCGTCTGCGGCTAACCAAGATTTTACTTGTTCGGGTTCTATTAGATTGCAGTTCCGAGAGACTTGTTTTAGTGTCTGGTTTTCTTTTAGGTAGTCTGCTATTCCCAAGTTTTGTCTTTTGGTTTTGAATTGTTCTATTAAAATTTCGACTTTAACGGCTGTGTTGATTATTTCTGCCGTTTTCGTTGTGGTTAGCTTGGCGGGTATTGCAGAATTTACTGCGGGTATCGTCATACCTGTCTAGACTACGACCCCACCCTGCTAGGCAGTGACCATTAATTGAGCGGGCATCAATAAAAATATTTATGCACAAACAACACAAACAAACCCCCACACCATCCAAACAACCTACACCATAAAAAACAAATAAACCAATAATGCCTTATAGGCAGGTCCAACTTAACGTTTTAACGGAAACCATGCTATTCTTAGAGGCGATAAGCAAGTAAAACAAAATGATATTAACGCTATCGCTTGGCTACTTAACTGGAAAAACTACGAATTCAAAAGACTCTTTTTAAAATAAAAAGAAGGAAAAATAGCCCCTACTTTGTTGCCTCGATCTTAATGCTCTCAAGAGCTAATCCATTATACTGTCTTTCGCTAATCTCCTTGTCTTCGGAGAGAACCGTTACCTTGAAACCTGCTTGCCCCATCTTTTCTATATAGTCCTGTTTTAGTAATGCACCTGCAACGCAACCCGAAAGCAAGTCCTCATCATTTAGTTGCTCTTCATTAAGCTTCTCGAGTAGAACAATGTCAGAAACGTACATTTTGCCATTGCTCTTAAGAACACGGTAAGCCTCTTTGAAGACTTTAGACTTGTCTGGTGCGAGATTTATGACGCAATTACTAATTATGACGTCCACTGATTTGTCCTCCACGGGCATTTTTTCAATATCGCCACGTCTGAATTCAACGTTTGAGTAGCCATGTTCTTTGGCAAGGATTCTGGCTTTGTCTATCATTTCTTCAGTCATGTCGACTCCAATGACCTTGCCCGTTTTGCCAGCCTTCTTAGAAGCTAGGAAGCAATCAAATCCAGCACCGCTTCCAAGATCAAGGACAACATCGCCTTCTTTGATACTACTAAATGCTGTTGGGTTGCCACAGCCTAATCCAAGATTAGCCTCTGGAACAGCGTTGATTTCCTCTTCTGAATAGCCTATGCTTTTAGATATTTTTTTGACGGTTTGTGAATCTGTACTTCCACAGCTACAAGAGCAACAAGAGTTGCTGTTGGTAGCTATTTTTGAATATGCTTTTCTAACAGTTTTTTTTACATCTTTATTTTTCATACAAATACCTTCACAAGTTATTTATCCCTTAATCTTTGATAGTGGCTTTGGCTTACTTAACAACAGTAAAGCAGAATTGATTACAACTGAAATGCATCCGGCTTCTGCAAGAACAACAGCTAAGACTGGATTTAAGATACCGAAGGCGGCTAAGCTTAATGCGACTATGTTCCAGATAAATGCGTAAATTATGTTTCCCTTCATTCTGGTAAATGCCTTTCGACTTAGGCTAATGGCGTATTCAACTTTTGTCAAGTCGTCTCCGAGCAGAGCTACGTCAGCAGTTTCAATGGCTACGTCACTGCCAGCTGCACCCATCGCAAACCCAACATCCGAATTAGCCAACGCAGGAGCATCATTCACACCATCACCAACCATCGCAACAACATTGCCCTTTTTCAGTTCTCCAATAACAGCAACTTTCTGTTCAGGTAAAAGCTCAGCATGGTACTCATCAACACCGACCTGGTCAGCGATAGATTTGGCAGTCCGCATATTGTCGCCAGTTAACATAGCAGTTTTAATTCCTAAATGCTTAAGCCTCTGTATAGCTTCCAAAGAATTCGCCCTAACCGTGTCAGCCACAACGATTATGCCTATAACATTTTTGTCTAGCGCTACAGGAATAGCTGTTTTCCCCTCGCTCTCAACCTTGCTCATCAATTGATTCGCTTCTTCTGAAATCATCGTTTCTATCATCTTTCTTCCAATTAGGATATGCTTATTTCCAAAGTGGGCGTCCACGCCTTGTCCTGGAATAGTCTTGAAGTCCGTGGGGTCAGGAATTTTCAAGCTCATCTCAGTTGCCTTAGCGGTGATGGCTTTGGATAGGGGGTGTTCTGAGAATTTCTCAGCAATTGCTGCATACTTGATTATGTCCGCTTCAGCGGAATTGCCAAAGGTTTTGATCTCAACAACTATAGGTTCGCCGACGGTTAATGTGCCAGTTTTGTCGAATGCGACCAGCGTAACGTCTTTTAGCTTTTCGATGTGTGTGCCGCCCTTGATTATTATTCCGTTCATGCTAGCATTACCGATGGTTCCGGCTACAGCGACAGGAACAGCTATTGAAAGCGCGCAAGGGCAAGCGACCAAGAGAACAGTCACAGTTCTTGCTAGTGCCACCTCAAAACCAATTGTGAAATAACTGGCCGCAAATACCAAAGATGCCAAAACAGTCATAATTGGCAAGAAGTATGTGGTAAATCGGTCTGCAATGTTCTGTATGGGTGCTTTTTTCTCTTGAGCTTCTTCGACTAGTTGAATGAGGTGAGCAAGTGTTGTGTCCTCGGCGATTTTTTCTACTTTAATTTCTAAGGCTCCATTTTCGTTGAGTGTGCCTGCAAATGTGCGGTCTCCTATTGTCTTTTCTACAGGGATTGATTCTCCCGTTATGGTTGCTTGGTTAACGGTGCTGTGCCCAGAAAGTACTGTTCCATCAACGGGTATGTTATCGCCTGGTTTGACTAAGACGATTTCGCCTTTCTTGACCTCGTCTATGGGTACTTGAACCTCTTCTCCGTCACGGCGTACGCGAGCTGTTTTGGGGCTCATCTTTATGAGTGTTTCGAGTGCGCCTCTTGTTCTATGAATGATGTAGTCTTCAAGTGTCATTCCGGCGAGTATTATGAAGGCCACTATGGCTGATGCTGTGAGGTAACCAACTGCTTCTGCTGTGCCAGTGGCTGATGCTGAAGGTATGAGCAGACCAGCTATTACGGAAATAAAGATGGCAATGGTTGCGAATAATTGGGCTGTAATGTTCTTGTGAAGCAAGGATCGAATGCCATGCAAATAGATGCGGTAGCCTAAGGCAACGGCGATTAAAGTTAGGGCAATGCTAATTTCATGCGCATAAACTATTTGAGTTCCAGGTATTAGGGCGCCTGCTAAAGCGAAGAGACCTAGTAAAATTACTAAAATAACGCCTTTGAATTGTTCTCTCATTGGATTTCCTCTCTTGATACTATCTCAACTTGATATCCTAACTTTTCAATGCGTTCAGTGATTTTGGAGAGAATGATTTTTTGTGTGTCGTATTCTATTGTGACTTTACCGGTTATCTCGTCAACTTTGACTTTTGAGATTCCGTTTAGCCTGGCTATTGCGTGTTTGAGGTTGCCTGCTTCAAGTCCAGTTGCACATGCGCGGCATCCAGTACAATCTGTTTTTGAAGCGTTCAAGATAACCTTCTCATTTTTTTTTACATGTTCTTTTTCTGTTTCCAAATTGTTCACCCTTCTATCTACAGGTCATTTGATTCAGAACCTCTTTTGTTAGTGTACTAACAAGTTCTGGCGTTAACTCATCAACGATATTGTGTATTCTGGGATCAACAATTGAGTACATTCTTTTGGTTCCATCCTTTCGACACCTAACTATTCCAGTATCTTTGAGTATTTTCAAGTGGCGCGAAACGAGCGGTTGAATGAGGTTTAAGTGTGGAACTATTTCGCAGACGCATTTTTCTCCGTCGTGTAAATATGATATTATTTCGAGTCTGATGGGATCGGAGAGAGCATGGAAAACTGTTGATTTGAACCGGTTCTGGTTTTCCTCTTTTGCGGACATGGTTTGGTTTAGTGTTGATAACAATATTTAAAAGTTGCTATTAATATGATTACAAAAAAGATGCAATAAGAAAGGCGAAAACAAGATGTCTGAAGAAACTTGGCATGGAATTCTTAGAAGCAAGATACCATGGTACCCAACGATAGACTATGAAAAATGCGTCAGCTGCGGAAAATGCGTAGACTACTGCACACTAGGCACATACGAATTCGAGGAGAAAGACGGAAAAAAGAGGCCCATCGTAAAAAATCCAAACAACTGCGTAGTGCTCTGTACTGGTTGTGATGGAATATGCCCTTCCAGTGCCATCAAACATCCCGCACAAAAAGAAACCCGCGAGATAATCAGAAACTTACGAAAGACTCAAGTTTTGCGCCTTCAATCAAGAATTAGGGTTAGGTGACAACTAAAAGTGAAAAAAGTCCTTTTTGTCTGTGTAGAGAACGCTGGCAGAAGCCAGATTGCAGAAGCCTTTGCCAAGAAATACGGAAAAGACAAGTTTGTGATTTCCAGCGCCGGCAACAAACCTGCCGATAAAGTAAACCCTATGGTGGTGGAAGCCATGAAAGAAAAAGGCATCGATATTTCAACAAATAAACCCAAATTACTCAATTTTCAAATGGCACAAGATGCAGATTTAATCGTTACCATGGGTTGCAATGACCAAGGAATCTGCCCAGGACCTTTCTTCAAACCAACAATCGATTGGAAGCTTGAAGACCCCAAAGGAAAGCCCATTGAAAAAGTGAGAGAAATCAGAGATGAAATCGAGCGGCAAGTCCAGAAGCTATTAGAGGATCAAGCTCGTGAATGAGGGTCATATTAGGATTAGACGTTGGGAAGAATTCAAACATTTAGTTAGTGAAAAGAAACCTGGCTCAATAGTTTTCATCCTTGAGCAAAATGGCTTCTCCCTGAATAAGGAACTAACAACATTAAGAATAATAATGTTGCATGATAGGCGCTACTTTATTTTCTTAGATTTCCCAAAAGGCGAAGTGCTTAGAGAATCAAAAATCCCTCTCCATGGAGACAAAAAGGGAATTTTTAACCTCGATGAAGACGAGGTCAAAGCAATCTTAAAAAAAGAGTTCGAGAAAGACAAAATAGAGGTTTTTTCTTTCTGGACGGCTTAAACAGCTTGAAGGTATTAGCCAAGTGTTCCTTTAATTGCATCTGCCCTTAGTCTAAGCGCATCCATCGCATCCTCAAAATCGAGGCAAGAATCACCATTCTTCTCCGGGTTGACGAGAGAGCAACGCCCTTCCTTCCAGTTTATGCAATTTTTTCGCTCACAAGAAGGATGATCCACTCAGGTTCTCCCCTAATAGAGAAAAGCTAAGTGGATATATTTGGGTTTTTGGTAACTGACATGCCATACCACATGAAAGCTTTGGCTAAATGGCAACTGCGCCACAAGCAGTCCGTGCCAACACTGAAAGTAAGAATTCTGGATTCTTTTATACTTGGCAATAAAAATTGAATGGTTTGCTGAACCGTTTGGGTTTGGGGGGGGGTTAAATCATATACAGGGGTATGGAAAAGTGCTTTTGGTTTTGTAAATTTGTTGGTGAATTGGTGAATTTCTAGATTTCGTTAGGGTT
>PLNS01000011.1:1119-83867 GCA_003141855.1 Candidatus Bathyarchaeota archaeon | reverse complement strand
AAGCGCTAAACTAGTAGTCTCTTTGAGACTATACCCCCTTATTTAAAGGCGGATTTGCGATGCCTAAACGGGTAGTGCTCTCTTTGACCTACCCCCTATAGGTTTCTGCAATGAGTTTCTAATAGGCTCCTAATATGTTCGTGAGCAGCCTACCCCCCCTCTATCGTTTCTGCATACAACCGCTATTAGGCTCCAAATATGCCAGTGAATACATCGTTCCGCATAACTGCCAATGAATTGGGGCTCAACAGAATAACCCTAAATACAAACAGGCAAAACTCTCTCGCTTCCAACCTCCCACCCACCACCAACCAACCCACTCATAAGAACCCTCAAGAAATCTAAAATTCAAAGTATCAATAGTTAGGTATTCAAATTATTTTTACAAAAGGTACTATTACAGAAACCTATCAAATCGAGTGACCTTTTGTTTTTTAAAAGTCGTCTAAATTAGTCTCTTTAGAGAGTCTCCAAGGTATTTTTGGAATTGAACAAAGAACTCTCCCAGAGTGTATCGTATGCCTTTTGAGGCTTTTTCAGGCTTAACCTCAATTGTATCTTGGATAGCATTACCATGCACTATCTTGTTGCGTATATCAAATGCTTTCTCCAAAAATGCAGCTACGAATTGTCTCTCTTCATTGTCTTTACCTAACAACATTGAACAACCTAATCCAACGAATTTACCCATAAATTCTAACTTAGGTGTTTTGTAGTCCGTAAATAATGCTTCAAAGCCTATAGTTAAATCAATAATTTTATCATCAATTCTACGTTCTTCATAAGATCTACTTAACCTTTCACATGCTACACGAAAAGGGCTATTGTTTTCTAAATCCAACTTGCTTATTCTACAAACAAGGGAATCTACTTCAGCAATTTCTTTATTACTAAGTGTACAATGGCTTGGCTTCCAGGGTGCAGGTGGAAAAATAACTCCAAAGATGAGTATTTTCGAACTATCTTTTATAATAAACAATTTCACGAACACGGATTCATGTTCTTGGAGTCTCATAGCTAATTGGACTGCATAGACAAGCCTGCTTGAGTCTGTAAAGAAACTATTTGCTTGGTCTTTGGCATTTTGGTTTGGTTGGCTAAAGGTGTCTTTAACTTCATAAACCAATGTTCTATCATTGATAAAATAAACTAACTGTGCTCCATCAGACCACATTATTGGATGTTCTCTACGAAATAAATCAATTTCCTCTTTAGTTATCTTTCGTAACAAGACTTTATTAGAAAACAGAAAACCATTATCCAATGTTTCAGATAATTCAAAATTAAATATTGGAAAAATCGCAACTCTGACTGACTTTTTATCATTTTCGTTGGACAATGGCTTTTACCTTGGCTACCGTTTTATTATTAGGGCTTTAAAGCGTTTATGCATGTTCGGTCTAATGTTTAAGTTCTGTGTCCTCAATAAGACATAACTTATTTTGTTCTTCCTTGACTCCCTGATATCCAATAATATGTTCCAAAGAGTATGCCCAAAAGTGTCAATGATAAGCCCACTGATTGCACTAATGGAATGTTGCCAAAGGTTAACAAAGCGTAACCAAACACAGTACAAATGCCTGTTATTGATGCCAAAGCTATTAGATGTTTAATAATTCTGGTATTTTGTAAGGATAACGTAAGCCTTGTTACAATATCTTTTCTGAATGGCTCATGATTTGGTAATTCAAGAGTTATCCTTTCATTCAAACTTACCAACGCTTTAATGTCGGGATAGTTAAGGTATGCTAGAAAATCATACAGCAAAGTATCTAATTTCTTAAGAAGCTCCATATCTCCATCTCTAACTGTCGGAATTATTCTATAGCGCAAATTATCCTTAAATTTTTTAACTGAACCTTTTTCAAAATCTCTTACTGGTTTAATGTTCCCTGCTCTCCAACGCTGTTGCAAATTGTAAGAAAGCCTATTTGCATGCTTTAGCATTAATTTCTTATAATCTCTTTTCATTCCTTCGCTTTGCTCTTTAAGGTATGCCGACAGATTTTGGTAAAGCGGAATAGCATCATATAATGCCCATTCAATATCATCAACAGGGTAAGCCTTCACATTTTTTTGAACGATGTAAACAATGTATACTGCTAGTGCAGAACCAAGAAGAAAAAGAACAACAGCAAAGCTTGAACTGATTAATATTTTTAAATATGCTGAGAAAAGACTTGCAATAAAAAATGGCAATAAAAAATAAAACCAAATGAACATAATATTAAGTTGTTGTAATGCCTCATAGCGTAGGAACTTAGGAACTTTCTTACAAATACTTGAGTATCTATCGCTTAGTTCTTGGGGAATCCCTGCAACAGTAACCATGTTTACTCTGTTTTAACGATTCAAGTATTTAAGTTATGTACAAAGAGATAATAGCACTTCATTAAAATTCCAAAATCCCCTTATTTTTTTCTCTAAATCTATCAATGCTTAAAACATTCTTAGAATTTCTAGTTTTTCTTTTAATTGTTTGCTTTTATTTCTTCTTTGGCGGTTTCTTTTAGCATTTCTTGTTTTGTGTCTACTTTTGTTCTGATAGTCGTTAAAATTTTAGAGGTGTTGTGCTACTATCATGGCGTGTGCTTTGTCGTAGGGTTCTAGGTCTATGATTTCTTTGACGTCGAAGCCTCTGTTTCTCAAAATGTTGGCTTCTTGCCGATAAACCGCGCTGGGATCCATGGTTACATCGATGCTCTGCGATTTGCATGCCAGCATAACCCAACCGTGCGGTTTGAGGAAAACGTCCGCGTTGTCAGCGAGCAACTTTGCCTGTTCAGGCTGCGCCACATCACAGTAAATTGAATCAACCTTCCCCGAGATGAACATGGCGTACCGCTCGGGCATCCGAGCATCTTCTAGCATCGGCGAAATGTTGGTTCGATAGGCTGCGACGTTGTTGACTAAATCCCTGATGGAGCGTTGTGCAAACTCTACGCAGTAAACGTGCCCAGTTTCGCCGACGATGTCTGAGACGTGGCTGGGTGTGGTTCCTGAAGCAGCCCCCAAATAAAGCACTTTAAAACCTGGTTCGATGGGTACGTTTTGTACGCCTTTAATGATGGCTCCTGCGAGCTTGCTGCGGAAAGCGTCCCAAACGCGGTATTCAATGTATTTAAATTTGAAAAGCCGTTCGCCGTAAACTCTCAAGCCAGGGGTTAGGTTGCGTGTGGCTAACCGTTGCGCGCCGTCTTCAAGCATAACTTGGTAGATTTCTTTGAATTGGGGATGCGGTTTAACTTTGAGGTGCACGTCTGTCTGGTCCCCGATTTTGACCGCCGCCACCATAACCTCCGCCTCCACCGTGGCGTGGTCTTCTACCTCGGTCGCGGTCCCTAAATCCACCTTGACCGCCACCCCTGAATCCGCCTTGAGGGGGTCGCTGTTCGGGTCGTTGTTCTCGGCGTTCGAATCCTGCTCCTGCTGGTCTTGGTTTAGCTTCCTTTGGCGCGGGCGGCTCCTTGTACTTTACATGAATTTCTTCTAAGCGCCTGTTAATGTCAGCTTTTAATCTGTCTCCGATGTAGTGGCCTCCTCCGAAAGCGTCTGCTCGGGCGGCGATGGCGAGTTTACCTGCGATGACTCTTGCGATTTTTCCTCTCTGCCACCTTTTTGCATCATGGAGCAGGGTGTGTTGGAAGATTAAGCCGTGTTTTGGCGGTCGGGCTCCTGTTTTTAGGGAGCGGAAGAGGGCTTTTTCTGCACCTATGATTTGTATGGTGCTTGCTGGCCTCATTGCCAAGTTCCGTAGGCTACCTGCCATAGCTATTAAGCGTGCCCCAAGAAGTGCACCTGCAACCGCGCGTACGTTAGGCGCCAATTCCTCCATGGTGTGGTCAACATAATCTTCCATGTTCTTGCGCAACAAATAGAAGCCGAGAACGTCCTTGGCTAAGGCTTGTACCATCTCCAAGTCGGATTCTGCAATGTCTGCGCCCATGGATGATTCGGCTGCTTTTGCAACAAGTTGGGTTCGTTCTTTTGGAATGTTTTCTTTCTCCAAATTATCAACGGTGAAGCTTTCCCTGTTGCCCAAGTTCATAACGAGCCGCGAGTAAGTTTCATGCTTCTCGATTAAGCGGTCAAGTTCAGGGAAGTAAACGCCATACCATTCTCTGAGTCTGCCCATGAAGAGGTTGACGGTTTGGTCTAAACTATCGAGCGTTTGAATGCCTTGAGCGACGATTAAATCCCGCTTTTCGGAGGCACCCTTAATCCTTAACTTAGCAAGTTCCAAGCTGACATTGCGGTTCCATATGTTTAGTTCTTGTTCGTCTTTGGCAAATCCTGATTCGATTGCTACCTCACCCATGCGTGAATGCAGCACTGCGACTTCCGCTGGCTTGGCTACTTCGACGGTGATTTTCATCTTCTTTTGGGCTTCTTCTGCCAAGTTGGCGGTTTCAAACGCAAACGTGTCATAACCTACGCTTGCTAGAAGTGTGATTAGTGATGAGACTTGGTCGGATATTTTTCCAGACTCGGTTTTAAGCAGGCTTTTTGCTGCATCCTGCGCGTTTTTTGGAAACAGCGCTTTTTCTACTAAGCCGTTGTTTTCGTCGAAGGCTGCTACGCCGAAGGGAAATTGAACTATGAATAGTTTCATTTTGTTTGGCCCCAGTAAACTAACTATTGTCACTGCATTGTCTTAATAAATAGTTTCGTTGCCTTGAATCGAAAAGGACCGTATTTTTCATGTTATGCATCTCAATTAGCTCTGGAAAACTATAGCCCCCTTATTTAAAGGCAATTTCCATTATTTTTCAACGGGCAGATTGATAGTGAATGTCGTTCCTTTACCCACCTCGCTCTCAAACGTTATTGAGCCACCCAATGCTTCAACTAGACGTTTCACAACAGCTAATCCTAAACCTTGACCTTTAGCTTTAGTAGTCACCAATGGCGTGAAAAGTTTAGGCTTGATTTCTTCAGGTATTCCCTTACCCGTATCAGTGACCGTTATAACCGCTCTGTCCTCTGTTTTTACAGCACATAATTCCAAAGAGCCACCGTCTGGCATAGCCTGAATGGCGTTGTTGATTAAATTCGTCAAGGCACGCCTGATTAGGGTGGGGTCGGTTTTTATTTTCGGGAAGCCTTTAACGTCTATTTTAAGCACTATTTTATCTGGAACACGCACCGTTTGAAAAACGCTGACAACTAACTTGGCTAAGTCAACTTCTTTAATGTCTGGCTTTATTGGTCTAGCGTAATCCTGCAAATCAGAAATTATCTTGCTGATGTAATCGGTTTGTTCCTCAATCAAATCTATGCTCTCCAACGCTAGCGTCTTGTCTTCCAAGTGAGGAGTATTGGCAATGGCTCCTTTTGCAATGTATAATTCACTAACAATCGCTTGCAGGGGATTTCGTATATCATGCCCAATCATGCCAGCAGTCTGACCGATGGCGACTAAGCGGTCTGTATCTTTACGATCCATTACATTCTGAAAAATTCGCCAACGATAAGAATGAAGTTGCAGAGAACTTAACGCAGCAACAATGTTTGCGAAGGCTAAACTGGAAAGAGCTGTAATAAGCGCTGGCATATCAAAAGACCCAAAGGTTACCATAATTATTAGAACTTCACCTGCAGAAAAAATTAACGATGGCAATGCTTGGAAAATAAATCGATTTGGGATAACGAGGTAGAACACAAAAACAGCCATGTCAATGACGATTATGTGGGGGATAAAATTTTGAGGCCGCGTTGAATTTACCAGTAATACTGCCGCGACAATGGTTAGTAAATAAATGAACGTTGATGTGTCAAATGAGCGGTAATTCTTAACTTGATTCATATACATGAATTGGAAACCGCTGTAAGCAATCAACAGGAGTCTTAAGGCTACCAACCCAAAGAATATGGGTGTCAGGCTAAGAATCATGTAATCGCCAATTGTAAAGAGCGCTATTGTCACTGCAAGCAGAAGAATAACCACTCTAGCCTGAGAGATGTCCGATTCAAGAAAAAGCTGCCTGTAATCCTCCTTTGTCTCATAAGAAGTTCTCTTAAAAGCGCCCCTAACCCCATCAGCAAGTTGTCTTATCGCTTGAACAATTCCCTTCCGCGCACCACCATCTATACGACTCTTTGCTTGACCTTCCTTTTCTTTACTATTTTGGGATTTATCCCAGCGCATAGATGGTTCCCGCTAAAAACCTAAAAAACAGACACATCATT
The DNA here is from genome assembly GCA_003141855.1 of Candidatus Bathyarchaeota archaeon. GTDB lineage: Archaea > Thermoproteota > Bathyarchaeia > Bathyarchaeales > Bathycorpusculaceae > Bathycorpusculum. The sequence continues at coordinate 77,678 of PLNS01000011.1, read as the reverse complement.
ATAGGGCTTATTAAGAATTAAGCATTTTTATTGCTGAAATTTAATTAAGCGGCTCTTACTTTCAGGGGTTCCTTAACGTTTAAAATCGGTATTTTGCTAGTTTTTAGTACTATCTTAAAAGCACAGGTTCATAAAGCTAAATCCTTTATTTACCGTATCTTTCAGGTTTGCTTTCTGGATCTGTTTCAAAAAAGTTAATACGAACAGCTCATAAATTAGTTGAAAACAAGGATGGGACAATAAAATACCTGCTGAGAAATTGCATTCAGACGGTTCTTCACCAAAGAAAAAAGGCGATAAAACAGTCACAATTGGGCTTATCCAAACCGCCGTTTCAGAGAACATAGCGCAAAACATGAAAAAAACCGCAGAAAAGATTGCGCAAGCCGCAGAAATGGGCGCCCAAATCATCTGTCTTCAAGAGCTTTACCGCACAAGGTATTTTCCGCAAGAAAAAAACCTCGACGTTAAAGCCTTAGCTGAAACCATCCCTGGAGAATCCACAAAACTGTTTTCTGAGCTCGCGAAAAAGCACAAGATAGTCATCATTGCGCCCTTGTTTGAGAAAAGCCAGAAGGGCAAATTTTACAATTCAGCCGTAGTAATCAATTCAAACGGCGAAATCATGGGCACTTACCGTAAAGCCCACATACCCTACGACCCCTACTTCTACGAGAAAGACTATTTCGTGGCAGGCGACTCAAACTACCAAGTTTACGATACCGCGTTTGCCCGTGTCGGCGTGCTAATCTGTTACGACCAATGGTTCCCCGAACCCGCCCGAATCAACGCGCTAAAAGGAGCAGAAATCATATTCTACCCCACCGCAATCGGCTACGTTAAAGGCTACAATTCAGAGGACGGCGACTGGCATGACGCTTGGAAAACCGTTCAACGCGGCCACGCCATAGCAAACGGCATCCATGTTGCCGCAGTTAACCGCGTCGGCGAGGAAGGCGAGCTGGAGTTTTGGGGAGGCTCATTTGTCTGTGATTCTTTCGGCAAAGTACTCAAGGAAGCGAGCACCACAAAAGAGGAAGTCGTAGTCGCCCAAATTGACCTAAGCAAGAACAAGAAAATCCAGGAAGGCTGGGGTTTTCTGCGGAATCGTCGCCCCGACACCTACAATCCGCTCGTAAAAGACAACAAAAGAGGTGCCAGCGATGAATAACCAAGCCAAGACTTGCCGCGAATTGGGCTACAGCATGCCCGCGGAATGGCAAAAACACGACGCTATCTGGATAGCTTGGCCCTATGACCCGACAACTTTCCCAAACAGGGTCGAGCGGGTCGAAGACACTTATGTGCAGATTGTTAAGGAGATTCATGAGGGCGAACAAGTAAACCTCTTCGTAAAAGACGAACCAACAAAACAAAAAGCCACCGCACTCTTCAAAGTAGCAAACATTGACCTAAGGCGGGTAAACTTTTACGTTTTCGGTTACGCGGACGTTTGGTTTAGGGATTATGGACCCATTTTTGTCAAGAACCAAAACCACGAGTTGGCGATGCTGCATTGGAACTTTAACTCGTGGGGCGAAAAATACGAAGAACTCCTAAAAGACAAGCAAGTTCCCGACTTCATCAACCAAAAAATGGCGCTGAAATGTTTCAAGCCAGACATTGTGCTTGAGGGCGGCTCGGTAGACGTTAACGGTGAAGGAACCCTACTCACGACGGAACAGTGCTTGCTGAACAGAAACCGAAATCCGCATCTCGATAAAAAACAGATCGAAAAATACCTATCCGACTACTTGGGCGTCACCCATTTCATCTGGCTAAAGAGAGGCATCCTCGGAGACGACACTGATGGTCACATCGACGATTTAGCACGGTTCGTGAACCCAACAACGATTGTTTGTGCCTACCAAGAAGACAAAAACGACCCCGAATACAATGTTCTAAACGAAAACTACCAAATCCTTGGCCAATCCGTCGACCAAAACGGCAAAAAACTCAACATTGTAAAGTTACCCATGCCGCATGTCGTGAGCGACGAAGGGCAACAACTACCCGCGAGTTACGCTAACTTTTACATAGGCAACCAAAAAGTGCTTGTGCCAGTCTTCGACCACAAAAACGACGCGAAGGCGCTGTCGATTCTGCAGGAGCTCTTCCCATCCAGAAAAGTCGTGGGTATTCGGTGCGTGGATTTGGTTTATGGGTTTGGTACGATTCACTGCATTTCTCAGCAGCAACCCTGCCCTTCCTAAACAGCAAGCCAACATGCCCCTTGGCAGTTTTTGAGTTTCTCTACATATAGCCTTAGTTAAGTTTAAACTCTCCATTGGATAATAGGTAGAGCACCACCAAGTTTGGGAGTTAGGGGCGAAAGGTTTCATGGTTAATCAGCCTCCGCATCGTGCACGCGGCGTCAAGGTGCTTAAAGCCGTTTCGTCACCCCTCAGGCTGCAAATCCTAAACCTGCTCTTCGACAAAAGCGCCCTCTCCTACACCGAACTCATGAACCAGCTGAAAATGAATCCGAGCCGAGACGCAGGCAGATTCGCTTACCACCTAAAATTTCTTTTGAAGGCGGATTTGGTTGAGGCGGATGTTGAGGCAAAAAAATATTACCTCACCGACCTTGGCAAGATGGTTCTTGATGTGGCTGACCGCGTGGAGAAAAAGGCGGTTAAACCAAGAGGTATGCTTGTTCGCACGTCGCATTTAACTGTGGAAGAGTTTGATGCTAACAAAATCGCGAATTCGCTCATTAAAGAGGCGAAGGTTCCAGCGGAACTGGCGCAGAAGGCAGCGAAAGAAGCCGAGAAACGCTTGGTTAAGTCGAAGACAAAGTACCTTACTGCCTCGTTAATCAGGGAAGTCGTGAACGGGATTCTTGTTGAGAAGGGCTATGAGGATTACCGCAATAAACTCACTCGAGTCGGCATGCCAATCCACGAAGTAACCGCCCTAATCGAATCAAAAGACGCCGCTCAAGACTCGGAAGCCACCATCAGCAAAGCAGGGCAAACCGTTCTGGGCGAGTACACGCTGCTAAACATTTTCCCCCGAGACATCGCCGACGCGCACCTTTCAGGAGCCATCCACATCGACGGCTTAGGCACATGGATACTAAAACCCAACGAAGTAATCCACGACCTGCGATATTTCTTCCAACACGGCGTCAAACTCGACAACCCCCTCCAAGTCGCCATGGATGCCCCGAGCGACCTTAAATCCGCATTATCCATCGCCTTTAACGTTCTCTTGCACACCAGCAAAGAAACCAACCGCACTCAAACATTCAACTACTTCAACGTTTTCCTTGCGCCCTATGTTAGAGGCAACGAAGTAGCCAAAATAAAGGAAAACCTGCGGTTGTTTATTCAAAACCTCAACCAGCACGCAGAAGCTACGTTGGGGCTTGAGCTTTCAATTCCTAAATTAACCGCGGAAAAAGAAGCCGTCGGCCCGCAGGGCAAAACAAAAGGCAAATACGGCGACTTCACCCAAGAAAGCCAACTAGTAGCCTCCCTTATCATCGATGTTTTCGCAGAAGAAAGCACCAGCAAGCCGCTTTTAAGTCCCAAACTAGTCATAAAAATCAACAGCAGTGCTTTGGCTGACGAAAACGCGAAGGCTGTTTTGCTCAAAGCGCATCAGTTAGCGGCGAAAAGCGGGATTCCATATTTCGCTAACATGACCAAGAAGGAGAATGAAAACGTGGCTTTTTCCTCTTCAGGCGTAAAATTCGCAGCTGATTTAACGGGCGACTGGGAAACCGACACGTTGCGGACGGGTTGTCTGGGTTGCGTAACGATTAATGTACCCAGGATTGCCCTTGAGTGTGAGAAGGACAAAAACAAGTTCTTCGACCTGATAAAGGAACGTTTTGAAATTGCTGCCCGAGCGTTAGGGATAAAGAATAATGCGCTCAAGCAGTTGGGGAAAAATTCTTTGCCGTTTCTTTTGCAAAAAGCCGACCGCGACACCTACTTCCGACTGGAAAACTGCTCACGAATAATCAATTTGGCAGGGTTCCGCGAAGCCATCGAAGCCTTCACCGAGAAAAGCATCAACTCGGAAGAGTGCCGCAAATTCGCAGAAGAAACCATCGGGAACCTTTTGGCTTTCAAACAGAAAATCGGCAGAAAATACGGCAAACGACTCTACCCAGTAATACTTGGCAGCGCTGAAGCATCTGAGCGGCTAGCGCAGCTGGACGTTGAAAGATACGGCGTTGCAAAGGTGAAGTTTTCGGGAACAAGAGAAAAACCGTATTATTCAACCGCTAAACGGTTCCAAGTAAAAGCTGCTGAGCTTCTCAGCATACCCACTGAAATGCTGGAGACAGCGCAGAAACTCAAAGGGTTGAATGCTGGCGGAAACCTAACCATCATCGAGTTGGAAGGCGCCGAATACAAACCTGAAGCGCTGATGGATTTGACTCTGCGTTTGATGGAGAACCAGTCTTTAGAATTTTTCACCTACAACCGCTTAATTAGTTTTTGTGATAACTGCAAGAAAAACTGGTTTGGAACCCTGCATAAGTGTCCCTCATGCGGCTCCATGAGCGCCCTAACAACGTTCGATCGCTTCACATCTACTTAATTATTTGACTGCTCCGAGCACCAGCGCTAGCAGCGCCATGCGCACGACGATGCCGTTCCAGACCTGCTGGAAATACCGTGCCTGCGGCGTGCCGTCCACCTCAGCGGCAATCTCATCCACCCGCGGCAACGGATGCAAAATAATCATGTCTTTTTTGGCGCCCTTGAGGGTTTTTAGGTCTATTTTGTAGGCGCCCTTGACTTTAGCGTATTCTGCAGCGTCGGGGAAGCGTTCCTTCTGGATGCGGGTGACGTAGAGGACGTCGATTTGGGGGATTATGGTTTCGAGGTTTGCGTTTTCGGTTACGGGGATTTTGTTTTTGATTGTTTGGAGTACGTCTTTGCGCATGCGCAGGGTTTCAGGCGAGACAAGGAACAATTCAACATTGTAGAGGGCGAGCGCGTAAGCCAGCGAGTGCACGGTCCTGCCATAGCGCAGGTCGCCGACTAACGCGATTTTTAACCCGTCAATCTTGCCCTTCTCCTTGCGCATGGTGTAGAGGTCGATGAAGGCTTGCGTGGGATGCTCTTCCGCGCCTGTGCCAGCGTTGATTATTGGGACTTTGGAGAACTCCGCCGCCAACTTCGCCGAGCCTTCCAAACTGTGCCGAAGCGCAATCGCATCCGCATAGTTCTCAACCGTACGCACCGTGTCCGCGAGGTTCTCGCCCTTCTTGACGGAGGCAATTTCTGCTTCGGCAAAACCAATGTTTGACCCGCCGAGCTTCAACATCGCGGCTTCAAAGCTAAGACGCGTGCGAGTGCTGGGTTCAAAGAACAAAGTGGCGAGGATTTTGCCTTTCAGCATGTCTGAGCCTGTTTTAGCCAGAGGCTCCATGGTTTTGCTGACATCTAGGATATGGTTGATTTCCTGTTGAGAGAAGTCTTCGATTGATATGATGTCTCTTCCCTTGAACTCCAATTGTAGGCACCCAAAACAAGAAAGCCGCCAACTGCTAAATAACACTTTGTATGCCCCAGGCAGGCTTTTTTTCTTGAGCCTGTTAGTGCTTATATGCTTTTGTTGTTGTACAACGACTGCAACACATTTTTAATAACCAGACTTGCGCAATAGTATTTTAAATTCAGGTAAGCAAAACTTGAAGGTGTTTTTGAAAAATGGAAGCAATTTTAAAACAAATTTCTAAACGAGAAACCCCCAAAGAAATTGTTAGTTCACGCGGATACATGCCTCGAATACACGAGGTTCGGGCGCCATGTCAATGGCTAAAGAATTGCTATGACGGAAAATGCCCGGCTTTTGTGCGCCAGAACGGAAATTTTTACTGCGCCAAAATCAAAGCCATAATATAAAATTTTTCTTCTTTTTGTAAAGTTAACATTATAATTTAAGAGCTAACTTCCATTAAACTTAAAGACTGTTTTTTAGCTCATTGAAGAACCTTGTTTAGTTTTTTCTCTAATTATTCCGCGTTTTTACGCGGGCATTCAAAAATTGGCAAATACAAGGAATAATTAATTAATTACCCACACTTAGCTTTAATAAAAATACCAGCGAAAATGGAGACTTTTAGTGTTAAAAGGTCCGCAAGCGAATCAGCATTGGGAGCAAAATTTAGTCTGTCCAGCTTGCAAAGGACAGCTAAGGGTTGTTGATTCCTCAATGCTATGTAAGAGTTGTCATAGCACTTATCCAATTATTGATGGAGTTCCATGTTTTGTTCCTAGTGCCCTTGACGAGCATCAAAAAGCTGAACTTGACTCGGTGTTATCTAAGCATGTACAGCATAAAAGCAGTCCTACTGAGAAGATTGCAACTGATTTTATTGCGCCAAAATGGCTGGAAGGAAAACTAGACAATAAAACGGTTGACCTGAATACACGAATAATTTGTTTAGGTGGAGGAAGTGGAGATGACGTTCCTCATGTTAAGTCAAACTTCAAGTTCAACGTTGACCACCTTGCACATGAATACATCAAACTTTCCCCCGAAATGAAGGAGGAACAGGCTGCAGAAGGCAAAATAAAACATGTGGCTTCAACTACAGAGTTTCTTCCTTTCAGAGACAATTATGCCGACATGGTTTATTCACGTAACAGTCTTGACCACGTAAACAACCCTTTGAAAACAATGCAGGAAATACACAGGGTTTTAAAGCCGAGCGGGAAATTTTTCCTATCAGTTTTCTATAATTCCAACTTTATCGATTGCTGTGAAACCACCATAATCGATGAAGACTTTGTTAATAACCATCTGAAGAATATTTTTAGTATAGAATGGATGGAGCTATGCCCAATCGAAGAAGAATCAGGCCATCAGCCTCCTAAATTTTCTCTACCAGAAAAGCGCAAACTAGAATGGCTACATGCAGTCTGCCAGAAGAAGGAAGCCTACAATCGCTATGATTCTATAACATTGGAAGAATACGGAAGACTTACCTCAGATTTCCACACTGCACTCTACTATGATGAAATTCTAAAACACAAAGACGCTTCAAAATTTTACTCTAAAGTTTTAAACCAAAAACATTTCTTAGAATCAGATAAAATGCGAATTCTATACTCAAAAATCCGTTATCTTTCAATAAATGACCCTGAAGGGTTCAAGGCATTTTTTAATGAATTTAAGCAGTCTAATGACGACCCCTTTTGGTGGAAAATAATTATTCTCTCATCAGGTTCATTCATGAAAAATGAATTGGAAAAAGAAATAAAAATTCGATTCTCAGGTGAAAACTTAGCTTTTCTGGATCATTGCATTAAAATCACGACAGAATTAAATTTCAAGCGATTTGTAAAAAACAGAAAAACTATCTACAAACTATCAAAACCATTTTATAAGCTTCTCAAGAAATTTATGAAAAACAAGGATTTTTTCGAGCGAAACCCCTTCTAATTGAATTAAGACAGCTCCTGAGCTACGGCACAAGAAAGCAGGTGCCGAGTCTTTAAACAATGACTTAGCTTTTCAGTGCAGCTATTGCTTCTTTTATGATAGCAACTGATTTCGCAAACTGCTCCTTTGTTTTCTCGGATAATTCAAGTTCGATTATTTTTTCAACTCCTTCTTTCCCAAGAACCACAGGCACCCCAATAGAAAGCCCTGAAAAACCATATTCGCCACAAAGGCATGTGGAAACGCTCATGACGCGGTTTCTTCCAGTCAAAATCGCGTCTGCCGTTATAGCTATCACTGTGCCAGGGGCATAAACGGTGCTGCCTTTGAGTTGGATAACGTCTGCGCCTGAAGTTACAGTTAAATGAACTATTTTGTCAATCTGCTCGCTCGTAAGCAAGCTCGTTACGGGTATTCCTGAAACAGAAGCATATTCAACCAGCGGAACCATAGAGTCGCCATGCTCACCGATAACTAAAGCACGCGTGTCTTCCCGCGAAACGTTGAGTTCATTGGCGATGTATGTTCTAAAACGCATGGTATCCAAAATGTTGCCCATGCCGAACAAGCGGCTGCGCGGAAAACCCGTTTCTCTAAAAGAAATGTAAGTCATAATGTCAACGGGGTTGGATACAATCATAAGTTTGCAGTCGGGGGCGTATTTTACGACTTCTTTCACGACGGATTTGACTATTTGGGCGTTGGTGTTCATGAGGTCAAAGCGCGTCATGTCTGGCCTTCGTCCAAGTCCAGCGGTTACGATCACCAACTCTGATCCCGCCATTTCTTTAAAGTTGCTGGTTCCGCGGATTTTGCCGTCAAACTCGATGGCCGGCGCCGCCTGCATCATGTCCAACGCCTCGCCTTGCGCCTGCTTCTCGTTGGTGTCGATTAGAACTACGTCGCTTATTTTGTACCGCAAAATGTCGAAGGCGGCTGCACTTCCCACTTTGCCAGCTCCAATAACAGTTATCATACAAATAAAACATAATTTACAAGTTGAATATAACTAAAGCGCCAGGTTAAGGGCGTCTATTGTGCTTGGGGGTTGCATGCTAATGCCTCCTGGGAACGCCAATAGCCACCTACCCCCTATAGGTTTCTGCAATGAGTTTCTATTAGGCTCCAAATATGCTGGTGGAGAGCCTCCCCCTCTATCGTTTCTGCATAGAACCGCTATTAGGCTCCAAATAGGCTCCAAATATGTTCGTGCGGTCTACCCCCTCTATAGGTCCTGTGCATCGATTGACTATTAGGATCCAGATATGCCACTTCAGCGACAACCCTCCACAGAACAAAAGCATTAGGATCACAGCCAACATGTTTTAAAACGTAACCTTAACCGTTAAAGTTTAAAGCCTAAACCAGCATTAATCTATGAACCCACCAGAAAACAAGGGTAAAACATTGGGAAAAGGGGCCGTCGGCTAGTTTGGTCCAGGCTTGTAGCCTCGGGCGCTATAGACCCCGGTTCAAATCCGGGCGGCCCCACCACAACAATTTACATACGCCAGACTCAGCTTTCAGGCAACAAATTTGGGCGCAAATTACTTCTTTTTGGTCTGCAACAAAACCAAACTTGCCCCAATAGCCACAACGAAGAGGAAAACTGAAGCAACAAACGATCCCCCAATCCCAGCCACATACGCTGTTCCAGTCCAAAAAAGCCCTACCGAAACAACAATGACAAAAATCCAGATAAAAGAAATAATCAAATTTACGCTTTCCACTATTTACACCTGATAGGCTTTTCTAAGTCAGCTTAGATTTTAATGTTATAGTCTTACCCGACAGCAAGTACTTAAAAATAAAAATGAAAAAAATTATTTGTGTGGCCCACCATGATGCTCACACACACTGGTCGGCGGCCTACAAGCCGCATACTGTACAAATTAATTTAGCGTTGGCACCTTTTCCCTCTTTCAGATGCTCCGTCATCTTGCCGCACTTACAACAGTCCCAACCGTTTTTGAAATAATGTTCCTTAGAAATAAAAGTCATGTTCTATCATTTCCCTGCGTATGACGTTAGAATAGACCGCGGTAAAAGCCTTTCCTTTACCGGGTTGTTCACAGATAAGTGGGCGACAGAATTTACCAAGCCGTTAACGGCTGTGTGTGTGGCTATTTGGTGCGGGTAATAGAAGTTGAACTGTAAAATTTCGTCGTCGTTTGTCGTGTGTGTGCTCACCACTCAAAATTCTCTGCGCTTTGATTTGAGGTGTGAGTGTTAGACAACAGTCACAACAACTTATATGGGCTAACACGACAGTGAAATAAGAGGTCTTAAGCTTGACCGTTTTGAATGGAGTCATGCAACTTAATCACCTCAAAGCTAGAAAGAATAGCTGTGATTAAAGGAAGGAAGGTATATGTCAACAAAAATGCAATCAGGCGAGGAACATCATGAGGAACTTGTTAAGGGTCTTTACAATCAAATGAAGCCAGTATTAGATGGGTCAGAGCAACCGATATTCATTTACTTGGATGATAATCATAAGGCTTGCAACAATAAGCTTGCTTCTATGTTAGGTTTCAAGTCACCACAGGAATGGGCTGAAAAGCAAGGCTTTCTAGAAGTATATGTAACCGAAAAAAGTCGGGAAACGCTGTCTACGGCATATTGGAACGCTATGAAGAAAATGGCAGCTTCAACAATTCAGCTGACTTGGATGAAGAAAGACGGAGCAACCATAGACTCTACAATGATATTAGTGCCAATGTTCTTCCAAGGACACCTTTTCTCAGTTCACTTCGTGACAAGTGCGGCAAGCAAGTAATTCGGACCAGTTCTTTAAAAAACTGGCATTTTCTATATCCGAGACTTACCTTTTTTTGTAATCAAGGCTTTTTTTGCAATTAAACAATGATAGGTTGATGGGCCTTTTAGTTTTCCCATACGGATAAGATGGATGGTTTTAGTGCATTTGTAGAAATGAAATAGCACTCGCTGTCTAATAGCAAACTTAGTTTATGTTGATTGACAAAATCTGTAATAAGTGCAAGGTTGTTGCTGTTGACCAAGTTTTGCTCAATAGTTAAAACAATTCCATCCTTTAGGGTATCAAGCATCTTTACGACTAAACTACAGCTTGTCCCAATTTCTCTTTTAAACACCATAGCCTCAAATATTTTCAATATGTCCTCACCTATCCAAATTTAGCTGCTCACGTTAGCCAAAAATATCTGGACAGGTGAATGTAAACTTGGTCACTATATACATCAACTTGAGCGCTCTTAAGGCTTCGTATAATAAAAGACGAAAAACACCTATTCTTCCTTCCACGAGTAGTTTAAATGCCTGAAAGCCTACAATCGCAAAATTTTCGTAAATTAAAAGACTCCAATCAATTTTACTACTACAACAGCGATTGAAACTGCGGCGACCAAAAATATGATTTTTCCCTTCGATTTAACTAAAGAAACTAAAGAGTTTGATGCGCCTTCGCCCTCTTGGAACTCATACTCTCTTATCTCTTTTGTTTTAGAGTTAATCTGCACTTTAGCACTTAACTTTTGAAACATCATTTCGACAACGTAGAGTTCTCCGTCAAGAGAAACTTTCATGGGCAGCCAGCTTCCTTCGTAACCCAGTCGTCTTAGGAAGTCAACTGTCATTGCCGTTGCGCTTTCGGCGTCGAACCTTGAAATCCTTGGTGAAACCTCAGTTGGGGCTGTCGACATGAATCTTCCCTCAGAAATAGGCGGTTCCCCATTTTAGGATTTATGAAGCCAGAAACAATATTTCCAATCAATAGACGCTGCAAGCGCAAAAAAGCCTGTTTAAACGCGAAAATTAGGCTGAGAAAAAAAGAAGTTATGGAAGTGGTTGATTGGGCGGTTCAGGTTGGGTTTGATTAAAAAAGCTGTCGGTTTGGTTTAGAATGCTGCTTTCAATGTTTCTTATTCTGCCAAGCTGGGGAATGTTCTCAGTGTTTAGGGTCTGTTGAATTACGCTTACCGCATAGTCGACAACTACGCAGGCAAGAACCACTGTTGAAGTAATCAAAAGCAAAGTTGCTACTGTTGTCTCCAAAGTTCTTCTCCTTCCTCCAACAGCCTAAGTGCCGAAAAATCATTTAATGGCTTGTTCTTGTTTTGGAATTATTGCTGTTTCGATAATATGTCCTAAAAAAGATATAACCCGCTAAAGAAAGATAGCTAAAACTCCAAGCTGTTGGCTACTTTTTCTCCTCAGGTTGCACTGGAGCAACAGAAGGTGTAGCGGCTGGAGCTGGAGATGCGGCAGGCGGTGGTGTTTCAGGTTTTTCTGGCTGCACCTGGTTTGACGCAGCGTTCGATAGAATCTGTATCTTCTCAGCCATCGGATGAAGCAGATCAGGCGGTGGATAAGGAGTGTTCAGGTTGGAGGACAGCATGTAGATTGAGTTGAAAACATGCTGGTAGATTGTGAAGAGTATTTGGGGAATTTTTGTTTTAGGGTTAACTTCAAGTTTTTTCTTGATATCATCCGGCTTACCCGACATGGTAACCGTGCCTGAAGTTGAGTATTTAACAACGTTTGGCTTCGTGGAAATTGCCAGATTAAAGGTGAGGGTAACTTGGTTGTTCTCTTTTTTCTGCTCTTCAATTTTTGCGTTAATGTCAAAGAACAACTCTTCTGCCGCAGAGTAAACGCCGGTTCGTTCAGCCTGTAAACTACTAAGATTGATGGACACGATGACTCCTGAGACAGAATACTGCGGGTTTACGGCTAATTCCTCTCTACTTCAATTCTGCTATTTTCATATTAAACTTTTGTATGCAGCTACCCCTTTAAACCACCATAGAAACCGGTTGTTTCCAGTTTTAGGGGTTGTCAGGGATGCAGTAGTATGCTGGCACGGAAAGCTCTGCCATAAACTTGAACGCTTCATCTCCTTTAGCGGTAGCTTTTTGTTTTAGCACTATTTTCTTGGGAACATCCTCTTCGATGTAGACTATGTAGTTGACTGTTGCCCCTAAACCAAGCCGAGCAAGCTGCTGAACTGTTCCCTTAAACTTCTCGAATTCTTGGACTTTAGTGTTAATTTTTTCGATAGCCTCAAACAAAATCTCTGTTTGACCTTGCTCAGTGAACGAGATTGCTATGTCGCCTGATTGAACCCAACATGAGGTCTCTTCTTTGCCTTTTGCGCCTTTGCCGCCTTTTTTTGTTTTATCGGTTTCTGCTGGCTTCTTTGATTGCGCCTTAAGGTTTTTTTGTATGGTAGCTGATTTTTGGAACCATTCGTCGTTTTTGTGGTTGGCCTCGCAGTCTCTCATTACTGTACCCAGCCATTGACTGTAATCCTCAAACAATGCCTTGTACTGGCTTGACTGGATTGCCAAATACTCAGTTAAATCTTTTAGTGACGTGAAAGTATGTATTTCTGTTCCCAAATTCTTCACTCCGTTAATAATTTATTTTTTCGTTAAGGATGAGGTTTAATTATGATACAATGAGGCGTTTTTTGGGATAATAGGGTTTGTCCATCGCAGAAATTACATACTGTTTACACCCTTGTATGCCCAATATATGTTTACTATTATTGACTTTTAGATTTCTCATAAGCTCTCGCAATTGCTTCACTCGTCAAAACACCCACCACCTTTGTAGGCGTTTCACGCTCGACGACGGGAATCAGGTCGATTTTTTCTCTGGTCATGATTTTGTTTGCTTCCAGAATTGACTCGTCTTCATAGACTGATATGTTCTTTAGCGGCATCTGCTCAACCCTGCGTGCGCTGCGTTCTTCCGGGTTAACTTTCATAAGCTCATTCCATGTGACTACTCCTTGGAAAACGCCGTCTTTTTCCACTAAGACGTCATGGTATCGGTTTTTGAACATCACTTCCAAGGCTTCGGTGAGGCTTTGCGGGGGGTTTACTGAGCCGACTTCTGACTGCATGACGTCCTTAACTCTTACGCCTGCTAAAGTGGTGGATATTATGGTTTGTTCTGCTTCTTCACTGGCGCCTATGTAAACAAAAATCCCCACTAGGATAAGCAAGAAGTAGTTTGGAAGCAAGAAGCCCGCGATAACCATGGCGATGCCGAATATTTTTCCGAGGTACACAGCGTACCTTGTTGCGTCTGAATACTTCAGGCGTTCAGCCAGCAAAGCCCTAAAGACTCTGCCGCCATCCATGGGGAAAGCGGGTATTAGGTTGAAGGCGCCGAGGAGAACGTTTAGAACGGCGAGGTCGGTTAGGAAGTTTCCTGTGACGGCTGTGAAGGCGGAAATGGTAAGTGTTTGCCGTGAAATTATCAAGCTAACCACAAGAAGAGCAACCCCCAAAACCAGACTTGTGAGTGGTCCCGCAACGGCCATACGCCATTCCTGCGAAGGATTATCTGGGATTTCCTCGATTTCGGAAACGCCGCCAATCGGATACAATATTATTTTCCTGACTTTAATCCCGTAATGTCTTGCTATGACTGAATGTGCAAGTTCATGGAAAACCACAAAAACAAACAGGAACAGCACGAGCAAAAAAGTGTAAAATTGCTGCGTTGGTAAAGATAGGACGAAAACTGCAGCGATTAAGAGAATGAAGGTGATGTGCAGTTCGATGGGGATGCCCCAAGCGGAACCTATCTTAAAAGAATATTTCATAAGTAAACATGGGCGCGGTTGGCTTTTTAAAGTTTCGACAACTAATATTTTTGAACCTAAACACGCCTATTTTATAAAAAATGAGTGCATACATCCAAAAAACTATAATAGCAATCCGTTCTATGAACGCTGGATAGGCTAGAACTTGCTTGATTGGGGCAAGAAGCCGAAAAAACAAAAATTAATGGAAAATGGAGAGAGAAGGAATTGAATAAGAAGGTTTTAGGCTTAGTCGTTGCAGTCATCGTTGTATGCGCTTCAGTGGTTGCTTTTCTTGCTGCGTCTTCATTGGCTCCACCCCAGCAACCTACGGGGGCACTGGATTTTACTGTAAGCGGAACAAGTGATTGCCTAAGATTCCTAAACAGTTCAGTGCCGACAATTTACGTGCCAATTACGACTGCTGCAAACGAGAATTGGCAATTAACCATAAATTGCACCAAAATGCCAGGCGGCGCCAACGGTTACACCGACGTGTACATTTACAAAGGCTACTGGAATGGAGGAAGCAACCATACATGCGTGTCAAGCGACCTATACCCGATTCTAAGCAACCTCCAAAGCACTGACCATCAAATACGCCTCAACAGTCCCTTCACAGAAACCTACGGTAGCTCAACCCAACAGAGCTACACCGTGTTCTTCGTGGTCCCACCAGGCGGACAACAAGCAACATTTCATGTTACATTTAAAAAATTGTAATAGTGAAACAAACTCTTTTTTTATTTAATCGCGGTTAAGAAAAAGGTCAATCTGCAATACGATTATATAATTGCGTAAAAATAGGCTATCTGAGGAAAACGTTTTGTCTGAATTTGTTTGGAATAAACCTGTCTTAAGCTTATACAGAGAAAATAATGAGCAGCCGGAAACCGAAGCTTTTGCAGTAGTTAAAGCTAAAAAGTTAATTGTTTCAGAATCAGAAAAGGGCGGCTTCAACGGCAGGATTGAGGGTTTCTTTTGTTTGATGGGTGATGTTGACCAGGTTCAATCTGCCAATAGATATGTGGTTTGTTGGTTTGATGATTCGGTAGACGACTTTTATGCCGCCTTTAGACGTTTATCAGGCGTAACTTTCCCAGCTGGAGTAAGTTACACTGTGGATAAGCGAAATAAACGAACATACAATTCTGTTTTGCAAGCTGAACATGCTAAACTGAGATAGTTGCTAATGGAATAATGCGGTTTTTAGCCTAAAGCACCAGTTAAAACGCTTATTTTTTTGCTCTAAGCGGACACTTTAACCTTGAATTTTACGGGTTTCCTGAACTTAATCTTAAATATAACTGCTTAAACTCTATTGGTAAGGTCGGAATCATGGTAGAGCAAAAGTTAAAGGTAACTTTGCTTACAGGTCGCACGATTGAGCAAGGCGTCGGCAAAGAGAAGGGTAAAGCCTCAAAAGAGTACTTTGATGCTTGTTCAATGTGCTACATGGATGCAGACGACATGAAAAAACTCGGCGTCAAAAATAACACTAACATTTTAGTATCCACCCCTGACGGCTCAGTTGTTCTTAAAGCCGTAAAGTACCCTCGGTCTGCAACTCCCGGCTTAATTTACGTTCCTTATGGACCCTGGGCGAATGCTGTATGCAGCGACAAAACCACCAGCATCGGAATGCCCTCGTTTAAGGGAACTCCCGCTGAAGTTGAACCAGCACCCAACAAGCAAGTCCTGACCATAGAAGAACTTTTGAAGAGTGAATTCGGGAGATAAAAATGTCAATAGTAAAATCAGTAACCTGCCCAATCTGCGGCTGCTTATGCGACGACATTGAATTAACCGTTGAAAACAATGAGGTCGTCAAAGTTAAAAATGGCTGCGCCATATGCGAATCCAAATTCATCGGTTACCGCGGAGAACACAGAATAAAAACGCCCTTAATGAGAAAAAACGGCAAGCTTGTTCCAGTCTCCATGAACGAAGCAGTGCATGCAGCTGCGGAGGTCCTTGCAAACTCAACTTACCCGATACTTTACGGTTGGAGCTCAACTAGTTCCGAAGCTCAACGTGTCGGCGTAGAATTAACCGAAGAAGTCGGCGGCATAATGGATAACACAGCCGTCGTGTGCCATGGTCCCTCTATTTTGGGAGTCCAAGAAGTAGGCATTCCCACATGCACTTTGGGGCAGATTCGGCATCGTGCAGACTTGATTATTTACTGGGGATGCGACCCGTGGAGTGCACACCCAAGGCACCTTGAAAGATACACCAGCTTTACAGAAGGCCGCTTTGAGAAAAGCGAGTGGAAAGCATACATGCAAAAACTCAAAGCGCAGGCTGGACAAAAGAAAATGCAAAGTGCCATGAGAATCGAGTCTGGGCGCACTCAACTAAGACCCCAAACATGCAGCATCCCGGGTATGCCTCAAACAATGAGTAAGGACGGACGAAAACTAATCGTTATTGACGTTAGGAAAACCATGTCTGCAGAAATGGCTGATTACTACATTCAAGTTGAACCAAACAAAGACTACGAATTAATGCAGGCGCTAAGAGTCTTGGTCCGCGATGGAGAACTCGACGTGGATAAAGTGGCGGGTGTTCCAGTCGAATACCTCAAACAAGTTGCTGATGCCTTGGTGAACTGCGAGTTCGGCGTCATCTTCTTTGGCATGGGCTTAACTCAAACTGCAGGCAAATTCAGGAACGTAGAAGTCGCAATCTCGCTGGTTCGCGACTTAAACATGAGGACAAAATTCTCAATCATGCCCATGAGAGGGCACTTCAACGTTACCGGCGCTAACGTGGTTTCCGCTTGGCAAACTGGCTATCCTTACGGTGTTGACTTTTCACTGGGTTACCCGCGCTATAACCCTGGAGAAACAACCTGCATGGATGTGCTTTTGCGTGAAGAAAACGATGCTTCGTTGGTTATAGCGGCTGATCCAGGCGCAAACTTCCCCAAAAAAGCCATCGAGAACATGGTTAAGCACCCCTTAATCGTGATTGACCCGCACATGAACGCTACTTCAATGCTTGGCGACATCGTGTTTCCCTCAGCGTTTGTCGGTATAGAAGTCGAAGGCACAGCATACCGCATGGACCACGTTCCCTTGCCACTAAAGAAAGTCGTTGAACCTCCAAAAGGAATACTGTCCGACGAGGAAATCCTGACAAAAATCCTGGCACAAGTCAAATTAATAAAGTCTAAAAAGACCGCGAAAAAGGCGGAGGCTTAAAAATGGTTGAACTGCTAATAAAAAACGGCTTCGTCTTTGACCCCATAAACGGGATTAACGGCGAAAAAATGGATATAGCTATCAAAAATGGGAAAATAGTTGAAAAAGTCACTCGCAAGGCTCAATTGATTGATGCAACCGGCTTAACGGTTATGCCTGGCGGCGTCGACATTCACACTCACATTGCAGGCGGAGAAGTAAACACCGGCAGAATAGTCAGACCTGAAGACCATGTTAAAGATGTTGTAAGCAAAACAGCTACGACGCGGTCAGGAACAGGCTACTCTATTCCATCCACGTTTGTTACTGGCTACCGCTACTCAAAAATGGGTTACACCACAGTAATGAACCCGTCCATGGCGCCTCTGGAAGCAAAACACACCCATGAAGAATTAAACGACATACCACTCTTAGACAAGGCTTCTTACCCGTTAATCGGCGACTGGTGGTTTGTCCTCGAATACCTCCGAAAAGGCGACTTAGAAGGCTGCGCAAGACACGTCGCTTGGATGATGGATATAACTAAAGGTTACGCAATAAAAATCGTTAACCCAGGCGGCTTGGAATCATGGGGTTTTGGACACAACGTCCACAGCATTGACGACCAAGTTCCAAACTTCTGCATTACCCCCCGAGAAATAATTGTTGGGTTAGCGAAAGTTAATAAAATGCTCAACCTGCCCCATTCAATTCACCTTCACACTAACAACCTTGGATTACCCGGAAACTACGTTACCACGCTGGAAACAATGAAGGCGCTGGAAAGCGTGCCTTATGAGGGCAGACCCGTTGGCCACATTACTCACTTGCAGTTTAGCAGTTTCGGAGGCGACGGCTGGGGCAACATGAAATCAGCCGCAGAAGAAATCTCAAGCTACATCAACGCTCACAACCACATGACCTTCGACATGGGACAAGTCATATTCACAGACACCACAACCATGACGGCTGACGGACCCTTCGAGTTTACGCTCTACCAGTTAAGCGGGCACAAATGGGTTAACAGCGACGTGGAAACGGAGACAAGCGGAGGAATCATCCCGTTCCATTACAAGAAGAACAACGCTGTGAACGCTACCCAGTGGTCAATCGGTTTAGAGTTAGCGTTGTTGATTAAGGACCCGTGGAAAATGTTCATGACCACCGATCACCCCAACGGCGGACCCTTCTTTGCTTACCCAAGAATCCTCGCATGGCTCATGAGCAAGAAAGCACGCGAGGCAACACTCAAGAAATGCCACAAGAAAGCCCAGAAAAAGAGCCTGCTGCCCTCCATTGACCGCGAATTAAGCCTCTACGAGTTAGCCATAATGACTCGTGCAGGACAAGCCAAAGCTTTAGGGCTCAAAAACAAAGGGCACCTGGGCGTAGGCGCTGACGCTGACATAGCAATATACAACATTAATCCTGAAACCACCGACATAGCCCGCAAGTACAAATCTGTGCGCAGAGCATTCAAGCATGCAGCTTATACGATTAAAGATGGACAAATCGTTGTCAAAGACGGCGAAGTAGTAGGGAATGTTAGTGGCAGAACCATGTGGCTTGACGTACAAACCGCTGAACCATGCCGCATCGATGACGAAATGCGAAACAAATTCAAGGAATACTGGACCGTCGAATACGACAATTATCCAGTGACTGATCATTACGTTAAAGTTAAAGACCCAATAATAGTGAAGGCGAGCGTCTAAAATGATAGTTCTAACTCCACTAAGGAAATTTACTTTTCCAGTAAACGCTGAATGCATAAACCCTGACGTGTTCCAAGGTAAAGACACCGCTGAAATAGCCAACCTAACCGTTTTCGAAGGTAACAAACAGAAAAAACTAAGCGAACTCTTCAAAATCCAGGAAGACGGTGCGGAATCACCAACCATAACTATCAACGGTGACGTTAGCGAAGTTCGCAGGATAGGTGTGGGCATGAAAAACGGCGAAATCGTCATCAACGGCAACGTCGGCATGCATCTGGGCGAGAAAATGGCAGGCGGCAAAATCACTGTCAACGGCGACGCTTGTCAATGGGCAGGCGGTTCAATGAAGAAAGGCTTAATCGAAATTCACGGAAACGCAGGTGACTATTTAGCTTCTCCTTACCGCGGAAGCACCGCAGGCATGAAAGGTGGCAAAATAGTTGTCGATGGCGATGTTGGAAGCGATTCAGGCGCTTATTTGCATGGCGGATTAATCAAGATAAAGGGCAACAATGTCGGCCAATTCTTAGGATTCCACATGAGTGATGGAGTAATCCATGTTGAAAAGAACGCCAGTACCAGATTAGGCGCTAACATGACGGGTGGAAAAATCATCGTTTCAGGCTACGTGGAGGAAGTAATGCCTAGCTTCACTATCGACAGCGTAAAACCAAAAGTCAAAGTCGACGATACCGAATCCGTAGCTGGCCCATTCTACGTGTTCCTTGGCGACCTTGCAGAGAAAGGCACTGGCAAACTCTTCGTTTCAAAAGCAAACAATCCACACTTAAAAACATACGAAAAGTTCCTTTAACCTTAGCGCTAATTAAATAGGCTCATGGCACAAGATTAATGCAAGAAGCCGTGGGCTTCAAGTTTCAGAGCTAAGAAAAGGTGCCGCTTATGGTTCGCCAAGTTGATATTACAAAAATTGATTTATCCACTGGAAAAGCCCAAAAAATAACCGATTACGTCGCAGAGGAAGTCCCTTTTCACTTATTTGTTAACACAACTTTTTGGGCAACCATCCTTTGCTCACCAACAAACCTCAAGGAACTAGCAGTCGGACATCTCCTTTCAGAAGGCATAGTGAAGTCTATTGGGGAAATTGAGGAAGTAACCCTGAAGGAAAAAGAGAACACCTGCATCGTTAAACTGAAACCGAGCATTAAAGTTGAGGATCGGGTTCAGATTTCAAGGCTTCATGCGCGCGTTATCCTCTCAGCATGCGGCAGCGGCTCACCTTACCAGTATAAAGGCAAGATTCCAAAGGTTGAATCACCTTTGACGGTTAAAGCGCAAGTTATTTTTGACAGCGTTAACCAGCTTAACTTTAAAGCTGAAGGCTTTAGACAAACAGGAGGTCTCCACGTCGCCGCGATTTACAAGGGTGATGGTTCGCTGGTTTCGTTGGCTGAGGATGTTGGCAGGCACAACGCGGTGGACAAAGTGATTGGAATGGCTGCCTTGGGCAAGGTTGATTTTAGCGGGTGCTTTTTGGCTTTGAGCGGGCGAATATCTGGCGATGTAGCTTTCAAGGCGGCTAAGGTTGGTTTGCCCATCGTTGCTTCATTGGCGGCGGCGCTTTCTTCAGGAATTGCTACTGCTGAAGAATCAAACGTTACTTTAGCGGGGTTTGTACGCGGAAAACGCCTAAACGTTTACACTAGTCCAGAGCGAATAATCATTTAATCTCTAACTTTTCAATTTGCAATTCGCACCATGACTTATCCGCCCTCGCCCTTTCAGCCAACAAATAACAGCGGTTTTCCTCGTAGATTTCAGCTTCCGACCAGTAGTTTTGGGCAGCTTTCAAAAGAGCATCTTTGATATCTTTGATTAATTCATGCTTACTGCATTGCCCAAATAAGCTCAGCAAACTTTTTGCTTCATACTCTCGGCTTACTGCAGCCCAAAAAAAAGAATCATGCTTCTCCAACCTAACCGCGGAGCCTGAAAATATTTTTGATGCTTCCAAAAAATCAGAGCTGTCTCTTTTCAAAGAGGCTACAACAAAGCGTTGAATTTCCTCCTCAGATAAAACCCCCAAGTTTAGACGTACATTTTCAACAAAGGGGCCCTGCCCTTGACGGGGGTGTAGCCGACTTAAATCTTCTTGACAATTAATGTTTACAAAACTGCATAGTTCTGGGTCCAAAGCATTGATTTCGCCAAGAGGTGAGACAAACAGGGTCTTTAAAGAGCCTCTTATGATGTCGTCTGGGTGAGAGCGCCCCAGTTGGCAGAGAACATTGGCGATTTCCAAAGTGCTTTTTCGCTCTAAAACCATAAGGAGCGTTTCAAGCCTTCCATTGGGCCACATTGGTACAGCAACAAAAGAACCGTTGATTTCCTCAAATAAGTATTCAGCAACTTTTTTGTTAAGCATAGGCACATCGCATGGAACCGTTATGCAGTAATCCGCACAGGCGAATTTTAGCCCAGTTAAAATCGCGATTAAGGGTCCGCTTAGATTCTTGATTTTTAGGTCGGTGACTATTCTTGCTTTTTTGACATGATACTTTTCTAAAACAGCGTAGTATTGGCTTATTCTTGATTCGCTTTCATTAACGACGACTACTATTTGATCGACGGCATCCTGAACATTCTCGATGGCGTGAACTAGAAGAGGCTTTCCGTTAAGCTCAGCTAGAGCCTTATCCTGCCACTTCTCCTGAGTGGTTTGGAATCTTTTGGCTTTTCCTCCAGCAAGGATGATTACCGCTCGCTTGGTCATTTACTTATCTTGCCTAGTAGAAATAAAGGGCAGTTTATCTAATTTTCTTGATATTTTGCCTATTTTCTGCTTGCCTCTAAATGGTTTTTGACTATTTCCAAAAGCTTGGCTCCTTCATCGGGCAAATTAATGTAGGGTATTCTGTTTGATGGGGGTTTATTTTTAGCAATCACACCCGTAATTGCCAATATTGGCGGAACAGATTCCTTTAGCGTCTTTTCCAGGTCTTCAGGGTTATTTGCGGTTATAATCTTTAGGATTTCTGGTCTTTTTGAAATGAAACTGTGAAATCCTTCGATGAAGATAATGTCCAGTTTTTCGCTTTCCAATAATTTCACGACTTTATCCAAATCGTTGAGGGAAGCGTTTGTTTTTTCTATTATTGCTATTTCTTCAGGTGAGATAGCTACCGTTATTTTGGCTCCAGCTTTACTGAATCTCCACGTGTTGGTGCCTTCTTTATCTATGGTGAAGCCTTCTCGATGAATATGCTTTATTGCGCCGACTCGGTAGCCCTCGCTGGTCAGGTGAGAAATTAAATATTCGAGTGTGGTTGTTTTTCCTGAACCACTTATTCCGACGGCGGCAATTACTACAACCATTTGGCAGGTTACCTCTTCTGGGAAAACTATTTAGTGGGCTTTAATAAACTCGGCGATTTAGTTTTCTGCAAATACCTTTATGTCTCTTCTTCAAGTCTTACCCAGATTTTCCCCGACTTAATCTTCCAATCATACTTCGTTAATTTAAACGCAGGCTCATCCTCGTACTCGCCCGTTCTTAAGTCAAATCGCCAATCATGGCAAGGACAAACAATCACCAAGCCGTCAAGCGCTCCGCCTGAGAAACCGCAGCTCATATGGGGACAACGGTTGTCGATAACGAAGATTTTGCCCTGCTGCTTAATGAATAAAACTGGTGTGCCCTCCACCGGGACAAGTTTCATTTTGCCTTCCTGCAAATCTTTTTCCTCTAAAACAGGCACAAACCCAGCTTTTTCCACTTATGCTGCCTCCTACAAATCCATTAATTAATTACAAGCAACAAACATTTAGAACTTGCTCATCTCTCCAGAATTCCAAAAGCATTGCTTTGTCTGGTTTTTTGAGGCTTATTGTGGATTCATATTGTTGAGTTGGTTTTGATTTTCATAGTGTTAAGCATTACGAGGTATATTGAATCGTGCTACAGAAGATATTTATAAGTAATTGTGCGTTCCTTTTGTAACAGGAGAAATAAAGTAAATGATCCGACTATTAAGAAATCGCCTCGCACTCAGCACTGTAATAACCACACTCATAATCCTAGTAGTATCCATCTTACTTGCAAGCGTCTTAACCTACTTCGCCATAAACGTAGTCAGCACAAGAGTCCAAGAAGAAAGTCTATACGTTTCTAAACAACATTTATGGGTAGACACAGATGGTGCCGCCGTTCAAGGCGCGATAATGATAACTAACACTGGCGGACGCGACGTTGTCGTCAACAAGATTGCTGTTCGTGGACAAACATCCGCATGGACCAATGTATTCTACGCCGTAGCAAACAAAACTAGAGACGCAACTGCCATAACTGCCGACTTAGCATACGTAACTGGCCTTGCAGCTGGTTCCCACATTGGATTAAACGCTACTGCAACCTTAGCCACAGGCAACTTAGTCTTGGCATCAGGCTCCACCATAGTCGTATACCTCAATGATCCTGACAGCATAGGCTTGAACGATGTAGGCTTAACAGTAAGCATAGCTGTTCATAGTGCTCAAGCAGTGTACTATAGCGAGGTAAACATCCAAGCGGCACCAGCAGCTTAACCAGAACCTAAAGACCGCTAGTTTTTTCTTGTTGTTTCATTTATTGCAGATGTGTAATTTTTTTTACGCACAAGATTACTTATCCAGAAATCGCGTAATGACTTTTTAAAGGGAGTTTAAAGAAAAATGAGAAATATACTGAGAAATCGTTTGGCTCTAAGCACCGTCGTAACAACGCTGATCATCCTCGTAGTTTCAGTGCTTCTCGCAGGAGTCGTAACCTACTTTGCAATCAACGTCACAAGCACAAGAGTTCAAGAGGAAAGCCTCCAGGTTTCAAACCAACACATCTGGGTTGCCTCTGATGGAACCGTTCAAGGCGCAATCATGATAACTAACACTGGCGGACGCGACGTCGTCATCAGCAAGATCGCTGTTCGTGGACAAACATCCGCATGGACCAATGTATTCTACGCCCTAGCAAACAAAACTCTAGACGCAACTGCCATAACTGCCGACTTAGCATACGTAGATAGCCTTGCTGCTGCTTCCGACATTGGATTGAACGCTACTGCAACCTTAGCCACAGGCAACTTAGTCTTGGCATCAGGCTCCACTATAGTCGTATACATCACTTCACCGGACAGTATTACCATCAACGACATCGGCTTAACAGTTGCTTTCACAGTCTTCACATCACAAGCGATGTACTACAAAGAGACAAACGTTAACGCATACAACATACCTGCATGACCATAATCCTAGGTTAAGATTAACTAACCTAAGAATGTGAATGTCTACCCCCTCCCCTTCTTTTTATTTTAAAAAGTTATTTGGTGTTTTACAGTGAATTCTTCCGACTTTACTCGTTTCAAGATTAAAATTTTGCAAACATACGTGTATTGTTTAGACACACAAATGGCTTAATCCATTCTTTCAGGTTTCTATAGTAAAAGACACGCGTGAGAGGATAAAATGAACTTAAAGTTACATAATTGCCATTTCAAAAAACTTGCCCGATCCAAATACGCAATGGCCTTACCAGTAACCTTCCTAATCCTATTTGTATCCACGCTTAGTATTGTTGCTTTTACATACTACTTTTCAGTCGAAAGAATCAATTCGCAAGGTCAAACTCTCAAAGTTTCCACAGCTAAACAAAACCTCCTATCCTTGAATGATGCAATTGTTTCTACTCTGTGGCAGCCTGGTTCCTCATCCACGTTTGATTTGACTGATTCAGGCGGATTAACAAACATCCAACCAACAACCAACGTTCTAACCCTGAGCATCAACGACAACTCGGGTATCCAAGAAACAAGCTTTAACACTTCAATCGGCAAAATAACCTATCAACTTCCATATTCAAGCTCCTCAGAAACAGGCCTATACCTCAAAGGTGACAGCCGAACAATAACGAACCAAAGCGGCTCGTCAACAAGCCAACTTTGCATAGAAAACGGCGCCGAGCACCCAGAAATCCAGTTACATTACCGGCCAAGCGTGACATATGTGGCTGCTGGATTAGAAAACGGTAAACCAGTCAATAATATTCGCATCTACATCGTTAACTTGAACTCTTCAGCCGCAATAGCATTGCAAGGTGAGCTTCCTCTTCACATTTCGTGCGAAAGCACGCAATTAACAACTAAGAATTACGATGTTCCTTATGCGCTTGAAAACTTGGCGATAACTTCAGTTTTAGACGGTGTGAGCGGTAGCGTTTCAATCCCGATTTCAAGCACATCAGAAGGCGCCGTTATCCACATAGAAACCGTCGTTTCCAACGTTTCAATCCAGAGGTGGATCCGGTAGATGCCGTCGATAATTCCAGGTTACGTGTATTCGCTTTTTGCCGCCCTCCTTGTTGGTTCAATCATAGTTTACAGCTGCAGCCTATCCACATTAAACATAAAAAACCAAGCCACAAACCAGCAATTAAAGAACATCGATGAATACGTAGCAACACAAAGCCTAGCGCTGTTATCGCGCACCACAGAAAACAACCAGAACACAACTCAATTTCTCGATATTCCCTCGCAGATTGGCAACCAAAGATTCTGGATACGCATAGCAAACGACTCGTCGGGTGCATGGGTCGAGTCAGGGTTTGGAACAACCGTTACCCCAAACCAACCCCAGGTGAATATACCTGCCCAAGTTGTGGCGTCAGGCACCTTTATCAGCGGTTCAGGAAGAGCCGTACTGCAATGCCACTTTGAGAACCAAATTGCAACTTTAACATTAACCAGTGAGTGATAACAAATGAAATTAGGTAAAAAGAAGAAAGAAGAAATTCAAGAAAAACAAGAAACTCCAGATGAGGAACTGGTAGCATACTTGGGTATTCAGGGCTATCAAGTGCCTGAAGGTTACACGCAAATTGAAAGTTACCCTCTTAATCCCCCTTTCTCTTACGCTTGGATTTTTCAAGACGACTCCGAAGGAAGCTTCTTCTATGTTGTCGATGACCTGCCCATGTCAAAAGAGGAAAGGGAATCCTACAAACGTTTAAAGAACATTCTTGAGTACGAGCTTAAAGCGCCAAGGATAGATGAAACACTGGTTGTTTCTTTCCGCAGACAGCTCCCGGCAATACTAGAAGAGCACCAAGAAGCTCTTGGTGGAACCAACCAAGTTGGTCTAAGAAAAATCATTTACTACCTTGAAAAAGACTTAATCGGATTCGGAAAAATCGACGGTCTCATAAGTGACCCGTTCATAGAAGACATAAGTTGTTTAGGCATAAACAAACCCGTTTACATCTACCACAGAAAATACGCTAGCACACGCACCAACCTAATGTATACCGATGAGGAAGAACTCGACGATTTCATAACGCGAGTGGTGCACAGGCAAGGCAAACACGTAAGCATAGCCCACCCAATAGTCGACTTAACCCTTCCAGGAAAACACAGGCTTGCAGTTTCCTTCGGAAAAGAAACAACTCCAGCAGGAACAAGCTTTACCATAAGAAAATTCAAAGACGACCCCCTAACAATCGTAGACCTGATAATAAACGAAACAATCGACGAATCAATTGCAGCCTACCTTTGGATGCTAATGGAAAACAAAATGTCTGTCATGGTCGTGGGGCCAACAGGCGCAGGTAAAACAACCGCTTTAAACGCTATTGCATGTTTGGTGCGACCGGACTTTAAGATGATTTCTGTGGAGGAAGTTCAAGAAATTAACTTGCCGCAGGAGAACTGGGTGTCTACAATTGCGCGAACTGGCTTTGGTGGAGACAGTGATGGTGAAGTCACACTCTATGACCTAATCAAGTCAGCGGTTAGGCACAGACCAGCGTTGATTCTTGTAGGCGAAATCAGAGGCGAAGAAGCATACGTTCTATTCCAAGCCTTAGCTACTGGCCACGGTGGATTATGCACCATGCACGCTGACGACGTGGAAACAGTCATTAAACGATTAACGCAGCCGCCTATGAACATCCCACAAACCATCTTATCACTCATGAACTGCGTAATCGTGGTCAAGCAAGTAAATACCGCAAGCATCAACCTGCAAGAACGAAAAAAGTCAATGCGAAAATTTGTCAAAGTCACTGAAATCGACAATAACGGCATTCCACGTGAAGTTTTCTCTTGGAACCTTTCATCCGATACCTTCCAACAAGACCTATCGAAAAGCTACTTGCTGTCCAAAATAGCCCAAAACCTTGATGCGCCATTGAGTGTGGTTCAGCAAGAGTTTGAACGCAGAAAACAAATCCTACTGAGCATGGTTGAACAAAACCTGCGCGATTTCAGAAGTGTCCACAAGGCATTAAACAGTTCACTTAACCTTGCGAGTTTAGCCGCCGCGAACGAAAACTCAAAGGTGCAATAACTAAATGAAAGCTCCTGGCGGGTTCCTTGGCAAAATCTTCGGTTTTCTAAATAGAGCTACTAGTGAAGAACGCGAGAAAACTGAGCAGGAGCTGCCCTTCGCCGTAATGATTTTTACTCTTATGGCTGCAAGCGGAATCTCACCTTATGATAGCTGGAAAAAAATGCGCAAGCTTACTTTCCTTCCAACGTTTAAGAAAGAAGCCGATGAGGTGGTGCGTCAAGTTGAGGTTCTGGGCAAAGATCCATTAACCGTGATGTATCAGCGCGCGGAAGTTACTCAATCTAAACTGTACCGGAACTTTCTGGGCGGCTTTGTTTCTTCAGTTAGAAGCGGCGGGAAACTTGCTGATTACATGAAAAGCCAGCTAAAATCAATCTTCGAACTAAGATATATCAACCTGAACCGTTCAATCGAGCGGATTGCTACACTAGTTGAAGCGTATTCAGTCATGCTAATCGTCGTATTATGCACATACATTCTCTTTGTTGTTTTCTCATCGTCAAGCGTTATGGATTTGATGTCAAGCTCTTCAGTTTCCATTTCGCCGGTTATGTCTTACTTAATAGCGTTTATCATTATGCCCGTGATGTCGGGGATTTTTATTTTAATGGCGCATAACATACAAAAAAGTGCTTTCCCAGACCTCAAAGACCTATACAAGAAAGCGTTAATCTTCATAATTCCAGTGTTTGCCGTTATAGGTGTTTTCGGAATGATTGGTCCAGAAGCAATCAAACCTATTGGACTACCAGAAATCACAACCATAGGTCTAGTTGCTGCTTCGCTGCCGCTTGCTTACCAATACTACCGCATTTCAAAAATAAACTACAACGCAGAAGAATCAATCCCCAGCTTCATCCGAGACATTACAGAATCACAAAAAACGGGCCTCTCGCCAGAAAAAAGCATAGTGCAAGCAACAAAACGCAAAAATTACGGGTCCTTCTCTAAATTTTTAGATTTAATCCGTAGCCAAATCGAATGGGGCATACCTTTAAGAAAAACCTTCGAAAACATGCGCAGGGAAATCCGAAGCTGGTTTGTCATCGTTAACTTTGCCATGCTGGTAGAAACAATCGAAATCGGCGGCAACTCAATCGAGTCACTGGAAATACTCTCAGATTACAGCGAAAAAGAACGAGAAATGCAGGTAAATCGCAGGGCGCTTTTGAAGCCTTACATTCTTTTGGCTTTTATGTGGAGTGCATTAATCGCGGTTACTACGACCATTGTGGCTTTAACTACAACTATGATGACGGGCGTCGTCAGCTCCGACTTGGCGGCGGCAGCTACGATGGCTATGCAAAGCCAGCTCAAAGTGTTCTCAGTAGGCATAATCATTCAATGCTGGATCTCAGGATTCTTCATTGGAAAAATCAGCGAAGGCAACTTCGGCGCCGGATTCAAACATTCAGCATTGCTAGCCGCAACCGCTTACATATCATTGGTAGTCTCTCAAATATTGCTCTCAGGGGTTTTCACATTAGGCGGACTAAAACCAACTTAAGAGGAATAATGCTTGCCAACGAGCTCTTTTGACACTTTCTTCGCATGCACCATCATTGTAGCTGTGGCATTGATAGGCACAGCTTTTCTGGGCTCAACGATGCAAACTAGAATAGTTAGCACGCAGGACATCAACAAGGACAGCTACCTAAAAGCTATAGCCGACCACATCATAACAAACAATGGAACACCCGCCAACTGGGGAACAAGCAACGCCGTTCCTGATGACTTCGGATTGGCTGCAATCACCTCAACAAGTCCTTATGAACTTGACATGGACAAAATCAGCAGACTAAACAACCTAAACAATTACTCGTTATCGTACGCTGACATAGCAAACGCCGCCAAACTAAACATAGCGTTGGGCATAACGGTTTCCCAACTTATGACCGTAAACATTTTGCAATCAAGCAACTTCACAGTTGGCAGTGACGCATCTTTCTCATTCGCGGTTTCAACAAGCATCGATTCGAAACCCGCAAGCGCAAGCCTACACTGCTACGTTACCGCAGACAACTACCTAAGCGACATCACCAGCACCATCCCCGACGCTGGCGTTGGCCAAGTTACGGTCCAAATCCCAAGCGCAGCAACCGACAACGCCCTGCTTGTTGTATTCGCCAGAGCATCCATTGATGATAGGATGACTTCATACGCAGTCTACAATTTTGCCCATTCAACGCAGGAATCAAACCCCAGCAGCAGTGATTTGGCTTTGAGCCCGCTTGATTACACATTAAGCCTCAACGACAGTTCGCCTGGTTTAACGGTTCAAAACGGCTATGTTTTCTCCTACTCGTACCAGCAAACCCTCCCTTCCATTCAGGGTTCCCACTGCCCAATTCCAAAGTTAATCGATAAAAGCCCATTGATTTTGGTTGTCTGCGGTCTCAACGGCGCCGACTATTTCCAAGAATGGACAGCGTACCCCCAGGTTCCGCTGAAGGCAGGCGCAGACTTTGAGGGTTCAGAGCAGAACGTCTTCAGCTACATGGTTACAGTTGGCGGTGTCCTCTACAGGCTTGATTTAAGTTTAGGAGGCTTGCCGAATTGAGGCTGCTTAGAGACAGGAAGGGGCAGGTGCGCGTTATAGAAGCCTTCTTTGCTTCAGTGCTGTTGTTGTCTTGTTTGACGCTTATTCCTGCACAGACGCATCCGAAAAACTCGACAGGTAACATAGCTTGGAAAGCGGAGAATGTTCTGTTGACTTTGGACGGCGACGGTCAACTGGCAAGTTTAGTGGATAATCATGATTGGGCGACGCTTGGGAAAAGTGTTGAATCCGCTTTGCCACTTACAACATGGTTTAATTTAACCGTCTACGATAAAGACCTCAACATCCTAAACGAGTTTCCCATTTCTAACGGTGGCGCTGTCAGCGACAAAATCGTTTCATTTGATTACGTTTGCGTGAGCCAGAACAGTACCTACGCGGTTTATGTTCTGCAGTTGCAGTTGTCGGTGGTGGATTAGGCATGGGAAAACGCAGCTTCAAACGTGACAATTCAGGTCAAGTGATTATAGTTACTGCTTTGCTGGTAGCTTTGCTCTTGTTGTCCACTGCGCTCTATGTCATGGAGGTTGAGAAAGAAGTGCCGACGGTTGCGGCAGAAAACGATGCTTTTGCAGGGTACAAGCAAAGCGCAAGAAGCACTCTGATTAGCGCTTTAGCAAACGCAACCGACGGCGGCAACTCAGGTATTTTAGGGACTGACCTGTCTGAGTTGAAAACGGCAATCATTTCACATTCATACCAAGCCCTGCTCACAATCGATTACAATACCCTAAACTCGAGCGGTTACCAAAACGGATTTTTGATTTCTTGGGATGCCAACGGTCAAGGCGTCTCAAGCGCTTACGCCACATTTGCTTTAGCCTCTTCCAGTCCCTCAGCCACTTCCAATTTAGAATACGCCATAAACGTAACGTCAGCGGTTAACTTGAGCGGAAACTACCAGCAACTCAACGACACCACAAAACAAGTGGACTTAACAGTTAACGTCCAAAACGAGGGCAAAGCGGCCTTAGCCCAAAACTTCACCTTTTCCTACCAGAACGCAACCGACTGGATACAAGTGGATTCGCCAAGCATCACCAGTTTTGGCAACGGAACATACGCCGTGTCATTTAATGCTCAAACACCACAACCATACGACCCGCTGGTTGTTTCCTTGCTGTGTCAGGATAAGCGAGGTATATTTGTAGGAGCAAACCTAACATGCACCAGCACGTAACATTCAATCTGGCGCTAAACAAGAGGCGAAAACCGCGGGATGAATCAAGCTAAAACCATAAAGACAATTGTCGCGCTACTAGCCGTCTTGATTGTATTAAGTATGATCGTTAGTGCAACTCAAACACCCGCTGCCCTAAAAGTTGATGGCAACCCCTCGGTGAGTGTTTTACCTGCAAACGTTGTTTGGGAAAAAACCTACGGCGGCGCAGCTGACGACAGAGCATTTTACACAGTACCAGCCGGTGACGGCTATTTAGTGGTTGGGTCCTCCAGATCGATTGTGGCAAACGCGACTGTAGGCTGGGCTATAAAGCTTGATAGAGAGGGTAATGCTGTTTGGAACAAAACTTTCCTTGAAGGCTTTGGCACTGAACTCAGGTACGCCGTTAATTTAACGGATGGTTTCTTGCTTGTGGGAAACGAATTTTTGGCGTTAGGAGACGTTAATGGTTATGTTGCAAGAATAGACAATCAAGGCACCTTATTATGGAAAACTATCATAGGCGGAGAAAAAACTGATAAACTCTTCTCAGGAATCGCCTCCCAAGACGGATTTGTGGTTTTTGGGTTAACCTATTCCTATGGCAATGGGCAATCAGCTGCTTGGGCAGTCAAACTTGACGGAGACGGCAACGTTATTTGGAACAAAACCTATGGACAAACAGCCGAGACCGCCGCGAGAGCAGGCGTTTTAGCCCAAGATGGCAGTTACGTCATCGCAGGTTACACCGATACTCAAGGCAACAATAACTATGATTTCTACCTCCTCAAAGTTCAAGCTGACGGCAACCTAGTTTGGAATAAAACTTACGGCGGACTACAAAGCGAGAAAGCCTATGCAATGGCAAAAGCAGCCGACGGCTACGTATTGGTGGGCGAGGTCGAGTCACCAATCACTTCGACTGACGCTTGGGTGTTAAAAGTAGATTTGAATGGCAACATGGTATGGAACAAAACCGTGGGCGGAAAAGACGCCGACTCGCCAGCATACGTTACCCAGTCAAGGGACGGCGGTTACTTAGTTGCAGGTTTCACTTTTTCATTCGGGGAAGGGCAGAGGGATTTTTGGCTTTTCAAAATAACTGAGCAGGGGCAAGTCGTCTTCAGTTGCACTCAAGGCAACGCGGCTTTCCAGGAAGCCTACAGCGTCATCGAAACAGGCGATAACGCATATCTTATGGCAGGCTGGACCGATCCGATGGGTCAACCTGCTTTAATCGGTAAAGCAGTGTATGACTTCTACGTTGTAAAACTCAGCGTCGCCCAGAATAGTAATGGGACTTCAGGTTTCCAGTTTATCGGTTACGTGGTTGCGGTCATTGCTGTTTTACTGTTAACTTTGCTTTTGCTGATTAAGTTGCGGTCAAAAGGGAAAAAGATAGTTAAAGTTCAAAAAAATTTGCGTTTATTCTTGCGCCAGTTTTCCGAATAGCATTTGCAAGGTGTTGACTAAGGCGCTGTAGTTAGTCCAGATAGCTATGGTTCTATACTTCTTTTTTACGTCTTCATCGCGTTCATTGTCTTTTTCATGGAATGCAATCAGCACTTCTTTATCGTCAGTGATCATGAAGCAGGGCAAGTTTTGTTCGTCGGCTATTTTGTGGGATTCACTTAGCCATTGCATTTGCCCTAAGAAGTAAGCGCTTTTCAACGAGGTATCGGTAACTAGAGTGACGGCTACTTTGTCGGCTTGGCTTTTTAGTTTGTCAGAGAAATCGTTGTAGTACAGTTCTGATAGGTAGTCTGCTGAAGCGAAGATTTCGAATTTTTTCTCGGTTTTTTCAAGCAGTTCGTTGGCTTTCATGAGTATTTGCTGTTCGCCCTCGAGCATTTGGAAGAGCTCTTTTTTGGTGTTTTCAACTTTCGGCTGAGGCATGGATTGCCAGAGTTCAACGAGGCTTATTTTTTCTTGTTCTAAGAGTTTAATCTTGATTTTCTGTGCGTCAACGAGCAAATCTATGGCTTTATCCAAGGGTACTGCGGTGAATTTTAGTGGTTTCTCAAAAATCGAGAAAACTATCCCTTTCCTCTCCAAATCGCGCAGGATTCGGTAGGTTTCGGTGCGGTGAAGCGAAATTGATTCAGCTATTTCTCCAGCCTTCTTTTCGCCTGCTCTAGCAAGGTACATGTAGACTCTGATTTCGTTTTTGAGCAGTCCAAACCTGGTGAGTGTTTCTTCGATAGTTGTTAATTGTTTGCTGTAGCTTAGGTCTTTTTTAACAAACTTCCATGCGTCGGTTTGCTTGTTGTAGACTTTCACTAGTGCGTCGTTTTCCATTGCGAGTGCCATTTTGTGGGGTTCAACCTTTCCTGTATTTTGGGTATTGCTACCCAATTCTGACGTTTTATATATAATATCATTACGACTTGAGAATCTGAATTCAGAATTCACATTTTTCATACCACGTCTCAAATGCCCAAATAACCTTGTTTTTTCCATAGAAGTTTTAGTTTCAGGTCCTGCTATAGGAAACAGTGTTCATATTTGGAGCCTAATAGAAATGCGTTGCAGAAACCTATAGGGGGAGGTCACTACTGGCGATTAAACAGCTAAAAACTGGTTTGGGATACAATGCAGAAATCCCTAAGGATGGTAGGTCGGTATTGGCGGTTTTTGCTGCCGTAAGTCAGCGGGTTTACCACTTCCAGGAAAATACACCTGGGTAATAAATAAGAAGTACAACGATAACGAGTCCGACTATCAAGATGCCTGTAATTATGGCTTTTTTTGCAGTATTCGATATTCTGGCTTTGGGAGCATGTGCTTTTTGGGGACGCGGATTTGCCTGAGGAATAGGTTGAATTACAGGAAGCGGTGAAGTTTTCTGAGGCAATGCTTTTCTACAGAATTCGCAAAATAAAGCATTGTCCTTAGTTTGTCGGCCGCAAAAAGGACAAAACATTAGTTGTCTCCATATTTTATTGGCAAGCGAGGGCAATAAAGTTTCTCATCAATTCTTTTCGAGCCTCGGCAAGTGTTGAGTCTTTATATAAGGAGGGGGAGGTCACCAAGAGAGAGGTAGACTGATTCTTTTTCATCCAAGTTCTATGATAACAAACTGTCGTTCCTGCAAATGAAAAGATAAAACAAAATAATCCTCACAAACATTGTCAACCAATCGCTTCTCCTCAATGAATGCACATTACCTGAACATTCTAGACCCTGCAAACGCCCGGACTATAAATAAGGGGGGTATAGTCTGTTGTAAGCGCTAGAGTGGTTGAATATGCGGATTGGTGTTTGCGGTATTGCTTGCGAGAAATGCCCCAGAATGCAGAAAGGCTCCTGTCCCAATGGAACTGCTGGGTGCGTGGCAAGAGAAAACAAGTTCTGCCAAATATGCAACTGCGCCCAAACCAAAGGCGTTAAACTCTGCTTTGAATGCAGAGTTCCCCTGTGAAACCACCAAGCAAGGACCAATCAGCTATGGTTACTGCCAGTACATTTCGGGCAAACCCTAAAATAGTTAGTTTTAAGTTTGCCGTTGTAAATCTATAGTTGAGTGCATATGGATTCTCAAGAAGTTGTCATCGAAGCCAAAGGCTTAACCAAGAAATTCGACGATTTCACCGCAGTGGACCACATAGACTTCAAAGTCTACAAGGGCGAATGCGTCGGTTTCTTGGGTCCAAACGGCGCTGGAAAAACCACAATCGTCCGCATGATGTACTGTTTTCTGCCGCCGACCGAAGGCGAATTAACTGTTGCAGGCTTAAGCGTCCACACGCAATGCAGAGAAATAAAAAGCATGGTTGGCGTGGCGCCGCAAGAGGACAATTTAGACCCAGACTTCACAGTAATAAAGAACCTGACAGTTTACGCCCGCTACTTCGACATTCCTAAAGATGTTGCGGTAAAGCGAGCCGATGAGCAACTAAAATTTTTCCAGTTAGAAGAGAAAAGAGACGTCTCGATAATGGCGTTGTCAACGGGCATGAAGCGCCGATTGATTTTTGCCAGGTCACTTCTCAATCAGCCGCAGATTCTGCTCTTAGACGAGCCGACAACAGGGTTGGATCCGCAGGCAAGGCACCTTGTTTGGGATGAAGTGCGCCACCTAAAAAAACAGCAAGTTACCATCATTTTAACAACCCACTACATGGACGAAGCCGAAGTTCTCTGCGACAGAATCCTAATTGTGGACAGAGGAAAAATCATCGAGGAAGGCACTCCCGCTGAGCTTGTGAAAAAGCACATTGGCGAAGACGTACTCGAACTGGATTATGACGAGAAACTATTGCCAACCCTGAAAGAGGCTTTTCCTGATGCACGCTTCGAAAAACTCGGCGACCGCATGCAAATCTTCACCGACAAACCGCACGGCGTCTTCGAAGGCTTCCTAAAAGAACACCCGATGCAAAACGTCACGCTTCGCAAGGCTAACATTGAAGACGTTTTCTTAAAACTTACAGGAAGGGGATTGAGGGAAGAATGAGTAATCCTAGCATCCGCAAATCGCCCGCCCGCTTTACCATACCCAAACTAACTTACCGCGTCTGGAAGGTTTGGCACCGCAACTTCGATGTATTCTTAAAAACCATCAAAGTCAACTTTTTGCCCTCGCTGCTCGAGCCGATTATCTATTTGGCCGCTTTCGGCTTTGGGCTGGGCGGGTTTATCCCAAACATAAACGGTCAACCATACGTCTACTTCCTCGCACCAGCTCTAGTAGCGATTGCCATCATGAACGGTTCCTTTTTTGAATGCACTTTCGCTTCGTTTGTGCGCATGTATTTCCAAAAAACCTTCGACGCCATCGTCGCCACACCTGTTAGCGTTGAAGAAGTTGTTGCAGGCGAACTCCTCTGGGGCGCAACCCGATCAATGATTAACGCGACAATCGTGTTAGCGGTAATTGCGCTCTTTGGCTTAGTTACCAGCCCACTATTTTTGTTGGTGCCTCTGCTAGCGTTTTTCGGCGGGTTGCTGTTTGCGGCCATCGCTATGTGCTTCACCGCCATCGCGCCCAACATCGACTTCTTCAACTACCCCGCATTCCTCTTCATAACGCCTATGCTCTTTCTAGCCGGCACTTTCTTCCCCCTGACTTCTCCTTCTTTGCCCTCAAGTGTACAAGTCATCGCAATGGCAATTCTGCCGCTAACTCACGTCGTAAACATTACTAGAGGACTTGTTTCGGGTCAACTTGAACCGATCCTTGGGTTAAACCCTGCAATCTTAATACTGGTGAGTTTGGCTTGGATAATTGCAGTCACAGTATTCTTCTTTATACTCAGCATTAACCTGATGAAAAAACGCTTAACAGGCTAAACCGTGATGCCCTTGACTTCCGCAATTATCAGGTAGTAAGCAGCTAACCCTTTCCATCTGCCCCACGCCGTTGCGATTTGTCGCGCCTCCGCAGCCTTAATCGGTCTTCCACTGCGATAATACCGTGAAATTACGCGCCTTATGCCAAAATCGTCGGCAGGCAAAGCATCCAACTTCTGCATACCCCGCAACATCGTAAGCTCAGCCGTCCAAACGCCGATTCCGCGGATTTCATCTAATTCAGCGATGATTCGCTCGGGGTTTTTTTCGTTTTTCATTTGCTCAAGGTCCAACTTACCATCCACAATCAACTGCGCTGCCCCGTGAATGTATTCGGCTTTGCGCATGCTCAACCCGACCTGCTGAATCTCACTTATGCTGGCGCCTGCAATGTTCTGCGGCGTCGGATAGGCAGAGTAAGTGTTGCCATCGATGGTTAAGGTTTCGCCGAATTTCTTAGCTAACCTTTGCTCTATAGTATGCGCTACCTTGATGGAGATTTGCTGCTCCACAATCGAGTCAACCAGCGATTCAAAGACCGTTGGCGTGGTCGGGTTCTTTAAGCCGTACAACTGCTGGGTTATCTGGTGCATTGCAGGGTCGTTTTCCGCGTCTTTGTAGAAAGAGAGCAGATTGAAGTCTAAGTTGAAGATGAAGCGGATTGCTTCTTCTACTTTCCGCTTTTCTTGCGGTGTTACAAGGATATTTGATTTTATTTCAACGGTTAATTTGGGTTGTTCAATTGTTCCGTTGGAAGTTAATTTAACCAAAACAAGATTGCCGTTGAATCTCAGAACCTGATGGAACGCGCCATTTGCGTACGCGCGGATTTGCATGTCGCCGCCTGAGAAGATTTGAGCACTCAAATCAAAGTTGAATGGCGCCAACGCTTGAACGGTAAAGGTTTCAGTGAAAGCCATCTCGTTTCTTCCTCGAAGCACACTTTACTGCTGCTTTTGGGATATTAAAGATTTTTAACTCCAAAGCACATTGTAAACTAATAAAGGAATGACAATCATGCGCATCGTTATCCGAATAGGCGGTTCCGTCGTCGCGTCACCAGTCAACACCGAACTGATGAGCAAGTACGCCGAAATAATAAAAACCCTAAAGCAGCAAGGTCACGAGGTTGTCGTTGTTTTGGGCGGTGGCGCGTTGGCGAGGGAATTTATTGGAATTGCCAAAAACTTGGGCTTGGATATGACTGGGCAGGATGAGATTGCCATTTCTTGTTCGCGCTTGTTTGCGCAGCTTTTCCTCAAAAAAATAGGCGAAGCAGGTTGCAGCAAGGTAGCCATAACGCTTGATGATGTAGCCCAATGCCTTGGCGAAGGCAAGATTGTCGTTATGGGCGGTTTGAAGCCGGGAATCACCACTGACACGGTTGCCGCGCTGGTTGCTGAACGCGTAAATGCGGAGTTGCTCGTTAAAGGCACTGACCAAGACGGCGTTTACGATAAAGACCCCAGAAAACACCTTGATGCAGTAAAGCTTGACAGATTGCCGATTGAGGATTTGGGAAAAGTCTTTGAGGAAAGCGTGCATAAAGCAGGGATACACCAGATAATCGACCCTGAAGCCATCAAAGTCCTCAAACGCAAGCGGCTAAAGCTGGTTGTGGTGAACGGGTTTAAGCCAGCGAACATTTTAGCAGCCATTAAGGGAGAAAATGTTGGAACAGTCATAAGTTAACTATCTACTCTGAGGTAGACCCCTCCCCTCTATATACTAAAACCGACGGTCAATCTCGAAAAATTGCAAAAAGAAAACTGATGATATTTAGCGATGGCTTCGGACCCCTGCCGCTTGACTTTGCATACGTTGGCATCTTTGCAGTCGTTGTCACAGCCATATGCGTAGTTCTCTCCTGGAGATACCTAAACAAGTAAGGGCAAGGCAGTTAGCCCTTCTTTTCTTTTTTATGATTTAGCTATCCTTTATATGAGGGCACCATTTTCTTGTTCACTTAATTTAAGAAGGAAGCGGAGAATAATGTCAAAAACAATCCCTGTCGTCGAAGCAGCCAACGTTACAAAAACTTACATGCTGGGAAAAATCCCAGTTGAAGCACTCCGAGGAGTAAACCTTAAAGTTGAAACTGGAGACTTCTTAGCAATCCTTGGCCCATCTGGAAGTGGCAAATCAACAATGCTAAACCTNNAAAATAGGCTTTGTTTTCCAATTTTTTAACCTAATCCCAAGATTAACCGCACGCGACAATGTTGAATTACCCATGTCAATAGCCAACATGACTAAAGCACAGAGAAAAAAACGCGCAATAGAACTTTTGGAAACAGTCGGCTTAAAAGACAGAGTCAATCATAAACCCGCTGAGCTTAGCGGTGGACAGCAGCAACGCGTCGCCATCGCACGCGCCCTTGCAAACAACCCCAGGTTTCTCCTGTTGGATGAGCCGACGGGGAACGTTGATTCCAAAACGGCAAGCGAAGTTTTAGCGTTAATCAAGAAGCTCAACGTTGAGAACAACGTTAGCATTATCATGGTTACTCATGACCAGCATTTGGCGCGGGAAGCAAGAAGAACAGTGCAAATGTTTGATGGTGAAATAACATCTGAAACGGTGAACCAGCAATGAAAACAATAGATATTTTCGGTTATTCTTTTAGTGCGATTAAACTTCGCAAGCTCCGTGCAGCCTTAACTACATTGGGCGTTGTCATAGGCATCGCTGCGATAGTGGCTTTGCTGTCAATTACGCAGGGTTTGCAAGCAACCTTAACTGGTCAGCTCAATCAAGGATTATCCGCCAACACCTTAATCGTAAGTCCTGGCAGCGGTGGCTTTTTAGGCGGAGCGGGAGGTGGAGGTGGCGGAGGTGCTGGCGGCGGAGGCTTCGGAGGTGGAGGCGGAACCAGCGATAATTCAGGCTTCAAACTATACGTTAATTACACTAGCGAAATTAACGCATTATCGCCAGATATTGATACGTCAATCGCAGTGATAAGCCGTGGAGGATTCGTTCAAACCGACAACCTGAACAGGACAGTTACCATTTATGGCGTAGACTTTAACCAGTATTCTCAAGTTTACAGCACCACTTTCATTGCTGCAAGCGGAACTATACCAACTAACCCATCTGAAAACGACACAATCGTGGGGACACGCGTAAACCAGCCGGGGCAGAACGGAACAATATTCTTTGGCGCAGGCGACAGAATCAACATCACATGGACCAACGCAACAGTCCTACCACCAGTCAATGAAACCTACACAGCCGACGTTTCAGGTGTGCTCCAAAAAATCGGCGGCTTCGGCATCGGCGGACCCTCAGACACGGGCGTTTACATTCCAATCGACAAGGCTCAGAGCTTCTTCGGAACTGACCAATGCGACATGATAATTGTCAAGCTCAAGAGCAGCGACAACGCAACCATCACCAACGTTTCGAAAGCCATAACTGACCACTTCAGCAACCAAGTGTCCGTTGTATCCTCAACTGCAGTGCTGAGTTTGCTCACAAACATCTTCAGCATCCTACAACTGTTCCTCGGAGGGATTGCGGCAATTTCGTTGTTAGTGGCGGGCATTGGAATAATGAACATCATGATAGTCTCACTCATCGAACGCACACGTGAAATCGGCATCCTCAAAGCATTAGGCATGAAGAGCAGAACAGTACTGACCATATTCCTTGGTGAATCCGTAATAATCGGCTTAATGGGTGCAATAATAGGCATAGTGCTGGGTTGGATATTAGCTAATGTTACTGCAAGAGTTTTGGGTTCAGGAGTATTCGGCGGAGGTGGCGGATTTACAATAACGCCACTTCTAACTCCTGAGGTGCTGGTGGGCGCTTTAGGATTCGGTGTCGGCGTCAGCGTCATCTTCGCACTATACCCAGCATGGCGTGCTTCAAAGCTAAAACCCGTAGAAGCTTTAAGATACGAATAACATAGTCGTATCTGAGAGGCTTCGCGTGAAACGCTTGTACCCTGACCAACCAGTCGTAGGCATCGGCGCAGTCATAATCAACCAAGGCAAAATAGCGCTCATAAAACGGGGAAACGAACCAAGCAAAGGCAAATGGACAATCCCGGGTGGTTTAGTTGAACTTGGCGAAAGCCTTGAGGCGGCAGTTATTCGGGAAACCAAGGAGGAAGTTTGCCTTGACGTTGAGAACCCTTGCCTGATTGGTGTGGTGGATAATGTTGATTTGGATGAGCAGGGCAAAGTAAAATACCACTACGTCATCATCGACTACCTGGTACATGTCAAAGCTGGCGCCATCAAGGCTGCAAGCGATGCCGCCGAGTTGCGTTGGGTACCGTTCGACGAGGTGGAGACTTATAATTTGACGGCGTCGTTTCGGCTTTTTTTCAGGCAAAACAGGGAAAGATTAGAAAAAATTAGTTCCTATTGACTATTTTTTTGCTCCAATATGTACAGCATAAGCTAGGGCAAGCGCCACTTTGCTTGCAGCGTTGAAAACCTCGCCCGTAACCGAGAATTGGGCTTCACCCAAGTTATTCACCTCAAAACCAGTTGCAACCCAGAGCACCATAGTGACTACGAAAAGTCCATAAAGAACTATAGAAATTTTCGGTGGCTTCTTTGGATACACCTCTTTTAGACATAGCAAAACCCAACCGCTAAGCGCGGCAAACTGGAAAATCCTCAGCTCATAACCGAAAGAATACGCTGCTAGATAATACCAAACTATTTCGTACAAACCCAGAAAGAAGATAACCGCCAGTAAAGCATAGTAGAGTGGTTTCCACAGGAGTTTTCCCTGCAAAAACAGGACAAGCGTAAAACAAAAAACAGCAGTAACTAAAGTAGAAACGCGAATGTTAGCGATTGGGCAGACAAACCATATTCCATCAACCGTAACAACATGAGCCGCTAACATTACAGAAATAACTGCCACAATCACAACGAGTACTAGAATCACATCGAAGAAATGTTTTCTAAAAATCATTTACACTACATATGGTTTATTGTTTTAGTTTTTTATAAGCGTTCGCTTGAACTTTTTCTTGGTTAAAGCTTGCAAAAAAGGCTCTAACGGCTAAAGAACAGGCGAATTTCACCCAACTTTGGAAAGCGTATTAAAAATTTTTTTATTCGGTAAATTGATGCTGGACCGTTGAGTGTTCCAATAGAGGAACAGATTGTTCCACAGACAGAGTAAATAACACCTTTACTGTTAGTTTTATTGGTGTATGCTAATGCGAAAGACAACCCTTTTGCTAAAGGTCTTTGTCTTAGGGTTCTTAACTGCCTCATTGGTTGGAATTCAAGCTGTCAAGGCACAATATACCACTGATGGTCAAGGGTTTATTCTTGTTTCGCCAATCAACATTATTTCTCCCTCTAACCTAACCTACACTTCCCAATCGTTAACCCTAAACATTACAGTTAAGAGTTTTCTTGATTCAAGCCATGCGAACATAACAATGGTTTATTGCATTGATGGGAAAACCAACACAACAATACCCCTACAATCAACACCCGTTCCCATAGACGTGGAAACAACCGATGCCAACGGTACAAAAACCAAAGGCATCTCGATACAATCTTATTATTTGATTACTGGATGGGCGGCTCTGCCAGAAATATCTGAAGGGTCACATAACATAACAGTTTACGGGAAATACGAGTACCCAGGCTCTTATCATAATGTTGGATTGGATAATAGGTCAGTCTTCTTTACGATAAACGACGGTTATCCACCAATTGTATCAAATCTGTCGCTTGAAAACAAAACCTACAGCCAAAAAGACTTACCATTGAACTTTACAACGGACGAGTCAACTTCTTGGATGGGCTACTCGCTAGATGGGGAAGAGAACGTTACCATTGCAGGAAACACAACCCTTGCCGCACTAGCCAACGGGCCACACACAATCATGGTCTACGCCAACGATACAGTGGGAAATATGGGTGCCAGCCAAACCGTAAACTTTAATGTATCTTTGATGCCTTCAGCAAGCCTAAGTTACGCAATGGTAGGCATAGCCATTACCATAGCAGCTGTAACAGTTATCCTCTTGTTAAGAATTAAGGGTAGGAAAGAAGAGTCTGGTTTCACCCATCGTTTTAATGTCTAAAGCTCTGACGCGGGCAACTATGGGGAAATCCCTGACAACTTTGCCTAAAGTTAAGCAGTGATGAGGGGGCAAATCGCGGGCGATTGAGCGAACAGTTTCAGCATCCACACGTGCAGCCCTTGAAACCACATCCAAGTCGTGTTCGTTGGTGAAGTTGAAGAGGAAGATGTTGTCGGCTTGGCGGTAGATGGTGTCTTGGATGGTGTCGGGCTGGTTGGTTATGAACGTGGTGAATATGCCGTAGTGGCGCATGCGGGTGACGATGTCGTCCCAGTAGGTTTCTCGTAGGTACAAGTGGGCTTCTTCAGCGAAGAGGAAGACGGCTTTGAGTTTCCAGTTTGAGAGGGAATCGACGAGTTTGCCTAGGACGTATTCGACTACGATTTGGCGGTCGATATTCGAAGTGTTTTTTAGGTTTACGATTATGGCGCCGCCTGCATCCTTAGCTTTAAAGAGGCTCTCATCGAGCAATGTTGCTTCGCCTGGGCAGTCAGTGAAAAATCCTGAGTTAGCAAACGAGTGGAACCGTGAAGCCAACGCGTCGCGCACGTGCTGGTTGCAGTTTAAGTCGCGAATCGCCTCACCCAAATTTTGCATGTTGAGCTTTCCTTGTTCTTTGAGCATCTTCCACAAACGCCGAAACTCGCGAGCTGAGGTTCCAGGCAAATGGAGCGCGTTTACGAGTATACCCATCACCGTGTTCAGGGGCAGCTGCTCAAGCGCCACCTTGAAGTTCTGCGAGGGTATCAGGGTGTGGATTTTGTCGTAGTACATGTTTCTTTTGCCGTCGTTGGTCAGCCCTAGGCTTGAGTATTCGCCGTTCAAGTCAAAAATTACGACGGTTGCTTTGTAGCCCACGAGGTTGACCATTAGGAGTTTGGAGAGGTGCGATTTACCGCAACCCTTCTTGCCTGTTATGATGTTTAGTGTGCCGTCTATGGATGAAGCGTCGATGGTTAAGAGGGAGGAGTCTTTGGTTCCGCCCAAAATTATGGGCAGTTTACCGTCGACTTTGGCGAGTTTCATGAGCATAGGGATGGAGAGTTTCTTGATCGTGGACTGCGAGCGGGAAGGAAGCCAGCTGCTGCTTGGGCTCAACATTTCATTCTCTAAAGTGGCGCGTATTTTGCAGATCAGCAGACTTGCATCTTGGATGTAGGTGATGTGCGGAGCGATTTCCATGGGGTCGATGTCTTCGCCCTGCAAGGGTTCGCCTCCGTCAGGGAGCGTACGCAAAAGTTCCTCCAGAACGCCTGGAACAGCGGCGAACTGCACGTCTATAACCTGTGCGATGAGCGCTTTGGCTGCGTCGGCATCTTCTACCAGCAGATAATCGCCTTTTTCAGCGCTCTCAGTAGGGAAGCTGATGATCTGCAGGATGTTGCCTTCTTTTTTGTAGAGTTTCATGATTAATTTTCTCCTTTGAAACCGTATGATCCGAAGAGGAGTTTGTGCATGTCGGGTCGGTTGATGATTTGGATGCCGTGTTTGCGGGTGATGAAGTGTTTGATGGCTAGGACTTCGTTGGCGGTGAAAGCGCAGAGGATGTGGGATAGGCGGAGTGTTTCGGGGTAGCTTTGTGTGTAGAGGTCGTTGCCGAGCAGTTTTTGGATGGCATCCATCCGCTGTTCAACTGGCGTTTCTTTGTCGATGTCCAATCTAAACGCAAGGTTTGCCTTGTTTAATCGCGCCACATAAACGTCGCCCAGCAGCATCATCGGCGGTTTTGAATGAACGCCTGCGGTTTCAAGCAAGTAGGGCGGGTCACGGTTTGGAAGCTGCTCCGTTATTAACAAGCCGTTGGCTCTTAGCGTGGTGGCTTTCGAGAACGCCAAAACGGTGCTTTGGTTTCTTCTTGCATAGCCCAAGATTTCTCTGAGGCGTTGGGTTGGGGTTTCAGGGGTGCCACAGGTTA
Source organism: Candidatus Bathyarchaeota archaeon (assembly GCA_003141855.1). Lineage (GTDB taxonomy): Archaea > Thermoproteota > Bathyarchaeia > Bathyarchaeales > Bathycorpusculaceae > Bathycorpusculum. Next base: position 33,445 of record PLNS01000011.1, on the reverse strand, counting down.
ATGAGCCATCAAACAGGAGAACGCCGCGGTTTACGGTTTTTGCGAGCATGGTTTGCAGCCACCGCTCTAAGAGGCTGGCGAGGCGTGTGGGCATTTGCATGATGTTTGGTGCGGCTTGGTGGCAGCTACCGTATGCGGTGCTAAAGTACGCGTGTTCGAGCGTGTTGTATAGTTGGTTTTTGTTTTCCTCTGTTATGTGGAATATGAAGGGTCCGAGGCGGGTGTATTTGTAGGCGCCGTTTTGTTTCCATGTGGTTGCTCCTCGGACGGCGACGATTATGCCGGTGCTGGTTTCGCCGATTTTTATTGTTGAGGTGTCGATGGCGGCGATTATTGTTTCTTGGTGGTCGGGTTTTAGGATGATTGGTTGGGGTTTTAGTTGTATGTTGTGGGGGTATTGTTCGGTTGTGTTTAGTTGTTGAAATTGCTGGTTTAGTTGCAGGGGGTGGTGTTGGACTTGTTTGAGGGAGTGGATGCTTTGCTCGAAGAAGCGTTGGGGGAGGGTTGAGTCTATGGAGGGTTGTGGAAAGTTATATTTGTTAGTAATTGTATATTGTTCAATCACGATGATTCACCAATATTCAATATCTTTATTGGTGAAATATTTAAGTATTGTGCATGCGCATCTTGCACAATTCAATATACAATAGGTGAAGAGTTGACAGAAAAACCGCAAAACCCTCCCATACGCGTAAAAATGAAAATCGGCGACATAGAATTCGAAATCGAAGCCCAACCCGACCAAATCCAAACAGCCGTAGACAGAATCCTCACCACCATAACCGAACGCCTCAAAAACACCAACCTAACCCAACTAGCCGAACGACCCGCACCCCTGCCAAGAGCCGAAACCTGCCGAGGCGTAATCCAAAAACTCTGGGAAGAAAAATGGTTCGCAGAGCCAAGAGGCTTAGACGACGTCCACACTGAACTCGCACGCAAAGGCTTCCACTACGACCGCACCGCCGTAGCCCACGCACTGGTGGATTTGGTTAAAGACAACATACTAACCCGCCTAGGCAAACCACGACGCTATCAGTATGCGCAGAAAAGACCCCCCGTTTGAGAGACGTTTGTTTTTATAAGCATAATAGCGTTAATTGATTTGTTTTTCTGGCCATCCGCTGGATGTATAGTCGATGTAATTTCCTGAATAGCCTAACAGTTTTAGTATAATTTTGTTAAACAGGACTTCAAAAGTTCTTGCATGTAATGCTAGTTCGTGTGAGTCTGTCTCTTCAAATAATGCTTTTGCATGGACAGAGACATTGCGCTCTTCAATTGCCGCCCGCTCAGAATCGCTCAGGTCTATACCTATTCCCTCAAAGAAGAGCGCATATCTTTTCATTACCCCTGCTTCGTTTGATCTATGAATATTATCCATTATCTTCTCCCCGTTAGGTAACTTGTTAAGCTTATTTTGCATACTTTTGATATCATCGGACAGCAAACTTTCGAAGGCACTTTTCTTTAAATATATATTGCTTCTTGATTTTTTGCTGAACCAACCTCGCATTATGAATTCAATGCTAGCTCCCAAAATGGCAAAATTAGCTCCTAGCGGCATTTGTCGAGAAACCCAATAGTTCCAAAGTGCTTCTTTTAAATTCAAATCTTCGCATTTTTGGAGATAAATGGGTAATAGACTTTGGATTGCATTTTTAGCGCTATCCTTGTGCCAAATATCGACAGGCACTGGAGGAAAACCGTCTATAGAGCAAATGGACTTTGCAGAATATCCCCAAGGATGGCGAGCGTATGATTCGAGGACGTTTTCATCTTTATTATAAGCCGTGTAGCCAATGGGCAACAACTGGCGCCCAAATACGAAACTTAATAACTCGATTATTTCTTCCCGCTCGGCAGAATTAGGTACTTTGCCCCATTCAGTTCTATATTCAATTCCTATGTTTGATGACCAAATCGGTCCCAAGTGTTCTGGCGCTTTTGCTACGATAAACTTGTAATCCAGTGCGTTTATTAAAAGATAATCCATTGCGTAACTTGTAGGAGTATTTGTTATCGTTATTGATTCTAATTTTTTATCGCTATTTTCAAAGCGTTCTTTAGTGTAAATTCTATTTAATTTTCGAATTGTACTTCTTGAAAATACTGCTGTAGATGGCCCATTAAGACACCACTCATTAAAATGGACGACTTCCTGTTCAGGGTTTGATTTAATTTTTAGCGCACTTAAGAAAAGATTAGCTTTGTTTTCACCTAATACCATTCCATCTGGATTAATGTAGCAGTTTTCAAGGGTATACTGACGAGAATCTGAATGGTTTGAGCCAGTTATTTCAAAATATTTAATAAAAGTTCCAGGAGAAGATTGATTGCAAAAATATGAAGACCCGAAGTCGTTGTCCTCGAATTCCAATTCCCCGTGAAGATTATAATCGTTGTCTCGTGTAATTATAATTCTCTTTTGACCTTTTGGAAGGCGCTCATTATCGTTAACCTTGGTGACCGTTAACGGTTTAGTCATTAATTCCCATTCGAGATCTGGGAGAAGTGTTTCGTCACTAGATGGCAACAGATACCCCAGCCCAAGTTATCGTAAGCGCTAATAAATTTTTTCAATATCAAATAGAGGGTTTACCAATACGCACAAAAAAGACCCCCAAACTAACAGCAGCTTCCAAGACAACAAAAATTCACTCAGCAGTACGCTCGCCTTATTTGTAATCCAGCGCCATCATATTTGGATCCTAATAGTGGTTCATTGCAGAAACGATAGAGGGGGTAGGCTAGCACGAACATATTTGGAGCCTAATAGAAATAGGTTGCAGAAACCTATAGGGGGTAGGTCGTAATGGCGTTTTCCGCAGCCATTAACATGTTGAAATCGAGTGCTTTTAAAAAAGCGCAATAAGCGCAGTCGACGTTTCCAAGGATACCAATATGCACAAAAACGACCGCTTGCTAACGTTAACTTATGAGCCGCTTTACCATAAAACCGCCCGGAATATACATACAAAACATTGCCTCTCATCCGCAACCAATCGAAGGCGTAAGCACAAGCACCGTTGCTTTTTTAGGGGAAACCCAAACGGGTCCAAACACGCCAACACTCGTCACGAGTTGGGTTGATTACCAAAAGGTTTTTGGCGGCTACTTTGGCGAGGGCAAGTATCTGCCTTATGCTGTTGAAGGTTTTTTCCTAAACGGCGGGCAGCGATGCTATGGGTGCAAGGTGGTTAATTCTGATTATGCATCAGCTATCGCTAATATTGAAAAAGTTGATGAAGTGTCAATTGTTTACTCTCCCAACGCTCAAGCCGTAGCAGGTTTGGCTGACGCATTGATTAGTCATTGTGAACGGTTAAGGAAGCGGTTTGTTATTTTTGATTCGCTTAAGGGGCAGGACCCATCCAGCGTTACTAAGCCGCATGAGTCTTCGTTTGCTGCTTTGTATTACCCATGGATTAACATTAAGGAAGCCACAACAGGGCGGTTATGTTTGGTTCCGCCAGGCGGACATATTGCGGGAATTTACGCACGAGTGGATATTGAACAGGGCGTTCACAAGGCGCCTGCCAACCAAGTAGTCAAGGGTGCAGTTGGCACTGAATTTTCGGGTAACCAAAACCTGCTTGAACCGCTTAATTCGCAAGGAATAAACACTATACGCTCTTTCCCAGACAGGGGCATCAGGGTGTGGGGCGCCAGAACCCTCTCCAGCGACCTAGAAACCCGATATGTTAACGTTCGACGACTGCTCATTTACCTTGAGCAATCAATCACCAAAGGAACAGCATGGGCAACTTTTGAATTAAACAACCAGGCAACATGGACTAAAGTTAAATCAGCAATCGAGAATTTCCTAACTCAAGCATGGACAGCTGGCATGATATTAGGCGCTACCCAGCAAGAGGCATACTTTGTGAAGTGCGATAGAAGCATGATGACTCAAAACGACATTGATAACGGGCGGTTAATAGTGCTTATCGGTGTGGCGCCTGTAAAGCCAGCGGAATTCATCATTTTTAGAATCGCACAAACAATCCACTCCTAAGTTGAAAGGGACTTCTGGCGCTACAAACCCACGTGTCATTAGATTAGCAAGGTTTATAGTTTGTTCTATCCATTGTATTCATAGTGATTTTTAAAATTTAATCGAGTGGAGGTGAAATTTTGCCGGATATTGTTGACACTGCAATGGCTTCAGGCATGTTTAACACCCTTGTTGAAGCTGTAAAAGCAGCGGGATTAGTTGACACATTGAAGGGTCCAGGTCCATTCACGGTTTTTGCGCCCACAGATGAAGCATTCGCTAAAATACCCAAAGCAGAACTCGACATGCTCCTCAAAGACACTGCAAAGGTGAAGGAAGTCTTGACTTTCCATGTTGTTGAAGGAAAGCTTATGGCTAAAGACTTGGCTGAGCACGAGTATTTGCAGGCGGTTTCGGGAGGAGAATTAAAGATAGACGCTAAACGCTGGCACATGCATAGAAACATGAAAGTTAACGGTGCAAACATCATCAAGCCAGACTTAGCCGTGGATAATGGAGTTTGCCATGCCATCGATAAAGTGTTGATGCCGAAAATGGCAGTTGTAGGCGAACAAATGTAGCAGGAACCTGTAATTTTAAACAGGAAACCCCACATTTTTTAAAAAATTACCCCAAAATATTTTTTTTAAATCGGCTTGGGCGGATACTTACTTGGTATCGCTAAGGGAAAATAAGCAACTTTGAACTTAACCCAATTTTCCCAGCGTCAGAAGAGTTTCAATTTAGAGGGGTTGCTTTATTTTCTTCGCCATCTCGTCAAGTTTTGCTCGCTCGACTTCTTTGAGGTCGCTGAAATGCGGCAGTTTTTGCCCCTCAAACCGTGGAACCACATGCACATGCAGGTGGAATATGTCTTGACCTGCGGCTTTGCCGTTCTGCTGGATGATGCTGATGCCGTCGGCGCTGGTTGCTTTTTTGACTGCAAAGGAAACTAATTTGGCAACCTTGTGGACTTGGCTTAGCAGGTTTTGGGGGATGTCGAATATGTCAACGTAGTGGGCTTTAGGTATGACAAGCGTATGCCCCATGTTTAACGGTCGAATATCGAGGAAAACCATGACTGCTTCATCTTCGTAGATGATGCTAGCTGGCGCTTGTTTACGGACAATTTTGCAGAATATGCAGGATTCATCAAACGTCAAGTCAACTCACCGCTAAATTACTACGTCACTTTTGCTTAATCAATCAGTTTATATGCCCTTTCCGCTTCATATTCATTCACGTACAGCGAGGTTTAAAAAATGACTGAACTTGAAGATAAAGTACGCGTAGAAGTAGGCAAAGTGCAAGACCCCGAAACAGGACAAACTTTCGAGGAAATGCAGATGATCCAGAGCGTTAAAGAAACCGAGCCAGGTACAGTCACCGTCGAGTTCGTCCCGACAAGTCCATTCTGCCCCATCGCTTTCAAACTTTCAGCCGACATACGTGATGCCGCTAAAGCGGTTCCGGGCGTGAAAAAAGCAGTTGTTTTCTGCCGCGGACACGCGATGGAACAGCAAATCAACGAAATGACCAATAAATAATAAACTATTTTATCCAGTTTCTTTTCCAATTCCAATATTTTAAAAATAAAAAAGGGTTTAGGTGCTTACCTTACGAAACCACAACTTTTATGGCTAGATTCTTCGCTTTCCACAGAGCCGCTGTAGTCTCTAAAGCCGGTGTGAAGCTTGGCTTGGATCTCAAAGCGCAACTTTGAAACAGTTTTTGCATGATTCTTTACCATCATAGCTATTTTGTAGAAGTTCATTTGCCTAGCAATCGCTAGAAAAGCAAGGATACTAACTGAAGCCACTAATACATACATTGGACTAATCAAAACCATCATTAAACCAACGGTTGCAAGCAAGTTAACATAAATGATTCTTCTCGTTTTTTGCATACTTGTCACCAAAAACTGCATAGGCAGAGGTTGCTTAAAGGTTTTTTGACTGAAGCTGTGGCTAAAAAGGTAAACAAAGGTTTTAAGGTTTGGAAATTTGAAAGGGACTTTATTCTGCGCTTATCTTATCGTTTTTACTTCATTCTTGTGAATGCCCAAGTGCCAATTGCAATCATAATCGCGTCAAATAGTGTAATGATTCCAATGTCAATCCATAGTGGTTGAATTTGAAGAGAGGTGCCCCATGCATTGCCTAAAACAACGCTCCTCAGTGCATCAACACCGTATGTTAAGGGGTTCCATGTGGCAACGGTCGTTAGCCAGCTTGGAAGGCTGATTCCTGGTCCTTTGAGAGGAAATAGTGCGCCGCTTAAGAAGAACAGTGGCAGGTTGATGAATGTTTGAATTGCGCCGAAGGATTCTAAGGTTCCTATTAAACTTGCTATGGTTAAGCCAATGCTTACTAAACCGAAAGTTATGAGCAACATAATTGGTAAGGCGTATAGGACAGTGACTGGGTCAATCGGTATCTGCAATGCGATGCCTATAACAAAGACCATTATGCCCTGAAGAAACGAGGATGTACTGTCGCCTATCATTTTTCCTAGAAAAATAGTTAACCGAGAAACTGGAGAAACAAGGATTTCTTTCATAAACCCAAACTCTTTATCCCAAAGCACGCTTATGCCCATGAACATCGAAGTAAAAAGCAGTGTCTGACCAACGATGCCTGGAAAAATAACCTGTTGGTAACTTAAGTTTGGAAGTGCAAAGTGCAAGCCAAAGCCTGCACCGAAAATAACTAGCCAGAGTAGGGGTTGAATAAACATGCTAACCAGCCTTGTCCTATCCCGCATGAACCGCTTGATTTCCCTGAGCCAAAGAGTATAGAGACCCCGAAGTTCACTCATTTTATCGCTCTCCGCTGAATAGCCGCCATACCATGCAATTCCTTGCCAGTATCCTCCCGAATCGATTTTCCAGTGTAATGCAGAAAAACGTCTTCAAGGTTAGGTTGGCGCAAAAGCAACGACTCAACGTAAACGTTGTTTTGCGTTGCCAACTCCATGATGCGGGGCATTACTGCTTTGCCGTTGCGCACCGTAATCTCTAAGGCATCATCGACCACGTGGGTTTGGCTGAGTCCCAACCATTTATTGACCAGCTCCGATAAGGTTTGGATGTTGTTTGCCCTGACTGTTATGACGTCGCCTTCAAGGGTTTCCTTAAGTTTCGACGGCGAATCCAAGACGACAATTTTGCCATGATCCATGATGGCTATGCGGTCTGAAAGTCTATCCGCTTCATCCATATAATGGGTCGTTAAGACCACGGTGATGTCGTGGGCTTCTTTGAGTTCCTTGATGTATTTCCAGATGTGGTCGCGGGTTTGCGGGTCCAATCCAACGGTTGGTTCATCGAGAAAAAGCACTTTAGGATAATGAATCAAGCCGCGCCCAAGCTCAAGCCTGCGACGCATACCCCCCGAATAGGTACGCAGTAAATCATCTGCTCTATCCTCGAGTTCGACGAGTTTTAGGATGCGGTTTATGCGTTCCTTCTGCTCAGACGCTGGAACTCCATAGAGGTTAGCATGCATATAGAGGTTTTCTCTGCCTGTTAAACGGTCATCAACGCTTGGTTCTTGAAAAACGATGCCTATGGATTTTCGAACTTTGTTGGCTTCCCGAACGATGTCAAAGCCGTTCACTGTCGCGGTTCCAGAGGTTGGCTTAAGAATCGTACAGAGCATCGATATTGCTGTTGTTTTTCCCGCGCCGTTAGGTCCAAGCAGCCCAAAAATTTCCCCTGACTCCACTGCGATGTTTAGTGTGTCTACTGCTTTTAGGGAATTGTAAGTTTTTGTTAACTGGTGGGTTTCGATAGCGTGGGGCATTGTTTTGGGTTTCTCTTTTTAGCAATGAAACTTTGCGCAGATTTAAGGATATAGTGCTGTTTAATCAGAAAAAGAACACCTTTACGCAAATTAGAAAAAACTAAATGAACAGCATCTGGCTAGTTAATGCTTAATTGAAGCGTTTTACCGTATGTCTGAGACTAAACCGCAAAGAAAGCTCTCCTTGTTCGACGTAACAAACCTAGTCATAGGAGCAATAATAGGCGCAGACATTTATGTGGCGTCCTCTTTTGGCGCAGGTTTCCTTGGTCCCTTCAGCTTGGTGGTTTGGGTAGTCGCTGGGTTAATCGCAATCGTAATTGCCCTTTGCTTTGCCCAATGCGCGATGATGTTGCCAAAAGTTGGCGGACCATACGCTTACGCTACACGCGCTTGGGGACCCTTTGCGGGTTTCATCGTTGGCTGGTCGCTGTGGCTGGCGGAGTGGATTTCGCTGGCAGTTTTTCCCTTGGCCTTCACAAGGTACCTGATGTTTTTTGTTCCCAACCTTGACATTGTTACTGAGAGCTTGATTAAAGTGTTGTTCGTGGCTTTTCTTGCAGTAACCAACATCGTTGGTGTCAGGGCGGCGGGGAAAGTTAATGATGCTTTAACGTTGCTTAAGCTGGCTCCGCTGGTTTTCTTTGTCATCGCGGGGTTAAGCTGGATTATTATAAGTCCTAATGTGGCTTTGGCTAATTTTTCTCCATTTGCACCGTTTGGATTTGCCGGTTTCGGCTCAGCGATTGTCTTGATTTTCTGGGCTTACGCCGGCTTCGAAATCTCAACTATTCCAGCCGATGATGTGGAGGAACCAAGCAAAACCATTCCCAAAGCAGTCATAATCGGCATATTAGTAGTGACGGTTTTTTACTTAACGACCAACGTTATCCTGTTTGGAGTTCGCAACTACAGCCAACTAGCCACTGACACCGCACCTTTAGCGGCTGCATCAAACGGCATCCTATCTTCGAATGTGGCTTTAGCGCTTTTCGGCGGCTTGCTGGTTGGCATTGGAGCGTTGATTTCCGTTGCGGGTTCCGATGAGTCGGGAATGATTGGCACGTCAAGGCTTGGTTACGCGTTGGCGGCTGACGGCTTGTTCCCCAAGCTTTTTGCTAAGATTCACGCGAAATTCAAGACCCCGTACGCTTCCATAATCATCCAAAGCGTGACGGCGCTTGTTGCTGCGCTTGTGGCGCCTCTTTTTGGCGGCTTAAGCTTGCTTATTTCGGTCTCAGTGTTTTTCTTGGCAATTGCATATTTAGCGACAAGTGCCTCAGTGTTTCCTTTGCGCAAGAAAAACCCTGTTCCCAACGTAGTTTATGGGAAAAGCAAGATGGTGATTCCAGTGTTAGGCATAGTTTTCTCTGCGTACTTGATTACCCAATGCGGCCTATCCCAGATTGCCATCGGCGTTCTGTTGCTTTTGGTGGGAATCCCAATCTACATCAAGTATTCACCAAAGAAAGAACTAACCGAAGTAAAACAATCCCTTATTTCGGAGCAGAACATTTTCCGCCGAATATACAGGCAAGAACACGTTTTCTTGGCACATTTTCTGCATCACTTAAGGAAATTCTTTAGAAGAATCACAGGGAAACCTGCTGAAACAGAGATTCCGTAACATTAAATTTCCACCTCCACAATACCCTTATGGAGATTTTAAATGCCGGAAATGAATTTTGAAGGAACCGCCACATGGAAAGGCGCAACAGAATGCGAACTCTCCATTAAAGGCAAGAAACTTGTAACTGTCAGTCCACCACCATCGTTTGGAGGAAAAGAAGGCTACTGCGTGCCTGAAGACATTTTCGCCGCTGCTTTAGCGTCATGCATCAATACGCTGTTTCTTTTGATTGCAAAAAATAGCCAGTTAGGCCTTAAACACTTGGAAACCAAAGCAAACGTTAAAATGAACGTAGAAGGCATGGAGAAAATGATTTTCACAAACGTCCACTTCAACATGACAGTGGGCTTAGAGAACGATAATGAGCGTGAACGCAAGAAAGCCAACACGGTGTATGGGATGGCGCAGAAGATTTGTCCGATTCGGCAGTCGTGGGGCGAAGCGGTTCCAATAAGCTTTGAACTAAACTTTAAGTAAGCTTTAAGAGTAATTTTTACTCTTTTTTCTTCTTTTTCCTTGAGAACTTTTTTGTTTAAGTAATCAACAATTAAGAGAGATTTGAAAATACGCATTACCCTTAAATACCGATGCTTTTCTATTTGCAGTCGGTGGCATCGACATCATGAGCAGTCCATACGCAGTTGAACTCAAAGAAGTAACAAAACGCTACAACGAAATAGTAGCCGTAAACAACATGAACCTAACGATAAATACAGGCGAAATCTTCGCTTTATTGGGACCTAACGGTTCAGGAAAATCCACCACCCTCAAGATGCTGCTGGGTTTAGTTCAACCCACCGCTGGCTCAATCAACGTTTTAGGGATAGACGTGCAGAAAGACCCCGTCGCGGTTAAGCGACAGGTTGGTTACGTTCCCGAATCACCCAACATCTACGAGTTCCTAACAGGAATCGAATACCTCGACTTCATAGCAGACATTTACGGTGTGCCACCAGCCGAGAAGCAGCAGCGCATAACCGAGTACCTTAAAGCCCTTCAGCTTGAAGGACGAGAAGGCGACATGATAAACAGCTACTCGGACGGCATGAAAAAGAAAATAAGTTTAATCTCGGCGTTTCTCCATAAGCCTAAACTGTTGATTCTTGACGAACCAATCAACGCTTTAGATCCAAGAAGCGCAAAGATAGTGAAGGATTTGCTGCAGGAACTGAAAATGCAGGGCGTCACAACAATATTGTCCACGCATGTTCTAGAAATCGCCGAAGCATTGTGCGACCGCATCGGCATCATGTATCAGGGTAGCATTTTAGCGTTAGGAACCATGAACGAACTGAGAAGCAGGGCAAGTTTGCCAAACTCCGGGTTGGAAGACATCTTCCTAAAGCTAACTGGAACTGGAGATTTAAGAGCTGTCGTTGAGGAACTTTTGAGATGAATTGGAAGAACGTTCTCTTCCTGTTGCGGGTGGAACGCAAATCTGGCAGATTAATCAGAGGAATAAAGGCAACAAGGTATAGAGAAAACGGTATCCTCGCCTATTGGCCCTACTGGGTTGCCGCAATCATCGGTGTGCTAGGCGGTTTATTTGCTAACTTCATCGCCGCTTCAGTGTACTCGAATGCCAATGTAATTCCCGTAGGATTGCCTCCATTATCAACTGAAGCGCTCAGCATTTTCGTATCTCTGCCGACGCTTGTTTTAATTTTCAGCATAGTTCTCACACTACTCCAGCAAATCCAACTCAGCGGTGTAAAAGCATCAACTCAAGTCATGTACTGGCTACCAGTAACATGGCAAGAACAAACCTTAGCGTCCATCTTAGCTAACCTGTTAGGGTTCCCACTTGCAACAGTACTAGGGTTTGCATCAGGAGTACTTGTTTTCGCAGCTTTCAACGGTTTAATCCTTCAAGCATTGCTAACTGTCTTGGCTTTGTTCGCCGCCGCCTTCATGGCTAGTGCCACAACAGAAACTCTAAGACTTCTGCAAATGCGGTTTATAGGTGCAGTTTACAAATCAAGCGGCAAAGCAGCCGTCTGGGTAAGATTCATCGGCTCGCTACTATTTTTCCTTATTTTCTACATCCTGTATTTCTCGATAACATCAGGCTTTGCAAACTTCATTCAGGGATTAACACAATTCCAGAATGCAGTTTGGTTCATACCCTTCGTGTGGCTAGGCCTAACCCTCTACTACTTAGTCAATGGAGTACTCTTACAAGGCGCCCTATTCGTAGGTTTATCAGCACTGTTCATCGCAGGCTTATACTACCTTGCTATCCAGTTGAACAAGCGGTTTGGCCTCTATGAGCCTCCAGCAATACGAGTTCAAACAAGCGGCAGCATCTACGCACCTAAAACGGGGCTTTTAGGAAAACTCGGTTTCTCCACCGTCGAAGCAGCATTAATTCGCAAAGACCTAAGAGCGTTCACTAGACGCCGAGAGTTAATCAGCACCTTCATCATCCCCATCATTTTCATTCTAATACCGCTTACACAATCAATAGGCATTACAAGTGGAACCACACCGTCACCCCAATTTAACCTAATTTACTCAGCGATAACTATCCTGTTGCCCGCTGGAGTCATGGCTATGACAGTCGGCCAAGTTTTAATAGGGGAAGAAGGGCAAGCAGTATGGAGAATTTATGCTTCGCCCATTTCAGCTAAGAACTTGGTAAAAAGCAAATTTTTCTTCATAGTCCTGCTTTCAAGTATTATTTTACTAGTTACTGGAATAATAGGCATCGTAATCTACCACCCTTCGTTACGATTTATAATTGTAGGTGTCATCGAAGCTGTTTTCTTGATTATGGCTTTAGGCTCTATTTCGCTTTCAATCGGCTTTAGGGGCGCTGACTTTTCTGCAACCCGAAGGGCAAGAATGATACGTCAAGAATGGTCGTTGATAGCTACAGTCGCCTGTCTCATCGCAGGCTTAGCCATACTGGCGCCTCTGGCACCGTATGTTATTTCTTTATTTGCGTCATCTTTCATTGGCGGCAGCTCATCCGTAAGCTCTTTGGACCTTGCCATTTCAGTAATAATCAGCGGCATAATAACCTCGATCATCACGGCGGTTTTCTATCGGATTAACATTAACAGTGCAAAGGACCTCTTAAGAAAAGCTGAAATCTAAAAGTGCAACCCACCCTTGATAATTTTTGCTTACCAAACAGTCAGATTTAAAAGCGTATAGTGAGACATCGTTAACTTGTTTGTGTTGGCTTATGGGTAACGAGGGAAAGGGAACAATCTTTAGGCGAAAAGACGACCGATACCTGCTTTACTTGCCGGTACGCGTCGTCGATGACAGCATGTTTCCGCTTAAATGCGACGGTTCAATGCCTGTTAAAGTCCATTTTAGCGCTAAAGACGGCAAGTTGATTGTGGAGAAGTGGACAGAAGAAAAACCCTAAACTCTTTTTAACTTAAGCTGTTGGCATGTTGCAGTCACAAATTCATTTTAACAGTTGATGGTGTTTGGCTTGGCAAAGAGGACCAGCAAATGTATGAAACCTACAAGTGCCCTATCTGCAAAGCAGAGTTTTCAACGCCCGAAGAGCTAAGGCAACACCGAATGGACCTGCATAAAGGACAAAGTCACGAAGCAATAATGGGAGCCCCAAGTTAAAACCAGCCTCCAATCTTTTTTGTTGCCCTCTTTCAAAAGATGTTGTTTTAGCATCAACCGTTTTATTCGCCAACTTTATCTAGCAGACAAACCATTGTTTTTTAGAGGCATCTTAATGAAAGAACTAACGGTTAAAAGCCCAGCATTCCAACCCAACAGCCAAATCCCAAAAAAATACAGTTGCGACGGCGAAGACACCAATCCGCCCATAACAATCGAGGGTATACCTAAAGAATCAAAGAGCCTTGCTCTTGTTGTAGATGACCCTGACGCGCCAGGCGGAACATTTGACCACTGGGTCGTCTGGAACATTCCGCCTTCCACAACCAAAATAGCTGAGCGCTCGGTTCCGGGAGCTGAGGGGTTGAATAGTGCAAGGCAAAAGAGGTTTATGGGTCCTTGTCCGCCTTCGGGTACGCATAGGTATTTTTTTAAGGTTTATGCGTTGGATGTCGAGCTGGGGTTAGGCGCTAAGTCGACCAAAAGAGACCTAGAAAAAGCCATGCAGAATCACATCCTTGCCAAGGGCGAATTGATAGGTCTCTACCATAGATAAAAACCCATAAAATTCAGATATCTCTTTTTTCCTCGTTGTCAGCGGCAACCATTCAAACGTTAAATACTTTCTCTCAATGATTATTCTACCATTGGTTGAGCAGATTTGAATCGTAAACTCGTCATCGTAACCTCGACAGTACTTATCGTGTTGATAATACTATCACTGTTTGTAGCAACAAACTTGCTCAGCAAGAAACCGCAGCCCCGAGAATTCTATGTCGGCGTTGAATACGCTTACGGCGACCAAGCTGTCGGAGTAGAAGCTTTGGTGGATAAAGTTAGAAATTACACAAATCTTTTCGTTATAGGCTCAGTTGCTGTGACATTTAATAGGACAGCTTTGGATGAGTCATGTGACTATATTTTCAATTCAGGATTAAACTTCATCGTCCTATTTACAGGCATTGACATGTACAATTACTCGAACGGTTACAAGATTACAAATTGGATGGTTGATGCACAGCACAAGTATGGCGACAAATTTTTAGGCATTTACAAAATTGATGAACCAGGCGGAAACCAACTCGATAATGGTCCCTCCAGAATCATCAATGACACCGCAAGCTACAGTCAAACGGCTCAGGCATACGTCGGTAACCTATCAGCCATGATAAACTACTATCACCCTTACAGTCCTAACATATTCACAGCTGATTATGCACTCAACTGGTTTGATTATAAAGCAAACTATACTGCAGTTTTCGCTGAGTTCGTCGGCAACGAAAGCAGACAACGCATTATTGCGCAGGACAGAGGCGCCGCCCAAGCATTCAACAAAGACTGGGGCGTTATAATTAATTGGAAGTATAACCAGGATCCGTACCTTGAGTCTGGCGACGAATTATACAGCGACCTGTCGCTTGCTTATAGTGCCGGCGCCAAATACGCGTTCGTTTTCAGCTTCAGCAACCCCAATATTACCAATTACGGCACCTTAGCCGACGAGCACTTTGCAGTTCTACAGAAATTCTGGAATACCCTGCACAGCAACCCGGGCAGTTTTGGTTCAAACAAGCCTGAAGCCGCTTACATCGTGCCTAAAGATTACGGGTTTGGGTTCCGTAGTTCCAACGACGTAATCTGGGGGTTGTTTCCAGCCGACGAATTATCACAAAAAATCTACAACGACACAAACACTCTAACCGCAAAGTACGGTTCACGCTATGACATTTTGTACGACGAACCACAAGTTGGGCCTTTACTAGGATGTTACAGCATAGTTTTCTACTGGAACCAAACAGTAACCTAACAACCTAGACAACTTCAAAACACCAAAGCATGCCCAGCGGCATATTTGGGTCCTAATAGTAATTCGTTGCAGAAACCTATAGGCTTAAAGTACCATCCTTTGCCGAGCCACCCTCAGAATTACACAAACAGAAAACCTCAGGAAATAAGCGCATAAGAAAACGAAAACAACACAACAGTAATAGGTGAAACGCTAAAAATTATAAAAATCAAAAAAAGAAAAAAATTTCTAAACTCAACACATTGGAAGCTTAGTATCTTGGTCTGTAACCGCCGCCGCTACCGCCGCTGCCGCCACCGCGTCGATCTCCGCCTCTATCTCGACCGCCGCCGTAACCGCCACCGCCGTATCCGCCGCCGCTACCACCGCGTCTGTCTCTTCCGCCGTATCCGCCGCCACCTCTAAATGGTCTGCGTTCTTGCTCGTATGTTTTGCTTGAAACGTTGTTTTCTGTGTTAACTTCTACTGCGAGTGGCTCTTTTGCTGGTTCGAGTTTGCCGTATTTGCCGATGTTTAAGCGTATGTTGCCTTTGAAGAGTGTAACATAGCCGTTTTCAATGCGTACTGTGTCGCCTTCGTTGACTTTCTCAATGTTGTCATCCCATAAGGTTAGGTATACTACGCCCGTTTCGTCGCCGATGAGTGCGTCGCTGACTTTGTGTGCAGATCCGTCTCTGCCCATTGGAATTTCTCTAACTTCTGTCTTGGATACTACTTTGGCCGTAACGTTAACCGCTTTTGATTGTGGGGTTAAGTCTCCGACTTTTGCTTCTACAGGTTGCTTTTTGTTTTCGAAAAAACCTTCAACAGCCAATTGATTTCAACACCTATTTTTTAATCTGAGACACAACTTAGATTTCTCTGCACTTAAGTGTTTCGCTTCGCTAGTTTTTTTCGGTTTTATACGTTGTGCATATTAATGCGGCAGGCGTTTTTGGTTTTATGAAAAGAGCTACCTTAGCCGCCGTTTTGGTTGTTGCAGCAGTTCTTGTTGCAGGCGGAGTTTGGGCGGTCTTGTCGAATTCTGGGCAAGCGCCTACTGATTCTGGTTTGCCTACACTCTACACCTACCATATCGTCAAAACGTATCCGCATGATACCACCGCGTTCACCGAAGGCTTAGTGTTTAACAATGGAGTTTTGTATGAAAGCACAGGCGAGTATGGATCTTCTTCTTTGTGCCGAGTCAACCTCGAAAACGGAGGCGTGCAAAAGGAGATTTTTTTGCCCAGCCAGTATTTTGGTGAAGGCTTAACGGTTGTTAATGGTTCGCTTGTTCAGTTGACATGGCAAAATAACATCGGTTTTATCTACGACAAGGAAACGTTTGGTTTGCAGGGTAATTTTAGTTATGTAACTGAGGGTTGGGGCTTAACATATAATGGCAGTGAACTAATCATGAGCGATGGCACCTCAAACCTGTACTTCATTGACCCAACCACATTCCAGAAAACTGGGCAGGTAAACGTTCACGACGCAAACATACCTGTAACAAACATTAACGAATTAGAATATGTCAAAGGAGACGTTTACGCTAACATCTGGCTTCAACAAAAAATCGCCATCATAAACCCTCAAACAGGAACGGTGAAAGGCTGGATAGACTTAACCGGAATCTACCAATCAAACAACCCAGACGACGTTCTAAACGGCATAGCCTATGACTCACAGACCGACAGGCTCTTCATCACGGGCAAAGACTGGCCAAACCTCTACCAAATAACAATAACACCCAAAACCAGTAGCTGAGAACAGTCTATAGCCCCCTTTTATATAGGCACTTTTGTAGAAGTATAGTGCTCTTTTGACCTACCCCCTCCCTTATATAAAGAAAAATTCTTGCAGGAAACCTTGTTTGAGAGGGTTTAGGCTTGCAGGCGTTTTTTAGATATTGGTTGCTTTTTTGATTGACAAGCTTGCCCTGCTTTTTAGTAGCTTGGTCGAGACGGCTGCTACTGTGGCTGTTGCGAGGACTACGAGCACTATTATGGTGGTGATGCTTGAGAATTCAGGAATCACTGCGGTAACTGAGTCAACGGTATCTGTGTGGTCAATTAGATTTGCGGTTCCTCCAGATGCTGGATGGTCTGAAAGTTCTGATGCTAATACTAATCCTATCGGTCCCGCGCTTGTAACGTTAAATGTTACTGTGGCTATTGTTCCGCTTCCGCTAAACGCTGGCGTACTTGAACCAGTCGAGGTAGCCAAAAGGTGGTATTCCCCTGTCGATTGTGAAGCAGTATCATCCACCACTTCAATTGGGTAACTTGATGTTTCATAGAGAACTCCGCCTGGATGAGAGTCTACGCCTAATTGTGAGGTTGCGCTGATAACTGTGAGCACCGATTGGTTCCAGCTAAGTGTTACATCTACGCCGAAGAGGTTCTGGACATTGGAGACCTTTATGTTAACCGTTAAAGTATCGCCCACGCGTGGTTGGCTCGTGGATGCTTCTGCCTTCACTATGGTACTCTGTGCGGAAACACTGTAGACAAGGTTGAATGATAATAATGTACAAACTAAAACTGTCAAAATAATTTTGGATGTTGACTTGGTCGGGTTATTCATAATTATTCACCTTTCACCCGTTCTTTAAGAGTCACTATTTTGTCTCTCCCATTCTTATACCTTGTTATACTACCTCGCTTCTCCAAAACAGCTAAGAGTTGACTGGTTTTAGCCTTCGAAAACCTGCATTGCTCAGTAATTTCTGACTGGCGCATGCTGCCTCTGGAAGATTTGAGGAGTTTTATTACTTTGTCTTCTTCGCTCACAAGCGGGGATTCTGCAAGAGTAGTTGAGGCTGCATTAATTTTTCGTCGCTTGAACGTGTAAAAACCCAGTAAGGATAAGATTACGCCTACAGCTGAAACCGCGACTATGATGGCGTACTGTTGCCAATCACTGCCATTGCCAAAGGTGCTTTGACTGTTGCTCGTTAGAACTATGCTCACTCTGTTAATGACTAAGTCCTGGGTCCTCGACCACCTCAACAGATCTGCCGAATCTTGCCTTTCATAGGGTGCTGGAGAAACCGATTTAACGCTGAAATCCGAAGGGTAGCTTAACTGCAATGCCGCATCGCCATAGAGCTGTCCGAAGAAATTGTTAACTTGAAAAACGTCGCCAAACGAGAGTTTGTTGCCTTGAACGATGCTGAAGTTTTGCCATACAAACGAGTACTCGGTAGTTTTGGATTCTGAAGAAACGGTGGTGTTTATCTGGAGGGAGTTTTCATCCACAGCCATTTCACGGTGGGTTACGTTTGCTGCAGAATCAACTAGGTCAAAGATTTTCTGTTGAAAAACATCCCACGTTTCCACTGTTGCATTGGCACTTGAGAACTGGGTTATGGTCCAAACTGCTGAGCCATCGCTTCTTATTTGCACGCGGTACTCGAAGTAGTTTTGGCATTGAGCCGTGTAGATTGTAAGGAATAGAAGCAGTAGCGTACAGATTGTTAAGCAAACTGTTAGGCGATGGTTACTCATGCAGGTTCTCATGTAAAGGAATGCTTCGACCATATTTAAAATTGGGTGTTTTTAACCCTATTCTGATTGCACCGCATTTGTTTTCAGTTAAATTTGGGAACAAGTTAGTGCTATGTTGAATAAATCGCGTAGATAGCTGATTTAACGGTAAAGAACCGTTAGCTTGGTTTTTCAGCCATTCTGGACGTGAATGAACTATCGTGAACTAAAATGAACTGTTTTATAGCTTATTACTCGAAAAAGGGCTTAGAAATGCTTTTATTTGCTTCTAACAACAGCTTCTTGAGAAAACAATAAGTGATTAAACATGAATAAGAATAAAGCATTAATCTTCGCAGTCATCGGAGTTCTTCTAGCAAGCAGTCTCGCTTTAGCAGTCGATTCTGCCGCGGCAATGCCGCGAGGCATGACAAGCGTCTCTAACAGGCCAGTTTCGGCAAGTTGGATACGCATCAACGGTGCCATTAACCAGTGGGGCACAACCGATGTAAGAGGGCAGCTCCAAACTCAAGCCAGAACAGCTCTGCTTCAATCCTCAGACACTCGACAGTTAGCTTCCGCCACCGCAATATGGACAACCAACACCACGCGAGCAATCCAAGCCGTTAGAACAAAAGAGAACTTTACCTACGTCTTCTATACTGCAAGGTTACTTAACGCGTCAGTATCAATTTTAAGCACAGGTTCTTCAGCCAGCAACTACTTCATCAATGGCACATGGAACGTAGCAACCGTAAAATCCAATGTAACCATCATAACAAATGAGAATGGCACAATAACCAGAGTCCTTAGAAACCAAGACATTACCACACAAAAGGCTTACGGAGAATTAACGGTAACTGATAACTGGAGCAAATTCACCCTCAACATAACTGGCTTAGATCCGCTGACAGGTTCAATGTCCCATTATATGCAAAGACAAATGCAGTTTAACGCATTCAAAATGACCGACGACTCAACAAGCAACACAGTAACAAGAGCTGACATTAACACAGTTGCACAATGCTACGGTGCAATGCCGGGCTGGGGAAACTACGACACAAGAATGGACTTCAACAACAACTACCGAGTAGACATCGCTGACATTTCAACAGTCGCAGCAAACATGTAAAAAATATATTGACAAAAGTCAATTTCCATATTTTCTTTTTTGTTTATATTCTAAAAAATCAAACGCTAACGGTTAAGTTAATACGCTAATTCTGCCTAAGAAACATTTGACGGCAGAAACAAATGGCGGAAACCAAAAAAAGCAACGAGGAAACTGCTACTTTAAAAGAAGTAAAGTTGCCCTGCGGTTGCGTGTACCAAGATAAAGGCTGGATGCTTACCCGAAGCAACGAATGCGAATACCACAAACGCAAAAGAACCACAAAGCGCCCATACAGGCCTAAAGCTGAATGCGTAAGACCATAAAAAAGAAAAAGTTGTTGTTTTAGAGTAGAATTATTAGCACGGCCATCAGGGTTACCATGACTGGAAGGAACCTTATTGCTCTGCTCCTAATCTTCTCTAATTTCTCCTTAACATTTCCGCCAGTGTATTCAAGTTTGATATTTAAGATTAACTAAGGAAAGTAAGCAACATAGCCATGAAACGCTCACAAATCACCAGGCCAGTCTAATGGTCAAATTTGTTTAAGTAAAAATTCCTTCACTAACCATCTTAAAAGCAACATAACCCAACAAATACTTGGAGGTCGAATGGGTTGGACATTGAGACTGAGAGTGAAAGCTTGGAAGAATCAATTTTCAAAACACTAAGCAACCAAAAACGCAGAGACATCCTACGCTTCGTCGGCGAGAACAAGCAAGCCTCGTTTACTGAAATCAAAAAATCGGTCCAAATTGAGGACAGTTCTTCTCTATCTTACCACTTGAACACTTTGCAAACGCTCGTAACCCAAAAAAAACGAAAAATACAGCCTCTCAGAACTCGGACAAGAAGCCTACAACCTAATCGTTAAAACAAACACTTACACATCAACTAACGTCGTTGTTAGCTTTCTAAGAAGACAATTGTCTGCATTAATAATTGCTAATGCGGTTCTCTGGGCAACGGCTCTTCTTGCAGCAACGGAGTTTGAAGGACGCCTCAATCAAATTACGACGTTCACTTTTGCGGTTTTATGGTTCATCAGCAACATCCTAATTTATGTGATATTGAGGGAAACAAGCAAAAATCAAGGTTGCACGTGAATAAAGCCAATGGATTTCCGCCAGATAGCTGAATAAGTTTCCACGGTTTAATTCGATGTTTTTTCCACAATCCATTTAACCCTCAAAACCAATTCCTAAGCACCATGACAAATCCTCAATTACCCTCTGCACCTAAGACTCAAAGCTCATCAAAAAGAATCCTAAAAATTCTCATTCAAGTAGTGGTCATGGTTGCTATTTTCGGCGCATTGCTTTGGTATGTGGGAATAGGCTCCCTGTATAACGCATTGCTTACCATTAAGGTAGAGTACTTGCTTCTTGCTTTTCTAATGTATTTTGGAATAAATCTCCTCTTTACAGTACGGCTAAGACGCGTCCTGAGCAAAGACGGCGTCAAAACGTCCTTTGGCAAAACACTTCTTGCCCAATACGCAGGAATGCTAACAAGCGACGTAACCCCAGGACGTTCAGGCTACATTCTAACACCAGTTTATCTTCGAGACCAAAATGTGCCCGCATCAAAAGGGCTCTCAAGCATCTTAGGCATACAAACAATAGAGTTTTTAGCCAAAGTAATCGGCGGAATAGGAGCCGTAATTTTCCTAGTTAAAGTAGTACCTGCAGCGACCTGGAATTACGTATTCCCCCAATCCATTGCGGGGATAAACCTGGGTTTAATCGTTGCAGGACTAGGCATAGGCTTAATGCTCACAGGAGCAATCGTACTTGCCGCTTTCACGTGGTCCCAAAGAGCCATCTCATTATTTGACCGAATCGCAAATTCCAGATTCCTTAAAAGATTTACAGGCGGCTTAATGGGAAAACTTGAAGAATACAAAGAAAGCTCCCACAGCACCCGCAAAGCAATCCCAGAAATAGCCGTCTTAACATTTGCATGCTGGATTTTGAAAGGTTTTGAATGGTACTTTTTAGGGTTAGCTTTAGGAATTACGCAGATACCATGGATAGGCTATTTCCTTATCCACCCGCTAGTTACCGCATTAGCTTTTGTACCATTAACACCAGCAGGCGCAGGCATACAAGAATTCGGAATCATCGGAATCTTCACCCTCTTCTTTACTGCACCCATCTCATTAGAAACTAAAGCCACCCTAGGTGCCTTTGCCATCCTTGCCAGAGGCTTGCTAATTTTTGAGGACCTCGCAGGAGTGCCCCAAATTGTAAAGTCAACAAGCCTAATCTTTTCACGAAAAAAACCTGAGGCGGCAAGCGTTACGTCGCCTAACAAGACTTAAGCTGGTTCTAAACAATCGCCAGAGACCCGTGCTGATTTTTTGCAGTTTTGCGTACGGCTGTTGAGTAGTTTTGATGTTCTTGTGGCGTTTTGATGTATTCTGGCTATGGTTTTCCAATCAATATCAGTAACCTTTATTAAGAGTTAAGATACACTATACAGTTGCATTGCGCAAACGCAATGAAACGATGGAAAGAATTGATGGAATATGAAGAAAAAAGAAACGAATCTGTCCGAACCATATTATTACATAGCCTTGGTTTTAAAGGGCAGTGAAAAACAGTATCTAGACTTGTTGAAATACGTCAGTAGCCGTAATGGGGCACAGATGATTTATCAGTGCAAATCTCTTACTTATCTACGTGTGACCCGAGACGACGGCGTGAAAATCAAAGCCGCGGAACCGTTTTTGCT
Organism: Candidatus Bathyarchaeota archaeon; assembly: GCA_003141855.1. Classification (GTDB taxonomy): domain Archaea; phylum Thermoproteota; class Bathyarchaeia; order Bathyarchaeales; family Bathycorpusculaceae; genus Bathycorpusculum. The sequence continues at coordinate 11,295 of PLNS01000011.1, read as the reverse complement.
TGATGCTGAGCAGCAGAAGGGCGAAACGCTATGATGAGATTCTTCAGAAATAAGCGCGGTTTAGGTGCTCCAGTCGGCAACCTCATCATTCTGACCGCCGCCGTCTTACTTTCAACCACCGTTGTGCTCTTTGCCTCGAACGTCACAGCCAACCAAGTCCAAAAAGAAAGCCTCTACATATCACAGGTGGACCTGAGCATAAATAATGGAACTATCACAATCATAAACACAGGTCCCACGTCCATAATGGTGAAGCAAATGGTAATCAAGGGAGAAACGTTCTCCAATTATACAAGCAACCCCGACATCGGAGTAAACGGTCTCGCAAAGGGAGGGAACGCGACTTTAACGTTCACTAACGGAGGAACTAACGGAGGAATATTAACTATCAACGACATAGGCAGACCCGTCACTATAGTAATCTCCACAACCCAGGCGTCATACTTCATCGAAACATTGGTACAAGCCGGTTCCGCAGGAGAATAATTGAGCATTTAGGGGCTTCGGTGCACTCTAAACACTTCAGCTCCTTTTTTCTCTTCAAAACTAAGTCTGTTTTCCTCTTTTTCTGAATTAGCAAGATTGGTCGGGAGAGCTAGCTTCACAGGGTCGTTTAAGCCGTCGTTCGGACCTTAAATTGCGAATTGGGAGTGGGTCGGGCGGGATTTGAACCGTAATGGGTTCAAACCACAACTACTTGAATATCGCTTTGTGAAGCCCTTAAAGCCAAGTCACCTAAACCCTCTTTGCCTTTTTCTTTTGTTTGCTGACTACTTCTTAAATTTGTTTGAAGGGTTTGCTGAGGCTCTGGAGGCAAGGATTATTGGAGAAAAGAACACAAATGCAAAATCGTATTCACGATGACTACGATGTCACAGTTAATTTAACCAGAGCCTTCTTAGCCAGCTCTTTCTAAATTGCTTTTTAAGACTAAAAAAGGGGGGAAGATTGTTTTTGTGTTGCTGTTTAGCTTTGTGGTCTTTTTCTAAGCAACAAGAGTGTTAGTACAGCTCCAACTATGGCTATTGCAACAATAATGCCTGCGATTGCTGGAACAAAGTATAGGTCAGCGACAGATTGTACTGCTGCGGTTGGGGTGGGTGTTGCTGCTGGTTCAGAAGCGTAGAATGTAGCTGCAGCTTTGGATGCATAGTATGATTCTGTGCCTGTAAAGTCTGCTATAACGGTATAGGTACCTGAGATGTCCGGGGTCCATGTCAAACTGTAGGTTCCATAAGCATTGCTTACTGCGGTTCCGATTGTTCTGTAATTGCCGTTTGAATCAACCACGTTTATCGTTACTGGAACGCCAGTGAGGTTGGTTGGCATAGGTTGTTGTTGGTAGACAGCTTCCATGAATTGCGATTGGCTTGCATCAGAAACGCATGGTAACCCGTTAGGGAAGTTCTTCGCGACTGCATCTTGCTGTGCTCCATTTGAAATGTCAGTTATTGTTCCGCTAATAGTTATCGGTGTTGCGGTTGTTACTCCGACTGCTGGTGTGGTAACAGTAGTCTTGGTTGGCCCCATACCATAGGCGTATATTTGGTTGTCGTACCCGTTTAGAGCCATGAGGATTCCATCTGAAACAGGCGTAACTCCTTCGTAGAATGAAGTTGTTCTCCAGATTTCTGTTCCGGAAGTAGCGTTTACACAGTAAAGTTGTGCTCCTCTAAACATGGGGTCACCATGAGTGTCACCAGTTTGCAAGTAGATTTTTCCGTCAGCAACGGTCATTGAAGTACCTTCAAACGGATAGTAAGGGAAGCCAGGGAAATCTGCTCCGCTGTCAACTCCTTTGAAGTCCCATAAGTGCTGGCCTGTGGTAAGGTTGAAAGCGTGAACTCCATCTGTAGATTCTCCGTAAAGGATTCCGTAAGCGATTTGTGAGTTCGATGCGCTTCCCATTGAACCCCATGGGTCAGGGTCAGCTACTGTCGGACCCCATATCTTATTGCCAGTGTTAACGTCGAAAGCATACCATTGCTCAGCTAAGGCGTCGTATGCTGTGTATATGCCGTTGACCATCGGTCCTATACTGTAAAGGTACCCTGTTGTAGGGCCAGAAGGTAGTGTTCGATTTTGCATCCATAATTGTTGGCCCGTCGTCGCGCTATATCCTACTTCTATTGCGTAGCTTTGTATCCCGAAATAGCTGCCTACCCCAGTTACGGTACTTGCAAGTATTATTCCCGAGTTGACGCTTGCTATTGCCTCACCCGGATACTTAATCGTAACATTCCATTGCACGCCTGTATTCCAATTAAGAACGGCTCCTATAGGTGGACTCCAGACCCAAGCATTTGAACTAAAAAGTGGGATCGGCGGGGTATATTTTGCGAACGTTCCGATGCAAAGTGACGAGTTCCACATAGCTATCCAATTATTTCCAATGACGTAGTTTAGCAGTTCGCCATTAGGTCCTTCGACATTTGTGCCGCCGGTTGTTGCATTAGCAATTTGTAATATCCGGTTTCCTGTGTTAGCGTCATACATATCCCATGTAGTTGTGCCAGTGAACCAGAGATAGGGAAAACCTCCTTCCATGTTAGGCGACAGGTAGTTATACACTTGACCGAGAGAGATTCCAGGATAAGCCCAACCTGTCACTAAACCGCCCATAGGTTGATAAACAGGCTCAGTGCTGTTTTGCCACCACAACGTTTGCCCGGTACGCAAATCTACAGCATAAAAGCCCTCTCTGGGATTTGTAGGAGCGTTGTAATAGAGTACGCCGTTGATGATTATTGGTGGTTGGAACGCTGTTTGATATGTTTTGCCAGTGAAGTAGTTACTTGTGCTCGTTCCGCCGAATTCGCCTCCAATTAAGCCTCCAAACTCTAATGGCTTAGTCCACAGGACATGAGCACTATTAGGCGCCCTGGTGAACGCGTTAAAGTTTCCTGTCGCATTGTAGTTTGTTGATCCAAAAGTGGATGCACCTAACGCTAGCCAGTTTCCTGAAATTGAATACCAGTATTGATTATTTGAGTTTATTGGGCGAGTCCAATAGTTCGTTGGAAGCGAAGTTTGTGGCGTTGTTGTCGCTGGTTCCTGCTGTACTGTAAGTACTGTTGTGAAACTGCTTTGTGCATAATAACTGTCAACTGGTGCCATGGTCATTGGTGATACACCGGTTACGTGTTGCCCTGGAAAAGTGAACTTGAAAGTGTAATTGCCTATTTGGTTGGGTGTGTAATATGCGATTGCGAATGACGCGTCATTAGCTGTGAAAGGCCCCAGCGTTTCGGTTGTTCCATCAGGTTTTGTGACTGCTATGGCAAGGTTTGTCCACCTGCTACCGACTAGACCGGATGCAGTTGGGTTGGGTTGACCCAGCCACATTTCAAGTGTTGCCTGCTGACCGAGGCCTACAGGGTTTGGCGAAACAGCTAGATAAGCATTTGTGGGAAGAGGAGAAGCCGCAGTCTGCGCTTTTGAATTTGACATAGTCGTCATTATTCCGGAAACTGACAACAGCAGAATCAAAGCAATTACAGATAGTTTCTGTTTTCCATGAATTTTAGCATTCTCTCTAACGAAATTGATAGACATTTTCTTTTTTCTCCTTTGTTCTTATAAGTAGGTTATTGCACTTAAAGAGTGGCAAGAAAGTCACTTGCTTTCATAAAAATTTAAAAATGTAACAGTCTTAAGTGCATATAGGCAATAATGTAGCATATGGGGAGGGGATGATGCTTCGGGTTGAAGATGTTCAGACTCTTAGGGAATTGGGGCTCACATTTCTCCAAGCAAAGGTTTACCTTGCCTTAGTCAGAACAAGCAATAGTACAATTAAAAAGATTGCAGAAAAGACAAATATAGCCCGGCAAGAAGCCCAGCGAGTCGTAGCTGAGCTGCAAAGTCTAGGTTTAGTAGAAAAATTGCTCGTCAATCCAACAGAGTTTAAGCCAGTTCCCATAAACGACGCTATTATGTTTCTGCTTGAACGAAGAGAAAAAGCATCTTTGAATCTTGGGCAGAAGTCAAAAATGCTGCTCGAGAAGTTCGCAAACGTTCAAGTGGAAAGCCCAGACGAAGAAAAGACTACCTACTTTGCTATTACAAGCGGGAAGGAAGCTATCATAAGAAAGTCAAGAATAGTTGTTGATGGAACAAAAGAGTCATGCGACATTATCAATGGTTCATGGAAAAATGTCGGTTACGCAGGCTCCCTTTTCAAAGAGCAAAACATCCAAGCGCTAAAAAGACATGTAAAAATCCGAATTGTAGCACAGAAACTTCCTGACAAACAATCCGCTCAAGAAATCTATAAACACTCCATTAAAAATCCGAATTTTGAAATCAGATTTGTTCCATACCAATTCTCGGCGATTCTCGGAGTATATGACAAAAAAGAACTACTTGTCTACACGTCGCCTGAAAAACTCGTAGGTGATTCGCCTATGTTATGGACAACTAACCCTGCCCTCATATTGGCTGTCGAGGCTTATTTTAACGAACTATGGAAACAAGCGGTCCCACCTCTAAATCGTTACTCTAGCAAGAATGTTAAGGTTGCAAGCGACACCTTTCATCGATAACCGCTTCGAATAAATGACAACTAACAGCCAAATTTCCTTTTATTTAAAAGGCTCTTGACAGGCTTTCTGCATGCACTTCTGCAACAACGTTTCAGCCGTGTAACGTATATTAATGCTTCTCCAGGCATTATTTGGTTTGCTGAGGCTCTGGAAACTTGGAGAAAAGAGCAAAAATGCAAAATGCTCTAATCACTATGGCTATTATATAGTGAATGCTAACCAGAGCCTTCTCAGCCCTCATCTTTTCTCCATTGTTTTTAAAAACAAAAAAGGGGAAGATTGTTTTTTGTTTGGCGTTTCTATATGGTTGGGGTTGGTCGTTTTCTCATCATCATGAGTACTAGCAGAGCTAATACTACGATGATTAGGACGAACAAGCCTGCGATTGCGGGAACAAAGTACAGGTCAGCCATAGATGACGCTAATGTTGGTGCGGGTGTTGCAGTTGGTTCTGGTTCGCTGACGGTGAAGAATGTTTCTGCTGATGATGCGTAGTATGATTCTGTGCCTAAGAAGTTCGCGGTGACGGTGTAGTCTCCTGCTATGTCTGGTGTCCATGTGAAGCTGAATCTGCCGGTGGCATCACTAGTTGTTGTGCCAATGTTTCGGGTGTTGCCGTTTGAGTCGAGAACATCGATTGACACTGGAATTCCAGTTGCGTTTGTTGGTTTTGGCTGCTGCATGTAGACGTATGCCATCCATGCGGTTTGGCTGTCGTCTGATACGGCTGGTACGCCAGTTGGGAATCTTGCTGATCTGTCGTTGTCGGTTGTGCCTGTGGATTTGTCCATTATGTTGCCGGTTATGAGCACGCTTGAACCGTACTGCACCACGTTCTGCTGTACGTTGGCTGTGGTTTCTGATGGTCCTTTGCCGTAGGTGTAGATTTGGCAGTCATAGCTGTTCCATGCGACTAAGTAGCCGTCAGCGATTGCGCTTGGCTCGCGTCCATAGAAGCCTAATCCGCTCCAGACGATTGTGCCATCAGTGGTGTTGATTGCCATTTTGTGTGCGTCAGAGAACATCGGTGGGTCGTACATGCGGGCTTCCGAGAGGAATAATTTGCCGTCTGCGATGCTGTGTGAGCCAAAATGCCAGAATGGATAGATGCCGTATGGTGTGTTGTATCCTGCGTCTCTGGGTTTATAGGTCCATACTAACTTACCTGTTGTCAGGTCGATCGCGTTAACATTGCCGCCGAAGTCCCAGATATAACATTTATTGTAAGCGATGGCTCCGCCGCGTTCCAGTGTGCTTAAAGCGTTGCCTGGAAGCGTGATGACTGAACCGATTTGTTTGCCAGTAAGTAGGTCGTAGGTGTATGCTTGGTTGGTGTCTTTGTCATGTTCTACCCAGTGTTGGTCACCGACAGCGATAACTGATCGCTCATGGAACTCTGGCAGGTCTGTCCTGTTTACAGGTCCCCATAGCAGTTGACCGTTTGTCGCGTTGAATCCACATTCTACCTCGTAGGATGCTCCAAATTGAGTCGAGAAGCTAGCCAACAGTGGACCGTACGAACGCATAAGTATTACGTCATTTGTTCTTCCAGCAATGCTTAAAGCTGGGTTGATGGCTAAACCGCTAATATTGGTTGGGAGTATTACTTGCCATTGGTTGCCTCGTGTGAAGTTGATGTTTCCGGATGGGCGTATGGTGGACGGTGAAGATGCTGCACCGAAGGCTGTGCCGCCTTGGAAGCATCTGGTTGAGTTCCACATGGTAAGGTTGCCGCTGCTGGTGCTATAGTAGTATACTGCTCCTTGCGTGTTGTAATCTTTGGTTTCAACTATGCCTGGTAGGCCAGCTCCGCCTAGAGGTCCTGCGCTTGGTACGCTTGTGATGTTTGCTATGAAGTATCCAGTCATCGGGTCTAGAACTTGCCAAACGCTGTAGCTACTTACGTTACCTTGAGCTGGTTGAGTTGGTGCTTGGCAGACTAGGTACGCTTGTGTTCCATATTCCTGTACGGTGTGGAATTGCATGTTCCAGCCGAAGAGTGGTGTAAGAGATGTGTCTTTGTGCCAGATCAAATTTCCGGTCCTTAGGTCGACTGCGTTTATGCCAGGGGTATCAGCGCTAGAGGGACTTGTTGGTGTGTTGGGGTAGAGTTTGTAGTAGAGGAAGCCGTTGAGGATAATGGGCTCGAATTGGTTGTAGAGAATTGATGTTGATGTATACTGGCTTTCTTGGTCGCCACTGATTGGGCCGCCGACTTGTCCGCCGAAAGCGGTTGGCTTAACCCACATAACGTGAGCTGAGTTAGGCGCTGCGCTGTATGGGTTGAAGTTGTTACCGGTTGCGTCGTAGCCGCCAGTGCTAGTGAATGATGGTTGGTATAGACCCCACCAGTTACCACCGAGTTGTGACCATAGGTAGTTTGTTGCGTAGATTGGACGAGACCAGTATTCAGTTGGCAATGGAATTATATTAGAGCCTGGAATCGGTTCTTGCTGCACGGTAAAGTAGTCTGGGTCGCTCAAAGTTGCAATTAAGTGGTCACCTGTTGTGATGTTTTGTCCTGGATAGAATGCTTGAACAGTGTAGTTTCCGACGATTGAAGGTACGAATACGATTCCGCCTACACCGCCGGTTGTGTCTGCTGTGTATGGCCCAAGGGTCTGGTTGATTCCGTCTGGCTTAACGATGTTTATGGTTAACCCAGTGTAGTATTGACCAACAACGTTGGGGATTGGTTTTGTGAAAAACATGCTGACGAAGACTGTTTGGCCGATGCCGACTGGATTGGGTTCAGCGTAGACTTTTAGGTATACTGGTACATTGAGATTTGTTGCTTGTGACATTTGTATTGTTGAAGCTCCAATTGATATAGTTAAGATTGCCACAATCAAAATAGCCATAGTTTTATTTTTTAGTTTTGTCATGTTTTTTTTCTCTTCCTATAATTTTATTTGAAAACAAATTAACTATAGAACGTATAGCATATAACACTTGGCTGTAATCATTCAAAGTTGATGTTGGTTTGTATCAAACTTCCGACAGCGGTTCTATAGAACTTGGTGAAAAAACAACCAATTATCTCTTGGAGTTTAGGCTCTCTGGAACTGCAAATAATCATGAATAAATTCAGTCCACATAGTCAAACTATTTGGGATGCAGCGCGTTTTTGTTTTATTCACAAACGTTATTAGTTTTAATGAACACCATTAGTTTTAATGAACATCATTTTACTAGTAGACTGGGTGATTTCTGGTGGTCGATCAAAATGATTATCCAGCATCCACAAAAAATGATCGAAAAGAAGCCCTTAGCATTTTCAAAGAATTATGGTCTAGCGGAAATTCCCCTTTGCATCGAATGTATTCTTCTTGGGACGAGTTAGAAAGTAGTATTGATGTTAAATCAAATGTTACAACCAGCCTCGAGAAACCTAAGATTCAACAATGTCCTTATTGCGGTGCTAAACAAGAAGTCACTAGGCCGTTAGACGGAATTTTTCCATATTTGAATTGTGAATCATGCAAACGTTCTTTTTTCGTCCAAAGCGATTTCAAAGTGAGGAAACACACAGAAGAAGAGAAAGTAATGGGCAAGGTTTTAGCTGTTAATTTAGACAGTAGTTTACGTAATAACACAAGTTTAAATGAATTTATGAGCAAAGGCAAAAGTGACCAGTTGAAATCTCAATAGGAAAAAACTGAGGATAAAGGTTATGGCTGTAACGCATGGGGTAGTGAGACAGAGCAACCAGAAAAGCCTAAACCAAGTCATCAAGACAAATTAAAATCCGAGTTTGGCAAATATAGTGAATAGTTAATTTTAATTAATTGCCTAACTATTGCAAAAATAACAAACTAAGCTAAAAAAAGCAATGGGTATAAACATACGAGCAATGAGTATAAACATAAGAAAAGCGGTAAATGAAAATGTGCCAATTAAGAGCAGGTTTAGTTAAGAACTGTCGCAGGTGCAAATCGAGTATTCGACTTAATTGCCCGATTAGAAAGAAAGTGAAAAAGAAAACCTATACGGACACCAAAAAGAGGGGCGAAAGTAAATAACAACTAAGAAGAGTGAAGCCAAATAACAACCGAGAAAAAATTGAATTAAACTAATCAAGCGTGTGCGCTGAAAACTAGCTTCACTTTCAGAAAATTGCCAAGTTTATATCTAAGAACGCGTCCTGACACCCTTACCGAATCACAATATGTTCTAATGATGTTGAGAGAACGGATTTAGTGCTTCTATCAGAAATATGTTTAANNGTTTCATCTGGAGACGTAATAGAGTTCTCAGGGAAGAAAAAAACGTCGGCGATCGCTTGGCCAGCGTACTCTGAAGACCAGGATCCAAACGTTATGCGAATCGATGGGTTCTTACGTAAAAATGCTGGCGTATCAATAAACGATTACGTTGTAGTTCGCAAGGCTGAGGTTAAAAATGCCCTGAGCATAGTGCTTTCTCCAGTGGATATGCGATTGAACGTTGACGAAGCCTTTGCAAATTTTGTGAAGAACAGACTTATGGATAGGACGTTTGTTGAGGGAGACAAGACGCCTGTTATGATGCTTGGTCATTCTGTTCAGTTCACTGTTGCGAAGGTGCAGCCCCAAGGAATAGTAAAGATGACCCAAGATACTAGATTGCAGATATTGTCTGAACCTGTTACGCAAGCTGAAAGTGTGCCACGTACCACCTATGAGGACTTAGGAGGCTTGGAGAAGGAGATTAAACTGATAAGGGAGATGGTTGAACTTCCAATGCGGCATCCCGAGATTTTCCAGACGCTTGGAATAGATCCTCCGAAAGGGGTTCTACTGCTCGGTCCACCCGGCTGCGGAAAGACACTCCTAGCTAGAGCAGTAGCGAATGAGTCTGATGTAAACTTCCTCTCAATAAACGGGCCTGAGATAATAAGTAAGTTCTATGGGGAGTCGGAGGAGAAGCTTCGAGAAATATTTCAACAGGCTCATAAAAGCGCTCCGAGCATCATACTCATAGACGAGTTGGACTCTATCGCGCCCAAACGTGAGGAGGTTACAGGTGAAGTGGAGAAAAGGGTTGTCGCTCAGCTTCTATCTCTCATGGACGGATTGACTGGTAGAGGAAATGTCATAGTAATAGGTGCAACAAACAGGCCGAATGCCTTGGATCCAGCTCTCAGGAGGCCTGGGAGGTTTGACCGCGAGATAGAGATAGGGACCCCAGACAAGCGGGGACGTCATGAAATATTGTTGATTCATAGCAGAGGTATGCCCTTAGCCAGTGATGTTGACTTAAAGGTGCTTGCTGAGCGGATGCACGGTTACACGGGTGCTGACTTGGCCGCCCTGTGCAGAGAGGCAGCTATGAAAGCTCTACTTAGGTATCTTCCCGAGATAAATCTGACGGAAGAGCGAATACCTCCCTGCGTCCTGGAGAAGATGGAGGTTCAGATAGATGATTTCATGAACGCCTTCAAGGAGATTACGCCTACAGCTATGAGAGAGATTGCTGTGGAAGTTCCGGTTGTTCATTGGGATGAAGTGGGAGGCTTGGAGGAGGTTAAAGAGAAATTAAAGGAGGCTGTTGAGTGGCCGCTGAAAAATCCTGAAGTCTTCAAGAGATTGGGGATTCAGCCGCCTAAAGGTATACTGTTAATAGGCCCGCCTGGGTGTGGGAAGACAATGCT
>PLNS01000011.1:0-1104 GCA_003141855.1 Candidatus Bathyarchaeota archaeon | reverse complement strand
GTAACTGAACGTGTCATCAGCCAGCTTTTAACAGAAATGGATGGAATAATGCCCTTAGAAGACATCATAGTTATAGCTGCGACAAATAGGCCCGATATTGTCGACTCAGCCGTATTAAGGCCAGGCAGATTCGATCGGCTAATTTATGTTCCAGAACCCGACGAAGCGGCTAGGCTTGAAATATTTAAGATTCATACGAAGAACATGCCACTATCAAATGATGTGGATATCAAGGCGCATCGCATGACGAAAGGTTACTCCGGCGCCGATATATCATCCGTATGCAGGGAGGCCGCCATGAACGCTTTGAGAAGAGACATCAACGCAAAAGAGGTTACCTTCAGCGATTTTGAGAAAGCTATGGAGGAGGTTCCGCCGAGCATATCGCCAGAAATTGAGAATTGGTACCGGAGCTTCATGAATCAGGTTCGAAGGCTACAGAAGCCTGCGCCTTTTGTAGTGTAATTCCGGAAGGGCCAGATAAACGTCAATTTACGCTGACAGCGATTCAGCCTTATCAAGGCCTTCACAAAGAAAGAGCGCGACGAATGGTTAATGCTCTACGGTACTCCAATACCCATTCAATGTTTTGTCACGCCTTCGACTAACAAATTTACCGCAAATCGCGGCATAAATGGTTGTTTTATTGTTTGAATGGTTAACATAAAACACAAACGCCCCATCTATATCATTCACCGCTATGGCATCATTAGCTTTTTATAATATATTTTTTGCCTAACTACCTTTTTGACTATTTTAGCATGAACAAATAAAGCATGGAAAAATGGAAAAAATCATACAGTTTCTGTATATTTACCAGTCCTCTTCTTCCCAATCTTCTTCGGTTGACTCTTCTTCCCCTTCTTCCTCTTCCTCAAACATGTCTTTTTCAACTCAACTTTTTTCCAGTTCCGCAAACCGCTCTTCAAGATTGCGGAAAACAGTATCTACCTGTGTTTGATGTTGTTTTGGGTGGTCGTGTGGGGTTTGTTCCGTTCATGGAAATAGGTTGTATCAACCCTTTGTTAGCAGCGCGCTAAACCTATCCACCCAACGCTTCAACACACTCTTGTAGCATCATCCTCCTTCTAGAGAGCCTTAAAT
>PLNS01000002.1 GCA_003141855.1 Candidatus Bathyarchaeota archaeon | reverse complement strand
ATTTCGTTAGGGTTTTTATGGGTGGGTTGGCGGGGCGTTTAGGCTGGCGTCAGGTTCTCGTTTCTAGTAAACGCATGAAAGTTGGCGATGTACAATAAAAGTTAAGAGTTTCTATTGGTACATGATTGGCTATAGCATCGAGTGTGTTGTTGGAGTTTGCAGACCAAAACAGAACATCCTTACGTGGAAATTAACCCTAAAATCTGCAACGGTAGTGCGGTGGTTGCTGGGACACGTGTCAGAATTGTAGACATAGCTATCGAGTATGAGTATCTTAGCCGCTCTCCTGATGAGATAATTACTGCACATCCTCATTTGAAATTGGAACAGGTTCATGATGCGCTGTCGTATTATTATGAAAATAGGGCTGAAATGGACAAGAAAATAAAAGAGGACAAACAGTTCGTTGAACGCCTCGCAGAATTGCAGAAAGGCAGATGACCACAAATCAAGCCAATCAAGATTTACGCTGATGAAAGCGTCAGCATAGCCATCGTCGACGGCTTAAAGAGGCGAGGAGTTAACGCTTTTTCCGCTAAAGATTTAGGGAAACTAGGTTTAACTGATGATGAACAACTCAAAGTTGCCATTCAAAACCAAGCCGTGATTTTCACGCATGATGCTGATTTTCTTAGAATAGCATTAGACAAGCCTCATTTGGGCGTTATCTATGTTCATCAGCAGAAATTAACGATCGGTGAATGCATCAAAAGACTAAGAATCATCGCTCAAACAAAGTCAGCACAAGAAATGCAAAACCAAATCGTCTTCTTATAACTGATTTTTCATATTTTCTTCAATTTCTTGGTAAATTTGTCAATTGGTGAATTTCGTGAGGGTTCTTTAGGCGGGGCTGTTTTGTTGGTTCAGCGTTTAGGGAGATGTGTTTGCGTGTTGGGGGTGAGATATGATTTGAGGTTTGCGTTTCCGGGCGATTCTTGTAAGCCCACTTCATCGGCATATTTGGAGCCTATTAGGAGCCTAATAGCAGATCTATGCAGAAACGATAGAGGGGGAGGCTCTTCACCGGCATATTTGGAGCCTATTAGAAACTCATTGCAGAAACCTATAGGGGGTAGGCAAAAAAGTCCTAAGAGGGGCAGGTCGGTATTGGCGGAAAACAAGCTCATTAGTATGTTAAAAATCAGTGTTTTAGGGGTGTTTAAAAGAAAAAAGAGCAAAGAAAGAAGAAAAAATTTATTCTTCTTCTGAGGGCAGCCCGATTTTGCGCAGGTAGTCTTTGGCGTATTTGGGGTTGTAGGCTAAGAGTTCTTTGCTCCGCAAAAGCCGCCGTTCAAGCCTGTCTAATGCGACGCGGAAAGTCGGCTCCACACCCCAGCCTTCGCTTGCGCTGAAAAACGTGCCCCGCACCGTTCGGAACTGCAGGCGGCAATGAATCATCGGGGTCCCGCGCATGCTCGTGTTGCCGTGGCTTTTCATGTAAACAAACAGCGTCCCCAACTGGAACGCCTCCTGGTACTTGCGCGAAAACGAATCAAACTCCTCCATCATAAAACCCTGCTGCTCAGGTCCAATATCAACGTCTTTAACACCGAACTGCACCGTCAACTTCCGCGCCGCAGCCGCTCCTAACTGCGAAATCGGCTCCAAAAAATCCAGCTTCGTCACAACACCAACCAACCGCTCACCCGAAACAACCACCAAACAAGAAACATCGCGGTCATGCATCTGCTTCTCAGCAACCGACAAACCCACCTTAGGGTCAACCGTTATCACTGGACTAGCCATAATACCCTTAACCGGTACACTCAACGTCTCCGTTTTTTCACCGACAATGTCGCCCAAAGTTTGGCGTCTTTGCGGCCAATAGATATTCTCCAAAATATCCTGAATGCTAACCATCCCTACAAGTTTACCTTTATCCATGACTGGAACATGAGAGACACCGTATTCACGCATTAAACTTAGAACAGCGCCAACCGAGCGATTAGCTTCAAGCGTATGAGGCGCCCGAGTCATAATTTTTTCAACTTCAGTTTTGCCCCAACTGTCAGTAACAGCCGCGTGAATCACGCCTTCATCTGTAACAAAACCTAACAACTTTCCCTTGTCAAACATCGGAAGCTGCCGCATGCCACTCCCAATCATTAACTTGGCCAACTCGCTCAAAGAAGCATCCAAACCAACTTGCGGCGCAGCCTGCATCAAAGACCGAACCTTCGCCACAGTAGGGTCAAGCCGAGACCGCAAAATCGACCGCCTAGTAATCATCCCCACATACTTACCCTTCTCATCCAAAACAGCCAAGACTGGAGGCATTCCTTTCTTAAAACTCTCCAGACATCTTGAAAGAGTATCATTGTCTTGAACAGAATTAAATCCCTTAGAAAAAATATCCTTAGCAGTAACAGACATGGACATAAATAATCACTGCAAACTTATAGTAAAAAGAAGAATTTAAAGGTTGCAAAGCCCAAGCCAGCTAAACAACCAAGAGAACCCTTATTAGACCAAAAATCTTAAACCAATTAGCAAGGTTTCTGTAGAAAGCTAGTAATCCTCAATCAACCTCATCCTAGTAGAAGACACCGACAACCAAAAAACATACAGTAAAAAATCAGCAATGTTCTATGGCAAACAATAACAAAATCTACCATAAAAACAGAAAAAATACAGAAAAAACCCCCACGTTATAGATAAAAATAGAACCATTTATCCTTACAGTTTAAATAACTCCCCTAAGACACTAACTAGTTGAGGTTTATCCTCAAGCTAGTTTTATCCAATTTTAAGCTAGAAAAAAATTTTCTTATCCGCTTCTGTCAGGAGGGACTTCTTACATATGGTTCCGTCTCAAAAAGAATTCGTTGAAGAATTAAAAGTTGAATGGAAAAGACTCTGGAACGAGCGCATAGATGACAAAGTCAGGGCCGAAGGCGTAGCCGTGAACGATTACAATTCATTATTCATCGATCAAGGCACAGTAATTCATGCCACAAGGGACTTCAAAGCCTTAAACTTTAAAGACATTCTTGAACAACATGAAGTTGCAAACGTTGAAAGATACATTCCTCCTAACCCGCATGTCGGCGGCTGGGGCAAATTCGTTAAAGACAACATTACCGCCAACCAGCAATCGAAAAAGAAAAAATCCGCAGAGTTTTTCGTTGAAGCAAAGGCTGAAAAGCCGCATTTGAAAAAGAATGGCAGAGGTTGGCTGCACAAATAATTTTTGTTTAGTTTTTTGTTTAGTAAATCAAATGGTATTTTAAATAAATATTTTGGGGAATTTTCGCTTGGTTAATTATCGTGACCGACTAGACATTATAGCGGACATGCTAAATGTTGCAAGTAGAGAAGCTAAAAAAACACAAATCATGTATCAGGCTAACTTAAGCTACAAAGTGCTGCAGCGCTACCTAAACGAAATCGTCACCGCATCTCTCGTAAGGTTTGAAGATAATAGACAATGTTACTTGTTAACTGGTAAAGGACACGAATACTTGGACGCTTACAAAGAATACGCTCGATACAGCAAAACAATGGAAAAACGCTTGAACGATTTTTCTACAAAAAGAAAGATTCTAGAGAACTTATGCCCAATCAAAGAGATTGAAAGCTTGCCGGAATCCACAGTTGAATAAATTCAATTTTGGCGATATCTAACTTGACAAGAATTTTCAAACTTTCCGTTACAGTATTCTTTGCTGTTTTTTTAGTTGCTGCAATATTTGTCTCTCCAGTTTTCGCTGATCGAGGCGGCTCTCAAAAAGCTATTTCCTCAGCTAAAGATTCGCTTAAAAACTGTTATGATGCGGTTAAACAGGCTGAATCTGCTGGCGCGAATGTAGATTCACTTATGGTTACGCTTAATGATGTTGCTGGATCATTATCGAAGGCGGAGTTGGCATTTGCAGGTAACGATTACGATTCAGCTTATACTTACTCAATGCGGTGCCAAAGTAAACTCAACGACTTTACAAGCCAAGCCACCGCTCTAAAAGAAAATGCCCAAGCAACTGCCACACAAAATTTTGTATTCACGATTTTGTCACTGGCGGCTTCAATTGGAATTTTATGCGCAGGCATTACAGCTTGGATTGTTTTAGGTAGAAGAGAAAGGAGAAGCTTCCATGGGTCTCCAACAGTATAAAGCACTTTTACTTATCATAACGGCGGTTTCAGCGCTGTTCATTGCTTCTCCTGCGCTTCAGAAACTTGTGTTTTTTCCGCAAACGGATTTTTTTACGGAATTATCGCTTTTTGGGCCATACAATAATGCCACTTACCCATCAAACGTTACGGTTGGCAACAATTACCGTTTATACCTAAACGTTGATAACCACTTAGGCTCAAGCGCCTACTATGTCATTGAAACGAAATTCGGCAACCAAACACAGTTTACGCCAAACAGCTTTAATCACACTAAAAGTGATTTGCCGTCCTTGGGCAGCATTACTTTTTTTGTCGCTGACAAAAAATCATTGCAACTGCCAGTTGACGTCTCGTTCCAATACAAAATCGATGCGAATAATCCACGCCAGCTTGACATGCAAAGCATAACACTTAATGGAGCAACAATAAACGCTAACCCTACAACGATTGCTTGGAACTCAGAGAAAAGAGGGTTCTACGGCAACCTATTCTTTGAGTTATGGATTTATAATGCTACAGTTAATGCGCTCCAATATCACGAGCGTTATGTTAGTTTATGGCTAAAAATGAACCTATAATTTTTCCAATAGAGTTAACGATTTTAATTTTTGGAGGTTTAATGTTTGGTTCTAAAATCTGATGTAATTTTGGCAGTGGGTGCACACCCCGATGACATAGAATTAGGTTGCGGCGGAACCATTAGCGCTGCATCTAAACTTGGAAAAAAAGTCATTGCAGTTTTCATGTCAAAAGGAGAACACAGTGGAGACCCAGAAGTTAGACCTAAGGAAAGCATTGAAGCGTTATCGTTACTCGGCGTAAAAGAAGTGTATTTCGGCGATTTTCCAGACACGGAGATTCCCTGTTCAAGGCAAGCAATAGATTTTCTTGAAGCCTTCTACATTGCAAACAAGCCTGAAACTATCCTAACCCACACAGTGAACGATATTCATCAGGATCACCGCCAAGTCGGTTGGGTATCCATGTCTGCCTTCAGAAATGCACCACGATTGTTAGCGTATGAAACCCCTCGAGTTACACCCGCTTTTTCGCCAACGTACTTTGTAGACATAACCAATTGCGTAAACGAAAAATGGACAGCTCTCAAATGCCATTTCTCCCAGAAAACAAAAAGATACATCACCTATGAATCAATGGTTAACCTAGCGTCCTTTAGGGGAAGCCAGGTTAGTGTTCCAGCGGCAGAAGCTTTTGAAGTCGTGCGGTACGTTGAAAAAATGACGACGTTTCCCTAAGTTGGCGAATTAGAATGATAGTGGCAGGTCACCAACCGAACTATTTGCCTTGGCTTGGCTTCTTCGATAAAATGCGCCGTTCAGACGTTTTTATTATTGAAGATAATGTTCAGTTTGAACGTCAAGGGTTCACCAACAGAAACAGAATTATGACTTCTGAAGGAGTAAGATGGATCAGCGTACCAATAGAACATGCCAACAAACCCTTACTAATTAAAGAAGTAAAGATTGCCAACAAAAGTGAGCCAGACTGGGGAAAAAGACACTGGCTAACTCTTAAGCATAATTACTGCAAGGCTCCTTATTGGAGTGAATTTTCTGATTTTTTCGAATCCACGTATCAACGCGAATGGCTTCTGCTTATCGACCTTAACATGCACCTCATAAAAGGAATGATGGGCTTTTTAAAAATTGATAAGCCTTTAGTGTTGAGTTCTTCTTTGGGTGCTCGAGGAAAAAAAACTGAGTTAATTATCGCTCAATGCAAAAAACTCGGTGCAGACGTACAGCTAGCGGGAAACGGTTGTAAAGACTACATTGATAATAAACGGTTCGAGCAGGAAGGAATAAAATTAATTTTTCAAGAATTTTCCCAACCGATTTATACACAAACGTGTGATGGATTTGTTTCTCACCTTTCCGTTGTTGATTACTTGTTTTGTACTGGCGGAAAATCCTGGTAACATTTTTTTAATAAAGAGGTAGAGTAGCATGAATATTTCTGGTTCATCTCCGTATATTTCGGAAGAAAGCTTGAATGAAATGCTAACTGATCTTATGTTAATGTTTAAAAACGGCAGGTTAACCGATGGACCATACGCTCAAGAATTTGAAAAAGAATTCGCTGAGTACAACAACGTAAAGTACGCTGTTTCGGTTAATTCTGGCACGGCTGCGCTGGATGTCGCGCTAAGACATTTTAGGCTCATGGGTCGAGAAGTGATTGTGCCGACGAACACTTTTGTTTCAACTCCCAACTCGGTTCTTTTTGCAGGCGGTAAACCAGTTTTCGCGGACATGAATGAGGATTCTTTAGGCATCGATGTTGATGACGTCAAAAGAAAGGCGTCGTCGAAAACTGCAGGAGTAATAGTGGTCCACATCGCTGGTTTAGTTTGCCCCCAAATTAATGAACTCAAGCAGTTCTGCGATGAAAAAAACCTTTTCTTATTGGAAGATTGTGCCCATGCCCATGGTGCAATGATGAATGGTCAAAAGGCTGGAACTTTCGGGGATGCAGGTTGCTTCTCTTTCTATCCAACTAAAGTTATGACTTCCTGCGAAGGCGGAATGATAATAACAAACAATGAGCGTCTTGATGAAGAAGCCAGGTGTTTGCGAACATGCGGACAAAACGTTGATCGTCAGGCGGTAATGTTGGGGCATAATTGGCGGTTAAACGAGATGGCGGCGATAGTTGGAAAACATCAACTTGAGCATTTGGAAGAATTTCTAGCAAAACGAAATGAAGTCGCCAAATGGTATGAAAAAGCCTTAGCCAACGTTGACGGTATTACGCTTTTTAGAGTTCCTTCAAACTTTAGGCATAGTTACTATAAGTATCCATTGAAGCTTGCTGACGGTATTGACCGCTTAAAGCTGGCGTCTTTGCTTAAAACAAAATATGGTGTCGAAACTGGCCATGTTTACTATCCACCATGCCACCTTCAGCCATTCTACATGGAAAACTTTGGCACGCGAGAGGGCGATTTGCCTGCTTCTGAGCAGGTGCTTAAAAAAGTGTTGTGTTTACCGATGCATTATAGAGTAACTCAAGAAAACGTAGAATACATTCGAGATGCTCTTGTTTCATCAATAAAAGAGTTGCAGACTGCATTTTAGACTCTAGCAAGTGCTTACCATGCGTCGCAGAGAAAGAACGGCTGATTTTCAAAGCCAAAATCCAACACCAAACAGGATTCCCGTTCGCAAATCCGAGCTTGACCGATTCAAGTTTGGAACCCAGAAATTGCATGAAATTGCAAGTTTGAAGAAAGATGGATCACCTTACTGCCTCGATATCGCTTGCGGCGCAAAACCTTTCCCAAAAGCCAACGTTCTATGCGACCTCCATGTTGAGCCTGTTCCCGATAGAAACATGAAGAAACTGGTGACTGAGGGTAAACCGTTTGTTTTATGCAGCTGCTGTTTTTTGCCCTTTAAAGACAAAGCGTTTGATTTTGTAACTAGTTACTATTTGATTGAGCATGTAGCTGATCCTTGGGTTTTGTTTAAAGAAATAAAACGCGTGTCAAAGCATGGTTACGTGCAATGCCCAACTTGGTTTAACGAGTTTCTGTACGGCGAAGACGTGCATTACTGGACAATTCAAAAACGGGATAACCAACTTTACGTTAAACCCCTCAATAAAGGCGCGATTCCCCCGTTTCGCTTCGGATTCATCTTCCATAAGCTATACAAGCATTCAACCTGGCAAATCCTGCATGCAATCTTAGATGAGAAATTTCATCTTTTCACCGTAAAGTACGATTTTTGAAGAGGAATCCTCAATGACTAAACAACTTATCCGTTCATCAAAGCCCATCTTTCCAAAAGAAGACATTAACCAACTCTTGCTCGATGTCCGCGAAGTTTTAGAAGAAGGACAGTTTAGGAACGGCAAAAACGTAAGCACATTTGAAAAAATGGTCGCCCAGTACGTTGGCGTTGGGGACGCTGTTGCTTTCGACTCTGACTCAAGCGCCTACGAAACGGTGCTTCGCTACTTCGGCGTAGACGGCGGAGAAGTTGTGGTTTGCACTAACAGTTTCGTTTCAGTGCCCAACAGCGTTGTTTGCGTTGGCGGAAAAGTCGTTTTTGCCGACATACAAGAAGATACCCTTTCCATGGACCCAGAGAGTCTGCGCCAGAACATTTCCCCCAAAACACGCGGGGTTATAGTAACTCACATTGCTGGTTTTCCCAACCCTGACCTCAAAAAGATAATGGCGATTTGCAAAGAACATGGATTGTTTCTGGTTGAAGATGCAACGCATGCGATAGGTGCCACTGTTAACGGTCAGAAGGCTGGAAGTTTCGGTGATGCAGGTGTTTTTGCTTTTACTCCAACCAAGGTAATGACCACTGGCGAAGGCGGCATGCTGGTCTCAAATAATGCTGATTTAAGCGAGTTTGCGAAGAGGTTTAGCTTTTACGGGTCAGGTGTAGGAAAAACAAATTTTGTTGATTTAGGACGCCACATGGTTCTGCCGGAAATTTCGGCAATTTTGGGCATTTACCAGTTGAAGCGACTTGAAGAATTCATTACCCGACGCAACGAGATTGCCAAAAGCTATGACGAAGCACTTGAAAAAATCGATGTGGTGCAAACCGTTAAGTGTCCAGCAGGTTACCGAAGCAACTATTACAAGTACCCGTTGATTTTGGACGCCAAATTAGATAAAGTTGAATTCACCAGGATGCTTTTTCAGGATTTCGGCGTTGAAACGGGGAATATTTTCTATCCGCCCTGCCACCTGCAAGCGGTTTACAAAAAAATCGGCGCCTTCTCTTATGGGAGTCTATCAGCTGCTGAGAACGTTCTTTCTAGAACGATTACTTTGCCGATGCATGTTGGGTTGACTGATGCAGACGTTGATTACGTTCTTGATAAAGTTGGGTTTGTTGCCAACAAATTAAGTTAACAGTTGCTTTAGTATAGACCTTTAGGGAAAGTTTATAGAACATTTCTTAATTGTTCGGGATGTTTCTTCCTTACGGCTTTAAGTGTTTGTTTCCCCGCATAACATATAACGGTTTTTTCTAGTTTTTTGGAGATTTTTTATGATGGAAATTGGTACAAATATTTCTGTGGTTATTGCTACCCTCAATGAAGAAGAAGGGATAGGGCCCACCATAGATGAAATGCAGAAAGTTTTGAAGAATCCCTACATGGTGGTTGTTGATGGTAACAGCGTTGACCGAACCATTGAAATAGCCAAAAACATGGGTGCAGACGTTTTACTGCAAGAAGGCAAAGGCAAAGGAGACGCCATGTTTCAGGGTTTCAAGCAACTAGGCACAAAGGTGCCTTATGTCGTTTTTACAGACGCAGATTACACTTACCCAGCTGAATATGTCCCGGGAATGATTGAGATTTTAGAGCAAAACCCCAAAGTGGGCATGGTTATCGGAAACAGATTCAAAGGCGACCATAACCACTCCAAATCCGTCACAAACCCCTTCTACCTTGGCAACAAGCTTTTTGCGTTTGCCCAGTTAGTAATGAACGGGGTTAACCTCGGTGATCCGCTGTCTGGTCTGCGGGTTGTGCGAAGCGACGTTTTAGAAGGTTGGAAACCAAAAAGCAAAGGCTTCGATGTAGAAGCCGAAATGAACGCGCTTGTTAGGCGTAAAGGTTACAAAATCATCGAGGTTCCAATCGATTACCGCGACAGAATGGGCGAGAAAAAACTCAAGCTCCGACATGGCTTGGGGATAATGAAGAGAATTCTCGCAGAAAGCTTAGAATAAATAAAAAATGCCTCAAAATTTTTTCTTTCAATTTTTACCTTGATTAGTATACAGTATTTTTTTTAATTTAATTTTTTGGAAAGTGAACATTTTGGTTTTCAAAGTTGGAATTGTCGGTTTAGGCCACATGGGGCAACTTCACATGCAAAACGCAATGCGCGTGGACGGTGTCGAAGTTGTAGCTGGAGCAGACAAGAGCGAGAAAAGCCGCAAGTATGCGGAACGTTTCCACGTAAAAACTTACGATGACTACTGCAAGTTAATTGATTCAGAGGACCTTGACGCGGTTATTATTTCGCTGCCCAATTTCCTAAAGAAAGAAGGCGTCTTCTACGCAGCCGAGAAGGGCCTGGACATTTTCCTTGACAAGCCGATTTCCCGCAACCTTGCCGAAGCGGAGGAGATTGTTAGGAAGGTCCAGAAGGAAAATGTTCGCATGATGTTAGGCGTAAACTACCGTTATTTTCCCTGCATGCAGAAACTTAAGAGCAAGCTGGATAGTGGAGAAATCGGAGATCCCGTTATAGCGACTTCTGAGCTGGTTATGAATGGGCCTATTTCTCATGCGCTTGTTCCAGTTCCGATCCCTGAGTGGTGGCTGAGTAAAGATTTGGCTGGCGGCGGCGCATTGCTGGATTTGGGTTACCATTTGATTGATGGTTTATGTTGGTTGATGGGCGATTTTGAAGTAAGCTACTCGAATTTGGAGCATAAAATGAATTTGCCCGTGGAAGATGCAGGAACCATCGTGTTAAAATCAAAAAGTAGCAATGCCACCGCAGTAGTTAATGTCGGCTGGTTTTCCAAATCGATTTTTCCCGATTTCAACTTCAGAATCAACATGCACGGCACCGTCGGTTTTGACTCTACAGACAGCTACCTTCCCGCGGATGCGCGCGTGAACGCCTTCAAAGAAGGCGTACTCAACGTAGCCCGAAGAGTTGCAAGAAAAAAGCCAAATTACCTCTCCTACACTTATTTTTACTCGTCATTCTACACGATTATGGACATGTTTTTTGACGCTTTGAGGACTGGTGAGGAGTTTCCGGTTTCTTTAGAGAAACAGTTGGATGTTATACGAATAATTGATTCGGCTTACAGAAAAAATGAGGCGAAATAAAATGGCAAAAGTATCTATTGCATCAGTAAAAAACCAGCTATTCACAAACCTCGACGTCGACAACGCGGTCGAGCGAGCGATTGATAGTCTAAACTATGATTTTGGCGGCGTCAAAAATGTCATGATAAAACCGAACCTTTGCTACTACTGGAATGCTTCCACTGGTGAAACAACTGATGGACGTGTGGTTTGTTCAGTAATAAAATATGTTCGAAAAAAAATTGGAGAGGATGTCAAAATTACGGTGGCTGAGGCTGATGCGTCGGCGATGCGGACCAAATATGCCTTCAGCATCCTGGGTTACGATGAGTTGTGCCAAAAAAACAATGTTGCGTTAAAGAACTTGAGTGAAGGAAACGTTGTTGAACATACCGTTAAGGTTAACGGAGAAGAATTGAAGTTGCCCTTCAACGAGGATTTTTTGAACGCTGACTTAATCATTAACATCCCTAAGCTTAAGACGCACAACTTCATCGGCGTTACCTGCGCCATGAAAAACATTTTCGGCGCAATCTCTAAACCAAGAAAATACTCCTACCACAAAAACATCGTAAACGTTATCGTTGCGTCAAACAAGATTGCGCCCTCAGACATCGTCGTGGTTGACGGCTTGATTGTTCGCGGTTCAGTTCCCAAAAAACTGGGCGTTGTAATGGCAGGCGATAATGTTTTATCTACCGATTTTGTTGCGGCGCGGGCAATGAGTTTTAACCCTAAAAAAATTCCTTACCTGAGTTTAGCTGGCAAAGAAAACATCGGCGAAACAGAAGACATTGATGTGATTGAGGAAGACGGCCTCACGTTGGCTGAAGTGAAAAAGAACTTTCCCCATTATAGTCACCGTATGCACGCGCTTTCGTGGGGTTTGCAGCTTAAACTGCTAAGAACCTACACTGCTTTATCTGGCGATGTGCTTCCACCTTTCTTGGAAAAATAACCTGCCAAAAATCTAGTGTTCACAGCGGTCTATACCCCCCTTATTTATAGGCTCAAAGAAAGCCTCTGCCTCTCAAGCGACCTACCCCCTCCTTATTTATAGATTCAAGAACAAGTTGAACTTTGCAGTAGAACTTTTGTTAAGTGGAATTTATGCTTGTTTTTTTAGTTGTTTGGGCTCTGTTTGGAGTGCTTGCTCTTGGACCCGCAGCTTTCATTTTCTTTTATATGAAGCGCAAATCCAGTGGTTCTTGGCCTACCCAGGTTGATTCGGAGTATAAGCCTAAGGTTTCAATCATAATTCCCACCTACAATGAAGCAAGCATAATTGGGTACAAACTGGTCAATTCAAGCAGACTATCCTACCCCAAAGAACTCTTAGAAATCGTTATCGTTGACAGCAACTCAACTGACGATACAGCCCAGATAATCAAGGATTTTTCAGCCAAAGAAAACTTGAACATTAAACTCATAGTTGAGAACGTGCGAAAAGGAAAATCTCACGCCCTAAACAATGCTTTAACTCAGTGTTGCGGCGACATCGTTATAGTTTCAGACGCTGACTGCTTCTGGCCCCAAGACATCCTCCAGAAAGCCCTACCCTACTTAGCTGACCCATCCGTTGGAGCAATCGGCGGACCAAAAATCCTCTTCAACTCAAAACAAACCTGGATCACTCGAATGGAAGAAGGCTACCTCAAATCTGCCAATTTCCTAAGGGTCGGCGAATCCAAAGCTGGTTCAACTGTTTTCTTCGAGGGAGGTTTTAGCGCCTTCAAAAAAGAGGCTCTTGACAGGTTTGACCCTTACGGCACAGGCTCGGATGATTGCGGTAGCATAATTGGTCTGATTGAAAAGAATTATCGGGCAATGCTTGTCAAAGAAGCCCAATTCTACTCCAGTTTTCCAGCGACTTTCCGCGGAAAAATCAGCATTAAACTGCGCCGAATAAATCAGCTCGTTAGAGTGTTTGCCAAGTATCTGGATTTGCTGGTTAAGAGAAAGGTTAAGGCAACCAAGAGCACTGTTGTCCCAAATATGTTGCTTTATTTGGTTTCACCCATCGCGTTTGTTGTTTTTCTGGTGCTGACGGGTTATTTGGTTTTGTCTTATCCGCTGCTTTTAGTTTTCACTTTGTTGCTGTTGGTTTCCCCAGTCAGGTTTTACTGTTACCAAATCTTAGAAAACAACATTCTACTTTTCTTTTCTATCTTGGCGGTTTTGTTTGGGCAAAAGTTTTCTGTTTGGGCGCAGCCTGAGGACAGAGTTTGGTTAACCAGAGAGAACTTGTCATCTTACAACTTAATATAGAAACTAGACATGAGGGATAAAATAATGAGAATTTGTATTATTAGTGCTTTTGAAGATTCTATGCAATATGACTCAGGTTATTCAGTTCGAATAATTAACGTGGCTAAAGGGCTTATGGCCCGGGGAAACAGTGTAAGCGTAATAATGCCTAAGTACCGTGCAAGCAGACGATTTGTCGATGAAATTCCAGTTTATGAAATGAACGGTTTTTGCCCCAAGTCACTGCTTAAGTTAATTGGCAAAGTTGCTAATATAGCAAAACCTTCAGCACTATACTTCTTCGATGCTCTATTTGCGGTTCGATCCGCAAGATTTGTTGAAAAAGCAGATATTGTTCAGATAGAACAACCCGCTTTATGCATCCTGCTCTCTTCCTTCATACGTAAAACGCTGAAAAAGGCTGTTGCTATTGATTGCCATGACGTCTTCCAAGCCTTAAGGCTAAAACATACCGGTTTAGTTAGGAGAATTCTTGAAACATTTTTAGAGAAAATCGCGTTAAAAAACGCAGATTTACTGATAACAGTTTCAGAAAAAGAAAGAGACATCTTACTTTCTATGGGTTTCCCAAGCAAGAAAATTATTGTTGCTCCAAATGGTGTTAACACTGCCTTTTTCGCAAGACCGCCTGATTTGCAAACGATTAGAAGCAGGTATGGGTTTGGTGATTCCCGAATTGTGGTTTTCATGGGTAATCTTACCTATATACCGAACCAGCAAGCTGTGAAGCTTATCTCTTCCATAATAGCGCCTAAAGTTAGAAAAGAAGTTAACAACGCAAAATTTCTGGTGGTAGGCAAAAATCGAGAAGAAATGAAGCTGCGAGATATAACATTCACTGGGTATGTAGATAACGTTGCAGACGTGTTGGCGATATCTGATGTTGGTATTGCTCCTTTGCTTGAAGGTGCTGGAACAAGGCTAAAAATTCTTGAGTATCTTTCAACTGGCCTTCCAGTCGTTTCTACCTCTGTTGGTGCTGAAGGTCTGGTGATAGAAAACGGATATAATATTATAATTGAAGATAACATAGAACGCTTCGCTTACCACATAATTCAACTTTTAAAAAATGATACTTTGTCTTCTTCTATGGGTGAAGCTGGAAAAGTTGCGGCAGCAAACTATGATTGGAAAAAAATCACCGATAAGCTACATGAAGATTATAGCTGTTTTTTCTCTAAAATGTCCAGCAAGAGTACGGCCTGATTAGAGAGTGTTTCTTTAAAGAAGGATAGGCGCCATGAAACCCCTCGTAACTGTAGGTATATGTGTACGCAATGGCGAGAGATTGCTCCGAAACGCTGTAGACAGCATTATCAATCAAGATTTCCCCTCTGAGCAATTGCAAATAATTTTTGTTGATGACGGTAGCGAAGATAGCACACCAAAAATTATTTCACAGTACGTCTCAAAACTTGGTGATCGAGCGAAGTTTTTTAGAAGTTCTTGGAAGGGTTTAGGTTATGCAAGGAACTTAATCGTTAACAATGCTGATGGAGAATACATCCTATTTGTTGATGCTGATGAGGTATTAACAAGCAATTATTTGAAAGCGCAAATAGATCTCTTGGAAAATAATCCGGAGGTAGGCGTGACTGCAGGCATATTCAAGACAGTTACGGGTAACTTGATTTTGAATCTGGAGATTATTCCCTATATTGTTAATCAAAGAAATTATCTTAAACCCAAGAGCTTCATTTGGAAAACTGATAAGCTCATCGGCACGGGTGGAACAACCTTCAGAGTTAAAGCTTTAAGGCAAGTTAAAGGCTTTGACGAGCGAATCAAGGGTTCAAGTGAAGATACCGATTTAGTTCTACGAATAAAGAAAGCAGGCTGGCTAATACGCCCCAACATGGCAGAGCTGTATGAACTGCATGGCGGATTATCAAAGCCTAACGAGCTATGGAAAAAGTATTTTTGGTACGGTTACGGATGCCAAAGAACCATCCAGAAAACCCGTGAAGCATTCTCGCTTCCACGCATGACACCCGTTGCAGGTTTAGTTGCAGGCGTGTTCTATTCTTTTCCAGCCTACAAGTTTTTGCATCAAAAACAAGTGTTCCTCCTTCCCTTGCATTTCGGGTTAAAACTTACAGCTTGGACTTGTGGTTTTATGAAGGGACAGATTCAACGTTCAAAATAGTTTTAAGAATTAAACAAAAAAGGAAAGGATGTTTGGCTTCCACTTCTAACGGTGGAAGAAGAACCACGTATTGAAGCGTGGCCAATAGTGCATGTACCAATGCCTGTGGATGTAGTTGTGGATTGGTGGCTGGACTGGAGTTGCTGGGTCAGGGGCTGATGGTTGCGTGGGTTTAGTTGGTTCTTGCGTTGGTGCGGGTGCTTGTGTAGGGCTTGGGGTTGGAGTTGGCGTAGCTGTTGGGACTGGCGTAGGAATTACTGGTATTGTTGGATCTGCTGGCTGCGGAGTTGGTGTTGCCGTCGGTTCAGGTGTAGGTGAAGGCGTTGGTTCAGGTGTTGCTACTGGAGTCGGCGACGGGGTCGGTGAAGGAGTAGGACTTGGTGTCGGAGTTGGAGTTGCTGTCGGGGCTGGAGTTGGTGTTGCTGTTGGGGATGGAGCACCGTTGTAGGCGTTGATATAGGATTGTCCCATGGTGTTGGGTGAGTAGCCGCTGGTTAACAATGACTCTCCAGAGTATACTCCGCCTAGACCTGAGTCGCTGAGCCAGTAGTATGCTCCTGCGCTGACGTCTAAGTCGCGCTGTGCCAGTATCAGGTTTTGCCACCATGCGTAGTCGTTTTGTTTGTTTGGCGAGCTTGACAAACATGAGCCTTCTTCGTTGATTACCAGTGGAGCGCTAACGCCCATGCTAGTGACGGCGGTTTGGATTTGCGATTTTAATGTGGCATAGTCTTTTGCCCAATATGAGCTTAGGTCGGTTGGCGCGT
>PLNS01000005.1 GCA_003141855.1 Candidatus Bathyarchaeota archaeon | reverse complement strand
ACGCGCCAACCGACCTAAGCTCGTACTGGGCAAAAGACTATGCCACATTAAAATCGCAAATCCAAACCGCCGTCACCAGCATGGGTGTCAGCGCTCCACTGGTAATCAACGAAGAAGGCTCATGTTTGTCAAGCTCGCCCAACAAACAAAACGACTACGCATGGTGGCAAAACCTGATACTGGCGCAGCGCGACTTAGGCGTGGGCGCTGGAGCATACTATTGGCTTAGCGACTCAGGCTTAGGCCCAGTATACTCAGGAGAGTCAATGTTAACCAGCGGCTACACACCCAACACTATGGGACAATCCTATATCAACGCCTACAACGGTGCTCCAGCCCCAACAGCTTCACCGTCACCAACCCCTATACCAACAGCGACACCGACACCAACCCCAAGCCCGACTCCATCACCAACGCCTAGACCGACAGCAACTCCAACAGCAACTCCCACACCGACCCCGACACCAGTCCCAACTGCAACCCCGACTCCCACACCTACACAAGCACCCGCACCAACAACAAACCCAGCTAACTCAACTCCAACACCCACAGCAAAACCCACAGCAACCCCTAGCCCAACAAACGCGCCAACACCGACGCAGCCACCAACAAACAATTACAGGTACAGGTACTCTTGGCCAAATTTCAATTGGGGACACTTTAACGGCTGGTTCTTCTACTTCCGTTAAAAGTTTAACCCTCCTTTCCCTTTTTGTTCTAAACCCAAAAAATCTTTAATTAAATTATCCACCTGATTTTGTTAGCTTGAACGGGACAAAGGATAAGAGAATTCAAGCGTACTACATACGTAATACAGGGACCGATAATGGAAATCATAAACGTACGCTTACCCGACAAATTAACCCAAGACATAGACAAACTAGCCAAAAAGCACAGTCTCACCCGATCAGAAGTCATTCGCCAAGCATTAACCATCTACCTGCACCTAACAGAAAACGTCGGCACCATGCTAAGACCCATAGTTTTCCAAGTGAAACCTGCCCAAATAACCTACACCCGAAGAGGCGACGTCTCCATCCTAAAAGTCCCCACAGGACACGCCATCGTAACAGGTTCAACATCCTCTGGAGCCGTCGGACCCAAAGAAATGGATAAAGTCAAAGTTGACGGGCGCGTGCTGGGAAAATTCTTGGCAAGAGTTGCCTTAATGGATGTTACCGCAACGGGCGCGTTTCCTGTTCTTTTGTCAGTCACATTGGGCGTGGAGAAGGAGCCCACAGGCAACGCGATACTTGAGGGAATTCGGCGTGAAGCCAGAAGCATAGGTCTTGACCCAAACCAAGTGATGATGGAGAACACCGAGGACAATTTTGAAACCGTGCAGACTGGCGCGGGATTAACAGTGGTGGGTTTTGCGAATGAGGACGAGCTAAGGCTTGGAAAAACATGCCCCGGCGACTTGATAGTTGCGATTGGCAAGCCCAAGGTTGGAGATGAAGTGATTGCGGCTGAAGCGAGAGGTGAAATTGCAGACCTCAAAAACGTCACTCAGCTTTCACAGAGAAAGTACGTTCATGATATTGCGCCTGTTGGAGGGTTTGGGATTGCCAGTGAAGCGAGAATGATGGCGTATGGCGTTGGCAGGCAACTAAAACTCCTTGAGGTGCAGGGGTTGGATTTGAATAAGTCGGCTGGTCCAGCAACGGTTATTCTTGCAACAATCGATAGAGAGAAACTTGAGGATTTAACCTCGTTGATTCCTAAACCCATCAATGTAGTGGGAGAAATACTCTAACCAAAAAGAACCGTTACCTCTGAGCGCTCTTTAGCATGCGCCCGTTGCGGTCGATTTCTCCGCTGCGAATCCTCGTCGTAGAAATGGGAGCATTATTCTCGGCTGGAACCATGTTAACTGCGACAATTTCGAGCGGCAAAAGCCCTGCTTTTTGGCGTTTTTCATTAATTTTATCCGCTGTTTTCTGCGTCTCTTTGCTTACAACTAAAGCTTCCAAGCCTTTCCCCGAGATGGTTAAACCATATGGGTCGTTTAATGGCACTATTTCGGCTATTTCAGCTAAACCTGATGCTTCTAGAAATGCCTCGAGTTCTTTGCATCTTTCATTGTATGATGCGGTTTCGTGGGGTTTGCCCATTTTAGAAACAAACTCATCAGAAGATAAGCCGATAACAACTTTATCGCCAATTTCAAAGGCTTTATCGATTAATACTTTGTGTCCTCTGTGTAGTTCGTCAAAAGTTCCGCCGACAGCAACTTTCTTGAATTTTTTCATTTTACCAGCCTAGCGCCTTGAAAATCGATTTTGCTAACTATTATTTGTGGTGAGGGCAAGGTTTGCTTAAAAGCTTCTGCTACCGAGTCAGCGTTCTCTTCATGTACCACGGCGTGCACTGCCTCACCAATCATGTTCTGGGTTGCACCCACCGCACCAGCTTTCTTGGCGGATTTTACTAGTTGGCGGATGTTTTCGGTTGCGAAACCTGCTTTTTGGGAGAATTCCCAGCAGCATTCAAGAAAATTCTCAAGGTTTGGCTCTGAAAGTATGGCTTCTAAGGTTTTTTTGCCGTAGCGGTTTATCTCCTGCTTTCTCTCAGGCGATGACAGCGTTGGTTTTTTGGGGATGTTTGATTTGAAAAAGCCCGCTACAACTGTGTAGTCGGGTGTTATTGGTATGCGGTCGATTTGGCAGATGCCTGGTGCGCCTGGTTCAACGACGAGCACGCAGCCACCGCTAAACGTTAAGGAACTCACTGTGCCTAAGCCGGTTTGGCACTGGATCTCGGCAACGTGCGCTATTTTGCCAATCTGATTATACGTCAACGGCAACCCTAAAGCTTCCCTGAGTGCTAAGCCTGCTGTTAATGCTCCGCCCGCACTGGTGCCAAAACCCGTTCCAATAGGCACTTCAATCTGATGTTCAACTTTAACATCGTATTTGGTGCTTGTTTTACTCAGAAGCGTTTCTACCACGTTCTTTGTTGTTTTTGCTTCCGCAGCTGGCTTTGAGTTAATAAAAACTTTGATGCTGTTTTTTTGTGATTCTTTTGCGGTTACTTCGGTTAGGACGCCTTTTTCAAGCCCGAAACCTCCACCTATAGCGCCAACTTTTTCCAAGTCAGTAATTGGTTTGCCGTTTTGGGTGTCGTGGATTCCAAAGAAACTGGAGATTGCCGCTGGAGCGAAGGCCTTGGCGGTTTTCTTCACTTTACTTCACTTGGGTCTTCTTTGTGTTTGAGGTTGGGGAATGCTCTGTAAATCGCTAAGATGATGGGTGGACCAAGAATTATTACAAAGGGTATCTCTGTGAAGAATGTGAAAAAGAAAGTTGCTATCGCGACTGGAGCGGTAAAAGGTGTTGCGGCGGGTGTAAAGAATTGAGTGAAAACTGGTACCGTTATGCCGATTATTGCGGCTCCCAGTAGCATACCTATTATTGAGCCTACTTCGAAACTGCGCCACTTAGAATTTCTCAAAACCACCACTGGTATGAGGAAAATAATGTAGCTTGCTGCGGCTACGCCTATGAAAGCGGTTTTAGTCCAAAAATCAAGGCCAAGATACGAATACCCCATCCACACGAACAGGGCAGTAGCTGCTCCATAAGCTACCACAGGTACTAGCCAGCGTATTTTCTTTTTTGCGATGTAACCAATTAAATAAAAAGCAACAAAATTGCTAGTAACACCAGCCAAGAGACTGAGAAATAAGTTGTTACCAAACATAGCATCGCTAACAAATATTCCAACTGCGGCACCAATACCGCCTACGAGTGGACCAAAAACCACCGCGAACACAGCTGGGACAATTACAGGGGGCCAAAATCTGACTTGTTCGAATTTGATTGGAATAAGTGTGTAGAATATATAGCCAACTGCTATGTACAGGGCTATGTTTAATGCCAAAGCGGCGACATTTATTGTTTTCAAGTTTGGTCAACTACGTTTAAGTTACAAAGTGGAAACCCATGTTCCAGTTAAGTGTTCCGTTTATAACGTTTAAACATGATTAAACGGTAAAATCAACAATTGCATACTTAACAAAACTAAAAAGCATAGAAGAGTTTGAAAACGTTAAGAAAAAGTTTGACTTGTTTATTTCTTGTGCCTTTTGATTCTCTCTTGCCGCTGCGTTTTCTTGCGCCAATCTTTCTTTCGCTGAGTCTGCATAGAGAACCTTTCTTGACGGGGAAGGTCCAGTTTTCTAAAAGGCGCCAAATTGCGGTAGAACGTTTCAAGGTCTATTTTGTTTTCTTTTAGGTCTTGGATGTTCTGGTTTAATTCGTTTTTTGCTTGAGCCTCAGTTGCCTTGTCAAAAGCTTCCTCATAAACGAGGTATGCGGCGTGGAACGGAAAGTTCACGGGGTCGTTGTCGATTAAAAGTTTCACAATTGGGGGAGATGTTTCATTATTGTTGTTTTGCTCGTTTGGTTGTTGAGTCATGTATTATCCAGCTTTTTGAATGAGCAATGATTGTTTTTCACCCTTTTATAGGTGTGCCTATTTTTTGGCAAAAGAACCCTTGCTTACTCTAGCGCTTGGAGCAGACTATACCCCCCTCTACTTATAGGCTCAACATTTGGAGAGGCTAAAATGAGTCGGTAGTTTACGTTCATTACATAGAAGTAGCCTACACGCAAAGCTTGTTAGAATATCTTTGCGCTCTCTCAGCATTTGCTAGGGCGCCTGCTTTGAAACTTCAAAACTGCTTGGAAGAAACCTCTACCTCTCAAGCGACCTACCCCTCCCTTATATAAAGAAAAAAGGGCTATTTGAACAGCGGATTCTCTACGCTTGTTCTATTTTCTGCTGTTTGTTTGCTGTAGTCGATGCCCAATTTTCTGCGCATCCCGCTCCAACGCCTCAGCATCTCGATAATTGGTTGGGTCACGAAAAGCACCGTCATGGCCAAATTGGTTGCGCGGTTTCAGGGGAATAACATGCACGTGCAAGTGAAAAACCACTTGCCCAGCCGCTTCCCCGTTATTCTGCACAATTCGGATGCCTTCAGCGCCCGTTGCATCCCTGACCGCATGGGCAACCCTCTTAGCAATCTTAAAGAGGTAAGCGGCTTCTTCTTCCGAAATCTCATAAATGTTCTCGTAATGCTTTTGGGGAACTACAAGCGTGTGACCCTCGTTTACTGGGCGGTTACTCAAAAAAGCAACCACTTGGTCATCTTCGTAGACTATGTTTGCAGGCGCTTGTTTGCGGATTATCTGGCAGAATATGCATTCGGACACAGTTGTCATACCTTTCAGCGGTTTGTTGGTAGGATATAGCTTTAATAGAATTTCGCCAGTCAATAATACTTTATGGACACTTTAGTTGATGATGTTGGCAGTTTTCCGTTGCCCCCAGGGGTTGCAAGAGATAGCTATAGCAAGGCGTATCAGCTTGCACGAGAGGCAATCCTGCAAGGCAAAGACATAACCAAAGACGACTACTTACAAACAAACTTCTGCAAAGTTGTGCTTGACTCCTTTAGGAAAAAACTGGCTTCGGGCTTGGATGTGGCGAATTTTCCCCAGCAGTATGACGGGATAAAACAAGTCGGCGACGCCCTGCATGTGGCAATGGAGAAGGGCTCATTCCTCGTGGAAGAAAAAAACGCCGTTTTCCCAGAGGTTTACTTAATTAATCAAGAAGCTAAAGCGCTCAGCGAGGAGTTTGGCAAAAAAATCCAGCTACGCGTTTCAATTTTTGGTCCTTTGGAGCAGTATTTGGTTGAGGTTGGAAAAACACCCTATCCCGACGTGTTGGAAGGGATAGCAAAGACAATAAACCGTTTTGCAAAAAACTCCACGGTAAACAACAAGTACATCCAGACCACAGCCGTCTCCATCGACGAACCCAGCTTCGGCATCAACAACATACAAGCCACATCTGAATTGGTTTGTGAAGTGCTCGAGAAAGCGTTTGATTTTCAAGGTGCCACTCGCCAGATTCATTTGCATTCGGCTGCGGGTGTGCACGATTTGCTGTGCGTTAAAAACCTCGATGTGTTATCGTTTGAGTACGCTGCTTCCCCAAAAAACATTGAATCAGTCCCAAAAAGCATGCTTGAGCGTGCGGATAAGCAGATTAGGGTTGGAGTTTCCAGAACCGACATCGATAGTATTTTGGCTGAACTCTACGAGAAAGGCATCTCTAAACCTTCAGCTGAGCAGTTGGTTGAGCCAGAGGAAACAATAAAGAAAAGGTTTCTTGTTGCCAAAGAAAAGTATGGTGATAGGATGACGTTTACGGGTCCTGACTGCGGTTTAGGCGGCTGGCCAAGCCAAGACGCAGCCACGTTACTTTTGAAGCGTACGGTTGAGGCAGTAAAAACCGCTTAATCCTGTTATTCTTGCGGTTCCTCAGGCTGAGGCGGTTCGGGTCTGGGCGCTGTTTTCTTTGCTGGCTTCTCTCCGGGTTGACCTTTGGGCAGTTCTTTGAAACCGAACGTGCCAACGGGTGGCCAACCAGCTTCAGGCATAGATGAGGGAATTAGCATTATGGTGTTTGTGCCCGACTGTTGGCCAAGTTCGTAGATAATGTTCATCCATCTTAAACGTAAACCTTGTTCGCTTGACTCATACATTTTTGCTGCTTCAATCATTTTTCCCGCTGCCTCAAACTCAGCTGTAGCTAAGGTTACTCTTGCAATGCGTTCACGTTCAGCCTGAGCTTGGCGGCTCATAGCGTCTTGTAGGTTGGCGGGGATTATGACGTCTCTGACTTCAACAGCTGTGACTTTTATTCCCCATGACTCCGTTTTTTCGTCAATGATCTCGCGCAGACGGGCCCCAACTTTTTCACGTTCAGCCAGTAACTCGTTAAGTGTAACCTTGCCTATTACTTCCCTTAGGGTAGTTTGTGAAGCTAGTTGTGTGGCTTGAAAATAGTTCTCAACTTGCAGCACCGCCTTCTCTAAATCCACGGGTTTCATGTACAATACTGAATCAACGTTTACGGGTACGTTGTCTTTGGTCAGGGTGGATTCTGTTCGGAACTGTATCGTGTCTAATCTTGTTGAGATTCTTAGGGGAGCCCTATCGATTAACGGGACAAGATAGATGATTCCAGGACCCCTCAAGCCCACGTAGCGTCCGAGCCTTAAAACTGGCATTCGTTCCCATTCTTTGAGCACGCGGATGCCGCTTAACAGGAAAAGTGCAACAATTATAGCTATAAAACCTATTATAGGAGTTAGAACATCAACCAATCTTCATCCCTCAACTAGTGGTATTCTGTGCTTTGGAGAATTAAGCTTTTTGCTCGGCTGATTTTACTACGAGGAACATGCCTTCCATGCCTACAACTTCCACTGCTTGACCGTTGGCTATCTCGCCGTCTTGGACAGTGGCTTCCCAGAATTCGCCCAATACTCTGACTTCACCTTTAGGTTTAAGGTCAGTTGTCGCTACGCCTTTGGCGCCGATTAAGGCTTCTTTACCTGTTTTTACCCGTCTATACTGAGCTTTAACCCCTACATAGAATATCAGCGCTATAATCACAGCGACAATGGTCAATGTTATTGCAAGGGTTACCTCCACCTGAACAGCTAATCCATAATATGTTGTTCCGGAAATTGCAGCAAAAAAGAGAAACGCCGCAATAGTTACTAAAATGCCTATGAGGAAAGCTAATCCAGCGTGCATGCAAATCCCTTAAACTAGTG
Source organism: Candidatus Bathyarchaeota archaeon (assembly GCA_003141855.1). Taxonomy (GTDB): domain Archaea; phylum Thermoproteota; class Bathyarchaeia; order Bathyarchaeales; family Bathycorpusculaceae; genus Bathycorpusculum. Next base: position 45,965 of record PLNS01000005.1, on the reverse strand, counting down.
ATAGTCTTAATCTGCTTATTAGGTATTTCAGATAAGAAGAAGCGAGCGAAAAGTAATCCGCTAAATTTAAGTATTACTTAATGTTTAGGTAATACTGTGAAGAATATGGTTGAAGTTGTCGTAAGTGTTACCAAAAAAGGTCAGGCAACCATACCAAAAAAACTCAGAGAAAAATACGGCATCAAAGACAAGGCTCTGCTTGTAGAGGAGGATGGAAAAGGAATATTGCTCAAACCTCTGCCTTCACCGTATGAAGAATTTGGCTCTCTAAAGCATCTTTTTCCAGGAAAAACTGCAAGAGAAGTAGTAGAAGAGGGTCGAAAAGAAGATTACGAAAGGGAAAAGAGGTTGCTCAAAATTGCGGGACTGCCTGACGTTTGATACTGAACCAATCGTGGCTTTCTTTTTTGGAGAGCCTGGAGCTAAACCGGTTATCGATCTTTTACAGAAAATTCAAAGTAATGACATTGTAGGCTACATCAATATCTTAAATTTAACCGAAGTCTACTATGCAATCGCACGCCGAGATCCAAAAGTAGCTGATGATAAACTAAAATTGCTACGTATTTACGGATTGAATGTTGTTCCGGTAATGGACAATGGTTTATGGCGTGAAGCTGCCATTATAAAAAACAAATATTTGTTATCACTGGGAGACTCCTTTGCAGTTGCAACCGCTCAAGCCTTTAAAACAAAACTTGTGGTTGGAAGCGACAAAGAACTTAAAAACTTGGATATTCCACTTATAAGAATACGATAATAAAATAAAAAGAAAAAAGGTAATATTTTTAGTTCCAGCGCTCATCTACGAATAATCGGAGCGATGGGTCTTCCTGTGGGACGATGCTGAGTTGGGGCATGGGGGATGGTCGTCTGCGCAGGGGCGGCGGCTGCATTGGCGATGGCGGTTCAAGCTCTAAGGGAATTTTGTTTATCAATCTTCTTCGCCTCCGTGGACGGTTGGGACGATGGTTGTTTCGATTAGGTTTTCTCTACGGATGATGGTTAGAGTGGTTTCTTTGTCGATGACGTCTTCGGCGAGCAGTCTTGGCAGGTCGTAGAAGTCGGTGATGGGTTTGCCGTTGAATTTGACGAGTACGTCGCCCATGGCTAAGCCTGCTTTGCGTGCTGGGGAGCCTGCTTCAACTGAGAAGATCATAACGCCTGTTTCCTGCTCAAGTCCTGCTTGCTCAGCGATTTCCTCTGGAATGGCAACAGTGTTGGCGATTATGCCAAGATACCCTCTTTGCGCTACTCTTCCAGTCATTAAGCGGTCAGCGATGCCTTTTACCTTGTTTACGGGTATGGCGATGCCTCTTTGCCAAACGTAAGCGGTGTTTATGCCGATTAATCTGCCTTGGACGTCGACGAGTGGTCCGCCGCTAAAGCCCGGGTTGAGTTGTGCATCGGTGGCGATGATGTTTTCCATCTGTGTGCCGCGCCAGCCCCTGAGTGTGCTGTTTACGCTCGTTACCATGCCTGAAGTGGCGGTTGGCTGGTTTCGGTTGAACGGGTTAGCGAGAGCCAAAACATATTGGCCCACGTTTAGTTTTTCTGAATCCCCCATCTCAATGGGCGTAAATTCCCCTTTCTCCGCCTTCAGTAAGGCTACGTCGTCGTATGGGTCTGTGCCTACGATTTTTGCGTTGAAGGTTTTTTCTCCTTGGCCGATTTTGACGGCGTTGCAGCCTGCGAGGACATGGTTGCAGGTGACTATGTAGCCGTCTTTGGTTAAGACGACGCCTGTGCCCCTTGACATCTGCGCTTTTACGGTGACTACGGATTCTGAGATTTTCTTGATAAGTATGCTTGTTGCTTCTGAGAGCGATTTTAAGACTTCTAACGGGTTAGCTAATTGACTCATTTGGTTTTTCACCAAAAGAGTATACTGCAAAATAGTATTTGTTGACTAAGGAATAGCCAAAGTCAGTCACAAAACTTGGCGCTAAGCCCCCTTCAATTCAACTTTTTAACGGGGAAGGCTTTTGTCCATATTTGGAGCCTAATAGAAATACAATGCAGAAACCTAAGAGGGGTAGGTCCGTTTTGGCGTTTTGAGCAGCCATTAATATGTTGAAAAATAGGGTTTTGGATTTCAGAGATTTTAGGCTGGCATCATAAAGCCGCCGTAGTAAGCCACGTTTCGAGCCATGGCATGTCGGGTCGATTGTGAGCTTATGCATAGCTTGCCGATAAGCGACATCAACTGGTAAGAAGCCTTCAACGCCAAGTTCAAGTTGTTGCTGGTTAGGAATTTAGCTTCGATGTTTAGGGCTGTGCCTTGTATGTTTGCGGCTATTTGGATTGCGCCGTCCTCCGTGATCCACTTGAGGGTAACGCCTTGGTTGTTTTCGGATATGCCCAGCCAGCGGAGCATGCCGAACCATTTGCCCTTAAGCGACAAAATCAGTTGTTGCGTCATCAGGTCTGATGGAAGAAAAGTCTGTATGAGCGGTGTTGTCGGGGTTTCGTTGCGTGCTGGGCGGAGTTTTAATTCGTTTATTTTCGGCGTTACTCGGTAGCCTTCATGCTCCTTTTTCACGATGCCTTCTTGTTCTAGTCGGCTTAGGATACGTGAGAGCGTTTCTGAGTGCAGTCCTGTTCTACGTTTTAATCCGTCGAATGTGAAGGCGGCTAAGTCTTCGGTTTCGATTAGCGCCAACACGTCAGCATCGCGCTCGCTAAGGCTGTAGTCGGCTGGTAGGCTTTGCCAATTAACATTCAGAACAGGTATCATTAATCTAATCTGAGGTCAAAACGTTACTTTTGAATGTTACTCCATCTTTAGTTGGAAAACACCATAAAATTTAAGACCTCAATGCACAGAAAAGCTTAAAGAACAAACCAAATATAAGAGATACCAAGCTACGCAGTTACCGTCAAACTGGTTGCCTTGTTGTTATTAAATAAATGAAGTATTCTCTAATCAGTATCGGGGTTTCAAAATGACTGATTCAAGTATGTTTACACAAAAAGGAGACGAACTGTCGAGAGCTAACTCTATTGATAGCCCCACGATTAGTGAGCAGCCGCTGTCAAATCAGAATCTCTACCACGACTTATTTTTGCACATGAACGATGGATTTGCATACTGCAAAGTAGAGCGTGATGATGATGGAAAACCAGTTGATTATGTTTTTCAGGATGTAAACAAAGCCTACAGACGCCTTATTGGAATACACGACAAGCCGATTATTGGTAGAAAAGCCACCGAATTAATGCCAAGCCTAAAACAAGATTTTTTTGATTGGCTAAAGACTTGCAGCACAGTCGCTTTAACAGGCAGAAGTTTAACCTTCGAACAACGTTGCCCAACTTCAGATAAATGGTTCTCTGTTAACGCTTACTGCCCAGAAAAAGGCTACTTCGCCATGACAGCCAAAGACATCACCGGGCGCAAAAAAACCGAGCAAGCGCTCAGGCAAAGCGAGAAACAATACAAAAAACTCGCCAACAGCATAGCAGACCCCTTTTTCGCCTTGGATTCATGCTTAAAATTCAACTATTGGAATAAAGCTAGCGAAAAATTCACGGGAATCAACGCTGAAAATGCTTTGGGAAAGCATTTCTTTGAAGTTTTCGGAAAAGACAAAGCCACAAGAAAGGCAGTCAGGATTTATCAGAACGTGATGAGGACAAAAAAACCTAGAACAGTGATTGATAAACTTCCTAAGGGCGCCGAGTCGATTTTTGAAATCCAGATCTATCCCACTGAAAATGGCATATCAGTGTTCGCTAAAGACATTACGGAACGCAAAAAACTCCAAGGCTCATTGGAAGAGTATACTAAACGTCTTGAAGAACTCGTAAGAGTACGCAGTGAGAAACTGAAAAGTGTTGAACGTTTAGCCGCCATAGGCGAAACAGCGGGAATGATAGGCCACGACATCCGCAACCCCCTACAATCCATCATAGGCGAATTGTACCTGGCAAAGGATGAATTAAAGGAGCTACCCGAGGGTGAAGCCAAACAAAACTTGATGGAAAGCATCAATTCGATTGAAGAGCAAACCGTTTACATAAACAAAATCGTCACAGATCTGCAGGATTACGCTAAACCGTTAACCCCTGCCATCCAAGAAATAGACCTTGAAGAAACCATCCAAGCCGTAATCTCAGCACTCGACATTCCAGACAACATTGAACTCTCTTACGCTGTTGAGAAAACCTTCCCGATGCTTAAAACTGACCCATCCTTTATGAAGCGGATATTGACAAATTTAGCTCTAAACGGCGTACAAGCTATGCAAGAGAGAGACGGCCAACTAACCATAAACGCGTTTCGAAGAGAAAAATCAACCATAATAGCCGTCTCGGACACTGGACCAGGAATCCCTGACGCAATTAAAGAAAAAATCTTCAAGCCCTTGTTCACTACTAAATCTAAAGGTCAAGGGTTCGGCTTAGCAGTGGTGAAGAAACTGGCGGAGGCGTTAGGTGGAAACATCGGTTTTGAAACCAAACTGGGCAGGGGCACGACATTCATCATTGAACTGCCGTTGAGTTAGAGCGGTTGAGCCTAAGGTTACTTTTTCACCCGTCACTATGTACACGATTGATTCGCCATAGCCTTCTATAGAGATGCCCTCCATAATCTATATAGAAAAAATAGAGTCAAACCATAAAACCGCTAAAATGCACGGGAACCTTTAAGAAATAAGGAAAACACTCAATCCCAGACAGCAATGAACCAGAACAGATGGAAAGCGAAAGGCGTTTTTCTCGATTTAGACGGAACCGTCGTAGACTCTACAGAAGCCTACTTTGAAGCAGCAAAAATCGCCTTCCAAGCGATGGGGAAAAAACCACCCGAAACCAGATTTCTCCTTGAAATTCCACGGAGAATAGAGCAACGCCTCAAAATCGACGACTTAACGCATGGAGACACAAAAGAGTTCATGCAAGTCTACTTGAAAGCGTACTATTCCCTCACAGAAGCTAAAACAAAACTAATACCCAATGTTACAGCGACACTTGATGCCCTCTCGAGAAAGGCTAAACTTGCGTTGATAACCATGCGCCATGTCCCAAACCAAGTCATCGTCAAAGAACTGGATTATTTTGGCATCTCAAAATACTTCACCCACGTCGTAACCGCCTTGGATACATCTAAGCCTAAGCCTTCGCCTGAAGCGTTAATCAGGTGCATCGAAGCCTTAGACCTTGAAATGTGCGACTGCATCATTGCGGGAGACTCAGTTAATGACGTACGGGCGGGAAAAGCTGCTGGCGCAAGGACCGTTGCAGTGCTCTCAGGGCTGTTTCAACGTGAAGAACTCGCCAGAGAATGTCCCGATTTGATACTGCCAGATGTTAGTATACTTCCAGAGTTCATCGAGTAACTTTTTTTTGGTATATCAGAACTCGGAATATTGCTATAATCCACCTAAGCCAGTTATATTGCGTAATAAAAATAAGGTTTAATTAAAACCTCAATCTTAACCACTATGGAGAAGGAGAAGGCTTCGGAGCGGGAATCAGAATGAACTTTGTGGAGATTATGTTAGGGGAGAAATTGAAAGATGCGGATCCAGCGCTTGATATTATGGGCTCGGACCGTAAAGTTTTGCAGGTTGCCTGTCAAGACTTCACTAATTACCTTAAATTTCATTGGAACCTGATTGGAAAGGAAGCAAACCAATGCGAACTGGTGGAGAGACTGGAGAAGCTGTTCAAGGAAGACGCTGCTGAGTTGGATGCGTTTCTGACGGTTTGGACGGGCATTTGGTTTAAGAAATGGAAGGAACGCGTTAAACTGCTCATCGGCAACCAGAACGCTAACAAATGGAATAAAATATCCAAAACACTCGCTGACGCCGAACCACTATGGCGAAAAATCGAGCACAAACAAGAACTCCAAGAAGTCGTAATATCCACGCTCATAAAGAATGGCGAGGTTTGTGGGACTGAAATCTTGGCAGAGAACCTCTTGAAGATGGAGCTTGGAGAAAAAAACCTTCAAAACGTTAGCGACAAAGAAAGACTCTTTACTACGTTGAATAATGCGTTGCGGAAAGCGCGGGAAATGTCTCAGAGTAAGGGTCCTCTAATCTTTGTCAAGATAGACAAGGGCTACTACGACACAACAAGCGACTAAAACCCACTTCTTACTTTTCTTAGTTTTCAAAAGTTAATACTGTGTTTTTAGAGCAAGCCCTACAAAACTTATAAGGCGACTAAGCGCTTAAAGGGTAACATTGCATTATACCAGAGTAGTTAACATGAAATCTCAACCAAAATACCGTATATTCCTTGTCGCTTTTTTAATTATAGGCATGGTCCTCAGTCTGGGATTGTCCCAGCTTTACACAGGTATAATCGCACCCAGCTTTGCACCCAAATCAAGTCTTGACCAAATGTATGAGAAAGCAGTAGAGGACGCCATGGTTGCTAAAGAAAGTGAAGTTTACGCAGGCTTAACTCCCATCGTGGAAAATAACAGTCATCTGATTTGGCAAGGGGAACCAGGCAATGAAAGTGTGCTCGTGGTTACTTGGACAAAGTATGCCAGCAGCTATCCCGTGAATGGAACGGTAACTACCAGTTGGGGTGAAACATGGGTTACCGTAGCTCCTGAAATCAAGGTCTTCTTTAAAGGCCACGTTAACCCAGACGCAAACGCCACAATCAGAGCAGCTCAGTTGCTAGGCTTACCAGCAAATACAACCAACACGTATTTTGTGGAGTTATGGGTTAATCCGCAATCGCTGTTCCGTCCCTCACCAGACAACGAAATCACCGACACCGTTGCAACGCTTACATTCCCCAGCAATGCAACCACAGATTACAAAGCATGGTTCAACAACAACATAATCTACTCGTACTACCCCCTGAAGTACCCGTGGACACGTTTAGGCTACACCTATGACTGGGGAAACACCGCAAACCACGTAGGCTTAAGCGAATTTATCCTAAGACAAAACTCAACGGTCACCGTTAAATCCGTGACACCAACAACAGAATACCTACAAAGCAATCCCTAATTTTTAAAATTTCTAATAAATCGTTGACACGTTTGATGGACAACCGTGCAAACGTTTAAAACTAAAAGCGCAAGAAAAAGTCAGCGGTGCAAAAATGGATAAATCGAAAACGATAGTTTATGCTTTGATTATTGTCATGGTTGTTTCTTTAGGTGTTAACGCTTACCAATTGAACGTGAACCTTAAACTTGCCCAGCAGAAAGACGATTTGGAAGCAAAACAAACAATGACTTCTCTGTTAATCCAAGCGCAATCAAGCATAAACGCTGAACTGGAAAGACTCGACAGCAGCCTTCAAACCGCCTGCCAGAGACTCTCCACCACCGAACTAAGCGGTGCACAAGCCAGGACCGTATTGGAGGATATTGTTAGTAACAATTCGCTGATAGTTAACGCGGCAACATCAGACCTAAACGACATTTTATTAGCTGTTGAACCCAGCGAATACAGCCACATCGAAGGCCAAGACATCAGCGGCCAAGCGCAAAACATTCAGCTACACCAAACCATGCGGCCAGCCATGAGCAACATCATACCTTTAGTTGAAGGGTTCCCGGGTGTCGTTATGGTAGCGCCAATATTTGATAACAACGGAAAATTCATGGGTTCCTTAAGCATAGTCATTCACCCCAGTTTACTCATAGGCAAAATCGTTGAACCACCTATAAATGGCACACCATATTCAATGTGGGCAATGCAGACCAACGGCACGTTTATTTATGACCCTGACCCGCAGCAGCAAGGAAGAAACCTCTTCACTGACTCAATCTACACAAACTACACGGAAGTCCAAACCTTCACCCGCCAAGTCGCCGGTGCACAATCAGGATACGGCACCTACCAATACTACAACACCAACCTCGATGACGCATCAAAGCAGGTCGTTAGCAAGGAAGCTTACTGGACAACCATAGGCATCTACGGTACAGAATGGCGATTGGTAATAGTACATGCTGTGAATCCATAAACTTTTATTTGCATAGCAAGCAAGAGAGAAGCGATTAAAATGGCTGACTCTATTGCAACTCTCACAAGCATCTTTACGCTCTTGGGCACCGCCTCATTCATGATAATTGTCGGTCTTGTCTTTTCAGGCTTCAAGTTCTTCAAGCCCTCGTCAGCGAAGAACGCCACGGTGGCCAAAGTGGCAATCGGCGTCGTTCTTGGTTTGTTAGCGGTTTTTGGAACGTTAATGGGCACTAAAATGGCTGATGGTACAATCATTAACGTTAGAGAGCTTGCTGTAATGATTGCAGGCATTGCGGGCGGACCCATATCTGGTCTGATTGCTGGCTTAATGGGCGGCGTTCAACGGTACACAGTTGGCGGCGCAACGGCTCTACCCTGCACAGTTTCAACGATTTTAATAGGTGTAATTGCAGGGTTGGTTTCGGTGAGACTTACTGGAAGAACTTACCTTTTGAAGGGAGCAGCACTCGGTCTTGGGTTGGAGTCAGCAGCTATGGGTTTGATACTTGTGTTTGTTCAACCGTTTAGTCAAGCGGTAACGATTGTGGAAAAAATTGCTGTTCCGATGATTGCAGCTAACACGGTTGGGTTGGTTTTATGGTTGTATTTGGCTAATAAATGGAAGCAAACGCCAGATTAGCCTATTGGCTACTGGTTAAAAAAAACAAAAATTTTAGTTTAAGAAATTATGAAAAAATAATAAAACTTTGCAGTTTAGCAGACTCTTTGTCTTTGCAGAGTCTTGGTTCGCCAATTGTACCGTCTAATAGTGGTGGTTTCTCCGAAACCGCAAGCCGCACAACGTTTATGTCGTACGTGGTATGCGCGTCTGCCGCAGCGCCTGCACATGATATGGACAGTTTTGCCCTGGCGCTTACCCATTGATGGAGTGCCTTTTCCCACATTGGTCACCTAGGCGGCGGTGAAATAAGGACTACGTTGTCTCCGCGGACGATTATGAGCCCCAGTTTCTTTTGGTTTTCAACTTGCGTGGTGTCTTCTGTTTCTTCTAGAACTAGATTTAAGTGCTGGTCGAAACCCTTCAGTCTGCCTCTGAGGCTTTTTCCGCCTTTTAGGCGTACGAGTACGATTTTGCTGATGTTTTGTTCAAGGATTTCGGTTGTCATTTCGCTCATATTGGAATCCTCATGTATCATTATCTCTTCTATACTTGAACTCTCCCCATTTAAACCTATCTAAGCATCTGGATTGATTAAGTGAGCAACCGTTGTGCTCTGTGCATCAGGCAGGTTCGGGGTGATTTGATGCTTGCACTTATAAGGTTGAGAGGTACTAATTTTTGGATAAGCAAATTGAATCCTTGAACGTTTCATTGAGGAAAAATTAGTGAAGTATAAACTGGGAAAAAATAGCGCCACCATATTAATCGTTGCCATAATCGCTATTTCCCTGATTGCTGCTTCATTGATTTTTCTTAATTCCCAAAACACCTACGTACTTCTTTTTGTGTTTGCTTTCGCCTTAAACCTCATCCCGTTCGCTGGACCCTCAAACCTGCTTATCGCATCCTCAGCCGCAATCGGCTTAGTAAACCCCGGATTCACCGCTTTGCTCCTTATCGGTTTTATCATAGCAATAGCAGCCGCGTTAGCTAAGGGCATCCACTACATGATCACGTTCTTTGTCAGCGGACATTTAAGCGAGAAGAGGCAGGCACGGCTTGACGCTGACGGAGCGAAAGTTAAGCGTTGGGCGTTCGCATTGCTCTTCATCGCTGCCGCAACGCCTATTCCTGACGAACCCGTGGTTATTCCGCTTGGACTCATGAAGTACAGTCCTGCAAAGTTTTTCTCAGCGTACTTTTTAGGAAAAATCGTTATCACTATTCCAGGCGCAATCCTTGGGAATTTTGCAGGCGACATATTTTCAGCTTACCTAAGCCCAGTAGTCATGGTCATAATTTCCATCGTCTTAACCGTTGTCATCACCGTCATCCTGCTCAAAGTCGATGTAGGCAAACTTGCGGAGAAATACCTTAAGAAAAAACACGACCAAAAAGAAGAGGCAAACCGAGAAAAACTAAATAGCCAGTAAGAACGAAGTACTGAAGGTTACAGATGCCCACAAAACAACGCAGGTACCCCCTCAAAGCGAAAGAGGCCAAGCAAATCGTAGAGGAAGCCTCAAAAAAACTACAACTCGACCTCGAAGCGCTTTTCGGTTCTAAAGCTAACGTTGAAGTCGTCGAGTCGGACGTTGGCGAAATCTACCTAATCGGCGGAAAACCAATCCTCTTCAAGTCAGGCGACAAGGTTTTGCCCACGCTGCTCTTCGCCGAGTTCACTGCTAAAGCGCCCAAAATCGTGGTTGACATGGGCGCCATCCCCTACGTTTGCAAGGGCGCGACCGTTATGGCTCCCGGAATCGTGCGCATCGAAGGCGAATTCGGCAAAGGCGACCTAGTCTTGGTCGTGGATATGAAGCACGGCAAAGCGTTGGCGCTGGGCGAAAGCCTCATGGATGCAGACGTTGCCAAAGTCACCAAAAAAGGGCCCGTCGTAAAAACGCTGCATTATGTTAGCGACAAAATCTGGGACTACATCAAAACAATAGCTGAATAACAGCTACCGCTTCTGCCAGTTCACTTGCCAATTGTTTCTTTATATAAGGGAGGGGGAGGTCGCTGAGAGAGACAGCTTTTGGAAACCCAACTAATCTGCCTTTGAATAAGGGGCTATAGTCTCTTGTGAGCAGCAAAAGTTTCTGGCTAGAAAGCATTAAATCCGCCCAGTTTCCACTAATAGCCCATGAAATCTTTTCTAGGCTTCCTCAAAGAGGAAAACATGAGCTTATTCACGGATTATTACGAGTTAACGATGTGCGCCAGCTACTTTGACAACAAAAACTTTGAGCCTGCCACATTCGACCTCTTCATACGGCGTCTGCCTGAAAACCGCTCATACTTCCTCTTCGCAGGCTTAGAAGAGGCGCTCCAGTACCTGCAAAGCATAAAGTTTACCGAGGAGCATTTGGCTTACCTGAAAAAGCAGGGCTTCAACGAGGACTTCCTCGACTACCTCGGCGGCTTCAAGTTTTCTGCCGATGTCTGGGCTGTTCCCGAGGGCACCGTAACTTTCCCCAACGAACCCCTCATTCGCGTTACTGCACCCATCATCGAGGCGCAACTGGTGGAGACTTTTCTGCTTAACTCGATTAACCTGCAAACCATGATAGCCACCAAAGCCTCACGCGTAGTCCACGCCGCCAAGGGCAAATCCGTGATCGAGTTCGGGTTGAGACGCGAACACGGCATCGATGCGGGAATGAAAGTTGCCCGTTCAAGCTACATCGCAGGATGCCAAGGAACCAGCAACGTTTTAGCAGGAATGGCTTACGGCATCCCAGTGTTCGGCACCATGGCGCACTCCTTTGTCATGTCCTACCCCAAAGAAATCGACGCCTTCCGCGCCTTCACCAAAACCTTCCCAAACAAATCAACCCTCCTCATAGACACCTACGACGACATGGCAGGCGCAGAAAAAGCCGCCATAGTAGCCAAAGAACTCGAAGCAAAAGGCTTCAAGCTTGGCGGCGTCCGATTGGACAGCGGCGACTTAGCAGAAACAAGCAAGAAAGTGAGGAAAATCTTGGATGACCACGGGTTGGGGTATGTTAAGATTTTTGCGAGCGGCGACCTTGACGAATTCAAAATCACGCAACTGCTCAACGACGGCGCTAGGATTGACGCGTTTGGAGTTGGCACCAAGATGGGCACCTCAGCCGACCGACCATACCTTGACGTCATCTATAAACTATGCGAAACCATGACGCCCGACGGTGGTTTTTCGCCTATAATGAAGTTAAGCAAAGACAAAATCACGTTGCCTGGACGAAAGCAGGTTTACCGCTTCAAGAATGGGGATGGCAGTTTTAGAAAGGATGTTGTTGCCTTAGCGGATGAGAGTGCGGAGGGTGAACCGTTGCTCGTTAAAGTTATGGAAAACGGCAAACTATCCTATGGCTTGCCATCGCTTGAAAAAATCCGCGTTGTAGCTTCAGAGAACCTCTCCAAGCTTCCAGAAGAATACAAGGCATTAACGAACGCTTCAACATACCCTGTTGAATTGAGCCAAAAACTTCAGAACTTGATAGAAACCACAAAGTTTCAATTAACTAAAAATGAGATAAATGGAGCCTTCTAAAACGGGGTTAGGTTAATTTTTTTTGTTGCTGCGCTTTTTGTATTCGCCACAATAGCTGTTTCCGCCATGTCGGCATTGCGGTGAAACCTTATTGCATTCTTTCAAGTATTCGCACTTGTAGAAAAACCCGTCAATTCTCTCTTGAAGACTACTTAATACTCCCTTTTTCCTCCCCATTTAAGCGTCTGTACCGTATTTTGTTGGATCGGTATTTATGTTAGTCGCATATTTCGTGGGGAATTTGGCAAACACTTAATAGTCTTTCTGGAAAACCTTTAATGTTATCCAAAAAGGGGAAAACACAATGCAAAACCGCCCAGCCATCGTTGCTGTTGGCCGAACCAAGTTTGGAGAGCACTACGGCAAAGAACCAGAAAAACTAATTGAGGAAGCGTGGCTTGCCGCTTCAAACGAATACAACATCGAACGCAAAGACCTTGAAGCTTGTTACATGTCGGATTGTTTTCTCCCCATCACCAACAAATTAGGTTTAGAAGAAGGTTTTCTCTCAGAATTAACTGAACTTCACGTGCCCATGGAAGTTACGCGTTCTTTTAGCGCCGCCTTGATGACGGCTTGTCACGCGATTCAAGCTGGGGTCTACAACACGGTTCTGGTGGGCGGCATAGAGAAGATGACGGATCGCTGGGACAAAATCCGAGACGACCTCATGCTCCTCGATGACCCCTGGAGCTACTATGCAGGTGGAACACCCGAATCAAACCATGAACTCATGTTGCGAGCGTACATAAAAAAGCACAATATAACGGGCGAAAACCTAGACAAGCTCAACATGGCTTTGGCAGAGATTACTGTTAAGAACCATGCGAACGCAACCAAAAACAAGTACGCTCAATTCCAAAGAAAAATCACCATCGACCAAGTTTTAAGCGCAAGAAAAACAGCGCATAAACCCTTGGGACTCTACGATTTTGCCCCAATCTCGGATGGCGCATCAGCCCTAATCCTCACAAGCGACTCAGTTGCCAAAAAAATGACTAAGCAGCCTGTCTCCGTTTTAGGCATCGGTTCAGCAACCGACTACCTGAACTATCCAAAAAGAGAAGACCTCTCCCATTTTGTTGCAGCTGAATTTGCAATGAAAACCGCTTCCCAAATGTCTAAAGTCACGCCTTCTGATTTGCAGGTTATCGAAGTTTACGACCAATCCACCGTGATGGAGATGGTTTCTCTTGAAGACTTGGGCTTCTGCGAACCCGGAACCGCTTGGAAAAGCATACACGGTTGCCAAAACTGCTATGACATAGGCGGCAAACAACTTTATGTAAACACGGATGGCGGCTTAAAAGCAGACGGCAACCCATTGGGTGCAACTGGTGGCGCGCAGATTTATGAGATTTATCGCCAACTCCACGGTGAAGCTGGGGAAAGACAAGTTAACATTGGTGGTGGTTCACCTCATAACGGTTGTGTGTTGGAGTTTGAGGGCTTTGGAACTAAAGCTTACGTTACCATTTTAGGAGTGCAAAAGGATGAGTAGTGAACCGATAGAGCGGCGGGTTTCTTACTTAGGTGACAGGTTAAAGGCGAGCAGGTGCCAGAGCTGCGGCAAAGAATACTTTGAAGTGCGCGATTATTGCAATAACTGTGGCAGAAAAAGCTACGGGAAAATGGACAGTATAGACCTGTTCTATGACAAAGGCAAACTAGAATTATGCACATTTGTCAACGAGCCGACAAACAAGTTCATGAAACTCTCAAGCTATGTTTACGGCATCGTTTCTTTCCATGACGGCAAAATCCGTGTGCCCGCAAGGCTAACAGACCAATTGATATGCGACGGTGACGACGTTGATTTAGCAAGCCTTGAGGGCAGAGAAGTAATTCCCCGTTTCCGAAGACGCTACACCGTAGGTAAAAACGATGTGGTTCCAACGATTTCTTTAGCCTTCACCTTAGCCGACGAATACTATCCGCATCAGGAGTACACGGTGGTCCAACCGAACAAGGAATCCGAATTGCCGGGCATCGTGGGTTATGGCGCTTACGCTTCACGCTTCCGCATAAAGGAAGGCAGCTTGGAACGTGCTGTTCCCTTCATCGACGAAGACGCGGTAACAGCTTCTGTGGAAGCTGGCAAACTTGCGCTTATCCATTCAGGCCTTGACAGTTCATGGGTTGGAAAAGTCTATGTTGGGTCTGAATCAAACCCGTATGCCGTTAAGCCTATCGCATCTAAGGTAGCTCAGGTTCTCAAACTCGGCGAGGAAGACGGCGACGTGCAAGGCGTCGATGCCGTGGACACAGAGTTTGCATGCAAAGCTGCCACAAGCATGTTCAAAGACGCAGCTTCCCTTGTTAGCTATTCAAGGTCAGGCATAAAGTACGCTATGGTTATCGGTGCAGACAATTCTCAAGCAGCACCCCGAGGCTGCGCAGGCGGAGAGTTGGATACTTACGTTGGGTTTGGCGGCGCCGCTTTCATATTCGGAAAACACGACGTTATCGCCGAAGTTGAGGGCTGGTATTCTTGTACTTCGGATACGCCTGATTTCTGGCGCAGAGACGGCGAACAATACCCCATGCACGGCGGCAGATTCACAGGTGACCCAGCATACTTCAAGCACATGCGCAAAGCCGCATGCAAACTCATGGAACGCTCCAACCTTAAGGCAGCTGATTTGAACTATTTTGTTCCCCACCAACCTAACCCGCAGTTCCCAGTCCGCATTGCCAAAGAACTCGGCTTTAAAGATGAACAGTATTTGCCTGCGCTTCAAATCAACAAGTTCGGCAACACCTACTCAGGCTGCTCGCTTGTGGGTTTAGCCGCAGTGCTGGATATTGCAAAGCCCGATGAACGCATTTTGGTTGTCAGTTACGGTTCAGGGGCAGGAAGCGACGCATACCTGCTGAGGACCACAAGCCAACTCCTCGACAAACGAAAACGACAAAAAATCAACGTTAAATTCCAAGCGGAAAACCCATTCATAGAATACGTGGACTACACAACCTACCGACGACTCAAACTAGGAATGTAACGAACAATCCAAAATATAGGCAAACCCCTACGTTTCTTTTTTCCATTGTTTGCAGATATAATTTTTCAAGCAACTTAGTGATGCAAAAGGTTTTTCTTGTGTTTGTTTGGGTGAGCGGCTGGTGTTGGTGAGTGAGGGATGGCGTAATCGAGGCGTTTTGGGCTGTTTTAGCGTCCAGTGCACAGGCAGTTTGCCAGCATAGTTGGAGCCTAATAGAAATACTATGCACAAACCTATAGGGGGTAGGTCGGCATTACCGTTTTTAGGAGTCAAAAACAAGCCTTAATGCATCTCGGTTTCCCTAAGAGAGGTAGGTTGGTATTGGTGATTTTTCAAGCAATTAACAGCCAAAAACCTTATTTTGCTTTATATAAGGGAGAGGAGGTCACCGTGAGAGAGTTATCCTCTTCAACATGGCGCCTAATTCTGCTTTAAATAAGGGGGCTATAGTCAAAAAGAGCACTAGGCAGAAAGCAGTTTCAGGCTGTTGTTGGGTGTTGTTAATTTGTTTTTCCAATGTTCTACCTGTCTTACCATAGACAACCTTTACAGTACTAACTTGTCAGCACACAATTAGCGATTTAAAACACGTGGATTATGCAACTTATCGTCAGCTTAGCTGGGAACGTGAAAAACACTTAATAAATGCCGCGCAATCTCACATTGCGAGGGAGCGAACAGATTGATTATTAACGACATCCTGCAAGTCATTTATGCGCCTAAAAAAGCATTCAAGCAAATAATTGATAACCCAAAATACCTTGGCGCCTTGATTGTTCTAATTCTTTTCATTGGCTTAGAAGTAGGCTATGAGTTTTCACAGTTTTCTAAAACTTACACTGAGCAAACAACGCCTACAATTGACCAGTTAGGTACATTCACAAATGCGACGGCTTGGAGAAGCAGTTCAAACGTTGCGTTAACCAACAATTTTGATGACTACGTAAATTACAGTATTTATGTGGCGGGTTTTGGGCTTCCGCCAACGGATCCGAATGCTTACTATAGCCTCTTTGGCAACAGCAGCATGCAAATGAGTGTTGCCGA
This sequence comes from Candidatus Bathyarchaeota archaeon, assembly GCA_003141855.1. GTDB lineage: Archaea > Thermoproteota > Bathyarchaeia > Bathyarchaeales > Bathycorpusculaceae > Bathycorpusculum. Next base: position 29,801 of record PLNS01000005.1, on the reverse strand, counting down.
CACAAACAACATTACGGCAGCTTTAGGCAACGCATTTAACGTTGACTGTGGCTCAAGTGGCTTCCAAAACCTCTCCATAACACTAAAACAGTTGCAGCCTCAAGGGGCACCGCAAAGCGCCACTTTAACGCTGTATTCACTAAATACCACCACCGACTTCTACCAGTACGACTTAACGCCTCAATTATCCAGCACTTCAACAATCAGCCAATGGAACAACTTAACAATCACACTAGGCCCCAACGCAGTAGGCTGGACACCAAGCGGTAATCCCGCATGGAGCAACGTAACAGCTTTAAAACTGGATTTCTCTTACCCCTCTAACTCAAACATAACCATGCATATTGGCGCCTTATTCTTCCATGGACAATACCTAACACCCATCGAATACAATAGCACTGGTATCCTTTTGCAGTTCTTGCAACTGTTCTCGTTACAGTTCATTTTCGCCTGGTTCATATTGACAGGAATAATCTACCTGATCTGCAAAGGCCTCAAAAACCCAGTGTTTTGGAAACCGCTCTTTATAGCGTTAGGCTTTGCAATGTTCATCATGGTTATTCGAGCATTAGTTAATCTGGCTGCAACACTCACTCTGCCAGCTGTCTATTACCCATTTGACCTATCGCTGGGAGTACGCTTTGACCCATACGCAACATTGTATTATCCTGTAGAAGCACTACGCTCACTACCTGTCATTTCAACAACTATTTTCAACAGCATCGATTCAGCAACTTTGGTCTTCAGAACCATAGTTTCCGCAATGTTCGTAGTGTCCTACGTGTGGCTGGGCGCGGCAGGTGCCATGGTCATTGGAGCACTCAAACCCGAGTTCTCAATGGTCAAACGCATTGCCCTATCTACCGTCAGCTTAGCCATAGTGATATTGCTCTTGGTCTTCTTGGTCGGGGCAGTTTAGCAACGCCAAAAGGCGTTTGCCAACTCATTTTTTTCAATCCTTTTTTAGTTAGCAAGATTTATATGATTGCAGGTCACCTTTGCAATTGAAAACCGACTGTCAGTAAACAGTTTAGAAGGTAATTGAATGGTTGCGATTAAAGATTTACAAGATGGGATGAAGCGGGTTAGCGTTGAAGCCAAAGTTGTCGACAAAGGCGACCCGCGAGAAGTTAAATCAAGATTCAAAGATGAAACCTACCGAATAGTTGACGCTGTGGTCGCCGACGAATCAGGCAGCGTAAAGCTAACGCTTTGGAACGAGCAGATTGACCAAATCAACGTGGGCGACAACATAAAAATCGAGAACGGCTACGTGACGAGTTTTAAAAGTGAAATCCAGCTTAACGTTGGCAAATTCGGAAAATTAACCGTCGAATAAACACTCAGCGCTACTGGCCAAGTCTGGTACCACACCTGGCACGGAACCTTCATTCAAGAGACAGAACTATCATAGATCCCTTTTTTTGGGTTTTTTTAAAGCAGAAATTGTTTTATTTCAGACCCGATTTAGACTATGGTTATGGTTTTAAAGAAAGAGCTCGCTTTCTTCGCCGTTATCATTATATTTGCCCTAGTAATCTCGCTTGTTGCCTTCAAAGAAACAATATGGTTAACCATCCAAAATAAATTTTATTACTGCACCCCGAGAAATGCCTGAATTAACCTGTTTTTTAGAAAAAACTTAATTAATTCAAACAAAGGGTCATTTCTTGTTACTTGTGGGGAAGCAGTGTGCAATTCGAACTTATCGCTCCATACCAAATCTCGCCAGGGCAGCAAGCCGCGGTAGAGCAGTTAGTGAAAAACTTCTCCACAAAACCCAAACAAACCCTTCTGGGAATTACGGGCAGCGGCAAAACCTTTGTCATGGCAAACGTAATCAACAAACTCCAAAAACCCACCCTGATTATCGCGCATAATAAGACGTTGGCGGCGCAGCTTTACGGTGAATTAAAAGAGCTCTTCCCCCGCAACCGCGTAGAATACTTCATCAGCTTTTATGATTATTACCAGCCTGAATCGTATCTGCCAGCCCAAGACATGTACATTGAAAAAGACTCCCACGTGAATGAACAGATAGAAAAGATGCGCATGCACGCCGTGTCGAGCATCGTTAGTCGAAACGACACCATAATAGTGGCTAGCATAAGCTGCATCTACAGTTTGGGCAACCCTGACGACTTCAGAACCATGGCGGCAGAGCTTGAGGTTGGGAAGCAAATGTCAAGGCAGCAGCTTATCCATGAACTGGTGGATATGCAGTACGAGCGCAACGATTTGGTGCTTGAGCCAGGCAGGTTTCGCGTGCGAGGCGACGTGGTGGATGTTGTGCCCTCGTATGAGAATGAAATTTTACGGGTTGAACTCGAAGGAAACACAATCAAGAAAATAAAAGAAGTAAACCTGTTAAACGGGGACGTGAAGACGGCGCTCGATAAGTTTACGCTTTATCCTGCACGCCAGTACGTGGTGCCTGAAGAGAAGCATGCGTTAGCGCTTGAGCTTATCAGGCAAGAATTGGAAGCGGTACTGCCCAATCTTCCTCCATTGGAAGCTCACAGGCTAAAGCAACGAACAAACTACGACCTCGAAATGATAAAGGAAGTCGGCTTCTGTGGTGGAATGGAAAACTACAGCCGCCACTTCGACGGGCGCAGACCTGGGGCGCCGCCTTTTACGTTGATGGATTACTTCCCAAAAGACTTCCTGCTAATAATCGATGAAAGCCACCAAACCATTCCGCAGTCACGCGCCATGTACAACGGCGACTTTGCAAGAAAAAAGAACCTCGTAGACTTCGGTTTCAGACTCCCAAGCGCACTGGATAACAGACCACTCAAGTTTGAAGAGTTCGAGCAGAAAATGGGCAAAACCCTCTTCGTCTCCGCCACCCCAGCCGAATACGAACTCGAAAAGAGTGGACCACCAGTCGAACTGATCACCCGACCAACAGGGCTTTTGGACCCTGAAGTTCAGCTTCACCCCATAGATGGGCAGATGCAGCATTTGATGGCGGAAGCCAAGAAAACCATCGAGCGAGGCGACCGCGTCTTAGTTACAACTTTGACAAAGAGGATGGCTGAAGACTTAGCTGATTATCTCGCTAAGGAAGGCTTCCGAGTCAGGTACCTGCACTCGGAAATCGATAGCCTAGACCGAATAGAGCTAATTAGGCAGTTGCGAATCGGAGAATTCGACATCCTCGTTGGAATTAACCTGTTGCGGGAAGGCTTAGACATACCCGAGGTTTCAACCATCTTCATCTTGGATGCTGACAAAGAAGGTTTCCTGCGCGACGAGCGAAGCCTCATCCAAACCATGGGGCGGGCATCAAGAAACGTGAACGGAAAAGTAATCCTCTACGCCGATATAGAAACGCGGTCGATTAAGCGCGCCATGGAAATCACCAAATACAGGCGAGCGTTCCAGAAACGCTTCAACCAACTCCACCACATCACCCCTAAGACCATAGTTAAGAGCGTGTCCCAGAAGGAAAGTATAATCAAGGGCACCAAGCACTTGCCAAAATCAGACATAAAACGCCAGCTAATCGAGTTAGACGCAAAAATGAGGGAAGCAGCGGAAAAATTGGAGTTTGAGCGGGCAATTGAGCTCAGAGATGCTATTGCAGAGTTGAATCGAGCGTTATCTAAGAAGATGGAAAATGAAGCGTTAACGCCCGAAAATTAAAGATTTGACGCAAAAAGGTTCTAATCTTCCTGCTTAAACTGGTTACAAAATAGAAGCGAATAGGAATTTGGTTTAGGTTATGCGAGATAGCGTTTCAATTAAGGGTGCACGGGAACACAACCTCAAAAACATCGATTTAGAGTTGCCCCGAAACAAGTTCATAGTAATAACTGGGCTCTCAGGGTCAGGAAAGTCTACTCTGGCGTTTGACACTATCTACGCGGAGGGACAGCGAAGGTACGTGGAGAGCTTATCTGCTTATGCCCGCCAGTTCCTCGGCTTAATGGATAAACCCGACGTAGACTCAATCGAAGGATTATCCCCCGCAATCTCGATTGAGCAAAAGAGCACCAGCAAGAACCCACGCTCAACCGTTGGCACAGTTACCGAAATCTACGATTACTTGCGTTTGCTTTTCGCACGTATTGGAACGCATCATTGCCCAAAATGCGGAAGCTCAATCCACCCTCAGAGTCCCGAAAACATTACAAGTTTAGTAATGTCTGAAAAAACCAAAACACTCACTTTCTTAGCCCCAATCATCCGAGGCATTAAAGGAACCCACGAGCAAGTTTTCGACGACCTAAAAAAACAAGGCTACACCAAAATCCGCGTCGACCAAAAAATCTACGATTCAGACAGAATAAAAGAAGAATTGAAGCTTGTTCGGTATGAGAAGCACTGGATTGAAGCAGTCATCGACACGGTGCCAATCCTCGATGAGGAACGCTCACGCATCTCCGAAGCCGTGGAGCAGGCGCTTCAAGTCGGCAAAGGAACTATGATTGTCATCGACGCCCAGAAAGCTGTGGGGGAAAAGAAGAAGGAGCTTGAACGCTTCGCAGACGAAACAATGTACAGCACTTTCGGCGCATGCCCAAACCATCCCGAAATTGTTTTTGAAAGCCTTGAGCCCCGCATGTTTTCGTTTAACTCGCCCTTCGGCGCTTGCCCAAGCTGCCACGGCTTAGGAGAAATCACGGAAGTCTCCGCAGATCTTGTGATTCCAGACAAAAGCCTCTCAATCATGGATGGGGCATTAGCGGTTTACAAAACCACAATGGATCTTAGCTGGCGGGCGCAGCAACTGGCGACGGTGGGCAAAAAGTACGGCTTTGACGTTTTCACCCCGATTAAGGATTTCACAGAACAGCAGCTTCATGTTCTCCTGTATGGCGACAAGGAACCCATCAATGGCAACTGGTCGAACGGCGCCAGCATGTGGATGCGCGACGGTTGGGAAGGCGTAATCCCCCAAACCATGAGACTCTACCGCCAAACCGAGAGCGCATGGCGCAAAGAAGACATCGAAAAATTCATGACCTCAACCCCCTGCAACGCCTGCAAAAGCAAAAAACTTCAGCCAGTAGTGCTTGCCGTAAAAATATTAGACAAAAGCATTATCGATGCAACCGACCTCTCAATAGAGGAAGCGGTTGACTTCTTCCATAACCTGCCAGCCCAGCTAAACGAGAAGGAATTAGCCATCGCCAAGCAAGTGCTAAAGGAAATCAATGAGCGGCTGGGCTTTCTTAAGAACGTTGGTTTAGGCTACCTCTCACTTTCTAGGGCGGCAAGGACACTTTCAGGCGGCGAAGCGCAAAGAATCCGTTTAGCCACGCAAATCGGCAGCAACCTGATGGGCGTACTCTACATTCTGGATGAACCCAGCATCGGCTTACACCAGAGGGATAACGCGAAACTCATAAACACGCTCCACCGCCTGCGGGATTTAGGCAACACATTGATTGTGGTTGAGCACGACGAGGAAACCATACGCAACGCCGACTACGTCGTTGATATGGGACCCGGAGCAGGCGTTCACGGCGGCCACGTTGTCGCCGAAGGCTCACCCCAAGAAATCATGGCTAACAAACGCAGCCTCACAGGCAAATACCTCTCAGGAGAACTCAAAATTGAAGTGCCCGCTGAGAGGCGCAAACCCGTCGGCTACATCACCGTGAAAGGCGCCCAAGAAAACAACCTCAAAACGCTCAGCCTCCAGTTGCCACTGGGCGTGTTATGCGGGGTTACGGGTGTTTCTGGTTCGGGCAAGAGTACGCTGATGAATTTGACGGTTATTCCAGCGTTGCGGCAGATGTTTGGCGAACGCGTCGACAAGATAGGGAAGCACGAATCGATTGGTGTCCCCGACGTTGTGCGGAACGTTATAGTTATCGACCAAGACCCCATCGGAAGAACCCCGCGAAGCAACCCGGCGACTTACACGAAGCTGTTTGATGAGATTAGGCGCATTTTTGCTTCAACCAAAGAAGCCAAAGCACGTGGCTACAAGGAAGGACGATTCAGCTTTAACGTGAAGGGCGGCAGATGCGAAATCTGCCAAGGCGACGGCGTACTGCGCATAGAAATGAACTTCCTACCCGACGTCTATGTCCAATGCAGCGACTGCAAGGGCAAACGCTACAACAAAGAAACCTTGGGCGTATTCTTCAAGGGCAAGAACATCGCTGAAGTGTTGGATATGACGGTGGAGGAAGCGGCGAAGTTCTTTGAGAACACTCCGAGGGTTTCACGTAAACTTGAGACGTTGCTGGACGTGGGGTTGGGGTACATTAAGATGGGGCAAAGCTCCACCACCCTCTCAGGCGGCGAGAGCCAACGCATCAAAATCACCCGCGAACTCAGCAAACACAAGTCAGGACACGTTGTTTACATGCTCGACGAACCCACCACGGGACTGCATTTTGACGACACGAAACGGCTCATTAAAGTCCTCAATCGGCTGGTGGACAACGGCAACACCGTCTACATCATCGAACACAACCTAGACGTCATAAAAAGCTGCGACTACCTCATCGACTTGGGTCCTGAAGGCGGAGCAGCAGGCGGCGAAGTGCTCGCTCAGGGAACGCCTGAAGAAGTCGCAAAGAACAGCGGCTCCTACACGGGTTTGTTTTTGGAAAAAATACTTAACCGCAAACCCCAAGAACATGTTTTGGCAGTGAAGCAGCCTGCATGATCCAAATAACCTGTCCCTTAGACTTCAAAAGCTCCGATGTGCCCACCAATCCAGGCGTTTACCTGTACAGGGATGAAGCGGGCGAAATCCTCTACGTCGGCAAAGCCAAAAGCCTAAGGGCACGCGTCAAAAGTTACTTTTCAAGCTCAGATCAGCCTGCCAAAACAAGGCAGCTAGTTACAAGAATTAGAAGTATAGATTGGATTGTGGTGAACAACGAGGTTGAGGCGTTGCTTTTGGAGAATAAACTGGTTAAGCAGCATACGCCCAAGTACAACGTTAACCTTAAGGACGCTAAAACATTTGCTTACATCTCGCTTACAAGAGAAGATTTTCCGAGGATACTTACGAGCCGCAAGGTTTCGCGCAAACTGGAATCTTTCGGTCCCTACACCGACGGCTTCACAAGACAAGACCTGCAACGCTTGGTAGTGCGAGTCTTCAAGCTGCGCACCTGCAAGACCATGCCCAAACGGGCTTGCTTAAACTACCACATTCACCTCTGCACCGCCCCATGCATCAGCCGTGTCAATGCTGAACAATACGTGGAGCAGGTTAAGCAAGCACGCGCCTTTTTGAACGGAAGCTACCAGCAAACAATCGAGCAACTCAAAGCCCAAATGCAAACCGCCTCCGAAGCCCAGCAGTACGAGAATGCTCTTGAATTACGCAACCAAATCCTATCCATCAGGCTCCTCACCGAGCACCAAATCGTGGACAACGAGCGCCGTTTTGACCAAGACATTATGGTGTTTAGGCAGGTGGGCGAGAAGATGCTGGCGGTTCAGATGGGCGTGCGAAGAGGCGTGTTGCTTGGCAAAAAAGAGTTCAGCGTTGATGTTCAGCCCATGATTGAACAGGAGTTTTTGAAGGCTTTCTACACCACCAACCAGATTCCACGCGAAATCTTGCTCAATAAGCCCTGTTGGCAGGGCGCCGAAGAGAAAAAGGCGTTAGAGGAATTCCTGTCTGCAAAGCGGGCTGCGCCAGTATCATTGACGATTCCTAGGCGAGCTGATAAACTTGCGCTTGTGCAGCTGGCAGAGAAAAACCTTGAATCCAGCCTCGATGTTGACAGTGCACTAGTAGATTTACAAAACAGCCTCAACTTGCCCGTCCTGCCACATATAATCGAATGCTTCGACATATCCAACTTAGGAACCGAACACGTGGTTTCAGGCATGGTCAGCTTCAAAGACGCCAAACCCGACAAGAAAAACTACCGCAAATTCAAAATCAAAACCTTCAAAGGACAAGACGACTTCGCAGCAGTCAACGAGGTCGTAACGAGGCGGTACAAGCGTTTGGTAGAAGAGAAAAGCCCACTGCCCGACTTAGTGGTGATTGACGGGGGACCTGGACAGGTTAGCGCAGCAAAAGCGGCTTTGCAAACGCTCGGGCTCCAACTTCCACTTATTGGTTTAGCGAAGGAGCATGAAGAAATCTATCTGCCAGACGAATCGGCGCCGAGGAATTTTGACAAGAACAGCAGGATGATGCTTTTGCTGAGGAAAATTCGTGATGCAGCCCATGACTTTTCGTTGGGTTACAACCGTAAGAGGCGGCAGATGAAAATCAGAGACGAATTCAAGCAAAACAAGCCTAAAGGAACTTTTTGAGCACTTCTTCAAGTTGGCTGAAACTTTTTATTATCGCGTCCGAGTGGAAAACAATCCACGGGCTAAGGCACGGCAGTTCCGACACCACGATGACGTGTTTGCCCTTGCGTTTGGCATAGAACATTTCCATGCAGGCGCCAGCCGAAAGTATAGGCAAGTAAACGACCATGATGTCGCATCGGTCAGCGTCATCTAAGTCTCTTTGGACAAAATCGAACGTGGGTACCTTGTTCCACCAGCACTCCTCCGTTCCATTGTAGATCACTCTTTCCCTCTTCCACGGGTCAATAATTTCTAACCCCAACTTTACGGCGATGTCGGTGATGGTTTTTCGGTAATCTTGCTGTTTTTCCCTGCCCAGGATTGGACCTGATATGAACACTTGTTTTGCCATGATGTTGAACCTAAAGCAAGTTGGCTGCTTGAGGATTAATATTCTTTCCCAAGCCACCGCAGGTTTCCGCAGTAATAAATACTTTAACTCATAATACAAGAGGTACTGGGGAACTTGGAAATGAACCAACTTGCAAGCCGACTGGGATTTTGGTCAGCAGCCATTATCGTTTTGCTTGTTGTCCTCATCGATGCAGGGATGATTTTATCTGTTGTCCTTTTTCCCATGACGACAATCACCAGCATAGATGCTTACGCAGCTTCCTTTAGTAGCCTGCAAATGCTGCCGTTCATCCCATCGCTACTTCTTGCTCCCATGTTCGTCATAATGATGCTCAGCATTCACCACTACGCTCCCGAAGACAAGAAAATGCTGAGCCAACTTGGCTTTTCCTTCGCCATAGTCTGCGCTGCCGTTCTCAGCATCCATTACTACATTCAGCTAACAGTAGTGCAACAGGGTATCTTGAACAACGAATTAGCAGGGCTTTGGCAGTTTGTCACTCCGAACCCTTACTCTTTCTTCTGGACGTTCGCTGCTCTTGGATACGGCTTCATGGGTATTGCCCTGTTATGTGTTGCGCCCGTGTTTGCCGAAAAATCTGAACGGGCCATAAAGTGGCTGTTTATAGCCAACGGCATCATCGGAGTTGGATTTTTGATTGGTAATGCATTGGGCATTTTCATGGTCAACATACTTGCCAGCTTCATTTGGGGCGTCCTATTTCCAATAGCCGCCTTGCTGTTAGCGCAAAAATTCAGGAAAAATCAAGCATAAACATACAAGAATTAACTACAATTCCCTTAGTTCAAGTTGAACTTCGGCTAATGTGCCTTGAGCCACTCCTTAGCTACGGCGGAAACTGTCTTCTTTTGTTCCAGACTGTATTTTGAACTCATGGTTGGAATGATGCTTTGATAGAACCAGTGGTCTGCACCGGCAAACGTGTGGAGGGTTTTGTCTGCTGAAGTGAGTTTTTCCATGATAACTTTTGAGTTGTGTGGAAGTGCTACTATGTCTGAGTCGCCATGAATCAGAAGCACTGCGTATTTACGGGTATGTGATTGCCGAAGGTAGCCACAACTATAAAGATTCAGCCAGAAGGTGAAAGTAGACGTGGGGGGACCAGAACGGGAATTGAACCCGTGGCAACGACTAAAGATGCCCCGAGAACGACGATTACCGATTACGTTTCAATAAAACTTTGTAAGTCTTATTAGAGCAAATTAACAATACAGGTATGGTGGAAAATGTCCAAAAGTAATTCAATGCTTGAGAAAGCAAGTGCTTACGATAAAAATGGGTTAATGAAGCGTGAGGTAGATAATGCGCTTGTGTTGCTCAAGGAGTTTAGGGTAAAATTTCCTTTCGCTGAAAATCCCCAGTCAATAGATACGTTGGAACCGGATAAAATCCTTAAAATTAATCCCGATGAAGTTGGAGAATTTTTCCATTATTTGGAGTACTATCTTAAGCCGCTTGGTCACCTTACGATTCACGGCTCTAACGTTTACCACAATATTAGAATGCAAATTGAGGATTTCAAGGACTTGCTCCACGTAGCGGTTGATAAGAAGAAGTCTTTAGCTGAAAAAGTGGATGCTTCTTGGGAAAAAATAAGCGGTTTAGGACAAGATAAGCACATTGCCAAAAAAATTATATTTTGCTTTAACTATGAAAGCGGAAAGGTACTGCCCATCTTTAGCACTCCGCATTTGAGGCATTTTGTTAATCGAGTTGTTGAGACGCCAAATAATCAAACAAAATATTATTCGCTCGGGGAAGAATATGCGCACTATACTTCTGAGTTGCTAAAAGCCAAAAATAATCTGCCCGTAACGCAGACCTGGGAAATCACGTACTTCGCTCGATTCCTATACAACACTTACCCGCCACCAGACAGAGAACCAGCCGCAACCAACGCGTCAGGCGAAAGAAAAAACCCAAACATAGTAACCAACGAACAGTTAGGGCTAAGAGAATTCGTAAAACTACTCGGCGAACTGCAAACAAAAGGCAAAATCACAGGACAACAATTCAGAGAAAACCGCGAATTATGGATGCAACAACCCAATGAGCGAGAAGCACTAACCTGGCGACTAAAGAAACTACTAAACACAGAAACTAACACAAACCCTAACCTGCCCAGACCCCAAACTTTTCGTGAAAATCGGTATCCAAAGAAACAGACGCTTTGAGGAAATCGTGGCGGGTCCGACGGGAATTGAACCCGCGGCCTACGGATTAAGAGTCCGCCGCTCTAGCCTGACTGAGCTACGGACCCGCATGGTTTGAAAAAGGGTTTCATTGAGTAATATAGAGCTTGCGGTTTTGTTGTTGCAGCTTGATGCAGTGAAGACTAATAACGAAGCAGCGCTTTTAGTTTTTGTGGGAGTTTTTATGTTTGGTTCTTTGGGCGAGGTTTTTGTGCTTAAAACAACTGACCGCGCAACAGGCGTCCCTGCATTGCTTAGCAAGTTTGATTTATCGGATTATTCTGGGAAGCAAGTGGCGATTAAGGCTAATTTTAACAGTGCCGACCCGTTTCCCGCGTCAACCCACCTAGACACGCTAAGAGCCATAGTGGAAACCCTGAAAGGCGCAGGCGCAAGCGGGATAACGCTGGCTGAACGCAGCGGCATGGGCAACACCGAAGAGGTGCTCGAGCAAATGGGCGTCCTATCGCTATCGAGGGAACTGGGGTTTGACGCGGTCGTTTTGGATGACGTAGGCAAAGACGGCTGGGTCAAGTTTGACCGCGACGAAACCCACTGGCTCAGAGGCTTCTACATGGCTAAGGTTTTCCATGACGCCGACAAAATCGTTCAAACCTGCTGCCTAAAAACCCACAGGTTCGGAGGACACTTTACGCTTTCGCTGAAGAACTCCGTGGGCTTGGTTGCCAAGAAGGTTCCGGGCGGCATGTACGATTACATGTGGGAACTGCATGTTTCGCCTTTTCAGCGGCAGATGATTGCTGAAATAAACAGCCGCTACAACCTCGACTTGGTCTTGATGGATGGGATAAAAGCGTTCGTTACGGGCGGTCCTGAAAAGGGCAAGGCGGTTGAGCCTAACCTTTTGCTTGCAAGCCAAGACCGAGTAGCCATAGACGCGGTTGGCGTTGTCATCCTAAAAATGTACGGTGCCAAAGGCAAAGTGGGCGAAGCTGACGTTTTTGAGCAAGACCAACTGAAAAGGGCGGCTGAGCTGGGCTTTGGAGTAAAATCAGCCGACCAAATACAGTTGACGCCTTTGAACAGCGAAAGCCAAGCGGAGGTTGAGCGGATAGGGCAGGTTCTCAAAGCGCAGGTAGCTATGCACTAACGCCCGCTAGTATGTCTGGTTTGTCGCTGGCTATGCCATCCACACCTTTCTTGGCGCACTCCTGGGCTTCCTCAGCGGTGTTTATCGTCCAGACGATGATTTTTAAGCCGTTTTCATGGGCTTTTTGGACAGTGGCTGTATGAGTAAACCTGTAGAGCGCAATGAGGTAGTTTGCTTTGAGTTCCAAGGCTACTTTAACAGGATTGCTGTATTTGGCGTAAATCAACCCTGTCTCAATGTTCTTGTTTAGTTCCCTAACCTTTTTTAGGGCTTCTTCAAGAAACGAGATGATTACAACGTTTTTCTCAAGACCTTTCCTATGCACTATTGAAAGTACCTGTTCTTCAACGCCCGCTTCCTTCAACTCAACCAAAACCTTCACTTTCTTGTCCAAAAAATCCAGCGCTTCCTGCAAAGTCGGAATCTTCTCACCGTCCTCAGCAGAAAAACTCTTGACTTGAGCAAGCGTAAGCTCGCTAACCAAGCCTTCGCCGTCAGTTGTCCGCTTAACATCAGCATCATGAATAACGACGATTTGGTTGTCTTTGGTTTTTCTAACATCTAACTCTACCGCGTCAACGCCGATTTCCAGTGCCCTCTTAAAACTCGCCAACGTATTCTCAGGCGCATAAGCCCTCGCACCACGATGACCAACACGCAACATACTATAAGCTTGGTCAATCGAAGAATAATATCTTGCTGGATTTTTAGTAAATATAAGGGAGGGGGAGGTCGCCGAGAGAGAGGTTTCTTTCAAGCAAATTTTAAAGCAACAAAGCAGGCGCCCTAGCAAATGATGAAAGCGCACAAATATTTCTCCACAAACGCTGCCAAAAAATCGTTTCTCCCTAAATGAACGCGCGTTACATAGCATTTAGGCTCATCGTTTGTTGAGGGTATAAATAGAGGGGGGTATAGTCTGCTCCGAGCACTAGTACCTCTCATGTATTGATACAATCTGTAATGCCCAGCAAGAAGGTAAATCGAATGCTTATATATTTTCACAGCTCACTCAAACGTTGAGCGGAGAACCTGATGTCTTTTCGGGAAAAAATTGTTTTAAGCCCAATCGGTTACGTTAAAACCAGTGTTGTTGGCGATGAAGTTAAAGACAAATCCGTAATTTCACAAATTGTCCTCAATAACGAGTTGGTTGAAGGTTTAAGTGGCATCTCTGGTTTTTCGCATTTGTTTGTGCTGTTCTATCTAAACCAAGTCACCAGTGAACAGCGGAAAACGTTGAAGGTTCATCCAAGAGGCAGACAAGACATGCCCTTAACAGGCGTTTTCGCAACCAGAACCATGCTCCGTCCAAACCCCATCGGATTAACATTGGTTGAACTGGTTAAGGTGGACGGCAACGTTTTGACTGTTAGAGGTTTGGATGCTTACGATGCAACGCCAGTTTTAGACATAAAGCCTTATGATTTCTGGGATATGGCGGAAAACGCTAAAGTTCCCGACTGGTGGAAAAAACTCAACGATGGAAAACCGCAGATACTATTGTAGTTCTCCAATGCCATATTTGGCGTCTATGACTTTTAGGAGTGCTTTTCGGAGGTCTTCACCCTTCAACCCCTCTGCCTTTAAGGTTCCAAAGGCTTCAGCCAAATCCGCATCCCTACAGACTTCTCTTAGCCAATTCTCAAAATCTCCCCGATACAGGTGAAATTCAAGTGCGTCAGAACATACCTGCTTAATTAACCTGTAAAACTCGTCAAGCGACTGCGCAGAGAAACCCAGTGGCTTGTCAACGCCAACATAAAAGTTAAAACCCACATCCGCCGAAACAGGCACATAAGCTTTTAGGGCATTTTTGCCTTTTTCAGTTAAGCCAAATCCGCCGCCTACCTTGCGCAAAAAGCCTTCCCTGGCAAGTTCCTGCACTTCTGTTATGGCTTGGTTTGGGTTTAAGTTTACCATTTGTGCGAACATGTTTAGGTCCATGCGGTTAGTGGCTTCGTTCATGGTTTTTAGAATTTTGATTTGTTCTTCCTTCAAGAAGTTTCGCCTCAAATACACTTTATAGTTAATCTTGGGGAAATTTAAATGTGTTAATCCCTGCGTGAAAAGAAGGACGGCAGGTTTTTTATTTCCCAAAACCAAACAGTACATGGCGAACGTCATGAGCACTAACACTAATTTCATCATTGTTCTGGTTACAACCGCAAACAAGGCGGAAGCAGAAAAAATCGCCCAAGCGCTCCTGAAAGAGAAACTGATTGCGTGCGCAAACATCATCAACCCAGTCACCTCCTTCTTTCACTGGTCAGGCAAAATCGACAAGGCTGAGGAGTGCCTGGTGGTTATGAAGTCGCGCATGGACTTGTTCGCGGAATTGGCGGAGCGTGTGAAGGGGTTGCATAGTTATGTGGTTCCAGAGGTTTTGGCGCTTCCAATCGTTGAGGGTTCGAAGGCTTATCTGGGTTGGATGGAGGAAGTCCTCAAGTAACCGTGTACACTTGTGTACTGGCAAGCCTTAAATAAAACATTACAGTATGCTTCTGAACTATAAGGAAGCATGACAAATGGGGAATCGCCTTTGGCACACAACCAACCACCACCAAACCAGCTAAGACCCTAAAAATCAAACAAATCACCCTAAACCAGCACCCCCTCGAAATATTCTCCAAACTCCAAAAACAATACGAGAACGCGTATCTTTTAGAATCCATCGAAGGACCAGAAAAACTCGCCCAATACTCATTCATCGGGTTTGACCCAAAAACAACCATCCAAATAACCTCTGGAAAGGCTCAAATAACCAACAACAAAACCCAAGAAACCACCACGGAAACAACAAGCGACCCGCTCCACCTAATAGAAAAACTCGTCAAAAAAGAGGCAGTTCAAAACAGCCAGTTCCGATTCGTCGGTGGTGCCGTTGGTTACATTTCTTATGATGCTGTTCGCTACTGGGAAAAACTGCCCGAAAAGTCCCCTGTCGACCAAGACTTTCCTGATTTGGAGATGGGCATTTTCGATGACGGGTTCATATTCAACCACATAGAGAAGCAAGCGTTCTACTATTATCGCCAAGAAAACCGCTTAAGCGAAGTTGAAGAGTTGCTTGGGCAACCATCCGACTGCGAATCTTTATCGTACACCCAGCCGAAAGTGAACATCAAAAAAGAGCAATACGAGAAAGCGGTTGAAAAAGCCAAAGAGTACGTGACGGCAGGGGACATTTTCCAAGTTGTCCTCTCCAAACGCTACCAGTTCCAGTTTAAAGGCAGCCTAATCCCGTTCTACCAGTCCCTGCGCACCATAAACCCTTCACCATACATGTACTACATCAAATTTGGTGAGCAGCAGATTGTGGGTTCCAGCCCAGAAATGCTCGTCCGCATCGACAACCGCATGGTTGAAACCTTCCCGATTGCAGGCACCAAACCCGTCTCCGAAAACCCCCAAGAAAACAACCGATTAGCACAGGAATTGCTTGCTGACCCCAAAGAACGAGCCGAACACGTCATGCTCGTTGATTTAGCCCGCAACGACCTCGGCAGAATATCCAAATACGGAAGCGTCAGCGTCCCGGAATTCATGAAAGTCCACCAGTACAGCCACGTACAACACATCGTATCCCAAGTGGTAGGCGAACTAAAAGAAAACCTCCAAAGCTACGATGCCCTGCGAGCAGTTTTTCCAGCAGGCACCGTTTCTGGAGCGCCAAAAGTCCGCGCCATGGAAATCATCGACGAACTTGAGCCGTGCAGGCGTGGACCTTACGCTGGCGCAGTCGGCTACTTCTCATACAACGGCAACGCAGACTTCGCCATAACCATCCGCACCCTCTTCGCCCACAAAAACCAAGCGTACATTCAAGCTGGCGCAGGAATCGTGGCTGATTCAGTTCCAGAAAGAGAATGGTTCGAAACAGACCACAAGGCAAAAGCGCTGATGCAGGCGCTTGAGCGGGCTGGAGGCGCAAAACCATGAAGGTAGTGGTAATTGACAATTATGATTCGTTCGTTTACAACCTTGTCCAGTACATAGGCGAACAGGGCGCGGAAACCATCGTTTACAGAAACAACAAAGTTACCCTAGAACAGTTAACCGAGCTTAAACCTGACAGAATTGTGATTTCGCCAGGTCCAGGCACACCTGAAGATGAGCGGTATTTTGGCGTTTGCACAAAAATTCTGCAAACAATGAGTCCTACAATTCCAACTTTAGGCGTCTGCTTAGGCCACCAAGGCATAATCAGCGTCTATGGCGGAAAAATCATCCATGCCAAAAAGACTCATGCACGGCAAAACCTGCACCATAAAACACGACCAAAAAGGCATCTTTACAGGCGTCCGCAACCCCTTCAATGCGACAAGGTACCATTCGCTTGCTGGGGAAAGAGACTCTATTCCAGCGTGCCTGCAAATTACCGCTGAAGCCGTCGATGATGGAGAAATCATGGGCATACGCCACACCCAATACCCGATTTATGGTGTCCAGTTTCATCCTGAATCGATTCTTTGCGAGGATGGCAAATTAATTGTTAAGAACTTCTTGGAAGGCAAACAGTGATGATTAGGGAAGGCATACAGAAGCTCATCGAAGGCTCCGACTTGACCTTTGAGGAATCGGGCGAAATCATGAGGGAAGTCATGTCTGGAAAAGCGACAAACTCCCAGACTGCCGCTTTCCTAACTGCCCTGCGAATGAAGGGAGAAGCGGTTGAGGAGCTAATCGCGTTTGCTTCAGTTATGCGAAAGAATTGCTGTCAAATTCAACCCCGCGTACATGGGCGCCTCGTGGACACTTGCGGAACAGGCGGCGACAAAATAAAAACCTTCAACGTTAGCACCGCTGCAGCCTTCGTCATCGCTGGAGCAGGCGTTGCGGTGGCTAAGCATGGAAACAGGGCGGTCACAAGCAAAAGCGGCAGCGCCGACGTGCTGGAAAAACTCGGCTTAAACCTCAACGTTGAACCACAAGCAGTCCAAGGCTTCATTGAAAAAGTTGGTGTGGGCTTCATGTTTGCGCCAGCCTTCCACCCAGCCATGAAGTACGCGGCAGAGCCAAGGCGAGAAATCGGCATTCGAACGGTTTTCAACCTTCTTGGACCCTTAACTAACCCAGCTTGCGCCAACGCCCAACTGCTCGGCGTTTACGACCCAAAGTTGACTTTAACGATGGCCTATGCACTGGGGCAGTTAGGTTGCGAGGAAGCGATGGTTGTTCATGGGCTTGACGGGTTGGATGAGATTTCAACGGTTGGAAAAACAGCCATCGCTCACTTGAAGCAGGGCAAAGTAACAAAGACCGAGTGTGTTCCAAGCGATTTTGGCGTAAAAACAGCAAAAATAACTGATTTGCAAACGGCCACGTCTGAGGAAAGCGCGGAAGCCCTCTTTCGGATTCTAAGAGGCAACACAACTAGCGACGTGAAGGCTGAGATTGTGCTCGTTAACAGCGCCGCAGGAATCATCGTAGGCGGAAAAGCAGATGGCTTCGGAGACGGGATGGATTTTGCCAGAGAATCGATTAAGAGTGGAGCTGCCTACACCAAACTTAAAAACCTGGTTAAAGTTTCAGGTGGAAGCCTGCATAGGCTTGAGGAGTTGGAAGCGAAATATGGGTGACTTTCTCGACGTGTTGGCGCACGATGCCAAAGAGACCGTTGACAGCGGTTACTACCAAAATGTAAAGCCAACATCAAAGCCTCAAATTAGCCTAAAACAAGCAATCCTGGAATGCAAAGCCAACCCCGTAATAACTGAAATTAAAGCCGCATCACCATCGCTGGGAACGATAAGAGGCAGTATCAACCCAAAAGAAATCGCAATGGCGATGGAAAAGGGCGGCGCAGTCGGTATTTCGGTTTTAACTGAGCCTAAACACTTCAATGGTTCCCTGCAAGCGCTTTCGGAAGCCCGTGAAGCGGTGAATCTGCCCCTTCTCATGAAAGACATAATCATTATTCCTGAGCAAATAGAAGTTGCCTCACAAGCAGGTGCAAATGCAGTCTTGCTAATTGAAGCTCTATTTGAAAAAGGCTATTGCGAAACCAGCGTCGATAAAATGATAGCTTTTGCTCACACAAAGGGACTTGAGGTTTTGCTGGAAACACACACAGAAGAGGAATTCAGCTCAGCCATAGAAACCAACGCTGACCTCGTTGGAATAAACAACAGAAACCTCGAAACCCTAAAAATCGATTTGAACACAACAAAAGAAACTCTTAAAAGAAATAATACTCATGGCAAGATGGTGGTAAGTGAAAGCGGAATCAAAACACCCGCGGACCTGCGTTTCCTACGCCAATGCGGTGCAAAGGCTTTCCTTATCGGCTCAGCCATCATGTTAACAGAAAACATTGAAGACAAAGTTAAGGAGTTTGTAGAAGCATGAAACTTAGCAACTACCCAGTTGACGGAAAATACGGAAAATACGGCGGACGCTTTGTCCCCGAAGTCCTTATGGAAGCCATCAAGGAACTCGAACAAGCTTATGAAAAAGCCAGAAAAGACCCAGAGTTTCAAAGGCAACTGGATTATTACCTTTCAGAGTTTGTGGGCAGACCAACACCACTCTACTGCGCTGAAAACCTGACGCGGAATCTTGGCGGAGCAAAAATCTACCTTAAACGCGAGGATTTAGCGCATGGTGGAGCCCACAAAATAAACAACACCATCGGGCAAGCGCTGCTTGCCAAGCGAATGGGGAAGACGCGTGTCATCGCCGAGACTGGGGCAGGGCAACATGGCGTTGCTACGGCTATTGCGTGTGCTGCTTTGGGTTTGAAAGCGGAGGTTTACATGGGCACCGAGGATTGCGAGCGGCAACGGCTTAACGTTTTTAGGATGAAGCTTTTAAACGCTCAAGTGCATCCTGTGGAAACGGGTTCAAAAACCTTGAAGGATTCCATTAACGAGGCGTTTAGGGACTGGGTAACCAACATTGAAACCACTTACTACTTGATTGGCTCAGTTGTTGGTCCGCATCCTTACCCGATGATTGTTAGGGATTTCCAGAGCGTAATCGGCAACGAAATCAAGGAGCAGTTCAAGCAGAAAGAAGGCGGATTGCCCGATGCCTTGGTGGCTTGTGTGGGTGGCGGAAGCAATGCGATGGGAACCTTCTACCCGTTCGAAGACGATGAAGAGGTTAAAATGTACGGTGTTGAGGCTGCAGGCGAAGGCTTGGAAACGGGCAAACATGCCGCGTCGCTGGGCAAAGGAGCAGAAGGTGTCTTCCACGGCATGCTAACCTACGTCCTACAAGACAGCAACGGACAAATCCAAAACACAAACAGCATCTCAGCAGGCTTAGATTACCCAGGCGTTGGACCCGAACACTCCTTCCTAAAAATATCCAAACGCGCCCAATACACTTCTGCAACAGACAAAGAGGCAGTGGAGGCTTTCCTGACTTTGTCAAAGGAAGAAGGAATCCTGCCAGCGTTAGAATCCTCACATGCCGTGGCATACGCCATGAAACTTGCGCCGAAAATGAAGAAGACCCAGTCAATCGTAGTTACCCTGTCTGGGCGCGGAGACAAAGACGTGGAAACAATCGCAGACTACATTGGGGCGAAAATATGAACAGCATATACAAAGCGTTCGAGAAAGCGAAGGCGCAGGGAAACGGAGCGTTAATTGGCTACATTATGGCTGGAGACCCAAACCCCGAACTTACACCCAAAATTGCCGACGCGCTCATTAGAGGCGGGATAGATATTCTTGAGTTGGGATTGCCGTTTTCTGACCCCATTGCTGATGGACCAACAATTCAAGCGGCAAGCGTTAGGGCTCTAGCGGCTGGAACTACGTCGATGAAGGTGCTGGAAATCGCCAAACAAATCAAATCCAAGCATGACGTGCCAATCGTGGTTATGACGTATTATAATCCGGTGTTCAGAATTGGGCTTGAAAAGTTTTGCCGTTCGGCTAAGGACTGCATGGTTGACGGCTTCATCGTTCCCGACTTGCCCATGGAAGAAGCAGCCGACTACAAGAAAGCTGCAAAGGCGCATGGTTTGGACACGATTTTCTTGGCGGCGCCATCCACTTCAAACGAGCGGTTAAACAGCATAGTCGAGTGTAGCAGCGGTTTTCTGTATTTGGTTTCGCGTTTCGGAGTCACAGGCGCAAAGTCAACAGTGGAGGATTCGACGGTTCAACTAATCAAACGTGTCTTGCCATTCACCGCTGGAAAAATCCCGTTAGCGGTTGGCTTTGGCATTTCAAAACCAGAACATGTTCAGCGCATCATTGCAGCAGGAGCAGACGCAGCCATCGTCGGTAGCGCATTCATAAACGCCATCACTAAAAACCAAGGCAACGAGGATTTGATGCTTAAAGGGCTAAAAGCAACAGCAAGTAGCTTGAAAGCGGCAACTGCTAAATAAAATGCGTATCCTCGCAAAAAATAAAATATGAATTGGCTAGGTGATGACCTATTTTCTATCCCGGAAAATCAAAATTCGGATTCTTAAAAAAAAGGTGAAAAATTGGGGTTTTAGTTTAGTTTTAGATAAGTTGTAGCTCGGTTAAATTTGCAATAAAAAAGAAAGGGGAGTGTATAGTGCCAGCTGTCTACTTGAGCTTATGGCGTGTACTTGTAGTTTGTTTGTTTAATTGCTCCGTTTTGCCAGGTGCCTTGCCAATATACGATGACTTTTTCGGGCATGAACCAGTAAGCGTGCCTCTCGTAGGTTACCTTTACCGTGTACACTGGATTAGGGACTATGGGGCTGGTTATGGTTACCGTCCAGCCGTTGCTTAGGTACTTGTAGGTTGCTGTTCCCACCGTGCCTATGTTGACTAACCCGCCGGTCCAATAGAAGCACTGCATGTACTGGGCTGTTTCTCTATGGTACGTTTTTATGTAGTTCATCACGTCGGATCGTGCTTGTGTGCAAGTAGGAGTTGGCGTGGGAGTTGCAGTTGGAGTTGGTGCGCAAGTCGGTGCTGGTGTGCAAGTTGGCTTTGGCGTGCAAGTGGGTTTAGGTGTGCAAGTAGGCTTGGGGGTGGCTGTAGGAGTTGGTGCGCAAGTTGGTCTTGGTGTGCAAGTAGGAGTTGGCATACAAGTTGGCTTTGGAGTGCAAGTCGGTCGTGGTGTGCAAGTTGGCTTTGGCGTACAAGTTGGCGTTGGTGTGCAAGTCGGTCGTGGTGCGCAAGTTGGTTTTGGAGTAGGTTTCGGTGCATAAGTCCCAAAGTAGTTTGCATTGTCTGTGTCGATGTATGTAACGTTATTGAATTGACCCGTTGCAGTAGCAATGTTCGTATGTTGACCTGACAGAGCGGTGATTGGGCCGAAGTAGTAAATAAAGGATGCACCAGGAGCTAAACTTGGAGGAACTGAAGCACCACTTAAGGTATACCTGTTATCGGTGAGAGTGATGTTAGTCAATGTAACAGTGCCAGTATTTGTGACGTTGAACCTGTAGTAGACATTTGAACCAATTGTGATTGTGAGTCCAGGAGGAACGTCTGCATCAATCCAAGTAATGTTGTCGCCAGAAATCTGCTTTTCCACGTTTATTGCAACAATAGTCACTGGAACGGCGTTATAGTTTGCATTATTTGTATCGCTATAAGTTACATTGTTGTATTGGCCGGTGGCGGTGGCAATGTTTGTATGTTGACCCGACAGAGCTGCAATTGGGCCCAGATAGTAAATAAAGGATGCACCAGGAGCTAAAGTTGGAGGAATCGCAGCACCGCTTAAATCATAAGTATTATCTGTCAAAGTGATATTCGATAGTGCGACGTTGCCAGTGTTTGTGACATTGAATCTGTAGTACACATTTGCGCCTACAACGACTGAGATTCCAGGTGGTAAATCTGCGTCAACCCAAGTTGTATTGTCGCCGGAAATTTGCTTAGCTACGCTTATTGAGGGTGTAAACTCTGGGATGCCATTGTAGTTTGCATTGTCAGTATAAGTATAATTTGTGCTTTCAAATTGTCCAGAAGCCGTTGCAATATTTGTATGTTGACCTAATACAGCTGAAATTGGGCCTATGTAGTAGACAAAGGATTCGCCGGGTGCCAAAGTTGGAGGAACTGAAGCACCACTCAAATCATAGGTATTATCTGTCAAGGTTATAGTTGATAGTGCGACATTGCCAATATTGGTAACATTGAACTTGAAGTATACATTTGAACCAACGGTAACTATGAGTCCAGGCGGTAGATCGGCATTTATCCACGTACTGTTATCACCAGATATCTGCTTAGACACAATTATTGCGGGGCCAGGCGCTGGATTCCAGATTTTTGTTACTTGAGTTGAGACTACTGTCACGCCTTGGGTGTTTACGAAGCTCGCTTGAATTGTGTCGGTTCCTGCTGTGTTGCCTGTGTAGGTGAATGTTGCGTGTCCGTTGCTGTCAGTTATGGCGGAACCTGTTAATCCTGCATTTGGTCCTGAAACAACTGTAAAGTTGACATTACGACCAGGAACTGGATCGCCTGTGCCTGCCACAGTTGCGGTGACAGTATGGTTAGTGCCAACAGGATTCGTGGCAGTTGCGGGGGTTAAAGTTATGCCTTCAAGATGTACCGTTTGACCGATGGTATTAGTGTCTAATGTGACCGCTCCGTTGCGTGCCAACAATCTGCCATCAACCGTAGCGCCTGTAGTCACGGTGATTGATGTCAAAGCCAGAATGGTTCCCACGAAAGAAGAGCTAGTACCGATTGTCGCTGAACTGCCAACTTGCCAAAAGACATTGCAAGCGTGGGTGCCGTTAATAAGGAGCACAACGCTACTCGATGCAGTGGTGAGTGTACTTGCCATCTGGAATATGAAAACAGCATTAGGGTCGCCTTGGCCATCAAGAGTGACTGTACCGGTTATGCCAAATGTGCCATCAGCAGAGTTGTAGACTCCCGGAATTTGGGTTGTTCCGCCTAGTTCTGTTGGAATTGTAATGACCGGTGTTCGTCCAGCAGCGTCGTTATAAGCAGTTACCAAGTCGATTTTGGCTTGTTGTGTTACAGCGTCGTCCACATGGTTAGTTCCAATGATAGTTACGCTGCCAAATCCGGTCTCTGAGGGCGTCGGATAAGTGCCAACATCTCCATGGATGGTGGTTGGTCCAGTGTTGGTGATTCCAGAGCCTGCCAAAACCGAGAAATTGGCAGAGGTTCCCAGAAGCACCGTTGGTGGGCTCGCAGCTAAGGCACCTTGCAATGCGATTGCTGAGGAAAAAAGCAGTAGGCCTACAAGCAATATAGCCATTAATCCGTTGCTTTTGAGTATTTTTCTTCCAAAAGAATTGCTGATTTTACGTCTATTCAAAATTTTTTTTCTCATATTGTATCAACTTAAAAAAGTGATCATATTAACGGATGCTACGAGCTCATAAAAGCGTTTGTTGTAACCAAATGTACACACAATCAATACAAAAGGTAACTAATAGTTAACCAAATGGCAGACAAAAAATAACACGCAACATTACCTGAAAAAACAAAAACAAGCACTGGGAAAGTTTTATAGTATGATTAAACTTTCTATGTGCGGCGGTGGATCTTAGGCGGTGGGTTAGGGGTCCATTGTACCGTAAATCCCCTATATGACGGGCTAACATCTGCGGATGAGGCGTCAAAGGCCGCTTGNNGAGCAACCTAAGTTTGGACGTTATGCGCTCAAGGGGGTGCGGGTAAGAGTGTAGGGTTTGAGGTTTCCAGGCGGAGTCTGGGCGTCAAACCGCAGTGGTCCACCGCTACTTTATTTTTTGTTTAGAAGGCTATTTTAGGGGTAGTTGGATGGTGAAGGTTGTTCCTTTTCCCTGTTGGCTTTCAAAGTTTATTTTTCCGCCTTGCGCCTCAATTAATCTCTTAACTACAGCTAAGCCAAAGCCTTGCCCCTTAGATTTGGTAGTGAATAGAGGTGTAAAAAGCCTGTTTTTAATTTCTTCAGGGATACCTTCACCAGTATCTTGGATGCTTACGCAAGCTTGATTGTCCTGGCATTTAGCGTTTATTTTTAGTGCTCCACCGTTTGGCATGGCTTGCACAGCGTTTTGGATTAAATTCATGAGTACACGTTTTAGCATTGAGAAGTCAGCTGTAAATTGTGGGAAGCCTTTTTCTATTGAGATGGAGACTTGGAGGTTGCTGGGGATGTTTACGATCAGCAATGCTTCTTCTATGGCTTTTTCGATGTTTACGGTTTCCAGGCTGGGTTTTAAGGGTTTAGTGTAATCTTGTAAGTCTGCGACTATTTTATCGATATAATACAAGTTTTCTTCTATGCTGGTTATGCTTTCCTGTAGGTTCTTTTTGGAGTCGCTGTCAGGCATAGTATACAGTTCATCTTTTGCCAGGTAGAGTTCTCCGGCGATTGCTTGCAAAGGATTGCGTATATCATGCCCAACCATGCCAGCGGTTTGGCCAATAGTTGCTAAACGTTCAGCTTGACTGAGTTGTTTTGCTCTTTCAGCAGCAAGTTTTTCCATTTGACTAGCGTATTCTTCAAGTTTAGTTCGTATGCTATTACGCTCAGTCATATCAACATTTGACTCAAGGATTTCCTTAATTTTTCCATGCTCATCCGGTTTACCCATCCACCAGCTTTGAACAACTACTTCGCGATTATCTTTGGTGTGATGGATAAGCTCACCTGACCAATGCCCCGTTTGCTTAAGTTTAAAGGTAATATCTTTGAGAGGTTCTGACGATTTAGTTCTAAACAGCGAACGTGCTTGCTGACCTATGACTTCCTCTTTTGTCCAGCCATACAGTTTTTCCGCACCCTCACTCCAGAAAGTGATAGTATCATCCAGTTCCTTTACGATTATCGCGTCAGGACTCAGGTCGATTAGCTCGGCTTGTTTTCGAAGAATCTCCGTTGCTTGTTCTCTTTCTTTGCGAAGCCTCAGCATATCGATGCCATACGCGAAGTCGCTTGATAGTTCTGTTAGAAGTTTGATTTCCTCATCTGAGAAAGGATTTGGTTCACAGCTGTAGATGTTTAGAGCGCCGAAGGTTTTGTTTTCAAACGTGGATAGAGGCAAGACAAGCGATGCGGTGTATCCTCTCTTTGCGGCTTGTTCACGCCATGGCTTGAAGTTTGGGTCGGTTTGCATGTTTCTGCATAAGTAGGGTTTTCCTGTTCGGATGGCTGTTCCTGTGGGTCCACGTCCTCGCGGTTTGTCTGCCCATGTTATGTTCAGTTGGTCGATGTAGTCTTTGTCGAAGCCTGCGTAAGCCATTGGGCGCACGGTTTTTTCTTTGTCTTGTTCTGCGAAGCCCACCCATACAAGAGCGTAGCCGCAGTCGTGGACGATTATGTTGCAAACTTCCTGGGTTAATGTGGCTTCGTTTGTTGCATGCATGAGGGCTTGGTTGCTATTACTGATGGCTCTTAGGTGCCTGTTGAGTTTACCCAGAGCTTCTTCTGCCTTCTTGCGTTCAGTGATATCCTGAACCATTCCGACTGAACGGATAATTCTGCCAGATTCATCTCTGATGTGCTCGAATTTTTCATGCACGACACGTATTTCGCCGCTTGATTTTCTGACTACCCTATGCTCTATTTCATAAGTGTCCCTTCCTTCCCGCAGCGAACCAGAATACGCATTGTCCACTTTCGCTCGGTCGTTAGGGTGTACCGCGTCCAGAAAAGCCTCATAAGTCGCTCCGAACTCTTGGGGCTTTAGACCAAAGATTCGGTAGACTTCGTCTGACCATGTAAGCTTGTTGTTTACTATGTCAAGTTCCCAGCTGCCTAAGTGGGCGATTTCTTGGCTTCGGTTTAGGCGTTTCTCGTTTTCACTGAGTGCTTCCTCAGCTTTTTTTAGTTCATCAAAGTTTACAGCATAAATACGAATGCACCGACTCTTAGGAACGATAGACAATTGCTGAAAATACCAATGTTTTCCAATTCTTACTTCTCTGCCAAATGTCTGCATTTTCGTATCTTGGAAAGCATTGGTCACCTTTTCCCATTCTGAAAGGAAAGTATGACGTAAACCTAATACTTCCAAATCTGGAAACAGCTTTTTTCCTTCCGGATTTACATATTCAACATTTCCATCGAAATCGACTTCAACTATTGGATTAGGATTAAGCTCTGGAAAAGAAGCTAATCGGGAAATTTCCTCTTCAGGCTTTTTGAACTGTGTAATATCCATGGAGGAAGCAACTAAACCTGTTACCTCACCCGAACTGTTCTTCAATGGTATAGCATAAATTTCATAAGACGCTACCCTGTCCTCAAACTCTAGTCTAAATTCCTCTTGCCTAGCAACACCATTCTTTAACACTTCACCATAAAAATTGATTAAAGAAGACGCATCTTTGGGCTCGCTCATTTCACCTACTTTTTTGCCAATAAACTTCTCAGCAGGTTGCCCAATGGTAGGATTAAATATCCAAGTATACCGCAACTGCGTATCTAAAACAAAAATTGTGACAGGCGTATTCTTTAATGCCGCACGAAAAATCTGTTCATTCGCGAACTCGTCTGTTTGCAAGGAAGGGTTACTGGGAAACTTGTTTGTCAAGAATAACGCATCCTATAAAACTATTAATGAAAGGTCAACTGAAACATATAAAATTTGTTAAACTGTAAACAAAATTTTAACAAAAAAGAAAGGAAAAACTTGCTATCCCTTTAAATCAGGAGGCTATAAACGCAAAAGAGCGCCTAAAGAGCACTTGCCTCTTTTTTCCAAAAGAGATACACCTTACTTTGAGCACAAAAACTCAACCGTTTAAGCGCTAAAGCCAATTCTGAAGCATTGAATTCTACTATTTTTGCTGTGAATTCTTCATGTTTGGGGTAGATGTTTTTTAGGTTGCTTAATCGTCTGCGTATGCTTCCATCATGCTGCGAAAGCTCCACAAGAACATCAACGATCGGTGTAATGCCAACATCCTTAATTTTCTGTTCATTGTAGCTTGTTCCAGCCATCAACGCCAAGTCAAAACCCAACACTTCAAGCTGCCACAAAGCCAAAGCCATATGGATGCTTGGTTTGCTTTCCGCTATCCGTTGCATTCCAGCTTTCTCAAAGAACGGGTTGTACTTTGCCATCACCGCAACGGTTTCGACGCATGTTGTTTCTGCTTGGCTGAGGGTTTCTGCGATGAGTTTTGCGCCTAAGCCGATGCTGCGGTACTTTGGGTGAATGACAACGCGGCTGATGGCGCTCACTTCCTCTTGGAGTTGATGGATGTTGCCTTTCCAAACCTTGCTTCTGCCAAAAGTGATTGGCGGCGGGTAACTGTAGACGATTACTCCGCAGAGTTCATCTTTGCGTTTTAGGGTAAAGATTTTTCTTGATGGTGGAAGGCGACTGGTGCGGTAATGAAACTGGCTTAAGGCTTTGTAGTCGGTTTTTGTGCCCTGCTGGATGGTCATTTGTTTGGTGAGTGTGCAGTTTGCTGCTTTGGCTTTTGGGTGGTGGCGTATGGTGACTTCTTTGCCGTAGCGCTTGTGGATGTGCACATTTGGAGCAAAATCCCTTTGCAGGTCTTTGTGGGTGGTTGCCGCGATTACGGCTTTGCCCTGTTTTCTGGCTTGTTTTTGGAGGTTGAAGGCTAAGATTTTTGCTGTGTCGCGGTCTAGGGTGCTTGTGAACTCGTCTAGTATCCAAAACGGCTTTTGCGACTGGGTTAATTGTGCGGTTTGGTAGCGGTGTTTTTGTCCGTCGCTCAACTGGGCATATGGTCGCAGGAAGAGGAATGCGTCGTTTAAGCCGACTTGGCTGAGGGCTTCGATGGCTTGGGTGGTGTTTGCGCCGACGGTTTCGATTATGGGCTTGTTTGGGTCGATCGGGATGTCTTTGGTGTCTTGGGCATCGTTGCCTAAGTCTGCCTTGATGGCTTTTAACAGGGCGCTTTTGCCGCTTCCGCTGTCGCCCGTGATGAGAACGATGTCGGTTGGTTTAATGTGGATGTTTATGTTGTCGTAGAGCGTAAACTGCCGAGTTTGGTCTATGCCAAGTCCGAATGCTTCCGCAACCTCTTTGGTGCGCTCTGTTAAGGTTGCTGGTGCTGTTTCGTAGCTGATGTTTATGGTGAAAGTGCCGGTTTGGCGGTTGTAGGTGCGTTTGAGCTGATTTATGTGGAAGTGTTCTGGTCTACGGCGTGTCATCTTGCGGTTCCTCCCGTTTTGTGCGCTAAGAGTCTTTGCCGCAGGCTGCGCAGGTTATTTTTGGCTTTGAAAGCTTTGCTTATGACCCAGAGTTTGGGTGACGGCTGCGTTCGTGCGGCGTAAGTTGCCAATGCAAGTGCCCAGAAACGGTCATCATGCGTGCCCTGGGGATGGGAGAGTTTGGTTTTGCCCTCCTTGGTTAACTCATAGCGTTCGAGGTTTAATTCGGCGATGAGTTCGCTGTCGTATGGTATGAAGAGGCGTTTTTCCGTCATGATTTGTTTTAGGTATTGCGCCATTTCCTGTTTGGTTTCTTGGGTGAAGGTTATGCCTTCGGTGTTGTCTAAGCCTGTGTTAGTCATGTCTTCGGTTATGTAGTCGCCCACGCCTGTGCTGTCAACGAGGGTTTTGTGGATGGTTTGCCATCGGTCGCTTATGGTTTTGACGTAGCCGATGATGCTGGCGTAGGGGGTTTCTAAGGGGAAGCGGTGAAGGTGGATTAGGCGCATTTTTTGCTGTTCAGTTTTTATTATGGCTAAAACGCTTGGGTCTTGGTGTTTGCCCAGGTCTAATCCCGCGTAAAAGTTCCCGTTAACTTCGGCTTCGAATCGTGTGTAGTCGAGGGTGTGGTCGATGCACTGCGTGATTAATGCTTGGGTTAGCCACGCGTTTTGGTTTTCTGCCCAGTTTGCTTCCATTTCCCGCTGCCAACGGGATGGGTCTCCTTCAAGCTGGGTTTTTATGCGGTTTAAAATCTGCTGTTTTAATGGCCCGTCTGGTTCAAGGGCTTGTTGCCATGTCACGTGGGTTTTGGCGTAGTCGCCATAGGTTGGATCGTGGAAGATTTTGTAAAAGATGCTGTCGCTTCGCCAAGGCGTGCTGGTGCAGATGAATTTGCCGTTTGTGGTTCCCAACGTGAAGAGCATGGCGTCGTAGAGTTCTTCGTCATTAGGAATAAAGTTGAATTCGTCTGCGTACACGATGTGGAGTTTGGGTCCGCGGATTGTTTCGGGGTTGTTTGGGTAGGCTTCTATGTTGCTGTTGTTTGTGAGTTGTACGCTGGTTTTTTGGGGTTTCTTGTATGCAGTTTTGGGAAGTTTTTGGAGAAAGCTGTTGATGTTTTTGATTATGAGTTTGGTTTGTCTCCAGCTTGGCCCGACTATGGCTATGTTTGTGTTTGGGTTTGTTAGGGCGTAGTGGAGGAGGAGTGCGCTGATGGTGTGGCTTTTGCCTGTTTGGCGTGCCCATCTTGCAGCTATGAACTGGCTGGTTTGGAACTGGTTTATGAGTTCAGTTTGGTAAGTGGTTGGGGTGAAGCCCAAGTTTTCTTTGCAGAAAACAATTGGGTCAGGTGAAAAAGTGAACTTTTGCTTTTTCGCAACGGTTTGCTTAATCTGTTTCATTTCCCGCTGAAACTGTGCAAGGGTCATTGCTTGTCGAGTTCCCCAACCGTTTTACGGAGTTCCTCAAGTTCATCCTTGATTTGGGAAATATCGTAAGTTTTGCTTATGCTATTGATAACTTGGCTAATGTAAGTGGCGAGGCGTGCCCAGTTTTGGTGTTCACTGGTTTTTCTCCATGTTGCAGACTGAACTTGTTCAATTGCTATCTCTTGCAGGCTTTTTAGTTCGAGAATTAGTTGGGCACGTATGCGTTGGGTGTCTCCATCGAATTTTTCCGTCAAATTGGCCATTCTTTTTTGTAGGAGGCGTTTTGGAGGTCCACGGACCCTAACCCCTCTCGTTTTCTGCATAGAACCTCTATTAGGATCCAA
>PLNS01000017.1:69157-108445 GCA_003141855.1 Candidatus Bathyarchaeota archaeon | reverse complement strand
AAGGTCATGTGAGTTCTTCTCCCGCCGTTTCAGGAGGCTGCGTTTATGTGGGGTCATGGGACCATAACGTTTACGCATTAGGCTTACCGCAGGCATCGACTCCTGCCAAGGGATTAGAGATTTGGACACTTGCTATAATCCTTATAATTGTGTTAGCCATCATTAGCGCAGTTGTTTTGGTGTTCTTTAGGCAAAAAGCAACCAAAAATACCAAAACGTGACCTCACCATCCGCCACAAAAAAACCAAACTGAATGCTCACAGTTTTTAGCCGAGGGTTCCTTTTATGGCGTCTGCTTTGAGTCTTAAAGAATCCATTGCGTCTTCAAAGTCAAGGCAAGAATTACCGTTTTTCTCAGGGGCTTTGAGAGAGCAATGTCCTTCTTTGTAGTTTATGCAGTTTTTCCTTTCACAAACAAGGTAATCCATTATCGACGCCTAATCCCAAAATGAGGTAAAGCAGAGGTTACTCATTTGTTTTTTTGTTTGCCTTTATGATTTAAGCTTTAGCTGCCAAGCCTGCATCAATTGGCTGTGGTAATGTATTTATCACTAAAGCCAATTTGGATAACGAGAAGGCTGTTTTGCGCAGGGGTCGCCGAGCATGGTCAAAGGCGTAGGCTTCAGGAGCCTATCCTTCAGAGGTTCGTGGGTTCAAATCCCACCCCCTGCACCACCATGTGCTATACATTTTTACCTAAAGTTTTCAAAGAAGCTTATTAAATTCCTCTACTGAGAGGTCGATTTCCCTGATAATGGTGCGCAGCATTCCTTTTCCAAGCGGCTTATGCGCAGGGACAACCACCATAGTCTCGTTTTTCCTACAGCCAAACAACGAAAAATATTTCTGTTGGTCAACAAGCCGCATGACTATATGGCTGCCTTTCTGATTGTTAACGGCGTAGCCGATGTCTACTAGAACTTTGACAACTCTGTCATAATTGACAGGCGTTAATTTAGACACTGACTTGCACCGTTTCTATAGGGACTGGTTCGCCATGTTCCTTTAGTGCTTCAAGGTATGCTTGTATTGCTTCTTTGACATTTTTCATCAGTTCCTGCCTTGTTTTTCCTTCAGTAGCGCAACCTGGCAGGTCAGGAACCTTAGCTACAAGGACGCCGTCTTCGTCCTTTTCTATTATCACTCTATATTTGAGCATATGTCTGCATATAAGGCTTGGAAATTCTTAAGGTTTCCCTTTTAATCAACTAAGAAGGCTAAGTAATTATCGTCTTAAATGGAAAATGGACACAAGTTGGTTCATTTGGGAATTTAATACATCCTTCAGAGGTTCGTGGGTTCAAATCCCACCCCTGCACCAACCAAAAACACTCTGCAAAACAGAAATTCTTAAATCGCATTCCTTCCCATACGGGACAGAGGTAATAAACATGAACAAGACAGACAAGAAAATTAATGAAAAAATCGCCCCAAAAATTAACCCTGCAAACGCTAAGGTTCTTCCGTTTGATGATGGAAGCAAAAAGAAAAAAGTAAAATAAAGTTTTTTTCAATTTTTTTGTTTTGGTTTGAAGAATTGCGGTGTATTTGGAGCCTAATAGTCAATAATTGCAGAAAAACCTAAGAGGGGTAGGTCCGTAAAGGCGTTTTCGGCAGCCAATAACATGTTGAAAAACAAGAGGTAAAGGGAGAAAGAAGAGGAACAAGCCGTTTCTACCTAAAATTTTATATTGGTAGAAGCCATCTGTGGTTAAAACATTCCTCCGCTATCATAAGGCTCAAAAAATTGAGAGACGAAACAAACCGCATGAGTAGGAAAATGAAACTATTGGCAATCGGCGCCGTCGTCATTGTACTCTTATCAGGCCTCGTGGTATTTAGTTTCGTAACAACAAATTGTGCAGCTAAACCAATCCGCGTAGCATGCGTCGGCGACAGCATCACCCAAGGAAGCGGATACCCCTATAAACTGCACCTGTTGCTCGGTTCTAACTATACGGTGGGTAATTTTGGAGTCAGCGGATCCACCGTGTCGGTTAATTCTACCCTGCCCTACATGAGCCAGCCTGAATTTCAAAAAGCCAAGGACTTCCACCCAGATATTGTTATAATAATGTTGGGAACTAACGATGCCAACCCAGAAATCAGCTACAGCGAAGATAGTTTTGAAACGGATTATTCACAGCTAGTTACCGCTTTCGAACAGCTTGATGGCAGGCAACTAATCTGGGTTGTTAAATCACCGCCAATCTTCACCAATAATTCAAGCTACAACAATACATATCTTGCAAGTACCGTGCTTCCGCAAATTGACACGTTAGCGAAACAAATGAGCCTGCCCACTGTTGACGTGTACAGCGCTTTGGGCAACCACTCCGACTATTTTATGGATGGGGTTCACCCAGACAGTAACGGCGCTGCACTCATTGCCTCCAACCTGTACGATGCAATAACTTTGCCCGATGGATCCCCAGATGCCTCTTACTTCAGTGACGGGTACTCAGGTTAATTTATTTGCTCAGTAAACTGCTCTCGTGCAAGCTTATGATTTTTTAGCACAATATACAAACTGTTAATAGCAAATCATGACTAGAAGAAGCTGGATGTTAGAGAGAGCGGAATACCCGAAGAATGGGGGGATTGCTCTTCCCGTTGATCTTATCCGCACGGTAGCCATAATTTTGGTTATCCTGCTTCACGCAGCAATCGAGCCAAACCCAACGGTTAATTTCATGTCGCCTCAAGGGGTACAGCTCTGGTGGACATCAGATGTCTACGATTCCATAGCGCGGACAGCCGTACCATTGTTCATCATGTTGACGGGCGCTCTTTTGCTTCAACCAAACAAAGCAGATGAGCCACTTCGAGTTTTCTTTAAGAAACGTTGGAACCGAATAGGGATTCCTGTCCTGTTTTGGGGAGCAATATTTTTCGCATGGGATTTTACTGTCAAGGGACAAGCACTAACCGCAGTCTCGGTCTTACAGGGCGTGCTCGCAGGACCATACGTTCATTTTTGGTATGTCTACGTTTTGGTCGGCTTATACCTCATTACGCCTCTTGTGCGAATCGTCGTGGCACATGCAGATTGGAGAATCATCCGTTATTTCCTGCTGATTTGGTTTGTTGGTACAGGCATAGTTTCTCTGCTGACTCTCTATTCAAACCTTGGTCCACAGACGGTATGGTTTAGAGACAACATTTTTCTCCTGACGGGATTAATCGGTTACTTTATTTTGGGCGCATACGTCATAAAACTGCGATTCCGCTCATCATTCCTGTACATCGGCTTAATTCTGAGTACGGTTTGGACGATAATAGGAACCTATTTTTTAATCGCCACATTAGGCGAACAGTACAGCCAATTCTTCCTCGACGCCTCCAGTTTTAGCGTTATAATCGCTTCAGTTACTCTGTTCCTCCTCTTAGCAGCTGTCCCCAACCAAACGGTTGAAAACCGTTTTCCCCGTGGCAACAAAGTGCTCAAAGTCATCAGCCAAAACACCCTGCCGATCTACCTGTTCCACTTAATAATCTTAGAAACGCTCCAGAAAGGCTACTTGGGCTTTAAAATTAGCGTCACAACCATGAATCCGATAATAGAAATTCCACTAGTAACCGCCGTGACCCTGCTTCTCAGCTTAGCCATCATTGTTCCATTAAAAAAGTTGCCCTACCTAAAGAGAATAATCGGTTAAAAACTGCTTAAAACAAGTGGAAATACAAAAAATTTATCTTCAAAATAAAATAATTTGCTCTCTTTAAGGACAGAAGTTAGCTTTTGAAAAAAATCAAAACGCCAATCACCCGAGCACTATCAACGTACATAACGGGTAGATGCACGTTTGACAAGGCTAACCTAGAAAAACTGTTCAGCGAGTATTATCCCCTGTTGAGCGTTTTAATCGGGTTTATGCTGGTTTCTCTTTCTGTAGGGCCTTACCACAATGGGGATACTGCATGGGAATATGACGCTGTGTCAGGTGTACTCAAATACGGCATGCCGTATGCGAACGGCTTGTACTTGATGGATCAGCCGCCGTTGGGTTTTTACATTCAAGCAGTCTTCTTCAAAGCCTTCGGCATGTCAATTAACAATGGCACGTTCTTGGTTACTTTGTTTGGGCTCGGATGCGTCGCCTTAGTGTATGCAATTGGCAAGGCTGTGTATAACAAGACAACAGGCTTTTTCGCGGCGGCACTCTTTGCCTTTAGCCCCTGGCACCTTATGATTTCCAGAACTTTCCTAATTGATGCGCCATGTCTATTCTTCAGCCTGTTCAGCCTATTTGTGGGAATAATTGCAATACGCAGGAATTCGTTTAAGCTTTTTATTGCTTCGGGACTGATTTTTACTGCGGCTTTTAACACAAAATTGTACGCCGTCTTTTGTCTTATCCCATTGTTAGCCTTCTTTTTCTATTACGGACCAAAAAACATAAAGCGCATAGTAATCTGGTTGGCGGCATTTTCCTTGCCTACACTGTTGGTTTCTTATTTGTGGTATCAAACAATTACAGGGATGGGACTGGGTTCTATTTTTTTCCATACTGATTTTATAATCCATGAACCCAGCAGCATTGCTCCATCCTACTTTTTTGCGGGCAATTTCATCATAAGCTATGGTTTAGGCTGGTTTTTTATTGATGCTGCAGTCTTATCGTTAATCGTTTGTTTGGTGCAGAGGCGCTCATTTCACAAGTTTTTTGTTTTCGACACAATTTGTTTAGCAGTCATAATATGCGTTATAAGCGTTAACACTTTTTTGGGGGCAGGTTTAGACCTTAAATCTCCTTATCTTAACGCAATAAAATATGATTACCAATCCTTGCCTTTCTTCAGCTTCTTAGCGGCGTCATTGATAAGCAAAAGCATTTCGCTTTTAAATTTAAGCAAGACAAAGAGGAAACTAAACAAGATAGCCTTCTTTTTTATCGCTTCGGCGGGATTCGTTCTGGTGGCGGCATCGATACTTTATAACATGAGTTACGTGCATCTATTTTCCACGTGGAATTATTTGCTTTTCAGAGTAGAGCCGAACCTTAACCTGGGGTATTCGCTTTTTAACGATGCTCCAATCGGCGTAAATAGTCTTCTGATGGGCTTTCAGTATTTCGGGTTCACGATTGCGCTTTCAGGACTTGTTTGGATAAGTAGACATAAAATTCGTTCGTTGCTTAAGCTTTCCTGGCAAACCCTAAGGAACAAAAAACAATTAAGCTAAAAAATAAAAAAGGACGTTTTGAGGTTACTCTCGTTCTATTAGGGCAAACGTGATTTCGATTTCGTCCACCAGTTTCAGGCTTAGATAAAACAAGTCTTATGTACTTGATTGGAACATACAGAAAAGCGATGCAGCATGCAAAACGACACAGAAACAAAAATTAAACAAGACCTGTTTGCTGAAATCCAAAACTTAGAACAAAATTACAAGGTAATAGAGAGTTTTATGGATGGAAAAGATTACGATGTCACAGTTATCGGCACAAGCATTCAATTATTCAAAGACAGCTTAAGCCGAGCCAGCGCGTTTGTCCTTGCCCTATACAACTTCAAAGGCAAAAGAGTCAACATTCCATGGGACCCCCTCTTCACAAGCCTAGACTACGCTTCAGCAACAATTTCGGTTTCGGCAGCGGCAAAACAGAAAGAAGCAGTCAGAGTAATCTTGTCCATGGCGAAGGAACAGATTGAACAAGTGCTGTCTTACTTTTCAGCGCTAAAAGAATCACTCAAATAGAGAAAAAAGCAATGGCAAGCACTGAAATCTCAAGCGTAGATGAAACACTAAAAACATTACTCTACAAAAGTATAAGCGCTGATCCAACCGTTAAAGCGCTCATTTCGAGCCCTGACCAGATAACCTTCTGCTCACCTAAGGAAGCTGAAAAGCAACAGGGCTCACAACTATCCATATTCCTCTATAACGTTACGTTAAACCAGTCATCGAGGAATGCTCCGACCCTAAATACTTCAGGGCAACATGTACTCCCGCCATTACGGGTTGATTTACACTACCTCTTCACGCCAATCTCTAAAGACCCCAAAAGCAGCCACATCATCATTACTAAAATTATGCAAACCCTAGAACAAACCCCAATAATCCCAGAAAACAACATAGCAATAACGATGGAACAACTATCAACAGATGACTTAAACAAACTCTGGACAATCATCGTTTCACCCTACAAGCTTTCACTAAGCTACAAAGTCGCTGGACTAGAAATCCAATTGGCAACTAAACAAACACAACCAGCACTTAAGCAAAAAACTAAATCAAAATGACGAGCTAACATCTTTATTTATTTATCAAGATAATCATAGTTTGGTGTAGGTTTGTTAAAAACTAACACTAATTTACTTCGTTTTGGAATCATCGCCGCTTTCACAGTAACCCTTGCAATTAACGGTTTAGCAAGCACAACAGTGCTCAATGGCAGAACAACCGCGCAAGTGTCAGATTTATATTCGAACCCATTTACGCCCGCAGGCTACGTTTTCGCCATCTGGGGAATCATCTACGCCCTGCTGTTAGTGTTCGTTATTTACCAAGCGTTGCCGAAACAAAAAGATAAGCCCTTCCAAAAGCAAATCGGCGCACTCTTCATTCTAAGCAGTGTTTTCAATGTTGTTTGGCTTTTCCTCTGGCAATACGACTACATCACCACGTCAGTGGTTTTGATGTTTGCACTCTTGGCAACTTTAAGTGCAATTTATTTGCGCTTGGGCATCGGAAAATCAAGTGCTCCGCTAAAGGAGAAGTTGTGTGTGAATTTGCCCTTCAGTGTTTATCTTGGCTGGATTACGGTGGCGTCAATCGCTAATGTGGCGGCTGCTTTGGTTTCGGTTGGTTGGGATGGGTTTGGTTTGAGCGCTGAAACATGGGCTATAATGGCGATGGGTATTGCTTTGATCGTTACCTTGATAGTAATTGGTGTTCGAAGGGACGTTGCCTACAGCCTTGTGGCGGTGTGGGCGCTTGCTGGAATAGCAGTTAAACAAAATACATATCCAACCATAGTATTGATTGCGGAAGAAGCCATCGCAGTAATCTTGGTTGCATTAGCGCTTTCGCTTGTAGCTTGGAAGTTGAAGCGTAAAACAGCTTAACCTTGCAGACGACGGATGAAGAGTTAAGTATAACCAAACAAAAACATTCGTGAAGAAACATGGCTTACCTGCGTGGCGAGAAAGAAAACCTCGAAGTATCCTATCCGCTGGAAAAGATTTGGGCAGCTATTCCGGATGTAATCACGATTTTGGAGTGGCAAATCGAGGAGAAAGACGACGCATCCCATAAGGTTAAAGTGAAAACAAAGGGTGGTTTCATGGCCTATAGCTCAATCCTCTACATCGAGGTAACATCGGTGGATGAGAATACAACCCGTATGTCCATAAATGCTGAAACCCCCGTAACCACCATAACCTCGATTGCTGATTTTGGCAGAACAAGAGACCGCATCGGACAGTTCATTGAAACATTAGCCAAGCAAACGGAAAAGAAGAAGTAAGCTCAATTGGTTAGCCAAAAATCTAATATGCCTTAGTAAACGCTTGATTACCTTATGATTCGCGCCGTTAACTTAGGCGATAACAGTGAAAACATCGTTCAGCCTGAAGAACTTAAAGCGTTAAGCTTATCGGATGTTTGGCTGGAGCTTGTTGACCCAGCCGAAAACGAGTTACGCGCCGTCTCAGATGTAACACAGATACCGATTAATTTTTTGAGATTGCCCACAACAGACGGTTACATTGATTTACGCTTAGAAGATGGTTACGGAATCATCAATTTCCTGGTTATGCAGGATGTTGTGTCAACTAAAAAAGTGTACCCAGTTGTTATGGCTTTTTCAAAGAACTTTCTTGTAACAGTAGCGAAAAAAGAAATCCAGTCAATCGTTAATAATGCTAAAGAACGAATGAGTAAAGCCAAGGTTGACCCGCCCTCGCAGGTAACTTATTTTATTATTGATGAAATCGTTGCTAACCATTACATCCACATTGAAAAATTAGAAAACCTGACCGCTAAGATAGAAGAGGAAGTGGTTGAGAAAACCTCCTCCGAAACGCTAAAGCGAATATTCAAACTTAAAACATACATGATTAGCTTTAACAAGATTCTGTGGTATGAGCGAGGATTAATTTTTAACCTCCACAAATGCGGGGACAGCTGCATGGCTGCAAAAGCAAGAACCCTATTCGACACTACCCATGAGGATTTGACTAGGCAAATAGACATCGTTGAAACCTACCGAGAAATCCTCTCAGACGCCATAAACGTGCACCTATCCGCCATCTCAAACAAAATTAACCTGTCTATAAAGAGTCTAACCGTCGTCATATTCTACTTAACAATCATTACCACAGTGACTTCTTTCCCCAACACGGTTGCTACCTTCTTTGGGATTTCGCAGTTCGGGAACACCGACATCGCCATAGTCAGCGTCGCTATACTGCTTTCTGTCGTTTTGCCGTTCATTTGGCTGTGGAGAAAGAAATGGCTGACACTAAAAAGGCTCGATTAAGTCTTGCCCGCATGGACTGCGATGTCACGGTAAATTAACATAGCCATAACAAAGTACAGGATAAACGCTAACATGAATCCCGCTGCCATCTGATAAGAAATCGCGTCAATGTTAAAATTTGAAGCTGCAAAACGTACGCCACTTACAAAAGCAAACAGCACGGATACGAAACTGGCGATTGAGAGAGCTTTGTAAAGATTGCTTTTGTGGATGACAAGCGCCAAATTTACTGCTCCAACAACTATTATAGCTATGTCGATGAAAAAGTGGCTGTTCAGAACCAAGTTGCCATCGGTTATAACATAAGAAAGGGCGTTAAGAAACGAACTGTCGTTCTGAGGAAAAGTAGTCATTGGAAGCATCACCAACAGGTTTTGTGCCATTCCCAAAAAAAACTGAACCGTGAACAAAACAAACAGCAACAACAACGACGTTGATAGAGCACTGCGCTCCATTTTAGCTACCAAAACAAGTCCTCCCTAAATGAAATAGTAGAAAAGCTATTTGACTACTTCGGTAAATTAATCCAGTTACAGGCGATTGCATGAGCAAAAAACAAACCCCACTTATCACGTACAAGGGCAGAAGCTTAGGCATAGTCATT
This sequence comes from Candidatus Bathyarchaeota archaeon, assembly GCA_003141855.1. Classification (GTDB taxonomy): domain Archaea; phylum Thermoproteota; class Bathyarchaeia; order Bathyarchaeales; family Bathycorpusculaceae; genus Bathycorpusculum. Next base: position 99,355 of record PLNS01000017.1, on the reverse strand, counting down.
TTAACCGTTGCACAGTTAATCATCGGAGCCATACATGCTTTCTTCGGCTTACTGCTACTTGCGTTCGAAAACCTATCTTTCATCCAAGCAACCGTAGCCTACGACGTTTACACGTTTGTTTTCGGCTTGCTGGCTCTGGTTTTCGCCGTCTTTATTTGGCAGGGCAAGAAGGCAGGTTGGGTTGGCACGGTTACGGTTTCGTTGTTTGTTATTGCTGCGGATTCTTTGACGCTTCTGGATTTGCCCAGCATCCCCGGGATACCGAAGTTTGCAGGGTTTACAGAAATAGCCTACAGCGTGTTGATTATAGTTTACCTATCCACCAGCCAAATCAGAAAGAAATATTTGGGTTAGCTTATCTGAGTGTTGCGTTGTTGGGGTAGCCTCTGCTTTCCCAGAAACCCAGATAATTCGGGTTGTCGGTTAATTCGATTTTTGTTATCCATTTTATCCATTTGTAGCCGTATTGGCTTTCAGCGACCAATTCGAAGGGGAACCCGCGTTCTGGCGGAATCGTTAACCCGTTCATTTTGTAGGCTATCAGGATGTTGTTGTTCGTGATGTAATCGAGCGGAAGCTCGGTTGAGTAGCCGTCGGAAGCGTAAAAGATTGCTGCCACCGCACTGGAGTTAACTCCTGCTTCTTTTAGCAAATCGTTCACAAGAAAGCCTTCCCAGAGAATCTTAGCTGACCAGCCTTCCACACAATAAAGAGTTACTACTTTTTGGTACTTTTGAAAACTATTGACTACCTGGTCGTATGTGTATTCAACGGTCTTATTTACTAGTCCAGTTATGACCAAGCGGTAGGTTGAAACGTTAATGTATTGTGTTCCTTTAATTGCGTTTTCCCTAACATCAGCAATTGAAGCAAGGTTTTGGCCTTGGTAATCGCGGATTTCACCAGGATACAAAGTCTTAGGCTGATTCGCAACGTAATAGTAGACTCCCAAGAAAACCAGCACTAACAGCATAATGACTAAAGAAATAACGATTAATTTTCGAAAAAAAACTTTTTTTCTCCATTCCTTTCAACCTAAAAAAAGCAGAAACCAAGGTTTAAACATACCTGCATAAGGGCGTTATTGTTAGGGAGTGAGTTGCCACTAATTTTTTGCAGTAATGAATTAATTAGGAAAAAAACTTGCCTTTTTTAATTTCTCATTGTTCGCACTTTGCTCATGTCTCTGTTTAGCGATTGCTCTCTTTCGATGATTAACGGTTCTTTCCTTGAGGTTACGCAAGTATGAAGTTAAGCTCTCAATACACTGGATTTCTCGACCAACCAGCCCGCGCAATTCACGCCAAAAATTCACGTTCACCTCGATTTTCCCCCGTTCCAAGCTCTCCTGCAGGCGTTTGGTACCTTCTCTTCCTCTTCTATCAAAATCCAAAAAAAGAATAACCTCGCCTGCCCCGAGCGCTTCAATTTCCACTGTTGCTTCAAGGAAAGATTTGCCGCCAGTCTTCACTGTCACGATTGCGCCTTTAACGCCTAACTCTTGGAGCGCTTGCGCATCTTTTTTTCCCTCAACAACGATGAGTTTGCCCTTCGCTGACTCTTCCGTTAACTGGGTTAGGATTTGCTCGATTTTCTCCACTTTCTCTTTAAGATGCGTAGACAATCTTACTTTTACCTGGTAATCTTTGCCTTGCGCACGGTTTCCAAGCAGTCTTTGGCTTCTTTGTTGTTCTCAAAGTATCGTCTGACTGGCTCAAGGATGTCAGCGAGTTCAGTTGCGACGCCGTTCTTGAGGTCCATCGGATGCAGTTTGCCCTCAGCAAAGGTTGATTCCAGCTCTTGGAAACTCTGGAACTCTACGTTCCCGCCGAATTTGGCTGGACGCTCAATTCTAAAGACTGGTTTTTCCCGGAAAACTATGTACTTGCAGATATCCATTATGGGGTTAAACTTAACGGTTCTTTCTGGACAGAACGCTTTCCCCATCTTCTGCTTGATTTCCTCTGGCGTGTCATAGATGAAGATGCACGTGTCTGGTTTGCTCTTGGACATTTTTGCTGAGGCAACTGCTTCTCTTTCTTGTCCCTCGGGAATCGGCCAAACCCCGGGTTTCTCTAAACCCTGCAGCAAATGGTGGTGCACGCAGACGGGTTTCCAGCAGCCGATTTTTTCGCCGATTTCTCGGGCAACCATGTTTGCTTTTCGCTGGTCCATGCCTAACTGGCAAATCTTGACTTTCATGTGGAAAATATCTGCAACCTGCATGGGCGTGTAGAGGTAGTCGGAGACGTAGTGGGCTTCGCCTTCTTTTCTGCCCGCGATTTCTAGGGTTCTTGTGGTTCTTGCTAAGGTGAGGTTTTTGGCGATTATGACTGTTTTCGCCCAGTAGTCGATGTCTTTGTAGAGTTCGTCTGAGTAAATGAACTCAACTTTGTCGCCTGGGACGCCGAGGGCAAGCCATGAATGCCTAAAGAGGTCCGCTGCTTTGCGGATAAGTGTTAAGTCGCCGCCTAACTTGTTGTTTAACCATGCATGCCACGTTGCCAAAAAAGCCTTGAAGTGTATGCCGGCTTCGGCGAAGTCTTTCATTTTGTAAGCGCAGATAACGCCCGTTCCCAAATGCGCCAGACCAGAGGGTTCCCAACCGTTGTAGGCGATGGGGTGCTCTTCTGTTTCCAGAAGTTGCCGTAAATCCTCTGGTGTTACAACTTCTTCCGTGGGCGGTCTGCATATAAGTTCAATTTTTTTCTCTAAATCCAAATCTTTCCCAGCTTAACTTATGACATAGCTTAAACAATCCTTGGGAATTTAAGAATTTAGTTCACACTTACTTGAATTATTTCTCGGACTACTGGTTTGGTCTGAATCGTTGGCGTATTTGGATTCTAATAGTAATACGTTGCAGAATCCTAAGAGGGGTAGGTCCGTAATAGCGCTTTTCCAAAATAACATACTAAAAACCAAGCCAGTAGGTTCGACCCTGAAATTAGTGAGCTACTACGACGAAATGAGTTATCCCAGTCAAGATGTATTGGATTGCAATAGCGGCAATAAGTAGCGCCATAACTCTTGCTATAACTAAGGAGCCTGTTTTGCCTAAAAACTTGTAAATCTTGTTTATGAACCTAAGGATGACCCATGTTAAGGATAACACGATTACTACTGACAGAATTGCCGTTATGGTGCCGTAGGCTTGAAGGTTAAATATAGTTGTGGTAATGGCGCCAGGACCCACCAGTAGCGGAATAGCGATGGGGACTGCGCCTATGCTCTCGGGGGATTCAACGTTTTCATGCATGCTTCCCGAAATCAAAATCCTAATCGCAATGATGAGCAATAATAAGCCGCCCGCTACTTCAAAACTGTAAATTGATAAGCCAAAAATGTTTAGAATTTCCTGCCCAGTGAATGCAAAAACAAGAAGCAAAATGAAGCCTACCAGCGTCGCAGTGTTGTAAACTTTCTTCCTCGGCGCATCTGCCATCTTGTCAGTTAAACCCACGAAAATAGGAATGTTACCAAACGGGTCAACGATGATGAAAAGAGCAATCGCGGCTTTACCTAATTCTGATATGAAATCCAACAGACATCCCCAATCGGCACTCAAGTTTAGTTTTAAAGCGATAAAAACGTAGCGGCAACCGAAAAACAAAAAAGCCTTTTAATCGGAAAAAGTTCAACAAAAAAAATTACTTGACGATTTTTTCCCAGCTTGCAACCCGATCAAGAACTTCTTGAACTGGCTGCCCACCAAAACTCCTAAGGCGCTGCCTCAGCTCCACCTGTTCAACTGCTGTCTTCTGAAAGTCCAGCATTTGGCTGGCGCCGTCAGTTAAATATAGGAATCCGTCTGCGCCTGCTCGGGCACAACGAACACTAACCGTCAGCAACTCCGCGGCGGTCGGCACGTCCTTGGGGTTGTCGCCTGGACCAAAAACGTATAAGCTGATGTAGAATGGTTTTTTGAGTAGTTTCTTGAAGCCGCGTGCAAGCATTTCCCAATACCATGGCGTGGCGTAGTTTTTGCTAAACATTACAACGTTGAAGGCGTCAGCGTATTTGGCTAGGTCCTCGAAGTCTACGCCGTAACGTTCACAGGAGGTTACGGGGTCAGGTTGAATTGCTAGGATGAGTTCTTTTTTTACTTTTTCTCGAATTTGGGCAATGTAATCGGTGACTTCTTTTCTGCGCCACTCAAGCCAGCCTAGACCGCTCTTTTTCCATAACTCTCTGCATCTTGGGCATGTGCAGTGGTCATGGTCTGCAAAGTACTGGCTGTTTAGGCATATTCCAGGCGACTGCCTATCAACTTCTGCTATGTAGTCTAATTGCTCGGCTCTGTGTTCAGGCTGAGTAGCACATACTACATCCCAGTAAATGTTAAAATTGGCGTTTCCCATTTTGGCTGGACCTAGCGGCGACTGAGAAATCCAGTCAGGATGATTCCGCACCGCAACGTTGTCGGCGAAAACCGCGATGTTGCTGTACATGTCTTGGACGGGCTGAAGTCTTATGCCTGTTTCGGGTTTCAGGCGTAAAACGTGGAAGTCGAAACCTTGGGGTTTTTGCGGTTGAAAAGTAAATGTGCCAAACTTCATTTTATGTACCCTTTGTCAGCGCAAAGAAGCTATATTGACGTTATAAGGTTTTTGTGAAAAGCAAAAAACGGGCTGGTTTATTTTCTTGACTTGTTTTAGTCTTTAATGGGGAATGAGTTTGATGGTTTGTCTGGTGTTTTTTCAGGTTGATGTTTATCCGTAATTTTGCATTAAATCTGTAAATTTGTGCAAATGCTGTAATAATTACCTTATTTTCTGTAATTTACGTTTTTTATTTTAGGCTCATTTTTGGACGATTTTTTAGGTTAGCGTATGTTTAGGTAAAAATATGCGGAATATTCGTGTTATTTGGCTGGTAAAATTGGACAGTTGCATATAATATGGTAAATGTATGTTTCATGTGAGCATCTTTTAAATATAAGTCTGCATATCTGTGTGTTTATTAAATAAATACTTAAACAAACGTTAAAGAGGAATGAAAATGTCGTCAGGAGACATATCTTGGATAATGACCGCAACAGCCCTAGTCATGCTAATGACTCCAGCGTTAGGCTTCTTCTACGGAGGCTTAGTGCGCAAAAAGAACCTTATATCAACAATCGTTCAGTGCTTTGTCATTTTCGCAGTCATAAGCATAGTTTGGGCGCTATGGGGCTACAGCCTCGTATTCGGACAATCCATCAGCGGTATCATAGGCTTCAGCCCCGGCTTGCTGGGCATGGGATCCATAGGAATACATGATGTAAACTCTGCTCTTGCACCCGGAATCCCAACTCTACTGTACTTCGCGTTCCAGTTAAAGTTCGCCGCCATCACCCCAGCGCTTATCATCGGTGCTTGCGCTGAAAGATTCCGCTTCAAATCACTATTAATCTTCATGGTCCTTTGGTCAACGCTCATTTATGCACCCATAGCTCACTGGGTCTGGAATCCGGATGGATGGCTTCGCGGCTTAGGTGCCATTGACTTTGCAGGAGGCATCGTTGTACACATATCAGCAGGTTTATCAGCTCTTGCAGCAGCCCTCGTGGTTGGCAGAAGAAAAGGATGCGCTGTCCCATGGAAAAACCATATGAAAACTCTTGACCATGCAACTGAATTTAAGCCAACCAACATCCCGTATGTACTGCTTGGCGCAGCACTATTGTGGTTCGGCTGGTTTGGATTCAACGCTGGCAGCGCGCTTGCAGCAAACGACTTAGCTGTCTCTGCCCTGGTCACCACAAACCTTTCCGCAGCCGCAGCCGCCGTAAGCTGGATGATTGCCGACTGGTTGAGAAAGGGAAAACCCTCAGCAGTAGGCATAGCAGTCGGTGCAGTAGTCGGGTTAGTCGCAATTACTCCTGCAGCAGGCTACGTCAGCATATCCTCAGCACTCATCATCGGCTTAGCCGCAGGAGTAATCTCAAACTTAGTCGCTAACTGGAGAGCAGGCAGATCAAAAATCGACGACACACTAGACGTCTTTGCATGCCACGGAGTCGGCGGAATATGGGGTTCAATCGCAACAGGCATATTCGCATCAGCAGCAATCGGCGGAGTAAGCGGTGCACTCTTCGGAAACCCCGGACAACTGGTTGCTCAGTTGATAGCAGTTGGCGTGGTGGTTCCGTTTGCCTTCTTCGGCTCCTACTTGCTACTGAGACTGGTTAACTTGTTCTCGCCATTGAGAGTCAGCGAACAAGCGGAAGATGCAGGTTTAGACCTCAGTGAACACGGCGAAGAAGCATACCAACTAGAGTAGAGCGCAATCAGCGCTTAATTTTTTCCCTTTTTTGTTTAGTAAGCATTTTGCTTTTTGCATTTAGACAAGATGCGTTTTTGACACTATTTTTTTGGACAATTTTGCGATTATCAGACTTCATGTGAAAAATTATTGTATGACTATACCGCTTGTCAGCTGAATATTGAACATTTATCGATATTTAGCCTTGTTATTGATGCGAATGTATAGTTTAAATATTGGTTCAGATAAAACTGTGGAGTAACCAAGCACACAACAGGGAAAGGGATGGTTACAAACTCAGCGGACATTGCATGGGTTCTCACGTCAACAGCTCTTGTTATGCTGATGACTCCAGCCTTAGCCTTCTTCTACGGAGGCTTAGTCCGCAGAAAAAACCTTGTTTCAACGCTGGTCCAATGCATCGCCATCTTTGCAGTAGTCAGCTTAGTGTGGTTCTTTTGGGGTTACAGCCTCGTGTTCGGTCCCAGCGTCGGCGGCGTCATCGGGAACTTGTCGCTTGCTGGCTTAAACGGCATAACCATAAACCAAGTTAACTCAACTTACGCGTCAGGCATTCCAGAAATTTTGTTCTTCGCTTTTCAGTTGAAATTCGCGGCCATTACCCCTGCCCTAATCATCGGCGCATGTGCAGAAAGAATCCGCTTCAAGTCTTTGCTTATCTTTGTGATTTTGTGGTCTACCTTCATTTATTCGCCGATTGCTCATTGGATGTGGAACACCAACGGTTGGCTGCACGTTTTGGGAGCGTGGGATTTTGCCGGCGGTATAGTCGTGCATGTTGCGGCAGGTTTGTCGGCGTTGGCGGCGGCTCTAATTGTGGGTAGAAGAAAGGGTTGTGTTTACTGGAAAGACCAAATGAAAGCTTTAGACCGCAAAGACGCGGGTGTGCCAGCGATGGGCACCGAGTTTAAACCCACAAACATTCCCTATGTGATTTTAGGCGCAGGGTTACTGTGGTTTGGCTGGTTTGGATTCAACGGAGGCAGCGCACTTGCAGCCGATAGCATTGCGGTTTCCGCTGTGGTTGCAACTAACTTGGCGGCGGCAGCAGCTGCAGTGAGCTGGATGGTTCTGGATTGGGTAATTAAGGGGAAGCCTTCAGCAATCGGCATCTCTGTCGGTGCAGTTTGCGGTATGGCTGCGGTTACGGCGGCTGCGGGTTACGTTAATTTCACGGCAGCAGTCATCATCGGCTTAGCCGCTGGTATAATCTCTAATTTGGTGGCTAACTGGCGCGCTGGCAGGTCAAAAATCGACGACACGCTCGACGTTTTCGCCTGCCACGGAATAGGCGGTATCATCGGTGCAGTGTCAGTAGGTTTGTTTGCAACTGCTGCAGTAAACCCCGCGGTGAAAGGATTGTTCTATGGTAACCCAGCACAGCTCGGTATCCAAGTGCTTGCTGTAGCGGTCGTGTCTGCCTTTGCGTTCGTTGGTTCTTACTTACTTTTGAGGTTGGTGGATGTGTTTTCACCGCTCAGAGTGAGTCCAAAGGAAGAGGATGAGGGTTTGGATTTGAGCCAGCATGGCGAAGAAGCATACAACCTTGACTAGAAACTTAAAACTGCCCAGAGCAGCCAATAGCCCCCTTATTTAAAGTGACAAACATCGATACAACGCTTCACTGCTAATGGCCGCAGAAAATTTCAATAACGACCTACCCTCCTCCTATGTTTGTTCAATTAATTTCCAATGGGCAAAAGATGTTTTTGGCTTTGTAATGAAATTTGGACTAAAAATCTGCTGGGTAGTCAAGAAACCTTAACAAAAAAGGTTTTATTTTTAAGTCGATATGAACTCAAATAGGGTTCGCTTATAGGCGAAAAAGAAAGAAAGCATAGGCTCTTGCGCTATTCTTTTATCTCAATATCCAATTTAGAGGTAAATGGTGATTTAGATGAAAGTTGTTGCCATTAACGGGAGCGCAAGAAAAGACGGGAACACCGCCATTTTGATTCGCCGAGTTTTTAGTGTTCTTGAGAGTGAAGGCATAGAAACCGAACTAATCCAGCTTGCAGGCGAGCAAATCCGCGGCTGCACTGCTTGCGGAACTTGCCGAAAAATCCAAAACAAGCAATGCAAAATCGTAAACGACAACGTCAACCTCTACATTGAGAAGATGGCTGCGGCAGACGCAATAATCCTCGGTTCCCCAACGTACTTTTCCATGATGACCTCCGAAATGAAGGCGCTCATCGACCGCGCGGGGTTCGTGGGCAGGGCAAACGGGGACATGTTCAAGCGGAAAGTGGGCGCGGCTGTGGTGGCAGTGCGGAGGGCAGGCGGCATACCAACATTTGACGCAATTAACCATTTCTTCTTAATCAGCCAAATGATTGTTCCCGGCTCATCCTACTGGAACGTCGGCATTGGCTTAGCGAAGGGTGATGTGGAAAAAGATGAAGAAGGACTAAAAACGATGGAGGATTTGGGGAGAAACATGGCTTGGCTCCTCAAAAAACTAAACCCTTCCAGTTGAACCTGTTTTCTTAAATGGTTTACCGCTTAGTTAGCGACAGAAAAATCGGTTAAAGAAAAAAGAAGTCGCCCGCAAAAAGGGGCGAGGGAACTTATTTCATTATGGCTTTGAGGTCTTCGTCGGGTGTTTTGATGGGCATTATGTTGAATTTGTCAACGAGCACTTTGAGTATGTTTGGCGTTATGAATGCGGGTAGGCTTGGTCCGAGGCGTATGTCCTTTATGCCAAGATACAGCAGCGACAGCAAGATGGCAACGGCTTTTTGCTCATACCACGAGAGCACCATTGACAGTGGCAAATCGTTGATTTCCACATGGAAAGCGTCTGCCAGTGCCTGAGCGATTTTGACTGCCGAGTAAGCATCATTGCATTGCCCAATGTCGAGTAACCGCGGGATGTCGTCGATTGCGCCCAGTTCTTTGTCGAAGAAGCGGAATTTGCCGCATGCCAGCGTTAGTATGATTGTGTTTTTGGGTGCTTTCTCGACGAATTCGGTGTAGTAGCTTCGTCCGGGTTTTGCGCCGTCGCATCCGCCGACGAGTATGAAGCGTTTGATGTGTCCGTTCTTGACGGATTCGATGACTTTGCCTGCTACGCTTAAGACTGCGTTTCTGCCGAAACCGACTAAGACTGTTTTGCCTTCAACGTCTTCGGGGAAACCTGGTAGCTCCATGGCTTTGTTGATGACTGGCGTGTAGTCTTTGCCCTCTATGTGTGGTACGCCTGGGTAGCCGACGGGTCCAGCGGTGAAAATGTTGCCCTTGTAGCTTTCGATGGGGCGTTGGATGCAGTTGGTCGTCATCAGGATGGCGCCTGGAAAAGCAGCGAATTCTTTTTGCTGGTTTTGCCATGCGGTTCCGTAGTGCCCGTAGAAGTTCGGGTAGGCTTTGAGTTTGGGGTAGCCGTGGGTTGGGAGCATTTCGCCGTGAGTGTAAACGGTGATGCCTGTGCCTTGGGTTTGCTTTAATATATGTTCTAAATCGATGAGGTCGTGTCCCGAAACCACGATGGCTTTGCCCTTCTTGTGGCCGAGGGGCACTTTTGTTGGGACTGGGTGCCCGTAGGTTTCCGTGTTGCCTGCGTCGAGGAGTTCCATGGCTCGGATGTTGATTTCGCCGCATTTGAAGACTAAACCGACGAACTCGTTTGCGCCAAGCGACTTGTCAAATGGGGCGGCTAAGCCTTGGTGGATGAAATCGAAGACTTTTTGATCTTTTTTGCCCAGAAGGTATGCGTGGTAAGAGTAAGCAGCGACGCCCTTTAACCCGTAGGTCAGCAGCCACTGCAAAGAGTGGAGGTCGGGGTCGATTGCCGTGTCCGCTTTTATTCCGTAGCGTTTGCCCTGTGCAATTAAGCCTTCAGTCGTATTTTCCAAAGATAAATAGGCTGTTTTGGATTGCAGTTTTTTCTGCAGTTGCCCTTGCAGCTCCGCCGCTTTTCTTATGTAAGCAACGATTGCTTCTGGATCAAAATTCACGTTCGTCAACGTAACGAAAAGAGCTTCAGCAGTAAAGACACTGGTTTTCTCATCTTTCAACCCAGCCTTATCTGCCTGGATTACAAGTTGGCTGAGTTCCCTCAGCTTGTAAACTAACAGGTCTTGAAGGTTCGCAACGTCTGCTGTTTTGCCGCAAACACCTGCAACCGTGCAACCTTGCCCTTTGGCTGTTTGTTCACATTGGTAACAGAACATTTGGTTTTGACTCATAAATTATCACTGTAAACAACTAAGTATTCATTTTTATAAATAGCTATTGCCCCTAACATATAAGGGATTTTTCCAGAAATTTTAATGTTTTCAGCAGCCAAAAACAAGCCTCACTGATCAAGGAACCACTAAGAGAGGTAGGTCCGTATTGGAGCCTTCCACAGCCATTAACAATGTTGCTTTAAATAAGGGGGTCTAGTCAACTCGAGCGCTATAGTTCCCGCTTAAAATAATGCTCCAGTAACCTGCGCGTTCCCCTTCGCATAATCTCTGAGAGCGTCGCCGCAGTGATTCCCAATTTAGCCGCAAGCTCAGCCATGCCGATTTTCCGCGGATAATCAAAAAAGCCGCTTTTCAACGCAAGCCAAAAAATCCTCTCTTGATTCTCCGTTAAGACGCCTATTTGCTGCTCAAACTTGCCGATTTTGCGGACGTTAACTGGGTGACCTGCTTTTTCCAAGTCGCCTATTATGCCCTTGTAGGCTTCAAAGGTTGGTACCATGAAGCTGTAGGTTATGATGTTGTCTTGCATGCTTTTGCCCGACACCAGAAAGGCGTCGTGAGCCAAAATCGTGTTGCAGACTTCGCATCCTTCGCTCTCAAGCCACACTGCGGACTTGCCTTCAACATGGCCTTTGGCGGCGAGCTCTTTGGGAACTTTATGCGCTTGGTCTTCGCCCACATCCATTAAGTGTCGAACGGAGCCGCTGGTGGAACTGCGCACATCAACGACTTTGAGGTGCTTAAACCCAAGCGAAGCAAGCTTCCCAACCATCTTACAATGCTTATTCTCGATTTCGATTACAACGTGGTAGGGTTCTCGCCAGGTATCAGCCAAACCAATCAGCCTTGAAATCTAAATCAAAAAACAAACTGTTAAACATACTTGACACTAAACAAAAACAAGACAAAAAAAATAAAAAGGAAAAAAATTGGGGTTAGATTTTGTAGTACTTCGCGTACAGCACTATGCCAATTGCCAAGATAGCAACGCATGAAACCGATACCACAGCTAAGTCCACAAGTATGGTCACGCTTCCCAATGGAGCGCCCCTGAGGAACACCGAAGTTAAAGCGTCTGTGACGTAGTAGCTGGGGACGAATTTGCCTGCAATTTGTGCGTCGCCAGAGAGCGATGCACCGACGAATGTGCCGAGGAACAGTTGCGGAAGAACGAACAGGAAGCTTAAGCCTGTGGCTGCGCTTGAAGATTTTGCGATGGACGCGGTGATTAAGCCAAAGCCAACGTTAGACACTGAGAACACCAGTACCAGTATGAACGCGAACACGTAGGCGGGGACGCCGACTGCTGGTTTGAAGCCCATAGCGTAAGTCATTGCAAAGACGAGAGTTGCTTGGATTAGCGCGATGCCCATGTATGAGATGACTTGGCTTGCCATGAACTCGGTCGGAGTTGTGGGTGAGATGCGGATGCGTTTCATCATGCCGTTTTCTCGGTCTTGAGTGAACGATTGCGCAACCATCATGATTAGGAATATCGACGCGAACGTGAACATGCCTGGCGCAATGAAGTCAAGCGCTGAGGATTGTTTTACTTCCACTAGCGAAGCGGTTTGCAGTTGAATTGGGCTTTGAGTTGTCTGCTGGTTTTGATTAAGCATGCCGCCAAGAACCTGCTGGAAAATCGGCGGTATAGCTTGGGTTGCAACAAGGGACCCTTTGTCCAAATACAACGGAACAGTCGTGTTGACCCATTGGCTTGGATGGTTTGGTGCAGTGTTGTAGGATGTTATGCTGTCGCTGAAGCTTGCTGGAATTAGTATGACTGCTTGGATTTTGCCCTGACTCAAATCTGATTGGGCAGTCTGGTTATCGGTGTAAACGTTGACTTTGAGAATCGTCATGTTTGATAAGTTATTAGTGAACACCTGCGACCAGTGCTGACTACCGCCCAAGTCAAGGTTGACTACGCCGACTTGGTAGGTTGCTGTTTGGCTGCCGCCGAATCCGCCTAATGAAGCGCCGAAAGCAAACACGAACACGATGGGGAACAGGAAAATCATGAACAGTACTGCTGGTTCACGTATGGTTTTCATCATTTCTTTTTTAGTTAACGCTAAAACTCTCTGAACCTTCATTTAGAGTTCCTCCCTCATATTTCTGCCTGTGAGTTGAATGAAGACTTCTTCTAGGTTTTTGACTTGGTTTTTGGCGATGAGTTCTTTTGGTGTGCCCAACGCGATGAGTTTGCCGTGGTCGATTATGCCGATGCGGTCGCAGAGTTCCTCGGCTTCTTCCATGTAATGGGTGGTGAGGATGATGGTTTTGCCTTTCGTTTTTTGCTCTTTTATGAAATCCCAGACGGCGTGGCGCGACTGCGGATCCATGGCTACTGTCGGCTCGTCTAAAAAGGCGATTTGCGGGTCATGGATTAACGCGAGGGCTAGGCTTAGTCTGCGTTTCATGCCGCCGCTGTATTTTGCGGTTATTCTTTTTGCGTCTTCTGTGAGCCCCATTTTTGTTAGGAGCATGTTGCTTCTTTCTTTGATTGTTTTTTTGTTCATGGCATATAGGTTTCCGAAGAGTGCAAGGTTCTCCACGCCCGTTAGGTATGGGTAGATGGCTGTTTCTTGGATGCAGACGCCGATTAACTCCTTGACTTTCTGCGCGTCTTTCTGTACGTCGTATCCGTAGATTTTGGCTGTGCCGCTTGTCGGTTTTATGAGTCCGCAGAGAATGTTTATTGCGGTTGTTTTGCCCGCTCCGTTGGGTCCGAGGAGCCCGAAGAGTTCTCCTTTGGAGACTTGGAGGCTGAGGTCTTCTACAGCCGTTTTGTCCTCAAATTTTTTGGTTAAATTTTCTATTATTATCGCTGATTCTTCCATGTTAATCACTTTAAGGATAGGTACACTTTTGGGAATTTAGTTTCATGTTTACCACATACTTAATGAACACGCACTTAGAAGCTCTAAAAAGTCGCTTTTCAACTATGACTGGTTAAAAAAACGGACATACGCTTAGTCGGTTATTTTCTGGTGTTTTAACATGCTAATGGCTGCTGTAAACGCCAATACGGACCTACCCCTCTTAGGGTCTCCACCATTTCTGACTTGGAAACTTGCCAAAAGCGACCTACCCCCTATAGGTTTCTGCAATGAGTTTCTATTAGGCACCAAATATGTCGCCCCTCTACTGACTTGCCTCATTGATGACCGCTCTTCCGTTATTTGAAAAGTCAATGCCTAAGTAACCCTCCTTGCGAAAGAAATAATTATTTGCTTAGTTACTAATTGATTCGCCTTTAATTGAAGGATATGTAAATGGGTAAAGCTGAGGAAAGTACAGCATGGTGGAGATACTTACAGGTTTCATCTTTGACATTTTGGTCATTGCTGTCTCTTTCCTTGTGTTAAACTGGGCATCCAATCTTGCGATTAACAATGCAGTCAAATTAGCAACAATCACTCGAATTGGAAAGACTGCTATTGGATTCAGCTTGATAGCCTTTTCAACCTCATTGCCAGAATTGACTGTGGCTTTTATTGCTGCTTTTTCTGGGGGTGCAGCACTCTCGGTTGGGAACGTTTTAGGCTCAAACATCTTTAACATCTCTGTCATAATCGGGTTAGCCGCAGTTCTTCTCTACGTTAAATCACGTCGAAAACCTAAAGGACTTAAATCAGACGGAATAAGCGTTATTCCAGCTTTTGCCAAATCAGAACTAAGCAGTATCCATTTCGGTCTCTTCATTTCCTCTGTAATCCCAATGGTTCTAATCTACATTAACACTGCCACTTGGATTGTCGGCTTAGTTTTAATCTCAATTTTCGTTGGCTACATGTACAAGTTATCGAAAGTGAGAATGCCCCAAGAGAATGGCGCAGTTACTCTAGAAGAGAAAGGCAGACTCAAACGCTATTTACTCTTCACTATTTTGGGTGCACTCGGAGTTGTCATTAGCGCTTATTTCCTCGTTGAATCTGCGGTTGGAATTGCTCAATCTGTAGGGATACCTCAAACGGTGATTGGAGCAACCATAATTGCTTTTGGCACGAGCCTTCCAGAATTAACCCTTGACCTGAAAGCCTTCCTAAGAGGTCATCCCGCCCTTGCCTTTGGAGATATTATCGGAAGCAGCTTCATAAACATCACATTAATCTTAGGAGTCACGCTTTTTGTTCCTGCACTTGTCGGTTCGCCCATCAGCTTGAACATGAGTGTCTTCCAGAACCTGGTCATATTCTCGATTATTACCAACTTGTTCTTCTGGTATTTCCTCTCAAGAGAAAAAATAAGCTGGAAAGAAGGCGCTGTTTTCCTTTTCATATACGTCTTGTTTTTGGCAACGACTCTTGGATTTATTTAGCCTTCTCCTCTTACTGCGCCCTTTAGGGTTTATTCAGTTATTGCCTATTCTTGGCTGTGCGTCTTTCTTTTCATCCCCAAGATTGGTTAGGGGATTTCATCTCGCCAACTTTTGAGGACATAGCCCGTGTAGATGATGTTTGGCGCAACGGATTGTATCGTTGGTTCCTGCTCTATTTTATCCCGAATATCTTTCAGTTCCTTACTGGTCGGGGTCCAAACAAAGAAAATGTACTCGTTGGGTATGTTGCTGAAACCCCAGTAAAAAAGCGTGTTTGGATAATATTTCTGTATAATAACGTCAGGCGTGTTGGGGTTGGCGTCTGGTTTTAGGTGAATATGGAATGCGCTTATTATGTCGTTTGAAGCGTCAGGGTACCACTCTATCGATAATTCTATCAAATAGTTGTTTATCATTCTTGTGAGCCTGCGGCTAACTGTTTTGGCTGAGACGCCCAATTCTTGTGCGATAACGGAAGTGGCTTTACGCGAATCATCCTTTAAGCTGCGAATGATTTTGTAGTCAAGCTCGCAAAGCTTAGAGTCAACTTTAACATTTCTTAAAAATGGAGGTATGGGAGAGAACGTTATGCCCACGGTTGGCTCAGGCATTTCCGCATTCTCTTTAACAAAGCGAGCCAGCGGCTCCAGCTCAGCAATGTTTTTCAGGTAAGCGCCTAAGTACAAAAAATTTCCGCCGCCCACAGCCAACCAGTAAATCGACCCGTGTTTTTGCAGTTTTGGGCTTAAATCACGAATTGAATTAGTTTTAGAGTTGCCGTAGATGAATATGTGGATGGCGTTTTGGGCATAGATGCTTGGTTTAGCAGTAAATTTTCGGATAATGCCCAGTTCGATTAAGGATTGAATGCGGTTATGAATGGCAGTTACTGATAGGTCAAGTTTTTCTGCTAGTTTACGGTAAGAGAGCCTGGAATTAGCCAGTAAGAGTTGGCATAGTATTACGTCTATCTTGTCCACTGTCTCATCATCAGCAATTAATTACACTTAAAGAGTTTAAAGACTTTGAGGCAGAACAATAAAATATCCAAGGTCATGTTCTAACTATTTTATACAACCAGACACAACGCTGGCCTATCAATATCAGCAGGATTCCTAATCGGCGTAATCCTACTGTTTGTATTATAAAACAGCAAAGCTTACCGCCAAAGCGTTCCGAAAACAAAAATAAGGACAAACCAAACAACAGTAACGAGCCAAGCAAAAACAAAGCAAAAGCGGCGGCCGGGGTGGTGTAGCTTGGCAGCATAGAGGCCTGTGGAGCCTTTCGCCCGAGTTCAAATCTCGGCCCCGGCCCCACCAAAGCGAAATCTGGTTTCTTGCCAAATTCCTTAACTCTAAGAAAAACATTGATTATTTTAGTTCGGAGTTGAGTTTTTGAAGGTTGCTTTTTTTGAGGTTCAAGATTGGGAGGAGCCCCTTTTGCGTANNTTCGTTTCTTAAAGAAGGCTTGAAAGATTTTGATGTACGATTGTTTAAGGAAACGTTAGATGAAAAGAACGTTAACGAAGCAGAAGACGCTGAGATTGTATCGGTCTTTATCTATTCAAACCTAAACAGGGAACTCATAAGTAAACTAAGCAAAGCTCGTTTGATAGCAACACGATCAACCGGTTTTGACCACATAGACCTAAAAGCCTGCAAAGAAAGAGGCATCACGGTCTGCAACGTTCCCGTTTACGGGGACACAACCGTGGCTGAGCACACGTTCGCTCTAATCCTTTCACTTTCGCGAGGGATACACGATTCCTATGAGAGAACGCGGCAAGGTGATTTTACCTGCGAAGGTGTGCAAGGCTTCGATTTAAACGGCAAGGTTTTAGGGGTTTTGGGCACTGGGCGCATCGGGACCAAAGTAATTGAGATAGCTAAAGGTTTCAAAATGCAAGTGTTAGCTTATGACAGGTTTCCGAACACTAATTTGGCTAATGCAATGGGGTTTGAGTATGTTGATTGGCCTGATTTGCTTAAGAGGTCGGACGTGGTTTCGCTTCATTTGCCACTTACCGATGAAACTTTCCATTTCTTAAACAAGGACACAATAAGCATGATGAAGCAGGGTGCCGTTGTAATTAATACTGCAAGAGGTGGACTAATTGATTCTCAAGCACTCACCAAAGCGCTGGTGAATGAACACTTGAAGGGTGCAGGTTTGGATGTTTTGGAGGAGGAAACGTTGATTCGTGAGGAGGCTCAGTTGCTTCTGGATAATATTCCAAGGGAACGGTTGGCAACGATGTTGAAAACGCATATTTTGTTGAGGCTCAAGAACGTCATTATTACGCCGCATTGCGCGTTTAACAGCAAGGAATCCTTGGAGCGGCTTGTCAGTGTGACAATTGAGAATATAAAAAGCTTCACCGAAGGCAATCCTCAAAACGTCGTTAAATAACATTTTCTAATCGTGAGACATGAAATTCTGGGTTGGGGACACAGCAACGTTTAACCAACACCCCCAATCTTATTTATTCGCCTCACCAAAAATGAGCACCCATAAAGACGGACTCAACAGAGGAACGCAAGAAACACAAATCTTGCACCCATGACGACAGAGTTCTACCCAATTATGGAACAGGTGAGGCACGGGCATAAAGTCCCACGCCGAGAGAGCTTAACCAAGCTAAAAGCGACGCTCAGCTATGAGGTTAAGTGTTTGGTTACGTGGGAGACAAACAGCCCGCAAAAAAAGATTATTTAAACTGTTTTTTAATCAAAAAAAGGTAGCGACACCTCCCCCCTTAGGTTTCTGCATCGTATTTCTATTAGGAGCCAAATATGCAAAAACGCAGAGTTAACAGATGAGTTACCAGGATTGGCGGGTGGGAAGTATAGATAAAGAACAAGCAATTTCCAGCAAACCCAAATCAAACAATAAATAAAAGCCTATCCCAATGTAAGTCCAACGTGAATACTATGCGGTCTGAATGTTATAGTTGCAAGAAAACCTTCTCCGGTAAAGGCTTGATCGTGATTCTAAACGGTGAGGAGCAAACTTATTGTGCGGATTGCCTATGGAAGCTTCAGAAAGAGTATGCTCAGAAGAAGACCTGTGAAGACTGCGGCTACTTCGATGAGGAGTCCTGTGAGAAGCGTGGGAAACCGTTGGTGCATGTGAAAGCTGGGTTCAACACGTATTTTGTTGAGGCGGAAACTTGCAGAGACTACTCCACCGACCAAAAAGCAAGTTCAAAAAAGAAAAATGAATTAACTGAGGAACAAAAAGAAGCAGCTGCCCTCGTCAAAACCCTCACGGGGAAAGGGCAAACCCTAACATACTACTGTTGCCACTGTGGCGCACCGATGAAAATCGGCGCAAAAGCACCCGAAATCCAAAACACCTGCCCCAGATGCAAAGGCGACCTAGAAATCATAAACCTATCCAAACTCATCAAACAACACCAATAAACCTCCTTTAACATCAATTGCCAAAATAATCAAAACAAATAGCATGCCTCGAGTTTGTTTTCTCTTCTCTGCTTAATGTTTTCTCAAAATGCTTATTTGCCGAGTCTCAGTAAACTTGTTAGTGGAAGTTTTGGCAAACAACAATCAAGCGGCCAGCGGTGTTTCCGTTAGCAGATCAGCCTTAGCAGTCTTGTTCTCAGTGGTTTTCCTCGATAACTTAGGCTTCGCCATCGTCGTGCCCTACCTGTATTTTTACGTACTTGCCCTCGGCGGCTCTCCTTTCCTTTATGGGGTACTTTTAGCGTCTTATGCGTTGATGTCTTTTGTTTCCACGCCTTTTCTGGCAAGGTTCAGCGACCGTTTTGGGAGAAGAAAGATTCTCCTGTTAGGGTTGGCAGTTTCTAGTTTAAGCTACTTCATATTTGGGACAGCACAGGTTATTTGGCTTCTTTTTTTAGGCAGGATGCTCTCTGGAACCACAGCTGCCACGGTGCCTGTTGCACAAGCCTACGTCGCCGACGTTACCACTCCAAACCAAAGATTGCGATATCTGGGGCTTTTGGGCGCCGCGGCAGGCATTGCGTTCATTTTGGGTCCAGCCATCGGCGGAACCCTCAGCAGCCTGTTCGGCTATGGGGTGCCATCTTTTCTGGCTTCGGCACTGGCGTTTACAAACTTGGTTTTAGCGTATTTTCTGCTGCCTGAACCAGCAAGCTTCAACATAAAGAAAACAGTGCTTTCCTTGAGTGCTTTACTGAATGTTCTCAAGAAGCGGAAAATCGCTTTGTTGTTGGCTATTTATTTTCTGTTTTTTGTTTCGTTTGTTTTTTTGCAGGCGGCTCTTTCGCCTTGGTTGCAGGTGGTTTTCGGTTTCGGTGCCTTCCAGACGGGGCTGGTTTTCTTTTTGGTCGGCGGAGTCAGCGTATTTACGCAGGCTGCTTTGTTGCCTATCCTTGGTAAGAAGTTTAGTCGATTGACCCTAACCTTGCTCGGCATCGCCTTTTTCGTTGTTGCACTTGTGGCTTTAGCCATTGTTTCGAACATTGTTGTTTTGTTGGTTGTTGCTGCCGTTTTTTCGTTTGGTTTCGGAATCCAATACGTTACAATCAACACACTGATTTCACTGAATAGTCCTGAGAACGCACAGGGCGGCGCGTTGGGGGTTGCTTGGGCAATTGCAGGTCTTGCGCAGACAGTTGCGCCTGTTTTAGCTGCAGCTGCGTTTTCTTTAGGTGTTTCAGTGGGGTTTGATGGGTTGGCGTTTGTGGTTTCGGCTGCAATTTCTGTTGCAACTGTTCCGTTGGTTTTAAGTCTCAAAAAAGCGGAATAAATGAAAGACCGTTTTTCAACATGCTAACACATGCGGAAAACGCCAATAGCACCTACCCCTCTATCGTTTCTGCAATGAACCTCTAATAGGATCCAAATAGGCTCGTGTGACCCTACCCCTCTATAGGTGAACTGCAATGGTTGGATATTAGGATCCAAATATGAGAAAAGTTGGCGCAACGCAGCTTGCAAGAATATACGGAGCATAAATTCTATTTGCAATTTACGGTAAAAACAGATTTTGCACTTTAATGTTATGGTTCTTCGGTGGTGACATTTGACTGCTCAATTATAGTGGCGTAATGCGTTTTCACCGTATTGATAAACTGGGGGTCACCGTAAACAATGTCTAAACGGTCCCCATACTGATTCACGTAGTTGCTAGCGCTAGACCACAATGCATGCGACAACGCGTCACCCTTGAACCCCCATACAGTATCTTCCGCACTGCGAAAGCCAAAACCAAGGTCTTGCGGAACCACAAGAGCCACATCTGCCTTGAGACTGCCGTGTCTGCTTGGGTTTTGCTGAATGTAACTCCAGAAGTTCTTGAGCGCCTCAAAATGCTCATCTTGCAGAATTCCGTATTCATGTGGTTGGTAAGCCACCATTTCTTGAGCAGAAGGCAAAACAGTAAGAGCATAGTCAAAAACTACGGCGCATTTTGCCCCTGAATTGTAGCCTAAAACTAAGTCGTCGTAGAGTTCTGGTCCTGGCTCTAAAATCTGCCCGTTATCGAACCTGGTTGTAACCATGATTCCCCAGTCTTTATTCTGAGATGCCGCGGCACCTCGGCAGAGCGAAATCGGCAGTTGCCTGCTGCCGTTGTTTCCTCCAAATTCAGTTAGGACCATGTCATATCCTGCTTTGTAGTCAAACCAGTATAGACCGTAGTCGGAGGTAAAGGTCATTATGCCTGCATTGAGGTAGGGCTGGATTTTTACATTTACGTTGTCGACATAAGTGTTTGCTACACTTTGATAGTCTTGCTGAGAGATTGTGTTATTCCCTCCCTTCGCGCCGCCGTCAAGTTGGTTTCCTCCGGGCTCATCAGAAACGTAAGCGCCTAAAAAGCGGTCGCCGTACTTCGCTGTCGCGTTTTTGAGCCAAACCATCGGCAAAGGTGATTGATAACTATTAAGGTCTGAGTAATTTTGGATAGGTGAGAAGTAGGCCGAGAAGTACATTCCCGCGTGGTAGGCGTAATCGCACACGTCATTGAGTAGGGATGCGTTCTTGACGATGTCGGTTGAGCCTATTATGAACAGGTTGGTGTAGTCCTTAACCTTGTCAATCAATTCTTTGCAGAGTGTCACGTTGTTGTAGCCGCATTCAACTCCAACATAGAATCCGGACTGGGTCGCCGCCTGGTTTTTGGGAAGCAAAAAGTTTTCGACCCCGAAGAAAAGCGATAATGCCAACAGTGCAACAATTGCAATTGCGAGTGCAGCGTTTCTTTGGTTCATTGTTCCTTCAGCCTCTTGCCACTAACTTTGATGTGCTATCAGGCAAGCTTAATGCCGTGTAGTCAAATATGCGTTGTGGCACATTGCCCTTGCTCCATTCAGCTGAGACGTATTGGAGAACTTGATGGATGTTTTTTGAATCAGCAATGGAATTTGGCGCGGATGTGGAATTGAACCCATAAGGCTTTCCACCCCAGACGCTATCACTGATTTCTAAGTCATTGGAAATTCCAAGGTGAATCGTGTGCCCTTTCCGAGTTTGCTTTCAACAGTTACTTTGCCATTTAAGGCTTCAGTTAGTTTCTTGACTACAGCTAAGCCGAAGCCTTGCCCTTTGGATTTGGTGGTGAACAATGGCTTGAAGAGTTTTTCTTTCGCATCCTCAGATATGCCTTCGCCCGTGTCCGCAACAGTGATGAACACTTTCTTGGATTTGCATGTCCCAGTTATGTCCAGTTTTCCTCCGTTGGGCATGGCTTGTATAGCGTTTGAGGTCAGGTTTGTAAGTATCCTTTTCAGGTACAGCGGGTCAGTGTTAATTTTCGGAAAGCCCGCTTCTAAGGAATAAGAAACAGTTATAGTATCGGGAACATTCATCGACGACAAAACGTCTTGAACGGTTTTTTCAAGGTCTGTTTCCTGCATTTGGGGCTTGGATATTTTCGCATAGTCCTGCAGGTCTTGCACGATTTTGTTCACGTAGATTAGCTGATCCTCAATGTAGCCGATGCTTTCCTTTACATCTTCTATAGCGGGGCTATCAGGTAAAGATGTAAGGTTGGTTCTTGCCAAGTAGAGTTCGCCGATAATAGATTGAAGCGGATTGCGAATGTCATGACCAACCATGCCTGCCGTCTCGCCGATGGCTGCCAGACGTTCAGAGTCTCTTAGTTTCTTGGTTCGTTCTTCAACAAGCATCTCCAAATGTTCAGAGTGCGCTTTCAACTCTCTTTCGTTTTCTTCAAGCATTTCCAGCATTTGGCTGTTGGCTAAGGCAACTGAGGCAATTTCTCCAAATGCCATTGCCATTTCAGCATCGCGTTTGGTGAAATCTTCTGTTTTATTAGCTAACCCCATTACCCCGACCGTTCTCTGATCAATGACCAATGGCGCGAACAATACGTTCTTGAGGTGGACATGTCCTTTAGGCATGAATTTTTTCCATTCGCTCTGCTTAAAATTGTTCTCAATCGCTACCATCCCAGAGTTATATGCTGTGGCGCGGAGTCCTCGAATAGGCATTGGAAGCGAAGGATCAACCGTGCAGGGAAGCATGCCTGAATCCAAAAACAAAACTTCGTTTTCTTTTCCATCGTCGCTTAAGAGTGCAACGTAGCCAGCTGTTGCTCCGAGCAGTTCTTTGCAGGCATCAAATATTGCCCGTGCCGAATCCTGAAATTCCTTATTTTGCAAGACCGCTCTTGATGATTTCAAAAGGGCTGAAATCTCGGATTCACGTCTCCGTGATTTTTCTAGAGAAATAGTCAGCTCTTGCTCCATGTTTCTGCTTTCAGTGATGTCGACGCAGGTGCCAACCCATTCTAGTACACTTCCGTTTTCCCTAAGCATTGGAACGCCGCGTACCTCGAAAAGACGATAAATACCGTCGTATCTGCGAACTCGATATTCGACTTCATACGTACTTTTTGTTTTGATGGCTTGATTCCAAACTTGTTTTGTATGTTCAAGGTCGTCGGGGTGCACTGCGTTGGACCAGCCCCAGCCCTTAACCTCTTCATAGGTCTGGCCAGTAAACTTCCTCCACGAGGGTATATCTTCCACTACTTCTCCATCGGCGTTTGCGACCCATCCCAACTCTCCTGAAACTTCAACAAAAGACCGGTACCGCTCCAAACTTTCACTTTCAGAAGAGGTCTGCTTGTTCGAACCGTTTTTTATAGTTGTATCCATCAAACCACAAGCAATAAGCCGGTTATATCACGTATTTCCTAAAGATATGCATCTGCCATAATTAATATGTTATTGATGCTGGGCTGAGCAATCGTTTGTAAATGCTAACTAAAATCAAACTATTGCCGAGTGAAAATGTTTTTTGTGATAAATTTTTAATTTAAAAACGAACCTAATTTGTGGAACGGCGCGGGATGTAGGGTTTGAACCCGCGTGATCTTCGAACACTGGCTCAGTGGAGAGATTTTCGCAGTTCTTTTTTAGCATATTAATGACTGTTGAAAACTTCAATAGTGACCTACCCCTCTATAGTTTCTGCATCGTATTTCTATTAGGCTCCGAGCGGTGTGCATAATTTTAAATCTAGTTAGCGTCTTCTTGTCTTTATGGAAGCCTGTGAACTAGTCAGGCTTATCGTCAACAAAACAGTCGTTCCAGCAGAGCCCAAAAGACCAGGAAACCCAGGCTACGGACAACTCAAAGCCATCAGAACACTAGTCTACGCAAGACTCAAAGGACTCCAAAACGACACGCGCATAATCTGGCACCTCAAAAAACACCCAACCGACGCCATAAAGCTTGGATTACACTGCATACCTGACAGAACCACCATTGGAAGATGGTGGAGACGCTACCTAAACCTTCTGGAAACAGCCTTCAAAAAGACCGCTGGCATAATTCAAATGCTAGTGCCAACCACGCACTTAATCGCTGATTCCACGCCGCTAGTAGATCTCTACGACATGGAAGCAAAATGGGGCTTTACCCACAGAGGTCCCTTCAAAGGTTTCAAGCTCCACGCAGTCGTCAACCAACTTGGTTTGCCGCTAAAAGCAATCGTTACGCCGGGAAATCGTTTCGACTCTATCTTCCTGCCTAAACTCATCGAAGATCTAGAAGCACAGTACGTGTTGGCTGACGCTGGCTACCATTCTTTGAAGAACATCAAAGCTGTAGAAGCTATGGGTGCCAAACCCATCATTGCAATCAATCCAAGGCAAAAAGGTAAGGAAAGCAAGGTTAGTAATGCAGAGTTTTTTAGGGGTAAGCGTTATCCTGTGGAGCAGTTCAACAGTCACGCGAAGCATAATTTGCTGAGGGGTTGCTGGGTTAGGCCAAAAGGCATGGTGAAGAAGACGGCGATGGTTATGGCTGGGCTGGTTTGTATGGAGGCAAATGCTATTGAAGCTCTGCTGAGGGATGATTTGAGCCTGAAGTGCGCAAGCAAGTACTGGGATTAGCCCAATTCATTTTGGATATGGAGCTGCTCAGACACCAAACCAATGGTTCAATCGGGCGTAATCCCAGACTGCTCACCTAATAATTCAGCTGACGAAGTATTAAAAATTTAATTGTGCACACCCCTCGGCTCCAAATATGTTGGCGAATTGCCTGTACACTGGTCCTTTTTAACACCAACAAATTACCATTACAATTTACTCTAAAAATGAAGATTTGTGTAGTTTGTAATGGTAAAACCTACTACCAAGCACCAAGAAGACTTCGTAAACTACATCAGAAGATAAAGTGTTGTCAGCTGAATGGCCACAAAACGTTTATAACACCGTTATCGAAATTTGGTTATAACCGTCACATTAGAACTAACTAGTCATTTCACCTTCGCATCAAACAGACTTAGGAAGAAGAAAATATGAACAAATATGGATACTTGGAACTTAAGGCAGAACTACTCATAAATGGAATAAATGCAACGCCAAAAGCTCTAAAGGAAGTCGGAACCAAGTACAAAGAGCAAAATCATGGACTCTTTGGCTGGGACTTCGAAGACCACACAAACATTGCTTTACCTGATGATTTTGCCCTACCAGACGGCACCATCGTCCAGTTCAGAAGAAGCAGCCGCTCCAACTACCTCGTTGACCAGAAAGATGGCAAACTCATCCTGAACGATGGCAAAAAAGAATTATGCCAGATTAGGTGGCTTGACAGACCAAAATATTACAGCCAGGAAACTTCTTCCGGCAACAGAATGGTGAAAATCGGGCAAGTTGGAGGCGAAGACTGCCAATTCTTCTGCTACCAAAATTACTGTAGCCACTTCTCCACAAACGAACAATGCCTGTTCTGCAATCTGGTCTCAACCTCAAACACCTATGATTCAGTGCTGAAAAAAAAAGACACCGACGACATAGGAGAAGTAGCCAAAGCAGCCTTCGGCGAAGGCAACGTAAAGCATATCCTGCTTACCGGTGGCTGCTTTAATCATCAAAAGGAAATCGAACTCGTGTCAAACATCGTTAAAACCATCCGCGAGCACACAGGCTTTGATCGGGTTCCAGGCACAATTCTTCCTTCACCGCCTAAAAATTTGGAGGAGATTCAGAAGTACTATGAGTCAGGCATCAAAGCCATCGGATTCAGCATGGAAATCTGGAGCGAAAAACTCTACCAAGCCATTTGCCCAGGAAAATCAAAAAACGTCAGCCACGACGCATTCGTCAAATCCATCCAGAACGCAATCAAAGTCTTCGGCGAAGGCAACGTATACGGAGTCCTCGTCATGGGAATAGAACCCAAAGAAAACTTCGTGGAAGGTGTAAAAACTCTCGCCGGCATGGGAGCTAACATTGTGCCGTTCGTTTGGTCGCCTAACCCAGGCTCAAAACTTGAAGGACACCGAGCCCCCACAAGCAAATGGTACATAGACACCATAAAGGAAGCTGCAGACATCGTGAAGGAAGCGAAGGTTCCGTGTGGAACCGAAAACCATTGCTACAGATGCGATGGAAACTCACTACTCCATGATGCCTTACGACTCAAAGGAATCGAATAGGAAAAAAATCTTGGCCTTAAGGGAGGGAGCAGCCCTTCCAAAATACAAAATATCGTCAGATTGTGAAGGGAATGTATCAAACTAAAAGATTCTGTTCAAGTTCTGAGCAAAAATTGGGTATGATAGCCTAAAATAACCGAAAAGACAACTGAATTTGGATAATGGCGCGGGATGTGGGAATTGAACCCACGCGGCCTTTCGACCACAGACTTAGCAGGCCTGCCCCATACCAGGCTTGGGGAATCCCGCACATCCTAAACAAAGTTTGCGCCGTGTTTTGCCTGCATTCTGTAGATTGTAAGTACTCGGCTATTTTTTGTTTTCTGTAAACCTTTGGATAACTGATTTTGAAAGTTAGGTTTGCATGTACCCGCAGGTTTACTGTTGGGACCAGGCACAGGTTAAGAAAGGTCTTTTCCGTTAACTGTTCCATTATAGTTTAAAAGGTTGACCTTGTTTTACTATTCTCTTGCAGGTTTTCCTGCAGTAATGAAGTCGTGTTGGTGCTTGAATGGGGATTAAACTTTCAAAGTCCGATATAGCGTTTATTAAACAACTGCCAGTTTGCCGCCTAGCAACCTCAACCGAAGAGTGCGAGCCCGTGGTGAGGCCTGTGTGGCCCGTTTTTGACGGCGCAAACATCTACATAGCGTCTGACCCTGACACCCCCAAGCTGGAGCATATAGAGGCAAACCCGCAAGTGTCACTGGTCTTTGATGATTACGACAAAAACAACTGGTCCACCATCAAAGGCATCCGTGTACAGGGCGAAGCCGAGCTGCTTTGGAATGGCAAAGAATACCGTTATGCGCATGACCTGCTCAAAGAAAAGTATCCCGAATACCAAACGCCGGATGGCAGCTGGAAAGAAGGAGACGTACCGATAATCAAGGTTACGCCAACCTCTTTCACTAAATGGGCTTCAGGCCACTGGACAAAATAATGGGCGAAAAACTATTTTCCCTTGAATTTGTTTGATAATAATTCTTATATGTCAGTGATTGCACCTTTCAAGATAGCAAGTTGTGATTATTTATGGCTGTCAAAATAACACCAGACTATATTGACATGTTAAACAGAGCAATTGAACGCGAGATTGCTGTCTCGCTGCAGTATATTCTTCAACATGCAAAAATGGAAAAACTCGTACGCAGAACCATCCCCGAAAACATTCTTTTGGACAAAACAACCTATGATGCGGTTGGGAAGTTTCTAAGAGAAATCTCTATCCAGGAAATGAAGCACGCGGCCTCTATAATGGAGCGCGTCTACTATCTTGGTGGACAAGCAACCACCAAATCAGGCAAACCCGCTATTGGCGACTGCATAAGTGAATTTGCCAAGTTAGGCGTCAAAGCTGAAGAAGAAGCCTTAACGCTCTACCGCCAAATCATAGAGACCGCTGGGAAAATGGGCGATTGGGAAACACGCGAACTCTTCGAGAAAATCTACGGCGAAGAAGAAGGACACTTATTCAAATTCCAAGAATACACAAAGTTCCAAGACGAGAAAGAAGCGGCAAGCAAGGTGCCTCTTCCTGAATGGCGCAAAATCTACACAGACGACTACTTTACCCTCTTAAACAAGGCTGTCTCTGCAGAAATCACCGGAATCATCCAGTACACAAACCAGCATGAAAAAGCAGCCTTCCTTGAACTTCGAATGAAGAACACCCCGCTGGAAGCAATCACCGAAACCAACAAAGCCGGCGTAGTAAGCAAGATACTCAAAGAAATCTTCATGGCTGAAATGGACCACCTGGAAAAAATCAGCGAACGCATCTACCTGCTTGAAGGCGAAGCCGCATACAAACCAGACCCATTGCCAGTCGTCGGCGACACCGCCCAAGACTTTCTCCGCTTAGACCACGCGCTTGAAAGCAGCGCAATATCACTCTACCGACAAATCATCGCTGAAGCACTCAAACGCGGCGACACAACCACAAGACGCATCTTCGAAGATATCATTATCCAAGAAGAAGACCACTTCTGGACCTTCGACGACTTCGTAAGATAAAACCTATCTTTTTCTTTTCTTTTTGTTTTTTGTTAACTATTGGAAATGGAATTTAGGGCTTTTTTGTTGGTTTTTCGACTTTTTTTTAGCTTTTCTGCGCTCGATAGCTACTCGGAATTTTCTATAGCCCCTAATAGGCGGAATAGTGCTATGTTAGAAAGTCACGACCTCTCAGCGCTGACCCCCCTCCCTTATATAAAGCAAGAAATTAGTGTTTTGAATAGTTTTTTAGGAGAGTGTAGCGAACAGTTAGAAAACAAGAAAAAAGACGCTTACCAAACAACAACACATCACCTAAGCAACAAATCAACAAACTACCCAACTAAGTAGATTACTAGATAAATTATACTAACACCATACACCTGCAATGCAGAGTACAGAGAAGACAGAGACAAAACATTAAGCTTAGACTTTTAGAATAGCGTAATTCTTAGACAGTAGTGTGTTTGAATGGATGGCTAAATTTTATATGCCTTAAAAGTAATTAGCATGTATGAAAATGAAAGCGATTATATGCACAAAATACGGGCCGCCTGAGGTCCTTCAGATCAAGGAGATAGAAAAACCCACTCCCAAAGATAATGAAGTATGCATAAAGATTCATGCGACATCAATAACCCATAGCGACATTATTGTCAGAGGTTTCAAGGTTCATGGGGGCATGAGGTTCCTTATGGGGTTGGCGATAGGTTTTTCAAAACCGAGAAACCCCATACTTGGGATGATATTGGCTGGAGAAGTTGAATCGACAGGAAAAGCTGCTAAGCGATTTAAAAAAGGCGATCAGGTTTATGGAGTGACAATAAAATCTGCAATGCATCCGAGATTAGGCACTTATGCTGAATACAAATGTTTGCCTGACGACAGTTTTATAGTATCCAAACCAGCTAATACAACTTATGAGGAGGCAGCCGCCGTTCCTTACGGGGGTTTAATTGCCTTATATTTTCTAAAAAGAGGGAAGATTCAAAGCGGACAAAAAATTCTCGTTTATGGAGCTTCCGGATCGATTGGCACTTCTTTGGTGCAGCTTGCAAAATACTTTGGAGCAAAAGTTACCGGGGTATGCAGTACATCAAATGTGGAATTGGTGAAGTCTCTGGGAGCCGATACCGTAGTCGATTATACAAAAGAGGATTTTACTGAAACAGGAGAACTTTATGATGTCATTTTTGATGCTGTTCCAGCTGGCATGATGGACAGAACAAGCTTAAAATTAAAGTGTAAAAAGGCATTAACGTCGAACGGGAAATACATATCAATCACTGAAGGGAGACCCGAGTTCAGTGTTGAAGGATTGATTTTGCTCAATGAACTGTTAGAAACGGGAAAAATTAAACCAGTTATAGACAGATGCTATCCGTTGGAACAGATAGCTGAGGCTCACAGGTATGTTGAATTGGGACACAAAAAGGGAAATGTCATCATAACTGTGGAACATAATAACGGAACCTGACAAAGCAACCTTGGAAGAAAGCGGGTCTGCTATATTCATCTGTCTTGCGATTGCCAGGCTTACCATAATCTTATAAACCTTACGTAGCATAACTGAAATGGCGGTGTATTATAGTGCCAATTGAAGGAGAAAATTCTATCCGCCAGAAGATCGCAGATCTATCACCACGCAAGATCGCAAAACTCGCAGGTTTCTTCTATATCATGTATTTTGCAACTGCAGTCATTGCAGATAGATTTGGTCACTTTGTATTCGCGGATGCCCCAGGAACGGTTAATCAAATAATTGCTTTTGAATCGCTATTTCGTATCGGTCTTGTAATCAGTCTATTCTCATGTTTGCTCTTACTTTTGGCAGCCTGGGCTTTGTACGTACTATTAAAACCGGTTAACAAAAACCTAGCTTTACTGTTCCTGTTATTAAACCTGGGCGGGTTTGCTATAGTGGTTCTTAATCATCTTAATCTATTTTCCAGCCTGATGCTTCTGAGCGGAGCTGATTATTTGAAAGTATTCCAGCCAAATCAGCTACAAGCCCAAGCGCTGTTATTCATCAATTTATTCAAAAATGGGTCTACTATCGCACAGATACCCTATGGCGTCTGGCTCTTTCCTCTTGGTTATCTAGTTTTCAAATCGCGCTTTCTTCCTAAAATCTTGGGCATATTGTTGATCGCTGATTGTTTTGGTCTTCTAATCTATGTTCTTCAGCGTTTCCTTTTGCCAGGCTACGACGTAATATCGTACCCCTGTTTGGCGGTTAGTTTTATTGCGGAAATTTCTCTTAGTTTGTGGCTTTTAATTAAAGGTGTTAAGGAACAAAAATAAAATTACTATACTATAAGTAAAAACGAAGGAGACAAAAAGATGCCCCAATCAAAAGGAATCTGGAGAAAGATAGTAGTGCTGGGGGTCGTGGGAGGATTAGCCTTCTGGGCAATTACCATCGCAATTTCCTTGCTTCCCATCGCAGCGGAGTATAGAGCTGCGGAGTCAATTTCTAATATTCAAGCGGTTTGGG
>PLNS01000017.1:0-69142 GCA_003141855.1 Candidatus Bathyarchaeota archaeon | reverse complement strand
TTGGAATAGTTATTGGCTATCTATACAAAAGGCTGTACGGACAAGCCTAATTTTGGTCTGGTTTTGAATAAGCTCAATAAGTAATTAGGGATTTCTCTCTAACGCTCTCAGGGCGGAAGCTTTGCGCTTGGCAAAAGCGAGATCGAGGCACGCGCGATTTCGAGAAATTTCAAGATGTTTTCGCATGGATTCGGTCTGAGGATATTTCACACTACAAGGACATTGGTTTACAAAACATGGAGACAAAAAAAAATAGTTATCAAAAATTCCGCCCCATCCCTTTTGAATTTTTATTCTCCGTAAGACACTTCCAAAAAATACTCGGGAAATCAAACGATTTTTTGCTTAGCAAATGTTTTCCGAAAGCTTAATTCCTAAGGTTCTGCAAAATAGATATTGGCAGAGGCGAGTGAAATGAGCGAAGAAAGTCAGCCTCGTTGCGTAAACTGCGGAAACTTTATCGACGACTGCAATTGCGTTTGCCCATACTGCGGAGAAACTGTAAAATGCACATGCTGTATAGGCAGCGATAAAGCAACAGGCGGATAAACCCCGTCAAAAAAATTTTCAAACGTGAAGCAAAATGGTAGTTGAAAGTATAAATTGGATGGCAGGCGGCCCCCAAGGAAGCGGCGTTGATTCAGCAGCCACCATATTCGGCAGAGCCTGCGGCTACGGCGGCTTATGGGTTTTTGGCAGAAGAGAATACCACTCAAACATCAAAACCATGCACAGCTACTTCCACCATCGCATATCCAAACAGCCCACATTAGCCAACATCAGCGACGTGAATCTGCTTGCGGCTTTCGACGCGGAAACCGTCGTGCGGCATGTCGGCGAAGTCGTGAGCGAAGGCGGCATAATAGTGGATTCACGCGACCTCGGCATCAATGTCCTAAAAGACATATCGACGTTCAGTGAAGATTACAAGACTCAAATCCAAGCCTTCATGCAAGAGAATAGTGTTGGCGAAACCGTCAACGACTTCCTCTCTTACGCGAAACAAAAAAACATTCAAGTTTTCGCTGTTCCCTACATGGACTTGCTCAAGCAAATCGGCGAAAAACTCCACATAGAAAAAGTAAGCATGCTCACCAAAATGATAAACGTCCTCGCAATCGGCGTATCCTTTGCGCTTCTAAAGTACGACCGAAAACTCGTAGAAAACGCAATCAAAGCTACTTTCCACGAAAAAATCGCCGACATGAACGTGGTAGCTGTAGACGCCGCTTACGATTACGCTCAACAAAATTTTAACGTAAACAATTTCAACCACAAACTAGAAAAAATAGGCATTAACGAGCCGCGAATTTTCCTGACGGGAAACCAAGCTGTCGCCATGGGCAAAGT
Source organism: Candidatus Bathyarchaeota archaeon (assembly GCA_003141855.1). GTDB lineage: Archaea > Thermoproteota > Bathyarchaeia > Bathyarchaeales > Bathycorpusculaceae > Bathycorpusculum. The sequence goes on along the minus strand of PLNS01000017.1, from coordinate 67,792 downwards.
CCTCGGCGGCTGCAGAGTACAAACCTACTACCCCATCACGCCAGCGGCTGATGAGAGCGAATACTTGGAATCCCACGAAATCCTCAAAACCAGAAAAGGAGAAGAAGCCATAATCGTGCTTCAAACGGAAGATGAGATTGCCGCTGTTAATTCTGCTTCAGGTGCATGTTTGGCGGGCGCAAGGGCAGCAACGAGCACATCGGGACCCGGTTTTTCTTTGATGGCTGAAGGTTTAGGCTGGGCAGGCAACAACGAAGTCCCCTTGGTAATAACGTTCTACCAGCGCGGTGGACCCTCAACAGGGCAGCCCACGCGGCACAGCCAGCAGGATTTGCGGTTTGCCATGCATGCGGCTCACGGAGAATTTGCAAGAATAATCCTCGCGTCAGGCGACATTGAGGAATGCTTCTTTGACGCAGCCGAAGTTTTCAATTTAGCCGAGAAATACCAGATGCCGGTTATTCATTTGCTCGATAAAGGCATGGCTAATTCTTCACAAACTTATCCTGTCTTTGATTATTCGAAAACAAAGATTGACCGAGGAGAAATCGTTGGCGAGAAGGAGCTTGAAGGCAAACAGTACAAGCGCTTCCAGTTCACCGAAACAGGCGTCTCCCCCCGAGCTTTTCTAGGAACAAAAAATGCGGTTCAATGGTGCAGTGGCGATGAGCACAACGAATCAGGCAACATCAACGAAGAACCAATAATTCGAAGAAAAATGATGGATAAACGCCTAAAAAAACTCGAATTGGTAGATAAGGAAGTGCCGTTGGAAATGAAAGTGAAGTTTTTTGGCGATAAAGACTCAGAGAACATTGTGGTCAGTTGGGGCTCACCCAAAGGCGCCATAATCGAAGCAATAAACCAACTCAAAGACGAAGGCTACAAGTTAGGCTACATTCAGGTGCGCATGATTCATCCGCTTCCCTCTGCCTACCTAAAACAGATGCTGGCGGGCAAAAAACGCGTAATAGACATTGAAGACAACTGGACAGCACAGCTCGGCGGCATAATAACTGAGCACACAAGCATCAAACCCAACTATTACATTCTCAAATACACGGGGAGACCCATGATGACGACCGAAGTATATGAGGCAATTAAAGCGGTTTTAACGGATAAAGCAGCCGAGAGGCAGGTGCTCATGTTTGGCGCATAAAGCTTCAGAATACAAAACCGACGTCTACGTTGACTGGTGTCCAGGCTGCGGCGACTTCGGAATCCTAAGCGCGTTGCAGATGGCGCTGGCGGAACTGAACCTTGAACCCCACAATGTTGTCGTGGTTTCAGGCGTGGGTAACGCTGCGAAAACGCCGCATTTCGTGAAAGCCAACGGCGTCCACACGCTCCACGGGCGGCTTTTGCCTTTTGCTATGGGGATTAAGGTTGCGAACCCAAACCTTGAAGTCATCGGCGTCGGCGGCGATGGGGATGGGCTTGGAATCGGCGCGGGACACTTTGTTAATGCTGGGCGAAGAAACATCGACATGGCATATCTGCTCTACAACAACGGCGTTTACGGCTTAACGAAGGGACAGGCGTCGCCGACGCTTAGGCTTGGGATGCAGACAAAATCGCTTCCGAAACCAAACATCAACGAAGCCATCAACCCAGTTGCCCTCGCGATAACGGTTGGCTACACGTTTGTGGCAAGGTCCTATGCTTTTGATGTTATGCACCTCAAGAACACGATTAAGCAGGGAATTGAGCATAAGGGTTTGGCGCTTGTTGAATGTTTGCAGCCATGCCCAGTATACAACGATATTAACACGAAGGACTGGTATGGTGGCGAAGACCGCAAAGACGCCTCAGGCAAGCCACAATCGAGACTCTACAAGCTGGAAGAGGCAGGTTTTGACCCAGTGGTGCATGATGCGGGCGAGGTTTTTAAGAAGAAGGTTGCGGGCTTGGAAAAAGCCGAGGAGTGGGGTGACAGAATCCCGATAGGCGTTTTCTACAAAAACGAGTTGGAATCAACTTTCCAGGAGCGCTTTGCCAAAAGAATACCCTTCTACATCGCGAATCCGCCAGCGAAACAGATGCTTAAAGACGAGAACGGCGTTTCCACCCTTGACCTGAGCGAGTTCATGGATGACTTAAAAACAAGCTAACACACTTTGGATTAAAGAAACGTAAGGAGCTTCTCCTTTCTCCTCAAACACATATCGCTGCTACAGCTTATAAATCACTATTGCCGCAATCGACATATATCATTCAGGGCTTTTCTGGTTCGTCATCAAAGTAGCAGTCTTCGGTAAATCTTGGCGTGCAAACGCAGTAGAATACCAAGTCAGTTTGGCCTGTGTTCGTTATTTTTTGCGATGCCCCTGGTGGAATGATGATGACGTCGCCAGTACCCACCGCGGTTGGTTCTAAGCCGCTAAAGGCTACTTTGCCCTCTCCAGAGGTTATGATGTAGATTTCCTGGATTTCCTTTAGGTGGTGAGCTTTGGTTGTTACTCCCGGCTTTACGCGGGCAACCGCAATTGATACCTCGTTTGAGCTGTAGTTTTCAGCTATATAGCAGCGTTCGGGCGTTAAATACGGGTTTAAGGAGTTGGATTTCACGATTTTCGGTTGCATTTTTTCACTTTTTGTGGTTTGTTTGGGGGAAATGAGTGGTAAATAGGGATGTGTGCGTGTTTTTAATTATATTGCTTGCGCAAGCCTTAACCGAAGGATTATTTGGTTGAAAACGGGTTTTTTTGGCTAAAAAGGGCTTTTTCTGATTTTTTTATTTTGGGTTTTTTGTTTATTTTTTATGGTATTGCTTTCGGGTTTATTCGTTGTATTGCATGTTTGATGTGAAAACAACTTATATATGCGCTAAATGTAGTGTGTAGATTAAGCTCTCTTACACTATACATATAACAAAGCATGAGTATGTTAAAGCATGAGATGTCCCTACTGCAACTCTGAAAATTCAAAAACCCTCGAAACACGCGACTCCCCAGAAAACACCACGCGCAGACGCAAAGAATGCATCAACTGCAGCAAACGCTACACCACCTACGAATACCTCGAAACAGTCGAGCTCATGGTAAGAAAAAAAGACGGCGAACTCCAACGCTTCGACGTCAACAAAATAATCCGCGGCTTACAGAAAGCATGCGAAAAAAGACCCATAACCATGAGCCAAATCAACGAGTTAGCAGGACAAGTACGCCAAGACCTCATGCTTAAAGGCACCGAGGAAATCGCATCCGGAGAAATCGGCGATTTAATCATGAAATACCTAAAAAACGTGGACCGCATCGCATACATCCGGTTCGCTTCAGTTTACAAGCAATTTGAAGAACCTGAAGATTTCAGGCGATTACTGTTGGAAGTGAAAAAATGAAGTTTGTACTAAAACGTGATAGTAAATTAGAACCCTTCGATCAAGAACGTATCACAATTGCCATTTGGAAAGCCGCAAAAGCAGTGGGCGGAAAAGACAGGGAACAAGCCAAACGCATCAGCGACGAAGTTGTAGCTGACCTAAACAAGCACTACGGCGACGATGGCGTGCCCACGGTTGAGGAAATCCAAGACCTCGTTGAAAAACGATTAATCGAAAACGGCCATGCTTCAACGGCGAAAGCCTACATTCTCTACCGCAAGCAGCACACGGACATGCGCGAGTTAGCAGCGCTACTTAGTTCTTCAGACATGGTAGACCAGTACCTTGAGGTTGAGGACTGGCGGGTAAAAGAAAACAGTAACATGAGCTATTCACTGCAGGGACTAAACAATTACCTCTCATCCACAGTCATCGCCAAATACTGGATTGCCCGTATTTACCCAACAAATATTGCGGAAGCACACTTTTCAGGCGACATGCACATTCACGATTTAGGCGTTCTTGGGCCTTACTGTGTCGGCTGGGACGTAAGCGACCTGTTACTTTCAGGATTTGGCGGAGTATCAGGCAAAATCGAGAGCAAACCAGCAAAACACTTCCGCACAGCGCTCGGGCAAGTGGTAAACTTCTTCTATACTCTGCAGGGCGAAGCGGCAGGCGCTCAGGCGTTTAGCAACTTTGACACATACCTTGCACCGTTCATACGCTACGACCACTTAAATCAGAAGGACGTTGAGCAGGCGCTTCAGGAGTTCTTCTTTAACATGAATGTGCCAACCCGCGTGGGTTTCCAGACACCGTTCACCAACTTAACCTTGGACTTGACCGTTCCAGACTTCATGAAAAACGAAGCAGTGCTCTACAACGGCAAAGTAACCCAAGACACGTACGGCGACATGACTAAAGAGATGGAAATGTTCAATTTAGCATTCGCCGAAGGCATGCGGCAAGGCGATTCGAAGGGCAGAGTTTTCACTTTCCCAATTCCCACCTACAACATAACCAAGGACTTCGATTGGGAGTCACCCGTATCTCAAGCCATCTTTGAAGTAACCGCCAAATACGGTGTGCCATACTTCTCGAATTTCGTTAACAGCGACATGAAGCCTGAAGATGTACGCAGCATGTGCTGCCGACTACGCATAGACAACCGCGAACTACGCAAGCGCGGAGGCGGATTCTTCGGCGCCAACCCCTTAACCGGCAGCATAGGCGTGGTTACACTAAACGTTCCAAGAATAGGTTACCTATCCAAGGACGAGGACGAATTCTTTGAGCGACTCGAAACCTTGATGGAAACGGCCAAGCAAAGCTTGGAAATTAAGCGTAAAGTGCTTGAAGCATTCACGGATAACGGTTTGTACCCGTATTCAAAGCGCTATTTGAAGCATGTTAAGGAAGGCTATGGCAAGTTCTGGAAAAACCACTTCTCCACCATAGGCATAGTCGGCGTTAACGAGGCAATCATAAACCTGCTGGGACAAAACATAGCGTCCCGTGATGGACACGCCTTCGCCCAGAAAATACTTACTTTCATGCGCGACCGCCTAGCAGACTATCAAGAAGAAACAGGCTGCATCTACAACCTTGAAGCCACCCCCGCCGAAGGCACATCCTATCGGCTTGCACGCATAGACAAAAAACGCTACAAAGACATCATATTCGCTAACCAAAAGCAAATAAACTCAAACCATGCGGAACCATTCTACACCAACTCTTCCCAGTTGCCAGTGGACTTTTCTGGCGACCTCTTCGACGCGCTGGAGCACCAAGAAACCCTGCAGTCACTCTACACAGGCGGCACAGTGTTCCATATTTTCCTTGGCGAACGCTTGCAATCTTGGAAGTCAGCGGCAGAATTAATCAAGAAAGTCGCTTGGAACTCAAAGTTGCCCTACTTCACCCTGACGCCAACCTTCAGCGTTTGCCCAACCCACGGCTACACAAGCGGCGAACACAAACTATGCCCAGTCTGCGGAGCAACCTGCGAAGTCTATTCGCGAGTCGTCGGCTACCTAAGACCAGTCGACCAATGGAACGATGGAAAACAAGCAGAATTTGACATACGCAAAACCTTCGACCGCTCAACCGTCGTGACATCTGCGCCCGTAACAGTTTAAGGAGAAAATATTAGAATGAAGTTTAGTGGATTACAAAAAGTCAGCCTCGTGGATTACCCAGATAAAATAGCCTCTGTGCTGTTTACGCCAGGCTGCAATCTCCGCTGTCCGTTCTGCCACAACTGGCGCATCGCCGTTGATCCGCAACCGCCCTTTCTGCAGGAAGCCGTCGCCTTGGAGATTTTGGAGAGTCGCAAAAAATACGTTGACGCGGTAGTGGTGACTGGCGGCGAGCCGTGCATGCATAAGGAACTGCCCAAATTCTTGGCTAAGCTTAAGGAGCGCGGTTTCATGGTAAAGTTGGACACGAACGGTTTCTTCCCAGACGTACTCGAGGAATGCTTAGGCAGCGTGGATTACGTGGCTATGGATGTTAAAACGTGCACTGAAAAATACAAGTTGCTTGGCGCTAAAGACACGGTTGGGTTGATGCGTACTATGGAAATCCTAAAAACGGGCAAAGTACCCTACGAATTCCGCACAACCGCTGTTCCAGAACTCGTCACGGCGCAGGATGCCACATGCATAGGGGAGATGGTTAAAGGCTCAAAAACCCATGTACTCCAACAATTCGTCCCACAGGATACGCTTGATAAAAGGTATCAAACACTCAAGCCTTACGCGCCAGAAACAATCAACGACTTCGCAAAAATAATACAGCAATTTACCGAAAAAGTCGTTGTCCGAATCTAATAATTTCTTTCTTTTTTAGTACAGCAAGGTCTGCCATCGCCGTAAAGGCCGTTTTGCAATGAACGTACATAGCCTTCAGCATTTTAGGCTCAGCAATTTGGAGGAAAATCAAAAACACTTAGCTGAAGATGAGATTGGTTTTGTTTTGGAGTTGAAGGTTGCTTGAGAAACCGAAAACCGCTAGGGATTAAACTCGTCTAGCAGATCGTTTATTTGTGCGAACAATTCTAGGAAGTGGTAGCCTTTTTCGGTTGTAAGGTACTTGTTAACGTTTTTTGCAAGCAAACCCTGAGCTGTTAGGGTATCCATGTGGTTTTTAAGTTGGGAATAATTCAGGTTTGTGTTGTACATTATGCTGGTTTTGGTTTTTTGGTGCTCGCAAAAAAGCAGGATTTCAGCTATAATGTCGAGTTTGCCTCTTCTTGAGCCTTTAATGCTGCTCCATTCTCCGTCATGCTTTAGTAGAGCAAACTGAAGCTCATGTGAATTCAATTTAGGGATACCCAGAGCGCTGCTTGTCAAGTTACCTTCTCCATTTTTCAATTGATAAGTCGCTTCTTAGCACTTAAACTCATGTGACTGTACGCCAACAATAACAACCAACCAAAACGGCACTTGATTGCCTCTTTTTTCTATAGAAGTTGTAACTGAAACTTCCCTATACCACAACAACAACCAACAGACAAAGCAACTTACCGTGTTTTGCCATCCGCGACCGCTCCAGGTTGCAGGCTGGTTGTGCAAACAGCCACAAGCAACACCAAAACGCTTCCAGATCCGCTGGACCTACCTGCAATTTTTTTCTATAGCCCCCTTATATATAGGCGCCAAGGGTTCTGTAAAGTTGTCGGTAACAACTTTTCCATGTAAAAAATCGGTTAAAGGCAATCAAAGAACATAAGGTACGTCCTTGATTTTAGTTTTTGGATAAATGTTTTTCTTTCCATCTTTAACTTCAATAGTTGCATTATCTATATCGGCAAGGTCATCAGGTAAAATGAAATCTGCTGCCCCGCCCGCGTGTATGTAAACCCATTTTTGAAAGTGTACACCAAACGGAGTCTCAAGAGGAACACCGTTGCAAAAGACTTGACAATGCACTATGGGCTTAGTGGGATTCTGTATATGGAAACCATGTGGTTTTCTGTTAGGTGGAAGACCAGTGTAAACAGATGTAAGGTCAAATTGAGGCTTATTTTGTTTTATATTCTGATGGTAAGTAAAGATAAGAACGGTTGCCGTAATAATTGATGTAACAGTGCTGATTATTGTCAAAGCGCTACCTATTTCCATCTTTGGTCACTACCAGCATAGCTTCAATGACGTTGATTTGCGATTTTATGGTGGCAAAGTTCGAATTTATTGATATTTTCTTTGAACGTAATGTGAAATCGCTTAAAAACATAATCTCTTCCAAGGATAACATAGGGTAAGTCTCTTTCTTGCGATGGAATCAATATTCGGATGGTGGGAAATTCTGAATATTGTCTTCCTCCTGCCAGTAGTGAGAGTTTTTTTAGTGATGCTTGAATAAAAGAGCACGATCCTCCCGCTGTTTCAACGTCAGTGCAAGCTGGTTGCTCAGGTATAATGCCCAAAATGTCTGCTATCTCGTAAGGGATGAAACTATTCGTAGCGCCTGAATCTAACAAACCTATTGTAGTCAATGTTTCAGTATCAGAAGAGAGTTCAACATGAATCAACGGTAAAAAGATAACGTGACCATCAGGCAATCTGTAATCCAAATACCGACATTTTACTGGTATGTAGTGCCGATTATTGGACAATACAGGTCATCCATTGTTTAAAGTAGCATTGCAGACTCTTGAGGCACTTTTAATAATAATGGTTTGCTGTCAGGGCATTTACGCTTGGCTTCTGCAAATACTTCTTTGGCGACTGTTCCTGTAGAGATAATTGCATTGTTGACAATCACTATCCACTTACCTACATAGTTTCCCAAATCAGGCATTGATAGTAAGCACTCAAATTCGTCTTTCTTGTTGGTCATTTTTTATCCCCAAATAAAGTCAATCTCTAATTATATTAATTACTTATGAATCTTTCCTTCATCTTTCGGGGGAACATTAATCCACATTAGCATTGCTTCTTCCAAAGATTCGGTCAGGTTTCCCTTTTTCATTCCACGTCTCTTAAAAACTGTTTCTCTGAATCTGCTCTCTACGTCATCTTTGACGGAAAGATTCAATCGTCCCATGATTTTTCCCCACATCATAATAGTGAATACTAAATATAAGGTTTGTGCATAAGTTGATATGCAGAAATAATGGATGGGAAAATTTGTTCAGGCACTTTTACTTGCATTCTGTATTAGTGTTTTCCATTTATTTTGCCCTTCAATTACAATGCCACATGTTTCTGAGGGTGTCTTTCCATCAAGGGCTTCATGTGGTCGGATGTAGTTGTGATATAGTTGGTAACCTTGAGGATAACGGTGCGTTTCTTCTTGTCCTCTCATTGTCTTTTCCCTGTCTCGGATTTCACCGTTCATGCGCTCCATCTTATTGTTATTATGGACTTTTCCATCGAGAGTAATTTTGCGGATATGCTTAGTTTCATCAAAGACTTGTTCGCATGCTACAGAATAACTTGGTAAGCCACCGGTTATGAGGGTTTTTGGCTTGGGTGTAGATTAGTTTTGCGGATGTGTTGCCGAAGGCTCCCCGTGTGAGAGCTAAATTATTACGGGCGGAGCCTCTATGTTAAGTGTTTAAATAAACAGTCACAACTAAACAGGCTAGAAGTGAAAAGTCATGAGCCAGCGACTGATGCTTTATTCTGATGGCGGTGCAAGAGGTAACCCTGGACCTGCAGCCGTAGCTTTCGTAGCGTTAAACAGCAAAGGCGAAACTGTAAAGGCGGATTCACGGTTCATAGGAGTTCACACCAATAACCAAGCAGAATACGAAGCACTTCTAATGGCGTTAAAGTTTGCCCAAGACGCCAAAGCGCAAGAAGTCGTCTGCCACCTGGACAGCGAATTAGTCGCAAAACAACTCAACGGTGAATACGCCATAAAAAACAATGAATTATGGCAACTCTGGCGTAAAGTGCAGCAGTTGAAGGTCTGCTTTAAAAAAATAAGTTTTGTCAATGTCCCACGAAGCAATCCCCAAATAGAGAGGGCAGACGAACTTGTCAACAAAACTTTAGATGAACAAGCTATTAGTAAAGAAATATAACACCCGCGTTCCTAACCGTAAGAACACGTTAAGGTGAAAAATATGTTTGTCCACGCAAGCATTCGCACAAGTAACATGGAGCGATCCATAGATTTTTACTCCCGGTTCTTAGGCTTAAAGCTTCAAAGCCGCAGAGAAATCGAGCAGACCAACGCTGAAATCGCTTTTTTGCAAGATGCAGAGGGCAAAGGCTCCACGCTTGAATTAACCTTCTACCATAGCCAGGACAAGTTTGTTCAGCCCGAGTATGAGGAACGTTTGTTTGACCATCTGGGGTTTGAAGTCGCCGACATAAACAAGACCCTTGAAGCCATGCGCAAAGAAAACGTAACCATCACCGATGAACCATTCAAGTTTAGCGAAAAAACAACGATTGCTTTTATCGAGGACCCCGACGGAACCCTCGTCGAGCTGATTGAGCGAAAATAAGCTTTACTCGTAGAATTTGGGTCTAGCTCTTTTGCTGTATTCTTCTAAGGTTTTGTCTCTTTCTTCTTCCTCTTTATCCTTCTCTTCAGCTTCTTTTTCGGCTGGTTGAGCGATGGTTTTGTCAAAGTCGCCGTCAACATTTTTGTATGAGCCTTCAAGCGCTTTTATGTAGATTTTGAAGTCGCCAATGGAGCTTTCCGCTTGCCGATGTGACGTGTGGACTTGTTCTGAGAGGAGGATTATTAGGTCTAGCATGCTTCTGAGCGTTTGCTTATCACTATCTTGTGCATGGTCGTAGTACCGTTGAAAAACGCTCAAAAGATCCATAAACATGTCATCGACTTCTCTGGTTTCCCGTTTGAAAAGATTCTCAGAAGTTAATGACTTAGTTTTTAGAATGAGCATGAGATTTTTAAGAATAGCGGTGTCGCAATGAGACAATATAAAAACCAATTCTATTATATGCGCTGGGTCAGTTATATTTTTTGGTTGAAACGGCAACTGAAATGTTGTTTTAACTTTGATTGATTTGTCCAGAAAATTTACTCTTCCTTGCCACTTCGTTAATATGGGTGTTAAAAGAAAATTGTATGGATAAAGATACGGTGGAATAGGTAGCAGTGTCTTTTAGGGTATAATGCTCCGAAATAAACAGTTAATGTTGGGTTGCGTGCTGTTCTTTCTGGGGTGTTAATGCTTGAAAACTGGAGTAGGTGAAGTATTAGACGCGTTTAGTTGGACGTAAATCATTTGTATTTATGGCTTTAGGTTTAGTAGCGTTCATACTATACTTGTGGTTTTTTGTCGGGTTCGACGGCCTCTTTAGTCTTCTAAGCAACCTTAACGTTTACCAATATTCATTGTTTTTCTCGTTAGCCGTAGTTGCGTTGTTTCTGGCTGTGATTTTTGACTCGTTGATATGGCATAGCTTGTTAAATTCTCTATCAGTTAAGGTCAAACTAAGAAAAATTGTCCTCTACAACTGGATTGGAAACTTTATCGAATTAATCATTCCCAGCGCCACCATCGGCGGCGAAGTAGCACGGATAGCTTTAGCCCAAAAAGAAACAAAAAACGACACTGGAATCGCCGCTGCAACAGTTCTTAGTTCACGTATAATCAGCTCGCTTGTTTATTCAGGTGGATTATTCGTTGGTTTTATATCCCTTTTACTTACCCGCCAACTACCAATCTACCTAATCACGCCCGTAATTCTAGTAACGGCTGGAACTGCTGGAGTAATAGCGGTTATTTTCATCGTGGCTTTCAAGAAAAACGCAGTTGAGAAAATAGTTAACGTTTCAATGTGGATTACACGACGCCTAATCAAAAATCCGGTAAAGCTAGAAGGTTTAAGGGAAAAAATCCATCATGCCCTATCTTCTTTTAGCGAGGTGTTTAAAACTTTTAAGGCTCACCCAAAATACCTTATAAAACCAGTCATTTTTGCAGTTGTCGCCTGGATGTTTAACTTAGTTGTTTACTTGATGATTTTTTACTCGCTTAATTTTACAGGCATCTCAATGGTTGATTTAGCCACCGTTTATTGTATTGTCACAACCGTTGAAACTCTCACAGCTGGCTTTCCAGTTGGGGCAGTAGAAGTCACCATGACCAGCCTCTTCTCCCTATATGGTGTTCCAATTGCTGTTGCTGGAGCCGCAACCACCTTAACTCGGTTGTTGACTTTTTGGTGCCAGATAATTGTGGGTTATCCGCTGGTTGAGTGGATAGGCGCTAAATCTTTAATCAAAGGCAACCTGCAAAACCCAGTGGTTATGAAGGCGCCGATTGTTATCGATTAATTTGATGGCTCCGCTTAAGGTTTGAAAAACTTAGTTCAACTAAAACACATAGATAAAAAAACACTTCCATGAAGCAACCATTATCCTCAAATTCGCCCTAATCGTTCCGCCAATGCGTGGTTTACTGCGCCTATGTGGAGGCTCATACGTTATCTCGCCAATTTTAAAGCCGTTCTTTCTAGCAATAACCAACAGTTCACCGCCAAAAGTTTCACCGCCCCTCAAATTATGAGCGAGTGTTTCTTTTTTGTAAGCCCTAAAATTCGAATAAAAATCCGAAACACCCACCATTTTACCCACGGTTTTAGAAGCCAACCGCTCAGAAAATCTGGGAACAACCCGTCGTGACGCCACCACCAAATCAAAAACATCTAATTTCTCCACAAGGCTCGGTATGAGTTCAGGACTATTCTCCAAATCAGCATCTATGGTCACTACCACTGGGAACTTGGCTAGTTTTGCTCCAAACAGTAAACCTTTAGTTTGTCCTTCTCGGTTTTTTCCAACTGCCAAGTCTGCAAAGCGCTTAGCGGCTTCTATTGTTCCGTCCTCAGAGCTGTCGTCAACGACTATTATTTCGTGCGGCATGCCTTGCAGGGTTGTCCTGATTCTGCGGATTAGTTCTTCAATGTTTTCTCTTTCGTTCCAAGTGGTTGTCACTACAGATATGCCCTGAACTATTCCAGCGCTGACACTCATGAGTAGCCATAAACACCTTCAGAAGTTATAAGTTATATTGCCTATGACATTAGCATTCGGTTTTTCCAAGTAGGTCGGATTTTTGGATAAACCTTAAACAGGACAAGGCTTAAACGTTCATCGTCGTATAAATTTGGAGCCACGAGAGAGAGAGAGAGTGCAAGTAAACGGCATACACCCAGAAAGTTAATGACTATATTCAATCAGCAAAAGGTGCTCATACACACACAGGGAAGCTTATAGCCTTCTCAGAGCTTCTGAAGTCAGTATTTGGGGTTTCAAGTTTCGAAGTTGTCCAAAACGTTGAACAGTATGTTAAGGCTGGTGGGCTAGTTATTTTGAAGGGGCGTATGGACCTACGGCTCGGCCAAACTATTGTGGAGTTCAAGATAGATCTTAGCAAAGAGCTGGATACAGCCATTGAGGAAATCGAACGATATACAGCTATATTGAGAAAAAATAACCAAAAAGTGGCTGAGTGTATTATCACCGATGGCTTAAAGTTTGAAGTATATACAATCAACGGAAAGGCTGAAAAGGTCAGAGAAATAAACTTCGAAGAGGCTACTTCTAATCAAGCAATTATGTTTTTAGATACTTTTCTGTTCGTAGGACGCAAGGTACCCACAGCTGATGATTTGAACATGAGGTTCGGTCCGGGCTCTGTAATTTATGAGACGATTATAAGTGATTTAACTCATCTTTTCAAAGTTATAAAAGACCCTATAAAGTTTCAGCTTTGGGCCAAAAATATGCAACTAGTTTACGGAGCTACCCCTCCTGAAGAGGCTTTTGTCTCTCAAACATATCTTATGATTTTGGTAAGACTACTTTTAGCAAAAAGATTAACCAAGGGTTCCTTACCAGCAAGAGATGCTTTAAGTGGAAAACTGTTCAATTCACAAGGTATCAACATTATAGAAGACGATTTTTTCTCTTGGGTGCTAAATAGCCTTTTCTGGTCCGATGTCAAGCCACTTCTTGAAATATTAACCGAAGCTTTTGACAGTTACGACCTTGAAGAAATAGATGAAGATATTTTCAAGGAAATTTATCAAGAAATAGTAAAACGCGGAGATCGACATAAATTAGGCGAATATTATACGCCAGAATGGCTAGCAGAACTCACACTAAACGAAGCGGTCTCTTTAATGGATCCCAATCGTGAGCAAAAGACATTATCAATTCTTGATCCCGCTTGTGGATCTGGAACTTTTCTTACAAACGCCGTTAGTATGCTAAAGAAGAACGGTTGTTCTCTTGAGGAGATAATTGGCAACGTTTATGGTATAGATCTTAATCCTCTTGCAGTTTCAATAGCTAGAGCTAACTATCTGCTTGCATTAGGTAAATTAATTGAGGAAAGGAAAGGCGCAGTTTTCATTCCTGTGTACATGGCCGATTCTATCAAACTTCCTACAATGCGTAAGGAGTTAATTCATGGCATAGCGGTTCTTGCTATTGACGTGGACAAAGGAATCCAATTATATCTACCCTTGGAATTAGCCGTTGATGATGGCCAGTTAAAGTTGACGCTTGCAATTTTTACTGATATCTTAAATGAATATAAATTACATAAATTGAAACGTATGGAAGGCATAAAAGCCTTCAATAGCAAATTTGAAGGACCAAAGTCATTCAAAGAAATACTGGAAAAAACACTAACAACAATAATGGATTTAGTGGATGCCGATAGAGATTCAGTTTGGGTATTTATGATGAGAAATATTTATGCACCTCTTCGGCTCAAGGAAAAACACTTTGATTTGGTTGTAGGAAACCCTCCGTGGATTTCGTTTAAGTTTATTGAAAATCCAGAATATAAGCGATTTATTAAAACTGAAGTTTTCAAGTACAAGCTCTTAAATCCTAAGCAGACATCTCTTTTCACCCACCTAGATACGTCAACTGCTTTTTACGCTAAAACTGCGGACATTTATCTTTCAGCCAAAGGGATTTTAGCTTTTGTAATGCCTAGAAGTGTTCTCACTGCCGCAAAGCAACATGAAGCCTTCAAAAAACAACAAGTCCCGCGAATGGCTATCATTAAAATAATAGATACTGAAAAAGTCAATCCTTTATTCAATGTTGACGCGTGCACAATAATTGCTAAAAAGGACGGTATCACAAAGTATCCAGTTGAAATTGATGTCATTTCTGGAAATTTACCTGAAAAAAACCTTCGGTTTAAAATTGCTTCGAAGTATCTTTCAATCGCAAAAAGCACATATTCGCCAGTAAAAAAAGAGGAAAAGGGAAGCCCATATTATTCAAAGGTGCTGGAAGGGGCTTCTATTGTTCCGCGAACTTTATGGTTTATACGATTTATCCCTGGGGCATTTGGGCTTAATCCTGATACACCATCAATTGAGAGTTTGGTGCTGCCTGACGCCAAGGAACCATGGAAAAATATTATTTTAAAAGGCGAAATTGAGAGTGAATTTATTTTTGCATCTGCCACTGGTAAATATCTTCTGCCCTTTAAGCCTCGATTACTACCAATAATATTGCCAATAAAGAACACCGACGGTAAATTTAGAATACTTTCTTCTCAAGACCTTAAAAAAGAAGGCAAGTTAAAAATGGGAGACTGGCTTGACTCTGCAGAGTCGGCGTGGAAAGAGAATGCTACAGAAACCTCTCTTAAAAATTTCCCTAAAGCGATGGATCGAGTGAATTATCACAATGGGCTTACTTTGCAGAAGCAAAAGAGGTTTTACGTTATTTATACAAGTTCAGGCAGTCACATAGCCTCCGCTGTGGTGGATACAAATAATCTAAAACCCCTAATAATTGGAAAAGCAGAGATTAAAATGAGTGGTTTTGTGGCTGACTACAAAACTTATTGGTTCGCTACGGATGACAAACAAGAAGCTAATTATCTTGTATCAATATTAAACTCAAATACATTGGATGAAATGATAAAGCCGCATCAATCTAGAGGCAAGTTTGGACCTCGAGATATTTGTAGATTGCCGTTCGAATTTTATATCCCGCAGTTCGATAAAAATAAAGAGCTCCATAAACAAATTGCAGTTCTTGGGTTAGAAGCGACTAAAGAAGCAACCAAATTGCCGACAAAATCGCGGACCAACATTAAAAATGCGCTCCCACAAATGAAGGTCATCGACAAGTTAGTTAGGGAACTGCTCAAATCATGAAAATATGTGTTCAGTGGCTAACAATTGAAAAGGCTTCTAATTAAATTATTTTTGGGATTCCATCAAATTATTAATTTGAAATTGACTATCATAATATTAAAATAACTGAAATACTAATGTGTTAACGAATTCGCAAAATTAGGTAAGATTAATAGAGGATGAAAAAATGAGCAAAAGCGATAAACCCCACTTAAACCTCATAATCATGGGGCACGTTGACGCCGGGAAATCAACAACCACAGGACACCTACTCTACTTAGCAGGTGCAATTGACGAGCGGACAATCAAAGCCTACGAAGAAGAAGCCGAAAAAATGGGCAAAGGCACATTCAAGTTTGCTTGGGTCCTTGACAACCTCAAAGAAGAACGAGAAAGAGGAGTCACAATTGACCTTCGATTCCTACAATTCCAAACCAAGAAATTCAACTACACAGTCATCGATGCACCAGGACACAGAGACTTCGTCAAAAACATGATTACAGGCGCAAGCCAAGCTGATGCAGCCGTACTCTTCGCTTCAGCCAAAAAAGGCGAGTTTGAAGCAGGCATCGGTGCAGGCGGCCAAACACGAGAGCACGCCTTTCTAGCATTCACTTTAGGTATTCGCCAAATAATTGTTGCAGTTAACAAAATGGATGATATATCCGTTAACTGGAGCAAAGATAGGTATGAAGAAATAAAGAACGAAGTTTCAAGAATGCTCCGAATGGTCGGTTTCAAAATCGAGAAAATCAACTTTGTGCCAACCTCAGGATGGACAGGCGAAAACCTAATCAAGAAAGGCGACAAAATGCCATGGTACACTGGTCCAGCCTTAATGGAAGCATTCGACCTATTAGAAATACCCGTTAAACCAACCAACAAACCCTTACGCGTTCCAATCCAAGACATATACAGCATCACAGGCATCGGCACCGTTCCAGTAGGCAGAGTAGAAACAGGCACCCTCAAACCAGGCCAAACCCTCATCTTCATGCCATCAAACAAAACCGCTGAAGTCAAATCCATCGAAATGCACCACACCCAAATCCCATTCGCAGAACCAGGCGACAACATCGGAATGAACGTTAGAGGCATCGCAAAAACTGATGTCCACCGCGGAGACGTAGCAGGCCCAGTTGACAATCCACCAACAGTAGCAAAAGAATTCATAGGACAAATAATCGTCATCTACCACCCGACCGCAATCGCGGCAGGATACACACCAGTACTCCACTACCACACAGGACAAATCGCCGTCAAATTCACCGAACTCATAAAGAAAATTGACCCGCGCACAGGCCAAGTATCCGAAGAGCACCCAAGCTACCTCAAAACAGGAGACGCAGCATGGGTACGAATGGAACCACTTCACCCAATCGCAATCGAAACATTCCAAGACTTCCCAGAACTCGGCAGATTCGCAATCAGAGACATGGGCACCACCGTCGCAGCAGGCGCAGTTAAAGAAATTACCAAAAAGGGACCCTAAACCCCTTTAACCTTTATTTTTTGTTTATAATTTAAATAACCATTTTTAAAATAAAGCCTATAAAAATTCTAGTGCAAACTCGATTGAAACATACAAATATTTACATAAAATAACGCGTATTTTTACTAATTGTTATTGTAGCGTGGTAGTCACAAGTACATATATGCGATGTTTGGGAGTGGCTTAACTTAAGGTGGGACGTATGGATTACCACAATGGATCGACCTGTTTAATAAAAAAGAATTTTGCTGATGGTAAAGCCGACAGGTTAGAGTGTGTATCTCTGAAAGATGTGCCCTTGGAAGTTAGGCGAAAGGAAGCAAGAAAACCCCTATTCCTAAAAAGATACGAGTAAATGATTTTGACAAAGTAGTCTTCTTTTAGTTCTCTTATTGTTAGGTCTGTATTCCTTTTAACTTGTTTTGGGTTACCGCTTTAGGGAAGCGGAAGTAAAATAAACATGAAGTTCTGGTTACGTATGCAGAGTTGACCCTATGTCTGGCACTGAATCGTTGGTTCCCTACATAAACGAGAAAAAGAAACCTGGCGAGGAACCAACCATAATAGTAGACAGTCGCGAAGCAAGCAGCGCCCAAAAAATCGTTAAAGGCTTAATCGAGAAAGGCGTAAACGTAAAAACCGAAATGCTGGAAAAAGGCGACTACATCCTCTCTGACCAGTGTGCGGTTGAACGCAAAACCGTCCAAGACTTCGTCTACACCCTAACCAGACGCTACCTCTTCGAGCAACTCTTCAGGCTCAAAGACGTTTACCCGAAATCCCTCATCGTACTCGAAGGCTACATGCCAATAATCTACAAGTACAGCAACATCCAACCCGCATCCATCTGGGGCGCCATGTTCAACCTCGCCAAAAACGGCATCGCCATAATAAGCACTTCCTCATACAAGGAAACCGTTGATTTCCTTTATACCGCTGCTAGGCAAGAACAAATTGTCGAGAAAAGAAGTGCGGTGGTGCATGCTTTTAAAAAATGCGACACCCTATCAGACGCCCAAGTGTACTTTATCGCCAGTTTACCCAGTATTGGACGTGAAAAAGCAACCGCTATCTTGGATTCTTACCAGACGCCCTTGAACGCGTTGATTAATGTGGATGATTGGGAGAAGGCTGTGCATGGTCTTGGCCCCGTAATAACTAACCGCGTGAAGGATGTTTTAAGTACGCCCCACAAAGATAAGAAATGCGAAGAGACTCGGCCTTAGCTTTCTTTTGATATAGCAAAAAATTAAAAGCGAATTCGTCAGCATACAGCGGTATGGATAAAGTACATCTGGCGTTAACTATTCTTTCAATAGCCATCATATTGGGTCCCATCGTTGGTGTAGTGTATGCGTATCGAGGAAACTTGGCGGGGCTTGTGCTTCCTCCTGAACTTAAAAGTTTAGCCAGCGGCAACTATTCCGCGTCGCGGTTTCAACCGCCAATACCTGTAGGTCAACCAACCTATGACCCAGTGACGAAAACGTTTACTTTTTCATTCAAGTTCACTAACCCGTTACAGAACACAATCTCGGTGGAAAACATTTCAGCCAATGTAATTTGCAAGGACCACAGAGATTTTCTTGCCTATGTATCGATAAACCAACCGATGACGATAGCTCCAGGTGAAACAGTCACTATAGACGCTTCTGGCTGCTGGACGCAAGCAGCATTGGACCACTTCAAAACTTATCATTGTGGCCCCGAAGATGACGACATCAACGTTGCCTTCCAAAACTTAAACGTGAATCTTGCAGGCATCCAAGTGCGCATGGATGAGTTGGCTGATGCAGGCTGGGTTCCGCTGCCGCCAAGGTGACAATGTTGAAACGAAACGTTAACTGGTTTGGCTTTGCCGCTGGAATCGTCACGTTGATAGTGCTGGTTACTTCGTTGTTTATTCCTTGGTGGCAGTTAACGATTGGCGACAACCTCATGAAAGTTAACGCGTCGCCCGTTAACACCAACTTTGGCTTGTTTGGCGCCCAGTTTACGTTGCCGTTGATTTCTGCGTTGAACCTTGTAAGCGTACTCACCTTCACCGCCAGCGGCTTAGTTATGCTGTTTTACTCACTTATGCCCGCAAAACCTTACTCTAAACAACTACTCGGCTTTTCCTACAAGAAACCGCTGTTTTCATTGATAACTTTCGTTTCGGGCCTGTTGATTTTAACCTCGGTTGCATCTTTATTTGACATTAACGTTCCCATACTTGGTTCAACAACCCTTAATTTACCCTCAAATCTGATGATGGGTGCGAACGTCAGCGCTTCCGTTTCGGGAAGTTTCCAGTTGCCCTTTTGGCTTGCGTTGGTGGCAGCTGCATTATGTATTGCTGCAAGGTTGTACCATGGACGCGTCGTTGACCAAAAACCAAGCTCAGCGACTGTTAATACGGCATCATCAAAAACAATCCAAGACCTCTAGGCTTTTTACCCTGCTTTGAGTGGTGAAACCGCCATTACCGACCTCCCCCTTAGGTTTTCTGCAATGATTGACTATTAGGCTCCAAATATGCCGAAAAATAAAAAGAAGCGCCGTTGATTAGACTTTGGTTTTACTTTACCTTCTTTGCTAACCTTTTTTTAGAGTAAAAAAGAAAGGTTAGGGTTTTATGGCTGAAACCTTTATGCTAACAACGGCATCCGAAATCTCCGCGATTTCCTGCTTTGTCAACTTCTGCTCTTCAACGAACGCCTTAATATCGGGCTCGCTCAGCATCGTTTCTGGCAAGTGATTCTCCGCTACCACGTCAACTTGCCCAAATCCCGCTTGCTTAATTTTGCCTAAGTATTCGTCTTTCTTGTCTGCGCCCGCAACGCAACCGACATACGCCAAAACGCTAGTTTTCACTTTTTCTGGCAAGTCCTTGAGCAGAACCATGTCGGAGATCATGATGCGTCCTTTAGGTTTTAGCACACGGAAAGCTTCTTGGAAGACCCGTTCCTTGTCAGGTGAGAGGTTGATGACGCAGTTGCTGATGATGATGTCAGCGGTGTTGTCTGCGACGGGCATGTTCTCGATTTCTCCGAGGCGGAACTCTACGTTCTTGTAGCCGCCTTTCTTGCAGTTTGCGCGTGCCCGCTCCAGCATATCTGCGGTCATGTCTATGCCGATGACTTTGCCTTTGGCGCCGACTTTTCTTGCAGCCAAGAAGCAGTCTAAGCCACCGCCTGAGCCTAAGTCAACGACTGTTTCGCCTTCCTTGAGTGAAGCTAAGGCGACTGGGTTTCCGCATCCAAGGTTTAGGTCAGCACCCTGTGGAACCGAAGCCAGTTCCCCCTTGCTGTAACCAATTTCTTCGCTGGACGATGAGCCACCGCAGCAGCCGCAACCACAGCTTTCCGTTTTGGTTTTGGCTATTTTGCCGTATCGTTCTCTTACTGCCTTGTGCGCTTGTTCTTCTTTCATTGTTTTTCCACCTCCGGCTGGAATACGTTTTTAAAAACTGGTCCTAATAGGTTCTTCACTGTGCTTTCTAAGGCGTCGACTTTGAGCATGATGATGCAGCATACTTGGTTGTCACGCTGGAAGCCTATGATGGCTAGTTTATCGTTTGGTTTTATGTCTGCTTTTTCTCGCAGGTCTTTAGGTAGGACGATTTGTCCTTTTGCGTCTACGGAGACGATTGCGTCGATTCTGCAGCATTCTTTGTTATTGCATTCTTTGCTTGTCATTTGGATTTCACAGAAGAAGTAGTAATTGTAAGAATATTTATACTTTTCTGAAAAATCAGAATTATCTTACAATTACGACGGGGCAAGGCGCCGAATGAGCTACCTTCTCACTAATATTACCCAAAAAAAGCTCCCTCACCCTACTCAAACCACGATGCCCAACCACAACAACATCAACCCCGTCCTCCTTCGCCTCAGCAACAATCTCCAACGCCGGATTCCCCTCGCGCAACTTTGACGAAACCGAAACGTTAGGCTTAACCTCTCTCGCGTGGGCAACTGCTTTACTTAAAATTTCTTCATGAAACCTACGCAGATCCTTGGCAAACATAACCATGCTCTCCCCTGAAATAGTTGTTGGTTCAATTGGAACTGCACCCATCGCCGGCGACTCACTAACATTCAAAACCGTTACAGCAGCACCGTATTTTTCTGCCAAATCAAGAGCAAAATCCAAAGCCCTTTCCGAATTTTCCGAGCCATCCACAGCAACCAAAACATTACGAATCAAACAGATCGACTCCTAGAAAAATATGTTTTTTAGAGCCATTAAACTTTTCCTAACCCATGCGAAACCGAATATGCTTTTTTAGGCACTTGCAGGGGCACCTTTTACCCTTTAACCATATAAGGATAAAGTGCTATTTTATAGCTGAGTAAACGCTTTGGGGGTATATCGATAAATAAGCATATTCAAATTCTAATAGTCCTGCTTATCGCATTAACCCTACTCCCAGCACTCAATCTCCCTCCAGCAAATGGCGCTGACACGCAATCTTCTTGGACCAGTATGGCGCCCATGCCTACCGCTCGCGGAGGATTCGGCTTAGCGGTTGTCAGTGGAAAAATCTATGCCGTCGGCGGCTTAAACGGAAACAATCTAGCCCTCAGCACAACTGAAGTGTACAATCCTCAAACTAACGAGTGGATAAGCAAGACGCCGATGCCTACACCCAGAAGCGGTTTCGCCATATCAGTTTACCAGAACAAAATTTACGTGATAGGCGGAACGGTTGGCAACGGGTTCGTTGGAAACAACGAGGTCTATGACCCCTTAAGCAACACTTGGGAAACAAAAGCATCCATGCCTACGCCAAGAGCAGATTTATGCGCGAATTTGGTTAATGATAAAATATACCTTATCGGCGGAAAAAAATATTCAAGCACAACCCCCTTCTACAATGAAACCAACATAAACGAAGTTTACGATCCAGTCACCGACAGTTGGAGTACAAAAACTCCGATTCCAACGCCGGTTCAGGGTTACGCTTCAGCTGTCGCTAATAACAAAATCTACATTATGGGCGGCTCACTGGACGCTTTGAAAATGGAAAACACTCTTATCACCAGCGCTAACCAAGTGTATGACCCTCAAAATGACACGTGGAATTTAGCAGCAAAATTACCCAACGTTGACAGTTACGGGGCAGCAGCGGCAACTGAAGGTTTTATGGCTCCTGCAAGAATCTATTGCATAGGCGGCTATTCTGGCGGAGAATATAGTGGGCAAGCTCAAGCGTATAATTCTGCTAACAATTCTTGGAGCATTGTAGATTCGATGCCTACTCCGAGAGCTTACTTGGGTGTAGTTGTTGTTAGTGATGTTTTGTATGCAATCGGCGGTTTTGATGGAATAAATTGGCTTGACGTAAATGAGCAGTATAAGCCGGTTGGGTATGGAACGGTGGCGCCGAGAGTGCAGATTACGTCCCCTGAAAACAAGACTTACTCTGAGGTATCGTTGGCGTTTACGGTCAATAGAGGCACGCAATGGATGGGTTACAGTATAGATAATCAAGCAAACGTGACCATCAAGGTAGAAACAAAGCTTTCAGGGCTCTCTGAGGGCGCCCACAACGTAACAATCTATGCCAACGACAGCCTTGGAAACATGGGTTCTTCGAACGCGGTTTTCTTTTCAGTAGATACGCTTCCTCCCAACATCGAGATATTACTTCCGCAAAACCAATCCTACGATTCGACCGACATCCAATTAACATTCAATGTAAACGAGAACGTAACGTATCTAGCGTATAGTTTAGATGGACAAGAGAACGTAAAGATTATTGGAAACGTTACTTTGCCAGCGTTGTCTAATGGGGCTCACCGTTTAACGGTCTTTGCAACTGATGATTTGGGTAATTCGGCTGAGAAAACAGTTTCCTTTAACATCGCGCCTTTCCCCATTGTTGCAGTTGTCGCAGCATCGGCTATAGTGACTATTGCTTTAGCTGCGGGATACTTGTTCTACAAGCGCAGAAAATTAAGCAGTGACAAAGAATAGCGAACAGTTTAAAAAATCGGTTGCCTTAAGTCCCTTACAGTTTTCTTACTTTCGATGGGAAAATTTTAAGTAAACATTAACCCACGCATTCATAGAAGGTCTCACGCTAATGGTCTACGAAATCGATTACGCTGGGGGCGAACGGGTTGGCTGTTCGTCCAAAATAGTTATTGCTGACAGGATTTTCTACGTCAAGCTGTTTTCGTCTGAGCCTTCAAGGTTTTTTTCGGGAGACCAACAAGGCGTTATCCAAAAAGAAATCTCAAAAGCCGAGTTTGAACTGTGGCTCAATATCTTGGCTGATAACGAAGCTGATGTAAATATCATTCAGAAGAAGCTTAGTTTAGGCAAAAAATACTAGCCAGTTAAACCTCTCTCCATCTCGTCTTTCTTATTGCGATAAACAATATGACGGCGCATACTACCAGCAGGACCACCCAATCAAGAATCAACATGTTAGTTGAGATGTTCAGGTAGCCTGTTGCGGAATGCATAATTTCCGCCGCATAAGTCGTCGGAGAAAGGTAAGCCAGATAATTGAAGGGCGAAGGAACATAGGTTATCGGATAGTATACTGGCGGCAAAGTAGCGAACAACAATGAAAGTAGCCGTGAGAAAGCGTAACTCTGTACTACATCGCTTGAAAAAGTTGACAGCATGAATCCTATTGCAACTGAGACTGCGAACATTAACAGTAGAACAATGGATAAAATTGCGATTTGAAGAAGCGATGGATGCAGGTAGATTCCAGCAAGCACAATAAGAATAACTAATGCAGGAACTGAGTACACTATTTCTGCAAGAGCCATTCCACCCATGTACAGGCGTGAACTCGTCGGCGAACTCACAATCATGTCCTGAAGCTTAAAATCATTCTTTAAATGGGAGAGGTCGGATTGGAGAGCTATGCCGCTTGAAAAGAAAATCATGATTAATCCGCCTTCAATAGCGGTTCCAAAGAGGGCGCCGCTGCTTACAAAAGTAATTACAAGCAGAAGCGAGAGAGGTGAAATTATGGTGCTTATCAGAACAATGGGGTAGTTTTTCATTTCGTAGATAGCGTTGACGAGTACTCCAGCGAGGATTTGGCTTAGTTTGCTACGCTTCATTTTCTTCCCTCACTTTTTGCCCCACAATGTGGAAGAAGATATCATCCAAAGTAACAGGAGTGATTGAGAATTTTACGCCTTGCTCAGAAAACAACCGCGCCAAGCGGAAAGCTTCAGCTTCATTGGTCATTATCTGCGTGTGTCCGCTTTTGCTTGTGGTTACTTCGCTGTCTTTGAGCAGTGGAACCTGTGCTTTAGGCGGCAGTTTAATGCTGTACTGGTACCTTGAGCTTCCGCGGAGCTCTGAGAGGGTACCGATTGAGACAAGTTTTCCTTCTTGGAGTATTCCAATGTGGTCTGCAAGTTGCTCTGCTTCTTCAAGGTAGTGGGTTGTAAGAAAGATAAAGCGGTCTTTTCCCAGCTCCCTAAGAATATCCCACAGTTCCCTTCTTGAAATTGGGTCTAAGCCAGTTGTGGGTTCATCTAGAAAAATGATATCGGCTTCTGACGCGGTTACGGTGGCGATGAGGACTTTTCTTTTTGTGCCGCCAGATAGCCTAGTGTTTAATATGTTAGCGTATTGGTCTATCTTGAGTTTTTTGAGCGATTCTAAGGCAAGCTGGTTTGCTTGCTTGTAGTGGTATCCGCGCCAAAGAAGATACGACATCACTGTTTGTTTTGGTGTCATCCACCTTATTGCTCTAGCTTCTTGTGGAACAATCGCGATTTTCTCCCTCAACATGTCGGCTTGGGAAAGAACGTCGAGGCCGTCTATGCTTGCGGTTCCAGAAGTCGGTTCAAGTTCAGTGGAGAGAATTCGGATAAGGGTGGTTTTTCCTGCGCCGTTTCTGCCGATTAACCCGAAAATACCTTTGGTTTCCACTGAAAAACTAACGTTATCAAGTGCTTTTCTATGGTCTTGGTAAACCTTTGTTATCTCTTTGCATTCTAGCTTGCCCATAATGCATGCCTACTTGAAAACGACATGGTGTTGTTTTTATTTGACTTACCTTTTCTCCACTAAAAACGTTCCGACTTAAACCATAGAATGCTAAGGTTTATACCATGAAATATGCGCTAAAGTACCAATTGAGGAATAAGCGTGGCAGTCCGTTTGGTACCATGGGACACTAGTCGTAACTTGTTGCAGGAGACAAATCGCCTCTACGATGAAGCAGGAACCTTTGATTGCATACAGAAAGGTGACCTTGTAGCTGTTAAATTGCATGTGGGCGAATTAGGCAACCCATATTATGTGCAACCATGCTTCGTTCATGACATAGTCCGCAGGGTTAAGGAAGCAGGCGGCAAACCATTCCTAACAGACTCCAACACGGCTTATCAAGCGCAACGAAACAACGCCTACGACCACATGATTACGGCTTTGATGAATGGGTTCAACATGGCACCTTTCATAGTTGCAGATGGGCTGAAAAGCGAAAACTTCCACCTCGTAAAAACCAAGGGCATCTTGAAGGAAATTGAAGTTTCAGGTGTTATTGCTCAAGCGGACGCCATGATTGTTGTCTCGCATTGTAAGGGGCATGAGCTCAGCGGATTCGGCGGCGCCATAAAGAATTTGGGCATGGGGTGCACGCCAAGTGCTGGAAAGATTCGGCAGCACAGGACAGTCGGCTTAGAAATAGACACGTCCAAATGTGTGGGCTGCGGAAAATGCAAAGATATCTGCCCGATGCATCTGCCAGACATAATCGAGGGAAAAGCTAGGAATACCTCGCCGTTGTGCATGCGCTGCCCAATGTGCATAGGCGCCTGCCCCATGGAAGCCATACGTTTCGTTGATAAGGAAAACCTTTGCAAGGCACTAGCATCAGCCGCTTACGGTGTACTGTCAACCTTCAAGCCCAAAAAAGCGTCATACGTGAGTTTTGCTAAAGACATAACTCAATACTGCGATTGTCTGCCCAACCCGGGTGAAATCATAATGAAGGACGTTGGCGTATTTGCTTCAAACTCGCCAGTTTCAATCGATGCAGCATTCTTGCAAACGGTTGATTGTAAAATGCTGAACGATGCGTCTCATGTGGATTGCATGTTGCAGGTTAAAGAAGCAAAAGCCATCGGCATTGAAGGCGAAGTTAAGCCCAAGATAAATACAATAAACTAATTTCTAGAGTTTATGCTTAAAACTTGTCTTTTCCTCTTTTTTCTCCGCATAACCAAGTAAACGACAATTAGCACTGCCAACGCAGCTATAACAGCGATGATTATGTAATGTGAAATGCCCGCGACTTCTGTCCAGTTAGTTCCCAAGTAATAACCCACATAAATCAACAGGGTGTTCCATAGGAGGCATCCTGCCGTGGTGAAAACCAAAAACTTTGCCAACGGCATCTTTGCAGCTCCTGCAGGAAACGATATTAATGTTCT
Source organism: Candidatus Bathyarchaeota archaeon (assembly GCA_003141855.1). GTDB lineage: Archaea > Thermoproteota > Bathyarchaeia > Bathyarchaeales > Bathycorpusculaceae > Bathycorpusculum. The sequence goes on along the minus strand of PLNS01000017.1, from coordinate 41,464 downwards.
AATTCCCGGAACTAAACGTGCTAGAAAAATCATGAGCGAACCGTACCTGTTAAACCATTTACCCGCAAACGTAAGTTGATCTACAGAAAACAGTACTCTGCCCAAAACTCGATGCTTCGTGAGAGCTTGAATGCCCTTTAAGCCTATGTAATAATCAACCAGTGAACCTACTATGGCGGCAACGGTTGCGACCAGAACGGTCAACCAAAAGTTAAGCTGATGGGCGCCTATGGATACCAAATAACCTGCGTATGGAAGTATAACCTCGCTTGGGACGGGCAGAGAGCTGGATTCAAGAAGCATAAGCCCAAAAATACCTGAGTACCCCCAAGACGATACGGTTGCAGTTGCGTCTTTGGTGAAGGATATGATAGCGTTAACTAGTGGTCCGCTTGTTAACGGGGCGCCTTCAACGAGGGCATCCTCTAACAGCTCAAAGAGGACATAAGCGGCGATAACGATGATTATTGTTGCAGCGATTATTTGCGGCGCTTTTCTTCGTAACAACGCGAACCTTGAGTCAGACGCTACCAATAGTCATCGCTTGACCTTTAATGCTGAACTTCAATTTATCTTAAGCCTATAAACGATTAAAATTCTAATGCTTTTGTATCGCTCAAATCTACCGTACGTCAGTATTTTTGGTCTTCAAAAACCAATAGCATCACAAAAAAAATAAAAGAATTTATTTGAGGTTGATTTGTGCGGTTTGCGACATGTCTGTTAGGCTGTTGAGTTTCACTTCTGCGTTGGATACAGTGTAGAGCGTGTTGCCTATGTAGAGTGACCTTGTTATCCACTGGTTTTGGGTGTCATAGTAGTTATTGCTGCTTGTCAGTTGTCCTTGGCTGTCGAGTAATGTGGCGTTGAGGTGTGTCACGGTGCCCTTTAGGGTAAAGCCGCCGTTTGCGGTAAGGCTGAAGACGTAGGCGCCCTGCCAAACCATCTCACCGTAATTCGAAGCATGCGAATACGACTTATCCGCTACAAGCGCCAAATTGACCGGGATCACCAGCAGACTCTTGGTTTTATCGAACAGGAATGCTTTGGGGTCAGTTAACGCTGCTGAATCAGTGCCTCTATCGCCAATAATGTAATTTGCCAGCTGCACGGGGTTGTCCACGTTGCTGACATCAAAGAGCGACAATTTCAATCCTTGGTACCATGCGAAGTCGCCTTGTTCTGCGTCAACGGCTTCTTTGCCCACTCCAATCAAATGGGTCTCGTCATAAGGATGCAGGTAATCGCTGTAGCCTGGGATTTTAAGTTCTCCGAGGACTTTGGGGTTTTGTGGCTGGCTAAGGTCGATGACGAATAAGGGGTCGGTTTTCTTGAAGGTTACAAGGTAGCATTTGTCGCCCATGAATCGGACTGAATGCAAATTCTCGTTCTGCCCAAGACCCTCCAGTTTGCCAACGGTCGTTAAGTTCTGGTTGAGTACGTAGACGTTGTTGATTTTTGAATCCATCATCTGCCAGTTGGTTGCTATTCGTAAATTACCGCTGTACTCATCCATTGCGTACTGGTTTATGACGGTGCCTGGGATGCTGCCTTTTGCTTCAAAACTTAGCTGCAAACCGTTAATGCTGACTCGGTAAACGGACGTGTATTGGCCTCCATCAGTCCATGTGGGATAGGTCACATAGAGGTTGCTTGGTGAAACATACATTGTGCTAGCGCCATCCATCATTACCGTCATGTTTGTGGGTTGCTGCTGGTCATCTGAGACGTCGATGCCATAGAAACTGGTGAAGGTAAAGTAGCTGGATTGGTTCGCGTCAGCGTAGTAAATAGCTGATGGGGTCACATCGGCTTCTTTCTTGCCTTCATAAACGGTTGGAAGTGTGACAGCGTTGTTGTAGACCATTGCAGGTTGACTAACGACTGCATAAATGTAGTTGCCTATCATTCGGGAGTTGAAGTAGCTTCCACTGACGGTAAAGTTCCGAGTTAGAACGGGGGCTGCCTTGTTTGAGATGTCGTAGACGTTTATGTAAGTGTAAACGTCGCTGTGATAGGCCGCAAGCATTAGATTAATTGAACCCCCAGAACCATAAGAGTACATTTGATATTTACTAGCCAACACAACAAGCTTATTGCCATCTTGGCTTAGGAAAAGCCCTGCTGGCTCAGTGTTGTTGTCAAGGGAGATTTTGGCCACAACCTTAGCTTTCTGCGGGTCAGCATTCACAATGTAGACAGCATTGCTTGCTTGGGGATTGGAGCCATAATAGAAGTAGTAGCCGCTGTTTTGAGTGCTCGATACAGTGTAGATGTATTGGCCGTCTGTTTTTACAGTGTCTGCTTCGTCAACGCCTGCGACTTGAATGTTAGTTGTTGAATAGGTATTGGCGGAACTGGTTTCTGTTGCGCCTATACCCATTGCTTGAGGCGCCGACATCGATGGGACAGCTATTGGAGGGATGGAACCGAAAAATCGTGAATCTAGCGGTCCTCCACTATAGGATGAGCCTCCCTGCGAGTTGGCAGTAAGGAAACTTTTGAGTTCATCAACTGACGAAAAAGTTTTCATTCCCGACACAGAGGGAGTTTGGGATGGGGGATAAAAGATTGGGGTTGAGCCGAAAGCGTAAACCATAGTAACAAGCACTATAGCTGAGAGTATTGCTACCGTTCCGTAGATTTTTGTTTTTTTCCTAACTTCTTTCTGAACCATAGTTTTTTCTCCTTGCTATACCATACATGCCTTTTTATTTTATCCTAAGCATGCGAACAGCCTGTACTAACATTTAGAATGGCCTCATACCCCACACACGATATGCCTCATACCAAAAAATCGTGCAAACGATGGCGCCAAACGAGATGATGAACAAGTTATCCCGTGTAAAACTATGAACCATAATCAGCAAGTAAGCGGCGTAGAAAACGGTTGAGAACAAGGCGTAGAAGAAGAAGCGCGGAAACAAGAGTTTTCCCAACTTCACATAGTGCCGAAGGACGCCGATTTTTACTTGACCAACCAACACGTAGTGGCCGCCGACATCCTGCTTTTCAACTAAGCCCAACTCCCGCAGCTTCTCCAGATGGTGAAAAGCGATGCTGGGGCTGCTAAAATGCAGGGTACGCTGAACCTCACGAACACCGACCGGTTTGCCAGTTTTTAGGAGGAGCCAGTAGACTTTCCAGGCTTTGCCGCGTAGAACGTACTCAAGCTCTGTTTCGCTGTTCCCATTCAACCAGTAAACCCTCAAGACCATAGAGATTGCAGGGTGAATATAAGTCCAGTTATTAGAACAGCATTTTAACACAATTTTTTTAACGTTCAAAAGAATAAGTAATTGCCTATGTCCAAGGCTTAACGATACTTTTATCTAAACGCGCAATTTTGACGTTACTCTTTACCGTTTTTTACGTAACGCTTGGTTGCCATAACGTCTATTAAATAATGAGTATTTAGTCCTACTAGTAACCGAATATTTTGTTGAGGTTAATCCTTTTGAGTCGTAAAATTTTAGGTTCACTTTCAAGTAAATCCCAGAAGAAGAACGTCTTCTTAACTCTAATTGTCGCTGCTCTTCTTTTTTCAAGTCTCCTTTTTTTTAATATCCAAACTTACGTTGGAGCGCAGACGACTCTCTTCAGTGATGGTTTTGAAAATGGCAATTTTAATGCTTGGACAGGTGCTAAATCTATTGCTTCAGGCGTTAGTTCAAGCATACAAACAACAATCAAGGCTAATGGGACATATGCCATGAAAGTTGCAGTTGCTGATGGGGCTCGAGAAAGCGGTGTCTGCGAGTACAAAGATTTAGGCAACAGTTACACTTCCATCGATGCCAGAGTTTATGTGCAGTTAAGTGCCAAACCAAAAAATGGAAGTGTTCTTGAAATCTTCGGGTTTTCCACTAACGGCTGGCTACCTAACGCCGTTGGAACACGAGTCGACATAGTAAACAACAACGGCACCCTCCAATGGCGCCTAAACTACAACAATAACGGCTGGCAAAGCGCCTTTTCAGGGTCAATCAATGTAAACACATGGTATTGTGTGGAGGTAAAGTTAGTAATTGGCAGCGGAACAGGCGAAACACACCTCTACATTAACGGCGTTGAAGTAGTGGCTAAAACAGCCTTAACTAATACTGCGCCTGGAGGTTCGGTGAGATACTTCTCTTTAGGAGTCGATGACGAGGTAGGCAGCAACACCTTGAATATGTTTTTTGATTCAGTTGCTTTGGCTCAAGGATACATTGGTCCAGACCCAACACCCTCACCTTCACCAACTCCAACGCCAAGCCCAACCCCAACACCGACGCCTTCGCCAACCCCAACTCCCACAGCTTCACCCACGCCGACCCCAAGCCCCACTCCAACACCAACTGCCACACCAACGCCTACTCCGACCCCAATACCAACCCCCACAACCACACCAACACCCACTCCATCACCAACAGCGACTCCTCCACCTAACAGTAAAACTTTAACCGTTACAGTCTATGGCAACGGAATCACTAATCCGCCTTTTGGCGTAAATTACTATGCATCCAATACTATCGTTACTTTGACAGCAACTCCAAATGCAGGTTCAAGCTTTGACCACTGGGAATTATTTAGCCCGCAAGGTTTTGATTATGGACCAAGCCTGTTAAATCCAGAATGGTTAACGATGGACCAAAACTTTGCATTGCAAGCTTACTTTAAGACAAACCCAACCCCGACTCCTACGCCAACCGCTTCTCCAACACCAAGCCCAAGCCCTACAGTTACCCCGTTGCCAACTCCCTCTCCTACCCCTACCCCAACGCCAACATCATCACCAACCTATAAAGAAGCAAACGTCACCAAGGCTATACAGGGAAGTTGGATAGCAAACGACGGCACATTATATGCAGGCGTAAACCAAACATTGTATAAAAGTCTCGACCAAGGCATAACTTGGCAATCAGTCTTAACTTTTGCTGGTTCAAGCCCTGTGGGTTTATCTCTTGCATACGTAAACAGTTTAAATTACGTGTTTACTTCGCCAAACTCAAGTGCACCAGCAAACTCGTTAGGGCTGTGGAGAAGCATAGACGGCGGAAACACCTGGTCCAAAGTTATGGCTCTACCGCTCGATTGCAGTATTATAGCAATGGCTGAGGATTCTAATGGAAACTTGTTCGCGGGGATTTACACGACGGGCACTACGGGTAATGCGAGCATCTGCAAAAGTACCGATGGCGGTGCTCATTGGGTAACGGTGTATTATGATTCAAGCGCAAGACATGTCCATGATCTTAAAGTTGATGAGAGCAACAACTACGTCTATGCAACTATCGGCGACGTCAGGGTAAACCCCTCATGGCACGCCTACGTGATTCGATCTACCGACGACGGAAGCAGCAACAGCAGTTGGACCCCAATATTTGTTCTGCCCCAGATGCTTGCACTCGAAGTTGTAAACGCTAGAGCTGCAAACGGCTCGCTCATTCCAGTGGCAAGACTTTTAGCAACAGATTATGATAACGGACAAATATACCGCACCACAGACGACAAAAACTTCAACCTTGTACTCGACACTGGAGCGCAATCTTATGGTTACTGGATCCGAACAAACAGCCTGAACGGTTACATTTATGCAAGTTTCACGGGCGGCGAGCATCCGACGCAATGGGTAGCTGGAATCTGGGTAAGCACCAACAACGGGGTAAGCTGGTCGGTTTACAAAACTTTCCCCATCCACTACGCCTACTTTGGCTCTTCCTCAGCAAGCAACTTTGTCCAAGGAACCATGTACTACTCGCTCCAGCTAGACACTGGCGCCCAAAATGGAACGAAAATCTACCCCGATTACAGCGCTACTTCCAGCCAAACCCAAAGCCTATACCTATCTCTAGTTGACTCCACACAATTTAACTTGAGCGCGCTTCAATGGGTTTTTCTAAGCGCAGGTTCAATCACGGGCTTAACCGCTTTTGCTTTAACGGTCATGATATTTCCAAAGTCCAACTCAAAGGTGTCTTCGCAGAGCAAGAAGTTCCACTACCGCTTTTACAATAAACGAGTAAAAAAATAAAATAAAAAGAAGAGGTTAAGAGAAGAAGGGCTAATTTAGCTTAAGCTTTTGATTTGTTTGTTGCGCCAGGCATTCCAGGAGGCAAGTCGGGGAAGTTTGCGCTGACTCTTTGTTCTGCAACGGTTGCTGCTTCACATAGGATTTTTGAGGCATCTTCGTTTACGGAGTCGAAGTTTAGTGACATTCCACTGGATGATCCTGCGTCAAACATTAAACCGCTTAGCATGTTGCCGATGTCGCCTAGTTCGCCTTCTGCTTCAGGCAAAACTCCGCCTAATCCAGTGCTGACGCTTCGTAGAACGCCAACGCATGGTCCTAATGCGGCAACGACATCTCCGAGTTCTGAGATAGTGCGTATTCTTAGTGCTACTTGGTCTAGTGCAAGCCTTGCGTTCATGATTAGTTTTGACATTTTGCGGATTTCAGATAGTTCGGTTGCGTAAATGTTTGCATGTGCCGTGTCATGCTGGGTGTATGAATTGACTAGTTTAGCGAATAGTGCTTTGTCTTTTTGTGTGAAGCGTTCGTTTGCTTGGTCTAGTTTGCTGATTTGCATATCTAGTTTTCTGCAGGCAAATTCTAATTGTGGCTTTAGTGCTGGGGCTGGCTGGATTGTTTCGCGTATTGATTTACCGAGCGAGTTTCCTTCGTCTCTTTTTTGTTCCCATTTTTTAGCGAAATGTTCAGACATGTTAGTATCCTCTTGAACAGTGATGCAGTGAAATAGGTACTTAATGTTTGCTAACATGCAGGTATATACATAGAAAACAAACGCAGTGTCCTATGCTACTTGGTAAGTAACCGAAAAATTATCAGCCTACTTTACTTAAAACACCGAAAACATACGCTAACAACCCGACCAAAAACAGCAGCAAAACCGCCTTCTTGATTCTTCTTGCCTTTTCCCGCGAATGATTCAACAGCAAAAGCACCGAGCAAGCCACAAGTCCCACATCCGTCACTAAGACAAACGGGACAAACCAGATGCCCACAAGACCCAAAAGCCAAGTAACAGGCGTCAGAGCCACAGCAAAAATATAAAATATCACAGCGGCAACGGCGGCGTTTCTTTCTCCAAACCGCGCTGCCAGCGTCTTCACTCCTGCTGCGCTGTCGCCTTTTACATCCACGATGCCTTTTGTTATTTCCCTGCCAGTATTCGATAGAAATGCCATGGATGCAAACAACACCACATTCAACCCAACAAACCCCACTGCGGTTATGCTGCCGTAGATGAAGGGGATGGCTACGCAGGCGCTGACCAAAAAGTTTCCAGGCAACCCGCTTCGCTTGCCAACAGTGATGTACATTGCAGTTATAATCAACGATGCCGCTGCCACGGCTAAACACAAGACGCTTACCAAGAAAGCAAAGATGAAACCTACTGCTGAAAGTGCAACAACGAATGCTAAGGCTTCATGGGTTTTTACTGTGCCGCTTGGAATGGGACGATGGGGTTCGTTGATGGCGTCGATGTTGCGGTCGTAATAGTCGTTGATAACCATGGCGGCAGCGCAGAATGTAAATCCAGTTAGGAAACCGAACAAGATGTTGAGCCAGTTAAGGCTGCCCAATTGAGGAGCGGCAAGAACTGCGCCTACTAGTACGGCGAATCCCATCATTGTGCAGTTGACTGGTCGCATTAAGCGTATGAAGCCGCCAAGTTTGTTCATGCTGTTCTAACCGCTTAGATACTTTAGTTGGTTGAGGTTAGTTATAAAAATTCCATCTATCTAACCGGGTTAACGTATGATTTTTATTAAAGATGAGTGTTTAAAGAAACGACAAGCAAATGAAAAATACGCCTCAACAGGTTCCCGCTTCAAAAAAGAACAAAAAACAAAGAGTAATAAGCGCATTATTGATTGTCGCAGGCACGATTTCGCTTACGTTAGGCGCAATCGGAATATTCTTGCCCATTTTACCTACAACACCTTTTCTTCTGCTTTCCGCCGCCTGCTACCTTAGGAGCTCAGAACGCATGCATAAGTGGCTGCTGGGTAACAGGTGGTTTGGAGAATACATAAGAAACTACCAGGAAGGCAGAGGAATTCCATTGAAAACAAAAATTGTAGCAATGGCTTTCTTGTGGGGTGCGATAATTTATTCAGCTTTTTTTGCTTTAGACGAGATTCTCATAGCTCAAGTTGCCCTTTTGCTAATAGCGTTGGGTGTAAGCGTACACCTCATAAGGCTGCCGACCCTGAAAAAGTAACCAGACGATTAAGCGTGGGGACAAAGATACTTTAAAAAGATTGATGGCGCCATATTCTCATACAACTTGTGGTGAAGCACTTGAGTGACAATTACGCACCCCTCGTCGGAGACAGTTATGCTCCAGAAAAAATCAGAGTAATCATTCCAGTAGGCGGCAAAGCCACGCGTCTTTTACCGTTGACAGCTGAGACTAGCAAAGCCTGCCTGCGCTTGCTTAACAGGCCGCTGGTGGAGTTTTCGCTTTTGTCGTTGGCAAGTCAGGGGATACGCAACTTTGTCTTCGGCGTCAAAGGCTACACCAACTACCGCGACCTCTACGATTATTTTGAGTCAGGGTACGGATTCTCCGCACGATACAACATTAAGCCACGGATCCACATAAAATACCAGCCGAACGTGCCAGATTTAGGCAGCGCTGACTCCGCACGCATAAACATGGAATACTACGAGTTAAACAACCCTGTTTTTGCAGTGCAGGGCGACAACATTTTTGACATAAAAGTCAAAAGCTTAATCGACTTTCATAAAGAAAAATGCTCCTGCTTAACCATTGTTCTTCGGGAAGTTGACAACGTGGAGGGCTTAGGCATAGCTGACATCGACAAAAGCGGTCGCATACAACGCTTCGTCGAAAAACCTTCACCGAAAGATGCGCCAAGCAACCTTGCAAACACGGGTTTGTACGTTTTGTCGCCTGAAGTGCGCAAGATTTTCAGGGAAAAAGGCGTTCAACAAATCATCAAGGAAAAGAACCGTTTAGACTTCGGTTACGACTTCATTCCTTACGTGATTCAGACGGGGCGTTCAGTCTATGGTTACACGTTGAAGGGCAACTGGTTTGACGTGGGCACACCCAAGAGTTACTTGGAGGCTATGAAGAACCTGCTCAACGGCGGCTTCTCAACCCTCAACGACTTCGGAGGCAGACTCGACAAAGAGAGCCTTGTTTGGGTGCAAGGAGAAAGCAACGACTCTGAAAAGCGCCGCCAGGAAATCATCCAAAAAATCAAGCAGAAAAAAATTGAAATCGAAGGTGCCGTGCTGATTGGTAGGCACTGCCAGATTGAGGATGGCGCAAGAATCGTTAACTCGTGCATTGATAACTTTACGCGCATTGGCAAGAATGCTGTGGTAGCTAACTCGGCAGTTATGGACAGGGCAATTATCGGTGATAACGCTGAGGTGTATGATAGCATAATCGGCAGGCACGTGGTTGTAAACTCGAGTTGTCATAAACCGACAAAAATCACCGCTGTGTCCGTGATAGCCGACGACGTAACGCTGGAAGAAGGATGCTCACTAACCGCAACAAAAGTTTACCCGCACCAACACATCCGAGGCGAATTCCAAAACCAAACAATAATCGCAAACTGAGCATTAGTATCAAAGCCTTCACTAAGGTTATAGAATTTCCTAACTGTCCAAAAGGGTCTCAAACAATGGTAACCTTAAGAGGGTAATCTTATTAAGTAACCCAACCAATATGTTTGATGGTGAATGGACTTGGGTGAACAAGTTAAGGTCCTCCAAAAAGGGAAAATTACTATTCCAGCCGATATAAGACAAAAATTGGGAATAGAAGAAGGCGACTACGTCAAACTGCAAATAATAGACAACAAGGTAGTAATTTTACCCTCAAACACTGTTCAGAATCCAACGGAACTGCTTACTGGTTTGGCTGAAGGAGTACAAGTCAGGGAACCGATAAAGCAAGAGTTGAAAAAAGCAGTAGCGGCAAGAGTAACAAAGAAACTGCTGAGGGCTAAGTAGTTGAGGTTTGTTGACACTAACGTATTCATATACGTTTTTATAAAATCTCCCAAAAAGGACTACGAAATCTCCAAGAGAATACTTGAAAGAATCGAAAGGGGCGAAGAAGCAGCCACAAGCCTAGCTGTAATTTACGAAGCGGTCGACTGGTTAGAATACAATAATCGGGAAAAAGAGGCCCGAAGCTTCCTCACAGCCATAAACTCATACTTATCACTGAGTAAACTTATCGTAGCGTGGGATAATTTTCTGCCTTCGCTTAAAGATATGTATGACAAACAGATAGACTTCGTAGACGCATTGACTCTGCAGATGATGAAGGAAAATGGGATCAGCGAGATATACTCAAACGATAAAGATTTTGACAGAATAGGCTGGGTAAAAAGAATCTGGGAATGACTCTTTGTAAGGGTAAATTTAAGCTTTGAACCACTTAAAAATCAAATACTTAATCTCTTTTGAAGCCATGTCTGGCACGGCGATGATGAAGCGTTTGCGCACCGTCGTCGCCAACCTGCCATTCTTAACAATCTCGGTGGCGGAGATGTCGGAGCCCGCTTTCTTAACGGTAACCATGTAAGGCGCNNCCTGGCGTAACGATTAAGCCGCTGTCGCGCAGGTCATGGTAAACAGCGTATTTTTCTTCAAACCCATCGTAGAGTTGTTTGGCTTTTTGCCGCAGTTTCTTTAAGCTAACCTTGCATTCGTCGGGGTTCTCGTAAATCTCGATTCGTTCAATCTCGGCAAGGTAGAGACCCTCCATCAAATCTAAAATCAAAGGCACATCAAACTCGGGGATTTTGGGTTTAGGAATGCCGACTGGTTTGCCGTAGTAGGCGGTTTTGTAGAGTTGAGAGCCTTCCGTGGAGTCCCATACGACTAGGAAGTTTTCGATGAGTTCAACCTTTGTTTTTGGCATTGGCGTCGCTCTTGGTTACATGATGAACGAGAGCATGCGTGCGGCGTCTGCTGCGTCTTCGGCTTTGTCCGCGGAGTTTTCCAAAAGCTGCAGAACATCTCTAAGGAGCAGTAAAACTGGGACATCGAGTTTGCCACTGAGAACCTTTATGGTTAAGGCGCGGTATTGGTCGTCGACGATGCGCTCGGCGATTTCCACGTCTTTTGCGCGTTCTTGGGTTCTTTGTGAGCCGTAGTTTAGAACCAACATCGTTTCCCGGAGCTTAAGCACTGAGTCCAAAACGGCTAGGGAGAGTTTTAGGAGGTCTTTTTTTACGTCTGGCGAGATAACCCAGTTGTGCTCCATGATTTCGACTAGGTAGTATGCGATGCCTTCTGAGAAATCGGCTATTTCGCTCGATAAGTTGGTGAATCTAAGGAAGTCTTCGCGGGCTATGAGGATGGCGCCTATTTCGGCTAGTTCTTGAGATACCATGCGTCTTGCCTTGATTACTTCTTCTCCGCCTGTTCTGATTTCGCTGAAGAGTTTACGTGCGTTTTCTTTGTCGCCGCTTGCAAAAGACTCGACCAGTTGAGGGATTTTTCTTGAGACATCTACAACCTTGCGTAAGTTATCTTGACAAGCATTTAAGGCGCGCCTCTTCACGCGCTCTTCTGTTTCCGCTGGAAGTACCAAACTTTTTCCCCCGTCTATAACAATCCCTAAGTTAATCAGTCTACTATCGTGTGAACATTAAAAAAGCTAACTACCTAAGTTTTGATAATGCTCCCCAATTGTTCAAAGTTAAGTTTTCCTTCAAAGTATTTATGCAATTGCTCTGGTAAATCCTTGATTGCGATTCGGATTTGCTGCCATGAGTCTCGGTCGCGTATGGTTACTGTGCCATCGTTTAAGGTGTCGTAGTCGATGGTTATGCCTAGTTGTACGCCTGCTTCGTCGGCTCTTGCGTATCTTCTGCCAATCGAGCCTGTCTCGTCGTATTCAGCCATGAAACCCTCGCATGCCAGTAGTCTCTGCACTTCTTTGGCTTTGGTGTCTAAGCCGTCTTTGCCCATCAGCGGGTAGACGCCAACTTGGATGGGCGCGATGCTTCTTGGGAAACTTAGGACTACGCGGTCGTCTTTTACGCCATAAGCGTACTCTAATGTCACGTAGAAGAGCCTGTCTGAGCCGAAGCTGGGTTCAACCACGTGCGGTATGAAGCGTGTGCCTCGAACGATGGTCTTCTGCTTGCTGATGTCGACTTGTTCGGGGAAGACTTGGTAGTTGCCTGCCATGTAGCTGCCTTGTTTTTGCATGGCGTCCGCGACTTCTTGGGCTGGAACCTTGGCAAGCATCGCCGCCACTTTTCCCGCGTCTCCCTTGTAGACTGGACCGAGCTTAGCCATAATCGGCTTCACAGTAAGCTCCTCTTTCTCCACGGGGGTAGCGTATTCCTTGTAAACAGTCATGTCTACACCGCTGGCTTTCATGTGACAGGACAAATCGTAGTCTGTGCGGTAAGCGTGCCCTGAAACTTCTACCCAGCCCCAACGGTTAACGAGCACTTCTTGGTCGAAGCTTTGGCTGCTGTAGTGAGCTTTTTCCCAGGTGAGTTTCTCGATGAAACGCTGTTTGCTTGCGGGTACACCGAGTTCAACAAGGAGGCGCTTAGCCATCGCCATGAAGAACGCCTGCCATTCGGAACGGATGATTTTTTGGTCGAGGGCTTCTCTGACGGTTAAATCCGTTGTGTCTTCGCATTCTTTGAGCCTTGTTTCACAGAGGAGAATGGGCAAGACTTCGTTATCTACTTCCCCAAGCAGATTGCAGCATGGCTCTTCAGGGTCAAAGAAGAACTCCAAATCAGCAATCGTGAATTCCCTTAGGCGGATTAAGCCTTGGCGTGGCGAAATCTCATTACGCAATGCATGCCCAATCTGGATGCAACCGAACGGAAGACGCTCCCTTGCAGCAGTAAAAAGCCTGTTGAATTCAACAAAGATGTTCTGTGCAGCTTCAGGTCTGCCGTAACCAACCGAGCCCGAATAAGGTCCAATGGTGGTTTGGAACATGGTTAGGTAACGTTGGGGTTCGCCGAATTTGCCGCCGCAGTCAGGACAAACAACCCCATGCCGCTCAATCTCCACCTTAACCTCATCCAAAGTCATTTTTTCTGCTTCAGCGGAGCTTATGCCTTTTTCCTCAAGCAAATGGTCCGCTCGGAAACGGGTATGGCAGTTTTGGCACTCCACCATAGGCTCCTTAAAATGATCAACGTGACCAGAAGCCTCAAACACTTTGCCAGGCGCAATCACGGATGACTCCATCTCGTAAATCCCGATTTTTTTAACAAAAAGCTCCCTCAGCTTAGCCTCAACGTTCTGTTTTAGGCGTGTGCCGAGTGGACCGTAAGTTACAAAGCCGCCGCTACCGCCATAAATCTCAAAAGACGGCCAGAAAAAGCCTCTGCGCTTAGCTAACTCGTTAATTGCTGTGAATTTGTCGCATGCTGGTTTGGAACATTTAGCTTCAGTGCTCAATTTCTAGGACCTGTTTATTGGTTAGAAGCCACTAACAATTAAAACATTACCATAAAGAAACACAGACTTAACAACCAAGAAAAATTCTAAGCGAGTTCTAAATAAGAAACTTAAAAGCGCTGGTTTTCCCAAACCATTAACTGTTAAAAACAAATAATCCAACAAGCAATCGAAAAATAATCAAAGAATGTGTGTCCATTAAATGATGACAGGTTAGAAGTTATTTATTTTTTAATACTCAGATTTGCCGAAATTAGGGAAAAATTGCATTCAATCGCTTGAAAAATCGGTTGCTTAAAATTTTAAACAAAAAGAAAAGGGAAGATTTTTTGGTTGTGTATGGCTTTTATGGTCGTTTTCTATGGAGCAAGATAAGCTGGTCTTTTTCTTAGGACCAACATGATCAATAGACCAAAGACTATTATGGCGACGAATAGACCTGCGATTGCTGGAACGAAGTATAAGTCAGCTGTTGATTGTATTGGGGCTGCGCTTGGTGCTGGTGTTGCTGGTGCGGGGTCAACGTTGAATGCTGTCGATGCATGTGATTGGTAGTAAGATTCGCTGCCGGCAAATGTGGCTGTGACTGTGTATTTTCCGTCAATGTCTGGCATCCAGTCGTAGCTGTAGAATCCGTCTGCGTTTGCTGTTGTTGTTCCGATGTCTCTTTGGTTGCCGTTAGCATCTATGACGCTTAAGGTAACGGTTACACCGGTTGCGTTTGTTGGGCGTGGCTTTTCCATGTAAACATATGCCATCCAGTCGCTTTGACTTTCGTCGGAGACCGCTGGTACACCGTTAGCGAAGCGCATACCATTCACTGATTGCGTTGTGCCCGGTGAAACGTCTGTTACGGAGCCTGTGATCATCACTGTGTTTCCTGATGTGACAACGTCGTCTGCGATTGAAACGGATGTGCTGCTTGGGCCTTTGCCGACTGCGTAGACTTGGTGGTCATAGTTGTTCCAGTAGGTTAATACTCCGTCTCCAAGTGCGAATGTTGCTGGGTTAGCCCAACCATCCATGTTCCAGACGATGTCGCCGGTGGTGAGGTTGAAGACTCTAACCTGGGCGCCTTTTAGTAGCGGTGTGTCTGCTGAGTGTTCGTGGGTTCCGATGAAGACTTTGCCGTCAGCGGTTAAGCCGTGGAATACTGTGTAGTACTTGAAGATCGTGCCGCCTGTTAGTGCTGCTTGTTTCCAGAGTAGTGCTCCTGTGGTGAGGTTATATGCGAAGACATATCCAGTGTAGCCAGTAGTGATCAGTTCGCCGTTATAGATTGATGATCCGTAGACGTTCATGAGACTGACCCAGGTATAGTAGCCGAATGGGTTGGTGTCAGCCTGCGGTTCAGAGGTCCAAAGTAGATTTCCGGTGTAAACGTCGAATCCTAGCCAAGTAAGTGATGGCATTTCTTGCATTACGAAAACGCCCTCGCCAGCGCGGATATAGAGTCTTTGTATGGTTTCTTGGTTGCTATTAAGGAATGTCATGTCAATGTTCTTTGTCCACATTATGGTGCCAACTGCGCCTCTAGATAGGTTAAGGTTCACAGCGAAGAATGTTGATACGTTTTGGTTGTGGTAGTATAGTGAGCTTGTGCCTGCTGAGGGTACAGTTCCGTTGCTGCATAGTACATAGTCGCCGTAGACTACTTGTCTGATGGTTGGGCTCCAGTTGGATGGCATTGTCGTGGATAGTGTTACGTTGAAGTCCCATGTTGGTAGGAAGGGTTCGTTGGGTGCTGTGGATGGTACTTGGATGCGGCTTGCAAGGCTTGCGTTAAATGTTCCAGTGGTCTGATATTCGAATACTCTGGATGAGTTCCATTCAAATAGTTGCCAGTTAGTGCCTTCTCTTTGTATTATGTAGCGTAATTGTTCGCCTTTTGGACCAGCTACTATGGTGCCTGATGGAACGTTTGTAAGGGTTAGTGGTGGCGTGACTTGGCCGCTGTAATCAGTAGAGCTCGGGAACGTTGTTCCGTAACGTGGGTGAATTGCAGTGCCAAAGTTGCTTGAGAATATGGTACCTGGGTTAATGACTCCGTGTTGGTTCATGTCATCATATTCATGGTAGAAGCCAAAGCTTGGTTGCGCACTCATGGTTTGGTTGCGCCAGACTTCTTGACCAGTCTTTAGATCAACACATACCCAAGCGCCTCCAGTGCCAGCCCAAGTTATTGGTTCTTGGTAGTATACTCGTCCGTACATAATGATGGTTGTGTCTTGCATTCTGGTTTGGTATTGGTGTCCTGCGTTGAAGACGTTTCCTTCTCTGTCACCCAAAAAGGCGTTTGCGCCTCCGCCGACAACTCCGCCGTCTTCAGTTGGCTTAGTCCACAAAATGTGTCCGCTGTTTGGTGCAGTTCCTTGAGTTTGAACTCTGTTGTCGCTGCTTCCAAAGTCACGGTCAGCAGCACTATTGAGCCAGTTTGAGGAGACTTGTCCCCAAGTATTATCCTGTCCTTCGATTGGTCTACTCCAGTATTCTGTCGGAAGTGGCTGGTATGATATAATATTTGAGGTCACAGGGTCTTGCTGTACCGTCAATGTGTAGGTGCGGTTGCTTGACAAATAAGTGGTTCCGTAGTAGTCTCTTGGGGAAGCAGCGTCAGGGTTGCTTCCAGTTGGACCTGTACTCCAGCGCCAGTAAAGTTGCTCAAATACGATCATCACAGAGTAGTTGCCGATTTTATCTGGTGTGTATGGAGTGTAGGTTGTGCCTGTAGCATCAGAAGTTAACGAGCCAGATGCTGGTAGAGTCGTTGTTGTTCCATCTGGTTTGGTGACTACTACGTGGTATTTGTATCGGATGTCGTTGGTGTCTTGTGATTGGTATGGAACTTGTGGGTTGAATATGACCATAGTGAGTTCCTGACCAACGCCGACTGGGTTTGGCGAAATTGTACTGAATACCCATGTAGGGATTGCGTCATGATACCGATTCCAAAGAGTTAGTCTTATGGTTGAGGCGTTTGCGTTGAGGTCCCAGTGCATGCCTGCTTTGATTGCGTCTGCAGTTGGCTGATTGTAATTAACTCCGTTAATTACTTCTCCTGTTACGGTTGGTTGCGGTGCTAACATAGTCGCCATAGATGTTACTAATATTATAGCGATAATAGTTGCCATAGTTTGTTTTTTAAATACTTGCATTTTTCTTTTTTCTCCATTTATTTTAATGTGACAAGAACAAGTCTTTACGTGAAATGCCCTTGCCCCATAAATCCTGCATATTCGCGGTTATGCTTTATATAATTGAGTGGAAAGTGGATACTGGCGACAACTTTTTGTAATAGTTTAGACAAAAGCTAAAAAATTATTAAATATTTGAACAAATAATCGACAGAATGAGGCTCTTAGATTGTGGAAAACAATAGGGAACACGCTTGTAGCAAAGAAACGTCGGCTGGGATTTGGGTAAAGTATATAATCGCTGGCTCATACCTCTCCGTTTACGCTGGTGCAAAAATCTGCTGGAACCTGTTAAGCCAAAGCTAACTTGGAAGACAGCGGTTTTTCCGCTGCTGGGTTTAGTCGGGTTTTTCCTCTACATTTACCTGTTCCACGTGGACATTATAGGCATCATCGCCACCGCGCAAACCGCGAATCCCCTAATTTACGCAGTCGCCATAGTGTTCGGTTTACTGGAAGTCTTATTCTTCACGATTTCTTGGCGAGTACTAACCAATTACCTTAAAATTAAAATGACCGTTATGAGGGCTTACCTTTACGTTTGGTACGGCTTATACGTTGACGCCATCGTTCCAGCACAATCCATAAGCGGAGAAGTAACCCGAACATACCTGTGCACAAGAGACAAATGCGGTCCCTTCGGAAAAGTAGTAGCCTCGCTTTACACGCACAGGCTGTTGGGCATGGCACTAAATGTTGTTGCCCTAATCGCAGGAATAGTGCTACTCACCTTTGGGGGTCAAGTTAACCCATTAGTCTTCAACGCAATCATATTAGTCGCCGCCGCAATAATAGCCATAATCGGCTTCATGATTATTTTGGGTTTCAAGCAGCAGTGGACCTTAAAAGTTATCAATTTTACAACCCATCTTGCCCACAAAATTACATTTGGAAAAATAAAACTTGAAAAATTAAAGGAAGAAGCCGTCGAAATTACCGCGCACTTCCACGACGCAATGGAAGAGTTCCGTCACAACCCAAAAGCTATAGCTGGTTCATTGTTCTACTTGATTATTTCATGGTTTTTCAGCTTAAGCATACCATACCTTGTGTTCTTATCGCTTGGTCACCCCGTTTCATTGAGCATAATCATCGTCACTTCAGCCATATTCTTAGCCGTCAAAGCAATTCCAATAGGAATACCCTTTGAAGTTGGGCTTCCAGAAGCAGTAATGACCACTCTCTACTTTTCAATGGGTGTTCCAGCGGCGCTAAGCGCCACAGCCACCATACTCACAAGAATCATCACATTGTGGTTCCGCTTCTTCATAGGCTTTGCAGCCCAACAATACCTCGAACTAAAACCCGCAATAACCCCAGTGGCAAACACAGAAAAAACTAAAATCACTCCTCCACCGTAATTATCATAAGACAAGCAAAATGGAAGTAAAAATCGAAACCGCCACCATCAAACTCCTCGACAAACTCTACGAAATCGAAGAGGAATGCTTTGACCAAGAAGCCTTCACCAAACGCCAAATCGCCTACTTACTAACCGACTACAACACCATCGCCTTGGCAGCCAAAACAGACAGCGCCATTGCAGGATTCATAATCGCCCAAGTGGAAGTCGAAGAAAACACCGAGTTCGGGCACATAATAACAATCAACGTAGCCCCAAACTGCCGACGAAAAGGAATCGCCACAAAGCTGCTCCGCGAAATAGAAACCCTCCTAAAACAAAAAGGCATAACCGAGTGCCGCTTAGAAGTCCGAGAAGACAACCACCCCGCCATAAAACTCTACCAAACGCTGGGCTACCAAATCGTAGGCAAGCTAGAAAACTACTACGGCAAAAAACACGGCTTATACCTCAAAAAAACCCTCTAAACAAAATCTCTATCGCCTCAAAACAAAGCCCTTGTTCCAGTGTGGAACAAACGTTTAAAAGAAATGATGCGGTGTGGGTTGACGGTGGGGAGAGATGGGAGATTCCCGAGGAAGAAAATCAAACGAGCAGACCCTTGTCCGTACCATTGTCTTTTTAATCCGCAACACGACATGGCGATGCGGTAAACTTGAAAAATCCATCGTCAAGCACCTCTACAAGCGTCACGAAAACTTTGGCAAACCAGGAGTTTCTGTCAGGGACATAATGCTCAACCTAAACATTACCGGCGAGAAAAAAGACGAGTGCCTTGATGCGCTGCGAAGGCTTGAGAAAAGAAATATAGTGAAAATAACGCCGCTCTAATCTTCTTTTATTTTTGTAGAACTTTGAGCTCAAACCATTTAGCAAGCTTGATAATCGAGTGTTGCTCCTATCGCCTCTTGTGGAACCAAAGTTTTAGGAGCTACTTTAACAGTTCTGCCTCGCTTGGCGGCTGCTTAATCAAACCATGCTTCATCAACAACTCAGTCGACTCCCTAGCATTCCTAATTATTGCTGACGCACGCTCATACAATTCCTCCCTACTGGGCTTTATACGAGCAACACCCTGCTCAATGGATTTCAACGCACACGCAACGGCTTCTCTGGGAAAAACCTCCCACTCATCCATCCTCGGCAAGATGTCTTTCTCGCTCATCCCCCGTTCCTCAGCATAATTTGCCAGTTCCTGAGCTGCCGCAATGCACATGTCATCAGTAATGGTTTTCGCTTTCACATCTAAGACGCCGCGGAAAATGCCCGGGAATCCGAGGCTGTTGTTTACTTGGTTTGGAAAATCGCTTCTGCCTGTTGCAACAATCCGTGCGCCTGCTTCTTCGGCTTCCCATGGCCAAATCTCAGGTATCGGGTTAGCGCAAGCAAATACGATTGCGTCGTTCGCCATGGTTTTTATCCATTCTTTCTTTATGGTGTTGGGGCCTGGCTTTGAAGCCGCAACTACCGCATCGACGCCTTTGAATGCTTCTGAGACGTCGCCTGTTCGGCCTTCACCGTTGGTTTTTTGGGTAACATCATACTTCCAGGGGTCTTCTGCTTGGGTGATGTCAGTTCTGCCTTTGTAGATTACGCCTTTGCTATCGGCAAGGATTATGTTGCCGGGTTTTACACCCCACTTCATGAGGACATAAGCAGTCCTGATGTTGGCTGCTCCTGAGCCCACCAGCGTGATTAGGCTTTCCTTGGGCTTCTTGCCTACAATTTTGAAGGCATTAATTAACCCTGCGAGAATTACGGTTGCGGTTCCCTGTTGGTCATCGTGCCACACGGGCACCTGCATCTGCTCCCGAGCCTTCTCAAGAACATAGAAACACTTGGGCTTCTCAATATCCTCAAGATTAATGCCGCCAAAAGACGGCTCCAAAGCCTTACAAATCCTCACAATCTCATCGGGGTCTTTGGTTCTTAGGCATATGGGAAACGCGTCAACGCCGCCCAAATACTTGAACAAAAGCGCTTTGCCCTCCATAACAGGCAACGCGGCTTCAGGACCAATATCGCCTAAACCTAAAACCCGCGTCCCATCAGTAACCACGGCAACGTAGTTCCAACGGTTAGTTAACTCAAAAGACTTGTCGGGGTCAGCTTGGATTTCCCTGCATGGTGCAGCTACGCCTGGAGTGTACCAGATTGCAAAATCGTCCGTGCTTCTGATAGCGCATTTGGGGATAACCTGCATTTTTCCCTCATAGAACCTGTGCATCGCTGGAGATAGTTGCGCTGGCTTTTTCGCTTTCGCAAGCAACTCTTCTACGGTCGGTTTAACATCGTTTTTAGGGGCAACCATTAAAGACACTCCTGTTCAACGGTGAAAAACACCTCAGAAGATTTAAAGTTTCCATTAACCTAACGGTCAAGCTTAATGTTAACGCTTACTCGCTTACTAAATAATTAAATGGATTTTTCCGAGCGAAAGCTCCTCATACGAATAAACACCACCTCAGCATTCTAAGCAAACAACTGAAGCAATTAATCCGCCGAGAAGCGACGGTATAAATGCTTGACTGGAATGGTGCCGCCGAAAATTTCAGTTGTTTCTCCAAAAAACCAGCAACACAATTCTACATCTATACCTCTGAATTTCACAATTGATGCGCCAGTTAATTGGACAGGCTACAGCCTTGACAGAAAAGAAAACGTGTCCATCACGGGTAACATCCCCCTAAACGGATTATCCAGTGGCTTGCACAACATTACCATCTACGCTAAGGATTCATTTAGTAACACTATGCTTCAGAAAGAATCCCGTTCAGCTTAGCCAATTCATATCTAACATTGTATCTGGTAGTTTTAGTTGCGTCAGCAATAGTAGTTGGGTTGGGGCTTCTGATTTATCTTAAAAAATACAATCATCAAGCACTACCAAAGGGTCCAAAGTAACATAGAAAAACGAAACCTCTTGCTCTCGAGTAGATCCCCCCCCCCGTATATATGAGATTTGAGGGGAGGGTCATTTGAGGCAGGTAGACGCTTTCTCTTTAGCCTATAAATAAGGGGGTATAGTCTGTTTTGAGCGTCTGGTTTTTGGGTTTGTAAGTTTGTTGGTAATTGGTCTATTTTCGTGAGGTTCAAAAATGCTGGCCGCCCTGAATTTTGGTGAAGACGCATTGAAGCGAGGTGAAACATAGCAAAGTAAACCTAACCGTTACGTGGGCTAATTCGGCTAAAGCCGCCTGCGCAGATCACCCAACCAAAAAACCCTCGCGGCCACAAAATAACCAAAACCAACCAAACTGTTCCTTGCAACCCATCCACAAAAAATAGGGTGAGCTATCTGCGGAATAAAGTAGCTTGCCACGGTAATTTCAAAAAACTGCAATAGTGTGACGTACGAAACACGACTTAAAACGTTCAGCGAATCCAAACAGAAAAATCATCCATAAGAGGAAAAATGAAATGAACACATGGAAAGGAACTTTCGAAGAGGATTATAGCCCAGTAGACCGTAGACGCAAAGAATGGCATAGGTGCACCGACTCTTACAAAATCCAACGATGAACACAGACCTTAATCATGAAGTCTTAAGAACGTCAACCTAAAAAAACGTGTCCCACAACTCATAAATGTAACTGGGAAGTGGCGCCGCCGAAAGGATTCGAACCTTTGACCGACTGGTTAACAGCCAGCCGCTCTACCGGGCTGAGCCACGGCGGCAAAGCACCTATCTTATTCACTTGAATTTCATAAAAGTATTTAAGGTTAGTTATTTGAAAAATGTTTATTCTATTTGTCTAACTTTGTACTTTGCTATTGCCGAAAAACCCTTATAGAATTCCTTCATAATGCGCGAATACCATTTGCCAGAAAAAGACCAATCAAGCAAGTTATCAACCCAGTAAAAATCATGCTCAGCGCATCGAATCAGAAGCTGCTTATGCAATTCGCTAAGCTTTGTTTCTGTAAACCAGTCCTCACTCTTCAGCTTGCCTAATGGAACAAAGAATAATGGAACGATGAGGCTTCGCATTCCTTTCAAGTCATCGATTAAATCCATTGTTTTTATGATATCTTCTTCTCTCTCATCAGGCAACCCTACGATTACTGTGCAAGCGGGAACCAGCTTGTTATCATGCATTAAACCCATCCCATTGACGACAACATCATGCCAGTCGTCAGCCTTAAACGGGTGAGCTTTCGCAGGCATAATCCTCTTTGCAACCTCGGGAGAACCCGTTTCTATGCCTACTTCAGCACCCCACCAAGCTTGCTTCTGCAAAATAAGCTCCGACAACTTCGAGAAAAGCTTAGGAGCGGATGCCACCGCGGCAATTGAACAGTGGCTCCAACTGATGCCATCAACTTTTTTCATTACTAACTCATGCAACGCCAAAAGCTTCTCATCGTTTGGCATAGTATCCTTTGAACCGTAGAGCATTACATCTTCCGCGTGAAGGCAGGCACCTGTAACTTTACCTGAAGAGAGGTTAACGTTTAATTCGCGGTCAATTTTCTCGATTGGGTACCATCTTAGCGGTCGTAGAGTAACGTTGCAGAATTGGCAGCCTCTGCAGCAGCCTCTTCCAATTTCAATTAAGCCGTTGATTGAAGGTTGAACGATGTCGGGGATTTCTTCTAAACTGGGTACTTCGCCAACGCCGACTTCGTAGTGGCTGGGAAGTTCTTGACCTTCAATTGCTGCCTTGAAGAGCTTACCTACTACGTTTTCTCCTTCTCCTTCAAGAACGCAGTCAATATCTAAATCTTTAATTGATTTTTCTCGGTAGCGAAACTGCCATGCGCCCGGTCCACCGACGATGACTTTTAACCCGTTTTGTTTTGCTTTCTTAATTGCTGGACTTTTAAGTAGCGCTTGAAAATGCTTTGCAAGGTATGGTTCTTTTTTGAAAATGGATGCAAGAGTGGTAGATGCTGGACCTAAACCAAACGGGTCCATAGCGTGTATGCCAAGGACCTTTGCGTCTTTTAGGGAGCTTCCTAGATGGTTTGGGCTTACTGTGTCAACGTTGAAGCCTTCTTTTAGAAGTTGGGCTTCAGTTTTTCTCAATCCATATGGTGCTGTCCATGGATGACCGTTGCTTGTTTGTAGTGGTGGAAAGAAAAGGTAGCTGTAGAGCCATTCAGGAATAAAGTTTGGAGGGGCACATGTACCGAACCCTAGAAATTCGTTATTATGGTAATTACTCATTAATGTTCTGTCAGCGGTTAAAAGCACATCTGCCATTTACTGTTCCTCTTAAGCCCATCCTATAAAACTGCTTCTTGGAGTAAAAATCTAGTCAGTCAATAGGGAGATATAACTTTATTGCTTGCTTGTTTGATAAATAAAACACTGAAGCAATTGCCTTTTTGATGGTCAGAAGCTGAAGCCAACGGTATTTATGTCAACGTTACCTGAGGTTATTTTTACATTAAATTGGAGTGTTTTTGCGTTTTACTAGAAAAATGTATATCAAGGTATTCGTCAATTTACTCAGAAAAGACTTAGTGAAGGGACTGCTTTGAAAAGTATGGTAGAGTTTAGATGGCATGGCAGAGGTGGGCAAGGCGCTTGGACAGCCAGCGAACTTTTAGCAAGAACAGCCCTTGATGAGGGTAAGTACATTCAATCTTTCCCAGAGTTTGGGCCTGAAAGAATGGGTGCGCCAGTGACTGCCTTTACAAGAATCAGCACTGAACCAATACGGTTACATTGTGCAATCTATGATCCAGACGTTGTGGTAGTTTTAGACAACACTTTACTGAAAAGTGTACCAGTTACCGCTGGATTAAACCGCGACGAATCTGTCTTAATTATTAATTCAACTGAGGAACCTTCGGTTTTGAAAGAAAACCTTCGGGTTACTAAAGCCAAAGTTTGGATCGTTCCAGCAACCGAGATTGCTCTGAGAATTTTGGGCGCTCCAATTACAAACACGGCGCTTTTGGGTGTTGTTGCTAAGGCTACTGGAATAGTAACTTTAGAGGGTATAGAGAAAACTTTGAAGGGGCGTTTTAGACCTGACTTGGCTGAGAAAAACTTTGCAGTTATCAAGGAAGCGTTCAAGGAGGCAAAGGTGGAATGAGTAGCAAAGAAAAAACCTGGAAAGAAATATCCATAGCTGGCGTTCCCCCGAAATCCAGCATTGGATTCATGACTGGCGATTGGAAAACTTACATGCCAGTCCGTGACCTAGAAAAATGCACTACCTGCTTAACATGCGTAATGTTCTGCCCTGAAGGCGCAATAAAATGGCGTCCCGAAATGGGTAAAATCGAGTTCGACTTTAGCTTCTGCAAAGGCTGCGGAATATGCGCCAACGAATGCCCAACAAAAGCAATAACAATGAAAATGCCGGAGTAATAAAAAATGACACAAAAAGTTAAACAAGAAATTGTGGCTATGAACGGTGACGAAGCCGTTGCCTTCGCAGTTAAACAATGCGATGTTGACGTGGTTGCTGCTTACCCGATTACACCCCAAACAATCATCGTTGAAAAATTCAGTGAATACGTCGCAAACGGGGAAGTTCAAACGGAATTCGTCTGTACCGAATCAGAGCACAGCGCCCTGACGGCTTGTCTTGCAGCCTCCGTAACAGGAGCGCGAACTTTTACTGCCAGCGCTTCAGCTGGTTTAGCCTTGATGCACGAAATGCTTTTTGTCACGTCTGGTTCTCGAGCGCCAGTTGTGATGGCTGTCGCTAACCGGGCGTTGTCTTCGCCGCTAAACATTCACGGTGACCATTCAGACAGCATGGCTGAGCGAGACAGCGGATGGATTCACATTTACGTCGAAAACGCACAGGAAGCATACGACTCGATTGTTCAAGCGTTCAAGATAGCAGAAGATGTTGGCGTTTCGTTGCCGATAATCGTGGGTTTAGACGGATTCACCATCAGTCACACTCTTGAAAGAGTAGACGTGCTTTCAGAAGACGCAATCAAGAAGTTCGTTGGAGAACGTCAATTTCCAATGGTGCTTACCCACGAGGGAAAAACAGTGCCTTTCAAACTTGACCCAGAAAATCCAATGACAATGGGACCGAACGCGTTGCCGAACTATTATTTCGAGTTTAAGCGGCAACAGGAAGAAGGCATGCGCAACGCGTTAAAGAAGATACAAGAAGTTAATAGTGAATACGCTAAAATCAGCGGCAGAAGCTACGGCAACGGACTTATTGATGCTTACAAGCTTGATGACGCTGAAATCGCAATTGTTTGCATAGGCTCAACCGCTGGAACCCTAAAAGTAATAGTTGACCAGTTGCGAGAAGAAGGCGTGAAAGCTGGAGTTCTACGGTTGCGTACGTTTAGGCCTCTGCCAAGCGAAGAGCTTCGAAATGCATTAAAAAACATTAAAGTCGTTGCAGTTATGGATAAAAGCATGAGTCCAGGCGGTTTAGGCGCCGCAGTCTTCAATGAAGTCAGAAACGCACTCTACGATCTAAAGCAGCGTCCGATTATGGTGAACTATATTTTCGGTCTAGGCGGCAGAGACAGTAGCCCACGTGACCTGCGAAGAATCTTCGAAGACTTAGCAAAAATAGCTAAAACTGGGCTAGTGGAAAAACAAGTGCATTATTTAGGGTTAAGGGAGTAAGGAGGAGACAAAATTGACAACTCAAGAATGGAAATTCACAGCCAAAGACATCGCGTCTAAACCCGACCTGTTCCTTTCAGGCCACAGAGCATGCGCAGGCTGCGGACCAGCAGCAGCGCTACGACTGATAATGAAGGCAACTCGTGGACCAACAATTGTAACCCAAGCAACTGGTTGCATGGAAATAGTCGGGTCAATTTACCCATACTCGTCTTGGGCGGTACCCTGGCTTCACACTGCCTTTGAGAATGCTGCTGCAAATGCTTCGGGAATCGATGCTGCGTTGAAGGCTATGCGCAAGAAAGGCAAAGTCAAACAAGAGCACATTGACATTATTGCGATAGCTGGCGATGGAGGAACATACGATATTGGTTTGCAAGCGTTGTCTGGCGCTGTTGAACGCGGACATGACTTCCTCTTTGTGCTCTACGACAATGAGGGTTACATGAACACTGGAATCCAAAGAAGCAGTTCAACACCAATCGGCGCAGCAACAACCACGACCCCAGCTGGCTCAGTTAATCCTGGTAAGCTTGAAAAGAAAAAGCCGATTACAGAAATAATGTTAGCACATGAAATGGAATACGTAGCTACGGCGACCCCATACTATTGGAAAGACATGATGACAAAGGCGCGCAAAGGCTTAGAAGTTGAGGGACCAGCGTTTCTGCATGTGTTTGCTCCTTGCCCAAGAGGTTGGAGAAGCGAACCAGCAAAAACCATGGAGTACTCTAAGCTGTCCGTTGAGTCATGTGTGTTTCCAATCTGGGAAGCAGTCAACGGCAAAAGACAACTGTCCACGCCAAGCAAATTGATTGCCTTGGCGCCGCAGAAGAAGAAGCCAGTGAAAGCTTACCTTGAAGGACAAGGCAGGTTCAGACACTTGTTCACGCCACAGAATCAACATGTGCTCGACGGGATCCAACTCGCGACTGATGAGCGCTGGCAACGGCTCTTGCAGAAATGCGAATCAGCTTAAACCTTTTTTCCTTTTTATCTTCTTTACTTTTTAGTTAACTTTGAAAGCGCCATCGCTTTTTTGACGCCAAGTCCCTTTTGTAAAAAATCAAGTACGGGGACGTTGTCTTTTCTTTCTTGCTAAGATACCTTTTATTTTTTAACATGCTAATGGCACAAAAACTCCAATACCGATCTGCCCTCTTAGGGTTCTGCAACTATTTCTATTAGGGTCATCCAAATATGGAGCCACGCGTTTCTTAAACATCCACGCGCCGAAAACAATTTGTCGGCTGAGACAAAACAAAAAATTGATAAACAACAACTGCTTCTGTCATAGCGTTAAGGTGTAAATTAAATGGCAAGCAATGTCGTCGTAAAAGACATCATGTCCAAAGACGTTAAAGTCGTAAATAACAACACGACAGTCCAAGAAGTAGTTGCAACAATGAACAAATTCGACAAAGACGCAATCCTAGTCGTCCAAAGCGGAAAACCAACCGGAATCATCACCGTCAAAGACGTCCTGATCCGAGCCATCGAAGCAGGCACACCACTTAGAACCATCATCGCAAGAATGGTCTACACAAACCCACTCGTAACCATCGACGAAAACGCAACCGTTGAAGAAGCAGCAAAACTCATGAAGCACTGGAATATCAAGCACTTACCAGTCGTTGACAAACAAGGCGCCCTTGTAGGCTTACTAGATGATAGAGCGATAGTCTACGCGGTTCCAAAATTGATGTCGATAATGGAAGAATTCTGTCGCCG
Organism: Candidatus Bathyarchaeota archaeon; assembly: GCA_003141855.1. Classification (GTDB taxonomy): domain Archaea; phylum Thermoproteota; class Bathyarchaeia; order Bathyarchaeales; family Bathycorpusculaceae; genus Bathycorpusculum. Next base: position 14,168 of record PLNS01000017.1, on the reverse strand, counting down.
AAAATAACAACAAACCGCGCCAGTTTTTTTTCCCACTAATCTTTTATTTTCTTTAAAAATTTAAGCTCTTTAAATATAAGGTAACTAAGAAAAAAGTTAAAAAAGTTGGCTTATGGATGCTGTTTTAGCCATGCTTCTTTAGCAAGCTTCATGATGTTATCCATGTTCGGCTGCGCTGTAAGGTCCACGACAGCATTGTTGAGTTCATTTCTAACTAACAACGCTATTTCATTGGGTCTTAGCGGTTCGGGCCTTGTTGCTTGATAAACACGAAGGGCACGTAAACAAAACTTCACCATTAAATCATTGAGTTGATTCTGCAAATCTACAAGTTCGGTCTTGCTGTCTTTCAAAAACTTGTCATAACCTGTTGAATCCCATTTTCCTTGCTCAGTCATTTTTAACCTGTCCTTTACCTTTCAATAACAATCATTCATTATAGCCTTTTCTAGTAACCGCCGCTAACTCCTAAGAAATAGGGGCTTTTGGTTTCCCAAGTTTCTTGTTAACGCATGCTTGGATAAACCCAAAGTATTCAGGCGAGGGTCTTCCTGGTCGGCTCTTGAATTCTCCATGGAACTGCGATGCAAAATAGAAATATTTGTCTGGCAACTCTAAGGTTTCCATTCTTCTGCCGTCGCTGCTCTTGCCAGTGAAGCATAAACCATTGCTCTTTAGAACATCTAGGTAATCGAGGTTTACTTCAAAGCGGTGGCGGTGGCGCTCATGGATTTCTTCTTGCCCAAACATGCTGTAAGCCAACGTGCCCTTTTGCAGAACCACTTTGTGTGCTCCCAAACGCATCGTTGCTCCTTTGATTTCTATTCCACGCTGCTCAGGCATCAAGTCAATGACTGGATAGGGCGAATCAGGATTAATTTCAGTGCTGTTGGCATCTTTTAATCCGCAAACGTTCCGTGCAAACTCGATGACGGCAAGTTGGAACCCATAGCAAATGCCTAAGAAGGGAACATCGTTCTCTCGGGCATAATTGGCAGCCGCAATCTTGCCTTCCGTGCCGCGTGGACCAAACCCGTAAGGAACAAAGACTCCATCAAAATTCGCTAAGTCTTTGATGCATTGTGGTTCGCGTTCATATTTTTCCGCTTCTAAGTAGGATATGCAGACTTTGGTCTTGCATGCTGCGCCGCCATGACGGAGTGCTTCGGTCATGCTTACGTAGCTGTCTGTTAACCCAGCGTACTTTCCCACTAACGCTATTTTGACTTCGTGTTCTGGGTGAATCATGGCGTCGACAAACTGCTGCCAAGCACTAAAATCCTTACTTTCACATTTGAGGGCTAACCGTTGACAGATAAAATCGCCCATGCCTTGTTTGTCCAGAATAAGCGGGACCTGATAAACTGTTTCAGCGTTGTAAGAGCAGAACACTGCGCTCTCAGGAATCGTGCCGAACAAAGCTATTTTTCTAAGCGCTTCAGCATCTATCATCGTTGGGCTTCTGGCAACGATGGTGTCAGGTTGAATACCGATGCGTCGCAGCTCGTTAACGCTGTGCTGCAAGGGCTTAGTCTTCATTTCACCGGTAACGTCTAAAATCGGCACCAAAGCAACATGAACATAAAATGTATTCTCATATCCTTCTTCCACGCGCATTTGGCGTATGGCTTCCAGAAACGGCAAGCCCTCGATGTCGCCAACTGTTCCGCCGACCTCTGTCAAAACTATATCGGCGTTTACCATTTTGGCGGCATTTCTGATTCGGTTTTTTATTTCGTTGGTTATATGGGGTACAATTTGGACGCAGCGACCCAAGAAGTCGCCATGGCGCTCTTTCTCGATTACTGATTTGTAGATTGTTCCTGTGGTTAAGTTGTTTTCCTGTTTTAAGCTTAAATCCAAGAAGCGTTCGTACCAGCCTAAATCCAAGTCGGTTTCGCCTCCGTCGTCGGTGACGAAGACTTCGCCGTGCATGTAAGGGTTCATCGTTCCCGCATCGATGTTAACGTAAGGGTCGATTTTTACGACTGTAGGTTTTAATCCTCTTGCTTGAAGCATTTTACCGATGGAGGAAGTTAAGATGCCTTTGCCGACTGAACTCAGCACACCGCCTGTTACGAAAATGTACTTAACCATGCTGTTCCCCGCAATAACCTACACCTTTCATGCCGATTTAATATAACTCTTTTGTGTGCCGAGCTGTAAAAACGTGCAATCAGGCATGTCGAATTCTCAATAGGCGAATAGACTATTGGGGTGGCGCTTGCCTGTATCTGCGGTTGCGCCTTAAACCCCAAAGAAGAAGCCATACCCCGATTAAAATCAGCACGACTGGCCAGAAATACTGGAAAAACAACCCTATTGAACCGAAAATTGCAGCTACGCCTAGAAGAAGTATGAATAAACCTGCAATAAGCAGTCCAAAGCCATTTCCTCTGTGGCGGTAACCATATTGGTCCTCATAATATCTCCGTCTTTCATACCTGTTGTAAGGCCTGTTTTCAGCTCCGGAAAGGGGTGCACCGCAGTTAGAACAATTAACCGCGCCGTCAGGGTTGAGGGTGCCGCATTTTGTGCAATAGACCAAACTTCATGTCTCCTCGATTATCTTTCATAGAGCATTAAGCTCATATAATTTTTGGTTTCAGACGTAAAATAAGTGTTTTACTACATAAGATATTAATTACAAGTGCTACACTAAGTATTACTTGGAGATTCTAAATGCCACAAGCCTTTGTATTAATAAACGTTGAATCAGGAGCGGAAGAAGATATTGTCAAGGAACTGAAAAAGATTGAGGGCGTGGAGGAAGCTTACTTTTCGTATGGTGTTTACGACATTATTGCTAAGGTTAAAGCTGACTCGATGGAGAAGCTCAAGGACATGGTGACGCGCAAAATAAGAACGCTCAGCAGGGTCCGCTCAACGTTAACGTTGATTATGATGGAAGAATAACTGCCTCCTCTAAAGAAAACTGCTATTTTTCTCTTTTTGATTGGTACAAGCGTCAATTTTATTAGAATAAACATCTATAGACCAAATAGGACCCAAATAGTATGTTTAGAAAACTTGTCAGTGCAATAATCGTACTTGTTCTAGTTTTAGGTTTAGCCTCTGCCGTGTATGCTGACTTGTCGGTTGGCGTAAAAAAGGGCGATTGGATAGAGTATACGGTAACTACCACTGGCACGCCATCAGAAGGGCATGACATTGACTGGTCTCGAATGGAAGTAACCGATGTTCAAGGCACCAGCATAATCGTATACATCACTTCAAGGTTCATAAACGGCTCCACGGAGAATTTTAACTCAACTTTGAACCTAAAGACGGGCCATTTAATCGATGACTTTATCATTCCAGCCAACCTTAATGCTGGCGACATATTCCTTGACCAAAACCTGGGCAATGTCACCATTAGCCGTTCTGAACAGCATACGTATGCAGGTGCTGCGCGGACGGTTTTGTATGCATCTACAAGCCAGAACACTTACGTTTGGGACCAAGCCACTGGCGTGAGCGTTGAAGCAACCTCTGTGTTGCCTGACTATACTATGCACACGATTGTGGAGGCTACTAACATGTGGCAGCCAAACCAAGGTTTAGACGTGACTGTTTTGCTTTTAGTTGTCGTTATAGTGGTGATTGCCATAGTTGCGGTAGTGATGGCTGCTTTAAGGTATAGAAAGAAGAAAACGTCCCAGTAACTGACGGATGGCTTACATAATAATTTTTGATTAACGCTTAATAGTTTAGCCACCGAAGTCTAACCAAGGCTTGAAACCCTAAATGAACCCAGCGAAAAAACCCTTCCGCCCAAACGCTATACTTTTAGTGTTGATTTTGGGTTTAGTCGCCTTCGTCCTCTACGTTTACTTCTTCGTTAACCCAGCACAAGTTATCCGTATACTTTCAAGAACCAATCTTGCCGTCTACGCGGGCGCGTTTGCGGCTTATTCCCTGTATGTGCTTTTCTCTTCGTTGGTTTGGCAACGATTGCTCAACTGCTTATCCGTAAAAATAAGCAAACGCAAAGCGTTGCTGTTTACGTGGGTGGGGTTGTTTTTTGAAGCCACCGTTCCGCAGTTGGGATGGTCGGGTGAAGTATCAAAAACCTACCTGTTAGCAAAAGACTCCAAGGTCGATGCAGGAAAAATCGGCGCGTCGGTAGTTGGGCAAAAGATTTTCACCATGACCATGACCATAGTCGCGTTGAGCACTGGATTGGGTTTAGTGCTTGTTAACTATTCCCTCCCGCTTGCAGCTACACTTTTAATCGCCGTTGTTTTAGCCCTCTCAATTCTAGCCTTAACCATCGTTTACTATGTCAGCATCAAGCCGACAGCAACCAAAACTTTGCTCAACTGGGCAATTAAAATAGCATTGTTTTTCAGAAAGCGTTGGAACCCTCAAAACTTCAGGGCTAAAGCCGAAGAATTACTCGGCAAATTCCACTTAGGCATCCAGCAATTAAGGGCAAACCCGAAAGCTTTGGTTGCGCCAATCGCTTTTGCGGTTACTAGTTTTGTTTTTGAAATCTCAGTTATTTTTCTAACTTTCACTGCGTTAGGCTATCCTGTGCCAGTGGATAGAGTCCTCATCGTTTTTACTTTAACGGGAACGCTTCAAACTGTCGGAGTAACAATTTTCGGGTTCACAGAGATCGTGATGACTTCCTCCTTTACCTTCCTAGGCATACCGCTTGACCTGAGTTTTTCAGTTACTTTGCTGACGAGGGTTGTGAACCTGTGGTTCCGGCTTATAGTATCATATTTAGCCTTGCAATGGGCGGGAATAAAAATCATCAGGCAAAACCAGACAAAGTGAGCTAGGAAACATTTTAATGTAAACTCCACCTAAGTAATTGTTTGAGGATTGGATTATGCCTACAGCGTTTGTATTAATAAATACTGAAATAGGCTCTGAATCGGACGTTCTAAAAGAGCTAAAAAAAGTTGAGGGCGTAGAAGAAGCCTCAGCCGTCTACGGAGTCTACGACATAGTAGCCAGAGTCAAAGCAGACACCATGGATAAACTAAAAGAAATAGTAACATGGCGAATTCGACGACTAGACAAAGTGCGATCAACACTAACGATGATTGTTGTAGAAGACAGGTAACACCACACTTCCCTTTCTTTTAACAAAAAACCACACCTGTGAATTTTTTATTACTCACACAACCTTTAATCCTCCAAAAACAAAGTAAACACGATAAATAATGAAAGCACAATTCAAGTGCCCATGGTGTGGCACCGCCTTCGAAAACGGAAAAGAACTCGACCTACATGCCAGAGACCACTACTCCAAGTGCAACGCAGACTATCAAGCAATTTCTGCCCATCACAATGTTGCAGTTGTGACTGGCTAGGTACAGTCACATAATTTTAAATCATTTACGATTGATGTATCATTCCTGTGCGTCAAAGGTAGTAAAAAAATGAAAACAAACCTGCAAATCAAAGGTATGCCAAAAGAGAGCCAAACCCAAGCAGAAGCTCTCGCTACCAGCAGACGCACCGAATTTTTTATCGGTTGGATGAAGAGGTTTGGAAACACATTGAACCTTTTTGTGTTCCCCCCGAACAATAAAGAGCACCCGAACCTCTGAAACCAACCACCCACCCAAATAAAAAGGAGAAATAAAAATTGCCCACAGCTTATATCCTCTTAAATACCGAAATCGGAGCCGAAAAGCAAGTACTCAAAGCCCTAAAAAAAATCGAAGGCGTTGAAGAAGCGCACAACCTCTGGGGCGTTTATGACATAATCGCGAACGTCAAAGCCGAAAGCATGGAAGAACTCAAGTACATAATTACCAAACGAATCGAAAAGATCGGCAAAATAAACTCAAAATTAACCATGATAATCACTGAAAAACCAAAAACACCACTTCAAGAGCAAGTGATTTTTGAAAACCCCATAATCCAGTAAACAATGGCTCCTAAACACGCTTTAGGCTAACAATATTTTTTACCTTCCAACCCATCTTCATATTTAAACTTGGAGAGCAGCCGCCATTGACTAAGCAAAACTTAATGCACATTGGGTTAGACGACACAGACTCAACGAAAGGAGGCTGCACCACTTACCTTGCCGCTGTCCTCATCGAAAAACTTGAAAAATTCAACGTGAAATTTATTGACTATCCAGCCTTGATTAGACTCAACCCCAATGTGCCTTGGAAAACAAGGGGCAACGGCGCCTTATGCCTGCGATTCACCTGCGAGCCTGAGTTGGAGGACCAAATAAAAGATACCGCCACAACTTTGTGGGAAGAGCACTCGGCCATCAAAGAAAAAGGCACAGACCCAGGAATCGTATTTTATAAAAACAGAGAAATCCCAGCGGAATTGAAGGCTTTCTCGAAGAAAACCGAAACAACCATCGTAACGCTCAAAGAAGCAATGGCATTAATCAAAAAGTTGGGCGCTGAAGCAGTTGGGTTTAACTCTTGTCGGGGCATCATCGGCGCATTGGCAGCAATCGGCGAAACGCTGGACGGCGACCACACTTACGAGTTGATTGCTTACCGAACCCCAGAAAACTTGGGGACGAAAAGGCGGGTTGATGAGGCTTCGATTTTTGAGATGGACAAGTTGACGTTGCCTTGCACTTTTAACAATGTGGATTCTGAGAAGGGCAGGGTAATTATTACGCCGCGTGGTCCCGACCCGATTCTGTTCGGGATCAGGGGCGAATCACCTGAAATAGTCATGAAAGCTTACGGGTTGGTTAAGCCGCTGGAGCCCGTGGAACGATGGGTAATCTTCCGCAGCAACCAAGGCACAGACGCCCACCTAAAACCCGCTGAAGCCTTAAGCAAACTTGAACCTTACAGTTCAGTCATAGCTAAAGGCACCGTTTCAAAAAACCCGCGGATAATTCCCCTGCGCCACGTCATCTTTTCCATCAAGAATGATTCGGCTGAGGTTGATTGTGCCGCTTATGAGCCCACAGGCGACCTGCGCAAGATTGCAAGGGAACTAGTCGTCGGCGACAGCGTTGAAGTTTACGGCGCCGTCCACAAAGCAACGGCGAGCAAGCCGTTGACGATTAATTTGGAAAAAATTAACATCCTAACCATCACCCCGAAAACACTGCTGGAAAACCCGCTCTGCCCCAACTGCAGGAAACGTTTGAAGTCCATGGGCAAAAACCAAGGCTTCCGCTGCGAAAAATGCGGCGGCAAATACGGCGATTTAAAAAAGAAGGAATCAGTTGTTCCTCGGGCGCTTAAGGCGGGTTTGTATGTGACTTCAACGAGGTCCCAGCGGCATCTAACTAAACCGCTTCGGCGTTATGGACAAGAAAAACAGGGCATAGAAGAGAAACCGATGATTGAGGGCTGGCATTCTTCTACAGACGCTTGTGAAAAATGAAAAGCTGTGCTCTTTGGAAAATATCTAAAGGTCACTTTTTTAATAATAAGGCATAATGATAGGGTTTTAAATCGAATTTTTGTTCAAAAGTGAATCCGACAGATTCAGCCCACAGCCTGCATTGTTCAGGTTTAGGTCTAATATTCATGGGCGGTCCCCTTGGAGTTGCTGCATCGTAATTCCAATGAATAATGCCGACTTTACCGCCAACTCTTAGAATTCTGTAGGCTTCTTTTAGCAAGGGGATTGGTTTCTCAACATGCAGGATATTAAATAGCATAACAAAATCAACGCTGAAATCCTTGAGCCCTGAACCTTCCGATAGGAAATCACGAAGAATTGCCTTAACATTGTTTAGATTAAGGTCTTTTGCTTTCTGCTCTAAGGCCTTAATCATTTCTGGTTCAATGTCAAAAGCATAGATTTTTCCTCGTATCATTCTTGCAGCGGGTATTGTGAATGTTCCATAGCCGCAGCCGAAATCTGCTACATCAACTACGCTCTGTCCTAAACCCAGCAAGCTTAGTATTTTAGATGGGTCAAAAAACTTGTTCCATTCTTCTTCTTTGGGCATTCCGCTTTCTCTTATCTTCATGCGCAATCCTTAAGGTAAATAGCTTATATTCGCTAATAACTCCTCTGCAAAACCCAAATTCTTTTTTTTCTCTCTAACCCTTAAAAAAGAAAAAGAAAGAGATGAGGGCGGGTGACAGCACCAAAAATTAGCTAACTATTTAAATGCATGAATCTCGTAACCCATTAAAAGCTAAGAAAACTCACTGAATATCGGAGTGCCTGAAAGGTTTGACCAAGCAGTTTACTGAAGAAGATTATGCTCTTCCATTCTTTAAACAGGAAGGCTTCGTTAGGAAGCATTGTCCCAAATGCGGAGAATATTTTTGGACCCAGAACTCTGAGCAGGAAACTTGTGGCGAATCTGGCTCAGACGAGTGCGGATGCTACACTTTTCTTGGTAACCCAGCTACAAGCAAAAAGTTCAGCCTCTCCGAGATGCGGGAAGCGTTTCTCTCGTTCTTCGAGAAGAATGGTCACACCCGGATTAAGCCTTATCCAGTTGTTGCGCGTTGGAGAAAAGACATTTACTTAACTCACGCAAGCATCATCGATTTTCAACCGTACGTTACCGAGGGCATTGCGCCGCCACCAGCAAACCCACTGGTGATTTCTCAGCCGTGCATCAGATTAACCGACATTTCCAATACTGGACCCACGTTTGGCAGGCACTTAACCATCTTCGAAATGGGCGGAGCACACGCATTCAACTACCCAGATAAAGAGATTTACTGGAAAGATGACACAGTACGTTTCCACCACCGCTTCGCCACTGAAATCTTAGGCATAAAATCTGAAGAAGTCATCTACAAGGAGGGCGTGTGGGTTGGCGGAGGAAACGCTGGTCCAGACGTGGAATGCATCGTCCGCGGACTCGAAGTTGGCACGCTGGTTTTTATGCAGTATAAGGTTGTCGGCGACGACTTCGTCGAGTTGCCTATTCGCACGGTGGACACGGGGTATGGTATTGACCGTTTTGCATGGATCAGCCAGGGTGTACCAAGCGCTTTCCAAGCGATTTACGGCAATTTGCATGATAAAGTCCTTTCAATGGCTGGAATAACTAATGTTGATAATGATTTCTTGGCGCGTGTTGCAAAGTATTCAGGTTTAGTCAGCGTTGACAAGAGGGCAAACAGGCTTGTCGCCCGCAAACGCGTCTCGGAATTAACAGGCATCGGCATGGCAACGCTCGACAAAGTGCTCATCCCAATCGAGAACGCTTGGGCAGTAACCGACCACACCAAAACACTAAGCTTCATGCTCTCCGAAGGCGTTGTGCCATCCAACATCCAAGAAGGCTATTTGGCAAGGCTGCTGTTCCGACGAGTTTACCGTTTAATGCGCACACTAAACATGGAACCTGCCAAACTCTACGACATCATCGATATGCAGGCGGATTACTGGGCAAAAGATTTTCCCCGCATTAAAGAAATGCAAAACGAAATCATTGAAATGCTCAAGGTCGAAGAGGAAAAGTTCGTGGAAACGCTCAAGCGTGGCGAAGGCATGGTTAAACGAATAGCCAACGACCTAAAAACCAAAGGGATAAGCAAATTGCCCATGGACACGCTAACGGAACTGTATGATTCGCATGGGCTTCCGCCGGAAATTGTTAAGCAAGTGGCAGAAAAAGAAAGCGTTGAAGTGGAGGTTCCTGAGAACTTTTACGCGTTAATTGCTAATCGCCACATGCAGGCTACAAAACCCGTGGAAGAGGAAGCGGCAAAGGCTGAGCAGACGTTGGAGAAGGCGGCTGAGCAACTGCCAGCAACCGAGCAACTTTACTACGCTGACGTTTACATGAAAGAGTTTGATGCGAAAGTCCTCAAGATAATCAACGGCGTCTACGTGGTGTTGGATAGGACTTGTTTGTATCCTGAGGGTGGAGGGCAGCCGACAGACCAAGGCTGGTTAATTAGTGGTGACGCGAAATTTGATGTTGTTGACGTGCAAAAGATTGGCAAGGTCATAGTGCACAAACTAAGCACGCCGGCAACGTTTAAGGAAGGCAACCTAGTTCACGGCACTTTGGATTGGGACAGACGTTATTCGCTGATGAAAGCGCACACCGTAACCCACCTCATAAACGGAGCGGCGAGACGGGTTTTAGGTGAACACGTTTGGCAATCAGGCACTCAAAAAGGCTTAGAAACCTCGCGACTCGACATTTCCCATTACCGAAGGTTAACCCAAGAAGAAATCCACAAAATCGAAACCTTAGCAAACCAAGCAATATCCGCTAACATGAAGGTTGAAACCGCATGGCTGCCACGCAACGAAGCAGAATCACGCTACGGTTTTAGGCTGTACCAGGGCGGTGCGGTCCCAGGCAAAGACATCCGCGTCGTGAAGACTGGCGATTGGGATGTTGAAGCGTGCGCTGGAACGCATTTGGGAAGTACTGGCGAAGTGGGCTTTGTAAAAATCGTTTACACGGAGCGCGTTCAGGATGGCGTGGAACGGTTGGGTTACGCGGTTGGGCTAAAAGCGTTGAAGGCTGTGCAGACCCAGGAGAGTTTGCTGTGGAAAGTTTCAGAAGTCCTAACGGCGCCTATCGACAAGTTGGATAAAACTGCCGAGAAAATAGTCAAAGAACTCAAAGAGAGTAACGTTGAAAAACGCCACTTAATCAAGGAGTTGGCGGAAAAAGAAAGCGCAGTTGGACCCGCAGAAGCCTGTGAAACAGCAGTTGAAGTAGATGGCGTATCGATTGTTAAACGGGACTTCGGCGAAGTAATCGACGTGAACCGCATGCTGCAAACAGCAAGCGAAATCATCAAACGCAACGAAGCCACAGTCACACTGTTCTATGGTTCAGATGGAAAAACCTGCAGACTCATGGTTATGGCTGGAGAAACCGCGGTGCAGAAGGGCGTAAACGCAGGCAACATAGTGAAGGAGGCAGCGCCGATTTTTGGCGGCGGAGGCGGCGGAAGACCAAGCTTTGCCCAAGGCGGAGGAACAAAACCCGAGAAGCTGGCGGAAGCGGTGCAGGCGGCTGAAGAAGCCGTCAAGAAGCAGCTGAAACACTAGTGCTCTCTGTGGCCTACCCCTTCCTAAAAAGGAAGCCTCTGCTGCGCTGAGCATCTACTTTTTCATCACGCATTAATTCAAACTTTGTTAGATTGTTCTTTGGCTATGGCGCCAATTTTATATACTAATCAATCGTTTACCGTTTAGTCATTGGGGCAAATTAGTATGGATGAATTTAAAATAATTGTAACTGTAGCCCTGCTGGTTTCTTTGGCCGCGTTAGGAGCAGTCATATTCATTGCTCAAGACGCTGTAAACAACGCTAAAATACCCGACGTTGAAAGAGGAATAGTCATTTCAAAAGCCCCCGTTTCAGACAACCACCCAGCGAACTACACCGTTAACCTCTCCGAAAATCGAGCATTTTACATTCTAAATAACCCATCTCTCTACGAGAGCATTCAGGAAAACCAAACCTACCTTTTTGGATGCCGCATAGACTTAAACAACAAAATAACCCTTATCGAAAGCGCAACCCTGATACCCGCACCCGCCCCCAACCCATAGACGAATTTATGCAAGCTACCTTAACCTCTAAAGAACAAGCGCTCAAATGACCTGCCCTTCCTGTATATTAGGCAGAAAAATATTCATTAATCATAAGCTTAGTCCGTTAAATTTCCAATTTGAAGCGAAATATTTTTTTATTGCATTTTTCTGATTGGTTGGGGTCTAAGAGATGAGGGACACAGGCTAATGGTTGATGAGCAAGAGCCTCAGCCGGTTGATTTTGAAGGGCGTCTTGAATGTGAAAAGAAGCGTTCGGATGAATACCTGACTAGGCTAAAGTATTTGCAGGCGGACTTCGAAAACCTAAAGAAGCGTTACGATAGGGAAGCGGAGCAGATCAAGAACTACGGCACTGAACGTTTAGTCATTCAGCTGTTGGATGTTGTTGACGAACTGGAGTTAGCGGTTAAAAACGGCGAAATCTCAACGTCGCCCGAATCCCTGCTTGAAGGCGTGGAAATGACGCTAAAGAAGCTCAGAAAGGTTCTTGAGCAAGAAGGCGTCTTTCCAATAGAAAGCCCCGAGGGCAAAGTTTTTGACCCCACACGTCATAACGCTATTGCCGCAGTCGAGCGCGACGATGTTGCGGCTTGCACGGTAATTGAAGAAATAAGAAAAGGCTACATGATGAAAGACAAGGTGCTCAGACCAAGCATCGTCAAAGTAGCGGTCAAGTCAACGAAAAATCAAAGTAACCAAACGGAGGAAAAAAACAAAGATGAGTAATCAAAAAACAAACCAAAAAGTATTAGGTATCGATTTGGGAACAACCAATTCAGCAGCCGCCATCTATGAAGGCGGACACGCGACGGTTATTCCAAGCGCGGAAGGCCCCACGATGGCTGGAAAAATGTTTCCGTCAGTTGTCGCCTTCACAAAAGACGGGCAACTCTTAGTTGGTGAATCGGCAAAACGCCAAGCAACCACCAATTCTGAAGGAACAATTTTTGAAATAAAACGCAAAATGGGCACAGACTACAAAGTTAACGTTTACGGCAAAGAGTACACGCCGCAGCAAATCTCAGCGTTCATCCTGCAGAAAATTAAGAAAGACACCGAAACCTACCTTGGTGGCACAATCAACAAAGCCGTCATCACCGTCCCGGCGCACTTTAACGACAACCAACGCCAAGCCACCAAAGACGCAGGAGAAATCGCGGGCTTCCAAGTCATGAGAATAATCAACGAACCCACCGCTGCATGCCTCGCATACGGCATAGATAAGCTGCAGCACGAAATGAAGATTCTTGTTTTCAGCTTCGGCGGCGGAACCCACGACGTCACACTCATGGACTTCGGCAAAGGAGTCTTCCAAGTGCTCAGCACCAGCGGCGACACGCAGTTGGGCGGAACAGACGTTGACAAAGCAGTCATGGACTACATCCTCGACGAGTTCAAGCGCCAAACAGGCCTAGAAGTTTCAGGCGACAAGATGGCGATGTCGCGCCTCAAAGAAGCAGCTGAAAAAGCCAAAATCGAACTTTCAACGTTGATGAGCACCGACATCGACCTGCCATTCCTAACCTCAGATGCTTCAGGACCAAAACACCTAAAATTAACATTAACGCGGACTAAACTGGAATCTTTAGCGCAACCCGTCGTTCAAAAAACCCAACGCACATTACTCAAAGCATTGGAAGATGCAAAGTTGACTCCGCAGGGAATCGACAAAATCATCCTCATAGGCGGCATGACCCGAATGCCCTTGGTACAAAGGTTTGTTGAGCAAATCTTGGGCAAAGCACCCGAACGCGGATTGGACCCAATGGAGTGCGTTGCCATCGGCGCAGCAATCCAGGCGGGAGTCATCACGGGCGAAGTCACAGACCTGCTGCTCTTAGACGTAACCCCGCTCACGCTTGGGCTTGAAACTATGGGTGGCGTATTTACAAAAGTAATGGATAAGAACACAACGATTCCAACCAAGCGAAGCCAAGTGTTCACGACGGCAGCAGACTTCCAAACAGCAGTCACCATCCACGTGCTCCAAGGCGAACGCGCAATGGCAGCCGACAACGTCTCCCTTGGCGAGTTCAACCTCGTCGACTTGCCGCCCGCGCCAAGAGGCACCCCCCAGATAGAAGTAACCTTCGACATCGACGCCAACGGCATCATGAACGTAACAGCTAAAGACCGCGCCACAGGAAAAGAATCAAGAATCCGCATAACCGCATCCACCAAACTCTCAAAGGAAGAGAAAGAACGCTTAATCAAAGACGCCGAGCAATTCGCCGACCAAGACAAAAAGAAACGCGACGAAGCAGAAATACGCAACAACGCCGACAGCCTAGTCTACACGGCAGAGAAAACCAAAAACGACCTTGTAGGCAAAATAACCCAAGAACAAATCGGTAAAATCGACGCAGCAGTCGCAACACTAAAAGACGCATTAGCAAGCAACGACATGGCACAGGTTAAAGCAAAATCCGACGAGCTTCAAAAGGTTCTCCAAGAAGTCGGCAAAGTAATCTACGAGCAAGCAGCCGCGGAATACGCCAAACAGCAAGGACAACAGCAACCAGGCCAAGGACCACAAGGCGGAGCAGGACCAGAGATGCCTCCAAGCGGCGGACCAGAAGAGCAAGGTCCAGGCGAAGAGAAAGTGGTTGATTCAGAAGACTACAAAGTCAAATAAACCCAATCTCTTCTTTTTTCATTTTTTCTTTGTTATACTAACGAACCTATTTGGATCCTAATAGTGGTTCTATGTT
>PLNS01000021.1 GCA_003141855.1 Candidatus Bathyarchaeota archaeon | reverse complement strand
GTTCCTCAACCTTGAGGAAAGAGGTTTTTTGCGACTTATGCAGAAAAGAAAACAAATTAAGAAAAGAAAGAAATGTTGGTTTTAGGGTTGCCATTTCTCTACGAGATACTTGGGTATCTCAGAAGAGTCGCGTGGTCCAACTTGGACTTTCCAGCCGCTGAGTTCTTCGATTTCGCCGCTTATGCGTGAGGCTTTGCCTGGGATGATGATTTTTCTGTGCTTGACTTTGTTTTCTACGCCTGAGGCTTTGATTGCGTCTGCGACTCGTTCTGCTGTGAGTTTGCGTCCTGCGACTCCGCTGTCAATGGCTGAGCCTTCAGTTTCCACCACGATTAGGTAAGCGTTGAGTTTAGCGCTTTCAAGGTCTGAAGCTACGGTGTAGTATGTTAATGCGAAGTTTGAGGTGAAGAACACTGGTGATTTTTCGTCTGGAGTGCCAAACACTTTCAAGCCTGGCGCAACTGCAACTGGTTTGCGTGGGTCAGTGTATATGTTTTGTCGAAGGACCGCCGTCGGTAGTAGTGACCATCCGTCGTTTCCGTGCATTACGATTATGTCTGCGTATCGGACAATCAGCATAGATGCGAGGTATGCTTCTTTCCACTTGATGATTTCGTCTGCTGCTTCACCTTTGCCAACCCAAGCAGCCATTGGGACACCCATGAGCGGGAATCCTGCAAGTTCTTCGCCACCTTTGCATGCAGCTCTGCGCAACATGGTAAAGTTGTTGAGAGTGGTTCCAAGTCCTTCGTTTATGAAAGTGCCTGGGTCGAGAACGAGGTCTTTGATACCGTAAGCCATCAGGGTTTTAGTTAATGAGACGAGCATGTTGAGGTCGTTGGGTGCGGAGACTACGAGAGGGCAATTGTACATCATGGCAAGTTCAGCCATGTCTTTCCAGTTTTCGCTGTTTGCCGCGTACAGTAATGGGCGTGCTTTGGGTGCTGCCATTAAGCCTGCCATGCGGGCGCGTTCCATGTTAGTGAATGCGTAGTCCAAGCCGTAACCTAAGCTTCTCTGGACTATCAATAGCCTTTATTTTTCCTTTATTGATCATAGCGACACGTTGGCATAGCTGATCGGCTTCTTCAATATAGTGTGTGGTAAGAAAAACAGTTACGCCAGTTTTATTGAGGTCTTTAATCAAGTTTCGGATCATGCGGGAGCTCTGGACGTCTAAGCCGGATGGGCTCATCAAGGAAAAGTAAACTAGGCGTGTGAACTAAGGCTGCTGCTGTTGTCAATCTTCTTTTCATGCCCTTGGAAAAAACGCCTGCGCGGTCTCTACGGCGTTCGTAAAGGCCAAAGAGTTCCAGAAGGTCTTTTGCTTTGCTTTGCCGTTTGTCCCTAGGTACTCTGTAGAGTTGAGCTGCAAAGATGAGGTTGTCCCAAGCGCTCATTTCATCATAGACGTTCGAGTTTTCAGGCACCACAATCCCCACCCATTTGTTAATGCGCGCCATTGTACTATCGACTCTCCAAAAACGAGGAAAAATTCGGGAAAGAATACCAGAAATACAAAACCAATGTCCGCATGTCTATTCGGTGAATGGGTGGGTCCAATCGTATTTTGCATGTTTCCTAATTCGAAATTCAACTTTTTTCGCAGGGCTTAGAACTAACAGAAAGTTAGCGAAGCCAAAATTTGAATTGCTTATTTTTTATTCGTTTAATGAATACGTATCCAACTATGAGGGCAACCAACAGGATTATGGCCATCATTATGGCAAATGCTAAGGAACCTTCAAAAATTGAGGGCATTGCAGTTGGTGTCGGGGTTGGAGCGGGGGAAACTCTTATCAATGTTTGTCCCCTTTGAGCGGAGGTGTAAAAGTCCCTGTCTGATAGCCACTGCAAAGTAACGGTCCAATTGCCGATTGCATCGGGCGTATAAGTGAAGTTGAAAGCGCCATTTTCGAAAGTCGTGACTTGCGTATTGACTACGATACCATCAGGCTTAAAAAAAGACACCAAAATAGTTGTGTTAAAGATTCCTGGAACAAGAATTCCGGAACCAATGACTGAATCGCCCAGATAGATATTTGGCGGGTTCAATTCTAAGGTGATGCTACTGTTTAGTGCAGGATATTCGGAGTAGCAGTAGACGTTCCAATCGTTGTCGCCCACATAGAGTTTTCCGTTATAAAGACTGGGAGATGACCAACTATTTGAATGTAAGAGAGTGTAAAAAAGTTTCTGGCCGTCAGTTGCATTCACAACGTACAGACCACGCTCATCAGAAACGCTGTACAACTTGCCATCACCGTATGCGGGTGAAATGTAGAGTTCGGCACCGAGGAAAGTGCTCCATTGAGTCTTGCCTGTTAAAGCGTCGACACACACCGTGAAAAACTCATCAATCAGATAGACTTTGCCATTGTTGTAGACTGGAGAGCAGATTATGAATTCGCTGGAATTAAAGTCCTTGTAGGTCCATTGGATTTTTCCAGTGGAAGCGTTTATCCCATAATACACTTGTTTATTGGAAGCCGCGAAGACCATACCGTCTCCAACTACCGGAGATGACATAATGTCTTGGCCTCGGTTTGCTTGCGCATATGGAAGACTATTGTTCCACAACAGCACTCCAGCAACTGCGTCTAATGCATATAGAGTCCCAGAGTTTGGCGTTTGTGATTCGACATAAACTACGCCATTAGAAACGGCGGGAGTGGAAGTGATCAGTCCATTCGTGGGGTATTTCCAAACGATATTTCCAGAATTAGCATCTAAGCAGTAAGTGTTATTGTCCAATGCACCGACGTACACTCTGTCACCAGCCACGATGGGGGAGGAGTGGAGTATCACAGCCGCGTTGTAGTTGGCTTGAACATCTCCACCGGCATACTGTGACCACAGCAGACTGCCATTGTAAGCATCTAGGCAGTAGACTGTTCCGTCATCTGGTCCAACGTAGATTTTGCCATTTGCCACCGCTATTGAAGACAAGATGCGGTCGCCAGTTTTGAACTTCCAGATAAGGCTGCCCATGCCCGCGTCAACGGCGTAGACACATTTGTCCTGAGAACCGAAATAGATTAATCCGTTAGCAGCAATTGGAGAGGAGGTAACCGCACCCCCAGCGCTAAAATTCCATCGAAGCGTCAAGTTAGTGGGACCTGACTGCCCAACTCCAGTGTTTGCTGCGTCATGGCGGAACATAGACCAGGAAGCGGTGCCGATGGCCCAAATCTGATCGAAAGCATAGTATGTATCCATTTGCTCGTACAACACGTAGGCTGGAATCAGATACAAATTGCCGTACGCGATCGCGAGCGACTCCCGTGGCGGATAAGCTTCTATGGGAAGCTTCCATATGACTCGACCAGTGTAAGCGTCGAGACAGGCAAACTCGGAAATACTGCGTACACCCGTGTTCGGATAAGTTGACGCTTGCTGACCTGTTGTGGCATAGATCATGCCGTCAGCCACCACTGGGCAGCCCGGAAAGAACAGAGGACCAGGACCTTGATAAGACCACAACAATTTCCCCGTAGCTACATCAAGGGCATATAGATAACCATCCTTGTTTAGTTCATAAACCATGCCATATGCGGCGGCTGAGCCTGAAGTAAAGTATCCATCAGTGCCAGGATTGAACGTCCACAAAATCGCGCCATTGGAAGCGTTAAAAGCGTAAAAAGCATTGCCATAGGTACAAGCCTTTAGAAACCTCCCTTGGTAGTACGAACCCGCGAAAATCATCGAGCCTTTTGTTTCTACATCCCAAAGGACCTTACCGGTAGTAGCGTTGAGTGCCATCTGATGAGACTCGAAGGATCCAGGAAATACTATGCCACCGCCATACTGCACTCCAGACCCGACTGTTTCACCGCCAGGAACGTAGGTCGTCCACATCAGCAACGGTGGGACCGATGGGTTCGAAAAGTTCCAGGCCTGAACAAAAGATGCAGCTTTGACGTAGAACATTTTCTCCTCTGGAACGTAAGCGCCATCAGCAAAGCTAGCTACGTTAGCCGCAAAATTGGTGCTATTCCACAAGATTCGTCCAGTCGCTATTTCAAGGCAACTGCTTCCCGCAATCATATGCGAATCATCTATTTTGTACACCGCTGGCCAGCGTCCAATAGAAGGCACGGTGGTTGCCCATATTATGCTTCCCTTCTCTCGGTCTAAGGCGAAAACACTCGTGCTGTTAGCGGCGAAAATCATACCATTAAAAGCAGATAGGTAACTCTGAATCCCAGTTATGTTGCTTTTCCAAAGGATGTCTGGCGCATCTGGCGCAGGTCCCGCGGAGAAATGAGTGAAAGATGCATCACCTTGGTGCTGAGTCCACTCATATTGAAGTAGATTGGGTGAATTAGCGGTTTCACCAAAATTTGTAGGCGCACTGGAAACGTTAGCCGTACTAGTAACAAGATTTGAGAACATGACAAAATCCGAAAATAATAGCAGCAAAGTTAAGATAACAGCTGCGTAGACATGTTTTGGAGGTCTCATTTTTTTAGCCATCGAAGTATTGGTTGCCTTTAATTCGGCATGTTATGGTCAACATCTGAACTTTGTAGTCATGACTTTAAGGCTATTTCCCCAGTCCTCTAAGGTGCCGTTCGGGAAAGACCAGCTTGCATGCGGATGATACATGTTGTCTATAGTCATGGTTTTGAGATCAGGAGCGAAGTGCTTGAGTCCCGAAAGGATCAAGGCTTCCATGTAATATGGCAGGCCGACGAATAGCGCTAGGTCAGGGTGGCCTTTGCCGTCGATACCTTGCCACTCAGGATCTACAAGGCGATTGCCTATGTCCATCGCAGACATGAAGTCTGCTGGTTCATAGCCTCGTTTAAGGAATTCTCCAACCATATGCGCGGTCGCTACGACTGGGATTTTTGACGCATTGGCGAAGTCTATGAGAAATTCGATCAACGGTCTGCCTTCCATGTAGCGTTCAGTTGCATTGCTGCCCACAACAAGGATTGGGTGAGCAGCTTTCTTGATCATCGCTACTGCTACTTCGGGTTTAGTTATTGGATTTGCTTTCTTTGTTGCTGCTATTTCGGCACATTGCCAAGGTTCACACGACATTTCATTCTCACTCCTTCATTTTCCTAACCATTCTACTAAGCAAGGTCGGGTCGGGAATCACTGTTTCCTTCCAGTCTTTCGCTTCCAGAATCTTTGTGAATTCGTCTTTCATGGTCATGGGTACGTCAGCCATTGTGCGAATGAACAGGTGTAGGTCTTTTGGCATTGTTCCGTACAGGCGCTTGTGCAGGTCAACATAGTGTGATAGCTTGATTGAGCGTCCCTTCCATGTGTCGTTGGGTCTTATACACAGTTTAGCTATAGCGACCATAGCTTCTTCTTTTGTTTCAACCGTTTGGAACAAGTGCTCAGGGGCTGGTCCAACGTTAACTTTGTCACCTGTGCGCGCATCATAAACTTCCCAGTCTTCTTTCTTATCCGCTCTGCCTAAGAGCATACGTCGATATTTGCTGCCGTGTGGACCAACAAGCACTGGAACGCCTAAACTCCAGAAGCCAGAAGCAATCGATGCTGCCTTCTGTGAGTATGCGCCCCATGCTAAGCCAACAGCGCCAACACGGTTGTGGATGTAATCGGCTATTTCCTCGTAGTTACCTCTCAGGTTTCTCTTTGCAAAAATGTTGGCGACTTTGATGGCGGCACCTGCGATGTGAGGGTTTGAAACGCAAGAGCCTACGTTAAGTACTCCTCCAGCCGCAAAATCACCTGAGAATTCTTCATAGAGTGTTTTTCCTTCGGCGTTCTTATAAGAACCTGCAGACATGGCTGAGCAACCAGAAGTCATTACGATGAAGCGCCGAAGAGCGAATTCTCTGCATATATCATAAACGTCTTTGCCGCCGTGCGGATAATTAGCACAGCCTACAACTGCAAGTATACCCGGGATTTCACCGAGCACGATTGGACCGCCAACGCTTCGGATTTCTACGTCCTGAACAGCGCCTCTGCCTGCACGGCAAAAGTTCTTTTCCTCAAGCATGAATTTCTCGCCTGCTTTAACTATAAAGCTGTGGATTTCAAGTTTGACTGGGCAGGCTTGTTCGCAGCGTCCACATCCAATGCATGATTCGTACAAGTCAGTAAGCGGAGCAAGATTACCTTCAGCTGCTGCTTTCAGCGCGGCGGGGATGTTAAGGTCTTGTGGACAGTTTCTCTGGCATAGGTTGCATTGTCTGCATGTCTTCGCAAGAGCTTTGATTTC
This sequence comes from Candidatus Bathyarchaeota archaeon, assembly GCA_003141855.1. Classification (GTDB taxonomy): domain Archaea; phylum Thermoproteota; class Bathyarchaeia; order Bathyarchaeales; family Bathycorpusculaceae; genus Bathycorpusculum. Next base: position 96,626 of record PLNS01000021.1, on the reverse strand, counting down.
GTCGAGGGATGGAAGAACATTCATTTTCTTGCGGATTGGCGCGATTTTCTGAGCAACCTTCACGGCTACTTCGCCGACTTTTTCAGGGTCAAGAATCAAAACGCCTGGAACCTTGCCGCTAACCAAGTCTGCAACTATCTCGTCTGCAGGGTCATTTGTACGGTTCTTGAAACCTATACAGTTCTTTTCTGACGCGGCTATGACTGGGGCTTTGACACGTTCAGCCTCTAAAGAAGCATCGGCTCTGACACATTGTTCGTCCAAAACCACTACGTCGGCAAATCCGCCTCGTATGAAGCGCAGTTGCCATGAGATGGGTCCTACGATTTTGCCTCGGTTAAAGTACCTTGTATTGTCGATGGCGGTGCAGCATAAGCCTACGACTTCGAGCTTGTCTGCTAGATTGTTATCTTTCATGTAATCGATTATTCCGACTGAAGGCACGACGTTATGACCAATGCACATGATGACTGGTTTTGACGTGTCAACGGTTCCAATGCCCATTTCAATAAGTGGAGCTTCTGGATCAGCCTTTGGAAAATGAAATGTGGAAATTTGAGCGATGTCCGCGACTTCCATACCTACTTGGTCAACCCGCCCAGCGTGTAAAGCCTTTGATTCAAAATCCAAATTGCTCGCTTCTTGACCCGTGTGTGCAACAGAGAGTAGATGCGTGATTTGTTTCTCGCAGTATTCCAGAACTTCATCCAGGTCGCCGAGAGTTTCAGGTTTTATTCCGGTGACAAGCCTAGTTACTGGAGCCTCAACCTTGACGTTTAAGCCACCTACATCCAAAGGATACCGCCGACCATACTTTTCGATTAGGTGGTCAACTACGTGTCGAGCATGCCCCGTGTGAGTAGCTGCACCTATGCTGCAAGCCAAGAGGACTATGCGGGATGATTGGGCGCCAATGTCAAGGCCACAGGCTCCGCGTTTGCCCGCTGTCAAATCACATTTCCCATACGTGCAGAGACAGCAAAGGTCACAATCGGGCATGTAGAAAGGTTTGTACTTGTTGAGAAGCTTCATGTCCCAGTCTCGCAGGGTGGTTAAACCAGGCATTGGGGTTGGTCCCATGGGCTCCGACCAAGAGTCATCGACAACTTTTCCTATGGATAATTCCAGATTCTTTATATGACCAATACTGGTCTTCATTTCTCCAATTTTTATATGTACGTTTTTGCTGGTCAATTTCAAACCTCAGCGGATTCAGTTTGAGATTTAGTTTAATAGCCAAACTCTATTAATATCTTATGTTTAGAAAATAAACTAAAACCGACATATTAATCAATGGAAAAATTGACAAAAAATAATTTCGCAAACAAGGCCCAGAAAAGAGCATCCCTCGCGTTAAAAACACGTAGATTGATTTGTCATTCAATTTTGTCCTCTTCATGCTTTTCAATCGGTGACACCATTTTGTCTAACAAGTTTTGATTCAGGAGGCGAATTGCCTCTCGGATCTCCACAGATTTTGGAAGATAATAAATCTGTATGAGATTGTCTCCCAATACGTGGAAAGGACCCTCTCCAAGGCTCCCAGCCAGTACCACATCAACTTTTTCTTCAACCAAAAGATTGGCAGCTTGTATCCCCTTCTTATGCGACAGTCTTGCTCCTCCATTCTCTTTAACATTGAGACTCACTATTTGTCCTTCTTCAACCTCTATGAAGGCAAAATAAGGAGCGCTTCCAAAATGGAGACTAAGTGATGAATCCAAGCCGTTGTCTTCCATTATTGGAATAGCCATTCTTGTTTTTTTCCTGTGTGCAAGTCCCACATGAACAGTTACTAACTCCAGGTCTTTGAAGTGTTTCTTGATTCTTGTTTCTACATCCTCCGATATCACGTGCGCTCTTTCCAGAGAAAGCCCCTCCTGCAATTCCACATGCATCTCACCAAAGAACACAGGACCAGATTTTCGCAATCTAATATCATGAGTCCCCTTAACTCCATGAACACTCTCCGCTATTTCCTTCATTTCCTTAACTCTCTGCGGACTCGGCGAAACATCCATCAAAACCAGCACTGCATCTTTTCCAAACCATAATCCCCTTGCCAACACATACGCACCCATCATAAAGCCAATCAGAGCCTCACCAACTTGAAAACCAAGCACCCCTAGAAAAACGCCGACGAAAACCAACACAGAGGTATAAACGTCTATCATAGAATGCAAACCTTCACTGATTAACGCTTGTGAACCAATTTGGCGCCCCACTCGCCCCTTATATTTAGCAAGCAGATAATAGATAATTGCGGATAACGCTGCCACAACTAGAGCTATGCCTGAAAATGAGATAACGTAGACCTCAAAAAACTTCTGAAAAGACTCCAACATGATCAAAATGCTCGATGCCACAAGTATCAAAGACACAGTCAGTAACGCGAATGTTTCTGCTTTATAGTATCCATAAGGAAACCTCTCGGTGGGTTTTTTCTTCGCTATTTTGAGTCCCGCCCAAACCGCAATCGAAGAAAAAACATCCGAGAACGAGTCGATTGTACCTGCCAAGAGAGCTACGCTGCCACTAACAACTGCCACGATCCCTTTTAAGATGCCGAGTGCTAGAAGAATAATTGTGGAAAGCTTTGCTGCTTTTTCTCTGATTCAAGCTTGGATTTCAGCTCTTTTAGGTACGTTTCTATGTCGTTGATTTCTTGCTCTATGCTGGCTTTCTCTTCTCCAAGTTCCTTTTTGGAGTCTTCTAGCGCTGCTATTTCATCTTGTGGAGCAGGCGTTGGAGGCTGATATGTATATGCTGGGGTTGCCCACCACCATCTTGGGCGCCCCGGAAACCTTGCACATGCCTGCGGATTAGCGCCCTGCCCTCTGCCGCCGTATACACGTCCTGGTCTTTGCCATGGTGGCAGTTGGCTGCAGGGTCCATTGCCTGGCCATTGATCAAAATATGCTCTTCTTCGATATCCCATTTTTTATTTCACCTCTCAAGATTATTTTTGTGTTTATGCACACAATTAATTATGTGATAATGCACAGAAATATATAAGAGTTCTGGCACAACATAAGATTAATGAACCGAATGGAACCTGGCAAGGTATAGGGATGTGAAGGAATATGAGAACAGAGCAAGAAATCAGAAAACGCCTAAGGGATCTTGAAAAAGAGACGCAAACCGGCGGGCCATTCACCGAGTGGAAAATCGTCGCTAGAAAAGCAGCGAAGCAAGCCTTGGAGTGGGTTCTTGAAGAGACAGAAAGTCTATTAACGTACTAAGCTAAGGCAAACAATCTGGAATAGGAGAAAATCTACAATGTGGCGCGGAAGGCATCGATGCGGTGGAAGAGGGCGATTTCCAAAGCCCGTTACCTTAGGGGTCATTCCGCCCATAACCAGCTTTATACCTAATCCGCTAAGGAATTTGGAACCAGTTTTCATTGAATTTGCGGAAGTGGAAGCCTTCAGGCTGGTAGATATGGATGGCTTGTCACAGGAAGAGGCTGGACAAAGAATGAGTATTTCAAGAGGAACCATCTGGAGACTTGTTCAAAGAGCAAGGAGAAAGGCGGCGCAAGCCCTCAGTGAAGGAAGACCAATCTATATAGTCACATCTACGCCAAGCAAAAACGTTCAAAACGATAGCGAAACAAAATAGCTTATTGTTGGTCTCTAAAAAGAGTGAAGTAGCAGAGTTTTTTTAAGAAAACCGAGGCAGAGACATTCAACAGGATGGATCTCAACTAAAAACAACCGTGGCGGTTTACCGAGATCAAATAGACAGTGCGACTGTTCACGGTTAATCAAATCTGGTGTTTTTTGAATCTGTAACTCTGTTTTTCCCTGTTTTGATAGGAGTATGAGGAAGAAGAGTTTAGAAAATAAACAGTCTGACAAAAATCTTTTTATTAAACATACAATTATACTTCTAGTGTTCGTTTTTGTAAAGCAAAGGTGAAAATAAAATGGCAGAAATTCAAAAAGAACAGATTGTGTTTCCAATATTGGGTCAAAAAGCCCCTGATTTTGAAGCATTAACGACGCAGGGAACTTTGAGACTGTCAGACTACAACATCCAACCCACAAACCAAGGCGCTCATAAAATGGCATGAGCGCCCAGCTCGTTTAACACTTCCCATACCATCGCGCTAGAACAAAATCACGCTGTTTCCATAATAAATATTAATAATGTAAGGTAAAAAGAACATGTCTTTCAATTACTCTTTTGCTTTCACAATTAATATTGAGGAGGTGAAAAAGTTGAATAAGGAATATCCTGTGAAAGGGGGCAGAAAAACAGTGGAAATGGTAGATTTTGATGAAGCTGAGGCTGAAAAACTCGAACTTGTTAAAAGACACATGGGTCTAAAACAGAATAAAGAAGCCATAAAAGCTTTGATATTTGAAAAATGTGACGAAATCAAACTTGCAGAAGAAAAACAGCGTAAAAGACAAATCGAGGAAGACAAAGCTATGGAATATTTAGAAAAAGGCGAGTACACTTATCCCATGTATGAGTAAACATATAGTTGCCTGTAAGTATGAGCCATAGAATCAGTGCCTACAGACTTTCACTTTTTTATTTCCGCTATATTCTTAATAGCGACCTACATTTTTATGAAGGAACCAAGCTTCCTCTGCAAAGCTTTCACGTAGACAAGTTTAGCTGTTATGGCGTCTTGGACAGCAATTCCTGTGGTATCAAAAACTGTAATTTCCTGTGTTGAAGTTCGACCTGCCTTCTTTCCAGCCAGGATATCTCCTAACTCTGCCCAAATGTCATTTTTGCTTATGATGCCCTTAGATAATGGAACATTTATTTCTCCACTGTGGCAAGCTTGCTCCAAATTGTCAACAATTATCTTTGCCCTTTTCAAGATTTTAGGATCAAGCTCTTCTTTTCCTGGAGCATCAGCCCCAATGCAGTTGAAGTGAGTTCCATCAGAAACCCAAGAATCCAAAACCAAAGGTTCTCTTGAAGGCGTAGTTGTGACAACAATATCTGCCCCTTGAACTGCCTCAGCAATGTTATTCGCATAAACAAATTTGATATGGTTAGCTTTTGATTTCATATCGGAAATATATGCGTCAACCGCTTTGGGTGATATATCCCAAACCCTGATCTCCTCAAGACATGAACAAACTGAAAGCAGCGCCATAAGTTGTGCTCTTGCTTGTATTCCAGCTCCTATGAAGGTGACTACTTTTGAGTTCCGGTTTGCAAGGTATTTGGCAGCTATGCCCCCTGCAGCGGCTGTTCGCATTGCAGTAATGTTTTGCCCACCCATTATAGATAAAACTGAACCGTTTCTAGGGTCTAAAAGCAATATTGAACCTCTAACTGATGGTAAACCAAATTTCTGCAAGTTATCCGGATGAACACTCACAATCTTAACCGAAGCAATATCCTGTCTTTCCAAATAAGCAGGCATAACTCTCAGGTCGCCATTATACTTGGGAAAATTCAGGTAAACCTTCGGAGGATTTTGAGCATAATCTAAAGCATCCTCTTTGAACGCTAACTCTACAGCTTCCATAACTTCTTCAATCGATATTAGTTCAGCAATTTCCTGTTCAGATAACAGTAAGATTTCGATTTTCGCTCCCTCACATCATAAATGAATCTTTCCAGCCCAACTTAAGGATCCCGTACAGCCCCAAATTCTATAATGCTTAAAGTTAAGCGACATATCCAGCTCTTCCAAGCGGCTGTTTTTTAGGCATTTTTGACTCGCTGCATTTTCTGCAGCTTTGTTCGCAGAATGCAAGATGTTTTTCTTCGCTCTCTATCACAACTTCAGCAGCCTTGGCACAAAGTTTACTGGCCTCTTTACAACCAGCCTCATTGCACAGATTAGAGATAAAACCGCAACAATCATGAACATCTTGTTTTTCAAGCACTGCTCTGTGTGTCCGGATGATAAGGCAAAGCTCTCGCGCCAGCACACAAGTCTGGATATAACTAATTTGAGTAAGCACCTCTCTTCGAGTTTTTTCACAACTTATTCTCAACAATCTCTCTTCGCATCCTTTAATTTCCTTGTTTTCTTTTTAACTCGCGGATCAAGACGCAAATATTTTAACTTCAGGATTTCAAGAGGCAGTGAATTCATGTTTAAATGCTAAACCCTATTAATATTTTGCGTTTATAAAATAAACTATGGAGCGTTTTATTTTTTAGGATCAGCAAAGCAGGGCGAGATCTTGCCTTGTGAAAAATTAGAATACACAAACTCGTTTTAAGATCGCCGAGCCTGTTTTAACTCCGACATCTTCAGCTATAATCGCGCACTTCACTTTAAGAAGAAAGAAAATCTCCTTGTGCGATATATCACTTAGAGCTTCATAGTTGCCTTGATCTTTACTGATTATAAAACTACAATTTTCAAACTCCTTAAGAAAGTTTGGTGAACACTCTGCAAGCAGCATGCCTGTGCAATCGGTTCCAATTGACATAACGTTAGCTATCCTTGTGATTCCTGCTGTTTCAGCATCATGCAATGTGGCATCGTTCAGAATAGGTGCATCCTTGACCGCATAAGTTACCTCTATCTTTTGCTTCAACAACTCTTTTATCAGTAGTTTATCAAAGACTGTTTCTCCAGCGTTATCTGCAAGATACAACACCGTCTTAGATTCAAGAAGTGACCTTTTCAGTTTGTCTATATCGTTTATTGTAAGGTCATTACTTAACGTGTTCTCGATGTCTTTTTCTAAGTTGATATCCATCTTTGGACCAAAATCTATTGTTTCCGGCAATAGCTAGCTTAGCCGCAGTTAGTAATGTGTCTTCAGAAGCTTCAATAATAGCGTCAAGTTTCGGGTAAAGCTCCAAGGCAGTACTAGTGTATTTGTCCTTTAACTGGCTATAAGGATCAGCGTTACCTGTAACTCTTTTAACTAGTCTATGCACGTTTGTGGCAAGCTCAGGCATAGCCCTACCATTGCGCATTAGAAAGATAATTCATTACTTCTCCAAGAGCATTCTCTCTTGTAGCTACATCAGTAGAACTCATTTTGGTTGCGTCTAAAGCCTGTCTTAACAAGCAAGGAATACACTCAAGATGTACTCTCACGTTTCATTAATCCTTAGTCAGTTTTCGCATATAATACCTGTATCCTTCATACTCTAACTCTACCAGTTTATCAGCAGCCAAAAGTTTTTTGATAATTTGACACCCTGCATTCGCTTTCCCTAAGAACGCCTTAACTGCTTCATCCCGCATAGGATGCACAGCCATAATGCTCAACAAATCTTCTTCAACATCCCCAGTAAACGCGAACGCATTCCCCTCATAACCAATCAAACATTCAACCCTGTCGACGCCAAGCATTTCGGAAAAAACCTGAAAAGCAACATTTACGACTTCTTCTCTGGCTGGTTCAACCCAATTCTCTGCTGGCGGCCTAGTTGGAACCGCAATATACGCTCGGCTCAGCTTTTTCAACCCCGCCAAAAACCTTGCTATTCTCTCGAATTCATTTTCATAATTTACGCTGTCTACAAGCATAGTTTCAGTTACAACCGTTCCCTTAAATGCCTCTGCAAAATCTTGGACACCCTTCAGAATCGTGCTTAATTTCAAGTCTTTATGAGGACTATCTATGCGCCTCCACAAATCGTCACTGACAGCATCCACCTTCAAAGAAACGTAATCAGCCTTTAGCAAATCGTGTCTTACTTCTTTTAACCAAAGCATAGAAGCGTTAGTTAAAACAGCAATTGGAATACCTATCTGTTTTAGAAGTGATATTTCTTCACCTATGTTAACATCTAGAGTTGGCTCTCCATCCGACACAAAAGTGAGATAGTCAATTCCCTCATTCCGCGTGTAGGCATTGATAACTCTTCTCTGTACTTCTTTTAAAATATCGCATGACTGGTAGAAAACTTGTCGCTTAACAACATTCATGCTGGTTTTTCCCAGTTGACAGTAAACACATGAATAGGTGCATGACTTTGGTGGTATGTTGTTTATTCCTAAGCTTTTCCCCAGACGTCTGGATGGAACAGGACCGAAAACAATGGGCATTGAATCAGGCAAAGTAATCAGCTTCAACTCTATTTTCTCGTGTGAAATTGCTCTTCTCAACTGGACCTGAGCACAAAAATAGTCTATGAACTTTCATAGAAACTTTAACCTCATTTTGGCAGTATACACCTTTATTTTTTCGGGGATACAAAAACAGCGGTTGCCACAGTTGTTGTCCACAAACCATTCTTGTCTCCAGTTGCTGACTGCGTGATGTTAGCTGTTTTTATGATGAGCCCTGTAGTTTTAAAGAGTTGTTTTCGCTCATCCCAGGCTGTTTCGGTGTCAAATTGGATGCCCATGGTTGTTGCAAGCATAGTTGCTGCGAGATCTTCGGCGTAGTCTCCTGCGGTTTCATCGGTTTGTCCATAGGAGTGATGCTCTGAGAGGTAGCCGTATTGGTGCTTGCCTGATGGAATGGCAACACCTATTGATGATGCAAGCAATCTGTGGGGTTCCTTAGTGGAGTTTCTGGCTTGAACCACGTATGTAATTTCTCCCGGCTGCAACATCTTCAAACCCTGCTCTTGCGAAATCAATTTGCATCCAGCCGGAACTATGCTTGAAACATTCACAAGGTTGCAATACTGAATGCCCGCATCTCTTAACGCAAGCTCAAAAGACTGCAATTGGTCTCTGTGTTTGCCGACGCCCTTAGTCAGAAAAAATAATTCAGGTATCGTGATTTCCTGCTCCTAGAAATTCACTCATCTTGTTCCACATGTTCTTTATTTCGTCCGATACCCCACTCGTTGGAGAGTATTCAACAATGGTTTTCCCGTTAACCATCGCTTGAGTAACTTCAGGGCTAAAGGGAATGATTCCCACAACTTCAATTCTGTTATCTTTGCAGAAACTCAAAATCTTGTTAGTATTGCCCGTGTTTACATCGTACATGTTTATGCAAACAAATGGAGCAACATTAAAGTGGTCTAGCAGTTGCAGGACTCTTTCAAGATCATGGATGCCAGAAAGGGTCGGTTCTGTTACCACCAGCGCAGCATCTACCCCTGTAATCGAAGCTATAACTGGACAGCCTATCCCTGGCGAACCATCGATAATAATTAGGTCACAGTTTTCTTTCTCGGCCAATATTTTGGCGTTTTGCCGAACCAAAGTAACGAGTTTTCCCGAATTAGACCCACCGGGAAAAAGCAGGGCATGGGACATGAAACCATATTTCGTCTTTGAAATGAAGGCTTTCCCAGAGATTCTCGGAGCCAAAGCTATAGCCCCAACTGGACAAGCAATAGCACAGACGCCACATCCCTCACAAGCAATAGAATCAACTTCCAAATCGCTCGTTATGGCGCCAAAATTGCACTTTTCTCTGCACAAACCGCACTCAATACATTTTGCTTTGTCAATAACAGCCACCTTTGAACCCATGAACTCTTGCGCTTTAATCACCTCAGGATGCAGAAGCATGTGAAGGTCAGGCGCATCCACATCGCAGTCTGCCACAACAGCATTTTTCGCCAGAACAGCGAAAGAGGCGGTTATCGATGTTTTGCCAGTACCACCCTTGCCGCTTAAAACAGTCAACTGCTTCATTTCCCAACTAACTCCTTTATTTGGTTATAGAGAGCTTGAAACTTCTCTTGCCATTCAGGCATTTCCAAGCTGAACGGAACACCTTTAGAGTAGAGTTCAGCTATTCTTCTTTGATAGGGAATTTCTATCATTATTGGAATGTTCTCTTCTTTGCAATACTCATACACTTTTTTGTCACCTATGCCAGCGCGGTTAATAACTACGCCGAAAGGAATTCCAACTTTTCGCAAAACCTCAACTGCTATCTTCAAGTCGTGCAAACCAAAAGGAGTAGGCTCAGTCACTAAAACACAGAAGTCACTACCTCTAACAGTTTCCACGAAGGGGCATGAGGTTCCAGGCGGAGAATCAAGAATCACATTTCCCCCCTCTTTAATCTGTTTTTTAACAGCTTTTATGACTGGAACAGCCATAGGCTTGCCTACTTCAAGCTCCCCATAAACAAGAGCTACTCCGTCAGTTGCGCCAAAATTCAGTGTACCGATTTTGTGCTTTTCCCAAGTAATCGCTTTTCTTGGGCAGACCATAGCACATCCGCCACAGCTGCTGCAAAGGTCTGGGAAAACAAGGATTTTCTCAGAGGCTACGAATATAGCGTTGAACTGGCAGAATTTTGTGCATTCCCCACAAGTGTTACAAAGTTCTCTATCTACCTTCGGGATTAAGGTGTAAACTGGTTCTTTTTTATTGATTTCAGGGTGTAAGAGCAGATATGCGTTCGGCTCTTCAACATCACAGTCCAAAAGTTGAACGTTGCCTACCGAAAGAGCCATGTTTACAGCCACTGACGTTTTTCCCGTTCCACCCTTTCCACTAGCAACAGACACAATCATTTAATTACCCCCTGAAAGACACTTACGAAAAAATGGGAAATTGACTATATTTCTGAGCGACCTTTTTGTTTCTCATATTCAGCAATTGCTTTTCGCAGAGTTTTTATGGATAGTTTTACACAGTCAAGCTTTGACTTTGGTAAACCTCCAAGTTCCAGTAATATGTCGTCTTCCGTCATCTTCTTTGCCTGAGTAACGTTCTTACCCTTCAAGAGCATAGTCATCGCAGATGCTGAAGCAGCCGAACCGGGACAGCCTAAGTAGTAGAACTTAGCTTCTTCTATAACGTCCGTTTCATTAATTCTTAGGTATAACTTTATCAGGTCGCCGCATGGACCAAGAAAGGTGGTGACAAAGCAAGGTTTTTCCAATGCTCCCACGTTAACGTTGTTCACGTATAGATCGATTGCTTTCTTGGAATACCCTGACTCCATCATCAGGTTCAGTTCTTCTTCTGATAGTTTCCTTGACGTTTTCCCACCTCCAGAAGCTTATCGTCGCCTTCAATTTCCACATTAATGGTGATGCTCATTATGTTCATGTTGTTCATGTCCACAACCTTCCGTAAGCTCTTGGAGCTTGTCGTCTTTATACGCGGCAACCACTTTGTCAACCGTGTTTGCGTTGGCTCTTAGCACTGCCACTCCTGCGTTCTTAAAAATGTCAATAGCTCTAAACCCCATATCGTAAACTATAACGGCAGTCGGTTTTAACTCCAAAATGTGGTCGGGTGCAACGCCTACTCCACCTGCATGCTCGCTAACGTTTGGAACAGCCTTAACGTTTGAAACTTCACCTTTCTCGTCAAAGTCAACAACGGTATAGTATGGAGCTCTTCCAAAATGCTCTGCTAAACTTGCGTTCAAGCCATTTTGATCTTCTGAAGGGATTACTATTCTATCTGTCAATTACCTCACCTCCATTTCTGTTAACTCGAAAGATGTACGTAGTCTGCTTCGTTGAAACTCGGTTCAATTTGTTTATGTGCTTCATCTTCCTCCGCCTCGCCCTCGACCCATTCCGAAATGTCCGCCCACGGTAGGCGCGCCAGTTTTTCCTAACTCGCCTTTCTTGAACTTCTCGACGACTTCTTTGACGGTCCCGGATGCTCCGGTCACGATTTCTATGCCCGCCGCTGACAATGCCCCGAAGGCGTTGGGTCCAACATTTCCAGTTATGACTNNTGCCATGTTTGGAATGGCTTCAAACTGCATAGTTTCAGAGTCCACAATTATAAGGTAGAGACATCTACCGAAGCGGGGATCTAATTGCGCTTCTAAATTGTTTGCTGTTGCACTTACGCATATTTTCATTCGTTTTATCTCCTCATTACCTTTCAAGCGTTTTCAATAATTTTTTTTCATTATCATACACTTTGATTTGAAGAGGCATTTGACCTATTGCACAGTGTGTTGCGCACGCCAAACAGGGGTCATAGGCTCTGAAAACCATCTCTACTTCGTTTAAAAGCCCTTCACTCACGTCTTCACCATGTATCAGAGCCTTAGCTGCGTCTCTAATTGAAATGCAGATCGCAGGGGTGTTGTTTGTCGTGGCAACTATCAAGTTAACATTCTTAACCAAAGCCTCTTCATCCAAAACGTAGTGATGAATTAGAGTACCTCGTGCTGCTTCAACAATCCCAACCCCTTCCCCTGGGATGCCGGGCTTACTCCGAATTTCCTTGCCCGTTATATCTTTATCTCTGCTCAGTTCCAAACACCTTTCTGCCGCGTACAATAATTCTATCAAGCGAGCCCAATGAAACGCAAGAGTAGAATGAACAGGTTTCCCCCCGAGCGTCTCATACATTCTCTTGTATTCCTGCTGAGCAAGAGGTGTTGCCATGCCTTCTGAAACGTTAAGCCTTCCAAGGGGTCCAACACGATAAATACCGCTGTCCGACCCGCCAACAAAGCCCTTCCAACCCACTTTCTTTAAGTAGGGAAACTTGCCATAGCTCCAAGGTTCAACCCGCTCCTCAATCACATCCAAATACTCACATGGAGCAAATTTCACAAACTCTTTGCCCTCAGGATCAACCACTCGCACTTTACCGTCATAGAAGTTAACCTTGTTGTTCTCATCTACTAACCCCATGTAATATGTTTTCAGAGTATAGGCATCACTCAGAATCATGTCTAAATAACGTTTATTCTTCAATACAACATCGTCAAACAATCTTAAACTGAATTTTGCAAACTCGATACATGATTCAGCCATTTTTTCAATCGCTTGTCTATCTTCCTCATTTAATGGTTTAGAAATGCCCCCCGGCAGCCCACACACGGGATGAGTTGCCTTTCCACCAATTATGGCTGTGATTTGCTGACCATAGGCTCGATGCTTAATCACTTCCTTGGTGATGTCAAGACCAACTTTCTTCATGACTCCGAGAATGTTCCTCTCAGATGGCGAAGCCTCTGGGCCTACAATAAAGTCTGGTGCGCCTAAGAAGTAGAAGTGAAGGATGTGATCATAGATAATGTAGCCGCAGTACATGAGTTCTCCAAGTTTCTTAGCTGTTGCTGGAGGTTCAACATGAAATGCGGCATCTAGCGCCTTTGTAGAAGCAAAATGGTGGGCAACAGGGCACACGCCACAAATTCTGCTTGTTAGCTGAGGCATATCCTCGGCTTTTCTTCCTTCACAAAACTTTTCAAACCCTCTGAGCTCTGGAATTTGCAAATAAGCATTTTCAACATTTCCCGCTTTGTTCAGGAAAATCGTTATCTTGCCATGACCTTCCAGACGAGTAATTGGATCTATAGTTATTGTTTTGTTCATTTGTCTACTTCTCTTTTAAACTGCCTTTGGCTTAGTTGCTTTTTCTGAAGGCTCAGTGTGCTCCAAGAATTGCTCGATCTCTTTGACAATTTCCAAGAACGCTTTAGTTGCAGGTGAAGTTTTGTTTTCAACTATAAAAGACAGCCCGCCGTCAGAGTCATTACAAATCTTAGGATCTAAAGGTATAGAACCCAGATAAGGAATGTTCATATCATCGGCTATTCTTTTTCCGCCACCAGCTTTGAAAACGTCAATTTTGGCTCCGCACTCGGGGCAGACAAATCCACTCATGTTCTCAATTATGCCGATAACTGGAACGCCGACTTGCTTAGCGAAGGAAACAGATTTTTTAACAACAGCTTCGGAAACCTCTGACGGCATAGTCACTATAACAACACCATCCATGTCAGGAATCAACTGTATAACACTTAGCGGTTCATCGCCAGTTCCAGGCGGAAGGTCCACTAGTAAATAGTCAAGGTCTCCCCACGTTACATCAGATAAAAATTGTTGAATAATTTTCATTTTTAATGGACCACGCCAAATAACGGGTGCCTCATCGTTTGGAAGCAAGAAGTCCATTGATACAACTTTTATGCCTAGTTTACCAGTGACTGGAAAGAGTAATCCACCAGGCCCGCCTACAAGTTTCTGCCCTTTAAGGCCAAGCATCTTTGGAATACATGGGCCGTGAATGTCTGCATCAAGAACCCCGACTTTATCTTTGTGTCCTTGAATCGCGAAGGCCATAGCAAGATTCGCAGTTACGGTGCTTTTGCCAACGCCGCCCTTGCCGCTGATAATTGCTATTTTATGCTTAATCTTGCTCAGTTTCAATTTTAGTTTTTGCTCTTGTTCATACTGTTGCTTTCTGTGATCGTTGCAACCATCAGATGTTGAGCATGAACTGCATTTCCCGTCGCATTCCTCGGCGACGTTTACCTGCTTAGTTGTATTTGTCATTTTTTCACCGTTTAAGGAGAATATAGTATATTAGCTAAATAATATTAATACTTTTTGTTTATAAAGTAAACGCCAGCTAAGCCATCGTCGAGCTTATTTGAAATGGCAAAAGAATATTCAGCCACGCATATCGCTTGAAGAGCAGAATCGTTAGCTACGAACCTTTAGGTTTGTAAGTACACCATGGTTCCTCTGCCAAGTAGTCACCGTGTAGTTCAGTCGGTTCATGGAGATCCCCACAGAAATCTATGAAATCGCTAGTAAGACCATAAGCCCGAGCTCGGCAACCGCCGCAAACCTCATTATACTCACATTTACCGCATTTGCCTTTCAGTTTCTTGAAATCTCGCAGGTTTCGAAGAATCTCTGAGTTGAACCATATGTCCTTAAAGGATTTTTGGCGGATGTTACCCAGAGCAATCGGAAGATAAGGACAAGGAGTGACTTCTCCAGTAGGATAGATACGACAGTAATACAATCCAGCCATGCAGCCTCTTACCCACCGGGTCATGTCAATCCCAGTTTCCTGTGCAATACGCATGAACTGTGGTGCACAAGACGGCTTAACGTTAAGATTGTACTGCATACTCTTTGAGAATGAAGAAGTGATCATCTTTTCGTACATATCAGGAGTTATGTCTTCAATTCTTGCTCCTCTGCCCGTAGGAACTAAAAAGAACAAATGAAAATTCTCCGCGCCCAATTTTTCAGCTAAGGCTAAGATATCTCCAATTTGGCTGTAATTCTGCTGCGTCACAGTTGTGTTTACCTGAACAACTACTCCATTTCTTTTAAGTGCTTTAATTGCTTCCACAGCCCGTTGCCAAGAGCCCGTTACTCCTCGAAATTGATCATGCAGTACAGGCACACTTGAGTCGAGACTGATTGACACTGTAGTTATCCCTGCATCTTTCAATTTTCGCGCCACAATATCGTCAATCAGCATGCCGTTGCTTCCCAGAGCCATCTTTAGACCGCGCTCTGTACCATATCTAATGAGTTCAAAAATGTCCTTTCTGAGCAGAGGTTCGCCACCGCTTAGTATAAGTAAAGGTTTGCTGACTTCCGCAATCTGATGTATAAGCAGTTTTGCAGCGTCAGTACTAAGTTCATCGATGTTTTTCTTTTCACCTGCATTTATGTAGCAGTGTGCACATTTCAAGTTGCATTTTGCTGTCACGTTCCAAGAAATCACTAGAGGAATGAATTTCGCGTTAGTCTCGTTTGATGGTTGGGCAAGTTTAAGGTGAAATTCGCATTTTCCATCAGAGGACATTCGTTTGGGCTGAGACATTTCAAACGTGAAAGGCAGAACAGTTTCAAACATAGCCTTTGCGTGGGCAACACAGAAATAACGACAAAACAGTTCAGCCGTCCCAGCCTCTGCCTTGAGCCTATCCAATAGGTAATGATGACTTCCAAAGATAGGGCAATTCAAAAATCGCATATACGCCTCTAGCTCAGCCATATTCATTTTATATTCAATATAATGGTCACTTAGCATGATTGTCTGCAATTTTTGCCTCGAGATTCCAACCTTAAGAGTCACGTTGAGGGCAGCAGTTGCAGTTGCCTTTCCAAATTTTTCTTGGACGCTATCCATAATCTTGCTTACGCGTTCGATTCCAAGATTGCTCGTTAAATCCGCCAGTATCAAGAAGCCCTTTATTATCTCGTATTCTTGCCTCATACGCATATCAATGACATTTGTTGCCCATTCTAAGAATGTTCTTTGCAGCTCAAGTTCAGCGTTAAAATCTTCTTTTTTAAGCATTGCTTCAACGGTTTGGGTCTTTTCTGAAAGTTTTTCGAATAGGGCGATTTTTTCTTCTTCGTCCAGAGCGGCTTTGCATAATGTTGATTTAGAGTTGACGTCTATTTCCAGCTTTTTGGTGAGTTCTTTAACATCCGAAACAAAATCGTCGAAGAAAGTCAACTCGCGAGCGGTGACGTCAGGTTCATCAAGTCCAAGTTCCTCCAACACAAATTTGGGCTCTGCCTCCATTTTAGTCACCATCGCCATATGATAAAGCAATGACCCTTCCATACCAGGATCTGTGTCCTTGCCGTTTCGCGATTCTTCACCATGAAAAATTTCAGAGACAAACATCTGGGCCGTTTCAAAGTTTCCAGAGTGTATTGCTGCTATTGCCTGCTCCATCTTGCACCTTCTTTTTTCTAACAAGACAGCCCATTTATGACAATGTACCTCATTGTATCTCGTCAGTTCCAGCGCCCTCCTGGCAAAGTTTCCTGCAAATTTATGTCAAGTGTTTTGAACTTGACACTTGTAGCTGCCCAGAACCATTTTCTTCAGCGGCTTTTCGCAGTAATGCTGCTTTGTCGGTTCTTTCCCATGTGAAGTCAGGATCGTTTCTTCCGAAATGCCCAAACACAGCGGTTTTTCTATATATCGGTCTTTGAAGATCTAAGTGGTCTATGATTGCTTTGGGTCTCATGTCAAAATGTTTCTTTACCAACTCAAGGATTTTCTCATCAGGTATCTTGCCCGTACCAAACGTGTTTACCATGACTGAGACTGGTTGGGCAACGCCTATTGCATAGGATATTTGGGTCTCGCATTGATCTGCCAATCCTGCCGCAACAATGTTTTTGGCGATGTATCTTGCCATGTAGCAACCTGAGCGGTCAACTTTTGAAGGGTCTTTGCCTGAGAAACAGCCTCCGCCGTGCCTTCCGACGCCACCATACGTGTCAACGATGATTTTCCGCCCCGTCAAGCCTGAATCTGCTAAGGTTCCTCCGACCACGAATCTTCCTGTTCCATTGACTATGTACTTTGTCTCTGAATCCAGCAAGTTGGCAGGTATCACTTTCTTTATCACCTGATTTATGATGTCTTCCCGTATCTTCTCTGCATCAATCTCGGGAGCATGTTGAGCAGCAATTACGACGGCATCCACCCTCTTTGGTTTTCCATTAACATATTCAACGGTAGCCTGAGATTTGCCATCCGGTCGTAAATAGGGCAATATTCCTTTTTTTCTGCATTCAGATAGTCTTTCAACAAGTTTATGTGCAAGCATAATAGGCAGAGGCATCAACTCTTTTGTCTCATTTGTGGCATAGCCGAATACCATGCCTTGGTCTCCAGCCCCCTGTTCATGTCCATTGCTTTCGTTCACACCTACTGCGATGTCTGGAGACTGCTCCGTAAAAGAAACCAGGATACCGCATGTTTCCCAGTCTAAGCCGTCTTTAGCGTTGTCGAAACCTATTTCCTTCAAAGTCTTTCTAACAACGTTTGGGATAGGTACATAGCAGGAAGTTGTGATTTGACCTGTGACTATGATGTTGCCTTGCATGATTAATGTTTCACAATCTACCCTTGCTTTAGGGTCTTTGCCAATTATGGCATCTACGACGCTGTCCGATATTTGGTCTGCGACTTTGTCGGGATGACCCTCTGCTACGGATTCCGAGGAAAACATGTGGCGCTCATTTATTGTTGAGGCCATGTGTAACCCTTCAGCTTTCCTTTTTCATCTTTCAAGGTAGACCTGAACTCTTTTCTTAGTTTTTTACGCAAGGGGGTTAAGCTTAAATCATATTTAACGTTAAATTCATTCATTCTTGTCACCGTACTCTGCTTGATGCGTGTTAAGGCACGTTTTAGAAAAAGTTTAATAGATAAACCTTATTAATACTTTATGTTTATAAAATAAACAGTGAAGAAGTTTGGACGACATAGACAAAAAAATAATTACCCAGCTCCAAGCAGATGGGCGAACAACATTACAAGACTTAGCTAAAAATACAGGCTTCTCAAGTATGGGGACCAAGAAAAGACTCGAAAGGCTCCTAAAAAATGGAACGATAAAAGTATCAGCTTTAATTAATCCAAACGTCCTCAAACTTCACCCAGCAATCGTAATGCTAGAAATGGAAAGTGCAGAGGCAATGCAGAACGTTCTAGACCGCTTCGAGGAATGCCCCCGGATAATTCAGATATTCAAGACAATGGGTGGCTATAACTTAATCGCGCTTGTTGTTGCAGAAACAAAAGAAACCCTTGAGAGCATATCGATGGAGAAGTGTTCCCTGAGATGCAGCAAAGGAATACGCCGATCAGAATTCTACCCCATAAGTGGCACTTACTTTTCACCCTTCCTTCAAATAAGAGAAAATCTAGCTCATAAAGAAAGAACAGGGACTCCATGTAAAGTTGACTGTGACCCCTGCAAACGATATGAAACCCAAAAGTGCGTAGGTTGCCCAACAATGAGTCAATACAAAGGTTCTCTGTAGCATGGAAGCCGCACTATGAGTACCACGGCGCTTGGGCAATTCAAGATTACAGAAACCGATGGCCTAGAAGTTTTCAGCTTGGTTGATAATTCAGTAGATTATCTCTCCACCATCGACAAAAAAGAGGCACACTCCTTCAGGCAATGGACGAAAAAACGGAACGGTCAAGAATGGGCATGGGACAATTCTCAACTGCCTTTTGCTGAACATGGCTTCTCAATGCTTATCCGAGTTCTACGAGGAAGAAAATCAGTTACCATTCTATTCGATACGGGCATCAGCGCGGATGGAGTCGTTGAAAACACTAAGCGGATGGGCTTAGAACTCAATGAAGTGGAATACATTGTCCTATCGCATGGGCATTATGACCACTTCGGAGGCCTCGTATCCGCACTGAAAACAATCAACAAATCTAATCTCCCGCTCATCGTTCACGAGAACATGTTTAAAACAAGAGGAAACGCAAACACTGACGGAACGATTCGAACTTACCCAAAGTTTCCTGCGAAGGAACAATTAGGCTCAGCGCAGTTAATCAATACAAAGCAACCTTATCTAATCGGCGACGGCACAATTCTCGTAACAGGCGAGATCCCACGTGAAACAAGTTTTGAAACAGGGTATTTGCTACACAGAACCCTGACAGATGGGATTTGGCAGCCGGACCCTTTGATTTTGGATGACCGTGCAGTCGTCTTTAACGTTAAAGGAAAAGGTCTGGTCGTCATCTCGGGCTGTGCACACTCAGGTATCATAAATACTATATCATATGCGCAAAGAATCTCTGGAATCATTAACACTTATGCAGTGATGGGCGGCTTTCACCTTGCCGGAAAAGGATACGAAAACAGAATTGACCAGACTACAAAAGAATTGCGACTAATAAGCCCTAAGCTGATAGTGCCCTCGCATTGTACTGGGTGGAGAGGTATGTGCGCCATAGCTAAAGCGTTACCTGAGGCTTTGGTTTGGAACAGCGTCGGGAATCTCTACGAGTTATGAACATAAAAGTGCCAAGTCATTCTGGAGAATTAAATAATAATTTGAGGTTGTGATAGGTATGCAAAGAAAAGGTCCTTTGTACATTTTGCCCTGGCGATGTACGTTTGGCTGTGACTTCAACTGCGTACACTGCACTTCTGCGGGAAAACCTGCAGTTAGAGACGAAATTAAAACTGAAGATGCCAAGCACATCGTTGACAAAGTATACGAGTTTGGCGCCAGCTTTTTCGGGATAACAGGAGGCGAAGCACTGCTGCGAGAGGATCTTTTCGACGTGATCGCCTACGCAAGGAAGGTTGGCATGAACGCAAGCATCATAACCGACGGACGCCTACTCGACGACAAAGCCTTCGGCAACATCGTCAAGAATGAGGTTAAGGTTTCAGTCAGCATCGACGGCGGCAAAGAAACAAATGACCTTGTGAGGGGAAAAGGTGCCTATGCAGCTTCCGTTAAGGCAATTGAGAAACTCTCTAAAGAGAAACTCCTAAACTGCCTAGTTTACACCCTTGCCAACGTGAACGAATCAGTCACGAACGTTAACGAAACGGACTTCAGGGACGTGCTGGATTTGGCTGAGAAGTATGGCGCAAGGTGGGTCATTTACCACGGCATGATTCCCTACAGCAAAGACCCAGCCAGCCTAAAAGCGTGCCCTTCACCGCAGCAGAACGAGTGGGCATGGAATAAACTATTCGATTTGCAGTCCGTGTACAAGGGAAAACCTGCGATCAACGTCTACTATCCATCCTATGCTCGCGTTGCCAAGCAACGAGGCATAGCTGACTGGGATAACTGGTTTAACCACTTTTTCTTGGGGCGTTGCTTCTTTGGCAAGTTCATGAGCATCGCGGAGAACGGCGACGCTATCCCCTGCAGCTACAACGACGTCTATCGCTTCGGCAATGTTAAAACCCAAACACTTCAAAGTATCTGGGATCAAATGCAGAACAGCGAGTTCTTCACCAAAATAAGGGACAAGAACAACCTCAAAGGTAAATGCGGCGTATGTGAGTACAAGGACATATGCGGCGGATGTCGAACCTCGGCACTTTTCTTCACAGGCGACATCTTGGGTTCAGATCCTCAATGCACCTACATCCCGAAGGTTCTTCGCGAAAAATAAGTGTTTTTCTTGCCTATTAATCGCATATGCTGAGCAAAAACACGCCCGTTTCCCAGACATCAGCGTGTCTATCCGATGGGCTGGAAACCTCAGTTCAATTTCGAATCTTTTTGATACTATTACTTGCTTTGGCTTGTTCCCTCACTTGGAGAACAAAGAGGCAGCTGTGAGTCGAATGAATCGTGTGCTGAAAACTTTAGGTTGACTCATCATAGCTCATGGTCTTAGCAGTACGGAAATAAAAAGTCATCACCACAACACATCTTCAGCAGTTGCTCATAATAGCCTTCCTAAGGCAAGAATGAAAAGGATTTTGAGACAAGCAGGTTTCGTCAAAATTCATATAGTAGATAAGCCTGGTTGCTATCGTCTATCAACCAAGTCATCTGTATTACTTCAGATACCTAAGTAACTTTATAGGAGCGTGACTTTAACTTCTGAAATTTGTTTGTTTGCTTTCAAGGCTGCAATGAAGGCTTTCATAACTTGAGCGTCTCCTTTGGCTACGATGATTTCGATGCAGTAGCCTTCTTCTATATGTGTGTGGAGAAATGTTGAGACTATATTGCCGTAACTGTGTTGAACGTCCGCTATCTGCCCTGTTCTCGCGCCCTTCTGGTAAATAATTGTTATTGTGGCTGTGGTTTTTCCTTTAAGCTCACTGAGCCTTTTGCCTTCAGATATGTATGCTCTCAGGGCTTGCCTGATTATTTCAGAGCGATTCGCAAAACCTTGTTCTTTTATGTAGAGGTCAACTTTTTCTAACAGGTTACTTGGGATTGAAAGACTAATGATGCCCATTTGAAAATCTTATTAATATTATATGTTTTATAATATAAACTTTTATTAAGAATTTAACAATATTTAATAACATCCAGAATATTCCACTCCTCCGTGAAATAACATGGATGCATGGGTACTTGGCATACTAAGCGTTTTAGCTGTAAGCATGATTTCTTTGATTGGTGTACTAGCTTTATGGGTATCCGATAAGAAGCTCAAAAAAGTATTCATTTACTTAGTTAGTTTCGCAGCTGGCGGCTTGCTTGGAGACGCGTTTTTGCATCTCTTACCGGAGGCAGCAGAAGAAACTGGTCTTGGAATAGCCACATCTTTGCTAATCATCGTGGGCATACTTTCCTCTTTTGCGGTGGAAAAATTTCTGCAGTGGAGACACTGCCACATTCCAACATCCAACGAGCATCCACATTCTTTTGCATACATGAATCTATTCGGAGACGCTGTCCACAACCTAATAGATGGATTAATAATTGGAGGCAGCTACATAGCCAGCATCCCCTTAGGCATAGCCACAACGATAGCTGTGATATTCCACGAGGTTCCTCAGGAACTTGGAGACTTCAGCGTCTTAGTTTATGGGGGGTTCAACAAGAAAAAAGCACTCATGTTCAACTTTTTGACTGCTTTGACAGCGATTGTTGGAGCCATAATCGCGTTTGTGGTAGGTTCAACTATCGGCGGTTTCGTACCATTATTGGTACCTTTTGCAGCGGGCAACTTCATATACATTGCAGGATCAGATTTGATTCCAGAGCTTCGCAAAGATACGCCCGAGCCAAAGAAAGCTGCATTGCAGATGATGTCTCTCGTTCTTGGCGTTCTCCCAATGTTACTGCTTCTGCTACTAGAATAAAAGGCGGTTGTAAACTATGGATGCTACTTCGAGGGGGTCGTAAGTCTTCCATTCCTAACAGGCACAAAAACCGCCATGGCAACCGTTGTTGTCCACAAACCGTTTTGTCTCCAGGCTATTCGGCGTTAGCAGATGTGTTAACGATGTTCTTGATCTCGGCGTTTAAAGCCTCTGGCAAACCAAGAATGCTCACATCCATGAAGCCGCGTATAATGAGGGAGACTGCTTGGTCTCGCGATAATCTGCGTGTCATTAGGTACGTGATTTCTTTCTCGCTGATCTTCCCCACGGCAGCTTCATGTGTTATTTCTACACCTTTTTTCCTTGCAATAAGCTCTGGAATGGATTGCATTAGCGATTCATCATCCATGAGTAACCCTCGGCATTCTAGGTGACCTTTACATTCGGAGTTGTTTCCCTCAATCATTCCGCGAATTATCATTTTGGAGCCTTCACGAGCTATTGCCCGACTTACCATCTCTGCTTTGCTGCCTTTTCCGCTTAGAACCGCTTTGGATCCGATGTCCAGTTGGCTGTTTTTTTGTCCGTATAGTATGCTGTTGAAGCTTACACGAGAGTCTTCACCATTGCAATACGCGACTGGGTACATCTGTACATCCCGTACAGGGCGCATGCACACGTAGTTCGAAACAAAAGTTGCCCTATCATCAACTTGAGTTGCGCTTCTTGGTCGGACCAGCGTGTCCTCGCTCCACTGATGAATCATAGTGAAGTTTAGCATGGCGTTATTCTTCACATAAATCTCCGAAATGCCCAAATGCGCTGCTTTAGGAACTGAGGAATGTTGTACGCAGCTGGTGATTATGTGGGCTTTTGATCCCTCTTCGGCGATAATGATGTTGTGTACTCTTTGCTCTAAGTTCTTCTCGGTAATCATCAGGCAAGATTGTAGTGGAAACGATATTTCAGCCCCTGGCAGTATGTGCATGAAGTAGCCGCCACTGTAATCTTCCGCCACTTTCTTCGTGAACTCGTCCTTGTCCTTGCTTACAAGCTTCCAACGATACTCCTCTAGCCACGAATACTTCTTAAGTGCCGCTTTTGTGTCCATGAGTTCTATCTTGCCTTCATAGAGATCATTGACCTTAGCTGCTATCGTTTCTTGATTTAGGTGGAAGAAAGTGGCTGAACGGTTCTTCTCTTGGGTTTCTAGGCCTGCTTTTTGGGCCTCTTCAAGTATTTTGTGTGGAACTTTCGTCAGGTCACTTTGTTTGTTCAGTTTTCCATCCCTCTGGCTTTCTTCGTCTGCAGGCTACACACTCTTCGTAACCTACCCGCTTGATATCATCGTAAATTCTCATTGGGTCAGTAAAGCAGTGGAACTGGCCCTCGAGCAGTATGCAACCGTATTCGGCTTTTACGTACTCCAGTATGTCACCTTTGTGTGTAATTATCAACGCTGAACTGCCTGAACTCTCAATGTAGTTTTGAATTTCAATTGCGATCATTCGCAGGCTCTCTACGTCCACTCCTGAATCAGGTTCATCCAGAAGCAACAGCTTTGGCTTGAGGAAAATTAATTGTAGAATTTCGGAACGCTTCCGCTCTCCACCACTGAAACCTACGTTAGTGTCCCTGTTCAGGAAACTGGTTAACCTGAAAGCTTCAATTCGCTTTGTTTCTTCGGTGCTGAACTCGTCAGTTTCACCTTTACTCAGGCACAACTTTAGCAGGTCGCCAAGCTTTACACCGGTGATTTCCGGCGGGTTCTGGAAGCTTACTATCATGCCCAGTTTAGCGCGTTCATCGACGCCTTTGTTTGTGATGTCGATGCCGCGAAAGAGGATTTTGCCAGAGACCACTTCGTAGCCTGGCAATCCCATAAGAGTGCTAATGAGTGTGGTTTTCCCTGAGCCATTTGGTCCAAAGAGAATGTGGCTAACGCCCTCCTTCAGGCTGAAGTTCATGTCTTTCAGTATGAGTTTGCCTTCGACCTTGACTGATAGGTCTTTAACTTCAAGCATTTCCATTGTGGTCAAGGTGCATTGTTTTCAGGTAAAATAAACTTTTTCAACGTTTTTGTTCGTTTGACCCTTCAAGTTTTTGAAATAATGTGTATTTTGAAACACATATATGTTACGGTAATGTCAATACCACGCAATACTTATATGTTGGCAAACCCATTCAAGAAGTATGGACAGCATCCAATCACTTACCGGAAAAGGAGCCACGTGCTCCGACCTTCTTAGCTGTTTGTACAACCTAAAACCCATCGATATAGAAGTGTTTCTTGAAGTGGCGAGAAAAGATTGTGCCACTCTTGACTGGGTCGCTGAGTCGGTGCAAAGAGATCGAAGTTCTACTCATCGGTGCCTCTCTAAACTAGTAAGCGCTGGTCTCGTAATTAAAAGGTCTAGAACTCTGAAAGGTGGCGGATATTACCATGTGTACAGTCTGGTTGAACCTTCAAAGATTAAAGAGCAGGCAAGGCAGAAAGTGAAAGAGATCACAGAGGGCCTCGAAAATTTGATTGACAACTTCGAATCGGATCTCACAAAACATCTCAAAGCCAAGCCATCTGCCTGAATTGATAAATTTAAAATACTTCACGACTAATGGAAGATAAATTCGCTGATTTCGATTGGATTTTTGAATGTTAAAAACCTGGCGGAAAGCGCTCGCCCAATTTTATAACTCTATAATTTGGGCGTTCTGCAATGCTGCTTCCACCATGGCGATCATGTCCAGTTTTGCCTCTGCTTCTTTAACAGCGTTTAGCCTTGCTTGTGTTGCTGGCATGGATGGTGCAGCGGTGCAGCCTTTTGCCTTCATTATGGAGATTTCGAAAGTGCCGATTTTTCGCGCTATCGCTTCTGTTTCCAGCTTGTCAAAGCCC
This sequence comes from Candidatus Bathyarchaeota archaeon, assembly GCA_003141855.1. Classification (GTDB taxonomy): domain Archaea; phylum Thermoproteota; class Bathyarchaeia; order Bathyarchaeales; family Bathycorpusculaceae; genus Bathycorpusculum. Next base: position 71,585 of record PLNS01000021.1, on the reverse strand, counting down.
AGTAGTGGACGGTGAATTGGATAGCGTGTTGCGGCTTCGTCTATGGCGTAGAGGTTGTGCATGGTTTGGCTGGCTTGTTCACCAATGGCTTCACCTGTCACAATGCCTAATGCGTTTTCGGTGTCTGCGATGCGTTCAGCTATGCGGTACATGAGGCGTTTGCAGAGTAGGCATGTGAATCTTGCGGGTGCTTTTTCTTGGATGGCTTTTATGTTTTCGCCGTTGGGGACGATGTAGATTTTTCGAAGGTGCCCTGTGCTCCATTCCTGCAGTTTGCGTGCGGTGTCGATGGCTTTCTGTTTTGTGCGTTCATCAGTGTATGGTGCGTTGTCGATGTAGATTGGGATGGTTGGGCTTCCGCGTTTCATGGTGAGCCAGCATGCTACTGGGGAATCGATTCCACCGCTTAAGAGGCTAACGGTTCGGGCTTGCGTTCCCAGCGGGAATCCGCCTTGAGCGGGAAGGGATTGGGCGTAAACGTAGGCTTCTTTGTCTCGGACTTCTACGCTTACGGTGACTTCTGGTTTGGTTAGGTTGACTTTTAGGTTACGCGTGCGCTTTAGGTGTTCAAGGATTTGTTCGCCGAGTTTGCGGCAGACTTCTTGACTGCTGTATGGGTGTGTTCCTACTCTGTGGCAGCGAACAGCAAACGTCGCGTTTTCTTGGATTGCAGTTTCCGCTATTGCGAGTGCTGTTTGGGTTATGTCGTTTAACTCGGATGTGGTTTGTTTGGCTGGGGAAACGCTGCTGATGCCGAAAACTTTTGTCAGCGCCTTTGCAGTTTCCATTGCGGATTGGGTTCTGACGTAGATTCTTCCTCTTGCGCGGACAATCGCGTTTGGTTTAAGGTCTAGGCTGCTAAGTGCATGTTTCATGTTTTCTTTGAGCTTCTTTTCGTACGTGCGTCTTGTCCATTCGCTTTTCACACCGATTTCTCCGCTGAGGCGAACGATGATGGTGTCGGTTTCCATGTTTGTAAACCAGCTGTTAATGTGGGTAATGGGAAAATGCGGTTGGAGGGGATTTAACGGTTATGCTCTGACATGCGTTTTTTTTAAAGCCTCTTCTACATATACTTTCAATTGTGGAAGTCCACGGGAATAAGCATATATTGTCTTGCATATTTCGCAACCATAAGTGATTTATGTTAATAGCCTGAATGGTGAAGAATAAATAGGTAAGTGAAAGTACACTTTTGAATAGGTGTTCGGTATGCTGTGTGATCGTTGCGGGTCGTTTCTCAAAGAAGGCGAGAGTTACAGTTTTCATGGAAAAATCTTGTGTGAAGATTGTTGCATGTATGAAACAAATCCGCCAAAAGCTTGTGACCCAATGGCTGTTTCGGCTGCGTTGTCAATTCGGAAACAGTTGGGGCAGTCGGGTATTGCTGGCTTAACGGAGTTGCAGAACCGGATTTACAGTGAAATTGAGAAAAAAGGAAAGATCACAAGGGAAGAATTACTAGTGACAGTTAATATTAAGCCTGAAGAGTTAGATCAAGAGTTTGCCATTCTTCGTCATTGTGAATTGCCGTGCATTTAAGGAAGATAACAAGGTTTACTTTACAAAATGGTGAAACAGGAAATCTGAGGTAACAGCTGCAGTATATTTCGTAATGTTATGGCTCAAAAAAGGGAATTATGAAACGATTATCGCGGTCTCATAGGTTTTTGGTGATTGGGCGGTGCAGCCCCAAAATTAAAAGTAATAAAAAACATTTTTGTCAATTTTCGGAACATGTTTACACGTCAAAATTGGCGGTAAAAATCTGTCTACTTTTTCTGTTTCTTTCTCTTTCGTTTGAGCTTGTCAACAATGTCAGCTTGTTCGGTAGGAAAGTAGTACGGCACCGTACCATAGGAACTTGGAGAGACTCCTCTTGGTTTCCTTTTTAGCTTCCTTTTAGCTCGCCTCTTCGTAATATCTTCTTTGATTTTCACATCCAATGCGTTGGAAGTCAACTCATTCAGTTTTTCGACGAGTTTCTCAGCATCTTCTTTGCGTTCAAGCGGAATGACAATACTGCGATGATGCGGGAGGCTTACAGTGATTTTTCCGGTCTCGTCTAAATGCACCGAATCTATGTCGCTTAAGCGAATGTGCAACGGAACAAATATTCCAAGCATCCTACCGATCGTTTCTTTGAGAACTGGTTTATTTTCTAGTGCTTCTTCGATTTCGTTCTTGAAACTTCCTTTCAAGTCAATTTTGAGTAGATCCTCGTAGAGCCTAATTGTGAAATGGGGATCCTCAACTTCCAAAACTATGATTGTTCTAGGCATTCTTTGTCCCTACCTATTAAGCATACTGACAGAAGAACGTTGAACATTTTATACTTAGCGTGCAGGGCTCTTGCTTTTTGTAGCCAACGGCACTTCCTGTGAGTGGCTTTGCCGATGAGCCATATGGTTGCCGAGGACAGTGCAAAACGAGTATCATCACTACCGCTACACCGAAAGCTTCTATTCTCAACAGCTTAATCGCGACTGATCCTAACGCACGACAATAGGTAAAAAAAAATTATTATAACTTGATTGTTAGGCAAGTTATTCAACCTAAGTTAATCAACTTGGCATTAACTTTAGTTAAGCCAAAGTTTATAAATCGTCGGATAGATAAACGGACTTTGGAGAGAGAAAGAAATGCACATAATGGAAGGTTTTCTACCTAACCCTTGGTGGGAAATTTGGTTTGCAATAGCCATGCCATTCGTAGCTTATGGCATCTATAGGCTTTCGAAAGTTACGAAAAAAATCCCTGAAGCTCTCCCGCTTCTCGCATTAATGGGAGCATTCATCTTTGTGCTTTCATCTTTGAAGCTTCCCTCAGTTACGGGCAGCACCTCACATCCAACAGGCACTGGTTTAGCTGCCGTAGTGGTTGGACCTGGAATCACTTCAGTTCTTTCAATAATTGTCTTATTGTTTCAAGCTTTGTTGCTGGCGCATGGCGGCATAACTACCCTAGGCGCAAACGTCTTTTCCATGGGGATAGTAGGGCCAATGGTAGCCTACGCCGTATGGATCGCCTCAAAGAAGGCGAGGCTTCCAACATCGGCAGGCATATTTCTCGCTGCTGCTTTAGGCGATTTATTTACATACGTTACAACATCAGTTCAGCTTGCACTTGTTTTCCCAACATCAGCAGGTTTCTTTGATGCGTTCTTGAAGTTTGGAACAATTTTTGCAATCACCCAGATTCCATTAGCTATCGGCGAAGGCATATTAGCAGTAATTCTCTTTGACTTCTTGGCGAAATACAAGGGACAACTCTTAGCAACATTGAAGGTGATTAAGTTACCTGGTGTATCCAGTACACAGGAGGAAATAAAATCTTGAACGCCAAACACTACGCTATCTTAATCATAGTGGTGGTCGTTCTTTTTGCTGCGCCTTTAATTCTTTTTCCTGCAGCGGAATTCAGTGGCGCGGACAGTAGTGCCGAACAAGCAATCTCCGACCAAGGCTATAAACCATGGTTTAGCCCGATTTGGACGCCCCCTAGCAGCGAAATCGAAACTCTGCTATTCTCAGTTCAAGCAGCCATAGGCGCAATCATAATAGGGTACTTTATAGGGTACGAACGGGGAAAGAGAGCACAGAAAGGAACAAAGAGCAAAACACAGGTCATTGCCAAAATTGAGTGAAAACCTCTATGGCCCACAGCGACATATATGCGCACATAGATAGATCCGCTTACACTAACCTTTTGGCAAAAAACAGCCCCATAACAAAAGGTTTCTTTGCGCTCTCAGCCCTCATCATAAGCGTTTCTTCGCAGTCAATAATAGTGCCAATAATTATATTTACAATAACCACGGTTTTGCTTTTACGCTTCGCAAAAATTAAAGCCCATTTCTACCTTGACCTACTCATTTACCCTACTGCCATGGCTGCGTTAAGTTGCCTCTTCATAGCCCTCTTCTTCGGCTACGGCCAAGCTCTCACCCAAATTAATTTGCCGTGGTTTACATGGACCATTTTCAAAAATGGCATCACCATGAGCGTTAATACATTTTTCAGAGTGGAAAGTGCTCTTTCTTGCCTATATTTCTTAGTGTTAACAACCTCAATAACTGATATTTTCATCACGCTTAGACGATTTAAGGTTCCAAGAGTAGTGGTCGAATTGTCTTTGCTAATTTACCGTTACATATTCGTTCTCTTGGAAATATCCGTAAAAATGAACACAGCCCAGAAACTGAGGCTGGGAAATTCAGGCTTGATAAAGAGAATGCGATCTGTTGCTTTAGTTGCTGGAAACCTTTTTATCAGAACCTTAGAACAGGGAGAACGCACCTTCGTTGCTATGAACGCAAGAGGATACGACGGAAACATCCGCGTCCTCGAAGACCTTCCCAAACCCAAAAAAGCCGCGATATTTGGAATAGTACTATTTGACATCATACTCGCGATTGCAATCTTTCTAACGACAAATATTGGAGTTGTATAATACAAAATGCTGTTCAAACTAGAAAACCTCTCCCACCGATACTCGGATGGAACCCTGGCTTTAAAAGAAATCTCCCTAAACTTTGCAAAAGGCGACCGCATCGCGCTCTTAGGCACTAACGGCTCAGGAAAAACCACTCTATTAAACCACTTAAACGGCATCTTAAAACCAACTTCAGGCAAAATATACTTCGAAGACAAACCGTTAGAATACGACGCGAAATCTCTTTTGAGCCTGAGGAAACGGGTGGGTTTTGTTTTTCAAGACCCAAACGACCAACTTTTCGCTTCAACTGTAAAACAGGATGTAGCCTTCGGGCCATTAAATTTGGGCTACGCTCCTGATCATGTCAAAAAACTGGTGGATGACGCGCTCAAAACTGTTGGGATGACAGAATTCACAGAAAAACCGCCGCATTTCCTGAGTTTGGGACAGAAGAAGCGGGTTGCGCTCGCGGGTGTTCTTGCTATGCAGCCTGAAGTTATCATCATGGACGAACCCACTGCAAATCTTGACCCTCGTGCTATCAGCGAAATTCTTCATTTGCTTCTCCATCTTAACACGGAAAACGGCATTACACTGCTGTTAGCTACGCATGACGTTGATATGGTGCCGATGTTCGCAAACAAAATGGTCATTCTAGACAAAGGCAGAGTTGCTTCTGAAGGAACTCCAAAAGAAAGCTTCTCAAATACAGAGTTGATTAGAAAAGTTAATCTTCGCTCGCCGCGAATAGCGCACCTTTTTGAGGTGCTAAAGAAAGAAGACAATCTGCCAATAGACGAACTACTTCCCCTCACTATTAGCGAAGCCAGAAAAGAAATACTGGAACTTCTAAATTCAGGAATTAACTCAATGCCCGAAGGCGATAAGCGTAAAACCGCATATACGCGGTAGTTGATATGACACATCACTGGGGTTACGTAGGTGCTGTTGGGTCGGCCCTTCTTTTTGGGATAGGAACCACACTTAACAAGATTGCCCTAGCAAATGTTAATCCAACTATCGTGGCAGGGCTAATCTATCTTTTTGCAGGAATCTCCTTATCAGCAGTTCGCTTCTCTCCAATTCGCAAACATGTCATGCAACTGCTGAAAACTCCAACAAAGACCGACCCAAAATTCTGCAAAAAAGACGTGGCTACTCTTGGCTTGGTGGTGCTTTGTGGCTCTATTATTGCGCCCTTTTTGTTTCTCAACGGTCTTAATCAAACCACGGCGGTAAATGCGTCTTTGCTGCAAAACGCCGAAGCACTTTTTACAGTTTTGATAGCTCTTTCTTTTCTAAGAGAACGCTGTAACAAAAAAGAACTAGGCGCCATTGCACTGCTAGTCATAGGTGCGGTGTTTCTGTCAACCAACGCACAATTTTACCAGTTGTCTTTAGAAACGTGGCTTCTAGGTAACCTTCTCATATTGACCGCCTGCTTGTTTTGGGGCATAGACAACAACCTAAGCAAGTTTCTATGCGTCAAGGAAGATCTAATTCTTGTGACTGCCCTAAAATGCCTGATAGGCGGGATAAGCCTTCTGCTTGTTGCGTACGCATTAAAATTGAACTTCTACGTTCCGCTCTCAGCTTTCCCATACCTAATCACTGTTGGGGCATTTAGCATAGGCTTCTCAATTCTGTTTTTTATGTTGGGTCTTAGAGAAATCGGTTCAATGAGAACAGGAATGATTTTTTCAACAGCTTCGCTTTTCGGAGCTGTTTTCGCTTTCATTATTCTCAGAGAAGAGTTTACTTTCGTGCAGGCCCTTGCTGGGATGGCCATGGTTTTTGGAGTTTATGTCCTATATAGAAAATGATTCATTTTTGGAAAAACGTGTTCAGCAAATTGTGTGGTTATTCTTGTGTTTCTAATAGCGTCAAGCGTAATCATGACAGTAAAATTTGTTTCGAAAAATGCTTCTTTTCTTGGGGTGAGTGGTGCGGTGAGTTGGTTTGGACACTTTAAGAAATGTAAGTGCAGCTTAGTCACTGCTTAACTGGATAGCTAAATCGCCCAAACACGAAAGCAAACCAAGCAACAAAAAGGAAAATTGCATAACCGCTAACTTTTGTTCAACTTACTCCCATTTTCCGCTACTTTGCTTAAACTGCATCTGAACCACACGGCAGAAAAGGTCAAGAAGCGAATACATAGAAATGCGTTTAGAGACTAACGTCTCAAATACTTGAAATCAATTAATTACCTGAAGGATATGTTGCGATGAAGTGCCCAACATGCAGTAAAACAAATCAAAAAGTTTCTAACAAAACCGTAAGGCACATGCTCAAAGCCAAATGTAAAAGTAAGATTGGAGAAAAGGACTACTATCTTTGCATGAATCCAGACTGCGAGGTCGCATACTATAATTCGGAATCAGTTTTTGACAAATCAGCCCTCAAGAAGTCGCTTTGGTACAAGAAAGATGCAAACCCCAAGTACGCATGCTACTGCAGAAAAATAACCCAAGAAGAAGTCACAAAAACAGTCCTGGAAACAGGATTGACAGAAGCGGGACCTATCATGCTGCATCTGCGTGGAAACGTAAAGAGCAACTGCAAAATTAACAACCCAACAGGACATTGCTGCCACTCCGTATTCAACGAAATGATCGCAAAAGCTCTTGCAACTAAAGCGGCAAATGCAGAAAGAAAATCTAAATAATTCGTTGCAAGTTACAGATGCGCACTTTAATTAGGTTCAACTCGTAATGGATACGACAAATAAATGGCAAATACGCTGATATAGATTACAGGAAGATGTAAAATGGGCGGACTAAAAGAAGATAAAAGACTATATGACCAAAAAAGGGCAGTCTTAGGTAATCTTGGTCTTTTGCTGTGGATTTTGCTGGGCACCGTGGCCGTGTGGTTCTACTATCCGCTTGGGGCTTGGTTCTTCTTGTTTTTCGCATTATTTGCTGTTTATGGTGTAGTGCGTAAAAAGCTCTGCAAAACTTGTGCTTACTGCAAAGCTTGCACGCAGGGCTGGGGCAAACTGGCCGAGTTAGTGTTCGGAAAGGCGGAGCTTGGAGGCTTAAGCTCTCGTTCTCTTTTGGGTTTGATTGTTTTTGTTAACGTATTATTGACTATAGTTCCAGCTGCCTTTATTATTGCTTCAAATTTCCAGGTGTATGTTGAGTTTAAAATTGCAGTTTTGTTTCTGATAGTGTTGTTTTCGATTTTCTGTGGAACATCCAAGAGAAAGCTAGAATTCATGAAAAACTGACTCTACCTATAAAAACCTCGGACAAGGAAGCTGTAGTGCAATAAGGAAAGTCTCATCTACTTTTGTTTGGGGAGCTTGACTACTAGAAACCTAAAGACACTCTCTCCTGAATTTCGCAAAAGGTGCGGAATACCTTTGGGGCTTTCTACAAGCGCATCTTTTTGTACTTCTTGTTTTTCTTCGCCGATTTCGACGGTTCCTTTGCCTTCAAGAATATAGAAGAAAACGTCAACTGGAGTAGTGTGTTTTTTCAAAGACTGCCCAGGCTGCAAAGACATATGGATTACTGTGGCGTTTTCGGTATCATATATTTGCTTAGCCTCAACCAAGTGTACGTTCTGAAATGCAGCGGTTTTCTCAATTCGCGTTATCTTCATGTTACATCTCACTCTACAACTTTGCATCCGAGACTATTATTTCATACTGTTAACTGATAACAGTGTCTGTTGTTGTATGCCAGCAATCACAATAGCTTAATTACAAGATTAACTCACTCAAGAGACTATTCTTATAGTCTTGCTTAACTCTGGAGGTGATTTATTGTTATTTGAAGCTACTCACACCCATCCTGCCGCAATGTGCCCACTGCTGAAACCCGAAGGAAAAGCGATGATCAAACAGCTGTTTTCGGACGAGAACGTTAAGAAAGCCGGAATAAAAATAGCCGCAGCCTACATGAGCTGCCCAAAAGATACAGCAGCAGACCATAAAGGGTTCTTTACAATAGAAACCGATAACGCAGAGAAAGTCAAAGTTCTTCGGCCCAATGACCGTGGAAGTGAGACCAGTCCAACCCCTTAGCGAAGTGGCCAAAACTCTTTAGCGGCTAAAAGCGGCTCCAGACGTTTCCGTTATTGCCGTCAAAGCAAATTTTGATTTGACACATTTGCAAAGACGAATTTAAATCCCCTTTTTTGGAAAAAGAACTATGTTGAAAACATAAGTAAAGGTGCAAATTCACCATTTTGTCAAGTATACTTTGCCTGCTTCCTTAAGGGCGCGGGCTAGTTCGCAATGACACAGAATAGCAAATTGTTGATCTAATTCTTCAGGCTTTAAACTAACAATCTTTGCCAATTCTTCGCGGGTAATTTTTCCACGCGCCTCAATTGTATTGCAAATCGTTTTCTGCAGTTCCGTTAAACCATCAATGCCCGATTGCCCCAACTGTTTTCGAATTGACAACGCAGCAGAAACAGCCATCGGGTCACAAGCTTTTGGCGGATTTGTTTCGTACATGCAACAATCTTCACACAAGATTTTTTCATGAAAATCATAACTTTCGCCTTCTTTGAGATGCGACCCACAACGCTCACACTTCATACCGAACAAACCCATCTAAAAATACTTTCACTTACTTATTTTTCTTTGCACCATTCAGGTGGTTGTTAACAGATCTCCAAGTTTTTCACAATAAAAACCCCTCCACCCGTTCTCTTCTTGGATACTCTTCACCATTCCACTTACGACAAACAGTTTAATTATCTTAAGTCTTTACTAATATATGGAGAATTTTATGCCGCGAGCGTTTGTCTTGCTTAACGTAGAAACTGGCTCAGAAGACAACGTATTAAAACAGCTCAAGCAAATTGGGGTCGTAGAGGAAGCCTATGTTTCTTACGGCGTATACGATCTTATCATAAAAGTTAAGGCAGATACAATGGAAGAACTAAAAGAAGCTGTGACGCATAAAATCCGAACAATCAACCAAGTGCGGTCAACATTGACATTGATAATGATGGAAGAATAAGGTTCCAATACAATACTCTTTGGGATTCCAGTGTTAACAACGGTTTGAAACTAAACCGCTTCTTTATGAAGTGCTTTTTTGAAGAAAACAGCGAGAATGCCTTAAGTTAATTAGATTCGTCTTTTCTTATGGTTTATGAGCAACCTATCCTCTGAAAAATACGCTCACACATTGTTTAGTTGTCTTGTTGAGACTAGATATGGCAGAAGCCTAGTTTTTATCTGGTCATTTAACAAAAGCCCAAATACAAAGAACCACGCTAACGCTATACCTACGTATTGGATGGGTATCGGTGCCAAACCTGGAATTCCGATAACAGAGATTATCGAGGAGATGGCAATGTCAGCAAGAATTGCAGCTAAAAGCGGTTTGCTGGGCTTTGACTTCCAGAAGTTGCCTCTTTCGCGCACTACGAATATTGTGAATAATCCTCCGAATAACAGCATGTCAAAGACAAAAGTTTGAAGCAACGCTGTGTTAGAAAGCCCCAAGTAAGTAAGTCCTATGTACAGGAGTCCAAGCGATTCGGCTACTGTTAAGACGCCTAATACGGTAGATGCCTTAACAAGAGGAGTAATGTTCCACGTTTCAGGTTTTTCTGAGGGTCTCACATTGTCTGTAGCAAGCGATATGGTCACAAAATCCACCAAGAACAACAGCAGCACAACCTGAAAAGCACTCACAACAAACAATCCAGTAAAAAGGAAAGCCAACACTACGAAAAACACTACTTGGAATGTTTTGACGACTTTGTTGAATATCCACGTTAAAATTCTCTGATAAATCATCCTTCCAGTAGTAACGAGACCTATAATGTTAGCCAATCCTGGCTCGGTTAGAACTACACTTGCTGCACCTTTTGCAACGTCAGTGGCGTTGCTTACAGCGATTCCGACTTCTGCCTGTTTCAGGGCGGCAGCGTCGTTTACTCCGTCTCCAGTCATCCCAACAACATGCTTTTCGGTTTGTAGTCCTCGGACTATTTGGTATTTGCCTTCAGGGTAGATCTCCGCGAAGCCATCACTTTTTTCAATAATTTCTGTAGCCATTATGGCATCTTTGTTTGTGTCCTCTTTTAATTCAGGTGTGCGCGTTATTCTGTCGCCCAAATGTATTTCTTGCGCTACCTGTTTTGCAATAGGTAATGAATCGCCTGTTAGCATCTTGACCGATATTCCTAGCGATCGAAGCTTATCTATCATTTTTGCAGATTCAGACCTAGGTTTATCATAGAGTGCCACTAACCCAACCAGACCCATTTTTGATTCTTCGCGGCTTACTGCAACAGCGATAATTCTGTATCCCTTGCTGGCGAAAGCTTCCATTTTTGCCTCAAGATCTGCTAGTTCTTTTCCTTCAATTTCACACAATGGCGTTATCACAGAGACCGCGCCTTTAGCAACCCTTAATTTTACACCCTGCTTCTCTACGATTGCCTCTGTTCTTCGAGTAGAAGGGTCAAAGGGCATGAATTCCTTTTGAATGTAGCCATCTAACGGTATGTTTTTTTCATTGGCTGCTGCTAAGAAAGCCATGTCAATGGGGTCTTGGTTTGCTTTTTGTGAGGCTAAGGCGCCAAACAGCAGGGCGTCATCTTTTTTATAGTTGTTACTTTCCAGTACGTCTGCTACGGTTAGCATGTTTAAGGTGAGTGTTCCTGTTTTGTCAACGCATAGAACATCCATCAAAGCGGCGTCTTCCGAGGCACTAAGCCGCGTAACTAGGACTCCTTTCTTTGCGAGTTCTAATGAGCCCAGTGCCATTGTGACCGTGAACATGGTGGGCAATGCGACGGGTATTGCTGATACGAGCAATATTAGCGCCAGCGACAACATATCTAAGAGATTTATGCCGCGTATCCATGATACAGCGAAAGCTACGAGAAGTAGGGATACCACCAAGATTAGAAGCCACTTCATTAATCCTGTAATGACCGTTTCCATGTGGAGTCTAGGTTTGGCTAGTTGAACAAGTTGGATTGTTTTTCCAAAATATGTACGTGATCCAGTGGAGGTTACCACGCTTGTGGCTTCTCCCTTTCGTATTATGGAACCAGAGTAAATGATTTCGCCGCTTTTCTTTTCAAGGGGCATGGATTCCCCCGTTATGGCTGATTGGTCTACGGTTACTTCTGCATCTATTATTTTGAGGTCTGCGGGAACAAAATCGCCTGACCTAACTCTGATAATATCGCCAGGAACTAAATCGGCGGCTGATATGGTTGACCATACTTTGTCTCTTAGGACTCTTGTTTGCAGTTGCAGTTTTTGCTTGAGCGCTTTGACTGCTCTTGTCGCTTGCTGTTCTTGAGCAAACCCTAAAATGGCATTCACAAGCAACAGAGCTGTTATGATGTATAAGTCTAAGTATTTGCTTAAAACGAACGAGAGTATTATTGCTATTTCAAGCATCCAAGCTGTTAAGCCCCAGAAACGTTTTAGAAATCCAATTAAGGGATTTTGCCGTTTTTCTACTACTTCATTGCGACCATACTGGTCTATTCTTTGTTTCGCTTCATTGTCGGTTAAACCTATAATTGGATCAGTTTGTAATTGCTTCAGAGTTTCATCTACGGGAAGCGCAGCAAAGCTGTCGGGGCTTCTTTTTTCTTCCATTCAGACATATTCACCATAGGCTAATAATGAACTAATTTACGGTTAGCTTATCAAGAAAACAATTGCTCTATAAAGCTCTGATGTTAAATTTTTATGTGAGCTATCGAAGCAAAAACTCATTTCGCAAAACTATTCCATTAGGATTCAAACCTGAACTGGTTCAGGTCTCTATGTCCCTGAACCCAAAAGGGTTCAAAAACCTATTTGAAACCTGAAGATGTGATTTTGAATTTTTCAAACAATCAGTACAAAGCGGGACCTGTGGGATGCGCTTAAACTATTAAGCGAATCCCTGCCCAATAAGCAAACAGCAACGCACAAAGAATCATTTTCTGTCCTCAGCAAAGTGAGCCGTACCGGGCTTAACCCCTACACGGTATGAGTCCCTAACTCAAACTTATTGAATAAGACTAATCTTCGCAGATTTTGACCAAGTTTGAAGGCGCCCGTCCCCATACCCAAACAAGTTCAAAACATACTTTAAAAATTAAAGGAGCGAACCCTCGGGTTAGATACCTGAATGGATTCTACATGAATCAGATCAAACGTACTTTCAAACGGATATGAATACAGTAGAGATTTGACCTAAATGGGCAGATAACCTCGCCTGATTCTCAATCTATAGCGCATGCCATGGGAAACAGATAAACAGTGCTGAAATTTGTAATAAGGGAAAAAGATAGAACGAATGGACAGATATCCAAGCGGTCGAGTAATCCTGCCTACGGCGAGCTGCTGGTGACGTTTTCTGTCTTCTTGCGCGGCTTGTAAATAACTCCGGCAATGAGCAACACTATTCCAACGACGGGTAAGATGAGCACGCGCGCGTCAACTCCTCTCCCAAAGTAGAGAAAAAGACCTACCACAATTAGTATTCCTCCAATTCCGAGGAGTCTCCCCTTGTTAGTTTGGTAGTATTTACTCCAGTCCACTGTTCCACCTCCGCCCTCGTCAGTTCCAACTTTGCTACTTCCACTTTGGTAGTATTTCCTCCCTGATTTATTGCATTGTTTGCGGGTTCTTCTTGAAACGATACTTGAAAAGATATCCTAATACCATAATAACAATGGTTGCAACAATAACGATGTAAAGTGTCTCTGTAGTCATTTACCACCACCTCGTTTCAATGTGTTGTTCTGTATCTTGGCAAGCATAAAGAGGCTTTACTTCCATTTTGTCAGTATTTCCTCTCGTTGAAACGCTGCTTTACTTACGAAATAAAGAGCGATATCAATCGCCAAAAGAATACCTGCGATTATGAGAAGCCCGTTTATGTCCAGACTTATTATGCCTACTTCGCTAAGTAAATAAGTCGCTAAAAGTGGAAACAAAATTAGTATCCCATAACTGTTTGCGCTTCGCACGTCGTTAGCTCTCGACGAAACGATCACGCTATATAGTACACTCATGACAACAGCGACGGGGAGTAGAATTAGTAGCAAAACGCCAAATGTCGAATTTGGAAAATAATTATAGCCAAGCTTACCGACCGTCGTGGCATCGATGCCAACCATAAAGACTATGGAGGCTGCGTACATTGCTACTAGGGTTGGCAACACAGCAGAAAGCGCTTTCCCAAGCAAAATCTCCCCATCCGTCAACGGAGTAGCAAGGAGCGGTTCCAAACTCTTTTCGATTTTTTCGCCTACTATACTGTAAGAGGCAATTCCTAAGGGAATGTACGCTGCTCCAATAATAAAAAAGAACGAAAATGAATTCAATAGGTTTGGAAGGACCCCCGGAGCTGAAAGCCCGCCGCTTCGTTGTTGAGTAAACTCTAGTATGGCTGGAAAGAGAACAGAAGTTATTACTGGAAATACTATGATTGAATACAAAATATTTTTCTGACGTCTAAATATCTTAAAGTCCCTTGAGGCCACAAGCCACGCTTTAGATAATCTCATGCAGACTCCCTCACAAGCTTCAAATACACATCCTCCAAAGAGGACCCAACAACATTAACTGTGTTAACATGACCGCCCGCTAAAACCATGGCTTCCACAGCACCCCAATTCTCCTTATCTGGGTCTGACACATCAAACGTTATCTTATTTCCCTCGCTGGTCAAATTCTTAAGTGATAGTTTTTTCAAAGCGCTAAGAATTTTTTCGTTAACTTGTTCCAATGAGACAATGGTTTTCTTACCCTTAACTGCCTCTTCAAGATCTTGAGGGGTACCAGTCACACGAAGCTTCGTATTCAAAATCCCTATTTTATCACATATCCTCTGTGCCTCATCAAGGTTATGGGTATTTAAGAAAATAGTTTTCTTCTGCTTTTTCAGTTCAAGAATAAATTCTCTAACTGTCTTCGCAGATTCAGGATCCAAGTTCGCTGTCGGCTCATCCAAAAATAATATTTGAGGGTCATGAATAAGAGCACGCGCAATTGCTAACTTTTGCTTCATACCTTTAGAAAAGGTTCCTGCCAAATCATTCCTCTTTTCCCAAAGACCCAACATCTCAAGGAACCGTTTAATGTTTTCTTTCCTTTGAGATTCCGAGCAATCATATATTTTTCCGTAAAAGTCTAGGTTATCATAAGCGGTTAGATGTTCAGATAGTCCGACATTATCAGGAACCAACCCAATCATTTTACGTATTTTTAAAGAACCTTCTTTATTGCCTATTTCATACCCGCCTATTGTGGCGCTTCCACTTGTCTTTGATATTAGGCAACAAAGCATTCTAATGGTGGTGGTTTTTCCCGCACCGTTTGGTCCGAGGAAACCGAAGACTTCGCCGTCGTTTACATGTAGGGTAAGGTTGTCTACTGCTGTTAGATCTCCGAATTTTTTGGTGAGGTTGTCAGTATCTATCAATGCGATTACCTTTTGGATTGAACGCTGCCGATTGTTTGTTAGGTTAATGGTAAATAAATAATGTTGTGCAGGGCTTCTCCCCAACATTCAATCACAAAATTGGTTAAAGCCCAATGCCAGCTAAGAAAAGAGGGGAAAGAGCAAGATAAATTCTCCTCCAGAGGGCGTATCCCTGTTGGAATTGAACTTCCCATATTAAAAAAGGGAAAAATAGCTGCGTAGAAATGAAATTAGCGATGATTTACGCTAACATCGCCACGAAGGCTAGGTTCAAATCTCAGCGGCCCACCACCATAATCTATCCTCCTATCAAAATTAACAAAAATCGCTAAATTTAGAAAAAGAAAAAGAGAGACCGGAAATATTGAGAAAATGGCGATAACGCCAGCAGCGGTGGAAATATCTGTCTTTGATTGAAGACCAATTTACCGTTTATCGCTTTTGGGGTCAAAGCGCGCGCAACCAGTAATGCAACCGACATACTATTATTTGGTGAGAAAGTACAATAAAGAGATCGGGAGAGGCGTTGATCTTGGAAGTAGAAAACGTGTTCAAAATAGCGATGACCTATTCCAGAGTTCTCGAGTTCCTGACAAGCAAGAGTTGGGAATTCCAAGGAAAAGATGAGGAAATGGAGATGGACTCGTTCAGAAACAAGAAGACCGGGAAGAAGGTGTTCGTCGAGGACATTTCGGAGGACTTTCCAGTGACCTTTCTTATGGGCGAGCTTAGCTTGCCGGAGTTCAGTTTCATTGCTAGTGAATTGACGCCGGAAATCCAGTTACTGGAAGTTGACAGTAGTTGGGAAGGTAAACCGACGACCATCGTGGTCGCGATGACAGAAGAGCAAGTTAGGAACATGTTCGGCAGAAGAACGAAGATGAGAAAGCTTGCGGTTCGCCCCGCGAGCGTCTGAGTGATCTCTTTCAGAGAATTATTCTGTCAGCCTCATTGAGGAAGTAGATGCTCGGGGTATCCACCACGCCAGCACGCTGCATAACTTGTTTCGCTAACGCTAATTATTTTCGAAAGTTTCTGATAGAAAGCGATTCGGCTCCAGAAACAAAGATGGAAATCGCACTTCAAATCAAACTCCCATCCCCAGCTCTTTAGCATATACCATACAGACGTGTTAAAAGAAAAAGAAGAAAGAAAAAAGGGGAAAAATGGTATAAATGTGCGCAGGTGGCGGCGGGCCCGCTGGGATGCGCATAATTATTTAAGCGAATCCCTAAAATTTGCATATTTTCTGACCTTACTTAAAAGATTTAGCCTTATAAGCAAGGTACACCCAATCGTGGGAAAAGGTATTCGTGTCCCTATAATCGAAGAAATTGAAATCTTAGGGCTTGGCTGTTAATCTTCTAATAATTAAGGAAGCATTTTCAAAGTTTCTTCTATAAGAGAATCCTTCCTTCTGTAAATTAACAAATCAGCGATTATATTTACCGATAATATTGATACAAGAAAAATCGCCAAGCCCCATAACATATTAGCAATGAGCTGAAGTTGGGAATAATTGTAACTTCCAAATTCAGTAAAAATACTCAAGAAGTATGGCTGAGTTGCTATCGCTTGAACCGTAAATGCAAGCAAGATTGCTAAGGCTATACAAACAGCCCCAATTAAGTAGCCTAAACAGGTAACCTTTTTCCAATTAGAAGACAAAGAAGTTTTGGCAACTATTCGTGTATGGTCTCCTTGAGGATGAAAGTGACATTCAATACGCTTCTTGGCACCCTTTGGAGTCAATCCAAACAGAGACCCTTGCTCAACAACTAAGTGCTGTGGAGGCTCATCTATTATCAGTTTACTGTTTTGTCTGAATAATTGGTTTTTCAATTCAGAGTAGGCTTTCTCGGCGTCCAAAGCAACTATTCTCTCAAACAAGCAAGCTCACTTAATCTGTGTGTATTAGTTTATTAATAAAAAGCCTTTTCGTCAAAAGGATTCTTGACCTAACAATCTTAACTTAACATGAAGCGGGTTTTCGATGCCTTCTATAAAACACTACCACCATAACTGCAGCTAAAGCGACAATGGACACAGCAAAAGCTACACCCAACCAAGTTATAGAACCACTTTCGGCAGTCGTTATGGGTTCAACCCTAAAGGTGACTGTTTGACTGTCTGAATAGCCGAAAGTATCACTAGCGTAAACTGTAGCAGTATGAATACCATTGGATAATCCCGTTAGTGTTGTGTTGCCATAAAGAGTCACATTGTCTTTTCTGTCAAGACTGTACGTTACTATATTATTAGCCCTGCTTACAGTAAAATTAAGAGGAATACTCATTTCTTCGTATGTCTGACTTAACGGTGATAAAATGTTGACTTTAAGGGAATTATCCTCCCTTACATTATAATTAAATGTCATTTGTGGGATTTTTGCCTCTTGAGGAAAGTATTCTGAGCTACAGTAAAATATAACAAGATAGGGTGCTGAACGATTAGCTGTCCAATTAAAGAAGTATAGAGAATTTCCTTTTACTCCGTTAAAATCTAAAATCTTCTGCGGGGTATAGGGTTTATTGAACTCAGGGTTGCTCATTATCATAGTAACATCAATAGAATATGTATGAATGTCGTTATTACCCCACGGGAAGGTAACAACGGGTTTGTAAGGCAAAAGGTCGCTTACTGTAAAGTTACCTTCAAAGCGGTCATTCTTCTGCAATTCAATAGAGAATTGGATGTAACTGCCGGGTGCCAATGTAAAAGTTGCAGATGTTAATTCACTATCAGCCAATACAAATGGCAAAAGAATTAGCGCAAGGAATAGGAGAATAAGAACAGCGAAACTCTTGTTTTTAGTACCCATAGTTAGTTGATTGAACCTATAGCAATAAAAGACTTCTCGTAAACGTCCCTTGACTGAGATTCGTCAAGGTTTGAGACTGTGTGAAAAGTCTGCTCTAGCTCGCCTAGATTGTCGTTAATTTTAAATCTAGTTCCATGACCATAACAAACCAAGACCAGAACGGATGAGCAGACAATGAACAACGAAACCAACAGCTATGTGGAAGGTTTATCCAGAAGCCAAACATTTCTACTGCCAAAAACAATAGAACAATACGTTCAAACAGACAATCCCGTTAGATTTATAGACGCCTACGTAAACACGCTGGATATGGAAAAGTTAGGCTTTACCCACTCAACACCACAGGAGCTTGGAAGACCATCATACAACCCAAAAGACCTCTGTAAACTCTACCTCTACGGAGGCCTAAACCACATCCGCTCAAGCAGAAAACTAGAACGAGAAAGCAAAACCAACCTCGAATGCATCTGGCTGCTCAAAGGCTTAGCACCTGACTTTAAAACCATAGCAGACTTTAGAAAAGACAACCCACAGGCAATAGGCGCCTTATTCAAAGAATTTGTCTCTTTCCTAAAAGAGCTCAGCCTCTATGGAGCAAAACAAGTAACCGTAGACGGCACTAAACTGCGGGCAGTCAACTCCAACGATAAAGCCTTTACCCAAAGAGCGCTTGCAAAGAGAATAAAGGTCATGGAAAAATCAGTAAAACACTACCTTGAAGAGCTGGACGCTGCAGATACGCAGGAAGCATCTGACGAGCAACAAGCCAATAGCGAGTCGAGTGAAGAGGCTAAAGCTTTTGAAGTGGACAAACTCGCTGCCTTGCTTGAAAAAAAGGAAAAATCCGAAGAAATCCTTAGCAAAATGGAAAAGAGCGGCCAAAAGGAAGTTGCTCTAACAGATCAAGATTGTCGGCAGATGATGAATCATGGCAGAGTTGAATCCTGCTACAACATGCAAGCAGCAGTGGATTCAAAAAACCACCTGATCGTTAACTACTTGGTCACTAACGAAGCCTCAGACCTAAATCAACTCAGTGGCGTAGCTATAAGCGCTAAAGAAACACTATGCGTTGAGCAGATTGATTGTTTATCTGATAAGGGTTATTTTGATTTTATGCAAATCAAGCAGTGTGTCGATAGTGGGGTTACACCCTTTGTTGCAGTGAAGCGATCTGGAAGTGGTGGCAGTATTGTGTCACCGGAGTTTACTGCTGACAAATTCCGCTACGATAAGAGTGCTGACATGTATGTTTGCCCGGCTGGGCAACGCCTTTACTTTCATGGCAGCAAAGTTCAAGATGGTATGCATAAACGAATCTACAAGTGCCTGAAGGGTGTTTGTTCTTCATGCCAGTTTTTCATGACTAAGTGTACAGGCAATAAGGTTGGTCGCGTAATTTGTCGGTGGATCCATGAGGGAGTTGTCGATGATATGAGAGAGCGGATGAAATTGCATCCTGAAGTTATGGGTGAGCGCAAAAAGGTGGTTGAGCATACGTTTGGTACACTAAAGAGAGCTTTTGGTGCTCCATATTTGCTGCTTAGAGGCCTTAGAAAAGTCAGTGGGGAAGTTGGGTTGCTTTTGTTTTCTTATAATTTGAGGAGAGCTCTAAACATTCTTGGGGTTGAAGCGCTAATTCAGGCGCTTGTTAAGAAATAAAGAATAAGAGAAAGGTAAAATCCCAAGAGTATTGGGTAATTTTTCAAGCTTACAAACGGTCGTTAAGTAATTTTCACACGGTCTCGTTTCTTGACTAAACTGTTGTTCTTTGGAGGCCTTGGTTAATGTGGAACTTCCACCCTCTGATAAATTGAACAGGGCATGGATTTGAATCCAGCCAAAGTGGAGATGCCACCCTCAAAACTCTTGGGCTTCTAAAAAGTACATATTCGTGCGGTGGGGGCCGCTGGGTCTCAGACCCAAATGGGTTTGGAACCTTCAACACAAAGCAAGCTTCTTTTTAACAACGAAAGACTTCGTCAGCATGGAATCTTGAATTCTGTTTACACTGGGCTACGGCGATTAATTTACGGCAGGGTGATGGATCTGGAATCGTTCAAGATTCTTGTCGCAAAGGATCCGGTAAACGATAGATTTACCTTCGAAGGGATATACATCTATGAGAACGGAATGAATTCAGATTCAATTCACGGCGACAAAACTCCTCCGCCAGCACCGAAACATCCTATCATGTACTATTTTTTAGACGGTAAGCACCCTGTTGTGTTTGTAAACACGCGAACCATGCCATGGCTGAGCATGACGCGAACAGCAGGATTTGGAAATGGGAGTATATCCCATGGTTAAAGGATGCTCCAATTAAGCTAGGCTCCAAGACTAGAAGAGAAATTGAAAAGAGTTTCAAGTCACCGCTCAAATTCTGGTAAACCAAATAAAGATTTAAACCCATCTGGATTAAACCCAGTTTTATAAATTGACGCAGTTTTGCTGTATCAAGATGAGACGTATATTTGTATGGACCTTGATCTGGATCTCAATTGGTTTTTTTCGCTGACATGATGGAGTTTAGCCGAAAAACAATTTCCTCCTAAACCTCTCTTAATAGGAGATTTAATATTGCTTTTCAACCCCGAAAGACTTTGGAGGCGGCAGGGCTTGGTTAGAAATGATGAATCTGCCCAGTTCCAGCTGTAGGTTAAGGTTGTTTTCGGCGGTATAATCTGCTAAAAGTTTGTATGAGTCCTTGTCGAGCGTGCTTCGTTCGACAGTTAGGACAAGGCCGACTTCGGGCAAATCCACCATTATTGCCTCAATACCGCAAGAGTCTTTTATTTGACGCTTAATTTTCATTGCTTCGGACATATTCATTTTAGTTCTTGCGAATATTGGTCTACGGATAATTGAATCTTGCCTTCTTATCGGATTTAATGCAAAATATATTGGCAATCTGTGAATCTGCAACTCTGGCATTTCCTAACGTTATTGTGATGCTCGGGTTCTACTTTTCCCAAAGCTATCAATGCGAATCTTGTAACTTTTTCATTTAAGAAATCTTTAGCTTCGGATGTTTGAAAGCCTTGAAATATCTTGATGCTTTCCAAGGTTGCCTTGTCTTTTATATTAATGATCCAGGCTTTTTTCTCACAGGAAATCTCAAAGCAGTCACTCTCATTTAGAGAGCCGCTCTCACTATAATTAGAGTTCAAATATAGCAGAGTCTGAAGTTTTTGGTCGTCAAACGGCTGATATTGGATTGAGTATTTTCCTTTTGAAGCGGGATACTTTGAATCTTCTATAATCAACGTTCCGTTACTTCGCATTACCTTATCGGCTCTGCCATAAAGCAAAATTGAAAGCTTCTCAGTACCAAATGATAATTCTCTTTGAAACCGTGTAAATAATCCTTCACGGGCAAATTCTATGTCCTTGGTTAAATCTTTCAAGCCTTCTTCTGTTACAGGTTCAAAAGTAAAGTGTTCTTTTTCGTAAACTTCTTCCTTCTCATGTGATTTGGTTCCGTCAATAGTTTTCTGCGTTTGAGGAGGCTTGATTCCTTTAAGATAGTGCCTTATTCGAAGTTCACAGTAACCCATTGAACCGCAAAAATCAGATACAGAGGACATTATAAGCGGGTTGCCTTCTGAAGTTTGTTTAATTTCTATCAAATCAACCGCCTTGAATATCCCGTTAAAACGAGTTATCAATTAGCGTTTGGGCTTTATTTATTGTTTGACAAGATATTTTCAAGACAGCAAGCTAATAATCTTCAGTGGAACAAAAACTAAAGAGGTCCTTGTACTCATACCCTCTAATAGAGTCTTGAACTGTTTTTGCAGTGTAATTTGAGAAGCTCAGAAGGTTAGCCGCTGACTCATACAGAAGCTGCAGGTATTTTCTTTCATCGGGGTTAACGCCTTTGTCAAGTAGTTGTTCCGCTCTTACTCGTCGTTCAAACCGCTTGTTTTTTGAATCAGTGAAAACAAAATGCACATTCTTTCCTGCGTGGACTTCGCTGCCTTCTTTGATTAGCTGCTCGGCTGCGATAACCTGGCTAACGTGCTGCTTGTAACGGTTGGGGCTTTTCGATAAGTGCTTGGAAACAATCAAATCCTCTATGGGCACTTCTCCATTGATTAGTTTTTGCCGGTAAGTTTTTACCACGTTTAGTGCTTGGGGGATTTTTTGCATGAATTCTTTTGAGTTGTTTGCCGCTGAAAATGTGTTGATCATTTCCATCTGGGCATTGTAAACAAATCTGGGTGTGTCGTGTTTGCGTACTTCAATGCCTCTGACTTTTAGTTTTCCATTCTCCATTACTCCGTAGTAACGGTTTAGGACGCCGATGTTAGGATGCATTTTTGAGGGCAAGAAAACAATCCATTTGTATCGGCCTTCAAAATTTAATAGGACACCAATGTCATCGCTTACCTGTTTGCATAGCTCCTCGTATTCTTCAAGACTTGTGTTTTCTTTTTTCAGCCACAGCGAATCTACGATTCCGTGCAGAACCTCAAAGCCGCGGCTCTCAGAGATTCGTGCAGCTTTAAGAAATGCATCTCGGCCAAACGCGCAAACTCCAATGTGACCGTCAACCGTTCCGAACTTCGCGTTCCGATAGCCCAGATAACCAAAACAGGTTACAAGAATCCACTTTAGAGCGGTTTGTCTGTTGTCGTACATCTCTTTGAGTTTGGGATTCATCACGTCATCCCTTAGGTGCTTATACTTCAGCCGCTTCTCTACGACGAGTTTTAGGGCTTTCGGAACGACGCCGATTCGTTTCTCGCAAATATTATAGTTTAATTCTGGGATACGAAGGTGAGAGTCTGGGCAGCACTTGCATAAGACGGTTTCAGCGGAAATGTTGTTGTTTACCATGAGGCTTGGATACATCGATGAAAAGTCCACTTCGCCTGTGTTGTCGTGGATGCCTACTTTTGGTTCATATACAAAGCCACCTCTGTCTGCAACGAGGAGTTCGTAGGCTGATTTGAAGGCTTCAGGGATGCTTTTGTTTCGGGGAATCAAAATCTCTTGTTTGAACGCTTGATAGAACTGAAGGGAAGACATGCTTGACCCAATGGATGATCGGGAGGATGTGTGCAGGGGTGCGCGGCAGGTTCTTGCTATTTCAAATAAGCCTTGGAAGCTGCTTTCGTTTAGAATGAATGTGTTGCCGGCGTCTATGTGGACTCTTCCGTAGAGGCGGATTGTTGGGGCTTTGTAGAATGTTCGTCCATAGGAAAAGAAGGTCTTTCCCTGCTGCGCTTTAGGCACAAATGGAACTTCATCGCGGCTAAGAATAAACTTGGGCGACACCCCGCTGACGATTGCTCGTTGAAGCAGATAGGAGAAGAGATAGGAGTCGCCGCCGTTGGTAACAATTATGTCTGGGTCAAGTTCCTTAACCGTCTTGCTAAGTTGCAGGAGCTTTTCCCCCTCATCGCCCGAGTCGATTATTATTCGCTGATCTTCTTGCTCAAGGCTTATGCTGGCAATGGAGTCTTGAAGGCTCGCTATTTTGCCTGTTTTAGCTATCTCGATTTTCAGATGCGTTATTTTCAGCGGGGGCAAAACGTAATCGATGCTTTCAACACAATCTAGGAGAGTGTACTTCAAGCCTGATTTGAGGTTTTCAACTTCTAAATAGGCAAGCGGGAACAAATCATGGGTGAAGAAATATGTTCTGTCGCCGCGTAAATCGCAGTTGTGGACTTCAAGGCGCATGTAATCGCCTATTTTCAGAATTTGGTTAGTTAAGGATGATACTTTTCTGCAGTCTTTTAGCGTTATTTCTAGTACGCGGGATTTTTCTGAATCGGTGGGCTGAGCGTATTTGCAGACAAAGGTCCAGTTTGCAATATCTGGGTTTGAATAGATTTTGCCTACGAGTTTTTCCTGGTCCTCTTTTTTTCCCGAGACGTAGATTTTTGGTTGGAACTTATCTGTCAGCCTAATTCTTTGGCCTTTTTCGCTTATTATCCAGACTGCCATCTGACCGATGTCGGAGGGATAAACGTCGAATATCCAGCCGCGAATCTTAGGGCTGGTGCTTGACTGCATCTAAAGCCTTCTCTAATCGGGTAATCTTCACTTGCTGGGACAATAGAATGGACATGACCATGGGTTCGAAGAGAATTGGGTTTGTAGCGTTACTTCCGGCTGACGCATGGTTTCTACAGGCATCCATTAAAGCGTCAAAAGCTATCTTGTCCTCGATTCGCAGTGCTTTTACAAAGCCGCTCCAGCGGCTTATTTCATCTTCAAGAGCCATCCGGTAGGATTCAACTGTTTTTCCCATTACGCAGTCGCCTCCGAAAAATCAGCCATAGTTGAGGCTTCATTTGATAGCTCTACAGAACCAGCCAAGAGATACGGATGTTTTTCCAACGCGATTCTTCTTGCGTAGCTTGTTCTGCTTATCGATAGAACAACGTTTGCTCTTGCGCATGTTTGCTTATGGAGCAGACTATTTCTGGGCGTGTCCCCGTGCGGGGGATAAGTTGCGATTACTATTATCTGGTTTTCTCTTGCAAAATTCGAAAGGTAAACTGCCGTATGGCCAAAGATTCTTTGAGCTTCGACTTCGGGAATGTCCTTGTCTAAGAAGAAGCCGGCAATATCTGAGATTATGACGAGTTTAGCATTGTATTTTTGGATAGTTTCTTTTAGCTGGTGAGTAATGAGCGCGGCTGCTTGGTAGGCTGTGAAGGCTCTTGAAATGTAAATGTTATCCAAGACCTTCTTTGGGTTAAGGTGGTGAATCTGGGCTAATTGTGCTATTTGGTAGAGTCTGAAGGTATTTCCACCGTCGATAAAGACAACGTTGCTCTGTAATCCTCCCAGCTGAATTGGAAGCTGCGCTTTTACGCATAGCAGCGATGCCAATGACAAAACTGATGAGCCTTGCAGAACTGCAAAATCACCTAATGCGAATCCAGGAAAAATCTCGCTAACACTTCTTATGTTTAATGGAAAAACGGGCTGAGATAGCCCCGGCTTAACTATTACTCTTTGACTCAAATCATACGTCTCCTTTATGTTGACGGATAGCCTAAAAGCATTTCCAGTTCTTATACTGCAAGTCCATCCGACTCTTTCAAATAGGAGAGTCTTAAGTGAAAGTGAAGCTCGATATTTTCTATATTTTACATATGTTTTAATTCAAGCGGTTCCAATGAAAGGTTTCTCGTAAACGTCTCTTTACTGAAATTAGTCAAGCAGAAAAGACTCAACTTCAAATCTCGGCATGAGCTTTTATTTGAGTTTCGATTCCCTTCCCCAACTTAAGGTTCAAAGAAGTTGCTTGAATACACATTTTACCTGAATCCTCCAGTAGCTAATGATCTGGCAAATCTCTGTTGACATGTACGCATAGCTTCTTATGCTTCTATCTCTCACTAAAAGTCAACTCATGAGTTCTTCTCGTTAAGTAATTGCCTCTTTTTTTGCTCTATTCTCTGGATATTTTCAGATGTGGATAGTATTCCTTTAACTCTATTTTTATCCCAATTCGGGTCTCTTCTAAACATGCCTATGGCAATGTCATAGTAATTCAAAGCTTCATTGTAGTTCCGCAATAGAGCACAAATGTCACCCAATAGCTCAAAATGGTCATAATGGCTTTTGTCAAAAATAGTGAGTATTTTGCCTATTTCGTAAGCTTCACTCCAAGCTTTTCTGGTGTACGCATCTCTAAATAAGAAATTTAAAGAAAGGCGTATTTTTTGTCGAAAGTTATTTTTGGCGTTTTCAGAAAGCTCAATATTTGGGAAATCGAAAAACGCATAATTCGGAGTTACACCTTTTCCGACTCTAGATATTACTTCAGGAATCCCATTGGTGATGCCAACAGAGATTGTATCTTTTTCTATTTTTCGAATGAAATCAAAATTTGAACGATTGGGGTTTTTTAGTGTTTTTGACTTATCAATTTTCAAGGTTATGGTTTTAGCACCATTTTCCAGTTTATTACTCCACGATTCTCTATTGTCTTCTACTGAAACCCAATAACAAACGTTTTTGACAATATCATAAATAACTACGAAAACTGGAGATAACTGATTCAGCCAAAATATCGCCATTTCTCGGTCTATTGGCTTTTTCCAATTATCCTTTATACATTTAGAAGACTTTACTTCTACCCAGAAAGGTGTCATTGGCTTTCCCTTGTGAATCAAACGACAATAGAAGTCAATGGAATACTCAAAAAGAGGAACTGGACGAAAAACCTGAGCAAATGACTTTAACACCATTTCTGTAGCTGATTCGCCAACACCTGCAAATTCCTGCTTTTTTGTTATTCCAGTTTCTTCAAACAAGTTTCCCAATCCTTCATGTATAGAAGTCACTTCATTCTAGTTAGCTTGATTCCTTCTAAGAATACTGCCGAGTTAATAGCGACTTCAACATTAGACTGCAAAACGCTATCTGAAGGATTCTCGAATTTCTTTTCGTTTATTAGAATTGTGGGAACATAAGTAACTCCATAAGAGTCTGACCATTTCTTATAATCAGCGTCGTTTAATAATTTGTGTTCTTGATATTCAAAACTATCTTCGCCATACTGCTTCTTTATTTCTGAAAGTGCGTTCAGGAGGTGTTTGCTTCCAGAATCTAAATCTGAAATGAAAACATCAAGCTTAACTTTGTCGTTAGTTCGAAATACTTTAAGCTCGTTTGCTGTTACCTTTCCAACTGGTGTATAGATACCCACAGATATTCCTGAGGCACCTGTTATTTTACCTGTTGAGTTCCAAGATATATCAAAATCGACTGTCACATAATAGGTGCTTAAGTCTTTTAGTTCCAGCAATTTGGCATATAAATCATCGGTAAGTCTTCGAACGGCAAATCTGTTGTGCTGATTATGCTGATAATATTGTCCCTTTTTCCTACTAAATTTATTATGAGTTACACCAAGTATCATTCTGCTAACTGTGTTCTTGAAGTCCTTTTCAGTGCAATACCAAACTGTTGTATGAAGATGTTGCTCGGGATTGTTCAAGAGAGGTTCACCTATTTGAGTAGGATAGTCCTGTTTTATTTCAATTTGCCTTTAAGGCTTTCCGCCATTGCGCAAATTATTTAAGCGGACACAGAGCACACAGCCAAGCAGTGAGAGAACATGAGCACATCCGCACTCATAAGAGACTTAAAATCCTCAACGCTTGGTGCACGATGTCCCAAGTGTGATGGCGACTTTAAACTTGCCGATTCAATGCTTTTTGAAGGCACAAAGGCTTTTCCATCCGAAGCAGATGAAATAAAACAAAAACTTGTTGAAGCTTTCAAAGAACGAGAAGAACAACTTGCAAAACGCAAAATCTCTGTGGACGCTGGTGCTGAACAGAAAGCAATCGATGTAGGATTCGGAAAAATCATTGAGAAATTCATTCCTGCTTACAAAAACCTAAATCTACAATTTGCCGAGTGCAGACCGCTGTTTGACCCAATAGACCTCATAGTTTTCGATGGCTTACTCAGAAATGAGATCAACCATGTTTCCTTTGTGGAGATAAAATCTGGCAAGTCCAGCCTCAACAAGCACCAAAGGCTGATTCGAGATGCTGTTCTCGATCAGAGAGTTGACGTGAGGATTATATAATGAAGGAATTAATTGACGCCTTCCAGTCCCTTAGAAAAATCCTTTGTATATGTCCCTGCTGCGGCGAATTAGTGCGAGTTAGTGACCTTCACTTGCAATACAAGGGCAAAGTTGCCAAAACTTGGCTGGACATATATGAGCTTGACCTTGTTTCTCTACAAACCAAGGAACAGGAGTTTGAAGAGAAGGAAGATGAGCTGAGGGAAAAAGCGATTGAACGTGGAAGAGCCAAAGTTCCCAAGATTGTCAATACCTGCCTCTGCAATGACTTCAAAAAACTATCCTATGACCCATACGACATGAAACCTGTCATGAACCCAGTGGACTTCGTAGTATTCGACGGATTAAACGAAGGCAAGGCTGTCAAAGACATCACTTTTCTAACCCGAACACCATGCATTGCGATGCGACCCATGATTGAATCGCTGAAGGCTGCGGTAGACAAAGAAAACTACGATTGGAAAGTGGCAAGGATAACGACAGCGGGTAAAGTTAACTTTGAATGAATTTACAAAAGAGGGATTTGGTAAATGCCAATAAGTCTGATCCCACACGTTGCTTTTATTCAGTCCTTTGAGATTCCTGACACAATTTGGAATCTCTGCAGGGACTTAAAGGATGTTAAAGTTGGAATGGCTTATGTTAAGCAGAAGGGTTTCGATTCTCTGTCTAAATCGCTTTGCTTGAAATCTAGCGACGTCTTTCTGTCAGCTAATTTGAGAATCAAATGCATTGTGGGACTTTCAGAGACTCACTTCACTACCGATTTTGAACCCCTACAGAAGCTTCTCAATTTCAAGGAAGAGCTTTTTAAAGAATCCAGTAGAATAGAGTTACGTTACATCCCAGATTCGAGATTTCACATGAAGATGTTTGTCTTCAATGGTAAGAAAAAATCAGCACTACTAGTTGGTTCTTCAAACATTACCCAAGGCGGAGTTAGAAACAATAGCGAAGCAAATTTGCTTCTTGAAGCAGATAGTTGGTATCCAGCGATAAGGAACGCGAATTCGTATTTTGATTGGCTATGGGCGCATTCATACCCTTTAACCAACAAAGATTTGACAATTTACAAAGAAGACAAAGAACAGATTCTGACCACAGAAGGTCATAATAAGGGTAAATTGCCAAAATCCCTATTGCCAAAAAACAAGACTGCATTTGAATACATCCCAAAGGACCAAGAACTAACGATTTGGATTGACGGTAATGAGTACCCTCTTAGCCAAATAGCAGGACTCTGTAATCAATGCGGAAGAATACTGCCTATTCCTGATGAATGGTTGGATTTTTTTGTATGTAGCGATCATGCGGGCGATAAAAGTATACTTCGTAAGAAAAGAGGAAGTGAAGTCAATCTGCATGTTTCGGGGGCTGAAATAAAGGATGTTTTATCAATAGAAGCGAAGTGCAGAAGAAGAACCAAAACCGGTGTTTGTGGGACTTTATTCAGTTTGGGACCCGATTTTTCACACCAAATATGCGACCGTTGTTACGATAAAAGAAAAGCAGAAAGCAAGCCAAGATACAAGATACCGCCAAGGGAAGACTACGCAAACAGTTTCTTCTATGATGTAAACAGAGATCAAATATTTGAAAAGGAAAAGAAGAATACACTTGCAGAGTATGCAGAAAACCGATAAGCAAACAAGATAGCGCAGATTACGATGATATGTGTTGGGAATGCTGGGATGATCAACTAACAGAAGAATCGGATAGCATGTTTGACGATATGATATAAAAAAACTTAGGCTCCAGACTACTGACTAATAAAATATAAAAGTCATTACCGCGAATATAGGATAACTTAGTTGCCAGCGCTAGGTGGGTTAACAAAATGAAAAGGACAAGTACAAAACAATCTCTTGAAAGCTGTTACACTTGTCCCTTTCAAATAAGTGCCAAAGCAAGGTCACATTCAAGAACGGGCTTGCTTTTTTGCGGCTTAAAGCAAAAGGGTTTGACCGACTCAAATGAGGAACAGAGTGAAAATAATGCGGATCAACATTGTGAATGTGGTATTTCAACTGATGAACGCTTAAAAATCCCAATTAGTAATTGCTGCTTTATACAAAAGTTGGTTAAAGCTTTTGAGATCAGAGAATATGAGGTTATCCATAACTTTTTCAAGAAAATAACGAATTATCAACAATGGCAAACGTTTGTAGTTTACGCAACAGGAATCGGTTGGAGCCGCTGGGAAATGCACATTGGCTCTTGGCTTTTGAGGGAATGCCGAAGCGATCCAACGTCTCCTTTTAAAGCGCTACTTCCTGAAGCTGATACGAACAGCATAATTAAGGATAAGGCCCGTTAATTCCAGGTCAATTTGCGTTCTATTATGTAGTTATACCGCTGGGCTCCAATTTCTTTTTAAGTATTCAGCCATGTCAACGCCTTCTAACTGTCGTTTTCCATTTCCATCTCTTACCCAAAGTTCTTGGATATCTCTGTTACCAACCTTGTCTTTAAGAAACATGGCTTCACTTGATTTCTGGACTTGAACTAAACAAACCTCTTCGTCACCGACAGATTCAAAGTCTATCTTTACTAGCCTAGGTACATAAGGTGTTATGTTATCTACTATCATATTTCTCAGATGATTTTCGAATCCGTCTCTATTTCTTTTCTTTTCATCTGAAAACGTGTTGTAATCATTTTTTAGACCCAAGACTTTTTTTGTGTTATTCTCGATTCCAATAATTAAAGTCCCTCCTTCAGAATTTAGAAAAGCACATATTGTTGCCAGGGCTGTTTTTTCCAATCGAGGATCAGCTGATTCAACGCCATTTTTGACGGCTTTAATATTTATATTATATCTAAGTGAACCTTTGAATTCGAGGCATTCCCCCTCTTCTTTAAGCAAAAAATCCTTTAGCTTGGAGTTTAATTGTTGAGATTGATGATTTAGAATTGGCTTAATTACTTCATCCATGAATTCATGTTGAGCATTGGAAAATTCTCGCGAAAGAAACTCTGGAGAATAATCAGCCAATTCTAACTTTATGATGTCACTGCTTGTAAGCCTGTGTAAAAATGAGGATGTTCCGCTTTCTCTTTCATCTGCTTTATTAATATAGAATGGTATTAGGACATTTCTATAATAATCTTCATCCAACAATTTTTTTATAAATGAATACAGATCTTCTCGATACTTAACGTTATCTTGACAGGAATCTGGAAATCCATTCTTTTTTACCCATAGACAGAAAAGCAAATGATTCAGTAAATCATCAAATTCTCCAATTTCGACACTAAAGTCCTTCTTTTCGGAAAAAATTCTTATCTCTTCAACCATGGGAGGAAGCTCGCGGGATTTATAAAGTCCAAAATAAGTGCAAATTAATACTGGGTCTATCTTTCTTTTAAAATCGGATATGTTCGCTAAAGATTTCTCGGGTAGCCCTTGTTCATCTGCTTCAACTGGTGGTATTGCTCTTATTATTTGTTTAAGATTTTCTGGAACCTGAATATTTCCTTTAAGCTTCATTGGTTACACCCTCTTCATTTACTATTTTTATGGGATTAGATGAGATGAAAGGTCCAAAATCATTGATCTCAGTAGGCAAGCATAGGAGTATAATTTGTTGATGATTTGCGACTAAGTGTCTTGCCAGTTTTTCTCTATGGCTTCCAACGTTTCCTGATGGTGTATCGACGATTATAGGGTCTATTAGCGTCATAGCTTCGGCAAAACAGTAGGATAGAATGAGACGACCCGAATATCCACCCCTTTCACGCCCATAGTGACCATCTTCACCTAATACAAGTCCTTCTTTGACAGAGAGCTTTGCAGAAAACTTGGGTCCCAAAATTGATGAAACCCCTTCTGAAATGACACCGCTAATGATATCAATAGTTTTAGATTTTATTGTTTCCCCCGCCGCCTCGACCTTGCTAATTGATTCGTCAATTCTATCGATGATGACTTTATTTTCTTTTAACGTTGAGTTTTTGCTTTGCAACTCTGTGACTTGTTGCTTCAGATCAATTATCCAAGAATTACGTTCATTTAGTTTACTTTGTAAATTGGCATTGTTTGTCATGATCAAAGCAATGTCCTTTTGTACTAGTTCTCTTTCAGTGAAAAGTTGGCTATCTTCTTTGGTGAGTTTTATACTGTCTATTTGGTTTTGAATTCTCTTGCATTCATCAATCAAGTTCTTGATTTCCTTGTATTCTTTCTCGGTATCCAGCACATTAGCTCGCGGATCAAGTGTTTTTTGTAAAAACGTATGCACATCTGGATCAGCAACTACGGATTCTAGTGCCAATATGTGTTTTCTCGAGGATTCATCTAACAATCTTCCACAGATTTCGCATTTTCCAATTGTTAAGCAATTTGAGATCAAATTTTTTCTGAAAGGTTCGGGTAGATTTCCTTTTTCACGTACTTGTGTTTTAAGCTGATTAATTAAACCAATATCTGCACTATACCATTGTGAAGCAAAGGCATAGATGGCGGAGCGTTTACGTGCAATTTCAGCAGTTTTAGTTTTCAAATCGTCATCAAATCGTAGTTTTTGAACAATTTCGTCTGCCTTAGCTTGAGTTATCTTGTTTTCAAGCTCATTAAAACGATCCTGTTGGCTCTTTAGCGCTAATGAATTGGCAGCCATTTCAACTTTAATTGAATTTCCTTCTTTCTCAGCCTGACGCAAATCTTCAATCGCAGTTCTTAGACGTCCGATCAATATTTCTAGTGCCTTATCTGATACTTTTGCATTAGCTTCCTCCAGAAGTCTATTTTTCAATCCATTGAGTTTTTCTTTGTATTCCTCAATTCTGGGATGAGTTGCCCTTTGGTTTACAAGGAATAATAAGTCACCCACCTTTTCAGAATTTGAAGAAAGCTGCATTAATTCCCGTGCTTTTTCTCCATCGAAACAGAAAAAGTCGGCACATTCTTTGAAACGCAATTCATCTTTTAGAAAATCGAAAACAGCGTTACCTGTTAGGACATTTTTTCCCTGGTCTATTTCTAATGTATCGTAGACTTCCCTGATTATGTCGGAGTTTGGTTTATGCTCAAGATCGGAAATTCCATCAACGGATCGCGTAAATTGGTAAAGATGGTCTTTCCCTTTTTCGTCAAATGCGGAAAATCGAATAAGTATCTCGCAATGTTGAGGCGAATTTTTGGATTCGTCTAGAACATAAGCATGATTAAACCATGTGTGACTAAAATTATTGATACACTGACTTTGGGGGTATTTGAAGCACCATCTCAATAGTTCGATGGTCGTCGTTTTCCCTGTATTGCCATCCATAATAAAAATAGTATGCTGACCTCGAGGATTCATTTTCAGGGTAAAGTTTCTTCCTCGATAACCAGATACTTTTATGAGCGAAAAATGAATGTTATTCATTTTTTATCCCCCTTTAACAACCGCTTGATTTCCTCTAGTGAAATGGAATCAATTTTGTTTTGACGAACTAATTTTAAAAGAATGTCATCGCCAGCTTCAGCAAGAAGTTTGTCAAATTCAGCATTCATTACTTCTTCAATCCTGCTTTGTATAGCAATTTGTTTTTTATCATTATCTACTTTGTTGGTCATTCAAATCACCCGATATTTGATCAATAGATAATAGTGTTTCATAGCGCTCCCTTTCTAAAAGCAAAGGCTCGCCATTTGTTTCGCAAAAAACTATATCGATTATTTCAGCTATTGTGTTAGGACTTTTTGCATCAAAGCGCAAAGCACGACCTATTTTTTGTATCCAGTCTCTTTCAGATTTATCGGAACCATGAAGAATAACTCTATCAACTTTTGGTAGATCAAATCCCTCTGAGAGCATCTTTTCTGAAATTAAGCAATAACCTACATTCTTTTTAAATTGACTGAAGGCATACGCATTATGATCCTCACTTTTTGATGAATCATAAACATATGTAGATGCGTCTGGGTTCCATCCAGGTTGTTTAGTGATAAAATCCCTTAAATGCTCTGCAATCTCATTCGTTTGCACAAATATTATTGAGGCTTTGTCTGAAAAACCATCAATGTGAGAAGTGATATAATTCTGGAGAACTCTAACGCCACCGGGTAAACTTCTCAGCCATCTTGCACGTTTGATAGCGGCTGTCGGCTCATTAGCTCCTCCCATGGTAGATTTACCGATTTGAATAGCTATATTTTTGCTAAGGTTCTTGAATTCATCCATTTCGGCAAGAGTCAAATTGTATTTCAAAGGAAAGTACTTGAGAGGTTTTAATACTAAAGTGGAATTTAGCCTATTCCAATAGGAGTAAAAACGCTGCAAAGAAATTTCGAAACGATTGTTACTTCCATCCATGAAATTGACAAAGCTTTTTACTTCGTCTTCCCTGAATGAATCGATGGTCGCTGAAAGACCAAGTCGATAAGTTTGACTTCCAAATGATTGAATTAAGCTATTAAATTCGCTTAAATTATCTATGTGACCATAGGAATTATGGCATTCATCTAAAATGAGTAATAAGGACGGCTTCAGAATTTTTGCTCTCTTATAATACTCACGATATTGATCAAAAAATCTACTATAAAGTGTTACTAAAACTCGATGGCTCGGATCTGCGAAATAAGAGCCAAGTCGTTTAGATCTGTACCCCATTCTAAATTTGGAATGTTCGCTTCATCTAATAGTTTCCTCCATTGGTTTAAGAGTGTGATTGTCGGAACTATTACTACTGAAGTCAAATCTGCATCTTTTCCAAATAGGTATCGCAGGTAAGTAAAAGCAATCTTGGTCTTGCCTGTACCGGGCGGGATGTTTACGATCGAACTGGTTTTATCCTCTAACCAAATTAAAACCTCAGTCTGGTGTTTCCAAAGAGAAGAGAGTAACTTTGGATCAATTTTCGAATCTGATGTCTTTATTGGTGACCTTTTAATCGGCAGATCCGTCTTAGGTATCAAGCTAAGATCAGCATATATTCGAGGAATATCATTCCATATTGCTTCGCAATTTGATGTTAAATAGAAAAGTGATTCAAAGTTTAAGTTGGAATATTCAGAAAGATTTGGAGAACCAACCGCTAAAAATTTTATTTGCCCTTCTTTTTTAAACAAGTATAATTTGCCATGAATTAATGTTAAATTTTCTGGAATAGTAAAAAATGCAAGTTTCTTTAGTTTCATGAGATTCTCCAATTCTTTATAGTGCTCTGTTGAATAGGTAATTTTTTCAGCATTTGACCATATAGAAATACTTTTCAGCGAAGGGAATTCTTTAAACAGCCTTAAAACAAGATCAAGACTTACATTGTAAGCCATACATTCAAGCTCATCGCATTTCTCACCCACAAATCCTTTGGTAAGCATTCGTTGAAGAACGTTAAGCCCAAGATCATGTTCTATTTCCGTCCCTACTCCTCCTGTTAAACCCTATTATTCATATGCCAATAGTTTGAACTTCAATCAACTTATTGGTATATAGTTTACAAGATCGTAGGCGGAATAGCTAAATTAGCTTTGTGTATTTCTGATCATTCTTAATTATGAAAGTTTCAACTTTCTTAATTTCTTGACCTTTTCAATGATATAGTCGGCTGAGAACTGAATTTCCTCAAAAGTATTGAATCTTCCAAGCCCCAATCGAATAGCATTAAATGCTCTTACTGTGCCAACACCTAAGGCAGTTATGACATGCGATGGTTCAACATTCAGTGTCGTGCAAGCTGATCCAGTTGAAATAGCTAATTTATCTTTAACTGCGTGGATGAGCGCTTTGTTTTCCACATTATCGAACGAAATATTGATGTTATGCGTAAGTCTTTGAAGTGGATGACCGTTGAGCTCGGCAGGGCTGACCTCTTCCAGAAAATTATTAATCAAGAGTTTAGACATTTCTCGGTATCTATTGTTCTCTTCCTTCATTAATTCAATTGATAACTCCAATGCGCTAGCCAAACCCACAATTCCCGAAACGTTTAAAGTACCAGACCGAACGCCGCGTTCGTGTCCACCTCCAAAGAAGAGCGGCGAGGGTTTTCCAACTAAACCATCGCTCTTAAAAAATAGAGCTCCAACTCCTTTGGGACCATAAATCTTATGAGCTGAAATTGAAGCGAAATCTATGTTGTAAGCACCAACATCAAAAGGTATATGGCCAACTGCTTGAGTCGCATCAGTATGAAAAGGCACATAATGTTTGTGGGCGATTTCACCTATTTCTTTTATTGGCGCTATTGTTCCGATTTCATTGTTAGCAGTCATTACACTTATCAACGCAGTTCTTTCACTGATGGCATTTTCTAGTAATTCAAGATCAACTACACCTTGGTTATCAACAGGCACATAAGTAACCTTCTTGCCAATAGTCTCAAGATGCTTGCATGTATCAAGGATCGATTTATGCTCTGTCACACAAGTGATTATATGATTTTTAAACGGATCTTTTCCAGCCAAGCCTTGTAGTACAATATTATTTGACTCAGTTGCACCGCTAGTGAAAATTATATCTTCAGGTGATGCATTAATGCACCTTGCGATTTTCTTTCTCGATTTATCGACAACATCTGCAGCTTCTGTGCCAAATGAATGGTCAATACTAGAAGCATTGCCGAACTTCTCTGTGAAGTAGGGCATCATTTCTTTGAGCACTCTTGGATCAACTGGCGTCGTAGCGTGTGAATCTAAATAGATTGGAAAGTTCAAGACAAAGCGCCCTCCTTTGGGAGCAATTCTTGGAAGTCTTCTATTGTCTTGACTTTATCATACAAGCTAATTGCCCCTCGATTGATGTGTGCGCGTAATTGTGGGAATAAGTCTTCTTTTAGATCTAATCCATCTTTGAGAAGACGTTCTTTAAGCAATGCAATAAAAAATTTGTCCCATTCGCCCATTAATGTATATCGATTTATTTCTTGACCGTCCTCGTCATAGTTTTCGGGTTTAGGGACTATTGGATCACGAATAGAAAGAGAGAATCCAATTCTGCACAAAATGTTGGGTGTAAGGCCAGTTCGACCCTTCAAAAGTGAGAGACGTGTCGTAGCACTCTTGCTTAGTCTAATTCTACTAAAGCTCATTCTTTTCCACCTCTAAGCTTTTCCAAAAATAGCCTTGCTTAACTGTTGTTTCTCTTTTATCAGAGTCGTATTCCAAGTTATACGCTTTAGCGATGTAGGGCTGCAACTGGTCATAGTAATGTTGGTCTATTTCGGTATTTGTCGAAAACACTATTATTTGATGAGAAGCATTAAGCAGAAAATTGTCCATAATATTTTTTCTGTGATCTGTATCAAGCCGACCTAAAGGTGTGTCCATTAGGAATGGCAACAATCTGTTTGATGTTTTAGCCAACGCCCAGATCATAGCCATAGCATAAATCTGCCTCTCTCCCAAAGAAAGCTCAACTCTAGGTAGCGGAATATTCTGAGATGTAAGCAACGTTATTTCGAAGTTCGAAGCAGAAACATCAACATTACTGACTAAGTTTTGTTTCCCAAATAGTAGGTTGAAACATTCCAAAAAGTTTTCTCTAAATTCGCCAACTTTCTCAGTCCTCAATCGTTGCAGATACTCTTCTAATACATCTTGTGTTTTAGCAGCGAGTTCTAGGCGCCTAATGGATTTATCAAATTGAGTTTTTTCATTTAGAAGTTTATCTTGTTCGCGTAATATTATGGTCAACTGAAGTTTGATAGACTCAATTTCTTTCTCTGTGATTGCTTGTTTCTGTTGAAGTGTTCCAAGTTCTTCATGTAATTGTCCCAACTTTATGAAAAAGGGCTTGAGTACATCATCTGATGGAGCGTTGAAGATGTATCCCCTAGTTATTTCATTTTCTGACTCCAGCTCTGCTAGCCTTGATGAAAGTTCTTTAAGATTGGAAGGAATTTGATCTGTGGCTACTTGAATCCATCTTAGAAGTTCAAGGCGTTCAATTGAAGATACAGCGTGGATGTTCTCTTTAGAGAAGCCATTTACTTTTTCTATTTTGCCTCGCAGGATTTTGATGGTTTCACTTGCTACTAAATGCTTTTCATCTTTGGATAATCTTAATACATCAAAGAACAACGCCTTTCCAATATCTTCTGATAATTCGTTCACCATATTATTTAGGTAAGTTATGGCAGCTTGTCTTTGTTGCTCTTTTTCTTCGTGTTCCAAGCGGCTTTTCAAAGTTTTACAAAATTCGGGTACAATCGCAAACGGCAGTAATCCAGCGCATAAATCACGTATTTCTTCTTTTGTTGATTCGATTTTAGCCTCAAGTGTCTTTGCCTTATCTTTAAGCTGTTCTCTTTGAGAAGCAAAACCACCACCATCCGTTGAAATTTGCAGTTCCTGATTCTCAATTTCTGAATTAACGCGCATCATTTTATTTTGCATAGAAGCTTTTTCTTGAAGTAGTGAATCAAGTCTTAATTCAATAGATTTTCTTCGGTTCTTTATTTCACATAAACTGGCTTCAAGGCCGACTGCGTTGTTAGTTGATTCTTTAGCCAAATACATTTTTATGTCGTATCTGAGGCGCTCAATCAAATCAATTCCAAGAAGGGAATTAATTGACTCGAGAATATACCTATTTTCGCCTTGCCCCCGAGCTAAACTTTGAATCTTTTCACCGTCAAAGAAGAACAGTTTTGAAAGCCCAGGCGGAATTAACTCCATAAGAAAATTTTGCCACTGCTCTTCGTTTACTTCAACCAATGGTTCGTTATTGCGGTGAATATCTAGTACTTCAACAATTTCTTGGTCAGTGTATTTCCAAGATCGTTTAATAAGAAAATTATCAACATACCCAGAACGAGCATAGTCAAATTCTAAAGCTATCGATGCATAAGGTGCTCTTGAACCGTCAAGATTCCTGTGTAGCCGTGACTGTATATGCTTGTTGTAGTCTTTTTTTTCCATTTTTTGGCCTTTAAACGAGAAACCATATAGGCATATTTTGAAAGCTTCGAGAAGTGTAGTTTTGCCAGTTCCATTTTTTCCACCAAAAATAATTATAGGTTTAGATCCTTCGATCGATTTTGTTGGCTGTAAATCGAATGATTGTTCCCCTGAAAAGACCCCGAAATTCGTTATTTCAAGTCGTTTGAATCTTATGCAGGTCCCCCCGGAACTTTACCATCAACAGTTTTTACTTCTTTAAGCAAATCTTCTTCGGTTCGCCATTCTTCAGAAAAAATTCGGTTAATCTTTTTATAAATAGAAGCACGTCGCGTCATGCCTCTTGATTGAAGAGCCACATCAAGAATTTTCATCGCAAGACCAAGAGGAAGATTGTGTTTGTTGCAGATCTCAAGTAACAAAGATTTTTCTTTTATTGAAAAGGCAACGTCGTCTTGCAACCATTCCAGATCGGCGCCGTTTATTTCTCTATAGATTTTTGGTAAGGAATCCTCCCAGTCACCTTCTTTGGTTCTCCAGAGGCGCCTTATTTCATACAACTCTTCAGGAAGAATCAGTTGCAGATTGAAACCTGGGTTTTGAGCGTTAGCGCTTATCTGCGCTTTCAATACCATTGATAATATTTGCTTGCGAACTTCGAGAGTGTAAGGGCCTCTTGAGATCGATCCCGATCCATCACTTTTGAACCATACTTTTCCGTCTTTTCGCTTATATTCTCTGTATAGATGTTTGTTTTCCGGATTTTGCGTCTTAACAAGAAAATCATGAATCTCCAATAGTGGGTGGAGCCATGTTTCTCCTGAATCGATAAGAGCTTTTAGGGACTTGTCTTCGCTTACTAAAGTGCAGACCCAACATCCGAATCGGCTGTTGCCACATGTTGGTGTTGTGTCATCCACTACCAAGGGGCATTCGCCTTGGGCTGTTTTGTACAATGCGACTAAATCTCTATTCTCATTACCCCAGGGAGAAGGAACCTGTAACAGGTACGACCAGACGTCATTAATGCTCCATTCTTTTATTGGTGCATATACAAAGGCGCTAGAAAATGTTGAATGTCTTGATAAAACGGAATTAGGAATTTCATAAAGATTGATGACTTGAGCGCGTGTGGCACTTTCTTGGCGTCGCACTCCAAGTACTAAAACTACTTCACCGTATTTTGATAGCTGTTCGGTTATGAACCTATTTGCGGGCTCGATCTTGAGACGTTCTGTGCACCATCGAAAACGTTGGGAGGGTGCCGGATACCCTTTTCCTATTAGATTTACCCAAAAACTATCAGTTATAAGCGGTTTTAACCGGTGAGTTACAATAGGTAAATTAGCTTCGGCAGCTTTTGTGGCGATTCTTTTCAGAGTGTTGTCGATCAGATCCACCATTAAAGGAGTTTCAACTAACGTATCAGTCGATATAACATGAACAGTTTTGTTACGTTTTTCCAGGGGTAACTCAGAGAGCGCGTAGAAAATGAGTTGAAGCGATGTTGTTGAATCTTTACCGCCACTGTAACCTATTACCCATGGTCTGTGATCGGATAAATAGACTTCTTGTATTTCTTTATGAATATCTTTTAGGTTCTGTTTGTCAAAAATTGAAGTTGAGATTGTTTGCTCAGTAACTGTGTCCATTTTTAGTCAGCTCTGCTTTTTTCTTGAAAGTTTCTTTCTAATTCCAGCTCAACTTGCCCTAAATGTAGTCCTAGCGCTTCTTTAATTACTATTGTAACTAGAGCTACGTTCATGTTTGAGGCAGAAATTCTACCCGAATAAATGGCGCGTCCTTCCCAGACCGCTTTATTCGAACGAGACCAATCGATTTTTTCAAGACCATCTAATCTTTCTTTCCAGCCATCAGGGTATTCGTCAAGCAACGCTCGACCAGCAGTGCCTAATGCCTGAAGTACGATTCCATGAACATTAACATAGTTCCTTCTTAGATCATAAGCAGCCGCTTTCCCTTCTTTGACAAGTTGCCAAAGAGGCATGTGTTTAGACACTTCAGTCCAATACTGAATTGCGGTGGTTTCACTTTTTTCTGGAAAACGCCCAACTTTTTGGTTAATACTAAGTAGGGATTTCGTTGCTTGGTAAAGACTACTCAAAGTAAACAGCTTGTTCGATCTATTGGATATTGAGCTTTTCTCAATCTCAATCCGTTCCTCAAAAACTGGAACTTGATCCGCAATTTTCTTGCATAAACGTGCCAAAGGATCTCTATGGTTATATAAAATTGCAAGAGACATTGTAGGTCTTAAAGCATGCTTATTTAAATCGGAAAACATTTGTTGGCTTCGTTTCAACCCGCCATCAACAAAGAAAACTACGGATATGTGCTCCACCCCAAGTTTGGGCATTTTTTTTAGTGCGTCTTCAATCGCTGCCTTTCGATGTTGTCCGTCATTTATCACGAATCTTGCAGATTGAGGAATGATGAGGTGACCTACTTTGCTTGCTGCTCCATTTGAACGGAAGGGTACAAACTCAACACGCCCGTCGATTGAAGCTGTGATAGAAGAAAATACATAATTTTCAGGATCATCCAGGATATACCGGCTAATTGT
Source organism: Candidatus Bathyarchaeota archaeon (assembly GCA_003141855.1). Taxonomy (GTDB): domain Archaea; phylum Thermoproteota; class Bathyarchaeia; order Bathyarchaeales; family Bathycorpusculaceae; genus Bathycorpusculum. Next base: position 30,929 of record PLNS01000021.1, on the reverse strand, counting down.
TGGGATCCTGCCGCGGTTTAGTTGTCGTTGAGCTCTTAGTGCAGGAGGTAGCTGTTTTTCATCAAACATAAATAGTTTAGGAATGAAACTTAATTGGCACATTACGCTGTAGTATTCTCGGCCTGCTTGTATCCCCCTGAGAGCCATAAAAGTATAGTTGTTGGATTCCGCATCTTTGAAGTCGGCTAACAAATCATTAATAGGTTCCTCAGCCATTGATATTACCGCTTACTTCCAGAATTATAGGAACTCAGTTAAAAGCTTTTGGAACTTCCAGACTATAATTGTAGACTTCCGAATTAAACTCAATTAAGCCTTAAAAACAAAAATAAGCCGAAATAAATCCAGTTTTGAAAAAACTATTTTTTAATTAAAAAACAAACTACACTTTTCACAAATTAATTAGTAACTCGGCCCTAATCACCCATTTTAAAAAATATTTTACAACAAATAAACAAAAAACATATAATCACATTGAAGCAGAGAATATGTCAGGTGGATCGTTTGAAAAATAATCTTTTAAGCTGTGTTAAAGAAGCCATAGAAAAGAAAAAATTGAAAGAACCATTCGATGCAAAAGACCTAATGGCAGCTTGCCCAGGGTTTGCTGAAAAATATTATGGAATATTTTTGGTACATCACAGAAAAGGAAATCCCATTAAGCTACCTGAAATCTTTGAACGGAATGATTCGGGGAAATACACTCTAATAAAAAGAAAATAGAATCATCATTCTTGCTTTCCAAACCACTTTACATGCCACTTAAAATTTTCACATTTCCCCCTTGACCCACAAGATAAACATGGATACTCTTTTCCAACCTCAACTATCAATTGCATAATTTGTTCCGTAGTTTTCTTGTCCAATTTCAAAAGATCTACACGTTTTTCAAATTCACTAACCAATAGAATCCCACATTACTCTCTTATTTTCAAGCGATTATAAATAGCTAAGCTAATACAAATTGAGTCGAAAGAGGTTATTCTGCAGATTAGTCGTCCTAACAGGATACCTCTAAACATTCTTCGCGGACTTTATTTCAATTAAAATCTTCCAAAGGAATCTGGCTCGTTGTTTGGATTACATCTTTGTAAGAACGACGCTTTTTCTGCCGCTTTCAATATCGAGTTCCACTTTAATTTTTGTTCCATCAATTATTCCTAGCTCTTTTCGTAATTCTTCAGGTATTGTTATTCTTCCATTGCGTACAACTGAAATAATGGCGACTTCTTTCCGCATTTCATTAACCTTTATTGGCGATATTGGTAACATAACCTTTATATGCTTTACATTCTCTTTGGTTATTTAACCTATAAAGGTTATATAACCTATAAACATGTTACGGAGAAATGAAAATATGATTAAACCTAATTTTGTAAACAACGACAAAAAATACTCAGAACCTTCGGTGCCGAAAAATAACCAACTTGCCGCCATTTATGTTAACCAATCCGCCTCACAAGAAGTTAGCATCGCAAAACAAATAGAGGCCTGCCAAAAATATCTGAATAGCCAGGGTCTGCTATTTTCGGGGGACTTATTCCTCCAGAAAGATGGAACTGATATAACTGAACTTTTGAGAGCCCGAGCCCGGTCGAACAAATTTGACTTTGTAGTTAGCTACCTTTTATGTCGCGGCAAATCAGAAGGATATTTTATTGGAATGATCGCTTGTTGGAATATCCAAGAAAGCCAACTTAATCGTTGAGGTGACGAAAAATGGTTTGGAAGGAAATAGTTTTTCATTATTCGAGCGAAAAATGCGAAAATAAACCATCAGAGGAGTAACTGAATATGAATACAACTTCAATAGAATGCCCAATTTGTGGAAGTAGTTTCTCAAATTGTAGCGTTGACAAAGAAACTCTTGATTTTCTTGAAGCGCGAGCCAAAGAAGGTAAAATAAACGCCTCACTATCATTGGCAAAAATTGTCTGGGAAAACTTTCCTCAGCTTAAACACGTTGCTGAGTCTGAACTTCTGGATGGGTTGGCAAAAGCAATGGTGAAGAATTTTCAGCAAGAAGCATACAAAATTCTAGAGCCAATTAAACTTACGATTGAAAAATTGCCAAGAATAGTAGAGAAACTCCCTGATGAGCTAAGAAGCAGTATCCAGGCAGAGTTCTATGAAAGCCGATCAACATTTGAAAAACAGTTTAAAACAATTGTGGACTTCTCGCCCAAACCAACGGAGTTCATGAGTTCGATTCAGACCGCATTTGAACAATTGAACCTATCAAACAAAATAAGACTAACCGAACTCGAACAAGATCTGGCAATGAAATTCAAGGGAACTCTTGAAAAAATGGGCTTTCCCGAACCGGAGCAGATGAAACTGCTCACGCAGTTGATTCCTATGACCTTACCCTTGCTTGAGGAATTGATTCGTTCTCAAAAAATACCTGGCGAAAAAGGAAAAATTGGAGAACTAGAACTCATTCAAGAACTTCGCGATTACTATCCGGAAGACGATTGTACACATCTTGGTGGCTCTGGCGATATTGATCTTGTAGCTATGCCCAGGTTTAACGGGGCAAATCTTGGCCAAAAAATTCTTATTGAATCTAAGAAAAACAGTCGAGGGTGGGATCGTGGATTCATTCAGCAGCTGAGAAGACACATGTTAGTGAGGGGTGAGAAGCTCGCGATCCTTGCTGTCGAGACCATGCCAAAAAGCACAAATGGCTTTCTTATTGAAATTTGTCCCGAAGGAACTATTTTAGTTACTGACAGAAGATACTTTCAAATTTCCTATGGCGCACTCAGAGCAGCCATTATTGCGTTGCGTCCATTTCAGCCAAGAGAAATGGACTTTGCCAAATTGTTCGCTGAAAAAAAGATAAACTCTGCGATTCAAGAGGCAAGTCAATACGTCGAATGGGTTAGAAAAATTAGGGAAAAAACCCAGCGAATTGCAACAAATGCTAAGGGAATAATGGACGACACTGAACAGCTTGATGTTCATCTGAAACGTGTTTTGGGTGAACTTCAAGCGCGGATAAATGAAGCCGTATTTCAAATCGAAACAACCCAAGTTGTACCGGAGGTTAATTAGCAAATGTCAAACGAGAAAGAATCACCACACACAAATTTGAACGGCTCATCAAGCAGCCAAAAAGGAAACGCCTGCAAAACCAACATCGTTAGAGCGGCGATCTATACTCGTACAGCCCGAGGAAATCAAAACGATAGTAATATCGAGCAAGTAAAAAGGTGCAGTGAATATATCACCCAGAAAGGCTGGATCCTTTCTAACCTCTTTTTTGACGAAGGCGTGAGCGAAGAGGCTATTGAAAGACCAGAACTCTCTCTGATGTTGATGAAGGCAGCGCAGTACTCTTTCGATATCGTTGTGGTTTCAAGTATTGACCGAATATCTCGATCTCCCAGGGAACTATTAGAGGTAAGCAAAATCCTCCGGGATTTCCATGTGGCGCTACAGTCGGTGAATGAACCTGAAATGTCGGGTTTGGTTTAGACGAATTCAAGCCCAAATTTTCATAAATCACATAACAATGGGAGACAAACTAACACGAAAGCCAAAATAGACAGCCCACAAAACCAAAAACTTGCCGCAGTTTACGCTCGGACTTCAGGCAACAGATTCAACTATTCAATCGATGGGCAAGTTAGTTGCTGCCTGCAACGTTGCGAAGAACAAGGCTGGATAGTGAAATACATTTTTGTTGACGAAGCAAAAAGCGGAGAAAACACAGACCGACCAAAATTCCAATGTATGATGGAGAAAGCCAACGCAAAAGAATTTGACTTAGTCATAGCCTGGAAACTTGATAGATTCTGCAGAAGCCTTTGCGACCTCGTCAACACTGAAAGAACGCTACGTAAGCTGGGGATAGGTCTTTGCTCTGTCACCGAAAACGTTGACACTGTTTCAGCTCTCGGCAGATTTAACTTTCGAAACCTGGCAAGCTATAGCGAGCTTGAAAGAGAAATAATTGGCGAACGGACACAAATGGGCTTATATCGGCTTATTAAAGAACACAAATGGCCAAATGCAATGGTGCCGCTGGGATTTGACAGACGCAAAAATGGTGATCTCCGCCCCAACAACTCTGAAGTTGCACTAGTAAACAAAATCATCCGAATGTATGTTAAAATAAAAAGTCTTCCACAAACCGCTTTTATACTGACCCAAGAAAAAATCGTTTCCAAGAAGATCAAGATATGGACAAGCAGAACTGTCCATAAAATCGTCACGAATGAATTGTATGTCGGACAATTCAATTGTGCTGGCTTTCATGAATTCGTGAAAGAATTTAGAATTGTTGACTTGAAACTTTTCAGAAAAGCACAGCAAGTTCGAACCAGATACAAAAGAGGAAACGCTAAAAGACCGCCAATGCCAAGAGACAGAAAAACACTCAAAATAGAAAAAGTTTTCAACCGATATTCCGAACTTCTGGAGCCCAAGAAACCATCCCCAACAATCATGAACCATTGAGGATTAATGCGATGACTCTGCAAAAATCAACCCCTAAAAGGTCACCAGCAAGAAGCGTAAAATGCCCTAATTGCGGAAGCAAAAAAACTATGCAATACGACCAGAAAACAATATGCGTCAACTGTAGTACCGTAATAGACCTAAAAGACCTCAAGAACCAAAAACTAAAGTCCAAAAAACTTGAGCCGAACCACTCGAAAAATATGACCACAAAACCTGTGGCTGATATAGATTTTGGCGAAGGCGGTTACAAGAAGTGGCAAAAACTGCTCGGTGTTTCCGACGCCACAGAAAAAAGGTTGGCGACAACCCTTTTTGAGATCACAAAAATCGGACAAACCTTGTCCCTTCCAGAAAGCACACTAAAACTTGCCTTAGAAATCTACAAGAAAATTATCAACTCAAACCTAACCCGAAGAAACCCCACAAAAGTACTAGCCGCAACCATAGTCTACATCGCGTGCAGACAAGCAGGAATTGCAACCTCATTAAATCAAATAGCATACTTGACGAAAATTAGCCCCGACAAAATCAGACGCGTCCACAACCGTCTTTTCAAGAAAATAAAGCCCCTATCAAGCCCCGCTACTTCAGAACTATACGTGAGCAAGCTGGCAAGAAGCCTATTCGAAAAAGACAAAACCATAGAGCTAGCGGAAAAAATCATTTGCGCGATTAAAGATCAGAGATTTGCCAAAGGGAAAAACCCTGTAAGTATAGCCGCCGCATCGTGTTATATCTCGTCCATAATAGGCGGTGAAACCAAGACACAAAGAGAAATAGCTGAGATAGGGCGGATAACGCAGGCGACGATGTGCACGCGGTACCAGGAGATATCCAAACATCTTCTCTTCAAGATTTACCTGTAAATACAAGAAATGCTGACACAAGTAAATCGGAAAAGAGAATAAAACGTTATTGATTTAGCAAGCTTCTTTGATAGGTTTCCTTATAACATAAAATTTTAACATTAAATATTCGTTCAAAAAAGAAAGGAAAAGAGGTTTGTCTTCAGTTACGCAATTGCTGGACATGCAATTAGACTCAAGCTCTCTTGGAAGAGATTGATGCCGCCTTCATCTGTTTTCACTTCAACGCCTGATTCTTTTAAAGTCTGCAACAGCTCAAAAACCTCAGTGACTTTTCTGCCAAGCCTAGACAAATCGTAAATATACAGAAAGTCGATGCTCCTGCTTTTAACTAAGCTACTCAGTTTCTTCAATCTTGGTTTGCGCCTGGTCACTCCGAAACCTAAATCTATTATTGGAGCGTGGACCTCAATTACCATTTCATTCTTCATGGTTTTGCGGCACAGTTTAATCCAGTCGTTGAGGCGCAGGCAGATTTCAATCTGGTCAATAAGGCGTTCGCATGCTCTCAGGTTGGTTCTTACATATATTATTCCTCTCTTTTTTTCGATATCACTTTTCATTATATCACCTCCTTAGTGTGAAATGTATACAACTCAACGTCTAGGGTTCGAATTGGACTGATTGTTGGAACTTCTTGATTTTCGTGTTTTTTTAGTTTGGTCTTCATCTTTTTTGTAACATCTTCCAGCCGTCTTTAGGCAAGAAATCCAACTTCTTCGAGTTTCGGGAAAAATAAAAATGGGGGTTAGCCTCTTTCGGTGTAGAAAGTTCAATCTTGGGTCAAGCTTGGAAACGTTTTCCACCGTTAAAGGGAATATTTAGCATCGATAGCCACCATGATTTCTTGTGCCTTTGCATATAGTTCATCAGTCACAAAGCGTAGATTTGGATCTTCGACAACTGTTGCTGGAAACGCTTTCTCAATAACCGCGCCGCCGAGTTGGGGTTTGCCGACATAGAGCGGATTTCTAAGGATTTCTCTGATTTGCTGCCGCGTTAAGGGTTGTTTGAGAAAGTCTCGGAAAGTTTCATTAACGCTTTCGCGGACTGATTCGTCGTTTTTGTTTTCGAGAAAGAGGTTGAACAAAGCATTTATTACGGGTTCCCAGCCAGGGCTTTTTGTTATCCATTTTTCTTTCTTCTCGAATCCCGGCGGAATAGCAGAAATCCATATACGATTTTTGAATCTTTGAATCCTAGTCTTAAGGCTGGTGTTTCTCCGGATTTCGATTTGATTCTCAGCTGCATAAGCTTTTACGACGATGTATATCAAGTCTTCAATTTTCTTTATGTCATATATTTGAAAAGGAGTTGCGACGGTAACGTTACATCCACGTAGTTTAAATAGAAAATATAGGAGCGCTATTGAGTCTCTGCTTATCCTATCAAGCTCAATTGTGTATAGATAGTCAATGCTTCCATTTTCGGCAAGTTTCAGCACTTCCATTAAACCGTTGTTTTGAGTTTTTTTTGCTGATGTTAAATCTATTATTGGAGCGTAGACTTCTTCAACGTTATCACGTTTCATTTTTTCTTTACACTCAGAGATTTGGCGTTCAACAGAATTGTCACTACTATATGCGCTTGCGACACTTGCGTTTACCCTCACGTATATCACACCTCTTTTTTTGGATGTAGAATTATTCATTTTTTCTCACCTCCTTCTTTATTTTTTTCATCTTTGCACTTACCTTGATTGCTTTAGCTATCGCTTTTTCAAGTAAGCGTTCAAGTTCGGCAACTTCTCTACGAGCCTTCGGATTTAGTTGATCTTCATTTGAGAATTTGATGGTTAACTTGAGTATTTGTTCTCGGTAGAGTACGTGGTGCCTGAGGTTAGCGATCTCTGTTTTCTTAAGATCACATCTATTCTTGTTACAAGTTAGGCAAACGTAGCCTGGATGACCATTGCCATCCATTGGTTTTCCGCATCTTGGACACGGCACTATGATGTTTTCAATGCATTTTATGGCGTCAGGGTCAAAATATTTGGCAACTTCCTGAATTCGTTTGTCGTGACGCTCATATTCTTCACTTTTATCTCTCATTATTTCTTGGGCTTTTTCAAAAATCTTCATATCATCAATGTAGGCTAAGGTTGGATCGTCTCTAACCGCCTCACCACTGCGAGGTTTTCCGACGTAGACCGAATTCCTTAATATTCGCGTAATCTCGGCAGGGGTTAAATGTCTCTTGATAGTTGACATTAAGAAGCTGTCGTATTGACAGTTTACGGTTCGACAGACTGCTTTATAATTTTTCATTTCACGATAGAATAAAAAAATATCATTGAAGATTTTTACTGGTTCCCAAGCGGGCACTTTTTTTATCCAGGATTTCTTTGCTGATTTCTTGTATCCTAATGGAACGGGAATGTTCCATTGTCCTTTTAAGAAGTTGCCGACCTTTGTTCGTTTCGAACCAGCGCCTCTTGCCAATACTTGGTCCTCAGCGGCCGCAGATTTGAATGCAAGATTGATTAAATCGACGAGGCGTTTAAGGTCGAGGAGTTCTTGTGGCGTCTGTAGTAATACATTATAACTCCTCAACTGAAAAAGATAATAAAGCAATTCAAATGCATCTCTCCCAGCTCTGTCAACTTCCGACACGAGCAAGCGCTGGATTTTCTGAGCAGCGGCAAGTTGAAGAATAATTCCTAGGTTTCGGTTACTAAAGTTGCGTCCACTTTTTCCTGCGTCAGAAATAATGTAGATAATTGAAGCTTTGATTGTTTGTTTTGCCAGATTCAAAAGTTCTTTCTTCTGGTATTCCATGCTCTGGCCCTCAAGGACCTGCAGCCAGGTGCTAACACGGATGTAAATGGCAACTGGTGGTCCATCCAACCCGGTTTCAATTATATCTTCTATTTCGGGAAACAGGATTTTCATATAGGCGGTTGTTGACCGTTTCCTTTTTTGATGGTCATTTTGGTTCTTGGAATTGATACTTTTTTCCGGAGGCTCAGCCCTTTCTGTTTTAGGCTTATCGTCTGGTTTTGGATTCTGCGAAGCAAGACCCATCAAAAAGGGCAATGAAACAAAGGGGAAAAGAGAGTGCGATAGCGACAGAATACCCAAAATTGTGCCTAATATGCTCGCTCCTAAAAAATAGGATTTTGGCATCCCTATATAAGGAGAGCCACAAAAGACCATGCTTAAACGTTTGGACTTAAAGAATTGTATCAAATTTCTTATCCTAATTAGGATTTTCGTGTCGTACGACGACGTAATCCTGAAAATTATATGAAGTTTTATACGACTTTTAATGTGAAATCGCCAAAAACTCGCGAATTCCTTGATTTTGTGACGTAATTGTGGCATAATTTTCTGATGGAAAAATGCCCATTCGGCTTGTCTTCGCCCCTCCAATCTTACGGTCTCCGGACGGAAAATTGTCAATTCTTGATCCTCCGAGACAATTTCAAGAATACACCGACTTTCGCGGAAAACTCAGCCGCATCAAGGAAATCCTCATCTGTAACGACCACTTCGTAGATTGCAGAGTCTTTTTGGTAATTGGCGCGAACGAAAGCTTTGAGAGGACGGATGTCAACCGTTTTCCTAGACAGGCAAATACTTTCTAGAGCACTTATTTCAGTTTCTTGTGCCTTATGGGTTAAATGTCGGTTCTTTGACGGCGTCTCGTTAATTTGGGTTGTTTTCCTGGGTTTCTGTTGGGAATCCCCATTTGTGCCGACGCTTGAGTCGTTTCGGATGAAGGTGTGCACATGATTTGAGCGTGTCACATTCGGTCGGGCCGCAATAGCCCGCCTTAGAACGTTTGCGTTCGCGTCAGTCATTCTTCTCGACCTTCCAGATGTGTATTGAGTATGCGGAGTGAGTTTATAGCCTTATTTGTGTAGAGCGTACACATAAGTGCTTCTTTTATCTATTCAATAGATATACGTGCCGTAAATTTAATAATAGCTTGTATTTGTCGGTATTTTTTCTCTATTGTCTGCACAAAAAATAGCCACGAAACAAATTGCTGATTGTGGTACTCGTAACCAGAAATTACGAAAATTTGCATTTGGAATAAATCATGAAAATGACTGTTGCCTTTTGCTGATATTATTCTTATCTTTGTGCATTAGGCATTGATGTAATAATTCATTGCCAATAAATGCATGACAACTTCGTATAACATAATTGTTGTCTGTTTCTTTTGATATGAAATTGCATGAGGCTATGGACAAATTCTCCATTATGCGGTTAATCCGTCAAAAGGCGAACTAGATTTGCCACAACGCCTTTTGAGATAATCAATAAAAAAAATTCTTGGAACAGCGATCTGGAACAATGAATGGAATACGAATTTGGGGCTTTTGGGAGCCCTAACTAATGTTTTCGATTTCCGGTTGGGCGAGAGAAATCGATGTCCAATTTGTTCTCGTTTTTGTCGAGCCATTCTTTTATTGCTAAAAAGGCGATTGTCGTTTTTATGCCAAAAGGAACGTATCCTTGATGAGCTACGACTCTTGTTATGTAGCTGTTGTATCTGGTCCCTAAGTCCTCGGGCAGTTTGAGGTTAAGTGAAACAGTCTGTTTCTTTTTGCTCTCACTCATGTCCTAAACACACCTATTGCTTCAGCTTAGGAATAGAGGCATAGTTGATGTTTAAGGATTACTGTTTGAGAGCATAGATTTATTTTGTAATCCTTAGCATCCATTTTGTATGCTTACAACTTATCACGGCTACGCCTACATCAACTTACGTGCAACAACAGATGGATACAGAAAAGAGAAAGGTCTTCCAAAACGCCCTGAGGAAAATGTCAAAGAAGGGCTTCTACGAAACTCTAGAGTACATTTGCAAAAACGAGTCAGTTCATTATGCCGACATATTGAAGTTTGCGGTCGAAAGCCACATTGTTCAAAGCCGAGCCACCGTAACACTAATCGTTCGAGGGCTTCTCAAATTAGAACTTATTAAACGGACCGTAATGGACTCAAGACCTATAAGAACAGTCTACAAACCAACAGAGAAAGGGTCAGAGTTGTTTCGACGCCTTCAAGAGATAGAAGACCTTTTCCAGAAATAATTCAAACCTTGTCCTCTTTCTATTCCTTCTTTAGCGAAAGACAATCGGTGCAGAAAAAAGCCCAGAACACAGCTTCTTCAAACCTCGAGTTCTTAACCTTCTTGTCAGGGTCAACTGCACAAAAAGTCTCTTCAATCGAAAGTATTTTTCCGCATTTAGAACATGAGAAAGAAATTATTTTGGGAATTGAAGAACATTTAACTTCAATTTTCCGAAGTTTCTTTATTCTAACAGCACTTTGTGTTATGTCTTCTTTCATTTTTCGTTTCACTCAGCTTTTTATTGATTCACAGAGTTCATTTTGATAACAACTTTATTTTCTGAAAGCTTAGCCACATATTGCCAGCCCAATGCAAGGTAATTATTTGCTTCGTCAACACTCACCACTTTCTGGGAAGCCCCGTTCGATTGTTGCACTCCTAGTAGCCTCTTCCTAATTATACTCTGTAACTCTTCGTCGCTCATCGAAGCCAAATCCATCTTATCCAAGTCTTCTTGACTTAAACCAGCGACCAACAGAAGCTGCTTCCTAATGCTGTTCCCAAGCTTTTCCTCGCTTGTCTCGCTACTTTTCGAAGTTTGTAAGAACTCTTGACTTTTTTCATAGGCTTGGCGCATGTCAGCAATTACGCTATCAGGTAACCTGCGCTTGTTGACGGTATACCGATGCTCAACGTCACCTTTATGGCCCATCCAAAACTGTCGGTAATCCCTTAACACTAAGCCTTTTGATTCAGCCAACATTAGTTGAGTATCAAAATAGCACCTCAGAACGTAGGGTCGCCATGAAAAACCTGCCTTTCTTATTGCATCGCGCATTAAGTCGCCAATATTTACTGATCTTATGAATGGTTTCATTTTCATTTTGGGTGTGATTATAGGGGACGATAAATCGAGTTTTTCGCCTTCTCTTAGTCTTTCTTCCAAGTAGTCTTTGAGATAGCCGCAACCTTCCTCACTTAGAAATGTAAAATATTGATGCCCTGCTTTGCTCAAGTTTTGGCGAACTACCACTTGTGCTGGGACTTTAGAAAAAGTCACCGTTTTGCTTTCAATCGTTAACTCCGGCAAGTCACTGATCCTCAATCCGTCCTTACCCTTGTAATCGCCTAATGTCTGTAGTCTTAAACCGCCATGGGCAACCAAGGCACAGGCTGTTCTGGCTTTTCCATCGCCTGAAAGAAAAATTCTTCTTAACTCACCAAGAGTTGGAACTCTTTCATCCTTCAGCGTAGGGGTCTCATCAATGCCGTTAATTTTTATTTTAATTTTTGTTGCTCTTTGGTTGTGAGCCAGCCAGGATTTAAGAGCTTTAATGGTTGAGTTGATGTAGTTTCCTGCGTGTCCTTCTTTTTCTTCAGAGGAAACATAATCCATAAGCATATTGTGGAGCTCACGATCTGGTAGTGCTGCAAACTCTTTTGGCTTAATTTTAAGTTGCTCGCAAAAACTGCCAAGCCTGCGCAAACATACATCAGCAGAGACTAATGAACCTCGCGAGGTGTTCTCATACCATCTCCTGACGTCCCCATCTTCAAACAAATAAGTGTATTTTGCGCGGCGCTGCATAAATTATAATCAAGCGTTTAATCTAATAAGACTAGTGGTGGTTCCGAACCCAAAGGGTGGTGAGGCCGCTGGGATTTGAACCCAGGATCGCGTACGCCCCAGGCACGTATCCTGAACCATGCTAGACGACGGCCCCACATTGATTGATGGTTCATGTTTGGGGTTTGAGGGTTTTTCAATACGTTAATTAAACTTAAAGCTTCTGGATTAGCCAGCAAACCTCAACATGAACCCTGCATAAATAACTATACTTACAGCCTAACCTTAGAAAAACGCAGGGCATATTTGGATCTTAATAGAAATAGGTTGCAGAAACCATAGGAGTATAGGTGTTTTCAGAAGCCAAAACTGCTCACAATCACTAAGAGAGGTAGGTCCGTATTGGCGTTTTCAGCAGCCAATAGCATGTTAAAAAAAGACGCCCCCTAAATTGGAAAATAAAAAAAATTATTCGATGTAAATTGCGGGTTGATAGGGCATAGCCATCGCTGCACGTTGCTTGGGGTCAAACCGCGCCTCGCCGTTTTCCCCGTAAACGGAGACTTCAGCGTTGAAGCGTTCATGCAAAAAGCCGACTGCGCCCTCCAAAATGGTTTGCTCATCCACGGCTTTGATTTTCTGCATGTTCGCTTTCCGCTCGCCTGAAACTTTGGTTAAAGCCTTGATTATCCGTGGAACCAACCCTGCAATGTCTTTCATATGGGGCTTTAGGTCTTTGTCGGCGGCGAATTCCTTCATTAACTCGTTGATTTTGGCTTCGCCAGCAGTGGTTTTGTCTAAGATTTTGAGGTAAACCTGCCACTTCCAAGGTGCAGCGGTGTAGTAGCATATGCGTTTTGGCGTTATCTTCATGGCTTTTAGGATGTTGGAGGTGTCGGTCATTAAGTCAGTTATCAGGTTCTCCTGCTCTTCCGCAGCAACATCCACCTTGCCAGCATCAAACGTTGGCCACTGAGCAACACAAATGAAGCCTTCCTCGCCCGTTTGGCTCCAGAGCTCTTCGCAAAGGAAAGGCGCAAAAGGCGCAAGCATCTTTAGCCAAACCTTCACTGCATCACCCAAAGCTTTCGCGTTAGTGTTACCTTTTCGTTGAATGTACCATCGCAAATCATTCCACGTCTCAAACAACGCGACTTGCAGGGCGGTTCGGGTTTTAAGCTCATCTAGGCTTGCGGTGACCTCTTTTATTCGGCTTTGAAGTTTGCTTTGCAGCCACCGCTCCAGCATAGTGTCTTCTCCATTTTTGGCACAAGCGATTATTCCGCTCGCAAAACCCATTAAGCCTTCAAACTTGCCTTGCAGGTCACTTATATTTTCGGCACGCCAGTCAGGGTCATCCATGCCCTCAGCGCCCAACAACAAACCGCAACGTGTCGCGTCAGCACCGTACTTTTCGACGGCGCCTTTCATCGTTATGAAGTTGCCTTTGCTCTTGTGCATCTGTTTGCCTTCAACCATGAGCATACCGTTTACGCCGATGGCTTTGGGCCAGTGCTCGGGCGGGAACAATGCAGCATGGTGGAAGATGCAGAACGAAAGGTGGTTTGGTACGAGTTCTTTGGCTGAGTTTCGCAGGTCGAAGGGGTACCAGTACAGGAACTCGGCTCGCATAGCTTCCAGCAAATCAACGTTGATTCCGGATATCTTCGCGAGTTCTGATGGGTTTCCTTTTCCATAGAAAATGTAGTCGAAAACTTCAGGTGTCAACGCTTCAGCTTTAACGTTGTTCTGTTTTATTTGCTTGTTTACTGTGTAGAACGCCATGTAGACTGTGGAGTCGCTGAGCGTTTCGATTATCCAGCCTTTTCCCCAAGGCAGCGGTGTTCCAAAACCGGTGGTTCTGGCGCAAGCCCACTCGCGAAGCCAATCGATGACCGTGTTGAACCATGGCTTGGCTGAATCAGGGTAAATGTTCATTTGAGCGACGGCGGCATGGGCTTTTTGTTTCCATTGTGGATCAGAATAGTTTAGGAACCATTGGTCGGAGAGAATTTTTACTATGCACTGGGTCATGCATCGGCAGATAACTGGCTCGGGTAAGTCGTACATGCTGTCGGCAACGCCCATTTTCTTGAAATCTTTTATCAGAATATCTTTGACTTCTCGGACAGATTTACCAGCATACGGTCCGCAACTCGCCTTTAGGACGCCACCATGGAACTCTTTTTTGTAGAGTGTCTTGGTGGCTTCTTCGGCTTTGGGGTCGTGCTGGTTTTTGATGCCCATATGCTCTACGATTTCGACTGCTGGAAAATCGCCGTAACCCTCCACTTTAATGATGGAAATTGGCTTAATCCCCAGCACCAATTGTGGGTCAACGCCGAAATCCGCCATGACCTCGGGTTTTTCCTGCAAATCTCTAAGCGCCAACCAATCATACGGCGCATGGGCTGGCACGCTGTAAACCACTCCAGTTGCTTGTTTAGCATCCACAAACCATCCGGGCAAAATGGGGAACTTGAGTTTTGTCACGGGGTTCTCAAAGGTTTTTCCTATGAGTTCTTTGCCCTTGAATTCGCGTTTTACTTCGACTTTTCTTTCTTGCTCTTTGAGTTTCTCCGCGGCTTCTTGGCTGATTATCCAGTTTTCGCCGTTAACGGTGGCTTCCACGTAGGCGGCGTCAGGGTTTATCCACATGTTGGTTACACCATAAATGGTTTCGGGACGAAAAGTTGCCGCTGGCAGATAGGTTTTTTCGTCTAGCTTGTATTTTATGAGCGTGTACTCTTCGGAGGTGACGCCTTCGCCGCTTTGGCGGTCATGGTCCCCTGTTGGGCTTTTGTCTTTTGGGCACCAAACCACTGGATGCGTGCCTCGTGTGACGTAGCCTTTTTCTTTGAGGTTTTTGTATTGCCACTCGATGAATTTTTGGTAAGTGGGCATTACCGTGGTGAATTCGCGTCGCCAATCCACCGAGAAACCGATACTTTTAGCCGCCAAACGACCCTCATTCGTGTAGTACTGAGCCATGTAGAGGGGATCAACGAATTTTTTAAGCTCCGCCTCTGGCACGCCATCGACTTCGAGCAAGACGCGTATGTATTCTTGGTCGCCTCTGGCTACGCGTTGACTGGCGCCTAAAAGCGGCTGGCCAGTCCAATGCCAACCCCAAGGCCAAAGCACATTGTAACCCTGCATGCGCTTAAACCGAGCATAAGCATCCACCCGCGAAGCCGTGAAAGTGTGCCCCACATGCAGTGGACCATTCATGTACGGGTACGGAAAAGTAACCATTACCTTCTGCCGTTTCGGGTCAGGGTCAGCCTCAAAAACATGGGCGCTTTCCCATTTGGCTTGCCATTTCTGCTCGAAATGCTTGGTTTGGCTCATGAAACCTTTGATTAAACCATTAACTATTAAGAGTTTTGCTTCACCGAATAAGCGCGAGCAACCTAAAAACACAAATATCCAGACAGCGCTAAAAGAGGAATCGACCATAATGCCAGCTGAAGAGAAATTAATGGAACAAGTAAAAACTCTCCTGATTGAACGTTCCAAAAAAGCTATAGAACAAGCAAAACAAGCGGTTCTGCAAGAACAAATAAAGTACAAACCGCTTCGGGAAGCCCTACGTTATTTTATGGAAGAAATATGGTTCAATGCTGCCCACCCAGCGCTCTTATCGTTGACTTGTGAAGCAGTTGGCGGAGACCCTGACGCAACAACAAACATAAGTGCGGCATTAGTGCTGCTGACTGGGGCAGCGGACATACACGATGACATAATTGACGAATCCACGACTAAAGATTCCAAGCCTACAGTCTACGGCAAGTACGGCAAAGACATTGCCATTATCGCTGGTGACGTGTTGTGGTTTAAGGGTATGCTAATGCTAAACGAGGCTTGCGAACCGTTCCCAACGGACAAGAAGTCGGTAATCCTTGAGTTGGCAAAGCAAGCCTTCTTTGACATTGGTAGTGTTGAAGCAAAGGAAGCAAGCCTTAGGCGAAACCTCGATTTGCAACCTGAGGAATATTTGGATATTATAAGAATGAAGGTTTCAGTTGCAGAAGCAGCAGCGGAGATTGGCGCCATCGTTGGAAACGGAACTGCTCAACAAATCGATATCTTGAGACAATACGGCAAAACTCTGGGTACCTTAATGACGATACGAGATGAATTCGTGGATATGTTTGAGGTAGACGAAGTTAAAAACAGGTATAGCCGTGAGTGCTTGCCTCTGCCCATCTTGTATGCATTTCGAGATGTTGCTTTAAAGAAAGAAATTTTAGAAATACTTGGAAAAGATGAGTTGTCTGAACAAGAATTGGATAAAATGCTTGAAATTGTTGCTAACGCTCCGCAGGTTCATAAACTTGGACAAGATATGAGCAATGAAGTAAAAGCAACCTCTCAAAAACTATCCCGAATACCTAAAAATAAACACACACTCATTGAGTTGCTGACGTCAACAGTAGAAGATTTACCAGCTTGACTTCGCTACAAAAGAAAAGATTAAAAAAAGATTTTACCACCATGCGCCTCTGATTGGTCTAATAGGTTTCATACTCCTTCCTCCTGTATTCCTGTTGAACGCGTATACTTTAAAAGCTTTTCGGTAACTCGCCTGTTAACTGGCTATTTACTTAGTTTCAATATGGTTTCTGGCTACTCAATGCTTATACTACAATAAGCCCTACAATGATCTGCAACCATTGGTTCAGAATAAAGATAATGTGTCAAACATGGCCTCAGCTAAAAACGTTCCAAACAACAGAAAACTTAGTTTACGCGGCGCCTTTTTAATAGCCAATGCGTTCGTTTGGTATTTCTTGGTTGCCAATATTTTAGAAAAAATTGTCGGGAATGTTGCTCTAGTAAACAGCACTGAATCACTTGTTATATGGACCTTTCATTTTGGATCTTTGTTTATATCGTTAGTAATTGGAACTTTTTTGACAAAATTTGTTGATGGGAGGAAATTTTTGATATGCTGGGCGTTGATGGGAATAATTTCACCACTTATTTTGGTTTTTATTCCTATTTCAACCACTTCTCTCGCCGTATTTGTGGCTTTTCTTTTTGGGTTTTCTCTTGGAATAGGTATGCCTAACTGTATGAACTATTTCACAAAAATAACAAGTAACGATAACCGTGGCAAATATGGCGGTTTAGTCATGTTAATCAGTGGGATAGGACTTTTCGCACTCGGCATAACAGATATAGGGCTTATTCAAGTCGATGCTATTGTTTTATCATTATGGAGGTTGGCAGGACTATTAGTTTTGTTTTCGCTTCCTAAATCCAATAAGGAACTTAACGTAAACAAAACATCCGATAATGTCACATATAAGACTCTCCTAAGCCAGAGATCCTTCATTTTATATCTGATTCCTTGGCTCATGTTCTCTTTAGTAACATATTTGACAACACCAATACAATACGACATGATTGGAACACAAGCCGTTAAGATGCTTCTTGTTGTTGAAAATATTATTATAGGAATTTCCGCAGTTGTTGCAGGACACCTTTCCGACTTGATTGGACGTAAACGTATTGCCATGGTCGGATTTGTACTATTAGGACTAGGCTATGCGGTATTAGGGCTTATTAGTAGTGATCGCGCCAATAGCGCCAACATTTTAGGTTGGTATTTCTATACAGTAGTGGATGGTATCGCTTGGGGAATATTATTCGTAGTATTCATTGTAGTAATATGGGGAGACCTTAGTTATGGAAGGTACAGTGACAAGTATTATGCACTCGGAGTGCTCCCCTTTTTCATCTCAAAGTACCTCCAGATTGCAATTGGGACTGATATTGCTGGTGCGATTCCATCATACGCTATCTTTTCCTTCACTGCCTTGTTCTTGTTCTTAGCTATATTACCCCTATATTATGCGCCTGAGACGCTTTCAGATAAGAAAATTAAGGAAAGAGAACTGAAAGGTTACATCGAAAAAGCAAAGAAAACTGCTCAAAAGGACGAAGAGAAAAAACAGAAAAGCGACAGAAACAAAGCTCAGACTAACCCAGAGGAAAAAAACCGCGAAGAATACGAAAAAGCGAAGCAGTTGGCGGAAAAATACTATTAAACCAGCGTAGTGTAAACGTAAGGCATGTTCTTCCACGTGATACTGACAAGCGACTGCAACTTGCAGTGCAAATACTGCTTTGGCGAGAGCCTCGACGATTTCGACGAAGACTTCGGCGATGACATAGAAGTGGACTATGATTTGCCCCGCAAGCTAAGCTATGATTTGGATATGCTCAAAGATTTTTGCCGCAAGGACCCTGAGTGTGTTTTAACGTTCTATGGCGGCGAACCCTTGCTTGGGATAGATAAGCTGAGGCAAATCATGGATAAGGTTGAGCCTAAGCATTTTATGATTCAAACAAACGGCTTGCTCCTTGACAAATTGGAGCCAAAAAACGTTAACCGCTTCCACACCATTCTTGTTTCCATAGATGGGCAGGAAGCTTTAACGGATTATTACCGTGGAAAAGGCACCTTCCGCAAAGTCGTCGACAACTTGAAATTAATCAAGAAAAACGGTTTTGCAGGAGAATTAATTGCTCGCATGACAATAATGGAGCAAACCGACATCAACAAACAAGTCAGATGGCTGCTGGATAATGACGAGTTTTCTTTTTCCTCGATACATTGGCAGCTTAATGCGGGTTTTTGGGGGAACGATTTCCAGAGGCGCAACTTTGAAGACTGGACAAAAACAAACTACATTCCGGGCGTGCGGGAGCTTGCGGGGTTCTGGGTTGACCAGATGCAGGAGAAGGGCGTGGTGTTGAAGCTTTATCCGTTGCTGGGCATAGCAGAGTCGCTTCTGCACGAAGAGAAAGATTGTCTTATGCGCTGCGGAGGAGGCTGGATAAACTACGCCATCCAAACCGACGGCTACATTATTCCTTGTCCAACCATGTGGGGCATGAAAGAATACTATTTAGGGCACATCAAAGACGCAAACCCGCTTAAGTTAAAGCAACTCTTTGTTAACCAGAAACCATGCGCCCAATGCCCTACTCTTGGCGTTTGCGGCGGCAGATGCTTATACACGAACATAACTAAGCGGTGGACCGATGACGCATATAGCAAGGTATGTTGCACGGTTGAGCAACTCATTGAGGCAGTGAAGGGTGAAGTTCCAAGAATCCAGCAGCTGATAAAGAATAAACAAATCAGGCTTGAAGACTTCGATTATTTGAAGTATAATGGATGCGAAATTATCCCGTAGTTTTTGGAATAATCCATTGTTTATCTTCGTTTTCTAAACAGCTTATGGCCTTCTACTTCAGCATGAAACTTGAAAAAAAGAAATTGGAAGAAGGCTTACTCCTCATCCTCGCTGTCTTCGCAATCGCAGTCGTCGCAATCTTCTTCTTCTTCTCTAAAAAATTCGTATATAACCATCATCTTGAAAACCAACAAATCTTAACACTGCAAACCTATAAGGCTTGTCCAAAAAGTAGTTGCAGAAAAGCGGGATAACACTCTTTTTTTCAGCGAATAAACAATAATAGATTGGACAAAAAAGGGAAAAGACGTGGAGTTGGTGAAATCACCAATAAAAGCGCATGCGAAATCATACCTTAGAGTTTCTTGTACACGACGTCTCTTTCTTTAGCCAGTTGCGCCAGTTTTAATCCTGCGCTTTGTCCGCCTTCTGCCCTTTGGATGGCTTTGCGGTCAATCTGCATGGAATCGACGGTTTGGCTAAAATCAGTCAATGGTCCTTTTACGAGGATGCGGTCGCCGACTGATAGAGGCAACGTTAATTCTATTATTGCAACGTTGATTTTTGAGAAGAAATGAGTTATGTGTCCTATTTCGATTATGGCTTCTTCCAAGCGCTTTGCCTCTTGCTTATCACTATAGCCGATGGCATTAAAGATTTGCTTTTTTGGTTAAAAAATTGGTTAAATTTTCTTTTTTGAAACGAAATGGCGATTATTATGAACAGTTGATTATCAAGAGTTGAAATGGATTGCACTTGAAGGCATTTTTTACCATCCTTGGGTTGCGTCGTCTCCGGTTTGTTCTAAAGCTTTCTTTTCTTCTTCTCCAACATCGGGCGGAATGTCCACTTGTTTTTTGCCTTCTTGGATTATTTCTCGTTTCTTTTTCTTCTGCTCAATGATAAATTGACCTTTCTTTTTCTCTTCTGAAAAAACAGTCACCTCCAAAAAATCAAGGTTTAAGAAAAAAGGGCACTTGCACAAAAAGGGAAAGTGTTTATTTCTTTAGCTTTACCTTTACTGACCATTCAAGCTTATCTGTTAAGTCTGCAGCATCTTCATTTATGTTGTTGTTTTTTAGGTATTCGGAGAGTGTCTGTTCAACTTTGCTCCAAACAGGTTCAGTGTCAAGTTCGTCGACAAGTGTACGCCCAACGTTCTCGCAAATTTCCATGGCTTGCTTATCACTCATACTCATAGTTTCCATAATTTTTTTTCACCTAAAATAAATAGCTGAAAATTTGCGTATTAACATACGTGACTGTGCAATTACAACAACAGACAAAATCTGGATGAAACTGGCAGTTTGTTGGAACTTAGCTGTGATTTTTGTCTATACCCCCCTTATTTAAAGGGCTTATCTTGGGTTGGCTCATCTAAGAAAACCCAGTGTTTATTTGTTTTCTAAAATATCGGGTTAATTTTCAACAGGCTGCTCAGCATGAGGCTTAGTGTGAATACGATAGCTATTATCACAAAGTCCTTAGCTAAAACCTCGCCCAGTTTGAAGAGGTTCTTTGTATCCGCCTTGTCTTCTTTGAATAGTGTTTGCCTTTTTTGAACTAAGCGAAGAGTTATGAAGATTGCCAGCACCGTCAATGTAGCGTAGTAAATAAGTGGAAGTTTAAACAGTACGCCGACTAAAACCATTAATGGAATCATCACGTAACCCATGATTATGGTGAAGAGTAAGCCACGCCTAAAACCCAATATTACAGGTATTGTTCTAGAGCTGCTGCTGAAGTCTGAGGCGTAATCAGCTAAATCTTCCCATAAACTGTTGATTGCCGTGGTCACGCCGATAAGCAAGATTAAAGTGAGGATGTTGATTGAGAAAACGTTGAAGAATGCTGCAATAATCATAACTGGAACCGCCCCCACCGTAAAATTAACGATTGGCTTGTAAGCGGTTTTGCGCAGTCGGAACGGTGGAACAGAGTAGAGTATTCCGAAAAAGATGCCTAAACCGACAAACAGCAACACGAAAGGCATCAGTGTTACAGCGCCCAACGCCAAAGACAAGGCTGTAGACCCGACTGCGACAAAGAAACCGAATTTACCCAGCTTCTTAGTAAACTGAGCCCGCATCGGATCAGATAAGACATCCAAGTCTACATCGCAAAGATTGTTCATCGCATCCACTGCACTCCAGATGCAAAAGACTGTTGCGCCAAGAAACAGAGCTGCAGGCCAAGCGAACGCTTGACCCATAAGGAACGTTGCTCCTAGCGAAATCATGAAGAGCATAAGTCCCCGTTCAACAGAAATGAACTGCGCAAAGCCCTTCAAATCTTGGAACATACAAATTTAAGCAAATCCACCATTCTTAAGCTTTCCCCAATATAAGCTAGGCTAAACCCTGAATAAACCAAAATTTCATTACTTCGGCAAAGAATCCACATAGTTGATGGTAAAGCTAGGGCATTTTAGTTAAAATCGCTAATTTGGTTAATTTGCTTTCCGTATGTACGCGCTCGACTTCGCTATTTAGCGAATTTCAGTTGTCAAAAAATCTTTTATACGGTTCAAATGGTTACCTTAAAAGCGGAAGGTTGCTTGCTTTGGATTTTGACCAGAGAGGCTTTGCTAAAATTCACGATTTTAGCATGGACTTTGATACCATGAGGGCTCGGCTTAGGAGCTTGGCTCAGGATCACCCTTCAGGCGTGATCATACCGATAATCGAGTCTGACCTAAAAAACCAAGTACTGACGGGGATAGTGAACGAATTAAACGAGTGTGATTACTTAAAGAAGGTGTTCATTGCGCTTTCTGCCCAAAGCCAAGAGAGCTTCAAGGAAGCAGTCAGGGTCTTTGGGGCTTTGGAGGTTCCACATAACATCATTTGGTGCAACAACCCCCATGTGGTCTCTGTTTTGGAAGAATTGAAAAACAAGGGTTTGGATGTTACAGCCTTAAGGGGAAAGGGCAAGGATGTGTGGATTGCCATGGGCATCGCTTCACTGGAACTTCATGCTTTCGCCATTCATGACGCCGACATATTGAATTACACGCGCATGTTGCCAACCAAAATGCTCTATCCAGTGGTTGAGCCACGGCTTGATTTTTTCTTCTCCAAAGGCTACTATGCAAGAATTAACCTTGAGAAACGAAAAATGTACGGACGCATTACACGGTTGTTTATGAATCCTATTTTGGAGGCTATGCAAGAAAAACTGCAGCACAAATCAAGGTTTGTTAGTTACTTGCAGTCGTTTAGTTATCTGCTCTCGGGTGAGATTGCGATTTACAGTGATTTAGCTATGAGGCTTAGGATACCGTGCGATTGGGGCTTTGAAGTAGGCTTACTATCTGAGCTCTACAGGAACGCGTCTCACGAGCGTATCTGTGAAGTTGACTTGGGCTTCTATGATCACAAACACAAAGAAGTTATAGAAGACGGCTTAGTCAAAACCGCTGAGGACAGCCTTGTTACGTTGCTTCGTACGTTGACAGAGATGGATGGCATTGAGGTGTCCCAGCCTTTTCTGCAAAGCCTCCAAGTGATGTACCGCAAGATGGCTCAAGACAAAATCCGCCAGTACCACGCCGACGCCACCTGCAACAACCTCAATTATGACCGCCACCAAGAAGAATGCAGCGTAGACTCTCTGTCCGAAGCAATCATTGCTGCTGGAAAAAAGTACCTAATGGACCCGTCGAAAACGCAGATGCCCGATTGGCTGCGAACCAAAGCGGCTATGCCAGACATCAGAGAACGTTTAAGGGAGGCTGCAGTTGAAAACTAAAAGCGTAATTTTCGCCGACTTAGACGGCACGTTCCTCGATGATAAATACGATTACTGTGAAACAAAGCCTATAGTAAATAAACTGTCCGCTTTGGGCAGCTCGATTGTTTTTTGCAGCAGCAAAACTAGGAACGAAATAGAATTCTACCGCAAAGCAGTCGGTCTCAACGAGCCTTTCATCGCTGAGAATGGTGCAGCCGTATTCATTCCTAAGAATTATTTTCCTTTCAGTTACGCTTGCGCGAAAACCGCACGTTACAACGTTATCAGATTAGGCGCTTCTTATGGCACTTTAAGGAGAAAACTGGCTGAGATTAAGGAGAAGACGGCTGCAAAAATCGTGGGTTTTGGCGATATGAGCCTTGAAGAATTAGCGTTTGACACTGGGTTGCCGTCGAATTTGGCTAAATTGGCTCAGAAGCGGGAGCATGATGAACCTTTCCGCATCTTGGAAGGAAACAAGTCATGTATTCTAGATGCCATAAAACGTGAGGGATTGCACTGTATTGAAGGCGGCAGATACTTCCATCTCACAGGCAACACGGATAAGGGAAAAGCCATCACCGTGTTAAAGAATCTTTATTGCCAAATGTTTGGGAAGGTTGAAACTTTCGGGGTGGGCGATGCGCCTAACGATTTGCCCATGCTAAACACTGTTGACAGACCGTTTTTTATCAAGAAAAAGGCTGGCGTAAATTCGAGGTTTAATGCTTGGATGGGCATACTGCAAATAGTCACTGGCAAAACCAAGCCTTATGCCAAATAGACAGTTTAGCGAAATTGAACGCTGTAGCCCGCCATCTTGCGGATGTTAAGGCTGTTAATGGCTAACTTCGGCGGGTTCTTCACGGTTCTTAAGTTTCTCTTCCAACAAAACCAGCAGTTCCTGAGGCTTCACCGGCTTAACCAAATAAGCATCTGCGCCTTCATCGAGCGCTTTAACGCCGGTTTCAAGGGACGGAAAGCCTGTAATCATGATTTTAACGGTGTGTTGGAGTTGTTTTTTGAGTTTTGCAAGTAAGTCTGTGCCGTCCATGTCTGGAAGCCTAATGTCTACCAGTGCTAAGTCGTAGGCGCGGTTTTCAGCTTTTTCCATGGCTTCCTTGCCGGTTTCCGCTGTTTCAATCTCGTAACCGCTCTTTTGAAGGATGCGTGTGAACGTTCGAAGTATTGATTTATCATCATCTACAACGAGTATTGTTTTTTTAGGTGCTTCCACTTCTAACATTCCCTTTTAAATTTTTATAATCTCGGCTTTCTTAAACCTTGGGAGGTCATCATTAGCCGATATAATTCTTTGTGATGCCAAACCAAACTGATAGCTGGTTTGATTTCAACAAAGACTTCTTGCCCTTTGGCTTTGGGCATTGCTATCAATGTTTTTCGAGATTAATAAACGCTGTCCCGTTTTGCGGTATCGTCAAATCCCCTTTAAAATGAAGGCAACTGCTGCAAAAAAAGAAGTTGGATGATAGCAATAAGGTTATAAAACCCAAAAACGTGATTAAGTATAGGTTCTGACGCCCTAAATGATGTCCGCGCCTTCTTCTTACAGGATTACTCCAGAAGTTCCCCCTAGCTATTACGAGAAGTTATTCGATTTTATTTACTCACAATACCTGCTTGCCCAAAAACAACGGTTCACAAACATTACCCGGGAAACAACCGATCACGGCGACAAATTATCATACGTTGTAACCGACATGCAGGGAAAACAGCTTCTCGGGGTGGAAGTTAAAAGTGGCACCCCCTTTGAACTAAAAATAAACCCGATCGAACCTGGTGTTTCCCAAACAGCCATCGAAGAAGCCAAACAAGACGTCCTGATTGCCATGCAAATATTCTCACAGAACGCTAGAAGCGCAACCGTTTATTTTGCATGGAGAGAAGGCGAAGAAATCGTTCCAGAAGCTTACACTAAACCCGAAAAATCCTTCAACCGCTTCTTTTTAGAAACCCAAATTCTCTTCTTCGTAGTTTTCATCATTTTCGGAACGGCAATTTTCATAGTCATATCCGTGGCTTTTCCAAGTGCCTTTTGGATTGCCCCATTAATTCTAATAGGAATACAATTCTTTTTTGTTTTTTACTCCAACCGTTTCATCGCAAGAAGCGCTGACTGGCAGATTACACAAGCTAACCCCATCATACACTTTCTTGAATACTACCTGCCCGTAAGCGCGAAAAACGACTTCAACAAAACTTATCCCCGAGAAACGTTGATAGCCATAAAAAAAGAAATCTACGACGAAATAATCGCCAAACAGGGCCAGGTGGATGCTGTATCTGCCCAGCAAATCTTTCTCAAGCATAGGGTGCCTTGCGAACTGGAGAATTTGAAGGCGAAAAAAATTAACGTTTACGAACTGGTGAAAAATGTTGCTGACAGGTTCCGTTTTCCAATGCCCAAAGTAGTAGTTTCGAACACTATGGTTCCAAACGCGGCGGCTTCAGGTCCAAGCCCGAGCCGCGGGTTGGTTTTGATAACCACTGGTCTTTTGGTCCATCTTGAAGAAGACGAGATTGTCAGCGTGTTGGGGCACGAGTTTGGGCACCTCAAGGGACGAGACCCGCTCATTCTGTACGGTTTGGTTTCTGCAGAGTTTCTCTTCCGCTTCTATGTGTTGCTTCCACTATTCCCGTTGCTTTTCTCTTCTTTCCTGTTCTTTGCCTACTTCTGGGCGGTTATGGTTGTTATATTCTTCATCGCCAAATTCTTTGAAGCCAGAGCCGACTTAGTGTCCGCCATAATGGTTGGTAACCCGGAGGTTTTAGCGGGGTCGCTGGAAAAAATCGGTTTCCAACGACTGCTCTATGAGCGAACGCCGTCTTTTCGTATTCAAGAATGGTTGGGTTTGGATCCTCATCCGCCCATCTACTTTAGAGTAGACCGCCTAGAGAAGCTATCGCCCGAAAAGATACGGCATCCGCTGATTCAATCAATTAAAGATGTGGTAAGAGGGTTTTTTGCCACCTTAAAGGGCTAAATTCCCACATTTTTGTTGTTTTTTTACTCGTCTGCCACAATTAATTTAAGACCTATCTGGGCTTGCTCTGAGCGAGAATTTATATTGTGTTAGCCGTTTGAGGTTTCTTCTAGTTAAAGCCAATTTTTTTCTGGTCTTTTTTAAATTATAACCAGATTCGTTTGGTTTCTTTTATGAAATCGAAGTGCGGGTCGTCTGAAATTATTCTAGCTTGATTTTTAATGGCTGTGGTGGCAATGATACAATCGGCTAAAGGAACCTGTTTGTATGTGCTCTTGAGAATACCAGCTTCTTTAGCGATAGAAGGACTCAGGCTCTCCATTTTTATTCCGCTTGTTACGATTGAGAGATAAATCATTTCTGCTTTCTGTTTACCCTCTCTTGAGCAGATTAGCTGGATCGTTTCGGAGACAACTATAGTTGGTATTATCCCGTTACTTGTTTGAGTTAGTTCCCGCATTTTCTGATTAGCTTTATGTCGCAGCTCTTTGTCTTCGGAATAATAGTATTCGACAAGAAACCGGCTGTCCAAAACTTGCTTCAAAAGCTAGTATTCCTCACGCAGCTTGTCAATCTCTCTTTTCAGTTCTGCCACATCACCGTGGCCCGCAAAAATTCCCGCGCAATTCTCTATTTTAGGTATACGCTTGAAAACTACGCCTTGCTCAATAACTTCTACTGCTAACTCATCTCCTTCTTTTATGCCTAGTTTCTCTCTGATTTCCGCGGGAATGGTTGTCTGCCCCTTTCTAGTAACTTTAACTATCTTCTGTATTTGCAATCCCTTCAATAATCAATTACAGATTATTTAGATACTACCTTATAAAAATTTCCTAATTAAAATTAAAAGTACTACTCTCGAGGCAATTACTGCACAATGGTGACTACAAATTATCGAGGTCATGTTGCAACCTGAAATTTCAAAAACAAAGCACCTTAAAGGTAAGATGATAGTCCAAAGTGGACATAACTTTGATTACTTTGCTTTTGATATCGATTTTGCCAAAGCCTTAGTAATAGGTGACGATTTTTCACAAAACCGAAAAACCGTTTCAGTGAAGCTCGGGTGACAGAGACTTCACAAAACCCAATATGGCATCAACGCAACCACACGGTCGGCTTAGGCATACTAAGAAGCAACGCCATAGCAAAAATGACAACAAAGAAAAACAAACTTTATAGCTTATATTTTGAGAGGGCTTTTTTGAACTAGGAATGTGAAGTTGCAATTGTGATTATACCGTCATAAGTCTAAATAAGAATAAAAAAGAACATTTTTTTGAGAACGATTTGCAACCAGGCCAATGGTGAGGAAAAAAATGAAGCCACTTAAACGCGATTTCTTGTCCATTTTAAAGTTCTGGAAAACAAACTGCGAATTTTCCTGCTCATGCAACTCTTTTTCAAACTTAAACTATACCTGCACAAGAAAAGGCGGAGACTACTGCGGCCTATACAGAACGCTGAATAGTAAACCACAAGATAGAAATGTAGCCAACCCAGCGAAACAAACCGATGAGGAAGTTTTCCCGCAATATCTCCCTAACCCGTCTCTCTATGAGCCAACAACCGCTGAAACAGACAACGACGCACAATAAAGAAAACAATAAAATTACACCCAGTACGGTTTAAGGGCAATCACATGCTTGAGCTAAGCTTTCTAAGAAGCAATTTTATGGCAAAGATGACAGGCATAATAACAACACCGGAGGAGCACTAATGCCAAACTTTTCTTAATATGCCGAAAGCGCAGCACTTACATTCAAGAGATGGTATGGGGGGATTATTTAGGCTTGCTTGGTGGCAGTTACCGATAAGTTGAAATATGTTTCCGAAACTGGCGTTCCTAAAAGCCATCTACTACCGCAGCTTAGATTCAAAAGATGACGAATAATAAAAACAAAAAATCTTCTGGTTTAGTGTTTTGCTTATTTGGAGTTTTGAAAGCAGACTTGAGCACAGTTTAATACTGTTTTTTCTAAAAATAAATGCGAGATTGGTTCAGCTTCCATGTTCGCCTCGCCAACCAGAATTTATTATATCATTATTGCTTCCTTTAGGGGTTTGAAGTGTGCATCTCCCGTCAAAATTTTAGATTTAAGCCTTCTTGCGGTAGCTAAAACGTAAGCATCAGCAAGACCAAAATCTTTGGCAGTCTTGCGCATTTCACAATGCAGTAGTCCTGCTTGCAGTGAAAGCTCATCATCGACACTGACTATTTGTGAATTACTCAGCAAAACATCGTATGCGATCTTTGCATCTTTGCCCTTACGTGCGACTTTGCTAACAACTTCTGCAAGGGTTACTGCACACGTGTATATGTCATAGTTGTTTTCAAGAATTGCGGTGACTTTTCTTCCCGCATTGGTTCCATCTAAGTATTCAATCCATGCATAAGCATCTATGACATGCTTAGACATGCGCCGTCAGCTCATCTTCAACGGTAAAAGGACCTACACCTTTGAGGATTCCAAAGCCATCTTTACGCAGTTTCTTTATGCTAATTTCGATAATTTCGCCTTCCTTAATTTTCTTGGCTTCCACTAGCTCCTTGGGCAAAGTAACTACCAATGAACCCCCGACTTTCCTTGTTTTTGCTAAACATTCTGTCAAAGTATATCAGCTGTTACATTTAATGTTAGGGGGGTTATATTAAACCTACTTTTTTAGAACCGAGACGTCAATGAAGACTATGATACCTTATTTGTCATATCGCTACTGCTGAGGCGGGCGCTGGTGAAAATATTAATCAGAGGATTGCTAGTGCCCTTGCTTTGGATGAGACACAGACGGTTCTGAATCTTTACGGTAGCATTGCAGATGAGGATTTGGCTGGGGGTAGTTGTTTGAGAATGTCCTGTAGTTGTTTTTGGGAGGTTTTTGTTTCATTGGGTTGATACGACATGCTGTTCCACCTTTTGAAGAAGTTTTTCTGCTGCTTCAGTGCATACCCCGCCTTCTTTGAACAAGTCAGCGATGAGTTGTGGAATGCAGACCACAGTGAGGTTCTGCCGTTTAAATGAGCCATAGAAGACATGAGAATCGGCGATTAGTATTCTCACATTGCCTTTTCCGACTAGACCTTCGGCTGTTAAGAGCTTGTGCCATTCTTCTGTGTCTTTTCTTTCGATGTAAAAGTCGGTGCGTGAAGGGAAGAGATAGCGCTGAACAAGATTCTCTGCTTGATAGGTCGTGAGTGCATAGGGGATTTTCGCTTTGTTGAGTAGGCTTAGTGGGTCTTTGTGCATGTACTCTTTCTTTTCTGCATTTGTTTTAACTTGGAGCCAGTATTGTATGAGACCTGGATAGTTAGTGACCTTTGTTCCATCTATGAGTGTTAGCGTCTCTAATTTGCGTAAGAACTCATGCGCCCATGAAAAGGAGCATTGTGCCTTCTTGGCCAAACCGTACTTGGTTAGTGAACCATCTGGTTTAACTAGAAGAACTCTTATTATTCGCTCTCGAAGCGTACCACGTGATTTCACTTCATCCGCCTGTTGACATGTTGGTAAGCGAGATTAATAGATCAATTACCGATATATCGGTAATCGCGCTTGTTTAAATATCTTACCGATAGAAAAGAAGACTATAACTAATTATTTTTTGAACAGGTTTGCAGTCGTCTGCTGTTACTGATCTTGAAAATGCTCGGAAAGATGTCTTGTCTATTGTGGACTATTTTGGTTATAGTCTGAAAGGTGTCCATTGGTTTTTCGATGAGGTGCAAGAGCGATTCGCAGAGACGTAACTGTGGAAGACTGGAGCGAACCCAAAGCTGTCCAATACGGCGTCAAAGTAGCCATCCGATTCAGCCATGACATGCTAAGAAGCAACGCCATAGCAAAAATGACCAACATAAAAACCACTCTAAAACTTAAAAAAAACGCGCCCAAATTTTTTTAAAAATAATGTTTTTTCTTTGTGCGAGGCTTTTGGTGTCATTAGGGCAGCGAATTGTTTATTAGGTGATTTATCCAGTTATTGGATTATCCTAAAAATGGATAATAATAATTAGAAGGGTTAATGATTGAAGTTTTACAACAGGGAAAAAGAGCTTGAAACATTAGAGAAGGCGCACTTAAGGTCAGGCGCCGATTTAATTGTTGTCAGCGGCAGAAGGAGAATAGGAAAAAGTCGCCTCATTGATGAGTTTGCGAAGGATAAGAAAGCAATAAGCATGCTTATAGTGCCAAAGGAAGAGAAACAGGTTGCCAAGGACTTGGAAGAGGAGATTCGACTTAAATTGGGGTATTCTCCACCTTTTGATTCTTTAAAGGACGCCTTGGAGTATCTTTTTGAGCAAGATGTTGATCTTGTTTGTCTTGACGAGTTTTCCAATTTGCTTGTTGTAAACGATGCCATTCCTTACGAGTTGCAGAGGCTATGGGATAATTACAAAGACTCGAAAAATATTATGCTCATTGTTTCTGGCTCTTATGCAGGAATGATGAACCGTCTTTTTGCAGCTAAGAAAGCGCCTCTTTTTAACCGTGCTACAAACACGATAAATCTGCAGGCACTTTCGTTTAGGACAATGGTTGAAGTTTTAACTGATTTTGGAGTCTTATTGCCTACCCAGCAGGTGAGTTTTTACTGCGTCTTCGGAGGGGTTCCTTTTTACTATGTCCTTGTAGAAAAACTTGAGAACCGTTCTTTCGAAAACGCCTTAAATTCGCTGTTCTTTGACGTTGGGGCGCAGCTTAAGGAGGAAGGCGAAAACATTCTGAGACAGGAATTCGGAAACGCGTATGCGAAATATTATGCTATTCTGGAGGCAATTAGCGCTGGCTATGTTTCTATGAATGAAATATCGCTGAAAGTAGGGATCCGTTCAACCACTTTAACCAAGTATTTGAAGGCTCTTCAGCATGATTTCAAAATTGTGGAACGGATTGTTCCTTTTGGAGAAAAACCCGCGAGAAGCAAGAAAGGACTGTATGTTATTCAAGACAATACGCTTGCGTTCTGGTTTTCAGAGGTTTATGGAAAGCCGTCAGTGCCGAGCAAGGAGCAGCTTAGCGTGTTCATAGGTAAGCGTTTTGAGATTTTATGTCGG
>PLNS01000010.1 GCA_003141855.1 Candidatus Bathyarchaeota archaeon | reverse complement strand
CTGTGCTGGAATAGCCCGTATGGGTTAAATCGT
Source organism: Candidatus Bathyarchaeota archaeon (assembly GCA_003141855.1). Taxonomy (GTDB): domain Archaea; phylum Thermoproteota; class Bathyarchaeia; order Bathyarchaeales; family Bathycorpusculaceae; genus Bathycorpusculum. The sequence goes on along the minus strand of PLNS01000010.1, from coordinate 9,079 downwards.
GATGGAACATTGACCAGTCATCCGAGGATGAAGCAGCGAATACATGCGAGGGTGGCGCAATGGCTACAAACAAAATTGAGAATGATATAAGAACAAAGACGAGTAGTAAACGGGTAGATTTTCTCATGTCACAGACCTTAAAACAAAGACAGCATTCAAATATTTATATCTTGATATATTCCGTCTTTATTTTCCACTCGGGCCCGTTAATAAGGAATGGTTGTACTGTGAACGACTGTTTAACCGAGTTATCTCAGATTCAAAATCTTTAGGTTTCCTTTTTGCTTGGATCCACATAAATTCTCAATTCTTTACTTTTTTTAACTTAATTACAGATATTCAAGCCTGAAGTTGTTCAGCTACCAGTTTCTTGACTCTCTGTTCGATTTCTTCTCTGATTTCTCTTACTTTCTCTATTGGTTTTCCTTTCGGGTCTTCAAGTTTCCAATCGATAGTTGGTTTGAAGAATGGTCCTGGGCAGATTCCTTGGCCATTGCAACCCATGGTAACAATCAAATCTGCATCTTGCGCGATTTGAAAGGTGAGTAATTTGGGTTTATTCGTTGAAATATCGATGCCCTTTTCTTTCATGGCTTCCACCACCACAGGGTTAACATTATCGGCAGGTTTGTTGCCAGCGCTGGAAACCATCACCTTGTCTTTTCCATATTTCTTGGCAAAAGCTTCTGCCATCTGACTTCTGCCAGCATTCTCTACACAAACAAAAAGAACTTTTTTCAAATCAATCACTTATTGAATCATTCTTTTTAAGCCTAAAAATAGGACTCTTTCGCAACTCTTTAATTTTTTCTCGAAATTCTATTTTAGAAGGATGCGTAATGGCGCCGGAAGGACATATTGAATCGCAACCTGAACATAGGACTACACAGTTGTTTGGGTTTTTAACCACCGGTCTTTCCTTTCCATCTTTTTCTTGAAATTCATATGTACAAAGTTTGCAGTATTCTACGCATTTACCACAGCTGATGCATTTATCATAGTCTATTGAAGGATACCACGGTATCTTGTTGCGAGGAATTCCATGCCAGTTTTCTTCAGACATTGTTAACCCCTTTTTTAACTCGTTTATTTGTATCATAGCAACTTTTTAATATTGTTATTAACAATAGAGCAAGTAATATCAGACCAACATAGATGCAGATCAATGGTCTTTCGGCATTCAAGGGATTGATTCATGTTTCATAATTTGAAAAAGGGGACAGTAAAGGAGTTATTATTCGGAATAGTCGTTCCAAGTCTTGTTGCATTCCTGATTATTGCCGTTGGAATGGTTTCCACTCCGTCTCTCATAGGACTCAAATATCCCTTATTGGAGGCAATCGTTATAGTAGGTGTGCCGATGCTGATAGGTTTAATTTGGAACCAGTGGGCAGGCGGCGCCTCAGGCTTCCTGCTAGGCAGCTTATATGCTTTGTATTATTCTGACCAGCTCTATGCTTCCCAAGGTAGAGCTGACATTAGCCTGCTAGGCAACCTAGTAAGTGCCATGCTGATAGGGTATATTGCTGGAGCATTAAGCAATCGTTCAACTAGCTATCGAAGGATGCTTACTGCAGGAGTAATAGCGGGCATTATGGGCGCTTTAATAGTCATTTTCGTCGGTCTGTTCTCGCCTATTCTGGGAGAAACAAGCATGTCAGGAGTTTTGCTTGCCTTCTTGCCACGTGTACTTGCAGGCGTAATAGTGCCGTTCATTGCAAGAGCATTCCTACGGCACGGAGCCTCCGAAAATAAACATATTTAATTTAATTATTGAACAATGGTGAATTCTTTTTAGTCTTTTGATTCCATTTTTGACTTAGCAACTTTTAAATATTGTTATCCACACAGAACAAACACATGTCTCCAAAGTTGGAAAACGATAATCGGTTCAAATCTACAGTTTTCCATGCGCTCTCTGACCCCATTAGACTGGAAATAGTATCTTATCTGCGAAATGGAGAAAAATGCGTCTGTGAAATAGTCCCTCACTTACACCTTATTCAACCGCTCGTTTCACGTCACCTAAAAATTCTTAAAAACGCTGGAATTATCAAGTGCCGCAAAGACAGCACTAAACGCATGTACTCAATTGTTGACTGCCAAATATACAATGTCATCGACGCCTTAACCCCACAACTGGTAACTTCTCTAACAAAAGAGGCTATTGAAAACGTAGCTTGCCGGTAAGTGGATTAGCGATTGGAACCAAAAAAAGATATGTGTAGAAAGGGTTTTGGAAAAAATAGCTAACTTTATGTATAGCTGCTATAGCGCCTCTTCTTTTAATCTTTGAAGTTAACGGGCAAAAAACATATTTAAATATGTTATTATTAGTGTTACTTTGAAAAGATTTAGTTATGTCAAAAATCGATAAGAGATTACAACGGTTGGCGGAATCTGGAACTTGCTCTTGCGAATCTGCATCAGAATATACTGATGAACTAAGAGAGTTGGCCGACAAAAACTTAAGTTTGGAAAACAGTGAAGCTAGAAGCAAAGTCTTCAAGGCTCTTTCTGACCCAATTAGGTTGAGAATTTTAGGTTTGCTTTCATCTCGTGAGATGTGTGTTTGTGAGGTCATGGTCGCTCTTGATTTAACTCAGCCTACTGCTTCTCATCATCTGAGAATCCTTGAAAACGTCGCTTTAGTGAAAGACAGAAAAGAAGGAAAGTGGGTTTTCTATAGTATAGCTAAGCCTGACTTTTTTGAAGGCATACGTAAACTTGAAATCTTCTGATTTTTTTAGAAGAATAATGGCTGGAACTGGCTGATTATAACAATAGATTTAAATTCTTAAATATGACATCTGCTTTTGGCGAATCCAATGAGTATTGAGAAAGTTATCCTAAATGCTTTAAAAACAGACTGCACTGGATGCAGTACATGTGCTGATTTTAAAGCAGACAACCTCCAACACGCAATAGCTAGGTTAAACGGAGTAACAAAAGTTAAAGTTGACGAGATAACAGGTAAGACCACAATAGAATACGACACACAAAAAATCATTCTCTCCAAAATCACTGAACGTTTTGAAAAACTCGGCTATCAAGTCGAAATAGTTTCAAGAGAGGAAATCCGATGAGAGAACAATTCAAGGGCGTTGTTTTAGTAATTTTACTTGGGCTCTTCGCTTTAGCAGGCGCCTTAATACCAGGAACTCAAATAGCTTATGCCCATGAAATTAGCATTGCCCTAACTTTAATCGCTGTTGCCTTAGGCTACCGCATCTATAGGCATGGCATTCGATCCCTGCTTCACAAGAACATTACAGCCCAATTATTTGCAACCATTGCCATCTTTATTTCAGTAATAGCTGGTTTAGTCATACCTTCAGCATCAGCCACTGGCACAGCAGAAGCAGTTGGTTACCTCACAGCATCAGCAATAGTGGCATTCATTATTCTCGCCGGAATGACACTTGAAGACTACATCATTCATAGAACAAGAGGTGCCCTCGAAACCCTCATAAAGATGAGCCCCAAAACAGCTCGCGTACGCCGCGACGGAAAAGAGGTTCAAGTACCCATAGACGAGGTTAAGAAAGGCGAAATCGTCTTAGTCAAACCAGGCGATAACATACCGGTTGACGGAACAGTACTTTCAGGGCACAGCACCGTTAACCAAGCAACCATAACGGGAGAATCAATTCCAATTGAAAAGACTGTAGGAGACCGCACATTTGCTGGCACACTCAACGAAAACGGGGCCTTAGAAATTATAGTAGAAAAAGTCGCCGAGGACACTACACTTGCACACCTCATTCAGTTAGTTGAAGAAGCTCAAGAGAAAAAAGCACCCATTCAAAACATTGCAGACCGATTTACCACGTACTTCTTGCCAATAATGACGATCGTGTCCTCTTCTGTCTTTGTAGCTAGTTATTTCACACTTGGTTTTGAAGTTGCACTCGCTAGAACCGTAACTGTTCTCTTAGTCGCGTGCCCTTGCGCACTTTCAATAGCTGTTCCAGTCGCTGTAGCCGCTACAATCGGTAATGCTAGCATGAACGCCATAATAATCAAGGGCGGCACACACATCGAAAAGCTAAAGGATGTTACACTTGTTGCATTTGACAAAACTGGCACGTTAACCATCGGCGAACCCAGGGTCGTTGAAGTCAAAACCTTCGGTAATTACTCTGAAGCGGATACAATCAAGTATGCGGCAATTGCTGAGAAATTCTCAGAACACCCCTTATCCAAAGCCATCATTGCCAAGGCAACTGAGATGAATTTGAAAATTCCTGACCCCACGGACTTCAAGACTATTCCAGGACAAGGCGTGGACGCCCACTTTGGAAATAAGCATATCCTAATTGGAAGAAAGATGACGGAAACCATAATTTCAGTTGAAGCGAATCAATTGATGAGCAAAGTTGAAAGCGAGGGGAAAACCGTTATTCCCGTAGCACTAGACAAAAATGTTATCGGCATAATCGTTGTGGCTGACACGGTTAGGGCGAATTCTTTGGAAGCTATACAGAGACTTAAGCGTCTGGGCGTCAAAACTGCGATGTTAACTGGCGACAATGTACGGACTGCCAAATCTATCGCTGACCAGGTCGGTGTAGATGAGTACCATGCTGAGCTTTTACCTGAACAGAAAGTTGCTTATATTGGAGAACTGAAAAAAGGTAATGTTGTCGCAATGGTCGGTGACGGCGTGAATGATGCTCCTGCGTTAGCTAATTCGGATGTTGGGTTTGCGATGGGTGCAGCTGGCAGTGACGTAGCCATTGAAACTGCTGACGTAGCTCTGCTGGGAGACGACTTGACAAAAGTTGAATACGCCATTAGCCTAAGTCGAAAGGCATTTACCAGAATGAAGGGAAACATAATTTACGCATTTATCTGGAACATAGTCGCATTAAGCTTAGCCGCCTTCGGTATCTTAAATCCAGTCTTAGCTGTTGTTCTTGCAGAAGCCGGATGCATATCAGTTGTAATCAATTCTGCTTTACTGTTGCTGAGTAAGCCAAAGCCACTAGCCAAGATTAAAGGATAGGTAACTTGTGAAGGTATTTGTATGAAAACTGAAGACGTAAAAAAGACTGTTAGAAAAGCATATTCAAAAGTAGCCACCAACAGCAATTCTTGTTGTTGTTCTTGTGGCTGTGGAAGCATAAATCAACAAACCATCAAAAGAATATCCAAAAACATAGGCTATTCAGAAGAGGAAATCAACGCTGTTCCAGAGGCTAATCTTGGATTAGGTTGTGGAAACCCAACTGCCTTTAGTAGTATCAAAGAGGGCGATGTTGTTCTTGATCTTGGAAGCGGTGCTGGTTTTGATTGCTTTTTAGCTTCAAAAAAAGCGGGTAAAACTGGAAAAGTTATTGGAGTTGACATGACTGAAGAGATGATAGCTAAGGCCAGAATCCTTGCTAAAGAGAATGGTTACTCAAACGTTGAGTTTAGGCTTGGCGATATTGAGAAAATTCCATTAGATGAGAACTCGGTCAATGTTATAATTAGCAATTGCGTGATAAACCTCGCACCTGACAAAGCTCAAGTCTTCAAAGAGGCTTACCGTGTTCTTAAAAGTGGAGGCAAAATGTACGTTTCCGACATTGTTCTCCTCGGGAAGCTAACTGAAGAGCAGCTGAAAGACGAAGATTTGCTTACAGGTTGCGTTGCAGGCGCCTTACACAAAGATGAGTACTTAGCCAAACTCAAGCAAGCAGGCTTTAGNNAAAACAAAAGAAGACTACGAGATTTGTTGCACACATTCGGCAGTTTGCAAAGGGGATAAACCTCCTGAATGTTGCGGACAGCCTATGATTGAAACAATTGATGATTAGGCACTAAAACAACTATTAACGAAGTTTACATTTGTTTTATTTTTATTTCGTTTTCTGTCTCTTGTGGTCTAAAGCATATAGTCTCAAAGTGGTGGTCTAATCATTTGCTTCTTGATCTTTTCTGTCGTGTGGCTTCTTGATCTATTTTTTTAGTATGGCTGTTTGATAGGGCTATTCTTGCCCATTGTTTTCGCATTCGCTGGCTCTTACTGACAGGTCTCGGCTATTCAGTATCTTAACGATGGTTCAAACCTTGCAATGCAGTAAAAGTTAAATAGAGTACAGTATTACTTTTTTTAAAAATGGTGTTACTGATGGTTGAAATATGACTTACTTCAACAGTCGAGACATAGCGGCAATAGCATTGTGCGCGGCCTTATGGGGAGTACTCAACTCAATTTTCTCACCAATAGTTTTCAGCATAACACACCTCCCCATACTCTGCGATTTAATAGGATTCACAGTCCTAACCGTGGCTGCGTGGTGGATAAGAAAAGCCGGGGCAATAACCGCCATTGGACTAATAGCCACGATTATAAACTTTACATTAAACCCTCAAGCCCTAACATTTTTAGGCTTCACAGCCGCAGCCATCGTATTCGACTTAACATCAGCACTTGTTGGATTCAACAACTTTTTCAAGAAATCATTCAACACAACAACTATAGCAATCGTCATCTCAACACTTTCAGCAGCCGTCGCCGGATTCATTATAGGCTCGTTTTTCATGGCTGGCCCAGCACTGTCAGTGTGGGGCGGTGTGTCTGGTTGGGCAGGATTGCATGCTGTGGGCGGCGTAATCGGCGGAACAATTGGAGCAACTCTCGTGGCAACTCTAAACTCCCGAAAAATTACTATCAACGGCCAAATGATTCATCAACAAAAAAAGAACCTATCTTCAGGTGATTCCGGTAAATGAGTCGCCAAGCATATTTTAATCAACTCGCAGACTCCTGGGACAAACGTTTCCAGACTGAGGCGCTGTCAACTTTCATAGAGCAACTCGTGCCAACGTTTGGTCTTTTGCCTGGGCAAAAAATATTAGACGTAGGCACTGGAACAGGAATCCTGATTCCTTTTCTGCTTAAAGCCGTAGGACCAACCGGGCAAATTTCAGCCATTGACTACGCAGAGAAAATGGTCAAGATATGCAAGGCAAAATACGCTCATCTACCCAACGTCACCGTTACCGTTCAGCAAGTTGAAAAACTTGATTTCCAATCACAGACTTTTGACGCTGTTACCTGCTTCGGCTTGTTCCCTCACATAGAAAACAAAGAAGAAGCGCTACGACAGATGAACCTCGTACTAAAAACAAATGGCAAACTCATCATAGCTCATGCTCTAAGCAGAGCGGAAATAAAGGCGCATCACCATAATGCGTCATCGGTAGTTGCCCATGACGAACTTCCGACGGCAGCAGTAATGGAAAAGTTGTTGACACAAGCTGGCTTTGGAAAAATTCACATCATCGACAAACCGGGACAGTACCTCAACCTTTCAATCAAACTGCATGTAGCGCTTTAATCGGAAAAAAAGTCGGGGATCGTAAGCAGGATCTAATGGGTAACTACAACAAGTTTGTGACCCGTTTGGCGTCTTCCTTGATTTTCTGCAATTCTTCTTTGGTGGGTTTTCCTCGGATGTCACCCATTCTGCCTTTCGTGCTATTTTCTAAAGAGCCGTGGAACTCGCTTAAGACGTACCATTCGTCAATGACGTTGAAGCCTATGTGTTCGAAGAACTGGCGCATATCTTTGCCTGCTGGAGTTGCCTCCTCTATGCCTGTGTGAGGTCCGGAATAGGTGACGAATATCAATGCGTTTTTGCCTGAAACTTTTGGAGCGGATGGTTTGACTTTGCCCTGCTGGCGATAAGTAGCGAACTTTTTCTTGAGGAAATTGGTCATCGGTTCAGGCGGATGCCAGGAGTAAGAAGGAGCGCCCACGCAGACGAGATCGAAGTCGAAGTAGTCAATGTTTTCAGCTTCCTCTGGTTTCTTCATGGTAACTTGGACGCCTGTCTCTTCTAGACCTTGCTTGATGGCAGTGGCTACTTTCTCGGTGTTTCCTGTTTTTGACCAATAGATCATTAGTGCTGTTTTCATTTTTTACCAACTTTCCTTAAAGCTGTTTTTACTGCAGAATCATCGAGCCAAAGTGAAGACTATCTTTTAGCGACCCCCTCAAGCGCGGGTCTTATTCGGTTTTGCTTTCGAACTCGACTTTGACTGGGGTTGGGTCTTTAAAGATGATCAGGACGGGGCAGTTTGCTTCTGTTCGTCTCCAGGCGGCTTCTACGAGTTCTTTTCTGGCGTTTGAGACGACGTTGACTTTCATTGTTATGCCCGTTACGACGGGTGAGTCAGGGGCTTTGTCAGCTTCGACAGTCACTTCGACTTTGCTGGGTTGGATGTTGCTTTTCTTGCAGACGTCAGCAAATATTGTTGCGCCGCAGTCAGCTAGAGCCATCATACTGAGCTCTAGAGCTGTTGGGCCGCAGTCGGTTCCTCCCGCGGGTGTGGATAGGTCGCACACAATGCTGTGGGTTCTTTGGTTGTCGACTATCGAGCGGACGTTTTCCACCCATGTTGCTTTAGCCTTAATTTTTGGCATTCTGTTTCACCACATAGTCTTTTTCTTCAGGTCGAGATTTAAGATTAACTGTTAATGCGTGTGGTGGGCGGCGTTTTCGCACCCGCTTGTCAATGCGCTTAATTTGCCCTCTTTGAACTGCTCAGTTATTTCTTTGACTGTGGTTCCAGTGGCCTTAAGTACAGTTACTCCGGCATCTTGAAGGCTACTTAAACATCCAGGTCCCATACCTTGCACTACAAAAATGTTAGGCTTTAAGACCAAGAGATGCTCATGTGGATGCCCAGAACCCCCAACATGTTCACCCTTGTTCAGTTCTGTTCTTACGCCCATAATTTGGTTTTTCTCGTCTAAATCTACAACTGTATAGTATGGCGCTCTTCCGAAGTGTTGCGCCAAATGAGCCTCTAAACCAGAGTTGTCTTCTGTGGGAATTACGATTCTTTTAGACATTTTTCCTGAATCTCCATTTATTTATTTTTCTTTAAGGTTTTATAAACTACTTGGTTTATTACATAAATAATATTAATAGTTTATGTTTATAAAATAAACATACTGAGGCAACGATAGGCTTGATGGAATGCCTTTTAACAGATTTGCCGATAAATCTGGGTGTATGGTCAGGGTTTGCTGGGGCTCAGGCAGCTGAAGTAAAAACTGTTCCTCAACCTTGAGGAAAGA
>PLNS01000025.1 GCA_003141855.1 Candidatus Bathyarchaeota archaeon | reverse complement strand
TTAAGTTATTCAACACAGCACTGAATCCGAAACGCTTATATTTTCTGGACAACGAATCTTTCAACAGGTTCGAAGCAAAATGTCCAATTGCAAAAGCAAGAAAGAAGACAATGCGTCACAGCTCCTTAGCTTCGACTACTACTTTTATTATTACTATTTTTCTTAAGCCCAGGACTGAAAAATTTTTTAAGAAAAGTTCTGGGCAAAGCACGGGTGTACTAAAATGGTAGCTAACAAAAAAATTGTGGTTAAATTCGGTGGCTCTAGCCTCGCCGATCACGAGAGGCTCTTAAAAGCAGTTATGGCGGTGGTTAATGAAGCCAAGAAAGGCACTAAAATAGCCGTTGTGGTTTCCGCTATGGGCAAAACAACCGATGTTCTCATGACTACTGCGAAGAACGCTTCGAACGGGAAACTGGAAAAGCATGATTTAGATGACATTCTTTCGATGGGTGAACGCACCAGCGTACGCATATTTTCTGCTGCGCTCAGAAGCAACGGGGCAAACTCCTGCTACTTCGACCCCATTGACTGCAATTGGCCAATAATAACGGATGCCTCCTTCCAAAACGCTAACCCAATCCTAAAAGAATGCGAGAAAAACATCAAAGAATGCATCCTGCCAATCGTTGAAAAAGGCACCATACCCGTAATCGCAGGGTTCGTCGGCAAAACCAAAGACGGCAAAATCACCACTCTGGGCAGAGGCGGAAGCGACACAACCGCGTTCATCTTAGCAGAAGCATTAAACGCCGACCAAGTAGTACTGGTTACCGATGCTGACGGCATAATGTCGGGCGACCCCAAAATCATCGCAAATCCCCAAAGACTCAAAGAAATCGACGTAAACACGCTAGTCGGTTTAGCGGATTCAGGAGCAAAATTCATCCACAGCAAAGCCCTCAAGTACAAGCCGAAAAACATCGACGTCAAAGTAATCAACCATGCGCATGGCGATTTAAGCAAAGAAGGCACCTTAATCACTGGAGGATTAGACTCGGAACTGGATGCTGAAATAGCGCACCCAACCCCCGTCGCGGAAATAACTGTGATTGGAAATGGCATATCCGCAAACCCGCAAGTTATCACTGAAATGGTTGAGAAAGTAAAGGAAAACTCATTGCTTTTGGGCATGTCGATGAATACAAATTCAGTAATCCTCTACGTTCCTCAAGAAAAAAACATCGAAACTCTCTTCAACCAAATCCACAAGATAACGACCAGTAACAAAGAAACCATCGCTATGGCTGTCAAAAAAGACTTAGTGTTCCTCAAAACCAGCGGTGTTGGACTTGAAGAAACCCGTGGCATAATTGGAAAAATCAGTGAAGACCTCAGAGTCAACGGCATAAACATTTCAGGCATATTAACCATAACATCCAGTATTCTACTGTTTGTAGATTGGAACGATAAAGAGAAAGCATTAAAGTTAATTAAAAGCTCACTTAAAACACACTGAGTGGAAGAATATGAACACAGGAAAAACCCGCAGACTAAGAAGAATCATGCAACAGGATAACCATACCGTAATCGTGCCCATGGACCACGGAGTCACCGTCGGACCAATTCCAGGAATAATCAACATGCAACAGATAACTGATAAGCTTCTGAAAGGTAAAGCTGACGCCATTCTAGTTCACAAGGGCATAGCTAAACGCATCGACGTTGGCAACGCAGGCTTAATCGTGATGTTATCAGGCATGTCAAACCTTAGTCCCAACATTAACGGCAAAGTCCAAGTGTGCAGCGTTCAAGAAGCCATACGCATCGGCGCAGACGCTGTTTCCGTGCACGTTAACGTTGGCGCCCAAGATGAAGACAAAATGCTCCAAAACCTTGGTAAGGTCTCAGACGAATGTGAAATATACGGTATACCGCTCTTAGCCATGATGTACCCGCGGGGACCAAAAATCCAAAACGAACACGCAGCCGACATGGTAGCGCACGCGGCAAGAATCGGCGCAGAATTGGGCGCAGACATCATCAAAGCCAACTACACAGGTAGCATAGAAACCTTCAAAGGCGTCATAGAAAGCTGCCCAGTTCCAGTCGTAATCGCTGGAGGACCGAAATGTAAATCCTTAGAGGACGTCCTCCAAACAACCTTTGACTCCATGAAAGCTGGAGCAGCAGGAATCTCCATCGGACGAAACGTGTTCCAATGCGACGACCCAACCCAAATCGTCAAAGCACTTTCAGCCATCGTACACAAAGGCGCATCAGTTGAGCAAGCGCTTAAGATTCCCGGTGAGAAGCGTTGAAAGAACTCTGGCTAGAAATAGACCCGCGCACTTCACCCCAAGATAAAGAAAGTTTACTTAGCCTTGCATATGAAAACGCTGACGTAATCCTAGAAAACAACCAAACCCGCAATCGCAATGGCAAATTAGACATTACTTTTCTTGCAGATTTAAACGAGAAGAAGCTTGCTCAGCTGAAGAAAGAGGGCAAAAAAACCGCCCTTCGAGTTACCATTCAGGGCAAAGAAGACGAGAACAAAGCCGCCAAAGCAGCTGAACTCGGCGTTGACTATGTAATAATAAACTGCCTTGATTGGCGAGTGATTCCGCTTGAAAACTTGATTGCGAAGGGCAGAGGCAAAAGCAAACTGATACCTGAGGTTACAACCTCGGAAGACGCGAAACTGGTTTTGGAAGCACTCGAACTGGGAACAGATGGAGTGTTGCTCAAAACTGGAAACCCAAACGAACTAGAAAAAACCATCAAACTCATTAAAGCTCAAGCACCGAAAATGGCGTTAACGACAGCCAAGATTTTATCCATTAAGCCGATTGGCTCGGGAGCAAGAGTCTGCGTGGACACCGTTGACTTGATGGTTCCCGGCGAAGGTATGCTTGTCGGTTGCCAATCCGCAGGCTTTTTCCTTGTTGAAGCGGAAGTAAACGAGAACCCCTACGTGCAATCCAGACCCTTCCGCGTGAACGCCGGACCCGCCTCACACTACACCTTAACCTCAACGCAAAGCACACGGTACCTCTCGGAACTCAAAGCAGGAGACGAAGTCTTAATCGTCAGCAGAGACGGCAAAGTGAGACTAACAAACGTCGGCAGATCCAAAATCGAGTTCCGTCCTTTACTTTTAATCGAAGCTCAAGCAGACGACACAAAAATCAAAACAATCCTCCAAAACGCTGAAACCATCCGCCTAGTCACGCCCAAAGCCTCCAAACCAGTCACCGAACTAAAACCCAACGACGAAGTCATAGTACACTTAGCGGCGAAAGGAGGAAGACACTTCGGNNATTGAGAAGGCAGAGAAAGCCCAAGCCGACCTAATCGAAGTTAGATTGGACTGTTTGGAAATTTCCCGCAAACTATCAGACGTTTCTGCAAGTACAAAAATTCCTTTAATCGCCACCAACAAACTCCAGAGCGAGAAAGGCTTTTTCGCTGGAACCGAGTCCGAGCGGCAACAAACCCTGCTAAACGCCGCCAAAAACGGTTTTGAATATGTTGATGTTGACTTGTCAAGCCCAAAACATAAAGAAACAATCAGCCAACTTAAGCTGTTGGGGGCTAAACCAATCGTTTCCTACCACAAATTCGATGGCGCACTCAACGTTTCAGCGATGGAGAAAGTCCTTGACGAGGAGATTTCCAGCGGAGCCAGCATATGCAAGATTGTTACAACAGCCAAACAGATTGAAGACAATCTGCCTACTCTGAGCTTTGTTTCTTTTGCTTCCAGCAAGGCTAAGCTGGTTTGTTTCTGCATGGGCGAACACGGCAAAATCTCAAGGCTTCTCTCGCCGTTGTTTGGAGCATTCTTCACTTTTGCTTCGCTTGAGAAGGGCATCGAAACCGCGACTGGGCAAATGAGCATAAATGAAATGAGGGCTGCTTACAACCTCTTGGAGATAAAATAACATGGCTATGACTGGAAAAACAAGGGTTTGCGGAGTCATCGGCGACCCCATAGAACACACGTTGAGCCCCATCATGCATAATGCAGCGTTCAACGCTCTCAAACTCGACTACGCATTTTTGGCATTCAAAGTGAAACCTTCAGAAGTTGAAAACGCATTAAACGGCATGCGAGCCCTAAACATACGTGGGTTAAACGTGACTATGCCACATAAGAGTACAGTCCTAAACTTTTTAGACAGAGTAGACTTATCCGCCCAAATCGTAAATTCAGTCAACACTATCTTAAACAAGGAAAGCAAACTTTTCGGCTTCAACACAGACGGAGTTGGGGCGCTAAAAGCTCTAAGAGAAAACGGCGTGGAACCGAAAGGCAGAAAGGTTCTGTTGCTTGGTGCAGGCGGAGCTGCAAGAGCCATAGCGTACGCGATGGCTAAGGAATCCGATGAACTGGCAGTTTTGAACCGAACCGTAAAACCAGCCCAAGAGTTAGCTAAATTGCTGGAAAAGTTAGCTAACAAAAAAATATTTGCGGGTTCGCTTTCGCCAAAGGAAATCCAACAGAACCTCCAAGACTCAGATATTCTAATCAACGCCACTTCGGTGGGAATGAAACCGAAAGCCGAGGAAAGCCTCGTGGCGCCTAAACTGTTAAGGCCTGATTTAGCGGTAATGGATATAGTTTACAACCCCCTCGAAACCAAACTGGCTAAAGACGCCAAAGCGGCAGGCGCCAAAGTTGTGAGCGGTGTTGAGATGTTGATTTATCAGGGTGCTGCGTCGTTTGAAATCTGGACGGGGAAATCTGCGCCAGTTGAAGTTATGAGGCAGGCAGCTCTTAATCATTTGATGAAGGTGTAAAGTTGACGGGTAAAGCTGTGGCTATTGCTCATGGGGCGGCAACAATCGTGAACGCGATTGCGCTGGGTAAAGGTGCAGCGTTCGGGGTTGATTTGTGGACTAGAGCTGAAGTTAAACTAACCGAAGAACCAGGAGTCATAAGGGCGGAGATTGTTTCTGACCCAAAAGAAAGCACGCTCCTCATAGAAAAAACCGCGGCGAGAGTCCTACAAAGGTTTGGTTTAGAGAAGACTTTTGGAGTTAAAGTAAAAACCCTTTCAAACATCCCCATCGCAAGAGGGCTCAAGAGCAGCAGCGTAGCAGCAAACGCTACAGCTCTCGCGACCACAGCGGCACTGGGCAAAACCCTTGATGATTTGGAAATTGTGAAGTTGGGCGTAGAGGCAGCTTTTGACGCGAAAGTCACAGTGACAGGAGCCTTCGACGATGCCTGCGCTTCATACTTTGGCGGCATAGTAATTACTGATAACCTGAAAAGAGAAATAATCAAGCAGTTGCCGCTGCCTGATGATTTAACGGTGCTCTTCCATGTTCCACCACAAAAAGCCTACACTGCCGACTCAAACGTGGACAGGCTCAAAACCGTCAAGCCGCTCGTGGAAATCGCGTTCGAGAAGGCTTTGGAGGGGAAAGTTTGGGAAGCTCTAACGCTTAACGGCTTAATCTACGCTTCAGCCTCCAACCTCAACACAGCAATCGCCATAGACGCTTTGGCTGCTGGAGCTGTGGCGGCTGGGCTTTGCGGCAAAGGACCTGCAGTAACCGCCGTTGTTTCCAAAGATAAAGTTGATTCGGTAAAAGCTGCCCTGCAAAAGTATGAAGGCGAAATATTGCAGGCAAAGTTGAACAGAGAGAAAGCTAAGGTGCTCTAATAATGGTGGGCCTAGCCGTTAGAAAAACCAAAAAGCTCAGCGGTCAAGTTTGCGCGCCCCCATCCAAATCTTATACCCAGAGAATGGTTATTGCCGCTGCTCTCTCCCCTGGCATGTCTAAAGTGTCAAATCCCCTGCTGTCTGAGGACACGGAAGCTACGTTTCGTGCTGTTACTGCTTTGGGCGCGAAAGTGAAGGTGGCGGAAGGTTGCTGGACGATTGAAGGTGCCACGATACTTAAGGGTGCAAAAGAGCCCATCGATTGTGGCGAATCGGGCGCTACGTTGCGTTTCATGATACCTGTTGTTGCGTTGGCAGTTGGTTCTTCAACTTTGGTGTTTAGGGGCTCCATTGAGAAGCGCCCCGTGGAACCTTTGCTTGAAAGCCTCAGGGAACTCGGCGCCAAGGTGCATGTTGGAAAACTCGGCGACAAAGACGGCGTATTTGTGGAGGGTGGCGGCATCGTTGGGGGAGAAACCTCCATTCCGGGCGACGTGAGTTCGCAGTTTATTTCTGGTTTGATGTTTGCTTGCCCAATGGCTAAAGTGGACACGGAAATAATGCTTACTTCGCCGTTGGAGTCTGCGGATTACGTTAAGATGACTCAGGTTGTTCTTGCTAATCATGGAATTAAAGTACCTGCACATGAAAATCACATTCATATCCCAGCAAATCAAACCTACAAGCCATCAGACGGCAGGGTTCCTGGCGATTTCTCTTCAGCTGCTTTTCTCCTCGCTGCAGCAGCCATCACCGACTCGAAGGTCCAAGTAAACAACCTCGATTATGGCAGCGTTCAGGGCGACAAGGCAATTTTGGGCGTTCTTAAGAAGATGGGTGTTGATGTGAAAGTATGCGCGGATAGTGTTGAGATTGAAGGCTCAGGTAGTTTACTTAAAGCCCTAGAGGTGGATGCAAAAAATATTCCTGACCTTGTCCTAGCCATTGCAGTCCTCGCATGTTACGCAAATGGCAAGTCACGGATTTTTGGTGCACGTAGGCTTAGGTTAAAGGAATCAGATAGGCTAAAATCGCTTCACTCTGAACTAACAAAAATGGGTGCACAAATATGCATGGACGATGACGGTTTAACTGTGCAAGGTGGTTGCCGTTTGCATGGTGCATTAATTGACCCTCATAATGACCACCGCATTGCGATGGCTTGCGCAGTCGCCGCTTTAGGCGCAGAAGGCCAAACCACAATTCAAAACGCCGAGTGCGTCAGAAAGTCTTATCCGCAGTTCTTCACTCATCTAAAACAGATAGGAGCTGAAATCGTTGGCGGGAAATTCGATAGGTAAAGAATTCACAGTAACCACTTTCGGCGAAAGCCACGGCAAAGTCGTCGGCGTAGTCGTGGATGGCTGCCCAGCAGGCTTGCCGCTTTCGGAAAGCGATTTTCAAGAGGAACTCGACAGGCGGATTCCAGCAGAGCCAAAGATTGTCTCCGCAAGAATCGAGAAGGATGTTGCCAAGATTCTCAGCGGAGTTTTTAACGGCTTCACAACTGGCGCTCCAATCGCTTTGATGGTTGAGAACAAAGAGACCGATTCAAGCGATTACGAAGCAATCAAGGACTTGCCACGACCAGGGCACTCCGATTACCCCGCCCGCGTCAAATACGGAGGCTTCAACGACTACCGCGGAGGCGGACGCTTCTCAGGAAGAGTCACAGTGGCGCTTATAATGGCTGGCACTATAGCCAAGAAACTCCTAAGCAGATATGACGTTGACGTTTTAGCGTACACCTCGGCGATAGGGCAAGTTAAAACTGACAAAAAATTCGGCGCTGCAGAAATCCGCAAGAACCGCTATGCCGCCGCAACCCGATGCCCAGACTTAGCCTGCGCCGAAAAGATGGAGGAAGCCATAATCAACGCCCGAAAAGAAGGCGAGAGCCTCGGCGGAATCATCGAATGCATCGCGCTCAACATGCCTGCAGGAATCGGCGAGCCGTTGTTTGACTCGTTGGATGCTGATTTGGCTAAGGCAGTGTTTGCTGTTCCAGCAGTGAAGGGCGTGGAGTTTGGCGCTGGCTTCAGGGCTGCCGAGTTGATGGGCTCAGAAAATAACGACGCTTTCCGATTGGAGGGTGGAAAGGTTGTCACTTCAACGGATAATGCAGGCGGAGTTTTGGGCGGTTTAACCATCGGCATGCCCATCATGATTAGAGTGGCGGTAAAGCCTACGCCCTCTATTGCTAAGGAACAGAAAACCGTTAACCTGTCCACGATGAAAAACGCGGCTTTAAGCGTTAAGGGCAGACACGACCCCTGCGTGGTTCCCAAAGCCGTACCCGCCATCGAAGCAGCAGTCGCCATAACCTTAGCCGACCACATGATCCGCTCAGGTTTCATACCGAAAGTCCTCAAGGAGCATTAACATGGACGAAATCCCGAAGATGCGGAAAAGAATAGACGAAGTCGACGACCAAATCCTAATGGCAATATGCGAAAGAGTCAAAATTTGCAAGGCAATCGGCTCAGCCAAGAAAAAGCAAGGCATGCCAATCAGGGATACATCCAGGGAAAATGAGGTTTATAGGCGAATTAAAGAAAAAAGTGCTCAATTGGGGCTCGATTCGGGTCAGGTTGAAGCGGTTTACCGCGAAATAGTTAATATGTGCAGTGCCGTTCAAGAATAAAGAACTCTTAACGGAGAGTCCAAAGGTATGCTCTACGAGATAAACGAGAAAGCCCTCAAACTTGAAAGTGAAGGAAAAAAGATAATCAGGTTAAACCTTGGCGACCCAGATTTAGCGACGCCTCCTGAAATTGTGGAAGCTGCATACGCGGCTATGAAGGCGGGCAAAACCAAGTATTCGTCTTCTTATGGCGAGAAGAAGCTGAGGGAAAAAATTGCTGAACTGCACGGCGTTAAAGCCGAGAACGTGGTTATTACGCCTGGTTCTAAATGGGGCATATTCGCCACCATGTTTCTCATGATGAAGGGTGGAGGAAACGTCATTATTCCTACGCCTTACTGGACAGCTTACGATTTAATAGCTAAAACACTCGGCGCCCAAACAAAACTGTTGAGAACCGAGCTTGAGAACGACTGGAAAGTCGACCTCGACAAGCTCGAAAAACTAATCGACAAAGACACAAAAATGATTATCCTCAACAATCCCAACAACCCCACAAGCAAAGTCATGGACGCAAAAACCCTCGACGGCATCGTGGAAATCGCCAACAAGAAAAAAATAACAATCCTCTCCGACGAGGTTTACGCCACGATAGCTTTCACTAAAACCAAAAGCATCTTAGGCTACGGCGGAGACTGCAAGCACATCCTGAGCAACGGCTTCTCCAAAACATTCACCATGACAGGCTGGCGAATCGGCTACATAATCGCCAACAAACCATTTATCGACAACATAACCAAGCTAAACCAAATCACCATAAACAACGTGCCTGTTTTCATCCAAGAGGCAGCGTTGAAAGGGCTTGAAATGCGGGAAAAACTGTCGTCAAAGATTAAGGAAGTGTACGAGGAACGCGCGAAAATGGCCAGTAAAACCTTAGCTAAAGCAGGCTTCGCTTTCTCGAAACCTGAAGCGCCATTCTACGTTTTCCCCAAGCGCGACGGGTTAGACTCGGAAAAGTTCACCCTTGAAATGCTCGACAAAGGCGTCGCAGTAGCTCCTGGAACATCTTTTGGCGATTACAGAGAACACTTCCGAATTTCCCTGACTGCTCCAAGTGATGATATAAAGGTGGCGTTAGACAAAATCTGTGAGGCTGTTGGATGAGGATTGCCGTAATCGGCGCTGGAAAGATGGGCGTTTGGTTCGCCAAGTTTTTCCAGTCTAAAGGTTACGATGTGGTGTTGGCTGATAGGAAAAAAGAGAAATTAGCTAAACTAAAAAAAGACCTCCGCGTTGAATTGACCGCCGATTTCAAGGCAGCCGTCCAAAACGCCGACCAAATCCTTCTGTGCGTATCAATAAACGCTATGGATGAGGTCGTTAAAGCAATCAGCCCCGCCATCCACGAAGGGCAAGTCGTCATGGATATTTGCTCAATCAAAGAAGCCCCAGTCAAAACCATGCACCAATACATAAAAAACGCCACCGTGTTGGGTACGCACCCAGTTTTTGGTCCGGGAAGCAACGGCGTCAAACACAAAGCCTACGTCCTAACCCCAACTAACGCGAAAGAACAAGAATTTGCCGAGAAATTTAAGAAGTGGCTGGAGCAAGAGGAAGCCCATGTTTTCATTATGACTCCAAAGAAGCATGATGAACTGATGTCGGTCGTTTTGGGATTGCCGCATTTTCTGGGCTTAGTTGCCTGCGAAACGTTGCTGGAACAGAAGAATTTGCCTGAAACAAAAAAAGTCGCAGGCACCACCTACAGGATGCTGTTTACGTTGGCAGAGGCGACGGCGCTGGAAACCCCTGACCTCTATGCAAGCCTGCAAACGAACCTGCCTGACTTGGGAAAAATCGAAGACTTGTTTATGGCGAAAGCGCAAGAATGGCTCAACCTGATTAAGAAGAAGGATGTGGCGGCAATCGTTGAGCGGATGGAACAGTTAAAGAAGAAGCTTAAGGAAACAGATAGCGACTTCGCCAAATCCTACGAAGTCATGTACAAAATGCTAGAATCAACCGAAAAATAATAGCTTAAAGCTGATTGTTTTCTTTTTAGCGGTATAATGTATATGGGGCATGCAGGGCATCATTTAAGTTTCTTTTTCATGTATTTTGAAAGCAGTTCTTGGATTTTATCGATGTTTAAAAAGTAAATATTTCGTTGATGTACCTTCTCTATTATTTTATCTTCTGCATTATTGCTAAATCGCCCTGAGACTGCGATAATTAAATCAGAAATGTACCTTCTTTCTTTACTAGTAGTGTCAATGTAAGGAATCTTAAATGCATCATCAATTTGGGCTATGATCTTGTCAATCTCAGCTCCTGCTTCACCCGATAAGTCACCTGCTTTTACTTGGACACCGTAATTTCGCCTAACCCCAAACTTGTCCATTTCCGAGAATGTTACATCTTTGCCAAACTCACGTTTCGAATGATTATATTTCACATCGATAAACCTCATGCTTCTAAAAAGTGGTAGTAGCAACTCGATTGTGAATCTTGGCTCTTCTTTCAAAAGTTCGCTTGAAATTTCCTCTCCCTCTAAAATCCTTTCGGTATGACCCTCTATTTCTTCGACCGTATTGTTAAATCGGTTCAAAGCTTCATCAATGGGCATGTCCTCAATCAAAAATATGTCGTAACGAAGGAAAACATGTTCACCGTCGTCATCAATTTCGGCAAATTCAACATCTTTGTTAGTTTTGCTTCGGGCTTCGACGGCTTTCTCATTGCATTAACATATTGAGTCGCGCCAAACTTGTGGTACCAGTATTTCCGATAAATATGAAAATTCATACTAGCTATTCCGGCGTATTTTTCACTATTTGTAATTCCGCCTTCAAAGCGCACTATACCGTCCTCATCGGTAATAGGTTCAAAGTAAAAGTCGTCTGGAATCGAGCGGATGTTAAAACCTTTCAGTTCTTCCTTCGGTCCCTCAATTCGCCCTTCCTCTTCAGCGTAAAAATTTTTCCCGTTTACACTAAACCCTATGACTTCCCCTTTTGTCTTTGATAAGCTTAACTTTGTCAGCCATCAGCTTTTCCTCTTATTCAATTGTAACTTCCCTTCTTTGCTTTTTCTAACCTAACTGCGATGCGGATGAAATCTGGGTTTTTTGGTAAGTTAGACTTAACAAATTAATCCTACATTGTTAGCCAATGCTTTTATGCTATTTGGCTCTGGGGTATGAACCTAGCACTTTCACAAAAATAGCGTATTTTTCCAGTGCTTTTAGGGCTTCGGTGCATTTTGGTTCGGTTCTGTGTCCTTCAAAGTCTAGGTAGAAGTTGTATTCCCAAAGTGTCTTTTTGGTTGGTCTGGATTCGATTCGGGTTAGGTTGATGTTGCGTTTGGCGAATTCTCCCAGTGCATGGTAGAGTGAGCCTGGCTCATGCTTTGCTGAGAAGATGATAGAGGTTTCGTCTTTGCCTGTTACCGGCGAATCCTCTTTGGAAAGGACAAAGAAGCGCGTGTAGTTTCCTTTGTTGTCTGCTATGTCTCTTGCGAGGATTTGCATGCCGTAGAGTTCTGCTGCTTTTTCGCTGGCGATGGCTGCCGCGTTTGTTAGGTTTTTTTCTTTTATGAGTTTAACGCTGCCGGCTGTGTCGTAAGCTGGAATTAATTCGACCCTTAAGCCTTCAAGAAAACTTCTGCACTGAGCCAAAGCCTGCGGATGCGAATAAACCGTTTTAACTGATTCTAAAGTTGTGCCTGGATTCGCGATTAGGCAATGTGCTACTTTTACGATGACTTCGCCGCAGACTTTCAGATCATAATTGAAGAATAAATCGTAGTTTTGGTTGACGCTGCCTTCAATCGAGTTCTCAACGGGCACCACGCCAGCTTGGACCTCTTGCTTCTTTACGCTCTCAAAAACATCTTTGAAGTCTCGGCAGGGTTTCACCTGCACGGTTGACCCGAAGAACTGGTACACTGCGCTCTCGCTGTATGCGCCGCGTTCGCCTTGGAAGGCTACTGTCTTCACTTTTTGTTTCCCTGCTTACGGTTCTTTATGAGGCACTTGTTTATACCGTTTATCATCGCTTCAACGCTTGCCATGACGATGTCTTCTCTGGCTGCTCGGGCTGAGACGATGTTGCCTTTTTCGTCTTCGACTTTTATGACGACTTCGGCGACTGCGTTTGAACCGCCCGTTATGGCTTCAAGACGATACTCGCTTAAGCGGATTTTTTCAAGGTTGCTGGTTAATTTCTGGATTGCTTTTAGGGCTGCGTCTACTGGTCCGACGCCTGTTTCTGCAGCAATGTACTCTTTCCCATCCAAAACCAACCGCACGGATGCTGTAGGGATAACTTTGATGCCTGTTACAACTGCCATGTCGCATAGGTCAACGATTTTTTCTTCCCCAATCACTTCACCCATGACTGCAGATGTCAACGCTATCAAATCCGCGTCTGTGACCATCTTGCCCTTGTTGCCTAAGTCTTTGACGCGCTGCACGATTTCTTTGAGTTGCTCCTCGCTTGGGTGGATATCGATTTCTTCCAACTCAGCCTTTATGCCTCTGGTTCCAGCCAGTTTGCCAGCGACCAGTTTCCTTGTCCGCCCCACTAATTCGGGTTTTATGGGTTCGAAAGTTAACGGTTTCTCGGTTACGCCGCGCGTGTGGATGCCTGATTCATGGGCAAACGCGTTTTCGCCGACAATTGCTTTGTTAGCCTGCACTGTAATGCCCGTTAAAGAAGCAACCATTCGCGAAGTGCTGTAGAGTAAGCGTGTGTTGACGCCTGTTTTGTACTTGTAAATCATGTGCAATGCCATAACCACTTCTTCCAAGGAAGCGTTGCCTGCCCGTTCGCCTAAGCCGTTGACGGCGACGTGCACTTGGACTGCGCCTGCTTCGACGGCGGCTAGGGAGTTTGCAACTGCCATGCCGAAGTCATCATGGCAATGTATGCTTATTGGAACAGTGACTACGGTTTTTAGTTCCTCAATCAGTTTTGTGATTGTTTTAGGAATCATAATGCCGACGGTGTCGGGGACGTTTAAGCTGTCCATGCCCGCGTCTTGGGCTGCTTTGCAGAC
Organism: Candidatus Bathyarchaeota archaeon; assembly: GCA_003141855.1. Lineage (GTDB taxonomy): Archaea > Thermoproteota > Bathyarchaeia > Bathyarchaeales > Bathycorpusculaceae > Bathycorpusculum. The sequence goes on along the minus strand of PLNS01000025.1, from coordinate 51,716 downwards.
TTGTTTTAGGAAGGGCAATTCTGAACGTGTGGCGTCCATGGGTGAGAACTCGCATTTTACGCCATGCTTCTTCACGTACTCAATCGAATCTACCGCTGCAACCAGCACTTGTTCAGGTGTCAAGTTAACAGCGTACTTCATTTGGACTGGAGAAGTCGGGATGAAAACGTGGATTAAGCCAACGTCACACGCTAATGCTGCATCAATATCGCCCTTCGTTGCCCGCGACAGTGCGCAGATTTCTGAGGTTAACTCTGCCTTAGCAATATCTCGAACGACTTTTTTTTCGCCCTCAGAAGAACTTGGAAAACCAGCCTCGATGACGTCAACGCCCAGCTTGCTTAGTTGGCGTGCAATCTCCATCTTATCGTCTGCAGTTAAAGAAACTCCGGGGGTTTGTTCCCCGTCTCTTAGTGTTGTGTCAAAAATTCGGATAGTTCTTGTTGTTTTATTTGTCATACTTTCAACCAGTTTTCACCGTTAAGGCTGCAGCAATGGCTTCTGCCATCCCCACGGTCGTGGTGGTTCCGCCGCAGTCTGGAACAGATTGATGATTACGCAACGCGTACAATACTCCATTCTCTATTGCGGCGCCTGCTTGTAAACATTTTTTGTCGTTGTATTTTTCGCCCAGCCACTCCAGCATCATCTTTGCGGACAGGATCATGGAGATTGGGTTTGCAGTGTGTTTTCCTGCTCTGTTGGGTGCTGAACCGTGGATGGGTTCGAAGAGTGCAAAGTTGTCGCCGATGTTTGCGCCTGGAGCCATGCCTAACCCGCCGATTAATTGTGCTGCTTCGTCGGAGAGGATGTCGCCGAACATGTTGCATGTGCACAGGACATCGAATACTTGTGGTTCCTTGATTAGGCGCATGGATGCGGCGTCAACGTACAATTCGTTGAAGGCGATGTCTGGGTATTGTTTTGCTGTTTCGCGGCATATGCTGGCGAATAACCCATCAGTTACGCGCATGACATTGGCTTTGTGTATGGAAGTTACCTTTTTCTTGCCGTTGCGTAAACGTGCCATTTCAAAGGCTTTCTTGGCTATGCGCTCGCAGTTTTTGCGTGTAATGACTCTAAGGCAAAGCGTTGTGTCGTTGCCTATGGTGAATTCTAAGCCTTTGTAAACGTCCTCAGTGTTTTCTCTAACAAACATCATGTCGATGTCTGGGCGTGCAACGGGAACGGCTGGGTAAGCTTTCAACGGTCGTAGGTTTGCGTACAAATCAAACATGACTCTGAGTTTAACTATGACGTCGGCTGCAGACTCGCCTACTGGTCCTTTTAGGCAGGCGTGGGAATCCTTGATTTTCTCCACTGTATCTGCGGGTAGTGCGGCGCCTCTTTTCTCTAAGGTTATGTCGCCTGCTTCCGCCTCAACAATTTTGAGTTTTAAGCCGAATTTTTCTTGTGCTGAGTCTAGGACTTTTAGGGTGGCTTCGGTTAATTCTGGTCCAATGCCGTCGCCTGGAATTAAGGATATTTTGTATTCTGTCATTTCTTGTTCATTCTCCGTCGTAGGTTTTCGATTAATCCGCCATCCGCCAGGATTTCTAAGATGAATGGTGGAAGCTTGTCTACTTGAAACTTTTTGCCGTTTGAAGTGTTTTCTATCTTGCCCGCTTCAAAATCCACGGCTAACGCGTCGCCTGTTTCAACGGCGCTTGAGATGCCTTTGCATTCGATTACTGGTAAGCCGATGTTTATGGCGTTTCGGAAGAAGATTCTGGCGAAAGATTCCGCGATGACGCATTTCACGCCCGAATACTTTAGGGCTAAGGGTGCTTGTTCTCTGCTTGAGCCGCAGCCGAAGTTTTTGCCTCCGACGATGATTATGCCTTTTTTGGCTTTGTCTGGAAATGCGGTGTCTAAGCTTTCTAGGGCGTGCTTTGCTAACTCGCATGGGTCAACTAGGATGAGGTATTTGCCTGGCAGGATAACGTCTGTGTCTATGTTGTTGCCGAATTTTATGGCTGGGGCTTTGATTTTGCCGTTCATGCTTTTGCCTCCAATGTTGTGGGGTCGGTTAATTTGCCCGTGACTGCTGAAGCTGCCACCGTTGCGGGTGACGCTAAGTAGACGCTGGCTTGGGTGCTGCCCATTCTTCCGATGAAATTGCGATTTGAAGTACTAACGCATGCTTCTCCTGCTGCCAGCAAGCCAATGTGGCCGCCCAAGCATGGTCCGCATGCTGAACCGCACACTATGGCGCCTGCGTCAGTGAAGATTTCTAGTAAGCCCTCGTTTAAGGCTTGTCGGTAGACTTCTTGGGAAGCTGGAATCACCAGGGCGCGTACGCCGTCTTTGACTCGTTTGCCCTTCAAGACTTCGGCGGCTAAGCGTAAATCTTCGATTCTGCCGTTTGTGCATGACCCAATGAAAGCTTGTTCGATTGGTACGTTGCCTACTTCTGAGACCGGTTTAACGTTGTCGACGGATGATGGGCAGGCTACTTGCGGCTCCATCTTTGACACGTCAAACTCCACAGTTCGCTCGTAAACTGCGTCCTTGTCGCTTTTCAGCGCCTCAAAGTCTGGTAACGCTTTGACTCTGCCTTCTAGGAATTTGCTTGTTTTTTCGTCGGGTTCGATTATGCCGTTTTTGGCGCCCATTTCCACTGCCATATTGCACAGGGTCATTCTTCCAGACATGCACATGCTTTTGATGGTTGGTCCCGTGAATTCTGCGCTCTTGTAGATTGCGCCGTCAACGCCCATCTTGCCGATGATTGATAGGATTAGGTCTTTTGGTGTAACGTACTTTTGGAATTTCCCCTTCACGTTCACTTTTATTGCTGGGGGGACTTTTAGCCAAATCTTGCCCGTGGCAAAAACCGCGGCTGCTTCAGTTGAGCCGATGCCTGTGGCGAAAGCTCCAAACGCTCCGTAAGTGCAAGTGTGCGAGTCCGCGCCCACGATTACTGCGCCCGGGGTTACGTGTCCTTTTTCAGGCATGACTTGGTGGCATATTCCGCCTTTGCCTACGTCGTATATCTGTAGGTTTTGGTCTTTGGCGAATTGCCTCATGGTCTTGTGCAGTTCTGCTGCCTTGACGGATTCGGCTGGAACCTGGTGGTCCAGAATTACGACTACTTTTTTGTTATCCCAAACTTTTTGTATGCCTATTTTTTTGAAGGCTTCAACGGCTAAAGGTCCAGTTAAGTCGTGTACCATGACCATGTCAACGTTTGCGTCAATGATTTCTCCTGGATGCACGGCTTTTTTTCCTGAGGCTTTAGCTAAGATTTTTTCTGTAATGTTCATGGTTTCTCTTATCCTTAAATTAACCTAAATATGTTTAAGATAATGGCAATTTTGAAGAACAGACAATTAAGTATTTCCGCTTGGGCAATGCTGTTTATTCGTCGATTCTTATTGATTTTGCGCCTCGGCCTAATGCTGTTATGCCTGTTCTTGCGAGTTCTATGACGCCGAAGGTTTTCATGAGGTTTAGGAAGGCGTCGATTTTGTCGGGGGTTCCTGTGATTTCAACGGTTAAGCTGTCGGTGGAGACGTCGATGATTCTGCCTCTGAAGACGTCTACGCAGTTGATGATGTCGGAGCGTTCTTTGGAGCTCGGCACGTTAACTTTTATCAAAGCGAGTTCGCGCATGACAAAGTTTCCCTGCGAGAGTTCATCGACTTTAAGGACGTCGATTAGTTTTGCGAGTTGTTTGACGACTTGTTCGATTGTTTTCTCGTCTTCGTTGACGGTTATGGTCATGCGGGCTATGTTTTTTTGTTCAGTCGGTCCGACGGTGATGCTTTCGATGTTAAAGTTTCTTCGGCGGAACAGGTTTGCGATGCCATGGAGGACACCTGGCTTGTTGTCTACTAGGACGCTGATTACTTTGGTTTTTCCAGTTTCCATTAATAGTCACCTCTCTGTTGCGGTAAACCGCAGCCTGGAGGCACAAAGGGAACCACATCGGTCTCTGAGCCAATAGGCACATCGATTACCGTTGTAACCTTACTGTTTAGTGCTGTCTTAACTGCTTTGTGGAATTCCTCGATTGAGGTTGCTCTGAGGCCTAGCGCTCCGTAAGCTTCTGCTAGCTTGACGAAGTCGGGTGTTTTGCCTAGGTTTACTGCCATGTAGCGACGTTTGTAGAGCATTCTTTGCCACTGCGCCACCATGCCAAGCACGGAGTTGTTTAGCACTATGACGGTGACTGGAATGTCCTCGGTTACTGAGCATGCTAGTTCCTGTTCGGTCATTATGAAGCTGCCGTCGCCCGCTATGTCCACGACTGGTCGGTTTGGGCATGCGACTTTGGCGCCTATCGCTGCTGGGAAGCCGAAACCCATGGTTCCTAAGCCGCCTGAACTGATGAATGTGCGTGGTTTTAATGCTTTGAAGTACAGGGCTGACCACATTTGGTTCTGCCCCACTTCCGTGGTGACTATGGCGCTTTCAGGCAACAGTTTCCTTAATTCTGTTAGCAACGCTTTGGGAACCAAGTCTTTGGGCAACTCTTTTAGTAGTGGGCTTAGCTGTTCCTTGGCTTCCTTGACCCGTTTTGTCCATGCTTTTCCTTCGCCTTTCTGCAGCTTCTTCGATACGGCAGCATGCAGCATCTTCAGTGAGACTTTAGCGTCGCCGACTATGGGCACGTCTACTTCGATGTTTTTGTTGATTTCTGCAGCGTCGATGTCTATGTGGATTTTCTTGGCGTTTGAAGCGAATGTGTCTAGGTTTGCGGTTGCGCGGTCAGAGAACCTTGTTCCAACAGCCAGCAAGACGTCTGCTTCGCCCATCAGTTTGTTTGCCGCTGGGTTGCCATGCATGCCGATGCTTCCAAGCGATAACGGGTGGGTTTCGGGGAATGCGCCTTTACCCATGAAAGATGTGGCAACTGGCGCCATAAGTAAGTCTGACATTTGGATCAGTTCATCTGATGCTCCAGCGATTATTACTCCGCCGCCTGCCAGTATGATTGGCTGCTCAGCCTTCGCCAGCAGATTAGCCGCTTCGCTGATTTTTGCTAAATCTGGTTCGCCGACTAATTTGTATCCGCCGACATCAATCTTATCAGTGAATTCAACATCAGCAATACCTGCTTGAACGTTCTTTGGCAAATCAATCAGGACTGGTCCTGGTCTGCCTGTGGTTGCTAAGTAAAAAGCGCTTTTAACGGCGACTGGGATTTCGGCTACGGTTCTTGGTTGGTAATTGTATTTGGTGATTGCGGTGGTGATGCCGATGATGTCTGCTTCTTGGAAGGCGTCTCGGCCAATCATGTATGAGGTGTTGACGCCTGTCGATGGGATTTGTCCTGTTAGGGCGATTATTGGTGAGGAATCCATGTATGCGTTTGCGATGCCTGTGACTAGGTTGGTGGCTCCTGGACCGCTGGTTGCCATGCATACGCCTGCTCGTCCGCTGGCTCGTGCGTAGCCTTCGGCGGCGTGGGCTGCTCCCTGCTCGTGTCGTGCGAGTATGTGGCGTATTTTCTTGTTATCGCATAACGCGTCGTAAACTGGCAGGATTGCTCCGCCTAAGATGCCGAATATCACGTCTACGTTTTCTCGTTCAAGGGATTCTAAGAGTGCTTGTGCACCAGACATTTTAGTCATTTAAATCGTGCTCCTTTGTTTGAAGAATTTACTGTACTCTCGTCTTGAAAAGTTGAGTTTGAAAATTTCGTAGCTTTTTTAGAGGGTAACCTGGGTGAATCAAAGAATAAGTACCCGACGATCCCAGTTATTGAGGTGACGATCCCTCATGTTCTTGCCTCTTGAAACTCCACGTTCTTTAAAAGTACATCGTTGTGCAAATAAAAAGTTTACGGTGTCTGCATACGTTATTTACAGCTATTTGTGAATAATTAACATGCCCAAGTAACAAGCTGTGATTAAAGAAACCTTGCCTTTAATCGCTTGCAGAATCCTATAGGGGGTAGGGCGGTATTGGCGTTTTTTGCAGCCATTAGCAAGTTAAAGCCAAGTATAATTTGTCTCTTTAAATAAGGGAGGGGGAGGTCACTGTGAGAGGTGGAGTGCCCTTTTGTTTCCAAGTTAAAACTTGCAGATTGTCGCAGGTGCAACTGGTAAGACAACAAAAATATTTCTGCACAAGCGCAGTTCACTAATTGCTTCTTGCCAATGAACGCATATCACCTTAACATTTTAGGCTCTGCAGGCGTTGAGCCTATAAATAAGGGGGGTATAGTCAACTCCGAGCACTAGTGTAGGTTAACTTTTTTGTTGAAGCCAGCTGGATAAGTAGACTTGGTTGGTGTTTCCAGTCTTTTCCAGCGAGACGATGCCTCGGTCGGCTAAACGCGCGATTATTCGGTGGGTTTGGAGTCGGCTTAGGCCTGTTTCGTTTCGTATGTATTTTTGGAGGTATTTGCCGTCGTGGGCGTTTAGGACTTGTATGATTTTGCGTTCTTCTTCTGTGAGGGTTTTGGCGACGGATTCGTATGGTGTGGTTCCGTTTGATGCTGGCTGATACGGCATGTTTTGAATAGGTTGAGTTGCGCCGATTCTGATTTGGGGATACAGCAGGTAGTAAGCTAAACCGACTATCCCAATTATGGTAACGCTAACCATGACAGCGAACAACACGCCGAAATAGGGCAGCAACGGACTTATCGCTGAAGCTTGCATGGCTCCTGTTTGCCCCATCATTCCGCCTGAACTTCCCCACATTTGGCTCATCCAATTGTTTTGGTTCTGCTGGGTTGTGGAGAAAACCGCGAAGCCTACTATGGTGAGAGCTATCAGGGCTGCTATGGATGCGATTAGTATGGTTAGAAACATGTTAACTCTTTTCATGTTATATCTAAAAAAGACTTATCTTCGGAAGATTTAAAGATTTTTCCACCCCGACCATTTTTCAACATAAAAAACCATCCGAAACCGTTTCACCAAAATGTTTCAGTTATGTATCAGCGAACTCTCAAACCACGCCAAGCCCCATGGTATGTTGAGGTGAAAAAAAATGACTAAGACAAAAACCATCCTTTTCCTCTTGGCAGCTTCACTGGTAATCATGGCGGCAGTCGGAGTAACCTACGCCCAATACGTTAACACTCAAAACCAAAACAGCATCTACAGTCAAACACCACAAGGCTACACTGGCAACTACGGATACTTACCCCCAAACAATGGGTACTCTCAATATCCACAGCAAGGCGCCTATCCATACAGAATGGGTATGGGAATGATGTATGGACGCGACTGGTAAACCAGCGCACCCGCCAGTTTCCCTTTCTTCCAACCTTCTATTCTAAAAGAACAGGGCAAAAACGCGCAAGAATACCCTTGGAAATCTTTGGTTTCCTCGGTTTCCACGCCGCCAACCGCTCTTTAAGCTCCTGCTCCGACAACTCCACCTTCAAAACCCTGTTGGGAATGTCAACGGTTATGATGTCGCCGTTTCTAAGCGCCGCAATCGGTCCGCCATCAAAGGCTTCAGGAGCAACATGCCCGATGCATGGTCCACGGGTCGCACCTGAAAACCTTCCGTCCGTAATCAACGCTACGCTTTCGCTCAAACCCATACCTGCAATGGTGGCTGTGGGCATAAGCATTTCAGGCATCCCCGGTCCACCCTTTGGGCCTTCATAACGAATAACCACAACATCGCCTGCCTTGACTTCATGGCGTTTCATGGCTTCTGAGGCTTCTTTTTCGGAGTCGTAGACTTTGGCTGGACCTTGATGTTTGAGCATTTTGGGTGAAACCGCTGCCATCTTGACGACTGCGCCTTGAGGTGCCAAGTTGCCTTTGAGTATGGCTATGCCGCCTTCCTTGTGCACGGGGTTGTTTAATGGGCGGATTACTTCAGCGTTGATTACTTTGGCTTCTGCAATGTTTTCGCCGACTGTTTTACCCGTAACCGTTAAGGCGTCAAAATTCACGAATGGCTTGAGCTCTTTGATTAGTGCTGGTAAGCCGCCTGCGTTGCCAAGGTCTTCCATGTCGTAGGGCCCGCTTGGAACCATACTGCAGAGGTGCGGGATTTTTTTGCCTGCGTCGTTGAAGGTTGAGAGCTGCAGTTTTACTCCAGCTTCCTTAGCGATTGCCGACACGTGCAAAACCGTGTTTGTGGAGCCTCCCAAAGCCATGTCTACTGCGATTGCGTTTTCGAAGGCTTTCTGGGTCATTATCTGTGAGGGCTTGACGTCTTTTTTGGTGAGTTCGACGATTTTTTCGCCAGTTTTTTTGGCGATTCTCTGCTTTAACGCTCCATTCGCTAACGCTGTGGCACAGTAGGGCAGTGACATGCCTAAAGCTTCTGTGACGCATGCCATGGTGTTTGCTGTAAACATGCCGTTGCAGGAACCGCAGCCAGGACAAGCCGCATTCTCAAGCGCCACGGATTCTTTCTCAGTCATTTTGCCAGCGAACACTTTGCCGACGGCTTCAAAAACGTTGTTGACGCCGACTTTTTGTCCCTCCAGTATGCCTGAAGCCATCGGTCCACCAGTAACGGAAATTGCTGGAACGTCGAGTCTTGCTGCTGCCATGAGCATGCCTGGCGTGACTTTGTCGCAGTTGGAAATCAGTACCATGCCGTCTAAGCGGTGGGCTTGCATCATGATTTCCACTGAGTCGGCGATTAATTCGCGGCTGGGAAGCGAGTACCGCATGCCTTCGTGTCCCATGGCTATGCCGTCGCATACGGCTATGGTGTTGAACTCGAAGGGTGTGCCGCCAGCTTCCAGGATGCCTTCTTTCACGGCTTCACCCAGTGCTCTTAGGTGAATGTGTCCTGGAACGATGGACGTGTAACTGTTAGCTATGCCTATGAATGGTTTAGCTAAATCTTGATCTGTTAAACCTAAACTCTTAAGCAGGGCTCGATGTGGTGCCCGTTCTGCTCCAATTTTTATCTCGTCACTACGCATTCCAAATAACCTCTGTGCAATCTTGGTGATTATTTGGTTGGCGTTGCTGTTAAATTTTTTTGCCCAATGACCGTTTTTTTATTAGTAGTTGTGCAAAAATATCCCTATACCACAACAACAACCAACAGATTGAGCTTTGGCGTCTGATTTGGGATTGGTTGGCGCTGGCGTTTGCTGATTGGTTGTGGCGGTTTCCGCAAGCAGTTGCAGGTTGCGCTGGGAAGCTTAGGACAGGCGTGCGATTTTTTTCTATAGCCCCTTATATAAAGGCAAAAACCCCAAAAGAAGCGGTCAAGAAATTTTGACTAAGCAAGTTCACATGCAGGAACATAGAAAATTCCGTTGACTTGCGGTGATGGGTCAAAAGTGAATCCACCATTTGGGCTATTTACTTGGAACTTGAAATTGTTTTGTGAACAATCGAATGTGTGTAGTGACATTGGTTGTCCTGCTTGGTCATTTCTATGGCTAATTTCATACAATATTTGCGAGTATTGGGTTGCACTGATGTTTGATTGGTCTTCGTTAGTATCTGAACTTTAAAAGAGGTTCTAGAAAGCAACAAGTCTGAACTATAAATTGTGACTTTGGCTTAAACAAATGAAAAATGGAAAAAAGAGAGGATAAATACTTTTTTCCCTTATTCTGGTAAGTACCAAGCTATAATTTCATAGTCGGAGTCGATCCATCTGTAGTCACCGTTGTTGAGGTTATCGCTCATATACCAAAGATGCGCATAGGAATTAGAGTACGGATCCCATACTGTCTCATCAACGTAGACACTATGCCATCCAGGATCAACTTGAATAGCCCCACACCCAATTCCTGCAAGATTGTCATCAATGTAAATGTTTGGATTTAGCGGAGCACCGTAATATTGACCATCAACGGTATACATATATAACAATGTAGGAATTGGCTTTTCAATGACTTCAATGCTGTTTATGTAAAAGCTACTTTTTTCTCTAGGATCAACACCAACGGGACACCAAGAAAAGATCGCAAGATAATTAAATGAACTATCGGTGCTACCAACGGTGATGTCAAAGAAGTCATAGCTTTGAACTTCACAGTAAATCGAATAATCCCAATCGTAACCATTTGTGCTAAATCCTATTATTAAATAGTTGTACCAAGGTGGGCAAGAGGGTGTTCTTTTTGCGGAACGGCTTGTTCCTTGGGGAGAGTTATAGGCTATAAGAAAAGTCTTGATGATTGTTATTTTTTCAATGTTTTTGTGGGCGGTAGCTGGTGGGCTATCTGTGCATGCTACTGTGGCCTCATTTGTTGGCAGCAATGAGCCTATGCATCAGGCAAGAGATAACTTGGGCGTGGCTGTTGTAAACGGTAAAATCTATGCTATTGGAATTGAGGGCGGTGGCTCAATCGAAGAGTATGATCCTTCGACTGACACGTGGACGTTTAAAGCGCCTATGCCGACCCCAAGATTCTTCTTTGCTACGGCTGTTTACCAAGACAAGATTTATTGTATTGGTGGAGCCATCGCATGTTGCGGCAGTGGATTTATAGTAAGTGGAGAAAATGAAGTATATGATCCAGCAACGAACACGTGGGCAACAAAAGAACCTTTGCTCACAGCTAGAGCTAACTTGCAGGCTAATGTTGTCGACGGTAAAATCTATGCGATCGGAGGAACAAAAGGAAATGTCCCAAGTAATATTACCGAAGTTTACGATCCTATCACGGATAGTTGGACTACTAAAGCTTCGATGCCTGTAACTTATGATTGCGCCAATTATTATACAAATAAATACGTTTCTTCAGTTGTTAACAACAAAATATTCATGCTCAGCTCGGGGCTGACTGAAATTTACGATACTGACAACGACAGCTGGAGCTTAAGAGCATCCCCGCCACCTTTCGGCAATGCATTAGCAGGTGGCGCAACGACGGGCGTATTTGCTCCCCAGCGGATTTATGTATTTACCTCAGAAAATACTGGATTCGACTCGAGATCAAGCCCAGTATTCAAGACACAAATCTATGACCCCCAAACCGATAGCTGGACAGCTAGCAGTTCACCAAATGCACGGTTTGGTTTGGCTGTGGCTGTACTAGATGACAAGTTATATTTAATTGGAGGGCATACCGTTATACCGGATAAGCCACCGTACCTACATCTGAAATTCATCTCCAGCTCAGAAAATACTATCTATACACCAATCGGATACGGTTCTATACCACCTACAATTTCTGTTATTTCTCCTAAAAACACAACCTATGAATCAAGCAACGTTTCATTAGCTTTTACTGTGAATAAGCCAGTCTCATGGATTGGCTACAGCCTTGATGGGCAAGCCAACATAACTGTTACAGATAACACAACACTAACAAGTTTAGCCAGCGGTTTGCATAACATTACAGTCTACGCAAAAGACAACTCTGAAAGTATGGGGGTTTCAGACGTCATAACCTTTAGTATATCCGCCGAATCTTTCCCAATCGCGCCCATTGCTACTGTTTCTGGAGCCACAGTAGTCATTGCCATGGTCGGCTTATTTTACCATTCAAGAAAGCATGACGGAAAAAAGCAATAATTATCAGCCCTGGTTCTAATTGAAGAATTGTGCTTTTGCGATTGGACATATTTGGATCTTATTAGAAACTCATTGCAGAAATCTATAGAAGTACTACGTAAAGAACGCTTAGGCTTGCAAAAATCGCCTGACTACAACTATTGCAGATTACTTGTCTCTCTGGAAGCCGTTGGAGATAAATGATTGTAATCTACTTCAGTCTCAGACAATGAAATGATATAGCTGTTTTCTTGTTGGGTAACTTTGATGTTAAGTTGTTTGCCTTGTAAAGACTTCATAAGGCTCCTGCAGCTGCCAAAGCAACGTTATCGAGATTGTCAGCTAAAGTTGCTCCAGGGTAGATTACGCTTGCAACAGCCTTGATTGCACGAGCGCTTCTCTTATCAACCGTTAAAAACATCATTATAGAGTCGGATAAAAGTAAAAATGTTTAATTGGGTGTATGCATTATTAATAATTAATAGTTAGCAAGGGCTCGTTGAAAGAGAGCTTTTTGCTGTTTTTAAGTTTGAAATATATCGAGTTTGGTAATTTGGTTTTTAAGCATTGAAAGCAAACTGTGTTTTGAGAAGGAAGGAGAAGGCTTCAATGTACGCGTTAAAGTCAGATGTATTTCCGAGTTTCATTCTTGTCCTAATGGGCTCCATCGACTGCTTAACCACCGTTATAGGCGTGTTGTACTTTGGGGCTGCCGAGTTGAACCCCTTTTTGACGGGCATTGTCAGCACAAGCATCGTAGCGTTTTTGGCGCTGAAAATTTCAGCCACGTTTTTGATAGGTTTCACGTACATTTTAGCTAAAAGAACGTTAAACAAAGCCATGAATAAAGAAAGCAGATCCTTCAAGTACTCAAACAAGTTGATGAAGGCGGCTTATGCAGGTCTATTGGTGTTCCTAATCATTGTCGTCATAAACAACCTCACAATCCTCTTGGCATAAACTAACCCCTTTTAGTAGGCTGCTCTTTTAGGGAAGCAAACTGTAGAGTCTGGGCAATCAGTCGAGATAGGTATAGTGAGCATAGCGGTGATAGTTTTTGCAACCGTTATACTGGTTTACTTTAAGGCACATGGCATAAAGAAGTAAGCTATGAGAGCAAGTTTTCTGCAAGCAGTTTTCAGTCTAAAACTTTTTACCTTTTCTTTTAGCTCTCTGAAAGGTGATTTGTTCAAATCCCATTCGATACCTTCTCTTCTTGCATAAAAAATGAAATTTAACTAAAAAAAAGCATTACGATAAGTAAGCTATGTGGTGAGCCTTAGACGCTGGGTCCTGTTGGGTAGCGTCCCAGCGCATCTAGTATTTCCTCGGTGGTCGTCTTTTTCCCGACATTGCGCACAAAATCTGAGGCAACAACTATTCCAACCAGCTTATTATTCTTGAGAACAGGCAGGCGTCTTATTTTGTTGGTTGACATTACCCTTGCTGCTTCTTTGAGCGAGGTGCCAGGATCGACTGTTATGAGCGTTTTAGTCATGACCTCTATGACTTTAAGGTCCACTGATTTGCGTTTTGCCACGATTCTTCTTACAATATCGCGTTCAGTGATTATTCCAACAGGAAATGCTTTGATTACCACGATTAGGCAACCTAAACCCTTCAACGACATGAGTTCGGCTGCTTCAAAGACGGTTTTGTTCGCTTCTATTGTTATGACTTCTTTGGTCATGATATCTTTAACTGTGGGCATACAACATCCAGTTAAGGAGAAACCTCTGGCGATAAAAGGGTTCTCGTGGACTCGTTGCGGGAACACGCTTTCCTTGTCAATATTGTTGGAAGAGCCGTTTAGTTCCTCAACACCTGCTGCCATTTCTCCTCAAAAAGGGGGGCCGAGCCTGTTTTTTGACTTGAAAAATCGCCATTAGCGACCTACCCCCTATAGGTTTCTGCAACGTATTCCTATTAGGATCCAAATATGTTCGCTCAACTCACTTTTTGTAGCAGATGGGTCCAAAAGCGAGTAGAAGTGGAGTTGCATTTGGCGTAACCCTTATATCCCTTTTATCGCTCCCTTGCTTTAAGGCGAATCGAGTTTTGCAGCAACCAAATATTTCTAAGCCTCATAGGGCAACTTTAGGCTTCGCATTTTCCATCGCAGGAGCTATTCTTATTTTACTGCGGGGCATAGTTAGAATCATAGTTGGGGATGTCATTACCTTCGCTGGTTCAGATGAACTTCGCAGACGATTTTTAACTGGACTAGCATTAAATATTGTCGGTGGAATCGCCGTGGTATTCGCGTAGTTGGAGCTTACTTGATTTACAGTGGAATGGAATCTGCTGGCGCCGTATTGGTCATTGTCTTTTCTGTTTTAAGCATCTTTGTAGGCAGCGGCTGGCTCATAGGCTTAATCCTCGGCTTAATAGGCGGCATTCTTGCTTTAATAAAAAAATAACTCGAGCAAGTGATGGCGCGCATGTTTAGGCGAAGAGAAGAAATCCGCAAACAACTAACCGAGCTGATAGCAATCTTCAAAGAGAAAGGCGCCACCAGCCCAGAAAAAGCCATGACCGCAGAAGAGTTGGGGCTTCCGCCAAGATTCCAAGAAGCAATGCATAGGCGCCTTGGCATTAGCGGAATCTTTGTTGAAGCCAACGGAAAATACTATCTTTCGGAAGAACGGCTGAAAGAGGTTCAAGAAAAGCTTTCTGCCCGACGCTTTTAATTTCCTTTTATTTTCCTTAAAGTTTATCACTTGAACATCGAAAACTATTTCCATACTCCAATCAATAATTAACCTCTAGGCGCACTCGGATGGACCGCAAAGATTACCTCAAAGAACCCGTAAACCACATAAAAATAAACGGCACACTAACCGTAGACCAACTAATGCAGCAATTCAAAAACTCAGGCTCGCTTGGCGCTGGGCGGTTAGCGGCTGCATGTGACATTTACGAGAAAATGCTCAGAGAAAAAGACTGTACCATCTTCTTGGCGTTGTCGGGCGCTGTGGTTCCTGCTGGAATGCGCACAATAGTTACCGATTTAATCCGAAAACATCTTGTAGACGTGATTGTAAGCACGGGCGCCTGCATGGTTCATGACGCCATAGAAGCAGTAGGCGGGCACCATTACAAGGGCGGCTGGGCAGTTAACGATGCGGAACTCTACAAGTACCATCTCTTCCGCATTTACGACATTTTTGTTCCCGAAGAAGACTACATCCGATTAGACTTCAAGTTTTCTGAAATGTACGCTGACATCGCAAAACAGCGCAATGGCGAGAGTTTAGCTTCCGACGAATTTACCCATGAAATCGGTAAACGCTTAACCGACAAAAACTCAATCCTGAGGGCAGCCTACGAAGAAAACGTCCCAATTTTTCTTCCAGCCGTTCGCGACTCTGAATTCGGCTTTATCCACTGGCTTCACGCTTCGCAGAAAGACCAGAAAAACGTGCTTCTAGTTGACGCCTTCAAAGATGTCCCAACCGTTTGCGGAATCTGCGCTAGGTCACCGAAAAACGGCATGATAGTTATCGGCGGCGGAGTCCCACGCAACACCATCCAATCGTCCGCGCTCGCATCCAAGAAGGGCTTAGACTACGCGGTGGTAATTACTTTGGACCGTCCAGAAACCGGCGGATTGTCGGGTTCTACGTTGGAGGAGACGGTGAGTTGGGGCAAAATGAAGGGTTCAGCAGACCATGTGATGGTTATTGGGGAGGCGTTGATGGTTTTTCCGTTTCTTGTGGCTTCGGCAACTGAACGGCTGGGTCCAGATTTTAAGCGTAATTCGTTTTTGCAACGTGAAAAACATGCAGGCAAGGCAAACTAACATGGAAAACAACAATGAGGAAAAATTCTGCGGCAACTGCGACAGCCACAACTGCTTCGATTACCCCACAAAAGTTTTCTGCTCAACCCGTTACTGGCACCACCAGAACCCCATAGTTGACACGCTGTGGCACTGTGAGAGCTATAACAGGGTCAGCCAAGAATGCTACTGCGTAAGCGAAGCATTAAAACAAAAAAACAGTGGGAAAGCGGCGGAAAGTTAAAGTTAATAATTGGAACGATGTTTTATTGAAACTGCAGCCCGGTGGTGTAGCGGTCAAGCATAGGGGCCTCTGGAGTCCTTGACGAGAGTTCGAATCTCTCCCGGGCTACCACTCCCGAACTATAATCTTTGACTTAGGTAGCACATGATTTATTAACCATTATAATGCTGTTATATTTGCTGTTTCAAAATGAGTGCTCGATGTGAAACCATAGGAAAACATGTATTACCTGTCTTTAGAGCACTCGTTGCAAAAGAACTTGTAAACATCCATCATTTGACGCAAGTTATTGTCGCTAAAAAGCTTGGAACAACGCAGGCTGCAATAAGCCAGTACGTTACTTCAAAGCGTGCAATTAAGAGCAGTGAACAATTCGCCGCTATGTTGCCGAAAATTCAGGCTATGGCTAGTGAAACTGCTAATCGTCTTGCAAAAAATGAAGTAAGCTGGGATGAGGTGACATTAGATTTCTGCAAACTTTGTTCACCCCTTTACAGGGAAGAAGATCAAACTGGCGATAACTATGTTATATAGACTCTTCCTCAGTTAACCAAATGTTTTTGCTTGGTAAAGAAAATTTTAAAAGACGAATAACTTTTTTGTAAAATGCCTTTAAACATTAGCATAACGTTGATGAAAACTGGTGAGAATTTGTTTGAACTAATGGCAACTTTCCTTTGCCTTCTTTTTCTTTGACAGCCAATTAGGAAGCATCATAAGCAACATACCCAATGGACATATTAACACGAAGAGAAAACCCAAATAGGAAGCGCCTGGAAAAAGCATAGTAATCGCTACTATAGCAATTATGGGCAACAAGCAACATAGCATCATTAATAGCATGTGTTTTGCGCTGTGCGATGACTCATGCTCTGTTGCATGTTCAGTTTGATGTTCGGACATAATCTCTCCGCAGCCACAAGATTGTCGCCTGTTCTTATAAGATTCAACGGACAATTCACGAAGGCGAGTAGAACAAAACATAGATTAACGGTAAATAAGAGTCCGCTTTGTTGTGTGGTGATTTGATTCTTTGTCTAATTTTTGTACTAATCGATTATCATTTTTGTCCGACGTATGATATATGCACAGCAGGATAGAAGGGCTACAGGTTTAAAGGCAATCAAGGAGAGAGTAGAAAATTAAAATTAAGGCCGTAAGCCCAATAACTGCCCAAAATACCCTTTCGATTCTCTTTTTGATTGCCTTTGCCTAAACTTGAATGGTTAAAGAATCCATACTTGAAACTTAAATTAGTGAAGAATGTTATGGAAAATCAGCCTCATTGGGCTCTCCATTAAATCGTAAACCCTAGCCATTCGATCATGCTTACTTCTTATCAATACCTTTTTTCGCTAGGTACTTACTATCTAAAAAGTCTACAGCAAGAGGTAATCCCTATGAGATTTTTAATCCCTTATACAGAGAGACTGTGCCAAAGATTGTCATTAATTTAGACGTTTCTTCTATTTCATTGAATCCTGCAATGTTGAGCATCTGTGGCAATAGACCTTTTACATTATCTTCGGTTTCTTCAAGTCGCCTCATAACAACTGAGGGCAAACGCATTAGTATATTCTGAGGTTTACCCAAATCTGCAATATGTATCTCGCCATTCGCCTTAAGGACTCGCCGTACTTCTTTTAGGGCACGAAGTTTGTTTTCTCTTGTTAAGTGATGGAAAACAAGGCTAGAGACCACTCTATCAAAAAAGTTGTCAGGGTAAGGCAAGTTAAAAGCTGTTCCGAGATCAAACGTTATGTGCACCTTTGCGTTGGCCGTCTTCTCTTTGGCAAGGCTGAGAACGTTAGGGTCAATATCGATGCCTATTACGTCAGCTAGGGGCTGGCTCTTTTTCACGAGTATGGTTAGAGTTCCAGTTCCGCATCCTAAATCGAGTACTTCAAAGTTTTTTTGAATCCCGGCATGGGCAATGAGTTTTGGTTTGAATGTGCCTTCTTTTGCACCCCACTTTTGAAACGAATCGAAGAAGGGAGTTAGGGCGCTAAAGCCTAAAGCTGGAATGTACGTAACGGGTTTAGAATTGAATTTTATTGTAGATTCAAGCGTAGTTATCACCTTGGAAGGCTTGCTCCAAGTCTGCCTTTAGATCTTCGACATCTTCGATGCCGACTGATAATCTTAGCAGGTTGTTTGTTATTCCTATGCGGTCTCTTTCTTTTTGAGTCAAGCTAGCGTGTGTCATGGATGCAGGTTGGTTGATGAGTGATTCAACGCCGCCTAGACTCTCAGCTAGCGCGATAATTTTGAGTTTGCTCAGAAAGATTTTGGCATCTACGTTGTTTTTTAGGTAGAACGAGATTATTCCGCCAAATCCGGTCATTTGCTTTTTTGCCAGTTCATGCTGAGGATGTGTTTTGAGCCCTGGATAGTTTACTTTTTCGACTTGTGGGTGAGTGTTCAGGTACTCGGCTAGTCTTAGAGCGTTGTAGTTGTGTCTATCCATTCTTAATGCGAGGGTTTTGGTTCCTCTGAGCACTAAGAAGCAGTCAAACGGTGAAGGAACAGCGCCTATAGCGTTTTGGTTAAACTTAAGCTTGGCATAAAGCTCATCGTTTGACACCAAAATCGCTCCGCCTACAACGTCGCTGTGTCCACCAAGGTATTTCGTTGTGCTGTGGACCACTATGTCGGCACCTAAGTTCAGCGGATTTTGAAGATAGGGGCTAGCAAACGTGTTATCTACTGCGGTAATAAGTCTGTGTTCTTTAGCGATTTTTGAGATGGCTTTTATGTCGCAAAGTTTTAGGAGCGGGTTTGTGGGAGTTTCTAGCCAGACAAGCTTTGTGTTGCTTTTGATTGCTCCTTCAACTTTTTCTGGTCTTGTTGCATCCACGTAAGTGAATTCTAAGCCGAAATTGGTCAAAGTGCGGTCGAATAACCGCCGTGTTCCCCCATAGAGGTCTTCAAAGACTATAACATGATCCCCATTTCTGAGCAGTGCTAAAATTAAGGTTGTTTCTGCGGCTAAGCCAGAAGCGAAAGCTAAACCATACTTGGCATTTTCTAGCGAAGCTAACCTTTTTTCCAGCGCTTTCCTTGTAGGGTTCCCTGTTCGGGCGTATTCATATCCGCCTGTAGGTTTATCAATTTCTGTTCTGGCGAAGGTTGAAGCTAAATGAATGGGGGTTACGACGTCTCCGCATCCGCCTTCTTTGAGGTTTGGTTCTTCGCCGCAATGGATTGCTTTCGTTGAAAATTTCATGTTTCTCACCTGTTTAGGAGATAGTTGATAACGTCTATAGTCGTTATTATGTCTACAAGCTTACCGTTTTGCATGACTGCCAAAGCATTCTGAGTCTTAAGTAGATTGAGCGGCGCAATTATCTTGTCTTCTTTTTTAACGGTTGGGAGGGGTGGTTCCATGAATTCGCTAACTTTATGGTTGCGTGATGCTGGTTCATCGGACAGTTTTTTCATTATGGCTATTTCCCGGATGCTTCCTACTTGCACGTTATCGCTGATCACTGGAAGCTGGGAAATATCAAATTTTTCCATCAAACATATGGCTATGCTGAGTTCTGCTTGGGGGTCGACATATATTAGGCGCTTAATTTTGTTAGATTTGCTTCCCAGAATATCGCTTACTGCGATTTTCTCTTCTTTTCCTTCGAGGAAACCATTTTCAGTCATCCAATCGTCAGAGTAAATTTTGTTTAGGTAGTTTCTTCCAGTATCAGGGAGAACAACAACGATGACCTTGCCCTTATTTTCTGGACGATTAGCTACTTGTAAGGCAGCGAAGACTGCTGAACCTGCTGATCCCCCGGCAAATATTCCTTCTTCTTGGGCTAGTTTTCTTGCGGTTAAGAATGCTTCTTTGTCGGTTACCGTTATTACCTCATCTAACAGTTTGAGGTTAAGTGTGGATGGCAAGAAGTCTTCACCTATGCCCTCTACCTTGTATGAGTGAATATCTCCATTAGTTCCGTAGAATTCATGGTGATAGACTGAACCTTCAGGGTCAACGCCAACGATTTTTATGTCAGGGTTTTGTTCTTTGAGGTAGCGTCCTATGCCACTGATGGTTCCGCCCGTACCCATGCTGGCAACAAGTACGTCTATTTTGCCTCCGGTTTGCTCCCAGATTTCCGGACCCGTTGTTTTGTAGTGTGCTTCAGGGTTAGCTTTGTTGAAGTATTGGTTAGGCATGAAGGAGTTTGGCGTTTCTTTTACGATTTTTTCAGCGACTTTAATGTAGTTTGCTGGGTGGTCTGGCGGCACGTTGGTGGGTGTTATGATTACTTTGGCGCCGAACGCTTTGAGCAAATCGATTTTTTCTTTGCTCATTTTGTCGGGTAGGGTGAAGACCATTTTGTAGCCTTTGGCTATGGCTGCCATTGCTAATCCTAAGCCTGTGTTGCCGGATGTAGGCTCGACGATCGTGTATCCGGGTTTTATGAGTCCTTGCTGTTCGGCTGCTTCCATCATTGAAATTCCGATGCGGTCTTTTATGCTGCCGCCCGGGTTAAGAAATTCTAGTTTAGCCAAAATTGTAGATTCGAGCCCTTTAGTCAGTTTGTTTAGCTTGAGCATTGGCGTGTTGCCTATTAGGTCCAGTATGCTCTCCGTAACTTTAAGTGAGGATTTCATCTGTTTCGTTTCTCCTGTTCTACAGCCTGTTCCCATGATTGGATCAGAACAAAATAGAGTCTCTGTGAAAGTTTTTCAAATGGGTTGGGGGTGGTTGGTTTGCTTTTGTTCATCATTTTTATCGCTTCTATAACACTGTTATGCTGATTATAACGTTGTTATATTTAAAAGTATGCTCCGAAATTCCTCCGCAACTTTATCAAGCTTTCAAAAATTTACAAAAATAAAAATGATACCGCGTTTGAACAAAACCCCAATAAAGCTTAGAGCTTTGCAGGCAAGTTTTCTAGCTTTTCCGCCCTTGACTCAATAGCAATCGAGCCCAATTTGACGATCTTTCGAGTTGCGGTTGCAAAACATATGAAGGTGGTTAAGAAGCGTTAGTCAACGGGAAAGAAATGGCTTCTGCCGCATTCACTGCGAGAAATCCTTTATAACTAAACGGGCCTTTCAAGAGTCAATTAAGTGCATAAACGATAATTTTATATTGCCTGTATAACGTTGTTATGTGAAAAATGAGGGTTACATAACTATGAGTCTTCCGCTTTTTGACATAATCCTTCGCATCACTCTTGTGATCGCCACTGGTATTCTATTCACAATCATCTTTGCAGCTTACTTGCGTCTGAAAAACCGAAAATTGCTATTCCTGTCTGTTGGCTTTGGAATTTTCTTTGCCCACGCACTCATCTATATCCCAGAACTTTTCGGCCCAACCTACATAATCGACGAGAATACACATTTGATAATCCATTTGGTAGCATTAGTTTTCATACTATTGAGTACGTTGAAGGACTAAAAAGGGCTAAACTGCATGTTTAAAGACGAAATCTTGGCGAACGAAAACAGAAGAAAAATCTACGAAGCCGTAGAAAAATCTCCAGGCATCCACCTGAGAGAACTCCAAAGAGTCCTAAACATGCCTCTTACTACGTTGGAATATCATCTAAGCTATATGGCACGCAAGAAAATCGTCTATTCTGAAACAGACACGCACTATAAAAGATATTATGCAAAACCGCTTGATGATGAAGATAAAAAAGTGTTGTCTGCACTAAGACAAAAAAGAATGCGGGAAATCGTTCTTCTGGTTCTATCCAACGGAAAAGCGAAATACCAGTTCATGGCTGATTACCTAAAGGTTCCGCACTCAACACTCTCGTTTTACCTCAAATATTTAGTTGATAACGGTATTCTCGTCAAAGACAAAATTGGCTATGAAACAATATATACCGTTAAGGATGAAGATAAAGTTGCCAAGGTTTTGGTTGCTTACAAAGCAAGCTTTTTAGACAAGCTTATCGACAAGACACTTGCTATGTGGCTAGAAGCTTACTCCAGAGAAGAAAGAGTAGCCTAAGTTCGGTTTTTGTTCTATTAGGTACCAAGTTTTGTGCGTCGTTTCTTATAAGGTGAGCAGAGCTTGTCCAATGATAAACGGTGTGTGAGAGTGTTAAAAGAATCTTGCCAGACTGTTTCACGACTGTTTCAGCCAACATCTAAACCACTCCCATGTACATCAATCTATAGCGAGGTGAACTAAAATGAAAAGCTGGAAAATAATTGCTATAATAGCGACAGTTGCCGTCGTTGCAGCTTCATTACTTGCGGCATCGGCATTTGCAATGGCGAATGGACAAGTATTCCCAGGGATGCACAGAACAAACACACCTAGCACCTATGGCTATGGCATGATGGGCGGGTATGGATATTATCCACAAACCACAGTGCCGACACGGCCCAATGCAGCAATTCCATACCATGAAGGAAGAGGATGCGGCAATCATGGTCTAATAGGCTCCACCTATGCAAACAACGGAACGACACTGAGCCCAATAAGCATAAACACTGCAGTCACAGACGCACAGAACTATCTGGCTACTCTTAACAACCCTGACCTAGCAGTTAAACAAGTAGAAGAGTACAGTAACAACTTCTATGTCCAAGTTACTGAGAAAAGCACAGGCAACGGCGCCTTAGAACTTATAGTCGACAAGTACACTGGTAGCATTTACCCAGAGATGGGACCCAACATGATGTGGAACACCAAATACGGTATAATCACTGCCGGCACTGAAGGAACCACTTATGGCTATGGCGGTATGATGGGTGCAGGCGGTATGATGAGCGGATACAGCAACACAGTAACACCGACCACAACCTTGCCAGTAAATGTAGCGCAAGCAAAGGCTGACGCAGAACAATACCTCAACGCAAACTACCCTGGAACAACAGATGACATAACGACATTCTACGGTTACTACACCATTGAAGTCCTAAACGGAACCACAACTCAAGGCATGCTTAGCGTAAACGGCTATACTGGACAAGTCTGGTACCATACCTGGCACGGAACCTTCATACAAGAACTAAACGTTAGCTAAACCTTAGACAGAGCTATTAAACAACGTCAGTAAAGGACAATCTCTCATAATTTTTTCTTTATAGTGATCTATCAATGTTTTTCTAGCCCTGAATAATTAACTGGTCAAAGGAGGACGCAAGCCGTCCTATTTTGCTAACTCCAAGCCTTGGCAAGTATATGCATGTTTATCTGAGCACCAATGCCAAATACAATTCTTGTTCTACTTTGATTCTCAGCTTGTCCGACGGGTCTTATAACTAAAATTCGTTCTTTAAATAATACAGGAGGTTGAGGACAAGGATAAGTGCAAACCCCTCTGAAGAAAAAGTCTCCATGGAGTCTGGATAAATTAAGCACTTTGCCGAGTTCTGCCCAAAACTTCATTTTTTATTAACCCAGACTCCAAAGAGACCTGCCAACTCATAAAAAAACGGTTTTCTCTTTCCATATGATACAGATACACAACATCATCAGCGTGTTTGCTGATTATTACTAGAAAAAGAAAGCATTAACGTTAAAGCTATCATCAAATTGTCTTGTTTTTGAACTACTGCTCTTCACTCTTTGTCCGTTGTCTCTTATAAGATTGGTATAGGCTTTAGATAACAAAAAAGAGGTTGATACTTTGATAGGCTGCATTAAAATTGCGAATAAAAAACTTGCAGTAAACGATCAACAGTTAGCAAACGCAGTAATAGAAGAAAGTGTCACCAAAAAGAGATTTAGACATAACTAACAGAAAAGAAGCAGAAACTAAACGTTTCGCATGTTTGAGGGGCGGTGAAGCAATGGGGCTTTTTACGAAATATTGCGCTTTGTGTGGAATGAAAATAGAGAAAGATTCAGATATTGTAAGATTCGGAAGGCACTTTGATTCAGAACAACACGCTGAATTGTACGCAATACAAAGAGAAGAAAGCCACAAGGCGCATGATGATTCAGCGCATCAAGGTCACAGCTGTTGCTGTTAAAGTTGAAGAAATTAAAGAGAACGTAACGCGAAAATATTCATGTTTGATGCAACAAATCTATTGTACATTGGCTTAGGTGTAGGCTCTTTGCTAATAGCATTCGCTGTCTCCAAACAACAAATCAAACTCTGGTCTTTCCCACGATAATCCTGCCGAGGTTCGTTCCTAAACATTGACCTATAATAATTAAAGTAAAGAGCTAGCAAGATTTTTGTCTGAAACGTTTTAGGATGCTCTCTCCCGTCTCTTTATTTAATTGATGGACTTTTCTTCAGCTCTTGGATTACATTATCCTCTTTTTGTTTTTGCCAAAAGCTTCCTCTCAAAATTGTACTATGCCGGATCAACATTTGTCCGACTCTTCTTATAAAGTGAAATTGAGTCTGTAGAGGATAAACCCCTGAGAGCTAAAGGATTGTTACCAACGAATTGCGTGATCAACTGGCGTTTCTCAGAATTTCTCAGGGCAAGAAAAAGGTAAGGTAAAGTTCATTAATGGAAAATCAACAATTAAGCAGATTTAAGTTAGCCGTATTGCTATTCGGAGTTTTTGTAGCTTCTTTCGGGGTACTTTCTTTCGAGATTGCCCTGACAAGAATCTTTTCTATCATGCTTGATTACCATTACACTTTTTTGGTTGTTTCGTTAGCGTTGTTTGGCCTCGGTTTAGGAGGAATCATCGCATACTATCTGTCGAAAAAAAACTCCCTGAAAGATAACTTTAGCAGACTTGCAATTTTGGCAATTGCTTTCTCTTTTCTGACGACATTCTTAACCCTTCTTATAGTGTCGACTCCAAACCTGAGCATTGGGCTTCAAGTTTTCATCATGTTTCTTCCTTTCTTGGTTGCAGGCACCCTTTTAGCAATGGCATACAAAGTCTTCGTTAGCCGCAGCAGCATACTTCATTTTGCCGACCTTGTAGGTGCAGCATTTGGTTCCCTTGCAGTTGTCTTCTTGATCAACTGGATAGGCGCTCCAATAGCAATCCTTTTAGTCAGTATAATCACTTTAATTTCATCAGCGCTCTTTTCGTTAGCCTCAAGAAAGAAACTCGTTATGGTTATCAGTATCTTAGCAATCGTTGGAATGTCGATTTTTGCTCAGTATTCAAGCAACTTATGGAATATTCAGCCAGCGATTAACCCAGAGAAAGAGCTATCGAATTTCATATATAATCCGTCAGTTGATGGAAAAATTGTTGATTCAAGATGGACTTCTTTCGGACATGTTGAACTAGTCACCTCTCCAACTTTACCGCATGAAAAAGTTATATTCGTTGACGGAGGTGCAGGCACAACTCTATATCACTTTAACGGTAACTTTAGTGACTCTACCGATAGTATAGTTCCTACGTTAACGAATACAACAATGTATTTCCCCTACTATTTAGCGAACAAGGAAAGTTCCCTTGTAATCGGTCCAGGGGGAGGGGTTGATGTTTTAACTGCCTTGATGGCAGGGGTTAAGCAAATCGACGCAGTGGATGTTAACCCTGGAATTGTGGATATAGTTAAAGAGCAATCAGCGTATGATGGGGGCATTTACACGAATTATAGCAATGTTCATGTAACGGTAGATGACGGACGAAGTTACATTAAGAGAAGCGATCAGAAATATGATGTTATTATGCTTGACATACCACTTACCAAGACTGCCCAGGGGTCACTTGGATATTCATTAGCTGAAAACTACCTTTTCACAACAGATTCATTCACCGATTATCTAAACCACCTTAACGATAATGGATTCCTAACCATAGTAGCGCATGATCAAGTGGAAATCTACAAACTAGTTTCGATAGCATTCAAAGTCTTAGGTGCTCAGGGGCTAGATGCTCAACAAATTATGGAGCGGATAGCAGTAGTTGGAAGCGAAGACATGATGAACCATAATGCTCTTCCAGTCTTCATACTGAAGAAAACTCCAATCACAGACTCGCAAGCTACACTCATGGATACAAAGGCAGCACAAATGGGTTTTGCAACATTGTATACCCCGCTTAACACCGGAACCTCAACAGACACCCATTTAGCTCATCTTGCGTGGAGTCAGATGTCAATCAACGACTTAGTTTCAATAGCACCTGTTAACTTAAACGCTCCAACAGATGACAGCCCCTTCTTCTACAATTTCGACTTGGGTCTTCCATCCCCTCTTCTTTTTTTAATGGCTGGAGCAATATTGCTATGCATAGTGGTATCAGTTTTTTATGCTGCTACTAGACGACGGGAAGAAGTAACCTTCAAAAATGGGGCTAAGATAAAGCTGAAGTCCAAGTTTTCTCCGTTTAAGTGGTACTGCTTTGCATCCTTAGGATTCGGCTTCATGCTCATAGAAATTGCCCTAATTCAAAAGTTTATCCTATTCCTCGGAGAACCAACATTAGCGATTGCAGTATCGTTGTTTTCGTTGCTCCTTGCAGGCGGCATAGGTAGCCTTTTCAGCAGAAAATGGCTCAATGGCAAACAATACAACGCTTTCAAAGTATCCTTAATCATAGCGGTCTTAACGATAATCTACATATTTATATTGCCCTTTATTTTCAACGCTACCCTAAGCTACTCGGCATCAATGCGGTTCGTAATTTCCTTCGCCTTTATTTCTCCGCTCGGTTTCCTGATGGGCATTCCATTTCCAACAATACTAGGTTACATAAAACAAGAATTCGAAAATGACGCTGCATGGATGTGGTGCATAAACGGAGCCTTCTCAGTACTGGCAGGAGTCTTGGCGTTAGTTATAGCTATGACCTTTGGTTTCAACGCGGTTCTTTTGCTAGGCGCATTAACATATGCAGGACTATTCTTCATAGGCAGAAAACACGAACTAAAAACTAAAGTTAGCAAGATCAAATGGATCAACCCGCAGGCACCAAAGTTTAAGAGAACAGGGCAAAAAGGAAAGTACCATTAATAAACGAGACTATATGAGACTGTTTAGCCCTCGCCACAAGCAAGCCCAGTTATTGCTTTAACATATCTTGAAGCTTCCTCTTGAAAGTATCAATCAAACTAAGCGTCACTTGGCATACGTCCATGCCGTTGTCTTTAGCCCATTGAACATAAGCCTTCTAACGCTGATACTGCTGCAAATTAGGTGCTCGAAAATTACAGATAAAGTTCTTAGCCTGAACTTGGGAAACTGCTTGGTCCTGTACCAAAACTTCCATTCAGCCCCCAAAACAAAGATAGTATGTTTCATTGCTCTAATGAAAATTAGATTCAGATAAAACACAAATTTATTTGAAACAAAGAAAAAAGGGGGAAAAAAGCTGGTTCTCCGAGGCCTAATTTCGCATAAATTCATGCCTAGGCGCCCGTCTTCCCCGGGCTACCAATAATACGTTTAGAATTCGAGCATCTAATAGCAAACCACATGCAATCTAATTCTGACTTTTAGGATTCAACTTTATATAACAAATTTACATTAGAAGCACAAAGAAAGCAAATCGTGGGATATGAATGGCGGATTTGAAAGATTGCCCTTATGGACAAGACATAAAAGATGATTGTGAAAGATGCGATTACTCCAAAAGTAACCATTACGACCCAACTACGGGAAAATGCGTTAAAAGATAACCCAATTTTGTGTTAAGGGGAAACTCGAATAATTAAAAAAATTAAACCTGCAGACCGAATCTCCATCAGGCTGCTCGTTGAAAAAACAAATTGACAATTTCTTAACAGAAGAAACAGTTTATGACTTCAAGGCTACTAACCGCTGACTTGAGAAATACTAGCGCTTTTTTGGCTATACCCCTTATTTAAAGCACAAAAGGGTGTCGGTTAAATTTTTGTTCGGAAAGAGGCTTGTAAAAAGTCGGTTAAGCGATTCTGACCTTAAATACAAAGAAATTCAGCGTTAGACGCAGCAAGTCTTGCCGAGCAGCAAAATTAATCTAGTCAAATAGGTGAAAAATAAATTAGGCAATTACTCTGCGGGTTGGGCTTGGGGTATTGCTTCTTTTTCAAGGTTTTCTTTTCCAATGCCCCGTGATATGACTGCAATTACCAGCGAGAGCATGGTTAAAAACAGATACGGAAGTATGGTTGACAAGATATAAAATACGACGTATTCTGTTGGTGCCGTGGGACTGGCGATTTGTAGGAGGAAGTATGTTATTATGGCTGATAAAACGACGAATATGGTGGATATGATTCCGAAAAAAGTCGCAACTTTGCCTATGATTTTCAAGTTCTTCAAAGTTTGCACCTGTTCTCTTTTTTATGGTCCGCTACCTCTTTAAGTTATGCCTTTTCTGCTTCTCTGATAAGCTCATTCACGGTATAGTGTCACCCAGATAAGCCTCCAGCAACCGAAAGTTTACATGGAAAACAAATAACGAAGACTTGACAGAACCCACAAAAGTTGACATTAAAAAATACTGGTGGGGAAATACTGCTCTTCCAAAACAGTTACCCCAAGCCCCGCCAAAGCGGTATAGTAAGCGGCAGTGGCTCCTGCTGGTCCTGCACCAACAACTAGAACGTCTCATCCAAAATCTGAATCCACGTTTTTGCCATTTTCACCATGAGTCATCGACAATTAACATCAATCTCGCATACAATCAGCAAGCTAAAGTACTGATAGGTAACTGCAAAAAAGGTATTAATGATTTGCCATGTACCCTTTTTTTAGTTAGGCACATGCTTCTTTAAAACATCGATCTTCTTTGAGAGCAGGGGCAGAATTTTCTCCACTGCAACAAACGCCACCACAGCATAGGCTATTCCACCTAAAACATCCACAACATAGTGTTCGCCGAGGTAAACGGCGCTAAACCAAACTCCAATTGGGAAAATAAGCACAGGGAGCGCTTTTTTCTTCCAGATTTTGATGGCGAAAAGAGAAATTAGTAGCGGTAGGGCGGAGTGCATGCTGGGGAAGGCAGCGTACAGGTTGGGGCTTAAGAAATCAAACAGCGTCTTGTAAACTGGTATGCCTAAGCTAGCGTCAACTGACCCAGTTAAGACTCTCAGAACTTGCGGCCCTGAATATGCGAGATTATATGTCGAGTTAAGCTGCAACCATGGTGGCGCCACTGGATAAAACAGGAAAGTTATCAGCGCCCCGTATGTGCATATGCCGAAGGCTACGGTGTATTTCCAATAGTTCTTGGGGCTAACTTTCCAGAGGATAAATGCAAAGATTGTGGGCGCAAAAAAGTGCAGGGAATAGAAGAAAGCTCCCATGTAATCTAGAATTGGCGCTCGTATGGTTTGCTGGAGAACAATGCTGGGAATTTGACCAAATAATGCCAACTCAAAGTTGTATGGTCCTGCATGAAGGTTGTACTGGGAGATTGAGCCTACGATGCCGTACATTATTTCATAAGAAATAAACACTGTGATGAATGGAAGCCAATCTTTCAGAAAATTCCATGTCCGCTGATTGTAAGCTGCATAAATCAGGAAGGCAAGAACGAGAAATTCTGGACCTGGAATAATTTTGTATACCAAGCCAAAGATGGCTATGGCAACCAAATAGATTGCTGGAAAAAGAAGGGCAAAGAAGCGGGAAGAATGATAGTCGAACGCATATTTTTTCTTTTCCTTCTTCTTCCCCATTCTTTAATCGTAACCAGCCCTAAGGTGTATGTACCCGTTTTAAATGCGTTTTCCCAATTTACCCACAAAACAGACGACTAACTAGGCGTACCCTTGTTTCTTAAACTAAACAGCTCTATAAGCCCGAGCGCAAAACCTTTAGAAACCCCCGTAAACCTAGCATACTTGTGGATGCAATGGAGAAAGTCTGGGAAGAGCTAAAAAAATCGAAGCTATAGCTGAACAAATCCGCAGCGAAGCCCAGACAAACGCCAAAGAAATAACCAGCCTAGCCCAAAATGAAGCAGAAAAACTCCTATCAAACAGCAAAGACTACGCTCAACAAGAAGCCCAACAGCTTTACATGAGCACAGTTGAGGAAGCCAACCGCAGCCGCAACCAACAATTAAAAGCAAACCAACAAACTACAGAAAAACTCACTCAACAAGCGAGGCACTGGCGATTTACGGTTTAATTACGGGCATCTTGCTCTGGCTAAAACTGTAAGCCACCTCTTGTTGTTGTGCAGACGCAATAACAAACCTATTTTAAAATAAGGCATGAACTTGATACTTGGGTTTTTTATGCTTGAAGGATGGGAATGGATTATCATCGGTGTTGTTGCCATTGTTATCATTATGTGGGGTCCAGCGAAGATTCCAGAGTTTGCGAAAGCGTTAGGCAGAGCCAAAGGCGAATTCAACAAGGCTACAAAAGAAATGAATGACGCAGCAAACTCTGATGCACCCCCAGTTAATGCGCCTGCTCCAGCAAAGAAGTTGAAGTCTAAAGACGAGCTTTTGCTGGAAACCGCTCAAAAACTTGGCATATCAACCGATGGCAAGACTAGAGATGAACTTACCGAAGAAATATCGGCGAAAGTAAATGTTTTAGCTGAATAATTTAAGCAACAAATTGTTGTTCTATGCAAAAGGTAGGTTAACCTCAAATTGGCCTTAATTGGCATGGGCGTTTTTAGCTCTTAGTCGCTGTTACAAATGCTAGGCAACAACATAGCCTTAAAAACCTTTTTTTAATTATGCTATAATGGTGCTTTTTTTGCCAATATCTAGGCGAGAATTTATTAAAATTGGAGCTGCAGGCGCAATCGGTTTTGGAGTTGCTAGTGCGATTGAAATTCCTATTCTGGAAAATTCCATAAATAATGATAACACCAAAATTAGTCAACTTCAAAGCCAGATAACTCAGAGCCAAGGCTTCCTAACTTTAAACCCAACCGAACAAGTGATAGTGGAAGCATTAGCTGAAGCAATAATTCCAACCGACAGCACGGGTCCTGGCGCGAAGGAGGCAGGCGTCGTCTACTTCATTGACCACATGCTTGCGGGGAACTATGGCAAAGGAGGGAACTATTTCCTTCGAGGACCGTTTGTGACACCTCAATCTGGCTCAGTTACAGTTATGGGTGCAGTTTACCCGAGCACGACAAAAACTCCGATAACTTATTCAGCTGGTACAATAACTCCACGATTACAAGCTGGCACATCGTACCAATATGCTTTTAATCCGAGAGAATTCTGGCGTCGAGGATTAACGTTCCTTGAAAACTATTGCACTGCCGCAAAAGGCGGGAAATTTGAGACACTCTCTTCCGCTACACAGACAACGGTACTTCAAGAAATGTTCGACAACAGCGCCACCAATACCGCGTTGCAAACTGCGTTTGAAGGTCCAAACGCTGCAGAATTCTTCAACGAAATCCATGACATGGTTACTGCGGGTTTCTGGTCAGATCCCTTGTACGGCGGAAACCAGGGGATGGTGGGTTGGGAACTGCTGGCTTTTAATGCCAATTACTGGGGAGACGACATAGGTTTAGGTGCGGTGAAGTTAATGGTTGCAAGTACACCTACCAGGTTGCCTCCGAAGAGTCTTGGTCAACTTCAGAAAGAAGGCGGAGGAATATAAAATGTCAAGTCCAATTAACCATCCTCAGACAGACGTAGTTGTCTGCGGGCTAGGGCACATGGGCGGTCCAATAGCTGCAGAACTCACCACAGCGGGATACCAAGTTGTCGGAATAGAGAAAGGGCCTTTCTGGCAATACACTACTGATTGGCGGCAAGACCAAAAAGACGACGAATGGGCAATCGCTGTAGAGAGAAAGTTTGATCATCCACTTTACATTTCAACCTTCACCATCCGAAATAACATGAACCAGTTTGCTTTGCCAGTGAGACGATATACTAAAAACATACAGTACCACGCGCTTGGTCATGGAGTAGGCGGCGTCGGTGTCCATTACGGCGGTAGCTTAGGCAGGTTTTCGCCTTGGTCTTATCAACCCGTCACCATGACGAAGGCAAAGTACGGTGATGCTGGATACAGCACAATTTTGAGCAACGTGAAGGGTGGCACGCCAGACATTGAAGATTGGCCCGTTACGTATGACGACATGGTGCCCTACTATAACTCATGGGAGAAAGCAATTGGCGTTGTTGGAGATCAGCAGACTGGTCAGG
This sequence comes from Candidatus Bathyarchaeota archaeon, assembly GCA_003141855.1. Classification (GTDB taxonomy): domain Archaea; phylum Thermoproteota; class Bathyarchaeia; order Bathyarchaeales; family Bathycorpusculaceae; genus Bathycorpusculum. Next base: position 20,312 of record PLNS01000025.1, on the reverse strand, counting down.
ACCCGTTTATTCCTAACGCGCGGTTCCCTATGCCGCCTCATCCTCCCACACCGTACGCCACTATTTTCAAAAATGCGGTGCAAAGCCTCGGATATACTCCTTTTTCGACTGTAAGCGGCTTGATAAGTGGAGGATACGTAAATCAGTATGGTATAGGACGGAACGGCTGTGTCTATTGTGGCTGGTGCGGCGGTCTTTGCAACTATCCGTGCGAAGTTGGAGCCAAAACTAGTTCACACGTGACAACCATCCCTGCCGCTATAGCAACAGGCAAGTTTGACATGCGTCTCGAATCATACGTATTTCGCATTGATACTGACAGTTCAGGAAAAGCTACTGGTGTTAGATATTACGATTCTTTAGGCAACGTGCATGTTCAACCTGCAAAAGTAGTGTTCAACGGCTTATGGGGCTATAACCTCATACGAGCCATGCTTCTATCAGGCATAGGCGTACCATACGACCCTGTAGCGCACACTGGTTCTCTAGGAAGAGGCTTAACCGAAGGCTACTACCCCGCAACTTCAAGCGCAAGCGTCCAACTCAACGTAGGAGCCAACGCCTACGTCGCCGGAAACGCAGCAGGCGGCGGATACAACATAATGGACCTCAACGAAGTTAACCCGAACTTTAGCCACGCAGACGATTTGACATTTATGGGAGGCGTCAACTTAGGATTTGGCACCTACATAGGAAGCGGACCAAACACATTCACCACACACTTGCCCAGCAGAACCAACTTCGGCAGCACCTGGAAAGCAGGCCTTAAAGATGAAAAAATACCCACAAAAATAACTGCTACACTCTCAGGAACTGGACCGAATTTACCGCTTCTTGAGAACTACGCTGATTTGGACCCACACTATACAGACATTTACGGCGACCCCTCAACCAGAGTCACCTTAGACTGGGATGCCAACACCTACCGCGTTTCAAACTACTTAGTAAACAAGACAACCAAAATCACAGATATTCTTGGCAAAATGGGCGATCCAACAACAATTAAGAAAAACATTATTCCCGAACTTGCGCAGCATGTCGATTGGTGGGGACACCACATGAGGGGCGGGGCAAGAACAGGCGCAAACCAGGCAACATCAGTTTTCAACAAGTGGATGCAGTGCTGGACCAGCGAAAACATATTCGCTGCAGGAGAAATATGCGATACTTTCGGAGATAACTTGACGGCAGGAACGCATGTTGCTGGAGCCATGGCTTATCTGGCGGCTGACGGTATAAAGAAATACCTGCAAAGTCCAGGCGCACTAGTCTAAACGATTTCCCATACACTCTTTTCTTGTTGAGCTGTTAAGCATGAGCTATACAAACCAGGATTTCTTAGACCAACTTAGCCATTTCCTAACAATTATTCCACAAAAATACGTTGACGCACTGCTAACTTTGCATGAAAAACTTTATGATAAAAAAATCAAGTGGATTGTAAGCGGCGATTTAGCGGAACGCCTACGACTAGTTAAGGTTGACCCTGACTGCATAGAAATTGTTACTTCCAAAGATGGGGCAGAGCAAATCTTTCAAGCAGTTCAAGAATTTAAGCCTCAGAAAGTTATTTTTCAGACACAGCGGCTTCCAAGGGATGCGGTGATTGGTGGAGAAAAATTCCCCGTCTCCGTTAGAAGCCACTATTTTGAGTTCAACGTAAACGGTGTAAACGTTAAAGTTCAAGGTGACTTACAATTCAAAGTTGGCAACTGGGACTGGGGCGAAGTTTTTGATTTTAACCCCGAATACGTTTATGTAATTGGCAAAAAAATCGCTGTGACCCCTCTTCCAATTCAATATGAATTCTATCAAACCCTAGGCTGGAATGACAGGGCAGAAAAAATAGAGCAAATCACCAAAAAACCGCTTGCGGCAAAAAAGCCCTTTTAGCTAACGCTATCAAACCGATGGCGCCTGTTAGGGTGAAGAAGTGGTTCCAATCTACCGCTGTAGGCGGGGTTGGGAGGGGTTGCGACATAACCTTTACCTAAATTTTCAAAATGCTTGCACTTTTGATTGTTTAATTAAAGAAAGGAGGGAGTGAACTGGTTTATAGCAACAGGTCGGGTGCTAAGAAGTTACCACTACAGTGCCCCACATTCCAAGCGCAACGTGGCCTGGAAATGGGCAAATGTAGTAAAAGTTACCTGTTTGGTTAGGCGTAAAAGTAACTGACCCTGATGATCCTGGCGCCAAATAGCTTGTAGGTGCAATTTGGGCTCCAAAAAGCACTGACCCGGTTGCTTTCTGGCTGGATATTTCCCATGCATGAGGCATTGTTCCTACGTTTTTCACTGTCATCGTGTATGTTGTTCCTACTTTGAGCGTTATGGTTGGACCTGGATTCGAAGCTATGCTGTTGGCGCTGTTTCCGAAACCATAAGTTGCGCTGCCGATTTCTCCGGCGTAAAGTGTTAGTTGTGTAGCGTTGGATGGCGGCTGGTTCATAAGTGCGATGACGACTCCGACTACAATGATTACTATTACGATTATGGCTATGGCGACATACAAACCTGTTCTGCTTTTACCTTTAGGCATTCATTTTCACCTTAAAAAACCGCAATTTATGACTAAAAAAGCTAGGAAGAACTGAGGTTTAAACTTATGTGTCTTTAAGCATGCAACCACAAACTAGCGCAAGCCCGATTGACTGCAACAAAAATTTAATACAAGCCTTTGCCAATTTACTAGTAGGTGTTTTAGCGGTTTCTAACTTTTTAGCTCAACTAATCGTTTTGCATGCTGGAACTCCTGCCGCTCTCTCTCAAGCAACTTTGACGTTAATGTTTGTTGTTTTAGGGGTTCTTTTGATCGGAATCGGCTTCGGTTTTCTCGCTAAAAGCAAAGAGAGTCTTCTGCAGCACCGATGGAGCATGACAGTGGCAATTGTCATGGCGAGTGCAGCAATTTTTCTGGTTATGGTGCCTTCAGCCTTCAAGTTTTACATCGACCCTGATGTGGAATTTTTTTCCTCGCTCTCTTTAATGACGCTTATCCATGGCGTCGTCGGCGTACCCGCAATCGTGATTGGCGTGATTTACGCGTTCGGTGATTTGCCGCAGAAAATTAAGAGTTGGATGCGTTGGGCAGCGGCGTTTTGGGTAGTTAGCCTTGTATTGGGTGTTGTTGTGTTTTTGGAAATGATGGGCTTATTGCCCATGTAAATTATTGTTTGTGGAACTTGGGTATCTCTTTAGAAATTAACAGTTCATCGATTCGCAGCATGAGCATTGAAACTTCATAGGCTCGTCTGATGGCTGAACGCTTAATTTTGAATGGTTCTTGGCACACCATGTCGCGGTAGCTCTGCTCGTCAACGCCACAATTGCAAAAGCCGTCGGCATGACGCTTTTTTAGTTCAAGAATGGTGTCTGTGGGGTTTAAGCCGTAGTTTTCGGCGAGGCACCTTGGAATATCCATAAGTGCGTTGGCGTAGGCTTCGATTATTATTTGTTCTCGGCTGGCAAACTCTCTGGCGTAACCTTTCAGTTCTTGGGCAATGTGTGCATCCACTGCTCCGCCGCCAGGCAAAACCCTGCCATCATCACCCATCAACTTGAGCACGACAAAGCTATTTTTGACTGCAATTTCAAGCTCGTCCATGGTTTGCGGGGTGGTTCCTCTAAGCATGAAAGTTGCGCCTTTGCAGCCTTCAATGGTAACTGTTTTTTCAAGCTCTATTTTGCCAGTGGCGAGTTCCTCTGCGAAGCCGATGTCTTCTTCCGAGAGCTCGTTGAGGTTTCCAACGATTTTAGCGCCCGTCGCCTTCGACACGGCTTGGGTGTCTTTTTTGTCCACGCTTTCAAGCGCAAAAATCCCCTGGACGAACAATTTTTCTTTTTGCAGTGCATCAAGGGGTTGTTCGCAAAGTAGCACGTTGACGTTTAGCTGAGTCAATTTCTTAATAGGCTGAACTTTTAACCTGTATTCTGTTTCCCTGTATTCTCGGATTTGCTGTGGCGTTTTTATGTCTAAGTGGATGTGTGCTGGTCCTTGGCCGCCCATTTTAATTTCTAATCGGTTGATGCCTAACCTGCCGCTTGTAACTGCGATTCGCAGGTTTCTGATTGTGTCGGGCATGTTTGGGTGGGCTTTTTCTTTTTTTATTACAACTCCATTGATTAGGCTTGAATCTTGCAGGTTGCCGCCTTTTTTCTTCAAGAACCTGATGTTTTCCCTGTCAAATTTGCCGTTGGAAAACGCGAGCGGGAAGGCTTGCCTGATCATCGAGCGGATATGCGGTGTTAAGAGGTTTCTTTGGCAATCCACTATGTCTAAGACGTCGTTGTTTTGGCTGTTTGAAGTTGCCGCTTGGCTCTCGAGGATTTCAAGCGCCTTTTCTGTTGCAAGGTGGTAGCCGTGGATGATGGTGTTGGCGTGGATGCCCATGGTTAATAGTTCATCTGCCTTTTTTAGCAGCGCCGACAAGAACACCACAAACCCCGTTACCCCATCGCCAGCCTCCTCCCGTTGCAGCTTTGCCGCTTCAGAAACAATAACGGCGGGGGGATACTGAATTGCCAACTCATCCAAAATCGCGATTGCATCCTTAGTGACTTTGACGACTTGTTCGGGACCGCGGTTGTAGGCTACCAGTTTGTATGCGCCTTTGGGTCCCAGGGTGCTTCGGACTTTGTCAGCGGCGAATATGGCTAAACGCAAATTTTCCCGCCAAACATCCTTACCCGTGGCGCGTTTGATTTTTTGAGAAATTATCCTTTCCATAACTAACCTTCTAACAATTTAGAGCAGGTGCGTGCGAGTCTGCGCATACTTGCTTAGTCTGCAATGCACTTAAAATTAAGTGACTGTAGCAACACACCCACAAGCAAGAATATTCATGCACTAAAGAAACATCGCCATTAAATGAGTTCCCAGTGAACTTTTAGTTGAACCTGCGCTTGTTTCTATATATAAGAGAGGGGGTAGGTGCCTCAGAGAGGTAGAGGCTTTTCTTTTAGGCTATAAATAGAGGGGGGTATTCTCCAAGAGCACTAAAGAGAACCGTCTTGGTTTACTGGAACGTTTTTATCTGCCCTTCTTTTCCTTGCTGGTTCAGCGTTTATTTGCCCTGACTAGTCAAAGTTAATATTGGCCCAGAAATCAATTAATTGAGTGGGACTTTTGCATTGAAGAATTTCAAAGGCATCTTGGTACTTGGGGAAAGAAACATTTTCGGTGAATTATCCCAGATTATCTCCATCGCCGCCCAAGCCAACACGATTATGAAAGTCATGTTCAACAACAGCGGTAACAATCAAGCGTTAACTGAAAACATGCATGCCGTCCGAGCTTTGGAGAAGAAGTCAGATGAAGTCGCCTTTAGGCTAAGCGAAAACATCACAGCTGGAGCTGTCAGTCCCAACATAATCGATAACCTCATCGAAAGCGCACACTTAGCTGACAACATAGTTGACACCCTCTTTTATTTGAGCAGAGAGCTTTCCAGAATGGTCAAAGCTAACACCACGGATTTTGCAGTTCATCAGGAGGCAGAGTGGGCTGAAGTTTACAAGCAAATGCTTGCCCTCGTTGACCAGACACTGGCTAAACTTCAGCAGATGCTATCCACTGGCAATGTTCCTCAGATTTTGCAGTTACGAAAAGAAATTGAAGCCCTAGAAGAACAAGGTGACGATATCAAAGATGCTGGGTTTGACAAGCTCTATTCCATGGCTTCTAGATTGCATTTTCTGCAGTTCTTCCATTATAGTGAAATGCTGCATAAATCCGACGATGTCTTGGACAACTGCGAAGACCTCTCCGACGTAATCGTGTCGATAGTTACATCTATTCTCAAGTGACCAATGTATGCTGTTGTTGTCTGTTGGCCTTGTGGTTTTGATATTCCTCGCCGTTATGCTGGTTGCAGGTAACAACCTCTCCGCCTGCGTCGGGCCCACCGTAGGGTCAAGAATTGTAACCAAACGGTTCGGTACGTTGCTCGGTGCGGCAGGTTTTTCCGTTGGGCTTCTGGTCCAAGGTTCAGGAATGACGCGTTCAGTCGGTATCTTGTTGCCTGCTGCCTCGTTGGTGCTGAGGGCTGAAGCTTTGTTGGTGGCGATTATTGTCTTTGTGGTAGCCTACAGATTGCGGGTGCCAATGTCGTTGAACATGTCGCTGGTGGGTCTTCTCGCGGGCTTGTCAATTGCTGGGGATTCCCCCCTGAATGGTTTGTTTGTGGGAGAGGTAGTGTTGACGTGGGTTGTTGTTCCGTTAATAGCGTTTGCCGTGGCATTTTTCCTCATTCGCTTCTTAAACAGGAGTTGGCCAGCAAACTTTTGGCATCGCCTACAAGAATACAAGGTGCTGCTTATCGTGTTATCCTTCTCTACAGCCTACGTGACTGGAGCAAACACGCTTGGGATGATAGTTGCTACAGGCGGATTTGACTCAGCAGCAGTCTTAGCAGCTGTAGCCGCGATTTTCGTCGGATCCTTTTTCCTTGGTGAAGGCGCGATACGAAGAGTTTCACAAGAATTCTTCTTGATGCGTTACGCTAACGCAGCTACAACGCTTATAACTTCAACCGTTTTGGTTGAATTAGCTACAGTCTTCAACATTCCCTTATCGATCACACAGACAACTTCCGTTGCAGTTTTCGGAACAGGCGTCTCATACAAAACCAAGCTTGTGTCCGTTAAGCCGTTTCTGAAAGTTGTAGCGGGCTGGGTAATAGCGCCCTTGCTGAGCTTTGCCATCGGGCTGCTCATCGGCTAATCCCCAAACGCTCCTTCTATCTAAACGATAAAAAAGTATGCCGGATAAACCGAAATGTTGAGGAAGCGATATAGAATAGTGTCTGATAGCTGCAAAATATTGCTTAGTCGTCAATTCCCTCAATCATCTCTTTGCCGCAGCACCAAGGCGTCTTCTCCACGTTACGCTTAACGTCCCCAGTGCAGGAAACTTCAAACTCGCTTCGCACTTTGCGACTGCATACTGTGCATTCGAAGGTTGGCAATCCGAAAGCCTCAATCTCATGTAAGAAAGGTACATTATAAAACAATTTTGCTAATGAACGGTTAAATTTGGGGAACCCCCACAATTAAGTTTATGCACCTAAGTATCTATGCACTTAAACACATACGCTTATAAGTGCGCATGTGCATATATGTTAATGTAAATAAGCGAACCATAGAGAAACAATGGCAAAAATAAAAACAAAATACGGAAAATGGCAACTCGCTTATTTCAAAAACATATAACAAACAAAAAGTGATTAAAACTTGGGCCGCATCAACGTTGACATCTCAGACGAGCTGGAAAAACAGCTAAGATTAAAAACCGTAGAAAAATTCGGAGGCAAAAAAGGCGACTTATCCCGAGCTGTCCAAGAAGCAGTAAAAACATGGATCGACAAAAACCAATAAGAATGAAGCCGTCCCTCCTCAAACCCTAATAACTAAATTATTAAGAATGCCTCGGTAATAGGCGCAGGGAGCCAGTTAGCCTCGAACACCCTCAAAAAAGGTGTAGTTATGGGCGATCTAGATGCGCGGTCGTCCCTTCTAGAATAGTTGTTCAAAAAGAATCATCTTACTCCAATCGTTTGCAATAGCAATAAAAGTTTAAGCCATCCGCAAACAAATAATTTTTGATCACTAAGGTGGAAATTATGGTCAATAGAAAAGTGGGAAAATTGGAAATTGTTTTTATCGATAAGGAAGGGAAATGGTACCCCCTCGATGAAGTTGACCGTGAAGATTTAGCGGAAGGTTTAGAAAAAGTTTCCAAAGAAGTCGCTAAACGACTGCAATTGCTAAAAGATCAACGGTAGACGCATTTCTGGTTTTCAGTACCTTTGAAGCTTAAATATACCTTAGCAGTAACAAGATATTGGAGATTCTATTTATGGGAAGTTTTTCTGTCTCTTTACCCGCAAAATGGGAAGAATTTTTGAAAGGTTTAGCTGACGAACACGACATTGACGTTAGCAAAGTTATTAGTGGATTGTGTGAATGGGCTTTTTCCAGCGCTGAATATAAAGTACAGTTTGAAGTTTGGTTGGATAAGGCTTATCCGCCGAAAGGTCAAGCTGAAGATAGGGCAAACGTTGCGGGTGAAGAAGCAAGCGAGGCTGAAGAAAAAAACGAAGATGAAGCTGAAGAGGAAGCCCATGAGGATAGAGACTACAGTGAAGACAGAGACCTAAAGCCTTGACAGTGCATTATCAAGCAACCTATTTTCCCTTAAAAACCCAAGCTGAGGTGAAAACAGCATGAGTGAAAAAGAGAATGTGAAATCTAACGAGCAAGAAACTACGTCGCAAAAATCTCAGGTAAAAAAGCAACAGGGACGATACAGTGGTGAGAAGAACAAAAAAGAAACTGCGAAGCTCAATGAAACAGAAACAGGCGCCCGACAATCTCGCGGGAAAAAACAAAGACGGCAATTCAAACTTGCCCCCAACAGAGGATAAGACGACCTTTACTCAAAATTCGCTATTCTCTCAGGAGAATGTTTCACTTTTATTATTCTGCTAAATCAATCTCTTTAGCGATTTCGCCAAATCTTCTAAACCATCCGCTAACTTTACACCGTTAATTTATCAATTCACAGTCGTTTTTAGTTGCAGTCCCACAATCACACTGCGTGTGCACAGCCACTTTAGCCTAGCCACAAGTGAACAAATGGAACCTTTAGATTGTATAAGGGCATTAAATGTGGAAATCAGGGAAATTATCGGAATTCGTAAATCCTTTTTTCTTTCAATCAAGTCTGTGATTTCATCAAATTCGCTGGTGTAGTCTTTATGTTCTTTAACCAATCTTTTGAGTCTGTTTTGGTTAAAGTAGCCTTCGTAAAATCCAAAGAACATGATTGCAAAGAACCCACTAAATCCTCGGGAAGTCCGAAAGGATTAACTTGATTGAGTATCTTATTGAGAGAACATTGGCTCCTCAAAAAAACAAAATGGGTTAAGGTGAAGGTTATTTGAATGCTCTTTCGGCGGTTCTGGTTGGTTTAGGTCTTTGGCTTGTCGTAGACGGTGTCTTGAGCATAGTCAAATATCCTAAGCAAAGTTTTCCTGAACAACTAATTAGAGTGATAAGGGCAACGGTTGGAGTTATAATAATCATTATTGGCATAGTTCAAAATTAAATAAATCCTATGGAAAATTTTACTGAGCCGTTGCAGGATTCTGGGCTACATTGGCTGGGAAAAAGTGACGTTCTAAAGCTAATTACCTTTATATTCTTAAAACTGCCCAATTATAATTGACCAGTCAGAAGCAGACGGTTGCTCTCATGAATCTTTCTACCCACATAATGTTTGGTATACTAGTTGGAGCCTTACTCTTTGGCAGACCAGAAATAGCGCTAATGGTTGGAGTCGGTTCAGTGATTCCTGACCTAGATAGAGAATACGGTTTTTTTAGCAAGGAGTCCTTTCGACACCGACAAATACATCGTGCATTATTCCACAATTTTTTATTTATCGGCATAGTGTATTTGATAAACCCGTTTTTTGGCATCGGAGCCTTTCTCCACTCATTTCTAGATTCATTCACTACAACAAGGGACAGAGGCGTCGAATGGCTATACCCCTTTTCACGATTGGTAACCAAAGCGGTTTATGATTCGGACGGCAAGAAATTGACGCTTGATCCAAAACATAAGATCTATTTTCTTTCGAACGATCTGCCTGGACTGACACGAAGAACTACAAAAGACATTAAACCTGGCGAAATACCAGTGCCGAATAGAAGAACTTATGGTCCAGCTCTTTCAGGAAAGTTTCTTGACAGATGCGTATTTTTTGGATCTATAGCTCTTGTTCTGCTTATGCTTCTTTTTTCTGTTCTTGGCTTGCGGCAGTTCATCGATTTAAGCTTACATAATGAAACCCTTTCTCTTACAATTCCACTGCTAATTGGCTCAATAGGAGTATTCTTGAATTTTCTTGTCGGCGAACTTGACAGAAAGAAACTAGTTAAAACCAAGACAGATAGACCTTACAAGTTTTCGTTTATTCTGTCCGTTGGAATTATGATTTTTGCCATAGTTCTTGGGGGAATTATGAATCCAGAAGCTGTATTCACTATGCTAAGTATAATGCCGTACATTGCTGTTGGAATAGTGGTTATTGTTTTCGTCTCGTTGGGGGTACTAATCTATTCTACGCGAGGCTTTTCTGTAGACAGCAAGAAAGAGCCACTCATCGTGTAACCAACCCACTGCTCCGCCCAATGCGTGTCTTTTTACAGGATCACCCCCTGAATTTCCAATCAAATGTCGAATTCCCAGATGTTCGGCGATATCTTCGTCAGAAACCTGAATTTTCCATCAGAACACCGCTTTGTTGCTGTGGGGTTACAGCTACAAGGGTTTAATAGCCATTCGTCCTCCTATGTAACTTAACAGGTGTAGCCTTTGAGTAATCTGATTTTTGGAAATATGACTTTGACGAGTCTGCTATTAACTATAATTGGCTTGGTTATTCTTTGGATAGTGGTCTCAATACCCGTGTGGTTAGCTGGCAAAGCAGTAACTGGCGGAAAAGCCACCTTTGGCGAAGCTATGATTGCCACGCTGTTTGGCCCAATAGTTTACGCTATCACGTTGATTATAGTGGATTACTTTCTGGGAGCGCTAATCGGCTCAACGGCATACATAATTGCATTAATTTTAGCCTTCGTAGCTTGGATATGGGTCTACAAAGCAAGCTTCAAAACAGGCTGGCTCGGCGGCATCGCAATAGCCATACTTGCAGTGATAATCTTCGCAGTGATAAGCATAGTGTTGGGAGCCCTCTTCGGTCTAATAGTTCCCGCGCCATTCTTCCCACACATCTAAAGCCTGACAACCAAAAAAATTCACGCGAAATTATTCCAAATCAATTAGTTAAAGATGCTTAACAAGCATTCATGGAGGTGAACTAAAAAAGTGAATAATAGTTTTGCTTATTGGGGATATATCCTTACGCTAATAGGCGGAATACTCATAATCGTCTTCGGCTTGCTGGGTCTTATAGGGAATTCTTTAGGCAGCGCTTTCTCGCCAGCTGGTCACTACTTGACCGGAGCAATGTACAGCATAGTGGCAATAATAATTGGCGGGATCTGCATAATTGGGTCGAAGTCTGTTGGGATCTTAGTATGGGCGATAGTGCTGTTAGTGCTTGGAATCGTTTCAGGCGGAATCGGAGGAGCCTTAGTTATTCTCGGAGCCCTTCTGGGATTATTATCAATATTCGTTAAGTCGCAGCCAAATAGATGAGACCAATTTCAAAAAAAATCTTTTTTTTAGTTATGATTTCTTTGAGTCTGTTTCAGAAACGATTGTTAATCGTTTCGATTCGCATGTGGGACAAGTCGCACTATAAAAGGGCAATAGTGTTTCTTTGTTTTTTCTTTGATTATTGCTTTGGCTGAATTTTTCTTTACTGTTGCCCTTCCTTTTTTCAGTACTCTTTTGATTCATAAACTCCACTTTCCGCCATAGCGTACAGCAATTTTTACTCTTTTAGCACAATTAGAAACCTTCAAAACCAGAACAACACAGCTATTCGAAAAGTACCCAAAACTTTAAAAATAAAAGTGGTGCAAGCTCTCAATGAGAGTTAAGAATGACCAACGACGAAAACACGGATCTCCTGCTTGGTTTGGGTTTGACTCTTAACCAGGCAAAGGTTTACTTAGCGATACTTAAACTGGAAAAAACTACGGTGGGACAGGTAGCGAAGTTTTCAAAAGTGCGCAGGGAAGACATCTATAGAATTCTGCCAGCACTCGAAAAAATGGGCCTGATTGAAAGATTGCTGGGTAAACCAACTGAGATCCGGGCTACTGTTATTTCGGATTCCTTAACTTTACTAGTGACGGAAGAAAAAAATAGATCCGATGAACGGTTGACGGATATGAGGAGCATGGTCCAGAAGCTATCCCTCAAAGATTGGAAGCAGCCGCTTCCTGGAGAAGAAAGCATCTACATACTGATAGCGGAAAAGAAAGCAATTTTGGCAAAGACTTCAGAACTGATTAATAACTCGAGAAAAGAAGTCGCGTTGATTGCAGATAAGGAAAGAATTATGCCGGTTTTGGCTCATTTTTCAGATGAATGTAAGCATGCAATAAAGAAAGAGGCGCAGATTCGACTGATCTTTGAAGGAGACAAACCGGACATTTTGCTCAAAGAAAAAGTCCAAAAACTCATCGGGGACCCTTCGGTTAGCGTCAAGTTTCATCGCAAACCTTTGAATCACTTCATAATGTCTGATGATAAAGAAGCGTTGATTACCACCTCCAAAGGAAGCGGATTAGGCGAAAGCCCTTCTTTGTGGACAAACAACAGCAACCTTATAGGCGTACTAAGAACAGGGTTTGAATCCGACTGGAAAAAAGCTGAAGACTAACCTGAGGATCACGTTTTTCTCGTGGTTTCAAGTTCCAAATTCTTTCTGGCAGTTTTGCCGATTAGCTCAGGAGCAACCGCCAACTTGTCGGTGTGGGCTCACATTCACACGTGTTTAACTCAGTCAATGACCGCTTATATGGTAGCTCAAATCATGGGCGTAGATAGGAGGGATAGATAAGTATGAGAACTAAAGAATTTATAAATAGAAGTGTTTTTGCATTAGACGAGAAAATCGGCGCAGTCAAAGGTATAGAAGTAGATCCGGACGAGTGGAAAATAACCCATCTTGAAATCGAATTGAAAAAGGAAATAGCTGAATCAGTGCTTGGCGCAAATAAAGGCGGAGTACGAAACATGTTGGCCGTTTCATCCCTAGAGAAAGGGGTTGCCCGCTGGACAGACAATGGATTGCACTTAAAAGTTTCAAAAGATCAACTTCACATGTACCTAAGACCAGTAGTTAAAACTTAGTTGAGGAGTTTGCTATGAATACGTGGTTGACGATTGCTATTATCATTGTGATACTTTGGGCGATTGGGTTCTTTGCTTTGCCAGGCGTAGGCGCGTTGATACATATACTGCTTGCGATTGCCGTAATCTTTGTAGTTGTTTGGTTGTTGACCGGCAAAAAGCTATGGAAATAAACTACACTCCTTTTTTGTTACGTTTAGTACAAATTAGAAAAATAATAGATTGGTTAAACAGCAAAGTATAAGGTGGTGATTTGAATGAAGAAAAAGAATATGACTCGATTAAGCGTAATTTTTACTCTCTTCTGTTTCATAGCATTATTAGGTATCATACAGATCTCTAATGTATCAGCAAACACAGTACCAGCTAACGTTCTTGGTACAGCAGGAAATTTTGCTATTTTAACAAAAACAGGAATCTCAACCACTGGAACTACTTCAATCACTGGAAATATTGGAGTAAGTCCAGCTGCCGCTACATACATAACAGGCTTCGGGTTGATAGCGGATACGTCAAACACATTCTCAACATCCTCTCTGGTGATTGGAAAGGTATACGCAGCTAACTATGCAACACCTACTCCAACTATGATGACTACAGCTATAAGCGATATGCAAACAGCATATACTACTCTGGCTGGACTAACCACTCCTGCTCCCGTCACTGCATTAGGTGCAGGAAACATCGGTGGATTAACTATAACTGCTGGCATTTACAAGTGGAGTACCAATGTGTTAATACCATCAGCTGTCACTCTCTCAGGAAGTTCAAGTGATGAATGGGTATTCCAGATAGCAGGAACTCTCACTGTTAGTTCTAACGTACAAGTTATCTTGAGTGGCGGCGCACAGGCAAGTAACATCTTCTGGGTGGTCGCTGGACAAACGACACTTGGAACACACTCTGCCTTTAATGGAATTATTCTTGACAAAACAGCAATTGCACTAACTACTGGTGCAACGTTGAATGGTAGAGCATTGGCACAAACTGCAGTTACTTTACAGTCTAATACCATCGTATCACCAATTTCAACACCACCTACGTCAACTCCAACTCCAACACCGACTCCAACATCAACAACTCCAACTCCAACACCGACTCCAACATCAACATCCACACCGAAACCAACATCAACTTCAGGTCCAACACCAACCCCAACAATTCCTGAATTAACTTTGCCTATTCTGTTGCTGACCTTGGCGATTGCTACATGCTCGTTTATCTTGGTTAAGGTAGTTAAACAAAAAGCCATCTAAAAAGCCATGAACTAACTTAAACTTCTTTTCTTTTTTATTCTAATTTTGCCGTTTAGAAGTCTCTCTGTTTGTTCGGTTCTCAAAGGTTATGATAGTGAGAGAAAGAAGAAAGGTAAGCTCACTATCAGTTCTTTACCTAAAGATAGGCGATAGACAAATCGCCAAAAAGACTCATCAAGATTTCCGAGATCCCTGTGCTAAGTCCCATGTTGCTTGTGTTGCATGTTTCAGTCAACGTTTTCGCCGCCTGACGCTCTGAAGGTTTCCCATGTCTTAGGGACCACTCCAGTTTCTCAACCGTTAGTAGTCTTCGATCCAAGTCTGACTATGGGCAACTATTTTGATCTGTACAGCTATTGCCGTGGCGCCTAAGAATCTTCAGTTTATTCAAGTCCGACTTGGCTTTTGAGGCAGAAGAAAAAAAAGAGTAGAAGTTGGTAGTTCTCCTTGCTATCGTCTTCTTAGTTCGAAGTATTCTATGAAGAACAGTAGACCTTGTATTATGAAGTATAGCCCAACAATCCATGGAAGCAAATCTTTGAAGGCTATGACAAGTATGCCGAAGACTATTGCTATCAACGCCATTATTGGTTTGGACAATGTAACACCGATTTTTCCCAGCCCCTTTTCAACTTCTCGGGTCATAAGATTCTCCTCAACTATTGCATCATGCAGTTGCTATTTAAAACTTATCAGCTGTTCACGCATGGAACAACAAAATTCGGAAACACATATTCGATTAGTGTTATTTTGTGTTGGGACGTGTGAGGTTTTATGTTTAACCTAACAAAGAGAAAGGGTCCCTTCAAAGAGACAAATAGCTTCCTTTTTTTGCAAGGGCCCGATAAGGTGGTCGTTAACTGGAACAGTATTCCCTAATCCGACAGCGTCTTTGAATATAGCAGCCGCTTTGTTGCTGTGGGGCTACAGCTACACAGGTTTAATAGTTATTTGTACTCTTATGGCTTAACTGTGGAGTTGAGGAGTTTGGGCGCGATAGATGATGTAATTCGGTTCATTACTTCTGGAAGCATAGGTGGTTTGCCGACAATAGTTGTCATGATTCTTCCGTTCGTAGTTGGTTTGATCGTGGGTTATTTGGTCCATAAATTTTTGAAGATTGCTATTATTGCTGCGGTTATACTCGTTATTGTTAGCTACTTGGGCTTTTTCGGTCTGAGTCTGGGCGCGTTGAAAGACCTGTCAGATAAATATGGTCCAATAGCAGTTCAATACGGGACACTTCTCATTGGCATGCTGCCGCTAGGCGTTGGATTCATCGTAGGTTTAATCATCGGCTTCATATTCTCGTAAACTAAAATATCTAATTGTTTAGAGGACATTAAGTGGTAAATAGCAGGCTTATCAGATGCAAGAGAGCGTTAGGTTTAAAGGAAGCGCAAGAGTAATTTTACTAAAAAACTATACTCGTTTTATGATTTCAATACTTTAGCGGGTCATTAAAGGATGAAACAGGTTTCCAATAACTCTTTAGAAAAAAATTCGTCACATTTCTCGGAAAACTTGCGGATGGGGTTTAGGATTTATAATGGGTTGATCTCAAATTTGTGTGGAGTTAGGGTTCCAATCTTTTGCGGGCACAAGTTGACTTATAATTGCAATCTCCGATGCAAAATGTGCCCCTTTTGGAAAAGACCCAGCCCAGATTCGAGTTTAGCGCAGGAGAAAGCGATTCTAAAACAGGTTTACAATTCGGGTGCCTGCGGAGTCGCCTTTGAAGGCGGGGAACCTTTGCTTAGGACTGATTTGGTTGAGATTCTTGCTTTTTCCAGGTCTCTGCCTTTGCATACCAGCCTCATAACTAACGGTACGCTGCTTGAATCCAGAATAGACGAGTTAGCCCCATACATTAACGGTGTCGTTTATGTTTCCTTAGATGGACTTGAGGAAACTCACGATGCTATCCGAGGAGTGGGCGGAAGCTTTAGAAAAGCTGTACAGGGCATAAGTGCTGCGAAAGAAAAAGTTGCCGTAACCATCAACACTACGGTGATGGCTGAGAACATTGATGAAGTAGAAAGCATGGTGGAGTTGGCAAAGGAGTTGGGCACGAAAATATCCGTAGCTGTAGCTCACGAGTACTGCAACGCCAACGCGTCTTCACCTGCTGCTGGCAAAATACCGAAAATAGCCCATAGGCTTATGGAAATGAAGCGGGAAGGTTACCCCGTTGTTAATTCGATCGGTTACTTCAAAGTGATGGCTAAAGAGAAAAACTGGCAATGCAAACCCTGGTCGATGATTAACATTGACCCTCACGGGAACGTAGTTTTGCCTTGCTATGTCCATAATGATTATGCGAGCAGTGTTTCTGTTTTTGAGGGTGGCATTAAAGGTGCTGTTTCTGATTTTGACTGGAAAAAAATAGAAAACTGCCAAAAGTGCAGTCTTCATTGTTATGTGGAGCCTTCTTTGGTGCTTTCAGGAGATATTAGCGCGTATATGCATTGGGCATTTCGAGTTACCATCTAACTTTTTAGTGAAAATGCTTAAGCGTCAGAAGTTTATTGTTATTAAGTGGATATTTTTGTAGAAACAGGAGCTTGGTTGTTTTATGGGTTATTCCAAAAGACAAGGCGGCAGTTATGAGGGAAGACAGGGTCATGCTAAGGGTTTTAAACGTTGCCCAGTCGAGTTAGGTGAAGAATTAGAAGTAGATATCGTGGAATTGAGCCCCAAAGGCGAAGGCATAGCTAGAGTACAAGGTTTAGTAATACACGTTGCCAACGCCAAACCCAAAGACCACGTAAAAATAAAGATTAATCGGATAGGCGGCACAACAGCAGAAGCAGAAATAATAGAATAGGTGTGCGCTCATAAAAAAGCAGATTTGTTGCAGTTATCGCTAAAACGGCAGTAAATCAAGCGAAAAAGCCGTCGCCACCAAGTTTTTATTTGATGGAACCAATAAAATTTGTTGCGGGTTTGAGAGAAAGGGTTAACTTAAACGCAAGCGAATTCAGGAAGAGAGAGGGGAAACACTTCGCCTGCATTTAAGCTTAACCTTTTCCTTGATTTGACAATAGTGCTTTTGAACAATAAATAATGATGTGACTGTACCTGCACAACAACAGTTCTTGAAAATTAAGGGGCAAAAAATGGTTGTTAAGCGGATTTAGCCGTGGGCTAACATTGATGAGGCGCAAAAACAGCAGCAGACGCCTTTTCCTATGTTAGCCGCCAGACCCGCCCAACATTGGGCTCTTAGTTAATTGCTTCTTACGCACGTTACGCTTCTAAATGATATAAAACAATGTTGTCACAGATTGAAGCAACAACCGCTGAGTTACTAAAAAGATTTTGGCATATTAATGGCGTCACAAAAAGTTTAATTGTCTGCCAAACTATTCCTAATTAGGGTCTTCTTTTGAATAGAGCAGAAGCGGTAAATATCTATAAGGAAATTGTGAATTTATCTGAAAGCGTGGGGTATAACGCCATTAACTTAAAGGTGTCAGAAAAAAATGACCCGATAGCCCAAAACTATCAAATACGCATAATGATGCCGACTGATGCTCTGACCAATCAGCAAATAACGACTATTGCTAAAAAATATCGATTAGAAGTGAAAGAAGAGAACGGTGAAGTGATAGTTTATGAGCCTAAAATAATTTAGCAGGATGCCTTGAATTGGTTGCCGCATCCGGGGCATGTGTAAGCGGCTAGGCAGAAGTAAGCGTTTTCTATTTTCTTGTCGGGTGTATCTTGCTTCTTTCCGCAGTTAGGACAGTAAACCTTTACAGCGTGCTTTTGAAAATTAATCACCTATGATTGCTTTACTGATTTACATAGGGCATGGTAAAAAATAAAAGGATATGTGTGTATGGTCAAGCAACCACAAGTGTGTGGAGCCACAAAGCGGTAAATTACTTCGCCTAATTTGTTCTTTCAATTTTAGGAGACCGAATCAGAAGGCTTCCTGGCTTATGTTCCGCTATAGTGTGCAGCATAAGGTCCAATGATGATGAAAATTCGGTATTGCATAACCAACAACTTAGCTTTTCCAATTTATCCACCTCCACGATTTTCCCACCTTTTTGTATCAAGCAAGCAAAACTAGCGTGACTGTTTAACTTGCTAAAAAGCCTAAGGTTGGTTAACAAGGAAGGGGTATTAAGGGGTTGCGGTTGCATGATTACAACGACAACAGATAAGCCATTAACCCATTAAGTCATCGTAAACTTCAACCATAGCTTAACTGCAACATGGTTGGAATTCTTCGCCTGTTTATTTTGCGGCTTTTTTTAGCTTTGCCTTCGCGAGGTATAGGTCTAGCGCCTCTCGGGTTATATGCCAGTTTCTCCCAATCTTAGCCGCGCCTATCATGCCTCTTCTAGCAAGCAAGCCCAAGTATTCCTTGCTGTAGGGGGTCAACTTTGAAGCCTCAGCTAAAGTCATAAACTGGTTTTTTTGGGCTTGTTTCGGTTAATTAACTAATCTAATCAGCGAAAGTTATCGAACATGCCCTTAACAAATTAACGATGCCTTAAAGCTTCATACGGCTATTGTAACGCCTTTCTGCATATTTGCCAATTTCATATCCACCAACAAAAATGAAAAGCAGAACTAAATCAAGCGGACCAGCAAGATTTACAGCAGAAATACTAGGGGCTGATAGATACCATTGTACCTATGCCAAGCAAAAGCAAGACTATTCCCACAACAAGGTTGATAACCCCTGTCTTGCGAACATCCTTTGACATTCTATCACGTTATAAACTGTTGCACTAACTGAACTAAAAACATATTCTATTGCGGTTTATTGTGGGGCGCGAACCATCAAAACCAGAGGGTTAACGGTCAAACCTACATCTCCCATGACAGGGGTTTGTTGTATGAGGTTAGGGTTTTCTATGTTGGTTTTTTGGTGCTTTTAGGGAGAGGGTGGGTCGTTGCAGGGTTGGTTTGGGTGGTGTTGTTTTCTTTGTGTAGGCTTTGTTTTTTTGGGCATATTTGGAGCCTAATAGTCAATGTATGCTGTAAACCTATAGAGGGGTAGGGCATTCACGAACATATTTGGAGCCTAATAGAAACTCATTGCAGAAACCTATAGGGGGTAGGTCCGTATTGACGATTTTTGTGGTCAATAATTTGTTGGAAGCTTAAAAATTTTGGTTTGTTGGGTTGGTACAGTCACATAGTCTTATGAGTTATCAAAGCTTTTCTTCATTGTTTTCTCCGGCAGGTGTGGAGGTGAATGTTTTTTGTCTAAGAATATGCGTTCAACCCTGGAGCCCAAGATGACTTCTGACGGCAAATTCATGTGTGAAGCGGACAACAAGGCTTTCAGCACGCGGGCAGAGTATGATAGGCATTGTTCGCAGGCTCATGCTGGCGGCAGCAAGCGCTGGTAAGCAACCAAAAAATGAGCGAAAAACAATTTCCCACCCTTTTTAAATTTTCAAGCGTAACCCGCGAAAAACAATAAACTGCAACCAAAAAACCCCTAAAAATTACAAAAAATCACTAAAAGTTATCAATTTGTTTTTCCAATACCTCACAACCACAGCTTCATGCCTCCAAGCGCATGGAATAATGTTTATGTGAATGGAAAAGAAATGTTTATATCAGTTGACTAGGCTTCTGTTAGAATTCAGCTATAATTGCTAGCCCCGCAATTTTCACATGGCGGCGGCTCAACCCCTACCGAAACGGCGATTTCGCCTTGCAGGAATGACGGAGTTGGCCTCCAATTGCGGGGACAAACATGTAGACCTGACTAATTGCTCAGTTAGGTCTGAATTGGGCTTTGACGTATAATTGTGGAGAATGTTTCTCCCTCCAAATCCAGTTAGGCACAAAAATGCGAAAAGTGCAGAACGTACCACACAAAAAACAAGATAGTAAGATCCGCAGAAATTAAACGGAGTGCATAACTCCGGTTGATCCTGCCGGACCCCACTGCTATCGGGATAGGACTAAGACATGCTAGTTGAGCGCTTCCAGCCAACACGGGAGCGCAGCGCACAGCTCAGTAACACGTGGCTAATCTGCCCTTGGGACCGGAACAACCCCGGGAAACTGGGGCTAATTCTCGATAGGTGAAGAACTCTGGAATGAGTCTTCGCCAAATAGGTGCTAGAGTTATGCTCTTTAGTACCGCCCAAGGATGAGGCCGCGACCGATCAGGTTGTTGGTGAGGTAATGGCTCACCAAGCCTTTTACCGGTGCGGGCCGTGAGAGCGGGAGCCCGGAGATGGGC
>PLNS01000030.1 GCA_003141855.1 Candidatus Bathyarchaeota archaeon | reverse complement strand
CCTTTAACTTTTTCTGTTCCGCTCAAAGCCTACGCTGACTGTTAAAAGAAAAAATTAGAGTGGATTTGGCTTGTATGCCGTTTTAGTTTTGTGGCGGTGGTGGTGGAGGTGTTGTGCCTTTGTCGCCGACGTTCACGTTGACGACTTGCTGGATGTTTTGTGGTTTCTCTTTCTTTTTGCCCATTGTTGCCAGCGTGAATATTAGCCAAGCAATGAACCCGTAGATGACGCCGTTGAACACTGAAATTATTGCTGTGACTGCATCTATAGAACCGCCGATCAAATAGCCCGAAGCAGCTTCTGTGTTAGGCAAAACTCTGTCGTAAATGAGTTTTCCAGGTGGAATGTTTGTGTTGCCCAAGGTTATGATGACGACTATTGCAAATACTGCTAAGAATACTAATGCTCCCTTCATACTCCATTCATCAGCCGTTAATTCGACTGTTTAAAATATAAGCTTTGTTTCAGATGGCATCATATGACCATGCTTTCTAGAATTTACCTTGGCAAAATCACGTTTAATTTGGGAAAAAAATGTTTAAAGTTTGATATTTATTGATTTAGATATGTATCCAAAGGGCATTTTGACTCTGTCGCCATACACCTGCTTTAGTAAGTTAGTGAACTCGCTGTTTTCGTNNGGGTGGCATGGTTAAGTATTTTTTTGAGTAACCAAACGTGGCTTTAAGCTGATCTGACCATTGACCAAAGAAGCCTTTGCCTTCTGCTTTGGCTTGATCTCTTGACTGTTGCGCTGTAGCCTTTAACATTTCACTTGTCATTTGCGCAAAAATCAAACGCTGGCTGGTCACTACTCCAGTGTAAGTGTCCCATCTNNCCAAGCGACTTCATCCTCCGAAAGACGATAACGCCTATTATGGCTTCAGCGCCAGCCTGAGGCATAACTGGTGCAGGTTGCATTCTCGGAGGCGCTTGAACCGTTGAAGGTTGCATGATTAGCTGCGGTGAAGACGGCGGTGGAGTTGAGGCAGGTAAGGGTGGAGAATAGTAAGACAGGCGCTCACGTTTAGGCTGGGTGGGTTGAGAATTGACAGGCGGCTTAGTTGTGGCTGATTGGTTTCGGGCGGCTCCGCAGTTACCGCAGAACTTTGCGTTCGGGTTTACTTGTGAACCGCAGTTTTCGCAGTAGGGCATGTTTAATTCACAGATATTAGATGTTTTGTTTCTGTTTATAAATTTGACTAGTTTGCGTGCGTTCATTAGCCAAGCTGTTGGGCAATGCATTCAGGCTTATTGATGCAGCTCTGGAAGCCCATGAGAAATAAAACATTCGTTACTAGAAATTTTTATATTTTCAAAAAACAATTTATTATATAGCGGCATTTTAGAAGGTGATTTTTTTGGCAAAAAAGAAAGGTGAACAGTATAAGTGTGAAGAATGCGGTCTTGTTGTGTTGATTGAGAATCCATGCGAATGCGACGAAACATGCGAACTAGTATGCTGTGAGCAACCGATGAAGCCGGTCAAAGCACCAGCAAAAAGTACTGCCCCTAAAGCTCCAGTAAAGGCTCCTGAAAAACCAAAGAAATAATCAACCAATAAACGCTTTTTCGCCACTACCTTTTTTTTGTCCTCCACTTGGCTGTAAAGCAAAAATCAAAAATGTTATTGCTTAGTTTATTCTTTAATGGTTTTTACTAATTTCTCAACTTCTTCAATGATGTACTCGTTTATTTTTTGCCCTTTATCTGCAGATGCTACTGTTGGGTCACCGTTGACTCCGCTTGGAAAATAAACCTCTGGATGCGCAACAACTTCAAAGCGGGGCATTTGCGGAAAACTAGGCGCGCCCAGTGCTTTGATTAGTTCAGGCCTGATAGCCATTACTCGCGCTGTCTCGATTGTGCCCGCGTGCCCGTCTTTTTCTGAAGCGTATTTGGGTGTTAATTCTTTCGCGAAGTCAAAGTCTGACAGGACCATAATCCGCGTTTTCCTTTCCGACCCTGACGCATCGTTTTTTATAACGATATCTTGTGCTGCAAGCCTCAACGCAACCATGTGCGATTGCCCAGCGTGACCGCTAAGCACGATGATTCTGCCAAAGCCGTTGCGGACTAACTCAGAAAGTATGTCGTGCACTATCTTGTACAACGTGTCGAATTCTATCGTTATTGTTCCCGCAAAATTGCGCCCTGCATTGCAAATACCGTACCTTAACGGAGGAGCAACAAGGCACCCTGTTTTCTTAGCAACTTCTAGGGCAATATATTCAGGTTGAACGCTGTCAGTGCACAGGGGCAAATGGTCGCCATGCTCCTCGACGCTTCCAACGGGAAAAATCACAACCGCACCGTCTTTTGCGGCTTGGGCTGCTTCTTTTGTGCTTAATTCGTCAAGCCAGAGGCATTTGGGCTTTTTTGTTTCTTGCGCGGGATTAGGTTTTGGCATAATTGTAAGTCGGCGAACGCTCTTTTTCTATGTTGTGGAAAAACTTTAAAAAGAAAAGTTTTCCATCGTTGTTAAGTTAATAGGTAGGTTAATACCACTTTTACCACCAGTGAAAGTATTTGACTGAGCTTAAGTCAGTAAAAGTGAGCAAAGAAACGTATGCTGAATTGAATGCGATAGCCGGCGAACTGCAAGTCAAACTGAAAAGACCAGTATCGATAGAGGAAGCAATGAAACATCTTATANNGCCGAAGCAAAAAAGGAAAAAAGATTTCGGATTTAGCTGGTTTATGGAATGTAAGTGACGAAGAGGCTAAAGAAATTAAAGCTTCAATAGATAAGGTCTGGGAAACTTGGAAACCATAAAAACAATTATTGACACCGACATACTGATTGATGTTTTAAGAAACAAAAAGCAAGCAATAACCTTGGTCGCGACATTAGAAGCTGAAAACCTTATTTTATCTACTACTGCAATCAACATCTTTGAACTGCATCACGGAGCGCATAAATCGAAAGAACCGGAAAAAAACGTTCATGCAATTAACATACTTGTAAGCAGGCTAGCTGTTCTGCCGTTGACATCAAAGTCTGCCAAAAAAGCTGGGCATATATATGCCGAGCTAGAACGGAGAGGGCAAATTATTGGGCTCAGAGACACTCTTATTGCTGCCATCGCCTTAACGCGGGAATGCAGCATTGCTACACGTAACCAAGAGCATTTCAATAAAATTTCTGACTTGAAAATTATTTGCCCTAAATAACGAAAATCGAGCGGGTCCGACGGGAATTGAA
>PLNS01000007.1:133647-183316 GCA_003141855.1 Candidatus Bathyarchaeota archaeon | reverse complement strand
GTTGGGATGCCCATGTTGTTGCCGTAAGCGCTGATGCCAGCGGTAACACCCATGTACACGTATTTGGGGTGTTTAACGCCCGCTGGAAGCTTTTTGTAATCGTAATCTAGTGGTCCAAAACCCAAAACGTCGGTGCAGGCGATTGGGTCAGCCCACACGCCAAGGATGTCTCGGATTACGCCGCCCACGCCTGTTGCTGCTCCACCGAACGGCTCCACAGCAGACGGGTGATTGTGGGTTTCCACTTTAGCCGCTATGCCGTATCCCTTGTCAAATTTGACGATGCCCGCGTTGTCNNAGGCTGTCGATTTCTTTGCCGTCGATTTGGATTTTGCCCTTGAAGGTTTTGTGGTAGCAGTGCTCGGACCATGTTTGGCTAATCGTTTGCAGTTCCACGTCGGTGGGGTTTCGGTTCTCTTTCTTAAAGTAAGTTTGAATGTCGCATAGTTCTTGAGCGCTCAAGCCCAAGGCTAGTTCGTTGTTGATTTCCGATAGTTGTTCTTGGGTGGCTTTTGCTATGGCTACTTCAAAAACTGCGCTGTTTTTGCGCGGTGTGTAGAGGTTAGCGTTCATTTCGCTTCAACGACGCTTATGGTGTAGTTGTCTTTGGTTGGGTTTGCGAGGAGGCGTTTGCTCATTTCTTCCGCTTTCGCCTTAGCTTCAATGGGCGATGATGCTTCAAGGTGTACGGTGTAGACTTTGCTAACATCCACAGCTTGCACACTGTAACCGAGTTCCATTAGTAAACGTGCAGTTGTTTCGCCTTCCGGGTTGCTGTGTCCGGGTTTGAGGCTGACCTCTATTTTTGCAGCGTATTTCATAAGCCCTTAAATTAAGCTATCAAGATTTAAACGCTTTCGTCATAAAATGTGCAAAATTTTACGTTAAAATCATGTGTTTGTGTTGGTATTCTATCTCTACGACTTTTTCTTTGTTGGTAACTTTGCCTATTCTCTCTGGGTTCACGTTGTCCTGCTCCAGCGTATTCATGGCTTTGTCGACGTCTGCTTTGTCCACGATTATGCCAAAACCCCAACCCATGTTGAAGGTTTTGAACATCTCCTCATCCGATATAGTGAAGCCTAGTTCAGCCGCGGTTCTCTGGATTAAACCAAAGATCGGTTGAGGTTTAAAATTGTTGAACTGGAAGCCTATGCCCGGCGAATAATTGGCTAGGTTGTTGAATTTCATGTAGGCGTCGCCTGTTATGTGCACGGCTGCTTTGACTTTTACTTCACGCGCCAGTTTAAGAAGCGCCTTAACGTAGATTTTGGTGGGTTCAAGAACTTCAAGCGCTATTTCCCTGTCCAAGCCTTCGGGGATGTCGGTTGGCTGGTATTTTCCGCCCCACTGCTTGAAGAGAATTTTTCTTGCCAGCGTGATGCCGTTGCTATGCAGTCCGCTGCTGGCTAAACCGATGATTGGGTCGCCTGGTTTTATGTCTTCGCCCGTTATGATTTCTGATCTCTCAACTTTGCCCACTGAAGCCACGACCATGTCAAAACCAGCGTTTTCTGCTAAGCCCTTAATTATTTCTGCCACGTCGCCCGTTTCGCCACCCGTGACTGGGCATTCGGATTCCTTTGCGCCTTGAATGATGCCTTTTAGCCACGCATTTACCAGCGTTGGGTCGCTGGCTTGCGCATGAATGTTATCGGCTATAGCAAGGGGTTTGGCGCCTGAACGAATTACATCATTAACTGCCATGGCGACTGCGTCTATGCCTATGGTGTCGTATTTTTGTGCTATCTGCGCTATGAGAACTTTAGTGCCTACACCTTCGATGACCAGGTCCAAAAAAGTGTTTTCGCCGATGGGAAAGATGTTTCCGTACGGCAGATGCATCACTGCGCCGTAGCTGCTGTGCTTGTAGGTTTCCTGCAGCGTTTTTAGCTCTTTTTTGGATTCTGCGCGTTGTTGGCGGTTTACGCCTGCATCATCGTAAGTGTAATTTTTAGGCAAAGGCTGTTTTCTCCTGATTGGTAATCTTTTCTGTTTAGTTAAAGATAACGATTTTGCTTACTTAGCGGTTAAAAGCAGGAAACAACTCTAATTAGCCTAGAAGAACCATTATATTTACCAAAACCTAACAAAACAAGCCACATCGCGAAAGGCATTTGCGGTCATAGTCTAGTTCGGTAGGACATCAGCTTCCCAAGCTGACGACTCGGGTTCAAATCCCGGTGACCGCACCAACTCAATATAATTTTTGTTTTTGTCCGCACTCTGGGCAAAAATTCGCTGCGACGGGCATTCGGGTTTTGCATCTTGGACAAATTTTCAGCACAATCGGGTTTTTCAGGGGTGTACCGCAGAAGTTGCAGTAGTTAGAGACCCAAGCCACTTGCGATTTGCATTTTGGGCATGTCAAACACTGAGAATAAGCTGGAACAGGAACCATGATGAACGCTGAAAAAATAATTTAACCCCAAATATAGTATGGTGCAAACTTGTCTTTTATCTTTTTGCGCACTGTTGCTGGTCGGATGCAGTCACATATAATTATTAGCCTTAACCCGATTGTTGTTTTGGTGAAAGTTTTGGGTAATGCTGTTCTAGACAACGAAGAAAACGCTAAGTTATGTTTATGTCCTGGTTGCCCGACATACAAGAAATCAAACCTGAGCAACAATGTTTTTTGTGCAAGAGGAAAAGCCATAGAAAAAGTTAAAGTTGCTAGCTGTTTATGTCCGAATTGTCCAGTATTCAAGAAGTATACGCTCGACCAAATGTACTATTGCGTAAAGGGAAAATCCATCGACGTCCAATCGTAAAGTTTCCGTTCTTAACTCGTTTTAGGTAAAGTTTTCTTGTAAACGATAGCTACTGCCATAACCGTTAACATAAGAACTGTCAATATTTGCATTGTTGGGAACTCAGGAACCGTACCTGCGCTCTCAGAGTAGAGGGTATGTAAAACGTCCGCTACCTTGTTCACGGCAAAGTTGAGAGATTCGCCTGCACGGTTTTCAAAGGTCGAGTTGTTCCAGTTATAGTTGGTATCCATCCAACTGCAAGTTAAACCGCTACTCCCGCCGAAAGTCGTATCGTAGGCAACGTTTTTTGCCACGTCGTAAGCAGAAGTGGTAGTTAAGCTTCCGTCAAATTGCAAGTAAGTGTTGAAGCTTGAATCATAAGCTTGAGTTTTATCGTTAACGTGCGTCTCGTAATCGCCATGGTGAACTTCAGTTCCCCAAGCTGTTTTGGCACCCATCACATGACCAAAAACAGCGACATCATCAATGTAGTGGCTCATTATGCCTGCTTCTTTAGCCGCATCAGAGTAGTCTTTGTTTTTGAGGTAAGTCAGCGCTTTCTGGTATTCCTCGCTTGCTCTTTGTGCGGCTGGTCCATCCTGCATTGAGCCGTTGGCGTAAAAGTATATGTGGTGTTTGCCAGTGTCTCCAATGCCGTCGGGTGCTTGGCTGTTGTCGGGCAGTTCGGTGCCGTAAAGGTAAGCTGCAAGATTATCCGTAATAAACTGTTTTTCCTGCGCTGGCAAATAATCTAGGGCATGCTGTGCAATCCAGTCGTGCGTGCCATACTTTGGCTGCGCTGGGTTGTCTGAGTAGCCGTTGTTGCTCCAGCCTAAAGCCGGCTTCACACCCAACAATAAAACAGACACGCAAACGATTAGCAGGATGGACTTTGTTAACTTCAAATCTCTGTTTCACGCTCAACTTTGCGCTTGTGAGTCTAGCGTTGATGCCTTAAATGTGTTATCAAAGAAAACCGTTCGTGCTCCCTGCCAAGAAGCAGTCACCAAAAATTCTTTCGCTTGCTACCCGTTTGGCAGTTTACGGCATATTTGGAGCCTAATAGAGGTTCATTGCAGAAACCTATAGGGGGTAGGCCACTATTGACGTTCTTTAAGCAAACAAATACTAGGAATCCCTAAGGGGGGTAGGTCCGTAATGGCGTTTTCAGCAGCCATTAACATGTTGAAAATCTGCGCGTTAGCGTTATTTTAGGATTTTGAAGATTACATATCGGTCGTTTGAGTAGATAAGTTGTAAGAGTTTGCTGTGGATCATTTGGGTGTCTAGGTGGTTTCGGTCGTAAACGATGAAGCCGATATCGTTTTCCTTGATGTAGTCGCTAAAGTCCCGTGTTGCAACAGTGAACTGTGGCACTTTGAGGTCAAAGAGTCCCTCCAACGTTGAAGGCTGAAGTGATGGGTAACTGTTTTTCGCAAGAGTCAACACCTGATAAGAACGCGACACCAACTCATTTACACTCAAGCTGTCAAACTGGTACTGGAACCGTACAGCGTCAATCTGCCGGTTCGCTAAGGCGCCGATGTTTCCCCAATCGGGCAAATCAGTAAAGTTGAACGCAAACGCCACATCATCCCTATCATCGTATAGTCCCAAGTAGCCGTCCTTCAAATTAGCGTTGGCAAAGCTTGCAACTGCCCAATCCGAGGCATTCGTACCAGTTTCATGCGTGGTTCGTATGGGTGCAGGTGCATCCCAAGGGTTCACCCAATCCAGCAGCCCAGGAATTTGGGCTTTATCGAAGTTCCATTTGAGGTCAAAGAAAGTGGTAAGGTAAAGCGTAACGTCGCTGACGTCGCCCTTTAAGGGCGTTATTGACCAGGAAACATCTATTGGGTAAGTGTCGTTTTGTACAAGCATGGTTTCGGTTAAGGTTATGTTCTCGTTAGAGTAGATGAAACCAATTTTTTTGGGGGAACTTTGGTTTTCAAACACGATTTGTTTGCTTAAAGTGTTGAGCCAAAGCTGATGAGCAGTGCCATCTTGAGTGTAATTCAGGAAGTCCCCGCTTTCAGAGCTATAGGAAACCCTATTCCAAACTCCATTTATTGAAACGTAGTTCTCGTCGGATGTGTCGCCTTTCGCTTCGTACGCCCGCATCAAAGTCTGAGGATGCTCCATCTCATAGGACAAACTCAACACGGACTCGGCAATTTCATTCCGTTGTATGATAGGGTCTGTTTGGGCGATGACGGATTTGCCGGAGAACTCTTGGAACCAAAAACCAGGCGTCTCACTCACAACAACCGTGGCGTTCTCTGGGTAGTTGTCTCTTAACCAGATGCCTGCATTGTAGGCTTTTATGTCGGTGGTTGAATAGTAAACGCCGGCTTCAACAATTTTCCCATAAACTATGTCGGAACGGTAAACAACCACTAAAGACAGCAGTATGATAAGGGCGGCAGTGGCTATCTTTAGCCAATTTTTTCTAAACATTGATTTGTTTTTGATGTAGAAAGATGAGGACTTATCTGCCAAGAAGACAATTGAAACCGCTCCCAAAATTGCCATCAAAGGCGTCAAGTAGTAGATAAACCAGCTAAAGGGCATGTAAAAACCAATAAGGTACGATTCGGCGAAGAAAAGCGGAACAAAGAAACTAAGCATTAATGTGACAAAGAAAATCAGCTTCTTTTGCTTTTTTAACACATAGTATGAAACAAAGATGCCGCTTAGAGCAAAGAAGAATATGAAGCCAAAATTAGTCATAAAAGCATTAAAGCTTGCAGATGGAATCTGATACGCATAGGTTTTTACGGCGAAAAACACGTATTCAATAACAAGGTCAAGGTAACCAATCATGGCTTGGAAGTAATAGAGGAAGAACGCTATTCCTCCGCCTAAAATCAGCGCCATTACGACTTTAAGGTAGGCACCCTTCGACTTTATCAACATAAAAATCAGTATGGGCGGCATTATGAAAACTGCAAGGAACGCGGCAAGCTGATGGGACAAAACAACCCCGAAAGCCACAAAAAAGGTTACCGCAAGGTACCCAAAACGCTCTATTGCTAAGGGCGTATAAAGAAGCACCAAGAGCATAAACGCTAAAGCTAGAACGGTGGTGTAGCCGCCGAATTGGTTAACCTCGTACATTGGAAAACACATCAACAGCAACACAGCGGCAACGGCGCCGGTTCTTTTGTTAAAAAATTTACTGGCAATTAAATACACCGAGAGGAACAGAAGCCAATCAATTAATACGGCTAAAAATTTAACTAAAAAGATCAGTTGCCCAATGTCAGTTGCGCCGGTAAGAGAAATGAACATTGCAAGCACAAGCTCGTAGAGAGGCGGTGTCCAACCCAAGTTCGCCAAAGGAATTTTACCCGTGTTTAGAAAAATTTGTGCTTTTTCCAAATGAACCGCAGGGTCATTTCCTAAAACCACGCCGTTCATTGAAATGAGAGTGTAGAAAATGGCAAAGATAAGCACGGAGAAAATAGTTATGAAGGCAAATTCGATTTTTTTCTCTCTAGACATAGCGCTTATTGAGGCGAAGGTGCTCACCCGTCTTGATTGAGGTTCCCATTTACCTTAAAGATTGCAACTTCTGTGTTAATAAATACAAGGCTAAATGAGGGATCCGACGAAAACTTTGGGTACATTTCAAGATTCCTGCAAGCAATGTAGGAGACATTGTAACTTTGTATTTCTAATCGGTAATTGAAGACCTGCATCCAGTCTGCCGAGTAGTCAGCGGTTTGATTAGGATTCAAGTTGTGCGTCATTTGGTTGCTAAGAAAATCGTTTTTTCTTGTTTCGTTATTGTAAATTTTTAGGTCATCACTTACTGAATATGCACTTGCCGAAATCTGAATTTCCGCACTCTGTTTTCCTTCCAAGCTATATTCCAGATGTACCCTGCGTTGAGTGACGTTACCTGCATTAGTAACTACAGTTGTATCTGCAATAGTGATTAAAGGTTGATTTTTATTGAAGATTAATTGACCAAGAACTTTCACTGGTTCATCGAACATGCCAACGGTTCTATCATCGTTATACAAAGTTCGGTTTCCCTTGCTTTGCACATCTATTTTTAGGTCATCAAAAGTAACGCCGGGAACAGTGCGGTTTATGGTTGTTGTTAAATTGACAAAACGCTGATTTTTGTAGACCGTGGTTTTTTGTGTGTAATCAAAGTATTCGTTTCCTCTTGTTACTGTTACTGTGACATGTTGGTTGTCGTTTTCCATCCACATCTCTTTAACTTCAAGTTTAGTTAAATTCGCAGTTAACTTCTCAGATTGCCCGTTTCCATTTACCGTATATTTGACTTCTGTTTCGTTGCTTGCAAAGTTGAAAAAAGTATACGGGAAATATGTCCAGTTAAGTTTAGCCACTATTTCGGGATTATGCCTTGCGATGTAGCCGCCATCTTCTCGAACCTGAATTAAACCGTTATCAATCAAGTAATCGGTGTCAAGGAGGTTACTGGCGTTCTTTGCAGGCGCTAACTCTCGGGCACTTGTCAAATACTGCGGGTCAACGGCACTTAATGTTGGCCGCTGCGCAAACCCGCCGAACCACCAGCCGTAGAGTGCGTCAGAAACAAACACTGAGTTAGTCGGCGTGTTCTGCTTAGCCCATTGTATCGCCTCCCAGCCTGGGTTATTCATAACTTGGTAGAAGCTTTGAATTGTCTCACCAACATTTTGGAAGGGAGTCATAAAAACTGGGATAAAAACAAAGGAAAACAGTAGGAAAAACAGGATAAATCCTGCATAAAGTGTCTTATGCGTTAAGTGAGCTGAGAGCCATGTGATTTTCTTGTGCGTGATTTTCTTTGCTTTCTGCACTTGGCTTGTCAAGACACGGTAAGTTTGAATTGTTCTTGCGAAGAACTCTGAACCGTGATCAATCAAGACTGCAATGAAAATTATTACGGGCAGAATAATGAAGTATAGGAATCGGTTGTAATCGATGATGAACCCAAATAGGTAGCCCTGCGTTAAAAATAAGGGAACAAAGAGCCACATGGATAGAAGGAGTGCTGGAAGACTAAAAAATCGTCCATTGTACTTTTTGGAGAAAACAGCGAACGCTGCAATTATGGCAAAGAGAGGTAAAACAAATTCTAAAGGAAGTATTCTTGTTGAAAGTATTGCTGAATTAATGTCTTTAACCCCTTGAACGTTCGGAGCTGAGGAGCTATCGTGCAAATAGGTAGGTACAGCATTCATCAGGAAAGGCGAAACAATGATGACTCCAATAACTATCGGCAGTAGCCAATAGAGAACAGTTTTTCTTGAGGTGCCGAACTTTTTGGGAGCAATGAGCACGAAAAGAGCGGTGATGAATGTTACGCCGACGAAAATGGCGGCGCTCAATGAATGTGTTAGGAATATTGAGCCTGCTAAAATAGAGGTCGAAACCAGAAAAGGCGTTAGCGAAAATCGGTCTTTTTGCAGGAACAAGTAGAACGTTAACGGAATCAATAGTAACGTTATTACGTTTGGGTAGCCGCCCCACAGGAGCATTTCTATGTCAAAGCGTGAAATAGCCACCAAGAAGGCAACGATGAAAGCGGCTGACGCCGTCCATATACTCTTGGTTATTAAGAATGCGCATAAAACGATTAGCGATGAGAACAAAGCCACAATGACCGCTTGCGCCATGTACTCGGGTAGTCCAGTCATCATCATTATGCCTGAAGCGAAAATGTGGTATCCTGGAAAAGTCAGTGATGTGCCTCCGCCCATCTGGTAGGAGTTATGCATAAAATTCGTGTTTCCCGACCCAGTGATGGAGTAAATTACGCTGTTGTGAAGGCCGATGTCGGCGCCAGGTGGGTAATTGTTCCAAAACATCAGAAGCATGCGGTAGATGAATGAGAAAGTAAAAATTAACAACAGTAAGAGGTATGTTCTGTTTGCTTTGAGCATTTACTTTCCCGCTTGATATGCTTACATTGGAAATGTTGGTAAAAGGTTAAATATGAATTTCGAGTATAAAAATCCCAAGGTAATCCAAAAGGAAAAAAAAGGTGTTTAAATGTCTTGGCTTAAATCTATGATGGAAAAAGAGCCTCCAGAACCAGAGAATCCAATCGGTATAGTAGTTATCGGCAACATCGAACCAGACATGCATGACACTGCAAAAGAAGCAGTCCGCAGGTCCCTAAAACGCGCAGGATTCAAAACCATTGACGTCGGAAAAAGCGTTGCACCACAAGTCTTCGTTGACAAAGCAAAAGAGTACAATGCAAACCTGATTGCAATTTCAGTTAACACAGTTCCAGCAAAGAACAACATTGCAAAACTCGATGAACTACTCAAAGCAGCCGGATTAAAAGGCAAAGTTGCCATAATCATGGGCGGCGCAGCCGTCAAAAAAGAAGACGCTGATGCAATTGGCGCACTCTTTGGCAAAAACAAGGAAGAAGCTCCAGAGCTAGCAAAGAAAGCAATAGGCAAAAAATAATCCATCAGATGTGGAAAAATGTCCTTTAAATTCAACACGAAACAAAACGTATACACGATAGGGAAAGCAAAAGTAGGCGGTCAGCCCGGAGAACTACCAACTTTTCTAATCGGTTCTATCTTTTGGCTAGGTCAGAAAATGGTTTCGGATGCAAACAAAGGAATTTTTGATGCTAAAGAAGCAGAGAAAATAATCAATACGATGCAAACCCAAAGTGACATTACAGGCGTTCAATTCGGCTTCGACGTTGTCGGAACAACAGAAGAAGCCTTTGGAAAATACATTGACTTTGTTGCCAAACACAGCGATGCTCCAATCATGTTAGACGCCATGAGTCCTAAGACACGCATGGCAGCAGCTGACATGGCAAAGAAGATGGGTCTTTCAGACAGATGCCTATACAACTCTGTCTACAAAGGCGTCACCGATGTAGAATTAGCAAAGCTCAAAGAAAGCGGAATCAAGATGTCCATAGTTCTTGCTGACGATCCAAAAGATACCACCCTTGAAGGCAAAATGAAGGTCATTGAAGAAGCATTAGCATTAGCCAATAAAGCTGGAATCACAAAGCCATTAATCGACACAGCTATCCCCGCATTCGCTCCAGACATGGGCACTGCAGTAAGAACCATACCCATAATGAAAGAGAAGTATGGTCACCCTGTAGGCTTAGGCAGCGGAAACGTTGTCACAACCATGGGTTGGGTAAAAGCGAACATTGCTAAAGAATTCCGAAAAGGATGCAACACCGCTACCAACGCAATAATGCAAACCGCAGGCGCAAACTGGCTTATGATTGGACCTGCCGAACAAGCTGAATGGGTATTCCCAGCCGTTGCAGTAACTGACGTATACATTGCATCTGCCGCAGGCGACCTTGGAACTAGACCGCTAGAAGAAACTCACCCGATCTACAAGGCTTTCATGTAAAATTTTCTTCCTTTATTTTTTATTTGTTTAAATTTTTGAAGGCTAAAATCTGAAGCCGCTAAGATGGTTTGAAATTATCGTTGGTTTCACGGTTTTAACGTTACTGGCTACTTATCTTATTCCAACCAGTCCAGATTTTTCGATTGCTTTGGTTCCTCGGTATGTCTTAAGTTTTGTTTTTATCGCGTTTTTACCCGGCTACTGCCTAGTAAACATACTATTCTTGGGCAAAAACAAAATAGATTTTGTCGAACAATTAGTATTATCCGTGGCGTTAAGCTTTGGTTTAATTGGATTGGTAGGTTTGTTTTTGGGATTATCACCCATCGGGTTTAATTTTACTTCAATTACAGTTTCCCTAAGCGTGCTAGTGCTGGTTCTTGCTGTAATTGCGTTGGTTAGGAAAAATAGGGAGTTACGAAAGCTTAACGTGCAAAGATCTGAGCAGATAAGCGCCTGAAGTTTTAACAGCTGCCTTGCCATAGGTTCCGCCTCTGCGCATCATTCTTAGCACGTAGCTTGGCCGCAGGTAAAAGTCCTGGTATGCCTTGTAGCGAAGTTTAGCAAGCTTCTCCATGCTCAACCATGGCGTCTCAAAAGTCGGGCCAGCAGTATCGAACTTGTCAAAATCCGTAATCCGCAACCAACCATTCTTCTTTACTTGCTCATACATTGGTGTGCCAGGATAAGGCGTAGCCACGTAGAAGCCTACGTCGTCGGGATTCAACTCCTTAACGAAACGGATTGTTTCACGAGCTGTTTGCTCTGTTTCCCCAGGAAAACCCAAAACGACGTTTGCAATCGTCATCAAACCTACATCATGCGCCGTCTTATATGCCTGTCTTGTCTGATCCAGCTTGATGCGCTTATTCATCGCTCCAAGGATGGCTTCAGAACCAGACTCCACACCCAACCAAACCGCGAAGCAGCCTGCCGCATGCATGGTTTTCATCAGTTCGCGGTCCACCATATCTACGCGGGTACCGCAATCCCAAATCATATGCAGTTTTCTAGATTGTAGTTCATCGCAGATTTTCATCACTCGGTTGCGGTCAACGGTAAAAGCGTCATCATAAAATGTAACTTGGTCAACGCCGTATTTGTCGTGGACAAGCTGCATTTCGTCTACGACGTTTTTGGGGCTGCGCATGCGGTAGCCTCTGCCGAACATGCGTACGGTGCTGCAGAAGTCACACCAATAGACGCATCCGCGACTGCTGATTAAGGGGAACAGGATTTTACCATTGTGCTTTAAGTTTTCAAGCGGCAGCAGGTGATGCGCCGGAAAAGGCAGTGAGTCTAAGTCTTCTATGAAGGGTCTGTCTGCATTGCGGGCGATTTTGTCTCCGTTTCTGTATGTGATGCCTAATACGTTGCTGAAGCTGGATTGGGTCTGAAGTTTATCTAGGAGTTCGATGAAGGTTTGTTCGCCTTCTCTTCGTACGACAATGCCCAGGCTTGGATATTCGTTGAGGGCGTTCTCGTCCCAGAAAGTTCCATGTGACCCGCCGAGCACCGTGACTGCTTGCGGTTGAGTCTGCTTAGCTATCGTGATTAGCTTCATGGCGGACTTGTAAAGCAACGTTGTCGCTGTTACCCCGATTATGTCGGACGAAGTTTGTGCGATGCGGTCGCGGAAGGTTTCATAAGTCAGTTTCTCAGCCTGGCAGTCGATGACTTTGACTTGGTGGCCTGCTTTCTCCGCAACTGCGCCTAAGTATGCTAGGCCTAATGGGATAAAAGGCGGGTGTGAATGGACGCTTGGTGGATAGGGTGGATTAACAAGAGTAACCTTCAATGTAGTTCGCCCTTTTAGTGTGGTGTACGCGAAGATGGATTATATAGTTTTCTAAATAAAACCTAAAACCCAAAAGTCCATGGTTGATGGAGAAAAATTAGACTATAAAAAAACAATTGGTACCTTTCTGTTACGCTTGTAACTTTTCGTGCTTTTCTGGTAAATAATTGCTTCCCGTAACCCTCTAGTGCTCGGAGCAACTATACCCCCCTCTATAAATACTCTCAACACTTGAAGAGCGCGCATTTTAGGTTTTATGCGACCGTTGGATAAAATATTGAACAGGTAAATGTTTGTGCGGATGAATGCCTGTTTTTGTGGTCAGTTGTAGCTGACTTGTTTTTGGCTAAGGCAGGGTAAAAGTTTGTAGCGGAATTAGCGCCTGAAGGTAAGCATGTGCGCCTTGTGGGCAACCATTCTGTGATTTCGTAGTTCGTCGGGAGTTTGAAAACTTGATGAACATATTCTGCATTTAAATCTTTCCTGAATGAGTTTTTCGTAAGTATACATCTAGTACTTGCCTTCTCGGTTGTTGTTCTTGCAAAAAATTGAGTCTTTTACAAGCTCGTTAAATATAGGTTCTGCGGACTTATAAATGAATGACAATTTCTATGCAAAACAACGGTTAAACCGAGCATTTACGGTCGATGCGCTTTATTTTTTATAGGCACACTCAAATAGTAATTGTGTATTGTATAGCTCAAATCCCCGTTGGAGAGCCAAGGAGGGACTAGACGCTTGAATAAAAAGACAAAACTAAAGGCAAAAGGAAAAAAATACTACCAGAACACCCACGGCAAAGTCTACAGAGTAAAACCAAACCCTAAGGCAAACAAACGAAAGCTTCTGCAAAAACGGCAGAGAAAAATAGATGCACAAATTAAGGCAACAACAGTAGCCTAATTTTCTCCCATAATTCCAACTTAACTAAAGATTTTCTTTTATTATTCCTTTATTAGCATCACGGCATTTTACTAAGTGAAGAGTTTCCTTTGTTCTTTGGGCTAAACCTACTGAGTAACTGATTCTTTTCAAACACAAACAGAGGGCAAAATGCTCATGCAAACAAGCAAACACGCAATCAAAACTGCCTGTACTTCAGGTGTAGTCTTTGAGTAGACCCAGACAAAAACGCTTTGAAAGGACAGAATGCAAAGGCTGCATGTACAAATCAAGCTCTTATTGCTGGAACCAGTGCCCCTTTAACATTTGGCTAACCCAAAATGTATGATTAAACCATTCCGTTTGGGTGCCTTTCCATCCAGTCTACGGCGAAAGTGTCAGCTTTAACCTTGGTGGCGAAGTCAGGCGAGATTTTCTTGCCTTCAGCTTTATCAGTTTGTTGCCCAGCGAATAGCGTTACGTTGTAGTTATTGCTGAATTCTTTTTTTGAAACAACCACAGTCTGTCCTGAACTATCGTTAAGGAACCCGTCCTCATGGCTTAGCCTCTTCCAACCTTTAATTATCTTCATTTTTTCTCCTTCAAGCTACTATTGTGAATGAATGCATTTTGGAAAAATGTCTTTTGCATGCACTAAATAGGATCAAAATAGAAGTAGAGTACCTTTCACTTAAAGGTATCATGCACAAAAAAAATATGTTATTAAAAGAAATAATGGGAATGGGAATTTTAGACGAGTTTTTCCCATCGGGTGAAGAGGTCTAAGACTTCGTCGCCGCCGTGTCCCTTAAGGAACTCGCGTGTTTCTTTGTCAGCGACCGCGTTCTTCTGGAACTCTTGTATCCACTGAGCTTTTTCTGCTAAGAAGATTATGCCGTCTACGCCAGTTCTAGCTACTCTTGTTGCAACAGTCATTATTTGTTTTGTTGGTGCAACTGTATCCCATGTTTCGTTTGGACCTCGTACATAGAAGTTTACGAAGACAGGTTTCTTTAGGAAGCTCTTGAAGCCTCTTGCAATGGTTTCCCAGTACCACGGGGTTGGGTATGCTTTGCTGAACATGGGGATGACGAAGTAGTCAGCGTACTGTGCCATGGCTTCAAAGTCGTAGCCGAAGCGTTCCTTGCCCATCAAGGGGTCAGGGAGGCAGTTGACGAAGAGGGGTTTGCCGGAGACTATTTCTTTAACTTCAGCAAGGAAGTCAGTCACTACTTTTGCTCGCCATTCAACCCACTTTAAGCCGCTTTTGCGTTGTTGTTCGATGCATCGGGGGCAAGTGCAGAAATTCTGGTCTGCAAAGTGTTGGCTGCTGATGCTGATGCCCGGGGTGACTTTGGCTGATTCAGCGATGATTTTTAGGTTATATTCTCTGGCTTCTGGGTTAGTCATGCATACGACGTCCCAGCGGAGGTTATAGCGTTTGTTGGTGCGGAGTGCTGGGCCGTTTGAGCTTACAGAGTTCCATTCTGGGCGTTTCGCCGCTATGTAATTGTCGCCGAAGCATGCGATGTTAGTGTACATTTGTGGATTTGGTTTTCCAACGATTCCTGATTCAGATTTTAAACGGTAGAAGTTGTAATCGACGCCTTCAACAGGCTCGGGTTGATAGAGAAATACGCCGAATTTCAAGTTTAATACACCATTATTTCTGTTGTTTTTATTTACGGAAATAAGTCCAAGTTATTTAAGTCTTTTCAGTTAATGCTCAGATTGAGCGCTCTTGACAATTTTGATTAGTGCGTGTTTTAGGAAGGGTGGCAGGTTAACTGAATCGTAATTTGGCAGTTTAGAGCAATCCCGCTTCGAGAAGGAACAGGCGCCAAAGCACTTGCTTACCTCTGTCCAATCTGTAAAGTCGGTTGGCAACAGGTTCTTCTTGTAATCGTCATCCATTTTTGCCGCAGCCAGCAGATACGCCCCTGCAAAAGGGTTATTCTTTAAAATCTCCGCTAAACCATCCACGTCAACGGCTAAATCATCAACTTTAGACAGCTCAGCGGCGAGTTTCTCAAGCCCAAGATGCCTCTCTTTGAGCCTGTCCAAAACTGTGCGGCTTCCCCAAAACGGCTCCTGTTTAAGCAATGCTTCCGTAACGGCTTTTCTTGTGCAGAAAGCCACAGCCTTGCCAAGTTTGGAGGCAGGTCCTCCGTAACTGATGGTTTTGCCTCGTGCCGTTGAGGCTATGGTGACGCTGTCGGTTATGGAGCCCGTGGCTGAATCGCCCGTGTAGCGGCTACGAACATCTAGGTCTCTTAGTGCTGCGGATTTTGCCTCGGTTGCTGTGATGACTGAGGCTACCATGCAGCTGTCTAAGGGGTCAGCATCGATTAAAACGATTACGTTAATGGTGCCGTGGATTTCTTGGACATCCATCTGCTCGCCTGAAGACTCGCCATGTTGGCAGCCTGCAGTTGCAGCAACGCTAACCGAGAAATCGTTGAGTTTTTGGGTTACGAGGCTGTAGTTTTGGATTTTTGCCGCCGTAACCATCGCCAAATAATCGTTTGTTACGCCAACTTTAGCTGCGGATGAAGTTATAAGTTCAAGCGGGTCAAGGTGCAAGGAACGGTCGTTGTACCCGTCCGGCACCCCTACATTGAGGACAGCTTTAACTTGTTTGTGCCCGCCACAATAAAACGCTGAACTTTCAGTCTTAAAAGCACTATCACAAAAAACGGCTAGTACATTTTCTTTCACAATAAGTTTAACGTTGTCTGCAAGGTCAATTTGTTCCAAACCCGCCAGTTCCCCGTACACTATTTTTTGGGGTTGCTATCATTTATAGTGATGGCTTTGGCGGGACACAGGTTTACGCAGACACCACACCGCGTGCACTGCACCACATCGATGACTTGGGGTTTTCTGTTCTTGCCTTCTTCTAAGGCACCCTGTGGACAAACACCAATGCAAATCTGCCCCGTGCAGGGAGGGCACTTAGCGGCGTCGATGATGATAAAGGATTTATGTTTGTCCATGTGAATCAACAATTAAATAAACGCCAAACAATATATCTGTTGCGCGGTAGAGAAGAGACCATGAAAGTAGGCTTAGTCACATACAAACCCGAACACGTCGAAGGCTATGACCTTCACGTTTACTACTCAAAATGGGCTGACGGCCAAGCTTTTCCAGCAGCAAAAGGCATGCAAAACGACGTTACCGTCTTCTGCGACGCCAAAGCCATCCGCGAAGACCCAAGCATCGTCTCCATCT
Organism: Candidatus Bathyarchaeota archaeon; assembly: GCA_003141855.1. Taxonomy (GTDB): domain Archaea; phylum Thermoproteota; class Bathyarchaeia; order Bathyarchaeales; family Bathycorpusculaceae; genus Bathycorpusculum. The sequence continues at coordinate 167,272 of PLNS01000007.1, read as the reverse complement.
CCAATTCAGGTCCAGCTTTACGGCGTAACAGAAAATCAAATTTAGCATTTGACTTCGTATGCCCAACACACCCTGGATACCGAGCCAAAGTCTTCGATTACCTAGACAGCCTATTACAACAAGACATAATCGGTGTCACACTCAACCTTTATCATTTTGCCGATCAAGAATACTGCACCTGCCCAAGATGTTCAGGGCAACGGAGAAAGAGCGGCTTGGATTGGACTGAGTGGCGAGCTCAAACCGTTACAGCTTTCCTAAAAGAAGCCAAAACCCACACTAAAGGAACCTTCGCGGTTGAAATGTACCCTGACCCCGTCTTAGCTAAAGAAAGGTTCGGCTTAGATTTTAATGCAATTGCCGATTTAGTGGATTATTTCCATGTGCCCCTCTCATCAAGGGATTATTTTACTAATTACTGGGTTGATACGATAGTTCGAGACTTCGTTGCCATGCTAAAGAAACCCGTTGTAGTGGAGCTCAGCGCTGAAATGCCCACCGACGAAAAACTCAACGCGCTCCTAAAAACGGTTGCTTACATTTCCCGCCACAACTTGGATGCAGTTTTGCTGCTTGTACACGATTCTGAAAACGCAAGACAAATCGCAAAGTTTGCTGTCCAGAACAGTGACTTCCGAGAATGGCTCGCAAAATACGAGTTTGAGGAAATGAGCCGAATTGTAGACTGCTGGGCTAAGATTTACTGAGTTTCCGCCGGTATTCTCTTAGCCGTTGCATGTCAAGGTCTGCCGTGAGCACTGAGTCTTCTGCCACATCAGAAACTTCGCCCAGTATACCCCAAGGAGCAATGATGGCGCTTCTGCCGCCCCGCATGTTTGAACAGACGTTCCCAACTTTTAGTATAAACAAACCGTAATCCCTTGCAATCGCCTCGGTTAATGGGTGACCTTTAACAGTTGGGTGAGTTCCCATAGCGGCGACGGGCAAAGAAACAATTTCAGCGCCTAAATCAGCGATTTTTTTGATGAGTGGGGGATCAAAGGTGTCAGCGCACACAATTATTCCAAGTTTACCTAAATCCGTGTCCACGACAAGCGGCTGATTTCCTCTAGCGACGCCTGCCTCAATCTCTGCCTTTATTGGGTTTATCTTCTTGTATTTTGCTAAGAGTTGACCGTTTCTCCACAGTGTGCTGGTGTTGTAGTGTTTGCCGTTGTCTTCTTCGAGCACTGTACCGCCGAGGAGGTAGATGTTGCCGATTTCTCGGGAAATTTCTTGTAGAAAATTGAGTGTTTTAGCGCAGGTTTCTTGGCTTATTTTTTGGGCATCAGTGAAGTCTGCCATGCAGTTGGCAACGGTGAAGTATTCTGGCAGGGCGATTAGGGCTGGTTTTTGTTTTGCTGCTTTGAGGACAGCAGTTTTGGCGGCTTTTAGGTTGTCTTCGAGGGTGCTGCGTATTTCCATGTGAAGTAGGCTGACTTTCAAGGATGTTGACCTCTTTGTTAGTATTGAGTTTTGTTTTTGAGCATTTAAACATAGTTGGTTGTGATGTAAATGTGCAAAAAAGAGTGGGGGGTGGTCGATTGTTCAGCATTGTTTTGAGTTTCAGCACATATGTTTACTATTTATCGGCTTTTATATGCATACGGATAAACTTAAATAGTGGGCGAACGACAAACACAGTAATGCGAGGGATAGAAATACGCTTAACGAGTCAGAATACAGCAAACTCTTGCCCGAAGTCAGAACATTAGTAAACAAAGTCGTCAAGAAAAACATGGCAGACGGCTTCCTTTTCTCCGCTGGAACAGACACCCAAATAATCGCCTACGAAGCAGTAAAATACAAACCAGGCATTCCATGCCTCACCTTAGCTTTCAAGCATGGAACCCCCAAAGACACCGAATACGTAAAGAAAATGGTTGCCCTCCTAAAACTAAAACAGGAAACACACCAGTTTGACCGAGAAGACGTACTCAAGTTTTACCCCAAAGTTGTGGAAGCACTCAAAAAATATGACCCCATGGAAATCAGAAACAGCCTCCCAGTATACATCGGCTTAACCCTCTTTAAAGAGAAGGGAATAAAAAGCGTATTCACAGGCGACGCATTAGACGAGCTTTTTGGTTACCCATGGCAATTCCACCTAACTGAATCAGAATTTGCAAAGAAGCAGGAAGAAATGTGGGCAGAAATGGGTTTCTCCTCACTCTCCATGGCTGCATCTCTTGGAATGACCATCAAAGCACCCTACATGGACCCCGAGTTCATGGCGTGGGCAAAGAAACTACCCATCAAATTCAAGATAAACATGTACAACGGCGTAAAATACAGCAAGTGGATTCTGCGAAAAGCCTACGAAGACGTCATACCAAAAGACATCATCTGGAGACCCAAAGCACCCTTGGAAGCAGGCACAGGAACCGAGACTCTAAGGACACACTTCAACGACTTTATCACAGACAAGGATTTTGAAGAGAAAAAGAAGTCGATAAAAGAAAAAGACGACGTTGAAATCCAAGACAAAGAACAACTACTCTACTACGAAACCTTCCGCAAAAAATTCGGCAAACCCAAAGACGTCTTCCCAAACAACGGCGGCATCCAATGTCCAAAATGCAAAAGCTACGTTAAAACAAAGATTCAGTTCTGCAAAGTCTGCGGAGCTTACCCCATCTAAATTTCCTTTTATTTTTTAAATTTTTCTGGTATTTTGTTTTTAATTTTGGGAAAGACTTAATTCTTTATTATAATACTTGTGAAATCTAACGAGGGGGCAAAAAGTTGGCTAGTCTATCACAACTCAAGTTTGCAATGGCAACGTCCATTTTCTTATCCGCCTTCATATTCGGCCTTCTTGTTTTTGTAATCGTTTACTTCTTGCAGTTAGATGTTTTTACTGGCTTACTCGTTGCTTTAGGCGGCTCAGCACTATTCATCCTGTTCCAGTATGCGGTTGGTCCAGCAATTGTTGCCGCAACAACACATCTCAATTACCTAAAGCCTGGCGAGAACCCTTGGCTTGAATCAACAGTTAAAGAGTTAGCGGACAAAAGCGGCATACCCATGCCCAAGCTAGCTACGGTCCCAAATAACACTCCCAACGCTTTCACGTTTGGCAGAACCACAAGCAGCGCAACCTTAGCCGTGCACGAGGGGCTCTTGCAGCAACTGAATGAGAATGAAATTAAAGGCGTTATAGCCCACGAGTTGGGTCACATTAAGCATAAAGATTACATTGTTATGACTGTGCTTTCAGCCCTGCCATTGATTGCTTACATGATTGCGCAGGCAACGTTATATGCAGGCGCCTTTAGTGGTGGACGAAGAAATAATAAAGATAATTCAGGAGCCGCCCTAATCATAATCGGCGTAATCTCGTTTATCATCTACATAATCACCTTCCTCATCGTTATGAGGCTTAGCCGTCTCCGAGAGCACTATGCCGACGCCTATTCAGCTTACGTTACAGGGTCGCCGCGAGAGCTGGAAAGTGCATTGGCAAAAATCACATACGGCTTATCAATCTCACCAAAGCCCCCAGAAGGCGCCAGAGCCTTCTACATTGAAGACCCAGCGATGGCCAAGCAGGAAGTCCAACACATCATGGAGAAAAAAGACGAATACGACTTGGACCATGACGGCGTTTTGGATGAGCGTGAGTTGCAGTTGGCGATGGAGAAAGAATCCAAATCCACATGGGTGCAGATGAACAGTCTGTTTGCTACGCATCCACCGACGTTTAAGCGCATCTTGCTCTTGAAAGAAATCGAACAGGAAATGGCCACTGGAAAATACAGCAATGACAAAATGTACTCTCATGTGTAAAGAACCTTTTTTAGGCTAAAATTGTTGAAATCCATGCGAAGACTAATATCTTTGCAGAAGCGATTTACTATAAAACTTCCCTGAGAGACTAATAATGACAACGACCTATTGTCCTGAATGTGGCGGAGAAATGCATTACATGATAGGCACCAAACTCTATGTCTGCAAGAGCTGCGGTTTATCTGTGACACAACAAGAACTCAATGATTTGCGGGATAAAAACAGACCAAGCGTAGAGACAGCAGAAGAAGAGCGAGAGAACCGCAGAAAAGACTATCTGAAATGGTGGCTTAGCAAGAAATAGAGCTGTTTGGAAAAGGAAACAACACCTTTTCGTAGCTTAGACTATGCTTCTAGATAATTTTTGTTTTAAAGAAAGTTCAATAGCGTAAAAACGATGTGCTTTAACACTTGTAATGTATCCTCATAGAATTCGCATGACGCTATTTGAGCAGCAACATAGCAAACGGTATAAAAGAAAACAACGCTAACTCTAACAACTCACAGAGGAAACGGGCGCATGGCAGTAGACTTGGAAATAGTATGCGTAGGCAACGAGTTACTTATAGGCAAAATCAAAGACACAAACGCACACTACCTAGCAAAACAAGCCACCCGACTCGGCGCAAACGTTAAACGAGTAACCGTAATCCAAGACACCCTCGAGGAAATCGCCAGCACCATCTATGAAGCCATAGCTCGAAAACCACAGTTTATAGTCACCACTGGCGGGTTAGGACCAACATTCGACGATAAAACCCTCCAAGGCATCGCCAAAGCGCTAAACCTCAAGTTAGAAGTAAACCCAAAAGCGCTGGCAATGGTTAAGCAAAAATGCGTAGAATACGCCAAAAAACGGCACCTGCCAACCGAAATTGAGTTGACGCCGCCACGAGTAAAAATGGCAACCCTCCCAGAGAAAACCGAGCCAATCAATAATCCGATTGGAACTGCGCCAGGCGTACGTGTTGATGTGCAGGGAACGGTTCTGTTTGCCCTGCCCGGTGTGCCAGTGGAAATGGAAGCGATTTTTAATGAAACAATAGTACCACTGGTAAAGCACGCGGTGGGGAGCAGCGTGTTTTGTGAGAGGAGCATTTTTGCCGATAACATCATGGAGTCCCGTCTGGCACCGTTAATCGACAAGGTGATGAGCGATAACGAGGGCGTTTACGTGAAGTCGCATCCTAAGCGTACGGAAAATAAGCCTCACGTAGAACTCCATCTAACAATCATAGCGTGCCAAGAGCAGATGCCTGCTGAAAAACTCGTCAAAGTAGCGAAGCAACTTGCCGTTTTGATTAAGGCAAATGGTGGATTAGTCACGGTTGAGCTTGAAGAGTGATTTGGGAATAAACATTTAAGCAAAAGGAATCATGCGGAAAAGCAATGTTGGCTATCGTCTCGTATGAAAAGTAATTACATTAAGGCAGTAAGCGTTGCAGTAATCGCTGTTATCGTTCTTTCTTTAGTGCCGCTTGGCAAAACACAGGGCGAAACGCAGGATTACACAGCCTCGTTCCTGTTGTTGAATCGACCCGACGGCGATGTGACATACGAGTTAAACGTGACGGTTCCTCAAGTTCTCTACCAGTACTACACGATACAGAACCACGCTTTGTATTCTGATTCGGATTTTGCCAAATTTGTCACCCCATACACGCTAAAACCCATAGCTGACAGACTATGGCAGATTTACAACAACACGGAAGACTTCACTAACGGCGTTCTAATGCTTGTGCACCAAATAACCTATCGGGAAGTTGTGCCTGGCAAGTATCCTGTTGAAACCTTGGTTGCTGGCAACGGCGACTGCGACCTTTTTGCCTACATTGCTGCTTCGATACTGGAAGCAGGAGGAATCCCCGTTGTGCTATTGTACTATAAAACTCAGTTGCACATGGAAATAGGGGTAGATCTTGGTAGTGCGCCTAAAGAGGCAAGAGTGTCGGTTTACAGTGTTAATGTCCAAAACGTTTCTTACTACATCGCGGAATGCACGGGCAGCAAGTGGAGGGACGGCTGGCGAGTCGGCGAAACTCCCATCGAATACCAGAACGTTTCGTCCCAAGTTATAACGCTTGAGAACATGGAGCAATCGTCCGTCGGGCAAGTTTCAGCAAGCCTCAGAGAACTAGACCCCAGCACTTTGGCACTGCAAATTATTCCATCCATCTTGCTTGAGAATAACAACGTAACCATCAGTGGCCAAATCCTCCCTCAAACAGCAAACGAGAACGTTACGCTCCAGGCTAAGATTAACAGTGACAGTTGGACAACTATCGCCACCGTGGCAACGCAAGCGGATGGGCGGTTCGAGTACAATTGGGCACCTGTGACTGGGGGCGTGATTGCTGTTCAAGCGAGTTGGCAGGGGAACAGACAGTATAATGGTGCGACGAGCGCTCAAACAAGCATCATTATCCTGCCGATTTTTTTGGTTGCATTAATCGTTGCTTTAGTGTTAGCTGTGGTTATACTTGCGTTGGTATTTATTAAAACAAGACGCAAAAAACCAGAACCAGCACAACCAAGCACACAACCATTAGAAACAGCGCCAGCCCCCATAAACCCCGCTTGATGCTTAGCCTTCAATTAGCAAATTAATTCTGACTATAAATAGAGGGGAGGGTAGGTCACTCAGAGAGATAGACTTAGCAAAATTAGCTATCACTCGTTCTTTAAATAAGGGGGCTATAGATTTTCTTGAGCACTAGAGTTTAAAGAAAAATAAAAGTTAAAAGGGAAAAATTAGGCTTTTTTGGCTTTTTCAATCTCTTTTTTGAGCTGTTCAGCCATATCGGTTTTTTCCCATGGGAAATCTGCGTCTTCCCTGCCAAAGTGACCAAACACTGCTGTCTTCTTGTAGATTGGTCTTAGCAGGTTTAGTTGGTCGATGATTGCTTTGGGTCGCATGTCAAAGTACTTCTTTACCAATTCTAGGATTTGTTCGTCTGACAGTTTTCCTGTTTCGTAACTGTTTACCAGCACTGAGATTGGTTGCGCGACGCCGATGGCGTAGGAAATTTGGATTTCACATTGGTCTGCTAAGCCTGAGGCAACAACGTTTTTGGCGATGTATCTTGCCATGTAGCAACCTGACCTGTCAACTTTTGATGGGTCTTTGCCGCTGAAGCATCCGCCGCCGTGGCTTCCGACTCCGCCGTATGTGTCAACGATGATTTTTCTGCCAGTTAATCCTGAATCAGCTAAGGTTCCGCCTATGACGAATCTGCCTGTGCCGTTTATGACGTATTTTATGTCTTCTGCTAGCATGTTTGCTGGGATAACGTTCTTGATGACTTTTTCAACGATGTCTTTCTTTAGGGTGGCATCGTCAACGGTTCCGTTGTTTTGGGCAGCGATAACGACGGTTTTGACGCATTTTGGCTTGCCGCCTTCATATTCCACTGTGACTTGGGACTTGCAGTCAGGTCGAAGATAGGGCATAAGTTTTGTTTTTCTGCACTCCGCTAAGCGTTTAACAAGTTTATGCGCTAGCATGATGGGTAGCGGCATGAATTCTTTTGTTTCGTTTGTTGCGTAGCCGAAAACCATGCCTTGGTCTCCTGCGCCTTGCTCATGGCCCTTGGATTCGTTTACTCCCATGGCGATGTCTGGAGACTGCTCAGTTAAGGAAACCAGAATACCGCATGTTTCCCAGTCTAAGCCGTCTTTAGCGTTGTCGAACCCGATTTCTTGTAGGGTTTGGCGAACAATCTTTGGGATGTTGATGTAGGTGCAAGTGGTTATTTGACCCGTAATCATTACGGTTCCCTGCATCACGAGTGTTTCGCAGTCAACTCGTGCTTTGGGGTCATGGGTGAATATTGCGTCTAAAACACTGTCGGATATTTGGTCTGCAACTTTGTCTGGGTGGCCTTCTCCAACTGACTCGGATGTGAACAAGTATTTTCCGTTTTTTTTCATAGGAATCTCTCTTTTCCGTTCAATCGTGTAATAGGCATAGTAACTCGCCGTTTTTCTTAAAAGGTTTTCGTCAACACAAGCAACTAATTAACAAACAACTGCTGGCGATGTCTGCTTGCAGAAACCATTTAAACCCCTAAGGAAACAATCACAAGAGGAAACATGAAAAAAACAGTCCTGAGCCAGAATGCCCCAAAACCAATTGGTCCATATAGCCAGGCGGTTCAAGCGGGAAAATTCCTGTTTGTTTCTGGGCAACTTGCTATTGACCCCGCGGAAGGCAAAATCATTGCTCAAACTATCACCCTGCAGACGTATCAGGTTATGGAGAACATAAAAGCTGTCTTGGAAGTTGCAGGTTACAGCTTAAAGGACGTTGTTCAATCTAACGTGTACCTTTCTTCCATGTGGCTGTTTGATGAGTTTAACCGTGCATACACCAAATACTTTGAGGAGGAGTTTCCTGCACGCGCCACAGTTGGCTCAGAATTGAAAGCTGGCGCGCTTGTTGAGGTTTCTGTGGTCGCCTACAAAGACTAAAGGTGCATTCCTTTGATAAATTATAAAAACCCAGCCAACGCTTAACTAAGACAGTGCAAAACATGGCGGCATCCCTCAAGAAGTTCATGCAGCAAATCGCTGGAAAAAAAGCTCCAGGACCATCAACCACCTTCACCATATTCCACGTCTTCTACGCGTTAGAGCTTATGGCGCAAAAACCTCTGGGCAGAAACAAGCTAGCAGAGAAACTCAACGTTGGCGATGGAGCAGTGCGCACGATAATTAGCAGGCTCAGAGAGGCTGGTTTGATTGAAACCTCCAAAGAAGGCTGCAACTTGACAAAAAAAGGCTTAGAGATTTGGATGCAATTCGAAGAAATCTTTCCTAAACGAGTCGAAATTCCAAGGTCTGAGTTGACTGAATCTGATTTTAATTTTGCTTTTTTAGTTAAGAACAGTGGGCGGAAGGTGAAGTCTGGGATTGACCAGCGGGATGCGGCTATCATTGCGGGTGCACGCAAAGCCTTGGTTATTGTTTTTAGGAACGGTCATTTATGCATTGAATCCGTTAGCGATTGTATAGAGACGAAGTATCCTAAAGCTGCAAATCTAGTTCTTAAGGAATTGACGCCCCAGAATGATGATGTTATCATTATTGCAGGAGCTGATTCCGCTTTGAAGGCTAAGCGTGGAGCGTTTGCCGCAAGCTGGTCACTGATTGGCATTTAGGTTGTGTATTTTTCTCCTTGATTCAAAATACGTTCAAGCAACGTGTTAACGTTTACCATGCCTTCGTTTGTTTTAGACGAAACGGGCATTAAGAGGAATTGTAAGCCCAGTTTGTTGATGGCTTGCATCATGTTGCGGCTGAAGAGGCGTTTTGTTCCTTCAAGCTTCTCCTCAATTGCATCTTCGAGTGCATTTGTGTTTGCTGACCAATTCGCGATTGCCTGTACATCTTGTTTTGGCAGTAAATCGGTTTTTGAGAGCAAATGGACCTGTGGCTGGAAAAACCTGTTGTAAACTGCTGCGGCCAAGAACATGTTTGAAACGTAATTTAATGGGTTAATTGAGAAAACAGCGTCAAAGAGGTAGATTAATGCTTTAGGCTCCTTTGTTAATTCGTCAACGATGTATGGTCCGCTTGCGCGAAAGGCGAAAAGCTCCATTTGACCAGGAGTATCAACGAGCACTATGTCGGCGTGGACGTCTTCGATGTCGCGAGTTAAATTTTCAATTTCATCCGCGATTAAGTCAGCCGCCATAATCATAGCGCCGTTGGGGCCTAAACCGTACTTTTCCATGATGTCGCCAACATCTACGTAGTTGCGCACGTCAACGTCCGGTTGGTAAGGCAGTTTTAATGCGCCAGGGTCCAAGTTGACGACTGCAACGTCTTGCTTGGACATCTTTAGCCATTCTGCAAACGCTGCGGTGAAGAGGGATTTGCCCGAACCAGCTGTCCCAATGATAAATGCTAAGGGCACGGTAATTGTCTCCGTTTACGTTGTGTTGCAATAGACGTAATGAACCTTTCTGCTACGCAGAAAAACCGTTGTTCCCCGCGACCTCCCCCTCCCCTCTATTGTTTCAACATAGAACCTCTATTAGGATCCAAATATGTCAAAGAAATCGCAATGCAAAGCGGGCACTAGCATGGCCCAACTCACAAACTCAACCCCGTCTCTCACCCTCTAAACGCCAAACCCAACAAACCAACCGCCCGCCTATAAGCAATCCGACCACACAAACAGCCCGATAAAAAATACATTAACCAAACAGCCCAACCATGGAAAGCACTGATTTTCAACATACTAATGACTGCCAAAAACGCCAATACGACCTACCCCTCTTAGAGAAATCTGCAGTCCAGCGTAGGGTAATTATCGGCTCCTTTTGGCTTGGAAAATCTCCAATACAGACCTACCCCTCTATAGGTTGTGCATAGAGTTTCTAATAGGCTCCAAATATGTTCGCGCAGGTCCTCCCCTCCTGTTGTTTTCAGCATACCTTGTCTATTAGAATTCAAATGTGTTCGCTGTGGCACTCAAAATGGCATGGTGTCTGTTAGTAGGAAACCTCTTAAGTGCGACTGGTTATTAGTTTGACTGTGAGATAAGTTGTCCAAGGTTCGAGTTAAACGGAAAGGTCAAGTCACCATCCCACAAGAGATACGAACAAAACTCGGCATAGAAGAAGGCACACTTCTAGAAATACAAGCCCAAGACGACACCATCGTACTCAAACCTGCCCCCCGACTGGAAGCAGGCGAAGTCGTCGGCGAAGAAGAACATAAACGCATCATAGCAGAACTCGATAAACTCCGGAGAAACTGGCGTTGACAAGCGTCGTCGATACCAGACTATTGGTTTTCCTAGAGTTTCCGCCAAACCAAGAAGTGAGGATGCAAACAAGAGATTTTTTTGAAAAGGAACTCCGAGGACGCCTACTTGCGCCAACCATCGTTCTAACAGAATTCATTAAGCTTGCAGGAGCAAAAATGGGAGAAGACGCCGCTAAAATAAAAATAAGACTACTCAAAGACCAAGGAATGCAAACCATCGCATTAAATGAAGAACAAGCATTAGCTGCTGGCAGTCTGCTTCTTTCTCACCAAAACGTGCCAATAACTGATGCAATAATCGCTTCATTGGTTAAAACTCGGGTTGCAGACTACGTTCTGACAGATGACCCACATTTTAGAACATTGGGCGTTAAAACAAAATGGTTCTAAACTATCCAAAGGACAACAAATCTTCCAACTTTGAGGTGCCAATAAGCAAGTTAAAAACTGGAAATCGAACTTGGCTTGATTCTGCTTATGTGTACGCTTTAGACAGTGCAACAATTGGCATCGCAGGCACCGAAATGCCCGAGTGGAAAGAAACCGCCTGCTTCACAGAAACAACCCCAACAAAAAAAGACAAAGAAAACCTAATCTTACAGGTTCCAGAAAAGTTCAACCGATTCTACAACATAGAAAGAAAACACAAAGTCATAACTGTAAACGGCAACGCCATCCTAATAACAATCACAGGAAACATCATCAACGAAAAGAAATACCCTGCCTAAACGAATTTAAAAAGAAGAAAAAAGTTATGTGAAAATGGGCATCCTCTCTTTCGACCTACCCCTCTATAGATACTGCAATGAGTTTCTAATAGGCACCAAATATGTTCGTATCCTTTCTCTTTTTTGGGTTTAGTAGTGGGGCAGGCTAGAGTTTGGCAACGGAACAAAAAGGGAAACAGTCGCTCGAATGAAGCATCTGCCTGAAGGTGCAGGTAGCCAGATTAGCCGAATGCCACAAACAAAAGAAGGCAGTTACAACCAACAAACCACGCCCATTCTACTAATCCGTCAAGCTGAAATCTAATTTGCGATTCCTAATCACACCTCGCATAGCGGATGACCCCTCCTTAAAAGGCACCCCCCCGCACGCAAGGGCTCTGTCAGTTGCACTGTTATTGACCAAATATAAAGGAAAGGTCTTGGATAGCATAGTGTGATTCGACTAATGCGTTAGCTTTTTTGATAAAGACTCTTTCAAGTATGCTCCTAAATTTATCTAGTTCGTCGATAGTTAAATTACAAGATTCCCTACCGTGTTCAAGCTTATTTCTTTCGACTCGCAATTTAGTGACCAATCGTTTTTCACTACTTGTGAGGGTGATTTCTAATCTGAGCAATAATTTGTTCCACTTTTCCATTAAAGGTCGATTATTTACTTGGTTTATGGTATGGATTAGTGCAGTTTCTTCTTTCATTGGTAATGCTAAACTTTGAATTGCGAAGATACTGCTAATTAAGTTAGCATCGCTCACAACTTGAGGAATTCTTTCACCTGAACAAATGAATTCAAAGGCAATCCAAAGTTGAAGTAAATTATCAATTGGTGATTCGACCTCAAAGGATTGCATTAACCAACTGAGCGCTTCATACAATGGCTGGACAGTAGGTGAATATCGGTTGTTAATTTGCTCTAATTTATTGACGATTGGAACCAAAGGGTTAAAAAAATCTTGAGGACTGTGATGAAAAACCAAGTGATGCCCTGATTGGACATTTAATAAGTTAAATATTGCGCCTTTAGTTATTGAATCGATAGCTAAGCCATAAGGTATAAGGTAGCATTTGGAAAAGGCTTTACTCATATTATAGCTTAATGCAGTTTTTTGGTCATGTTCATCAATGCAAGGTAAACTAATATCAGTTCTAAACTGAATCCAATCAATGGCTCGCTTAGCAATTTTTTCAGCTTTCACCATGGCTTCAAAAAAGTGTTGGGCTGTCACTTCAACAACCGCAAATGATGTCTGACCCTTCCAAGGTATATTTGCCATTGTTTTAGACTGTTTTATATTATCCGTTAAAAATTTGCTTATGTCTTTGGTAAACAACACTTGTTCTATAGTCAAGTCAGAGGGTAAAATGAGACCTCTTACTGGAAAAATTACAATAAAGCCACGTTTTTTTAACAAAGGCTTCGGTCCTCCTTCAAATATGACTTCCGAATCGAGCGACTTTGCTATAAAATAAACGCTATCCTCAACAGTTATTCCAATTGGTTCCATAGCTAATCCACTTTCAAAAAAGCGTCGTTTGCCTCCTGAACAAAGAAATAGAGCAGTATCACCACTTGCATATACCTCACGTGGAAAACCGTTAAAAGCTATCTCTTTTGTATCTGACCAAATGATTTTTACTTGGTCTCGGTAATCAAATCGAAAGAAATCTTGATTCTTATCACTATTAACGAAAAAGTAGGCTTCTCCAACATGCGCACCACCAAATTGGGGGGTAACCAAGTAGTAGAGTAATGGGCTTTGTATTACGAATTCCCCAATTGTGATTTGATATGGTCTCTGGGGTACAGTCCCTTCATTAAGTCTTTCTTGAATTTTTTGTTTATACGCATCTATGTTGTCAACATAAACGAATTGGTTATTCCCGAATTCATCCTTAAATTTTTCAAAATGGTGCAAATACGCCAAAAATTCAGGGTCGTTTTCTGCTTCAATAAATGTTGTATCATTGCCTCTCTTTAATACAACATGCTCTTTAAGTGGTTTATCGGCAAAGAATATTGTTTCATGAATAGTCATTCTCCAACCTTCTCTAAATAGAGCGGAAATTTTCGCAACATTGGGTGACGTCAAATTTATTCCTAATCTGATTTGTTACTGGGCAAATCAGTAATAAAATTATGCACCGTTTACCTAAAGGGTACCCCCCGCGCTCCTCCATCGGCGCACTGGTAACTTGCCTTTTGGGCATTTACCAAAAGCTTCTTAATGTCAACATCGGCAAATGTCAATACCAAATGAGTGACAAGAGTAATCATAAAAAACCCACAATACGAAGGATACTTTCCGCAACATTCGACAGGCGACTTTATGGTTTAAGCTCTTTTGTCCTTCTGAGTGGTCCCTATTTAGCTATCGGGTTTATCGTTCAAGTTCTAATTTATTTAGCGCTAAATCCAGCAGGGCTTCTTATTTTTGTCCCATTATTTGCATTGTTAATACTAATTTCAGCTATTGCATCAAAAAATCTTGGCAGGGAGGTAAACAGTGTGGGTTTTAATCACGGTTTTCTTTTTTTCATAGCTACTATTCTTGCATCGGTCACACCTTTTCTTATAAAGACCCCTTCAGACCCAATTCAAGCTTCGTTGCAATTCATTGTGCTTTACGCTGTATCGGCAACAGCGCTTATTGTTGCTGTGGTTGATATTACGGTATGTGGGCAAAGAGTATCTCTCAGAGAAAGCATGCAATTAACTGAAAATTTTTTAAAAAAACAAAAACAAGTTTGGGAAAAGGAACTTGGTAATTTTCCAAACGCTGAAAAGATAATTAGCAATATGGATGGATGCCGAGCTATTCCAGCTTTGTTCGATAAGGGGTCATTTGGCTTAGCAGTTTTATGGATTTGTAACGTTATTGAGCAAACAACGGATGCCATTGCTGAGGGGGTTATTTCAAAAGACTCCTCAAAAAAGAAGCTATTTAGAAAAGAAGATAATAGTTTGGTTAGATATCCCAAGCAACTAGCCAATATCGGGTTTGAGCCAAAACTCAAAAATCGACGAGATGAAGAGCAAATAACGACTGAATTCCTTTGGCATGAAGTACGGAGGAAAATTGCTCATTATAACTACAAACCTTCTTTTGAAGAAACCTCTGGAGCTATTTACATTCTGAATAATTTTATAATACAAGTTCCTAATTTGTTAAAGAAATTAAATTTATCTCATGAAGTAACACAAGTGCCATCTTAATGCGCTAAAAGGAACTTTTTTCCTTTAAGCAATCGGTAAGTAAGTTCAGTTGTTCGGCGTTCAAGATAGTAAACCAAATGTTTTGCTCTATATGTAAGTCCTTCCCAGCCACAATACCTAGTAAATGGAACTGTTCTTCTGGTATAATTTCACCTAAGAGATTGACTTGTACTAATGGTTTGTTTGAGTTATGCAATTGCGTAATCAAGTCGGTTAACGCTTTTCTGAAGCTACCACTTATGGAGAAAGCCCTTTTTCGGTAAACCCAACAGCGGGCGTGTTGTTCTTGGATTTGTAAATTATGAATGTGTTGGGGGCTTTTATTTGAGGGTGAAAAGTAAAAAGAAGTGAAAGAAAGGTTTGGTTTATTGTTTTTTGGCGAGCGGGTTTTTCCGTATTGCTTCGAGTGCTTTGGGGTCTTCCTGCAAGACTTTGGGTATGTAGTTGCAGGCTGGGTCTGATTCGAAGAGGTCGCCTGTGGAGTCGACCAATACACCCGCCATTAAGTGTCTTATCTTTAGAGAAGTTCGGAGATTTTTATGTCTTTGTTGTATCTTTGTAGGTCTTTGTCTTGAGAATATAGGATACTTGCTTGTTGATTTAGCGCAGTAGCCACGATTAATGCGTCTGGAAGTTTTCCGCCTCTTTTGGCTCGCAGGTTGGCGGCTAAATCGGCGATTTCAAAGGTTACTGGAACTATTTTGAAGCCGTTGAGGGTTAAATCGTTTAGCAGGTCTTTTGCTTTGGCTGCTTTGGCTGGGTCTTGTGCCAGGTAGAATCCGGTTAAGACTTCAGCGATCGTTATAGTTGAAACGGCGCCTTCATCTTTGCCCTTCATGATTGCCGCTAAAATTTTTTCGGCTTTGCTGGCTTGGGGTTCGATGCCCTCAAAAAAGTAGATGAGGACGTTTGTGTCAAGGGCTACTTTCATTGCGGTCCCATTCTTGGCGGCTTTTTTTCTGGTATTTGACTGGGTCTCCGAATACTCCTTTGCCTAGTCCCTTCATTTCTGCTACTGGGTTGAAGGGTTTAAGGAGTAAGCCTTCTTTGGTGTCGTCGATTTCTAGTATGATTCCCTCTTCGATGCCGTGTTTTTTGCGGAGTTTTTTGGGGATGACTACTTGTCCGCGCATTCCAACTTTAACCTTTTCTGACACGCTATTCACAATTAGATAGAAATAGAATCAGAGAAATAAACTTTCTTACCAATTACCAAATCAGATAAGCTTGTTAGGTTATACTTTTTTTCTTTGCCAAGGCTACTTGAGCATGAAAAACAAAAAGAATTGAAAGAAAGGGTTCGGTTTATTGTTTTTTCTGCGCTACTTCGAGTGCTTGCATGTACTTGGGGTCTTCGCGTAGCACTTTGGGTATGTAGTTGCAGGCTGGGTCTGATTCGAAGAGGTCGCCTGTGTAGTATTCTGCTCGTGTTCTGCATCCGCCGCATATTTCTCGGTATTCGCAAACTCCGCATCTGCCTTTGATGTTGCTTTTGTCGCGTAGTTTGAGGTGTAGTTCGCTGTGTTGGAGTTCATCCCAGGCTGTGCTTAGTTTTTTGGTTTTGACGTTGCCGATGCGGTAGCCTTCGTGGAAGCCGCAACTTCGGTAGTCGCCGTTTTCTGTTATGCCGATGTAGTTGCCGCCGATGGTGCATCTGCCAAGGTAGCCTTCGTGGTACCAGTCCCAGAAGTCCACTGGGTTCTTTTGGCGGACGATGCGTGCGTAGAAGGGTGAGTAAACGTTGACTTTCACTTTGCCGTATAACTTGCGCTGGATATCATAGATTTCGTTGAACGCTTCCTCATATTGCTCAGGTGTCGGAGCCAAATCAGGCATGTTGCTTCCTGCCCTGCCGACTGGAACCAGATTGTGATAGACGACCATGCGGGCTTTGTATTCTTCTGCAAGAGCCGCTGGATGCGCCATGTGCTTAATGTTGTATTTAGTCATGGTAGTGACTAAACAGTCTAGTAATCCGACGCTGCCAAGTTTCTTCATAGCGTTTATTGCTTTGTCGTAGCTGCCTTTGCGTCTGATAATTTCGTTTGATTCTCTGTTTCCATCGATGCTTATAGCCGTGTGAACTTCATACTTGTGAAGTTTCTCAAAACGTTCTTCATCCCACGCGAAGCCGCTTGTGATGAGGCTGACTTTCATGCCGTACTCTTTTTCGGCATAAGCAATAACATCAAAAACATCTGGGCGAACTAGCGGTTCTCCGCCACTGATGCCAAACCATTCTGCGCCAAAATCGTGAATTTCATCGACCATCTTTTTGGCGTCTTTGGTGCTTAGTTCCTGATCTTTGGCGTATTCTTTGGTGTAGCTGCAGTACATGCAGTTGCCAACGCAGTTTCTTGTGCACCGCCAAACAACCATGTATAATGGTGGCTTATTTGGAGTCATTCAAATCACAGTGAGAAGATAAATTCGGCTAGGCGATATAAAACTTCCTCTAAGGAACTGTTTTTCCTTTTTTTTAAGGAAGGTTGCAGAGAACAGCCGTGTTAGGCATCAGAGCGGCTTTATTCTGTTGCAGTGGTGCTTTTGCGCCTGCTCTGCAGTAGCCCTTCAACGGTGAAAACTGCCAACGCCAAACCAGTAATAAGTGTTAAGAGGAGAAAGAAAACTTTGAATTCGTTGGTCTCAATCGAAAAATGAACGATTAAAACAAAGACTTCAACGATTAAAATTGCAAGGAAAAGCAATGCGTAGAGCCACATCTTGGGCAATAAGCGGCGGCCAAGCCAAACATGCCCCCTAATGTGAGCTTTACTCTTAACAGTGTACTCGCCATATTCGTTCTTCTGTAAATAACCTGCATCCTCAAGTTTCTGCAAGTGCCTGTACGCAACGCTAGGGCTGCTAAGATTGGCACCCTTCATGACATCCCTGGGACCGACTGGCTTGCCCTTCTTCACAAGGTACAAGTAAACGTTTAACGTGATTCCTTCAAAGTCCCCGTTTTTGGCATCCGTCACAGTTAGCCCCACAGTAAAACACTTGCTATTTAATCGTATTAGCTTTGCCTAAAACTCAGCTTCTTTCTAACATCCAAGGAATTTGCTGATGCAAAAAAGAAACGTCCATTAACCTTTACTTTGAACATTTTTCGCTATCAATATTGAACATACTTGATGTTTAAGGAAAGTCTTATAAAACCTGTCAGCCCTAAATTGAAATAGAAAATCAAGGAGATTATAAAAGAATGTCTAAACCAAAAGATTACTCATGGATGACAAAAGATAAACTAATGACTTACACCTTCATTGCACTCTTAATTCTCGCAGTAGTCTCCGCCGTAATTTGGTCGCAAGTTACTCCCATTGACACTGTCACTGGCAAGCCATTTATGAACTTAGGACTCACCGTCGCACTAGACTGTGTCGTCGCCGTATTAATTGCCGTAGGAATTGACGCCTTCATCTACAAAATAGCTTCCGACAGTCCACTAAACACTATGTCTGCTGCAGTCTTCGGCTTAATCGTCGCATTATCATACTCACTGGGTGTGCCAGCAATGGCAACCATTGAAGAATCGATGTTGCCACTAGCAGCTCCACAAAGCTTCGTTTACGTTGCGTTGATAACACTGGTCGGCTTGGTCCTGTTCAAGAAACTTCAAGGCTTAGCAGGCAGAAAATACGTCAACCCCGCCGCAGCCGCCAAACTCGTGATTCTGCTTCCATTCTTGTACGCTGTCTTCGTTCCAAAAGACCACACAATCAACATCCCAACACTTGCAACAAATCTAAACTATAGCGGTACTTCATCGTTCGGTGCTTGGATGCAACTCTGCTTTGGCAACCCTGGTCCAATAAGCAAGGGTACGCTTCCTGGGTATACTGCTTCTGATGTTTTTCAGACGTTGTTCCTGGATAAGTTCCACGGCTGGACAGGTGGCGCTTCAGCTCTCGCAGTCATAGTAGTCGGTATTGGCTTGTTTATAGTTGCCCGTAGATACATTAAATGGAGAATCACCGCCGCATACTTAGGAGTAACAGTAATTATGTCAATGCTCATGTTTGCCGCTTACGGTGGCGACCCAGCGCTCAGACTAATGTTTGAACTCTTCATCGGTAGCTCAATATTCCTAGCGTTCTTCATGGCAACTGACCCAGCATCAACCCCATTGACGTACACTGGACAAATAATATTCGGCGCAGGCTTAGCAATCATCACAGTATTGCTGCAGACTTTCGCTAGCTTCTACGGTGGCTCAATTGTTGCATTGGTCATCATGAACTTGACCTCTCCAGTACTCGACAAAATAGGCAGACTCAAACCGTCAACCGAAACCAAAGAACCCAAACTGCCAAAAGCCAAAGCATTCGCCCCCGAAAAAGTCAAAACTTACCAGTGCATAAGATGCGGTGCATGCATGAGAGTTTGCTGCCACAAACTAAGCCCAATACTCATTAAACAAGCATTTGACAAACAAGACTTCAATGCCATGAGTAAGCTTAACGCTGACTACTGTACTGGCTGTGGACACTGCAGTTACGTCTGCCCCTCAAGAATCGACTTGAAAGGCAGTATACTCAGAGCAAAAGCAATGCTACGACAACAATAAAAAACCTCATTCCCTATATCTTTTCTTTATTTGTTTTTTTGTCAAAAACCTTTTCAAAAGCTAATTTTGCTTCTCGTCGTTATTCAACGCTACATTTCCAATTCTATAAACGCTCGCATACCAAGCTCCCAAGCATTAAATTTATTAATACGCCACAACGTAAATAATCTAAAGGGATAAAAATTGGAAACAGAAAAATTCAAGTTAGCAGACATATTCAACGGCATCGTCATACCAATAATTCTAGTGCTACTTATCTTCTTCTTAGCAATCTACGTCAACGTCAGCGGAACACACCACATACTCGGAGAAACTAACACAATTGCTGTCATTTTAACCTCTGGCTTTGCTCAAATGATCGTTCTCGGCATCCCACTAATTCTAGGCTTAGTATGGAATAAATGGGCAGGCGGCGCAGCAGGCTTTATCATGGGTGGCATGTATTACGTAGCTAGCGCAGGATTGTACACAGGATACTACGCAGGTGGATCACCAGCCTACAACTTCTATGGCGACATGAGCATGCTAGGATACCTCGTTAACGCTATTGTCATCGGTTACATGGCTGGAGCACTCAGCAAGGGATCAATGAACTTCAAACGTATGCTAGGAGCAGGCATGACAGCTGCGGTGACAACTGCAATAATCCAAGCTTACCTCAACTACACTGTCGCATTGAAGCCAGGACTGGATATGAACCATGGACTTTGGGCAGACACATCTCTAGGGTTCGCTGGAGTGTATGGCTTCGTGTTAGCCTTCGTGCCAAGTATTGCTTTAGGAGTAATAGTACCTATTCTTGCTAAAGTAATGAGTTGGTATGGAATCCAGCCGTTGAAGCATTAAATAAAATCCCACATCTCTTTCTTTTTTAATTTTTTAAAAAAATAATATTTTGTTCGCGATAGTTCCCTTGTTTCTCGAAAATTAAGTATCTAAAAAATTTTGGTTATTTGGGAATAAAGTTATTTAGCTGGGTTAGGCGCGAATTCCCAAGCAATATTGCCCTTCCAAATTTCGCCTAGCTTCGTGATGCGGACTTCTTTGTCGTCAATTTCAATTAAGCTCTTCTCTTTTAGTTTTTGTAGTTGCTTTGGAAAAGCCTTCTCTGGGGTAGTGCCGAATTTCTCCATGAACTCTTTCTTGCTGACCGGCAGTCGCAAGTACAGTCGCGTCATTGTTCGTCTCATCATGTCTTCATTTGTTGATTCTGAGAGTCTACAGATGGGCAGTTTTCCAGATTTTACTGTCTCCATGTATTCGTTTATGTTTTCAAGGTTAGAGTAAGAGAACTTTTGGAGGTATCCCATGAAGCATCCAGCGCCCGTTGTCAATATGCCTCCCCATGGCCAACCGTTGAGGCAGTTCTCGCGCATGTGCCATTCCACTCGGCTAAAGCGATCATGACCTACTGCCTTGTACCCTGCTTCCGTTAGCATATTGTAGGCGGTAATGTACATTTGCTTCTCGTATTCTGCGTCTCCAATCGGCGGAGAAACACCCGTCTTAATCATTTTCTCAAGAGGCGTCCCAGGGTCAACGTGCAGTGAGTAAGCGTCAATCTCAACGTCTAACTCAATTGCCTTCTTTAGCGTGTTAACCCAGCTCTCCATCGTCTGCCCTGGCAGGTTATACATGAGGTCCACGCAAACGCACAGGTTCAGTTCCCTAGCATGGCGAATAGCTTTCTCCACATCCGCGGCACTGTCTGGGAGGCATAGGTTTTTTCGCAGCTTGTCATCGAATGTCTGCGCGCCCATGTCCATCTGGTAAACGCCGTACTCGGCGAGCTTATCGATTTTCTTAATCGCCAATGTCTTTGAGGAACCAGTGACTTTGATGAAGTATTCCTTGTTAATGTTGAAGTTTGCCTTGCAGAAGTCTATGAGGTCAATCATCTGCTCAGCTGTCAAAACGCTTGGGGTTCCGCCGCCCAAAACTATCTCGTCAAAAACACTTGTTTTAACGTACTTGGTTTTAGCATACATGGCGAGTTCTTTTTTGAGCAGTTCAAGGTAGGGTTCTATCTTGACTTTGCTCGTGGCTGTAGTTGGGAAATAACAGAAGGCGCATCGACTGTCGCAAACGCTAATCCACGGTTGCAACTCCATTAGTCTGCCTGAAGTGTTCTCTGTGTTTAGGAATTTCATGAAAGATTCGTAGGCTTCAGGTTTTATGTCGGGGTAATCCCTGTAAGTGTATGGTGGCCAGTTTTCTCTTGTACTGTAAGCTTCAGAGGTTTTTGTCATCTAACGTTTCCTCTTTGAGATGTTTTAAAAACCCTCGAATACATAATAAAGTTTCCGTAAAAAGCCTCAACTCACAAAATCCGTGGAGTTGATGTCTTTACCATTTACATAAGTTTAAGGCGGGCCATTGCTCGCCAAAGCATGTAGTTAGCTCCTGTTCTGGTCATTATCTTGCTGTACAGGTTGCCCTTCAAATAGCCTTTCACGGCTTGCCGCATGACGTACTTTGGAGTGTAGAATTTATTGTAAAAGTTTTTTCTAATCTCTGCTATCTCTTTAGCTGGTAGGGCTGGGTCTTCAAAGATGGGGTTCATGGTGTTGTATAGTTCCCAGTTCTCCGACATCTTCCATCCCTTACTCTTCACTAATTCACGAAGATCAGTTCCAGGGAAAGGCGTCGCGTGGCAAAGCCACACGTCGTCAGGCTCCACTCTGCGGACAAAATCAAGGCTTTCCTGCAGCGTCTCCTTTGTTTCACCCGGATACCCTAAAATAACCGATACAGTTACGAATATTCCTGCTTCTTTAGTCCATTTAATCGCGTTTTCACACTGCTCGTTTGTAACCCTCTTTTTTAATACATCGCGCATTCTCTGGCAACCTGACTCTACGCCAAACATCACTTCATCGCAATGCGCCTTACTCATCTTCGCTACAAGTTCTTTTGTAACCGCGTCCGCTCGAGTTCCACAACCCCAAGGCAAGTCTATTTTTCTCTCTATCATGCCGTCGCAGATTTCAACCGCTCGTTTCCTGTCAAACGTTAATGTGTCATCTTGGAACGCTATCCCTTCCGCACCATACTCATCTCTCAACCACTCCATTTCATCTAACACTTTTTTGGGGCTTCTCGCCCTGAAAGGTGCGCCGAACATTTGTGAGGCTACACAGAAAGGACATTGGTAAGGGCAGCCTCTGCTGCTTATTATTGAAAGAAGATTTCGTCCGGTAATGTTGTATTTTTCCATTGGAAGATACTTGTAGGCTGGAAGCGGCAGAGAATCGAGGTCTTGAATAAAAGGTCTATTTGCTGTTTGAATTATTTGGTTATCTTTTCGAAAGGTTATGCCTTTGATGTCGCCAATCTTTTGCATGTTTGGTGATTGCTGGGCTATTTCTACGATTGTTTCTTCACCCTCGCCCCTCACAATTATGTCGACGGCTTTTTCAGCGGTGAGGATTTCCTCGTCAGCAAAGGTTGCGTGTGGCCCACCCATCAAGACCTTAGCGTTTGGGCAGACTTCTTTTGTTACGCGGGCAGATTTAAGTGCTGACTCAATCGTCGGTGTCATGGAGCCGATGCCGACTATCGTGGGTTGATAGGCGGATAATTCGGCTTTGAGTTTTTCATGGTCTAGTTCGCATACTGGACAATCGATTATTTTTACTTCAAAGCCGTTCTGGTCCAAAACAGCCGCCATATAAGCTAAACCCAGCGGCGGAAAAAGCGGGTGATTACCACGTTTTTGTAAAAGTGGTGTAGTTACTAACGCTACTCTAGTTTTAGTTGTACTCATTACTATACCTGTCAACTGTTACTTTTTGCGAAGACTCTCAGGTATATACGCGCATGCAGGGTCAGACTCACATATGTCTCCAGTGTAAGCAAAAGCCCTGTTTCGGCATCCACCGCATAGCTCTCGGTACTCGCAGACTCCACACTTGCCTTTCAACACGTTCCTGTCTCGGAAGCTATTGTAGTATTTGGATTCTTGAATTTCCTTCCAAGCTTTGGTTAAGGTTTTGTTTCTTATGTTTCCCAGCATCATGGGCTCTGAAGGCTGCAGGTCAGTGTAGAAGCAGGGTATCAAATCGCCGTTTTCGGTTACACTTAGGTACCCGCCGAAAGCAAAGTAGGTGCATTTGCCATGGAACTTTTTCTCGTACCATTCATCAAAGTTTTCTGGGTTTCTCTGCTTAACCACACGAACGTAGTGTGGGCAGTGAACATGGATTTCGAATTTGCCATCGTACTTTTGCGTTAAATCCCAGATGTGGTTTAGAGTCCACTCGTACTGTTCAGGAGTCGGAGTTAAATCCATCGTTGATTTTGCTCTTCCACTGGGCACTAAATGGTTGTACCAGACAAAGTTAGCGTGGTATTTTTCAGCTAACTCGGCAACGTGGTCTAAATGCTGGTAGTTTATGGTTGTGATTGCTGCGGCTAAGCCGTTGAGGATTTTACCTGCAGATAACTTTTCAATAGCCGCCAACGCCTTCTTGTATGAGCCTTTTCCCCTTAGTTGGTCGTTGATTTCTTCAGGTCCATCGATGCTCACCGATGTCCAAACCTGGTTTTTCACCAAGTTATCATAGATTTCCCCGTCAACGAAGCATCCGTTGGTTAAGAGGCAAACGTTTAAGCCTTTACTCTTGGCGTAAGTCACGATTTCGAAGATGTCTTTGCGCATGAGGGGTTCGCCGCCCTTTATGCCGAACCATCTGACGCCAAAATTGCTAACTTCATCAACCAGATGGAAAGCTTCTTGTGTTGTCATTTCTCTTGGAGCATGCTGACCTGTTGCGTCAACGTTGCAGTATTTGCATCGGGCATTGCAGGCGCCTGTTGCTCTCCAAGAAGTCATAAGTAAAGGACCTTTCTTATCTGTCAAAGTAAAATCCACCCTCAAGTTCCCATTTCATTATCTTTAACGGTTGTTCACAGCCTAAAAAAGCTTCCTCGATTCAGGTTTGTTTTGGTGCTACCCAGCGAAACAGCTAATCTTCAGGTCATAAAAGAAAAAGATTTCTTAGTTCATTAGAGTCATCGGGTGTGAAAATAAACTATTGACAAACCGTCGCCGCAGATTTTTGTCTTTGTAACTTTGAAGCCAGCACTAACAAACTTGGAGGTTACAGACTTTCGAACGTCTTCTCCGTGCAATTCTAACATGTAACAGGGGATTTTTCTAAGAATTTCATCCGGTACAGCGTTCAGACACGTTTCAGCTCCTTCGCAATCAATTTTTGCTATATCGGCGCCACTTTGGTTTATTACATCAATAATTTTGGTTATTTTTATGCTTTCTTTTTTTGGCTTACTCCCTACCTTCCAGTTTGGTTCAAATACCTCAGTAACCATGATGGTGTCTTCGTTTCCTATACCGGATTGATGAATTTCAGCGTTTATTCGGTTTAGGTCAATGTTTTTTTTTATGAATGCGCAATATTCACTGATTGGTTCATAGACAATAATTTTTTTGGCGCCTGATGACCAAAAATAGACTGCTGATTCACCTTGGAAACCGCCGATATCAAGCACTACTTTGTCTTTATAGCTAGCTTTGTAATCTCCTAGAAGTAGTTCCCTGAATACTGGCAACATGCTGGAAGTACCTTCTAATTCAAAATTGGGTCCTTTTATTCTAAAAACTTCATTCTCTACCTTGATTTGATACCGCTCTAAAAAATCAGCTACTACACATATCATTTGTAGCTTTGATGTAATTTTGAAGTCTCTAAAGTCAGCCTCAAAAAGGTCATTATCGACTTGTTTGAGGTCATATTTTTTTAAAGAGTTATAACTGTCCCGTAAATCTCTAAACTGTGAAAATGTAAGATTTAGCGTCCAACCATTTCTAAAGACTACTGTTTTACGATTTTGATATGGTAAACAGTCCAACGGTTTAGATGATACCGCTAAGGTTCTAACCAATCCAATTAATGTAACCATTAATGAATTCCTTCTTGGCTGAATTATAAACTTATTGTTGCGATTCGGTCATTAAGGTTTCGGAATTTGAAAATTTGGTTCTAATCTATATTTGGAGATTTTCCTCAAAACGTAGCTTAACTGCGATGGTTATGTGACATTTCCGCAAAGTTTATAGTGAAATAAAACCCTAGACATTCATTCTTGGGGGCAAGTAGTCAAACGCGAGTCTTAACAAAAATCCGCTCATCAACTATAACCGATGGGGGTAAATGATATTCCCAAAAAACTCACAGTTATAGTTGTCTTGGCACTGTTGCTTGTTTCATCCATTGCTTCGATTTCAGCTTTTCAGCTGAATTCTGTTAGTGCGCAAGTTAACGCTAATACAACTTCCAATGGCACTTTAAATCAGTATGAGTGGACACAGTTTCAAGGCGATTCCTCTTTTACACGGTTCTCAGCGGGACCAGCCCCTGACACACCAAACATACTTTGGAAAGCTAACATAACAGGCATACAACCGTACATCACAGCATTTAACGGAATGATTTTTGTCGGCACCAATACTTCTCTGGTTGCAGTTGACCAAACAGGCAAAATTGCTTGGTCGACGGAGATTCCGATGAATAAAACTTGGCCAATAGCCTACAAAATCGACGATTCTCACCTAGTAGTTGAAGGTAGTTGCCTAGACATTAGCACGGGAAAATTGTTATGGACCAGTTCCACCTTCTGCTCGGACACAGGCATTTTCAACGCCAACGTATACAGCCCAGACCAAAAATTGTTCTATGTAAAGACCAATTCCTACATCGAAGCTTGGGATTTCTCTAATCCCTCCAGGCCGCCAACTTTAGCTTGGGAAACCTACATTCCAGGCGGTGGCATAACCGGCATCGGAACAACGTACGGTGACGGCAGAATCTTTACGGGTTCTTTCGAAAATCAACAGTTAGCACTTAACGCGTCGACGGGCAAAATCATATGGGATACACTGACTAAAGGACCCATGATCTTTAACGGCGCCTACTCTAACGGCAGATACTTTAGAGGAGGAACAGATGACAACACATTGTATTGTTTCAACGCTACCAATGGCCAAATCCTTTGGACCTATACACCAAACACTAACGGGTACTTCACTACTGGCCCAGCGGTGGCGTACGGAATTGTTTATGAAATGAACAAAGACGGCTACCTCTATGCT
This sequence comes from Candidatus Bathyarchaeota archaeon, assembly GCA_003141855.1. Lineage (GTDB taxonomy): Archaea > Thermoproteota > Bathyarchaeia > Bathyarchaeales > Bathycorpusculaceae > Bathycorpusculum. The sequence goes on along the minus strand of PLNS01000007.1, from coordinate 141,086 downwards.
CTGGACCAAGCCACAGGCAATCTTGTCTGGAAATACAAGGGACCCTCCAGCGAACTTATTTGGCCAGGCATGCCAACGGTGGCAGACGGCAAAGTCTATGTAACAATTGGGGAGCTAGCCTATTACGGAACAGTAACAAACACTGAATCAGAATATGCATGCATTAACGCCTACACTGGAGCGCTAATCTGGCAGTTGCCCATGGAAGCTTTGCCGCCTCGTGAATCAGCCATTGTTGCTTATGGCACTTTATACATTATTCCAGGCAGCGTCACAACTGCGGTAGATACTACCTCTGGAACTGAGTACACAACCGATAGTCAACTGTGGGCCATAGGCACCAACTCTGCGCTATCCCCAATGCCTTCCACTACTCCAACGCCGGTTGCGGCATCAAAGCCAATCCCAACCTCAGCACCTACGCTGATTCCAACTTCAACTGTTAGTAATTGGACTATGTTCCGTGCTGACCCAACACACTCCTCAACCGCTGCGGTAGGCCCCTCAAATCTCACGTTGGCTTGGAAATTCACAACTAAAGGATCAGTTATCTCTTCACCAAGCATTGTAAACGGCATAGTTTATGCGGGTTCACAAGACAAAAACATTTATGCGGTTGGTGCGCAAAACGGCAATCTTATCTGGAACTACACCACTGGAGGCGCCATTATAACTTCCCCAGCGGTTGCAGAAGGCAAAGTTTACGTTGGAAGTGAAGACGGCTACGTTTATTGTTTAGACGCTGCCAAGGGTACGCTTCTATGGAGAACATTCGTCAATAGCAACTTGGAGTTCACGTTTGGAGACTTAGTGCTTAAATCTTCACCTGTAGTATCAGGAGGCGTAGTCTACATTGGCTCCTTGGATAGCTACCTCTATGCCCTCAACGCAAACAACGGTAACATTGTCTGGAAGACAAAAACAAACGGGCCCATTGAATCTTCCCCAGCATTTGCTGACGGCGCCGTCTACTTCACCTCCCAAGAGCCCTCATATGGTATGCTCTACAAAGTAGACGCTTCCAATGGAAACATCATTTGGAACCTAATGCTTCCCTACCAGTACTCGTTTGTAGGCGGCACAGAGATGCTTGGTTCCCCCTCTATAGCAGAGGGTATGGTTTTTGCATCCTCCAACTGGGGCGCTTACTATGCAGTAAACATTACAACAGGCCAGGAGGTCTGGCGTTTCATAGATAAAGGAGCCATCGAATTCATTGTTTCCTCGCCAATCTACATTAACGGCGGCGTCATCATTATCGACAAATTCGACATAACTTACCTCAACGCAACGAACGGTCACAAAATTTGGAGCGCCTACACGGGAGATGAACTCTATGTTTCACCCTCTTACGCTGACGGCAAAATTTACGTAACAACCAGCCAACGGCACATCTTTGTTTTAGACACCACAAACGGGGGCACAACAATAGCAAACGCAACTACACTTTCCAGCAGCTGGTCCTCCCCAAGCATAGCCAACGGAAGATTATACATAGGATGCAATGACTGGAACGTTTACAGTTTCTCAAGTTATGTCACTAACCAAGCTTCGGCTTCAACTCCATCATTAGTAGAGATTGCCGCCATAATTGCTGCTTTGGTTATAGCAATTGTGGTAGTTGGCTACCTGATCAGGAAACGAGCCAAAAAAAATAGTTGCAGAGATGAAATGAGTTTTTGTATAGCTAAAAAATAATTAAGCTATTCCAACCCTTTTCGGTGCGTTGGGGTTTAGTCTTCTTTTTGCAAAGTTTACAATGCCTTCACGCTTGACTCTTTTCATTATCTGTTTTGGTGACCTGTGGAAATCTCGGAAGAACCTTCTTTGAATCGCCAGAAGAGAGTTATAATCGTACTCATCCGTTTTTACAGCGAGTAAAAAGTCGTCAAGCTGAGTGTATTTTTTGGAATCTAAGACTTCTTGGTATAGCCTGCTATCTGGGTTGGCGATGAAGATGTTGAATAGGCACCAGTCAGGGTTGAGTTTTTTAGCGAATTTTAAGGAGGCTTCCATGTCCTTTAGTGTTTCATCGGGGACCCCGAGCATAAATGAGCAGGCGGTTTGTATGCCATTTTTGCGGCAGAGCTTAAACGCGTTTTCTATTTGTTCAAGCGTTGTGTCTCTCCCAATGCGTTGCAAAATTTTCTGCGAACCAGATTCAACTCCGAACCAAATAGTTTTGCATCCAGCTTTGCTCATCGCTTCTAAAAGCTCCTGGTCGACTAAATCCACACGGGTGTCACAGACCCATTCCAAATCGAGCTTGTTCTTTACCATTAGGTCACATAATTCAAGAGTTTCTTTTTTTCTGAGCGTAAAGTTGTCGTTGATGAAATAGAGTCCTTTTGTGCCATATTTCCTCTGTAGGTCTTGGATTTCGCCGATGACCCTTTGTGGGCTGAAGCCGCGGCAGATGTTGCCCCACAGCTTGCGTGTTTCGCAGAAGCCGCAGTTAAAGATGCATCCGCGTGAGATGCTCATGACGTCGGCGGGTTTAACGTTCAAATATTCAATTGTGCGGTCGTAAAGTTCAAGCGGCAACAGGTGCCTTGCTGGGTAAGGAATTTCATCCAAGTTCTCTATGAATTCGGGCGGATTTTTGATATTTTTTCCTGCACGCCTACATGCAACGCCCGGTATTGCCATGGCAGCTGTTTCATTGCCGTTTGTAATGCATGTGGCAAGTTCTGTTACTGCCCTCTCGCCTTCACCCATGACAACATAATCAATTTCTGGGTTCTCAAGTAAACTGTCAGGCACATAGGATGCATGCCATCCGCCGACTATGATTTTGCAGTCGGGCTTGGCTTGCTTGATGGCTTTGGCGGTCTCTATACAACGTGAATAAGTGGCTGAACCACATGTAATACCAACAATTTGAGGGTTAATTTTAGTTATTAACTGTTTGATTTCGTCTGTTGATTTTTTCATTAGGTAGTTGTCGAGCATTTGCACTTGGAAGCCTGCTTTTTCGAGTGCTGCGGCAACGTGCATTAAGCCGATGGGAGGCAAACGTTTGCCAAGGTACCATGCCCCATTTGCGGGCGGAGCCGTAGTCATGAGTAGAACCTGGTTATCTTCGGGTTTGGGGTTAGAATTCTTGTTTTTGGGTTGGGCGGGCACGGTTTTGCCTCTGAACGAAGGTTTGTTGTTCTTTGTGATGGTTCGCGAGTTTATAGCTTTAGCGGAACATAGAGACGATTGAGGTTTGTTGGTGGTTTTGCAGTTGAAGCGGTACACCCTTAGGAATACGCTTTCGATAAGCACAGCAAAGGGTGAGGCGTCAGAGCTAATGAAAAGGTTTATAGTTAATCCACGTGACTTTTCCAGACTGAGAGGGATTCCAAATGAAAGTTGTCGTCCATTGGAGCGGGGGCAAAGAATGCTGTTTAGCTTACCACAAAGTCATCAAACAGGGACATCAAGTTGCCTGTCTTCTCAGCTTCGAATACATGAGACCCTATGTTTTCCATAGTTTCCAAGTTATGGAGCTCCAATCCAAAACTTTAGGCACTCCCCTTAAAGTTGTTAGAATAAAGAAAGCCTACGAAGACATCTTGGGTGCCCTAACAAAACTTAAGGAAGAGGAAGGCATCGAGGGCATCGTAACCGGCGACATAGCTGGAGCAGGATGCGCCCTGGTTCACTCAAGCTACTACGAGAGCATGGCTAAGCAATTGGGGTTAGCTTTTATGATGCCTAACGAAAGCCCTTCAGGCGACACATACGACGTCCTCAAAGAAGTCGTAGGCACCGGCTTAAGACCAGTCCTGAACTGCATTAACACAAACTTTTTTGGTGAAGAGTGGCTCGGGCGAAAACTTGACCCAGACTCCATCAAAGAACTAAAAGAGTTAACCGACGCAAAAGGTATAGACGTTTCCAGCGAAGACGGCCAAGGCTACCACAGCACAGTGGTCGATGCACCGCTCTTCAAAGAATCCATCGCCATAGGCAAATTCAAGGCGAAGAAAAAGAAGGAAAAAGCCAAGAATTGGAAACGTAACTGGCTCTACATGGACATCAAAGAATGCCATCTAACACCGAAATAAACATCTTTTTTCTGGTGGCTCTGGTAAAGAAGCTAGCAGCCTAAAAAATCGGTATTTTTGAGTAAAGTAAATGAACCCCAAAGCATAGATTCTACTTGTTTCAGGGGAGAACATGAAAACTCGCATTACTCTTGTGAATCCACCTTACCCTGCTGGTTCCCATCAGCATCCGCCTTTCATGCCCTTAGGCATCGGGTACCTAGGCGCCGTTTTGTACACGAATCATTTTGAAGTTAACGTGATTGATTGTCAAGCACAAAAAATCAGTCATCAACAGTTCAGAGAAGAAATCAGTAAATTCCAACCAGACATAGTTGGCGTCACCTCAACCACTCTTACATACAAGTCAGCTCTCGAAATTATAAAAATAGCCAAGGAAGTCTTGCCAAACTGCGTAACTGCAATCGGAGGTCCACATGTTACATTCTGGGACGACAAGGCACTGCAGGAAGAGCAATCCTTAGACGTCGTTATAAGAAGAGAGGGCGAAGAAACTATGTTGGAGCTTGCGCAAAGAGTCGAAAATCACAAAGCTTTCCATGATCTTGCAGGCACTACTTGCAGGAACGGCGCCGACATCGTCAAGAACCCTGACAGACCTTTCCTAGAAAACCTCGACAGTTTGCCTTTTCCAGCGCTTCACCTTTGGAAACATATGGGCGAACTGCGAAAATATGGAACCATTCCCTACCCAGTCATGACAAGTAGAGGTTGTGTGTACTGGTGCAACTTCTGTACTGCCGTCAGAATGTTTGGCAGAAAATACCGTATGCGAAGTCCAAAAAATGTTGTCGATGAGTTGGAGTTTCTCTACAAAAATTATCATGCGAATCAATTTACCTTCTACGATGACGCGTTCACCGTGGACCAAGCAAGAACCGCTGAAATCTGCGATGAAATGCACCGCCGAGGACTCAAGATTAAATGGGACTGCGAAACGCGGGTTGACATGGTCACAAAAGAACTCCTAGTCAAAATGAGGCAAGCGGGCTGTATAGCTGTTTGGTTCGGCGTTGAATCAGGCTCAAAGAAACTTTTAATCAGCATGGGCAAAGGCTTCTCACTGACACAGACAAGACGAGCATTCAAGTGGGCAAAAGAAGCAGGATTAATGACAGTGGCAGGAGTCATTTTAGGCTTTCCAGGCGAAACAAAAGAGAGCGCTTGGGAAACAATCCGCTTTGTAAAGGAACTTAACCCTAACGACGTCGGCTTCTACATAGCCACGCCTTACCCGGGAACCCCCATGTACGAAGAAGTCAAAGCCAACGGGTCCCTAAAGATAACTGACTTCAACAGATACGATACTGCGACACCGACATTTGAGATTCCAAACATGACAATGCAGGAATTGAAGCAAATAAGGGAACAAGCATTCCAAAGCTTCTACCTCAGCCCAGCCTACTTCGTCAGCGCATTAGGTATGTTTAAGAAGGGAAAAATGTGGGGTCTTGGCGCAACTCGCCTAATACTGGCGCATTTCCGAAGAGCAGTCATAGCAAAAGCAAACAGCATACTAAAATAAAAAAAGCCAAGATGGAGAAAGCAAAATTTGATTCTGTTAATGACCACTGCTCCACCCGAAAAATCGCCATGGGGTATGGCAGGTAAGCTTCCTCCATTAGGTTTAGCCTATGTTGCAGGAGCGCTAGAAAAGAACGGGTATGCAGTGGAGATTTTTGATAATTACCTGATGGAGAGGTCCATTGAAGAAGTTAAGCTGGAAGTTAGAAAGCGCCAGCCTGAAATAGTGGGCATAACCTGCAGTAGCTTAACCTACACGCGCTGTATCGAGACAGCTAAAGCCGTCAAAGAAGCATACCCATCTTGCAAGGTAGTGGTGGGCGGACCACATCCCTCCTACATGCCTCAAACCATGTTGCAGCACCAAGAGATAGATTACGTGGTCATCGGCGAAGGGGAGCAGGCAATGGTCCAACTTGTTGCCAGCATCACAAACGGCGAAAAAGCTGAGACAGTCGCCAAGATTCCAGGGGTAGCCTGCAAACTAAACGGCGAAGTAGTCAAGACCGCGCCTAAATTTATAAACGATCTAGACCAAGTTCCCTTCCCAGCACGCCACTTGTTGCCCATGAAAATGTATGACCGCGCACTAAGCTACTTGGATGTTAAACCAGTCGATACAATGAGTGTGCTCCGCGGTTGCCCATACAAGTGTGCTTACTGTGAAACTAGGGCGCTGTGGGGAACTACATGTCGAGCGTTTTCACCGCAAAGAGTCGTTGACGAAATAAAACACATGGTAGAAAATTACGGTTCTAAAGGCATCTATTTTGTCGGCGACAACTTTACCATAAACAAAAAACACACATCTGAACTCTGCCGCTTAATCGTAGAAAACAAATTAGATATTAAATGGATCTGCGAAACCAGAGCTGACCTTATCTCTAAAGAGTTACTTGTTGACATGAAATCAGCCGGATGCCAAACCATCTTCTTTGGAGTAGAATCTGGTTCACCCACAATTCAGCAAAAGCTCCATAAAAACATCGATTTGCAAGAGGTCAAAAGCACTTTTGATCTTTGTAGGCAAGTTGGAATAAAAACAGCCACTTCTTTCATGCTCGGCATCCCCGGTGAAACCGTTGAGGACATGAAAGAAACGTTCAAGTTTGCAAAGAGCCTAAACGCTGACTGGTGCCTATTCAACATTTACATAGCATGCCCTGGCAGCGAACTGTACGATGAAGTGATGAGCCAAGGTTTGTATGATCAGATGGATAACTATTTGGCTCGTGTTAAAACCAAAGACTTTGATTATGATATGCTTGTGAAAATTCAAAGGGACTTCCAGAGGAACTGTCAGAGGTCGGCTTCTAGGTTAATTCGGGTGATTAGACAAGAAGGCATCGGAAGTGCGGTTAAGAAAGGCGCCAAATTAATTTTCCATTAATCCATTTTGGGATCTTTTTATACGGGTACATTGATGGTTTTAACGATTTCAACAAAAGCCTTCGTCGGTAACTTGTTGTCGGTAACGTTTTTTATTAGCATTCGTCCCCCGTCAAAGAGGCTTATCTCCATCTTCATATAGTCAAAAATCAAAAGCATCGGCGATTTCACGCGGATTTTAATGTGCTGTTTTTTTATTTTTTCGCATGCTTGCTCCATGTTGAACTTTACCTGCGGTGTCGGGATTATGTCGGCAGTTGTTCCTCCGCAGAGCCAAACAATGCTCAAAGTTAAATTACCAACAACTTGTTTTTCTGCCGTCTCGCTCAACTCCAGCTTGTATTTGTTTTAGGCGTATAGTTGCTTTATCAACATTGTGCTAAAACATGCCGCAAATCTTTTGCATGTTACTTCTTAATTCACGTTTAACTTGCCTTAGGCGGATGGGCTTTGGTTTTTGGGTTTAAGAAC